>NZ_BSTM01000005.1:40356-371444 GCF_030269515.1 Actinomadura sp. NBRC 104412 | reverse complement strand
GGCATCCCCTCAGCCCGATACAGCCGACGGATCTCTGCCCAGTCCTCCACCTTGATCACCCTCCAGAGGATGAAGGGGGTCAAGGTTCGCGCGTCCACAGGGGGTCATTCTTCAGCCGCCACCGACACGATCGCGACCGAAGGCAGTTCCGAGCTTGCGAGGAACTGATCGCGTAGCGAGCCCCTGGGCGAGTCGGAGCGATGCAGCGATCGCCGCAAGCACGACAAGCGAGGAGCGCCAGCGACGAGCGCAGCTCGTGCTTGCCAATAAACACAGCAACGATTGTGCATCCACTGATCGTGGGTGGTGCCGTCAAATGGGGATGTAGCGCGACAATCTCCTCCGTTCGCATCTATCGCACATACCGGATCGGCTCCCGTCCTCCCGTGCGTCCGGCGGCCCCTGGACGGCTCGTGGCATGGCGTGCCGTGCCGGTGACTGGAGAGGTTTGTGAAGAGGCTCCTACTCGTCGCGGTGGCCGTGGCCGTGGGGATCGGTGGTACGGGTGCCGCCGTCTCCGCGGAGGTGGCGCCGGCGACGGCGAAGATCGCGTGGGGTGAGTGTCCCACCGATGTGACCGGTGGCCAGTACCTGGAGGACGCGGAGTGCGGCCAGGTCGAGGTGCCGCTGGATTACGGCAGGCCGGGCGGCCGGAAGATCTCGCTGGCGGTTTCGCGGGTGAAGGCCACCGACAAGGCCAATTACCAGGGGGTTCTGATCGGGAACCCGGGCGGGCCGGGGGCGAGCGGCTTGTACCTGTCCGGTGGGCTGGCCTCGTGGCTGCCGCCGGAGGTCGCGGCTCGGTACGACATCATCGGCTTCGATCCGCGTGGCGTGGAGTCGAGCAAGCCCGCCATCAGCTGCATTCCGGACTACAGCGACCCGACGCGGCCGGACTATGTTCCCGCGAACGCGCGTGAAGAGGCGGCCTGGCTGGCCCGTTCGAAGCGGTACGCGGACGCGTGCGCGAAGAAGTACGGGTGGATGTTGCCGCACATGCGCACCACCAACTCGGCCAGGGACCTCGACTCGATCCGCAAGGCCCTGGGCGTCCCGCAGATCAGTTACTACGGCTTCTCCTACGGCACCTACCTTGGGGCCACTTACGCCTCGATGTTCCCCAAGAACGTCAAGCGGATGGTGTGGGACGGCAATGTCGACTCCCGCAACGTCTGGTATGAGGCCCAGCTTCGCCAAAACGAGGCGTTCGAGCGCAACATGAAGCTGTGGTGGGCCTGGATCGCCAAGTACCACTCCCTCTACGGGCTGGGCAGGACCGAGGCGGCCGTGGAGGCGAACTACTACAAGGTGCGCGCCGCGGCGGAGAAGAGCCCGATCGGCGGCAAGATCGGCCCGTCCGAGCTGGACGACATCGTGCTCACCGCCGGGTACCACACGGGGTTCTACATCCCGTTCGCCGAGGCCCTGTCGGCGTGGGTCACCAAGAAGGACCCGGCCCCGCTGCTGGGCTGGGTGGCCGAGGGCGGCGGTGACAACTCCTTCGCCATCTACCTCGCCGTTCAGGCGGTGGACGCGCCGTGGCCGCCGAAGTGGAGGACCTGGCACAACGACGCGGCCCGCCAGTACAAGAAGGGCATTCGGTTCAACGCTTGGTCCAACACCTGGTTCAACGCCCCGATCCACTTCTGGGGCGCGGACGCGGGCAAGGCGTTCCCGATCGGTGACAAGCGCAAGGCGGCCCCGCCGATCCTGCTGGTGCAGAGCACGCTGGACGCGGCCACCCCGTACCCGGGCGGCCCGCAGATGCGCAAGCTGTTCCCGTCCGCGACGCTGCTCGCCGAGCTGGGCGGCAAGACGCACGCGAACACGCTGAACGGCAACGCCTGCGTGGACGGCAAGGTCGCCGCGTACCTGTTCGACGGGACGCTGCCGCGGCGCAAGCCGGGGCAGGGCGCGGACGTTACCTGCGATGCGGTGCCGGCCTTGAACGACCCGGACCCGACCGCGAACACCCTGCGGTCGGCTGGGCCGGGCAAGGGTAAGGACGTCGTCATCGGCCGTCCGTAGCCGGTCCTCACGCTCCACGGCGGGTCGTCCGTACGCAGCCCGCGCCGCTGCATACGGCGGCCCGCCGTGGCTTGTTCCTCCGGCGTTTCGCCGACGTTGAGGGCCGTGTGAGCAGGAATCGCTGCTTATGCGGTTGCGCAGCTGGGACGGGGGGTGCCCGGTAGAAAACCGGAGTGCAGAACGTCCGAACGAAGATTGTGACCGCAGGGGCGCTTACCTTGACCACCGCCCTGGGCATGCTCCCGGGGGCCGCCGGTGCGGCGCCTCTCGCGCAGGGGATCGACTGGAAGCCCTGTCCCAAGAACGACCCGCTCGCGGGGTCGGCTCTTAAAGGGCTGGAGTGCGGCACGCTGCGGGTGCCGCTCGACTACGCCCGGCCTGATGGCGAGCAGGTGACGCTGGCGCTGACCCGGGCCAGGCACACCGCGCCTCGTTCACAGGGCGTGGTGCTGCTCAACCGCGGCGGCCCAGGCGCCCAAGGACGCGACATGCCCGCGGTCTTCACGCAAATGCTGCCCAAGGATGTTACGGGGAGCTACGACTGGGTCGGGTACGACCCGCGTGGCGTGGGGGCGAGCAAGCCGTCCTTGATGTGCGACCCCAAGTACCAGAACCCCGGGCACGCCAAGCCCGACGCCATCCCCGCCAACGCGGCGGAGGAGCAAGCCTGGGTGATGAAGGCGCGTGCCTACGCGGACGACTGCATGGCCAAGTACGGCAAGGTGCTGCCGCACATGGGCACGCGGGACTGGGTGCGTGACCTGGAGGCCATACGCTTCGCCTTGGGGGAGAAGCGGATCAACTACTTCGGTTACTCGTACGGCACCTACCTGGGTGCCGCGTACGCCACGGCCTACCCGGAGCGGGTCCGGCGGATGGTGCTCGACAGCGTGGTGCGGCCCAGCGGTGTCTGGTACGCCAACAACCTTGACCAGAACGTGGCCTTCGAGAAGCGCATCCATGCCTTCTACCGCTGGATCGCCCGGCACCACGCGACGTACGGGCTGGGCAGGTCCGGTGGGGCCGTGGCGTCCGCGTACGCGAGGGTCAGGGCGGCGCTCAAGGCCAGGCCGCTGAAGGGCAAGCTGGGGCCGACGGAACTGGACGACATGGTCCTCACCGACGGCTACACCGACCAGCTTTGGCCGTCCCATGCCCACGCGCTCTCTGCGTTCGCCGTCAGGAAGGACCCGCGTCCCCTGCTGAAGGCGTTCCGTCCACCCGGGTGGGCGGACCTCAACAACTACAGCGTCTACAGCGCCGTCCAGTGCCGCGACGCGGCCTGGCCGCGCCGGTGGGGTGTCTGGCATGCGGACAACTGGCGCCTGTACCGCTCGGGGTACCGCTTCGAGACCTGGGGCAACGCCTGGTACAACGCACCCTGCGCGTTCTGGGGCGTGCCCGGGGGACCGCCGCCTCGGATCGGGGGAACCCTGCGGACGCCCCCGCTGCTGCTGATCCAGAGCACCGAGGACGCGGCCACGCCGTACTCGGGCGCGTTGGAGACCCACCGCCTGTTCCCGACCTCGCGGCTGGTCGTCCAGGACGGCAGCGGGAACCACGGCATCTCCGTTAGGGGCGACAAGTGCCTCGACAGGGCCGTCATCGCGTACCTGCGGGACGGCGTGCTGCCCGAGTCCCGTCCAGGGCCGGATGCGGTTTGCGCGGCGGGCGCTCCGCCCAGGCCCAAGGCCGCGAAGAAGTCGCGCTAGCGGGTATGGGAACCTGCGGGTACGTCCTGGAGGGGGACGTCATAGGCTTAATGATGTGGTGCTGACAGTGGTGACCTTCACCAGGTCGCTCCTCCGTGAGGGGGGCCGGTAGCCATGCGCATGCTGGGGTCCTTGCCGGTACGGGTCCTGGACGACCGTCACCGGGCCGAGGCCCTGGCCATTCTTGACGCCGACCCGGTTTCCAACGTGTTCGTCAGCTCGCGGGTCCATTCGGCGGGCCTGGACCCACGGCGGCTGGGCGCCCAGATGTGGGGCTACATGAGGGACGGTCACCTGACGTCGCTCTGCTATTCGGGGGCGAACCTCGTCCCTGTGGCCGCCACGTCCGATGCCCTGCGGGCGTTCGCGGAACGTGCCCGAGCGCAGGGGAGGCGGTGCTCGTCCATAGTCGGCGCCGTCGACGCCGTGAGCGAGCTATGGGAAATGCTGGCCCCTTACTGGGGGCCGCCCAGGGTGATCCGTCATTCCCAGCCGGTGATGGCGACGTCCACCGTCCCACCGGTCGCGGCCGACGAACGGGTGCGGCAGGTGCGGATGGACGAGTTCGACATCATCTACCCCGCGTGCGTGGCGATGTTCACCGAGGAGGTCGGCGTCTCCCCGAATTCCGGGGATGGCGGCGTCCTCTACAGGGCGCGCGTGGCCGAGCTCATCAGGGCGGGACGCGCCTACGCCCGCATCGAGGACGGCCGTGTCATGTTCAAGGCCGAGGTGGGGGCCGTGACCCCGTACGCGTGCCAGGTGCAGGGGGTCTGGGTGCCGCCCGACCTGCGCGGCCACGGCCTTTCGGTGCACGGTATGGCGGCCTTGGTGGAGAAGGCGCTGAGCTCGATCGCGCCCACGGTGTCCCTGTACGTCAACGACTTCAACACGCGGGCGCGCGCCGCCTACCGCCGCGTCGGCTTCTCTGAGGTCGACACGTTCATGTCGGTGCTGTTCTGACCCTGCCGCTGACGCTCAGGTGACGAGCAGGCCCAGCAGGCGGTCCAGTTCGGCCTTCGGGTCCGCGGTGAGGCCCGCATGGACGGGCCCTGGCTGGACGATCGTGCTGCGCGGCGCGGTCAGCCAGCGGAACCGGCTGCCCTGCGACTCCCCGGCCGCCTGCCCGGCCTGTTCGCCTCCGCAGCACAGCGCGTCCACCGCGCGCAGCGCGGACCTCACGCCGTCCAGGTCCAGCGCGGGATCGAGCGCCAGCAGCCGCGACTCGTCCATATGCGACCGGCATCCCAGGAAGTCCAGCGCCTGGCAGTAGACGACGACGCCCACGTTCATCGCCTCGCCCCGCTCCACCCGGGGCACCACCCGCAGCGCCGCGTACTCGAAGACGTGCCGGTCCTTCCGCGCGGCGGTCATGCGGGACCTTCCAGCCAGTCGGGACGGTTCTCGCGGGGCCGCCCGGAGGTGCCGGAGCCCCCCAGCGGCGGGCGCCTGTCGCCGAGCGACAGCTCGGGCAGCCAGTCGCGGGGCTTGCTCGCCCGTTCCGCCAGCAGGGCGGCGTAGGCGTCCCGCACGGCGTCGGGGCCGTCGAAGCCGGATTCCCCCTCCAGCCAGCGGTCCGGGACGAGCCGCACCACCTCCCGCAGCAGCTCCTCGGTGATCTTGGGGAGCAGCTCGGCCTCCGCGTCGGCCA
Source organism: Actinomadura sp. NBRC 104412 (assembly GCF_030269515.1). Taxonomy (GTDB): domain Bacteria; phylum Actinomycetota; class Actinomycetes; order Streptosporangiales; family Streptosporangiaceae; genus Spirillospora. The sequence continues at coordinate 366,053 of NZ_BSTM01000005.1, read as the reverse complement.
GCTTCTTCGCCCACGGCGTGAGCACATGGTCGTCCACGTCGTACGGGCCGGAGAACAGCCGCGCCGCGTTGGCCCAGGCGTGGTGGAAGTACAGGCTCGCCCCGTGGTCGATCAGCCACACGTCGCCGTGCCAGACCAGCATGTTGGGGTTGCGCCAGCTCCGGTCGACGTTCCCGATGAACGCGTCGAACCACAGCACCCGCGACGCGAACTCGGGATCGGGACGCCAGCCGAGCGGGTCGAAGCCCAGGGAGCCGGGCAGGAAGTCGATGCCCAGGTTCCAGCCGGCGCTGGCCTTGAGCAGGTCCTGCACGTCCGGGTCCGGCTCGTGCCGCCCGATCACCGGATCCAGCTCCATGATCACCTGATCGGGCACGCGGAACCCGAGCCGCCGTCCCAGCTCACCGGCCAGCACCTCGGCGATCAGGGCCTTGCGGCCCTGCCCGGCGCCGTGGAACTTCATCACATAGGTCCCGAGGTCGTCGGCCTCGACGATCCCCGGCAGCGACCCGCCCTCGCGCAGCGGCGTCACGTACCGGGTGGCGGTCACAAGCGGCAGCACGCCCTCACGCTATCGGGTGCCCGTGTCACGCCTGCCGGCGGCGGGATAATGACGGGCATGCCCGGTGAGCTGGTGGACCTGTCGGTGCCGATCGTCTCCGGCATGCCGGTGTACCCGGGCGACCCGTCCGTGGTGGTGACGCCCGCGCTGACCGTCGCCGCCTCCGGGGTGAACGTGCGGCGGCTCCACCTGGGATCCCAGTCGGGCACACACGTGGACGCGCCCTACCACATCGACGATCTGCTGCCCGGACTCGAACGGCTTCCGCTGGAGCAATTCACGGGGCGTGCCGTCGTGCTGGACGCCCGTGGTCTCGCCCCGCGTACCGCCATCGGCCCGGCGGCGCTGCCCGAGGGGCTGGAGCCCGGCGTGGTCCTGCTGATCGCCACGGGCTGGTCGCGGTACTGGGGCGAGGACGGGTACCTCGCGCATCCCTACCCGTCCGTGGAGCTGGCCGAGGCGATCGTCGCGGCGGGGGTCCGCACCGTCGGGATCGACGCGCTCAGCGTGGACCGCACACCGCCGCGGGAGGACCCCGGCGGCCTCGCGCTGGACGTCCACCGCGTCCTGTGCGGGGCGCACGCGGTGATCGCCGAGAACCTGACCGGCCTGGACCGCCTGCTGGCGGCCCAGGCCGAAGGGCGGGCGATCGAGGTGTCGCTGTTCCCGATCAGGCTGGACGGGGACGGCGCGCCGGTCCGCGCGGTCGCCCGGATCCGGTGACCGCTCACATCTTGGCGATGATCTCCTCGGCGTACCGCTCCATCGTGGCGATCTTCAGGCCGAGCGGGTTGCCGGAGTTGGCGGCCTTGATCTCGGGGGTGGGCGTCCACCAGGGCATCGCCATCATGCCCCGCACGCCCCGGTCCTCCCATTTGCGGTAGAGGTCGGCGCTGGGCGGCATCGCGAGCGGGGCGATCACGTCCACGTCGTCCAGCGTGCGGCCCTCCTCGGCGAGGAAGCGCTCCATCCTCACCAGCAGGTCCTCCAACTGCTCCTCGCTGTAGAAGCGGTTGCCGACCCAGCCGTCCCCGAGCCGGGCGGTACGGCGCAGCGCCGCGTCGCTGTCACCGCCGATGAAGATCGGGACGGGCTTGCCGGGAACGGGCATAATCCTCAGCGGCCCGTAGTCGTAGTACGTGCCGTGGTGCTCGACCATCCCGCCCTTCCACAGCTCGCGCAGCGCCGGGATCAGCTCGTCCAGCCGCCTGCCCCGGGTGTGGAAGTCCTGCCCGGTCTGAAGGAACTCGTCCTTGCACCAGCCCGCGCCGAGCCCGGCGATCACCCGGTCGCCGGACAGGGCGGCGGCGGTCGAGATGGCCTTGGCGCTGGTGAACAGGTCCCTGGCCGGGGCGATGTAGACGTTGGTGGCGAACCGCACCCGTTCGGTCACCGCCGCCATCGCCCCGATCGTCACCCACGCGTCCGGCCAGTGCGTGTCCGGGTCGTACGGCGGCGCGCCCGACTCGGTGTACGGGTACCGGGCCTCGTAGTCGGCGTAGAAGATGTGGTCCGACACCGCGACCGTCGAGAAGCCGAGCCGGTCGGCGGCCTTCGCGAGCTCCACGTACTCGCCGGTGTCGACGAACGCGGCGCTGAGCCAGAACTCCATGCGCGTGCCTCTCTCAGCCGTGGAACTCGGGGATGACCTTGGTGGCGAAGATCTCCAGGTTGCGCTTGACCGTGTCCAGCGGCAGCACGCCCTGCTGGCCCTGCATGAACAGGCCGAACCACTCCAGGTCGGGCATCCGGTCCAGCATCCGCTGGATGCCGCGCTTGACGTCGTCCGGCGTGCCCAGCAGCGCCATCTCGACCTCGTGCATGCGCTGGAAGTTGCCCTTTTCGGGCGAGATGGGCTTGTGGCTCTCGTCCTCCTGGGTGCGCAGCACCTCCAGGTAGCCGAACGGGCCGAAGAACGCGCTGAAGTCCTTCTGCATGCCCTTGCCGTACGTGGCCAGGGCCTCCTCGCGGGAGTCCGCCATGCCGATGATCTTCAGGATGCCGGTGTGCTCGCCCAGCTTGTAGTGCCGGCCCTGGCGGGCGCTCTCCTCCTGGTAGAGCTTGGCCTTCGCGGCGTGGTCGTCGGGGTTGGGGGTGAACAGCCAGGGCATGATGCCCTCCTGCGCCGCCTTGATCACCGACCGGTCCGACACGGTGAACGGCTGCCACAGCTCCGGGTGCGGGTTCTGGTAGGGCTTCGGGCACACCGACACCGACCGGATCACGCCCTGGTCGTCGATCTCCCCGGGCGCGCCGAACGTGCGCGTCCACTCCGCCGCCGGCCAGCCCTCGATACCGCTGTAGGGCGCGGGCACCTCGTAGTCGAGCACGTCGCTCTTGTAGCGCAGCGTGTCCTGCGACCAGGCCATCTTCATGATCTTGAGGACCTCGCCGAACACGTCGAAGTTGCGGTTGTCGGACGCCGAGCCGTCCGACCGCGCCGCCGCCGCGTGCCAGCGCTGCCCCAGCACGTTCATCCACCGGTTCTGGTAGCCGCGGGCGACGCCCAGCCGCAGCCGTCCCTTGGAGAAGTGGTCGAGCAGCGCCACGTCCTCGGCGGCGCGGATCGGGTCCCAGGCCGGCAGGACGATGCCCAGCGGCGCCAGCAGGATCCGCTCGGTGCGGGCCGCCAGGTCGGTCAGGAACATCAGCGGGTTGACCGAGAACTCGAAGCCCTCGGAGTGGAAGTGGTGCTCGGTCATCATCAGCGCGTCGAAGCCGAGCCGGTCGGCGTGCACCGCGATTTCGCGGACCTCGTCCAGCAGCATCTGGTACGACTCGACGTCCCGGCCGATGGGCCTTCTGGCCTTGGCGTTCTCCTCCGAGGCGTAGCCGGACCCGGGGATCTGCGGGTTGAGGAAGATGGCGAACTTCACGCGTCCTGCTCCTTGTCGTCGGGGGTGGCGAGCGTGCTGTCGGGTGTGTCGAGTTCCGCCAGCCAGGTGCCGACGACCAGCAGGAACTCGGCGGGCCGCTCCGCGTGCAGCCGGTGTCCGCCGCCGGGCCACACCAGCGCCCGGGACGCGGGATGCTTGAACAGCCCCTGCTCCCAGGCCGCCGACTCGGCCTGGACGCCCGACCAGAGCGTCAGGACCGGGCACTCGCGGCGGGCGATGTAGGCGTCCGAGGCGGGGCGGATGCCGAACTGCTCGTCCCCCTCGTACATCCCGGCGAACGCCTGCACGAGCGCCGCGGGGGCCGTACCGAGGATCTTGCGCCGGTGCAGCTCCCTCAGCCACGGGGGAGAGGCGGGCGTGTAGCACCACTGGTCGCTGGCGATCGCCGTCGTGTACGGGTCGCCGCTGCGCAGCCCTTCGAGCATCGCGGGGAACGCGGCGGCGACCTCGGGGGTCTGCCCGTAGCCGGGGTCGACGCACACCAGCGCGTTGACCCGTTCGGAGTGTTCGACCGCCAGCGCGCTCGCGATCAGGCCGCCGAGGGAGTGACCGATCACGTTCACCCGGTCGATCCCGAGATGGTCCAGCAGCCGCACCAGGTCGGCGGCGAAGTCGCCGGGGCGGTAGCCGCTCTCCGGCGCCGAGGAGTACCCGTGCCCGCGCAGGTCGGGCGCGATCACCCGATGCCGGGCCGACAGCTCGGGGATATGGAAGACCCAGTCGTTGGAGTCGGCCCCGTACCCATGGACGAGCAGCAGGGGCACCCCACCGTCACCATCACCAGGACCGTCGTCGGTGTAGAAGATCTTCACGTCCCCGAGCTCGGCGAATGGCATGGCGTTCCTCCGTGGCCGGCGTGGAGCCGTCGAAGCGAAGGCTCCGAACAAGCGCACGCTACATCAAGGGGCGTTACCGAGCAATCGCTTGGTTTCAAGGTAGTGTGGTCGCGTCCCGCCTGCTGCGGAGCGGGCCGGGCACGCTGCACGAAAGGGGTGTCGCGGGATGCGACTGGGCGTCACGCTGTTCACGACCGACCGGACGATGCCGGCGCACGAGCTCGCGGTCGCCGCCGAGGAACGCGGCTTCGTCTCGCTCTACGTCCCGGAGCACACCCACATACCGGTCTCCCGGAAGACCCCGCCGCCGACCGGCGTGGAGACGCTGCCCGACGAGTACGCCCGCACGCCCGATCCGCTGGTCGCGCTGGCCGCCGCCGCGGTGGTCACCGAGCGGATCCGCCTCGGGACGGGCATCGCGCTGCCCGCCCAGCGCGACCCGATCGTCACCGCCAAGGCGATCGCGACGCTGGACCGGCTCGCGGGCGGCCGGTTCGTCCTCGGCATCGGCTACGGGTGGAACGAGGAGGAGGCCGCCGACCACGGCGTCCCGTGGAGGCGGCGGCGCGCCATGGTGCGCGAGCACGTCCTGGCCATGCGGGAGCTGTGGACGGAGGACGAGGCGGCCTTCGAGGGCGAGTTCGTGGCGTTCGAGCCGTGCTGGTCGTGGCCCAAGCCCGAGGGGCGCATCCCGGTACTGCTCGGCGGCGCGCCGGGGCCGACGCTGTTCGCGCACATCGCCGAGTACGGCGACGGGTGGATCCCGATCGGCGGTGCGGGGATCCGGGACGCGCTTCCCGCCCTGCGCGAGGCGTGCGCCGCCGCGGGCCGGGAGATGGTCCCGGTCGTCCCGTTCGGCACCGTGCCGAACCCGCAGAAGCTCGACTACTACGACTCGCTCGGCATCGAGGAGGTCGTCCTGCGCGTGCCCGCGGGCGGGCGCGACGAGGTGCTTCCGGTGCTGGACGAGTACGCGCGGACCTACCCGGACCGGCTCGCCTAACCCGGTCGCCGCCTAGCGGATCATGCGGAAGCAGAAGAAGGTCGGGAAGCGGTAGTACTGGCCCTTGCCGGCCTTGACCGCCCCGAGGATGAGGAACACCCACTGCCCGAGCCCGTCCACCAGGTAGACCGGCACCAGCAGGGCGAGGAACGCGGGCTGGTCGAACCCGATTGCCAGCGGCACGGCGACCAGCAGCACCGCCAGCACGTGGATCAGGATCGTGAGCATGTAGTTCAGCGACTGGGCCGCGTGGAACCGGACGAACGCCGACTCGCGCCTCTTCACGAAGTAGACGACCAGCGGCGCGATGAAGCTGACGAGCAGGGTCCCGATGTAGGACATCAGCGCCCAGGTGGTCTCCTCGCTGGTGACCTGCGTTCCCGGGCCCTGGGGTACGCCGGGCGGGCCGTAGCCCCAGCGCGGGTCGTACGACTGACCGCCCGGCGCGCCGTATCCGGGTGGCGGCTGGTCCTGGCCCGCCTGCCCGTAGTTGGGCGCCTGCCCGTACTCCTGCTGGCCGTACCCCTGCTGGCCGTACTGGGGCGCCTGACCGTACCCCGGCGGGGGCGGTGCGGATGGCGGCTGCCCGTAGGGGGTCGGGTGGGGCGGCGGCAGTCCGTCGTCACCTGGCGGAGGGGATGGTTGTTCGCTCACGCGAAGGAACCTATCGGAAATCGGGCAGGCCGCCAGGGTTCAGCCGAACACGATCACCGAGCGGGCCACCGCCCCGGAGCGGACGCGGGCCACGCCCTCGTTCACCGCGTCCAGCGGAATGCGCTCGCTGACCAGCCCTTCCAGGTTCAGCCGTCCGCGGCGGTACAGGTCGGCCAGCATCGGCAGGTCGCGTGCGGGCGTGGCGTCGCCGCCCTGCGTGCCCATCAGCCTCCTGGAGCCGAAGAGCTGCCCCGGCGGGATCCGCAGGTCCTCGCCGGCGGACGGGCTGCCGACCATCACGGTCGTCCCGCCGGGCTGGGTGGCGGCGAACGCCTTGGCCAGCACCGCGGCGACGCCGGTGACGTCGAAGGCGTAGTCGACCCCGCCGCGGACGATCTCGTTCACCTGCGCGGGGAGGTCGTCGGCGAGGATCGTGTGGGTGGCGCCGAACTCCTCGGCCAGCCGCAGCTTGGCGTCCACCACGTCCGCGGCGATGATCGTGGTGGCGCCCGCCAGCACCGCGCCCTGGACGGCGTTCAGCCCGACGCCGCCGCAGCCGACCACCAGCACGCTGGAGCCCGGCTCGACCCGCGCGGTGTTGAGCACCGCGCCGACCCCGGTGACCACGCCACAGGCGGTGAGGGCGAGCAGGTCGAGCGGCAGATCCGCGCCGACCTTGACGCACATCGCCTCGCCCACCACGACCTTCTCGGCGAACGAGCCGATGCCGATGAAGGGGCGGACGGTCTCGTCCCCGGCCGACAGGCGGGTGGTGCCGTCGGCGGCGAGCCCCATGATCGCCGACATCCGGGAGGTGCCGCTGCACAGGTGGGGGCGGGCGCGCGCGCAGTTGCGGCAGTGCCCGCACGGGCCGTTCATCGCGACGATGACATGGTCGCCGGGCCGGACGGTGGTGACGCCGGGGCCCGTCTTCTCGACCACGCCGGCGCTCTCGTGGCCGAGCAGGCACGGCAGGTGGGTGACGACGGGGCTCTTGCCGTCGATGGCCTTGATGTCGGAGCCGCAGATGCCCGAGGCGGCCACCTTGACCAGCACCTCGCCCGCGCGCGGGTCCTGCACCTCCACCTCGGCCACGTCCAGGGGCTTGCCGAACTCGCGCAGCAGCGCCGCCCGCATCGTCGTCGTTCCCGTGCCGCCGTCTCCGCTCACCGTGTTCCACCTTTCCGCCGGTCCGCGGGGCCAACCGTAACACCAAGCATTTGCTTGGTCGAGTGCGCGGGGAGGCGAGGATCACCTGCGTCCGGTCGCGTCCCCGGTTGATCAAGCGCACCTGAGGGCGTGATTTCGTGAGAGCCTGTGACCAGCGGCGCGCGGCCGCGGACCGCACGCCGCGCGAGGCACGCACGCACGGCTGGAGGGCGAGAGGGTTGGGTGGGCCCCGGGGAGAGCTTCCCGTGGAGCCGACCGGCTTCGTGGGGCGCGACGACGAACTGAAGGCGGTGCGCGCCGCCCTCGAACGGTCGCCGCTCGTCACGCTGACCGGTCCCGGCGGTGTGGGCAAGAGCCGCCTCGCCCTGCGGGTCGCGCACGAGCTCTACGGGCGGTTCCCGGACGGGATCGGCTTCGTGGAGCTGTCCGGCCTCCGCGAGGAACGGCTGCTGACCGGCACCGTCGTCGGCGCCCTCGGCCTGGACGACGGCACGACCGCCGCCACGCCCGAACGGGTCGCCGGTGCTCTGGGCGGCCGCCGGTTCCTGCTGATCCTCGACACCTGCGAGCACCTGGTCGACGCGTGCGCCTCGTTCGTCCGGTTCCTGGTGGCGTCCTGCCCGGAGCTGCGGGTGCTGGTCACCGGCAGGCAGCCGCTCGGGACGCGCGAGGAGTTCGTGCTGCACGTCCCGCCGCTGCCGCTGCCCGCACCGGGCGCCCTGCGCGGCGAGCCCGAGGCGTCCACGGGCGGCGACGCGCTCGCCCTCTTCGCGGAACGGGCCGCCCAGGCCGTCCCCGGGTTCACGCTCGGCCCCGAGAACCTGCGCGACGTCGCGCTGCTGTGCCACCGCCTGGACGGCATCCCGCTGGCGATCGAGCTGGCCGCCGCCCAACTGCGCAGCACCCCGCTGGAACGCCTCGTCCGCCAGGTCGACGGGCTGTTCTGGACGCTGGAGAGCGCCCCCGGCGACGACGCCGCCGACGAGGACATCCGCCACCGGACGCTGCGCACCACCGTCGGCTGGAGCCACGAGCTGTGCGCCCCGCTGGAACGCCTCCTGTGGGCGCGGCTGGCGGTCTTCAGCGGCGGGTTCAACCTCACCATGGCGATCGAGGTGTGCGCCGACGAGCGGCTCGGCCCGGACGCCGTCGCCGAGTGCCTGAGCGGGCTGGTGGAGAAGTCGGTCGTGCAGCGGGTGTCCTCGTCCCGGTACGACATGCTGGACACGATCCGCGAGTACGGCGCCGTCTGGCTGGAGGCCGTCGAGGACATCGGCCCCCTGATGGCCCGCCACTACGACTGCGTCGCGCGGCTGGCCACGGGCGCCGCGGCGGCCTGGCTGAGCGACGACCAGCTCCACTGGGCGCGCCGCGTCGACACCGAACGCGGCAACATCCACACGGCTCTGGAGTACTGCCTCAGCACGCCCGGCCAGGAGGCGGCGGGGCTGCGCCTGGCGTCGACGCTGTGGGGGACGTGGCTGTCCCGGGGCCGCTACACCGAGGCGCGGCACTGGCTCGAACGCGGCCTGTCCCTGGTGACCGAGCCCGTCCCGGAACGGGCCGAGGCCCTGTGGCAGTGCGCGTACCTGCTCACCAACCAGGGCGACTCGACCGGGGCGCTGCCGCTGCTCGCCGAGGCGGCCCAGATCATGCAGCTCGACGACGACATGCCGGGGTACGCGAGGACCCTGCGCACGCTGGGCACCGCCGCCATGTTCCTCGGCGAGGCCGAACGGGCCCACCGCTGCTTCACCGAGGCCCGCCAGATCCTGGTCGCGCACGGCCTGAACTGGGATCTGGTCCTGCTGCACGTCCTGCACGCCTACCTGCACGTCGGGCTGGAGGATTACGACGCGGCGCTCGCCGAATGCGATGAGGCGCTGCGGCTCCTGCGGAACGCCCCCACCGAATGCTGGCTGCGTTCCTGGGCGGGGTACGTCAAGGCGGTGGCCCGCATGCGCCTGGGCGACGCCGACGGCTGCGTCAGGGAACTGCGGGCCTGCGTCGAGCGGTTCCGGCAGATGGACGACCAGACCGGGCTGACCAACTGCTACGAGCTGCTCGCCTGGGCGTACACGCGGCTGCACCGGTACGCCGAGGGCGCGCTGCTGCTCGGCGCCGCGTCCCGGCACGAGGACACGGCGAAGGTGCCGCGGCTCAGCGCCCTGACACCGGGCAACGGCCTGGCCGAGCTGGAGGCCCGAACGCGCGAGGCGCTGGGCGCCGGGCCGTTCGCCGAGCACTGGCGGCGCGGCAGGTCCCTCGGGGTGGACGAGCTCGTCCGCCTCGCCCGCGGCGAGCCGCTGAGCCTCTGACCACCGTCTTCGACGGAACCGTTTCGCGATTCGCCTACCGGGCCGCGATACTGCGGGCATGGTCGACGGATCGATGAACAGCCTGCTCCGCGAGCATGTCCTGGTCGCGCTGGCACGCGGCGAGGACGACTTCGAGACCATCGTCGCCGACGCCCTCGAACTGCTGGAAGGCGAGGTGGACCGGGACGCCGTCGACGCGGCGGCACGGGCCGCGTTCGCCGCGTACCGGGAGGAGCAGCGCGGCTGGAACGGCGACCTGCTCGACTCCGAGCGGCTCCTCGCCGCCTTCCGCGACCTCGACCTGGACGGTGTCGTGGCGCGCGCCGACTTCACCTGCTGCCAGTCCTGCGGCATGAACGAGATCGCCGGGCTGGCGGTCCCGCACGCCCGCGGGTACGTCTTCTGCCACCGCCAGGACGTGGACGCCGCCGCGCGGGGCGAGGGGCTGTTCCTCTCCTACGGCGCGTTCAGCCCCGACGGCGACCCCGCCGAGATCGGCGCCCGCGTGATGGACGCCCTCCGCGCGCGCGGCCTGACCGCCGAGTGGGACGGCGCGGCCACCTCCCGCATCCACCTTCCCCTGACCTGGCGGCGCCGCCGTTACGCCCACCTGGCCGCCTCGCCCGACGTGCCCGCCTCGGACGGCCCGCTCCAGGTCACCTACTGCGACTACACGCGCGGGCGTCAGGAGGACGACCCCGTACCGATGTCGTTCGAGGCGTTCCGGGGGCTGCTGTACGAACTCGTCCCGTCCAACGACAACTTCGTCACCTGCCAGGGCCGGTCGGGCGGGGTGGTCCAGGGCATGTGGGACGACGGCCCGCGCTTCTGGCTGGAGACCCCCGACACGGGCGCGCGCTGCTCGTACGGCCGCTGGGCCGGCTTGGACGAGGCCGCGCGGGTCGTGCGTGCCCTGGCCGATGAAGACCGTGTGGCGATCACCGACCTGGGGGATCTGGAGACCGTCGTCTGGACCTGACGCCCCCGCCGGATCCGGTACGTGCCCGCCCGATCTAGAATCCAGTTCGGCCGATCAACGGGAGGTGGCATGGCCGAACAGGACACCGGCGCGGTTCTCGCTGGAACGGGCGACGCGCAGGTGGCGGCCCTCTCCGCGCTGGCCGACCGCGTACGCGAGCTGACCGAGGCGGTCCTTTTCACCGACGCTCCCCCTGCCGAGCTCGCGGCGGTCTCGGCCGAGCTGGAAGCCCTCACCGCGCGGCTGTCCGCGTCGCGCAGGCCCGGACTGCCGGACGCGGTGCTCGGACCGGACGGCATGCCGTACCAGCCGGCCAGCCCGGTGACCGGAGCGCTCAACCCGATCGCGCCGCCGGTCGAGTTCACCGCCGACCCGGACGGCACCGTCCGCTCCACGGTCACGCTGAGCGCCGTGTACGAGGGCCCGCCGTCCTACGTCCACGGAGGCGTCTCCGCCATGATCCTCGACCACCTTCTGGGCATGGCGGCGGCCGTCAACGGCACCCCGGGGATGACCGCCACGCTCGACCTGCGCTACCGGCGCCCGACCCCCTGGGACGTCCCCCTGACCGTGGAGGGCAGGGTGACCCGCACGGAAGGCCGCAAGACCTGGGCCGACGGCTGGATCCGGACTCCCGACTCCAAGACCACGGTGGAAGCCACCGCCATGTTCGTCTCACCCAAGCCCCCGGCCCCTGCCCCCTGGGCGTAGGACTCGGGCGACCAGTAGGACTCGGGTGACCTGAAGGGGCCGCGCCGCCTGGTCAGACGACGGCCCAGACGACCTTGCCGTTGTTGGTGGGGCGCCAACCCCAGTCGGACGCCAGCGCGCCGACGATCATCAGGCCGCGCCCGCCGATGGATTCGGGGCCGGAGTCCTGCTCCTCCGGGGGCTCGGGGTTGTCGTCCCACACCTCCAGCTCGACATGACCCTCGGACCGGGGCTTCACCACGAACGTGAGGGTGCGGGAATGCCGCACCGCGTTGTCCACCAGCTCGGAGGTGACCAGGGTCGCGTCCTCCTCGAGCTGGGGAACACCCCACCCTTCGAGCGCCGCCCGCAGTACCTGCCGCGCGGTGGGGACGGATCTGGGGTCGGCCTCCATGCTGAGCGCGCACTGTGGTCGACCGGCGTGTCCATCTTCCTCGATCAACAGATCGCCCTCCTGGCCGGTCGTGAGACTTGTTGACCAAGGAGCCGAAAGTAAACGGATATGCCGTAAGTAGACCGTGGATTTGCACTGGTCCGCCTTCGCCCCTCGCCTTCGCCCTCGCGGCGGAGCCCGGCGGCTCACGTGAAGAGCTGGCCGCCGTTGACGTCGATGGTGGCGCCTGTGGTGGAACGCGACCGGTCCGAGGCCAGGTACAGGACGGCCTGGGCGATGTCCTCTTCGGTGGGGATGCGGCGCAGGGCCATGGCGTCGGTGTCGCGGGCGAGGATGTCCTCGTAGGCGACGCCTTCGGCGGCGGCTCGGGTGCGCATCCAGTCCTCCAGCACGTCGCTGGCGATCCAGCCGGGGGCGACGCAGTTGACGCGGATGCCGGACGGTCCCAGCTCGTCGGCCAGGCAGTGTGAGAGCAGGTGGACGGCCGCCTTCCCGGCGGCGTAGTCGCTGCGGCCCGCGTAGCCGGTGCGGCTGGACATCGAGGTGATGTTGACGATCGAGCCTCCGGCGGTCATGAGCGGCGCGAGGTAGCGGCAGGCCAGGAGGGTGCCGTACGCGGCGATCTCGACGGACGCGCGCCACCGTTCCAGGTACGCCTCGTCCATGTCCAGGACGTTCTTGCGATGGGAGCCGGGGAAGGCGGCGTTGACCAGGACGTCCACCCGGGGGAAGCGCGCCGCGACCGCGTCGGCCAGGCGGCGTACCTGGGCGGGCTCGCTGACGTCGGTGGGGACGGCGAGCGCGGTGCGCCCGCACGCCTCCACCTCGCCGGCGATGGCGGCGAGGGTCTGCTCGGTACGGGCGGCCAGGACGAGGTCGGCGCCCTCGCGGGCCAGGAGGACGGCGAGCGTGCGGCCGAGCCCGGGACCGGCGCCGGTGATGACCGCGGTCTTGCCCTGCAGGTTCATGGGCGGAGCGTACCAAGCGATTGGTTGGGATGCTGCTTGCGTATTCTGCGCATGAAAGTGTTGATTTGCGCGAAACGCGCAGTAACATGACCGTACTTCGGGGGAACGAGCGGGTCCCAGCGATGGGGCCATGGGTACGGAGTGTGCGATGCAGATCCCGATCAAGAAGAGCGTGGAGCGGATCCCCGGCGGCATGATGATCATTCCGCTGCTGCTGGGAGCGGTGATCCATACGCTCTTCCCCTCGGCCGGCGACTACTTCGGGTCGTTCACCGGCGCGCTGTTCAGCGGGGCGCTGACGATCCTCGCCGTGTTCTACGTGTGCATGGGCGCGAGCATCGACGTGCGGGCCACGCCCTACATCGTCAAGAAGGGCGGGGCGCTGTTCGCCGCCAAGGTGGCCGCCTCGATCATCGTCGGCGTCGTCCTGGGGCACTTCCTGGGCGAGCTGCCGGTGAGCGGCGGGATGTTCGCCGGGCTGTCCACGCTGGCCGTGGTGGCGGCGATCAACGACACCAACGGCGGGCTGTACATGGCCCTGATGGGGCAGTTCGGCAAGCCCAAGGACGTGGCCGCCTACTCCATCATGACGATCGAGTCCGGGCCGTTCCTCACCATGGTGACGCTGGGCGTGGCCGGGCTGTCGGCGTTCCCCTGGCAGACGATGGTCGGCGCGCTGCTTCCGCTGCTGATCGGCGCGATCCTCGGCAACCTGGACCATGACCTGCGCAGGTGGCTGGGCGGGGCGACGCCGATCCTGATCCCGTTCTTCGCCTTCGCGCTCGGCGCTGGCATCGACCTCACCAGCGTCTGGACGGCCGGGCTGCTGGGCCTGGGCCTGGGTGTCGCGGTGGTCCTGTTCAGCGGCACGCTGCTGTTCGCGGCGGACAGGCTCACCGGCGGCAACGGCGTGGCCGGGCTGGCGGCGGCGTCCACGGCCGGCAACGCGGCCGCGGTGCCCGCCATCGTGGCCAGCGCGAACCCGGCCTACAAGGCCGCCGCGGCGCACGCGACCGTGCTGGTGGCGGCGTCGGTCGTGGTGACGGCGATCCTCGTCCCGATCGTGACGGCCTGGTGGGCGCATCGCGTCCAGGGCGATGACGACGACGCGGCCGCGCGCGAGGCGGCGGAGACGACCGCGTGATGGAGATCCTGATCGTCGCGGACGATCTGAGCGGGGCGGCCGACGCCGCGGTGCCGTTCGCGGCGCGGATGAGCACCGCCGTGGCGCTCGGCGAGACCTGGCCGGACGCGCGGGTCGTGGCCGCCGACACCGACAGCCGGTACGCGCCCGAGCACGTCGCGGTGGCGCGGGTCGCGCACGCGGTGAAGCGCGGGCGCGAGGACGGCGCGCGGATCGTCAAGAAGATCGACTCCACGCTGCGGGGGAACGTCGGCGCCGAGATAGCGGCGGCCGCGGGCGAGGGCGTCCTCGCCGTGGTCGCCCCGGCGTTCCCCGCGACGGGACGGACGGTCGTCGGCGGCATCGTGCGGGTCGGCGGCGAGCCCCTTCCCGAGCGCCGGCACGGCGGTGACGTGGCCGCGCTGCTCGCGGAGGCCGGCCTGCGGGCCGAGCGGATCGGGCTGGACGCGGTCCGCGGCGGCGCACTGGATGCGCGTTTCGCGCAAGCCGCCCGGGACGGCGTGGACGCCGTGGTGTGCGACGGCGAGACCGACGACGACCTGACGGCGGTCTGCGAGGCGCTCGGCGACGGGATGCTGCTGGCCGGATCCGGCGGTGTCACGGCGGCGCTGGCCCGCACGCTGGGGCCGGCGCGTCCGCCCAGGATCCCGCCCCCGGACGGGCCCGCGCTCGTCGTGGTCGGCAGCTACTCGGAGACGGCCCGCGCACAACGCGCGAAGCTGATCGCGGACGGCTGGACGGCGGTGAACCTGGCCCCCGGCGAGACCGATCCCGCCAGGGCGGTCGAGGCCGTCAGGGCGGCCTTCGGCGCGGGCGCCGACGTCGTCCTGTCCGTCGACCCCGACGCGCCGGTCGACCGTGACAGGGCCCTGGCCACCGCCCGTTCGCTGGCGGCCGTGACGGTGGGCGCCGCCGAGGGGGTGGGCGTGCTGCTGGCCACCGGGGGCGAGACCGCGCGGGCCATCCTGCTGGCGATGGGCGCCGGCGAGCTGTGGCCGGTGGGGGAGCCGGAGCCCGGTGTCGTGGCCGCGCGCACCAGGCCGGGGGCGGGGACGTTGTTCATCACGAAGGCGGGCGGATTCGGCGTTCCCGAGACGCCGGCGCGCGTGCTGCGCGCCGTCCGTAACGAGCAGGGGAGTGAGTGAAGGCATGGAACGCCCGATCGTCGGGATCACGATGGGGGACGCGGCGGGCGTCGGGCCGGAGGTCGTCGTCCGGGCGCTGGCCGACCCGGAGGCGCACCGGATCAGCCGGCCCGTGGTGATCGGCGACGCCGCGCGCCTGCGCAGGGCCGCGGAGATCGTCGGTGAACGGGTCACGGTGAACGCCGTGGCCGGCCCGGAGGGCGCGGCCTTCCAGCACGGGACGATCGACGTCGTCGACCTCGACTGCATCCCGGACGACCTGCCGTTCGGGCGGTTGAGCGCGGTCGCGGGCGAGGGGGCGTACCGCTTCGTCGAGCGGGCGGTGGAGCTGGCGACGGCGCGCCGCATCGACGCGATCTGCACGGCGCCGCTCAACAAGGAGGCGCTGCACGCGGCCGGGCACCGCTTCCCCGGGCACACCGAGCTGCTGGCCGAGCTGACCGGCACCGAGGAGGTGTCGATGATGCTCAGCGCGCCCGAGCTGAAGGTGATCCACGTGACCACCCATATCGGGCTGGTGGACGCGGTCCGCCGCATCGACTCCGGCCTGGTGGAGCGGACGGTGCGGCGCGGGCACGCCACGCTGGTCGGGTCCGGCGTCGCCGAGCCGCGCATCGCGGTGTGCGGGATCAACCCGCACGCGGGGGAGAACGGGCTGTTCGGCCAGGGCGAGGAGGAGGAGAAGGTCGTCCCGGCGATCGAGCGGCTGCGCGCCGACGGCATCGACGCGCGCGGCCCGCTGCCCGCCGACACGGTGTTCTTCCGCGCGGTGCGGGGCGACTTCGACCTGGTGGTGGCGATGTACCACGACCAGGGCCACGGGCCGGTGAAGGTGCTGGGCCTGGAGGCCGGGGTGAACATCACCGTGGGCCTGCCGGTGATCCGTACCAGCGTCGACCACGGGACGGCGTTCGACATCGCGGGCACCGGCACCGCCGGCCACGAGAGCATGCTCGAGGCGCTCCGCCAGGCCGTCGATCTCGCTCCCACCCGAGAGGGACAAGAGGGACAATAACCCCCGTGAAAGCCGAGGAACGCCGCGCCAGGATCGCCCGCATCCTGCGGGAGCAGCCGGTGCGGGTGGAGGAACTGGCCGGACGGTTCGAGGTGTCCCCGTCCACCATCCGGCGCGACCTGGCGACGCTCAGCGACGAGGGCGCGGTCGTGCGCACGTACGGCGGCGCGCTGTCGGCGGCCCCGGGCGAGCAGTCCCTGCACGAGCGGGAGCGGCTCGCCCCGGCGCAGAAGGCGGCGATCGCCAAGGCCGCCGAGAGCCGGGTGCGGCCGGGCGCGGTGCTGCTCCTGGACGCGGGGACGACGGTCGGCGCGCTGGCCGAGCGGCTGGCGTCCTGGTCGGGGATCACGGTGGTCACCAACGGGCTGACCACGCTGGACGCGCTGGCCGACAGCGAGGGCGTGGAGCTGGTCTCGCTCGGCGGCGCGGTGCGGCACGTCAGCCTCGGCATGATCGGCCCGATCGCTGAGGGCGCGCTGCGCGGGATCACGGCGGACGCGGTGTTCCTGGGCGCGGACGGGGTGGTGGCCGGCCGCGGGGTGTGCGAGGGGACGGCGGAGCAGGCGTCCTTGAAACGGCTCATGGTCGAGCAGGCCCGCGAGGTGTTCGTCCTGGCGGACGCGAGCAAGCTGGGCCGGGCCGACAGCCACTGGTGGACGCCGCTGGACCGGCCCTGGACGCTGATCACCGACTCCGGGGCCGCCGAGGACGACCTCGCGCCGTTCCGGGAGCGCGACGAGGTCACCGTGGTGGTCGCGGGACCCTGACGGGGAGCGACGGGCCTGGCCGGGCTTGCCCGGCGGCGGTGCGGGCGGCTAGCGTACCAAGCGATCGCTAGTTTGGTTGGCACCCCGGAGGCCGTGTGGATCTCACCTTCACGCCGCGGCAGCGCGCGTTCCGTGCCGAGGTGCGGGAGTGGCTCGCCGCCCATGTCCCCGCAGACCCCCTGCCCTCGATGGACACCGCGGAGGGCTTCGAGCGGCACCGCGCGTGGGAGCGCACGCTGGCCGAGGCGCGCCTGTCGGCGGTGTCGTGGCCCGAGGAGTACGGGGGACGCGGCGCCGGCCTCGTCGAATGGCTGATCTTCGAGGAGGAGTACTGGGCCGCGGGCGCTCCCGGCCGGGTGAGCCAGAACGGGATCTTCCTGCTCGCCCCGACCCTCATGGCCTACGGGACGGACGAGCAGAAACGGCGCCACCTGCCCCGTATGGCTCGCGCCGACGACATCTGGGCGCAGGCGTGGTCGGAACCCGAGGCCGGAAGCGACCTGGCCGCCCTGCGCGCCACGGCGACGCGCGACCCGGGCGGGGACGGCTGGCGCCTCAACGGCCAGAAGACCTGGAGCTCGCGGGCGGCGTTCGCCGACTGGTGCTTCGGCCTGTTCCGCACCGACCCCGGCTCCGAGCGGCACCGCGGGCTGACCTACTTCATGCTGCCGCTGGACAGCGCGGGCGTCACCGTCCGGCCGATCGCCCAGCTCGACGGCGAGCACGGCTTCGCCGAGATCTTCTTCGACAACGTGCACGTCCCCGACGACGGGGTGCTCGGCGGCGTCGGCGAGGGGTGGCGGGTCGCGATGGCCACCACCAGCTCCGAGCGCGGCCTGACGCTGCGCAGCCCCGGCCGGTTCATGGCCACCGCCGACCGCCTGCTGGAACTGGCGTCCCGCAGCGACGACCCGGCGCTGAAGGACGCGGCGGCACAGGCATGGTGCGACAGCGACGCCTACCGCCTGCACACCTTCCACGCCGCCGCGCGCCTCGCCGAGGGCGGCGAGCTGGGCGCCGACTCCAGCCTGATGAAGGTCTTCTGGTCGGAGCTGGACCTGCGGATGCACGAGCTGGCCCTCGACCTGCTCGGCCCGCGCGCCCCGCTCGCGGGCCCCTGGCTGGACGGCTTCCTGTTCGCGCTCGCCGGACCCATCTACGCGGGGACGAACGAGATCCAGCGCAACATCATCGCCGAGCGCGTCCTGGGGCTGCCGCGATGAGGTTCTCGTTCACCGCCGACCAGCGGCTGCTGGCCGAGACCGTGCGTGAGGTGCTCGGCAAGACCTGCCCGCCCGAGGCCGTCCGCGCCTCGGCCACCGGGGATCGTCCAGGCCCGGCGTGGCGCGCGCTCGCCGAGGTGGGCCTGCTCGGCGCGCACATCGCCGAGGAGCACGGCGGGCTGGGCCTGTCCCCGGTCGACACCGTTCTCGCCTACGAGGAGACCGGCTGGTTCGCGGCGCCGGGCCCGCTGGTCGAGACGGCCGTGGCGGCGCCGGTCCTCCTGCGGGACGACGGGACCGCCCGGCTGGAGGAGATCGCCGGCGGCACGCTCGTGGTGTCGGCCCGTCCGGCGGACGCGCCCGCCTTCCCCGACGCCGACCTCGCCGGGCTCCTCCTGGTCGCCGGGCCGGAGGAGGAGGCGTCGATCATCGAAAGACCGGTGCTGGCCAGGCACGGCTCCGTGGATGAGACCCGTCCGCTCTTCACCGCCGCCGTACCCGGGCCCACCCGGTCGGCCCGCGGGCGCGCGGCGTTCGACCACGCGGCGCTGGCGACGGCCGCGCAACTGCTCGGCCTCGGCCGCAGGCTGCGCGAGGACGCCGTCGGGTACGCGCGGCAGCGGCGGCAGTTCGGGAAGGTCATCGGCTCCTTCCAGGCGGTCAAGCACCTGCTCGCCGACGTGGCGGTGGGACTGGAGTTCGCCGCCCCGCTCGTCTACCGGGCGGCGTACTCGCTGAGCCATGACGCGCCCACGGCGTCCCGGGACGTGTCCATGGCCAAGAACGCGGCGAGCCAGGCCGCACACCGCGCCGCGCGCACGGCCCTTCAGGTGCACGGCGCGATCGGCTACACCGACGAACTCGACCTGCACCTGTGGCTCAACCGGGTGTGGGCGTTGCGTGCCGCGTGGGGCGATGAAGGGTTTCACAGGGCTCGGCTGCGCGCCGCCCTGTTCAACGAGGCCCGGCCTGCGCGCATGCCATAGGGCCATAGGGGAGGAACATATATGGGCATCACCCTCGCCAGCGATGTCGGCGGCACCTTCACCGATGTCGTTCTCACGGCGACCGATGGGCGCGTGCAAGTAGCGAAGACCCTCACTACCCCGGACGATCCGACGACCGGGCTGCTGCGCGGTGTGGAGCAGGTGCTCGCGGCCACCGGCGTGCAACCGCAGCAGGTAGAGCGGTTCGTCCACGCCACCACGCTCGCGACCAACGTCATCCTTGAGCGGACCGGCGTCCCGGTGGCGTTCATCACCACGGAAGGCTTCCGTTCCATGCTCGCCCTGGGGCGGCAGGCGCGGGTGGAGGAGGAGCGGTACGACCTGGCGTACGAGCGTCCCGAGCCTCCCGTTCCCCTGTCGCACACCTTCGCCGTGCCGGAACGCATCGCGGCCAACGGCGAGGTGCTGCGACCCCTGGACGAGGAGGCCGCCGCCCGCATCGCCTCCGACATCGCCGCGCTGGGAGTGGAGGCCGTGGCCATCTGCCTGCTCCACTCCTACGTCAACCCCGTCCACGAGCAACGCCTGGCGGAAATCGTCCAAGCCGCGCTGCCGGAGGGCACCACCGTGGTGACCTCCTCCTCGGTCTGGCCGGAGCTGGGGGAGTACGAGCGCGCCACCACGACCCTCATGTCGGCCTATGTGGGGCCGGTCATGGCCTCGTACCTCCGGCGGCTGGGGCGGCGCCTGCAAGACCTGGGCATCACGGCCCCCGTACACGTGATGGAGTCGGCCGGAGGCGTGCTGCCCGCCACGCTCGCGGCGTCCCGTGCCGTCTACACGATCGAATCCGGACCCGCCGCAGGGGTCATCGCCGCCGCCCGTGAGGGCGCGCGGCGCGGCCTGGCCGACCTCATCTCCTTCGACATGGGCGGCACGACCGCCAAGGCGGGGCTGGTACGCGGCGGCCGTCCAGGCATCACCCACGAGTTCCAGGTCGGGGGCAAGGGCAGCTATGGCGGACGCCGCCCCGGCACCGGCGTCCCCATCAAGGTGCCCGCGATCGACCTGGCCGAGGTCGGCTCCGGCGGCGGGTCAATCGCGTGGGTCGAGACGGGCACGCTGAGGGTCGGGCCGCGTTCGGCGGGCGCCGACCCCGGTCCTGCCTGCTACGGGCGCGGCGGCGAGTACCCGACCGTGACCGACGCCAACCTGGTCCTCGGCTACCTCGCCCCGGACGGCTTCGGCGAGTTCACGCTGTCGGAGGAGAAGGCGCGCGCCGCCATCGAAGAGCATGTCGCCCGTCCACTGAACGTGGACGTGATCGAGGCGGCGGCCGCCATCCACGACATCGCCAACGCGCAGATGGGCGCGGCCGTGCACGTGGTGACGGTACGGCGCGGCATCGACCCGCGTGGCTTCACCCTCGTCGCCCTTGGAGGTGCCGCGCCCACCCATGTGGCACGCCTGGCCGAGCGGTTCGGCATCTCACGCGTCCTCGTCCCGCCCAAGGCCGGGGTCGGATCGGCCGTGGGGCTGTTGCACGCCGACCTCGCCATCGAACGCGCCAAGACCTTCCTCGCACCCGTGAACCATCTCCTGTCCTGCTCGGAGAGCCGTGACGCACTGGGCGAACTGGCGGAGGTCTTCGAGGAACTGGAACGCGCAGCGCTCGCCGACCTGGAGACGGACAAGGCCGAATGCATCCGGGCCGTGGGCATCCGCTTCATAGGCCAAGCCCACGCCTTCACCATCGAGCTGCCGACAGGCCCCATCACCCCGGGGACACTGCGGCACGCCGCAGACGAGTTCTACAAGCGCTACCACGAGTCGTACGGCATCGAGCTGCGCGACCCGGCCGAACTCACCACCGCCCGCGTCCGCGCCGTCCTCCCGGCAGGCTCACAGGGCCCGCCTCCGTCCGCGCCGCCACCCGGCGCATCCGGCACAACCGGGACGCGCCGCGTGTGGCTGGACGGCGCGATGCACGAGATCCCCACCCTCGCGCGGGACGCGTGCGCGCCGGGCGACACACCGTCCGGCCCCTGCGTCATCACCGAACCGCAATGCTCCCTGCTGATCCCGCCCGGCTGGCACGGCGCCGTCGACGACCACGGCGCCATCGTCCTTGAGAGGAGCACGGCGTGAGCACCAGCGAAGCCAAGGCGCGCCAGGAGGCGCCGCGCGACGCCGACCTGACCGCCGAGATCCTGCGCAACGCGCTGTGCGTCGCGGCGGAGGAGGCCAGCATCGTGGTGGTCCGCTCCGCGTACTCGACGTTCATCGTCGAGGGGGCGGACGCCGCCGCCGCGATCCTGGACGCGGACGGGCGGCTCATCGCCCACTCCCTGTCCACCGCCCTCATCCAGTGCGCGAGCCTGCGCAGCGCCCTCCCGTACGTGATCAAGGCGCATCCGCTCGGCACCATGGCGCCCGGCGACGTGTTCGTCCTCAACGACGTCTACCAGGGCGGGATCCACGCCAACGACCTGCTGGTCTTCCGTCCCGTCTTCATGGACGGGGAGCCCCGTTACTTCACCGGGACGCTCATCCACGTGGCCGACCTGTCGGGGCTGTCGGCGGGCGGGATGGCCTCCGACGCCACCGACGTGTACCTGGAGGGCCTGCAACTGCCGCCCGTCCGGATCGCCACCGCCGACGGCCTCGTGGACGACCTGGTCCGCGTCCTGGCCGCCAACAGCCGTACCCCCGAGAAGCTCGTGGGCGACCTGCGCGCGCTGATCGCCGGGGTCAACGTCGCCGCCCGGCGCCTGGAGGAGATCGCCGAGTCCCACACCCCGGACGGGCTCGCGCGGGGCATCGACGCCTACCTCGCGCACACCGAGCACCGCATGCGGACCGGCCTCGCCGCGCTCCCGCAGGGCACGCACCGCGGCGAGTACCGGCTGGACAGCGGCCACACGATCCGGGTGGCGGTGACCGTCGACGGCTCCGGCGGCGTCGTGGTCGACTTCGACGGGACCGACGAGCAGGTGCCGCACCCGATCAACTCCGGGTTCTCCCAGACGCACGGCGGCGTGATGTACGCGGTGCGCTGCTTCGTCGACCCGTCCCTGCCGATGAACGAGGGCTGCTTCGCGCCGGTCGACGTCCGGATGCCCGCGGGCTCGCTGGTCAACTGCACCCCTCCGTTCCCCGGCGGCGGCCGGTTCGGGACGGTCGCAGCGGCGGAGGAGGCCATCTTCGCCGCACTGACCAGCGCGTCCCCCGGCAGCGGCGGGGTCGCGGCGTCCGGCATTCTGCAGGCGTTCAGCATCAGCGGGGCGCGCCGGCCGTGGCTGCACATGTCGTTCGACCTGGGCGGCATGGGCGCCCGCGACGGGTACGACGGCCCCGACGCGACGGGCGCCCTGTTCGGCGGCGGCCGCAACATCATCCCGCAGGCCGAGCCCATCGAGGCGCGGCTGCCCGTCAGGATCGAGGAGGTCTCCCTCATCCCCGGCTCCGGCGGCGCCGGACGCCACCGCGGCGGGCTCGGCACCCGCACCGTGATCCGCATGCTGGACGACGCCCGCGTCGACACCCGGGGCGACCGGCTGCTGCGACCGCCACCGGGCGCGGCGGGCGGCGAGCCGGGACGCGCCGGCGGCTACTACCGCGAACGTCCGGACGGGACGCGCGAACCACTCGGCGCCAAGGCCACCCGCCAGCCCCTCGCCGCGGGCGAAGCCCTGGTCGTCGAGACGTCCGGCGGTGGCGGGTACGGCGACCCGGCCGAACGCGACCCCGAGGCGATCCGGCGCGACCTGGCCGACGGCCGTGTCACCAAGGAGGGCGCGTGAAGTTCGGTGTCCCGCTGGGGCTCGTCCACCCGGGGATCTGGCGGGACCTCGCCGTGGAGGCGGACCGGCTCGGGTTCGAGTCGGTGTGGCTGCCCGAGCACCTGGTCTTCGCGACCGACCTGTCCACCGCCGTGTACCCGGGAACCGACCGTCCCGGCATCAAGCCCGCGACGCCGCTGTTCGACGCGCCCGCCTACCTGTGCGCCATCGCCGCCGTCACGGAGCGCGTACGGCTCGGCACCGCCGTCTACCTCTACGCGCTGCGGCACCCGTTCGTGGCCGCGCGCGCGTTCGCGACCCTCGACCACGTCTCCGGCGGCCGGGCGATCGCCGGGATCGGCGCCGGCTGGTACGAGGGGGAGTGGCGGGCCGCCGGGATCGACTTCGCGACGCGCGGGCCCCGGCTGGACGAGGCGATCAAGGTCTCCCGGCGCCTGTGGACGGAGGACGCCGTCGAGCATCACGGCGAGTTCTTCGACTTCCCCGAGGTCGCGTTCGAGCCCAAACCCGTCCAGGCACGCCTCCCGATCATCGCGGGCGGCGAGTCCAAGGCGGCGCTGCGCCGCGCCGCGACCCTGTGCGACGGCTGGATCAGCATGCCGCAGAACCTGGAGACCATCGGGCCTCAACTGGACCGCCTGCGCGCGTACCGGAAGGACGCGGGACTGGCGGACGAGCCGTTCGAGATCACCGTCCACGCCTACGAGCTGTCCGGCCCGGACGAGGTCGCCGAATGGGAGGCGCTGGGCGTGGACCGGCTGATCGTGCGGCCGTGGCGGCGCACCGGCGAGGCCCTCCAGAAGCTCGGCGACTTCGCCGCCGCCTACCGGTTGCCGCGGTACTCGTAGATCCTCACCGCGGGAGGGCCGTCGTGCCAGGTGGCGATCACCGAGGAGGAGCGGTCGTCGTCGATGAAGTCCACCCGCAGCCAGCCCTGGTTGCCCCACACCCGCGTCTCGTACCCGGGGTTCGGCGTCGCCGACACCAGCCGCACGCCGCGCCGCCTGCCCTTCTCGCAGATCGCCAGCACCGCCCGGCCACCGCGGGTGGAGAAACCCCGGATCTCGCCCCGCCGTTCCTGGTCCCCATCGTGGGCGGCCTTGCGGTCGCGGGACGGCGACGGCGAGGGCGACAGGGTCTCCGAGGCCGACTGGTCGTCTCCGTGGCCGTCCCGGGCCGCGGGGGTGCCGACGCTGCCCGGCGGCGTGGACGGGCTGGCGTAGATCACCGGGCCTGACCAGGGCTCCGGCGCCGCACGGTCGAAGATCGCGCCGCGCACGACGTCCCGTACGCCCAGCCAGGAGAGCGCGACGGCCACCGCCGTCACGATCAACCACGGGGCAACGTACGACATTGCGCCACGCATGGCCCACATCGTGGCATACGGTGCGGGCATGTCGAGTGTGCTCGTGGTGGAGGACGACCCGAACGTCCGGACGGCCCTCATCCGTGAACTCAGCGCACGGTCGCACGTGGTGCGCAGCGTCGGGACCGCCATGGACGCCCTGAGAGAGGTCACCCAGTCGCCCCCCGACGTGGTGATCCTCGATCTCGGACTGCCCGACCTGGACGGCGCCGAGGTGCTGAAGATGCTGCGCGGCATCTCCGACGTCCCCGTGATCATCGCGACCGCGCGGGACGACGAACCCGAGATCGTCCGGCTGCTCAACGCCGGTGCCGACGACTACCTGATCAAGCCGTTCTCCGCCGAGCACCTCAGCGCCCGGCTGGCCGCCGTGCTGCGCCGCTCGTCCCGGTCCGGGCCCACCGCGGAGATCCGCGTCGGCGGCCTGCACATCGACCTGGACCGGCGTGAGGCTTCCTTAGACGGCGCCCCGCTGGAACTCACCAGGCGCGAGTTCGACCTGCTCGCCTACCTCGCCGCCCGTCCCGGACGGGTCGTGGCGCGCCGCGAGCTGCTCGCCGAGGTGTGGCGGCAGGCGTACGGCGACGACCAGACCATCGACGTGCACCTGTCCTGGCTGCGCCGCAAGCTCGGCGAGACCGCCGCCTCCCCCCGCTACCTGCACACCGTCCGCGGAGTCGGGGTCCGCCTCGCCGACCCGGACAAGTCATGAGGCGCACGCTCGTCCTGGTCTCGCTGGCCGTCACCTCGATGGTGGCGCTGGCGTTCCTGATCCCGCTGGCGCTGACCGTGCGGGAGATCGCCCGCGACCGGGCGCTCACCACCGCCGAACGGCAGGCCAGCGCGCTTGGCCCCGTCCTGGTCGTCACCGAGGACCCGGACGCCCTGGAACGGGCCGTCCTCAGCACCACGGCGGGCGCGGCGCGCCGGATGGCCGTCCACATGCCCGACAACACCGTCGTCCCCCAGGGGCCGCGCAGCGGGTCGAGGGCCCGGCTCGAACAGATCACCGAGGCGGCCCGCCGCGGCCGCTCCTACACCACCAGGGTCGAGGGCGGCCACGTCCTGCTCCAGCCCGTCTCCCTCGACGCCGGCCGCACCGCCGTCGTCGAGGTCTTCATCCCCGACGAGGACCTGACCCGCGGCGTCACCAGCGCCTGGCTGGTCATGACCGCCGTCGCCGCCGCCCTGGTGGCCGGCTCCGTCGCGGTCGCCGACCGGCTCGGCGCCCGCATGATCCGCTCCACCCGCAGGCTCGCCGAGGCCGCCGCCGCGTTCGGCGAGGGCGACCTGCGCGTCCGCATCGACCCCGACGGCCCGCCCGAGCTGATGGAGGCGGGCCTGGCCTTCAACGCCATGGCCGACCACGTCGTCCAGCTCCTGGCCGCCGAACGGGAGATGGCCGCCGACCTCTCGCACCGTCTCCGCACCCCCCTGGCCGCGCTCAGGCTCAACGCCGAGGCGCTGGGCAACGGCCCCGTCGCCGACCAGACCCGCGAGGCGGTCAGCCGCATCGAGCAGGAGGTCGACCAGATCATCCGCACCGTCCGCAAACCCACCGCACGCGGGAGCTGCGACGCCTCCAAGGTCCTGCGGGAACGCGTCGCCTTCTGGTCGGTGCTGGCCGAGGACGAGGGCCGCTCCTGCGAACTCATCGGCGCGGACGAGCCCGCCCCCCTGCCCATCCCCGCCACCGAGCTGGCCGCCGCGCTGGACGCCCTCCTCGGCAACGTCTTCCGCCACACCGCCGAGGGCACCGACTTCGCCGTCACCCTCCACGTCGGCAAGGGCCTCACCGGCATCCTCGTGGCGGACGCGGGCCCCGGCATCTCCGACCCCGAGGCCGCCTTGAAACGCGGCAGCAGCGGCGGCGGCTCCACCGGCCTGGGCCTCGACATCGCCCGCCGCGCCGCCGAGGCCACCGGCGGCCACCTCCGCATCCACCGCTCCGTCCTGGGCGGCGCCCAGATCCAGATGTGGTTCCGCACCAAGTGGCTCCCACCCCAACGCCGCTCCCGCCGCCTGGTCCGCCGCCGCCACTCCCGCCTGTGACCCGCCCCCGGCCCACAGCGTTTCGGGCTCCCACACCGTCCAAAGGCGATCGTCAGGCCGACGTCCGCCAACGGAAAGCCTGAAGGACCTCAAGCCCCTCGGCCTCGAAGAGGCTGCTTCTGCGCGATGTGCAACGGGCTGGCACGGCGAGCGACACCGGGTGTGGCACTTACCAGCCCTGCCGCTTGACCCGGGCCCGACCGCCTTCGCGGATTAGCGCGTCGTGCAGTTCCGCGGCGGTGGAGCCGATGACGGTCGGATCCACGCCGACCGCGGGATCGTGCAGCGTAGCCACCCAGTCGCCCAGTCGTCCGTCCGATCGGACCGACCGCCAGATCCGGTGCCCGTTGAACGCCTCGCGAAGTTCTGCGAGTTTCTGATCGTCCGTGTTCGCGCTATTCATAGCCGGAAACACTCCTCGTCGTCCGGTCTTGCTTGCGAGATGACCTGACCAGCCTGACGAATCGGGTTACCCTCGGCTACGGATCGATCTCAAGCCGTCAACAGGTGATCGGAGCCCTCTTTCAAGGAACCCTCACCACGAATCTCGGATCCCCCCATGGCCAGGCGCGGACGACAGCTCTACCCGTACTCGCTCCTCACCCACTTCGGCGCCGAGCTGCGCCGCCTACGGGAGGCGCAGGGCCTCCCCATGCACCAACTGGGCGAGGCCATCGGCTACACGCACGCGTGGATCGGTGCGGTCGAGCTCGGCGACGAGAAGCCCTCTCACGAGTTCGCCGACGACCTGGACACCTACTTCAAGACCGACGGCATGTTCGTCCGCCTCCTGGACTCCCACGAACGCGAACTCAAGCGCCCGAGAGTTCCCAGAAATTTTCCGAAGTTTGCGGAACTGGAGCGTAAGGCGTCTGTGATGCATACATTCGAGGCGTTGTTGATCACAGGACTTCTGCAAACGGAAGATTACGCGCGTGCGGTGTTGCTGACAGTCCAGCGACCCGAGGATGTTGACCAGCTCCTGGCCGATCGCCTACAGCGCCAATCGATTCTGACCAGCGAGAAGCCGCCGCGTATGTGGGTAACACTGGACGAACGAGCACTCCGCTGCGGGCTTGGGACTGCGGATGTGATGCGAAGCCAGCTCGAACATCTCGTCGAGGTGAGCCGCCACCCGAACATCATGCTCCAAGTGGTGCCCGAAGGCATTGGCGGCTATGCCGGGTCAGGAGGAAGCTTCACCATTCTTGGCTTCCCTGATGGCTCTGAGGTCGCATACATCGAGGCGGCAGGAGTCGGGCAGGTGCTCGAGGGCGACACCGAAATCGCCGGCTGTCACATAAGGTACGACTTGATACGCGGGCACGCGTTGCCCGTTGAGCTGTCACTTCAGCTGATCAAGTCGATCTTGGAGAGCCTATGAACGCGGCAGACTTCTCCACCATCCAGTGGCGGAAAAGCAGCTACACGGACGGTAGCGGCGGACAGTGCGTTGAGGTTGGGACGTGGCTCAAGAGCAGCCACAGCGGCGGTAGTGGTGGACAGTGTGTTGAGGTGGCCGGGGTGTGGCCCGCGGTGGCGGTGCGAGACTCCAAGGATCCGGACGGGCCCAAGCTGGTCTTCGGGGCCGCCGCCTGGAGTGTCTTCTCACGGCGGGTGAAGAACGGCGAGCTCGACTCGCGTTGAGGTGACCGGCCCGCACGCGAGTGGTCGCGTGCGGACGTGTTCTTGCAGGTGAGCGGGTCGTCGGCCGGGCTATGTCTGACTTGTCCGGACGATCACTGGATGAGGGGTCCTCAGCGGTTCCCTAAGGCGGGCCCACGAGCCAATCTTGTATTGATGCAGGTGGGAAGTCATTTCCAGTTCTGCCCGAAGTCGAAAGGGGCCGATCGGGGAGCGCGCCTACGCGGACTTGCGGATCTCCGACAGCGAGGTCATCACCGTCTACCCGCACCGCTGGGCGGCCCCCAGGGCCGCGTGGGGACCGTGGGGTGTCCTCCTTGCTGGGTCTCGGGAGGGAAGCCAGGGAGCCGATCCGGGGAGTCAACGCATGTCGGTTCGGGTCGACGAGGGCTGGCTGCCCGGACGGCTCTTTTGGGTCTCTCCCTGTGTTTGTGCAGGTGGGCGGCTCTTGGGTTGGCTATGTCGGACTTGTCTGGACGATCACTGGATAAGGGGTCCTCAGCGGTTCCCTAAGGCAGGCTTAAAGGGGTTCCGGTGGGGTGGGTGGGGTCCTAGCGTTCTCGGTGTCAACTACAAGACATCGGCGGAGGTGCATAGGCGGAGAGCAGAGCGAACGTCGGCTGTGGTTCCGACTGAGGTTCCTGATTGAGACTGGTTCTGGCTCGTACGGCCCGTAATACCCCGCTCGGGGGCCGTGCGGGCCAGAGTCTTTTCGGGGGGTGTCTCTGTATCGTTCTGCGTGTGGGAGGTGGCATGCGGGGCTTGCGGGAGCAGGTGGCGTTGCTGCGGGGCGGGGAGGTCTCCTCGGAGGAGCTTGTCGGGGAGGCGTTGCGGCGGATCGAGGAAGGGCGTGAGCTGGGGGCCTTCCGGGTGGTGCGGGAGGGGGCGCTGGGGGAGGCGCGGCTCGCGGACAAGCGGTTGCGGGATGGGGAACGGCTGCCTCTGTTGGGGGTGCCGGTTGCGATAAAGGACGACACGGATCTCGCGGGGGAGACCACGCCGTTCGCTGTGGGGGGACGGCATCCGGTTGCGGTGAAGGACGCGGAGGTCGTGCGGAAGCTGAGAGCGGCGGGGGCCGTGGTGGTGGGGAAGACCACTACGTGCGAGATCGGGCTCTGGCCGTTCAGTGAGTCCTCTACGGGGTGTGCTCGTAATCCTTGGGATGTGAGGTACAGCCCCGGGGGGTCGTCTGGGGGGAGTGCCGCGGCCGTGGCGGCGGGGATGGTCGCAGGGGCCGTGGGCTCGGATGGGGCCGGGTCCATACGGATACCGGCGGCCTGGACGGGGCTGGTGGGGATCAAGCCGCAGCGGGGGAGGGTTTCGGGGTATCCACACACGGATCCGTTCTACGGGCTGACGGTGTGGGGGCCGCTGGCGCGGAGTGTGGGGGATGCGGCGTTGCTGTTGGACGTGCTCAGCGGGAGTCATCCCGAGGACGTCTATCGGCTGGACGCCCCGGTTTCGTCGTTCGAGGAGGCGGCGCGGGTCGAGCCTCGGCGGTTGAGGGTGGCGGTCTCGTTCAAGACGGCGTTCGGGTCCGGGGGGAGGTTGGACTCGCAGATCCGGGCCGCTGTGGAACGGGTGGCGCGGCGGTTGACCGCGTTGGGGCACAAGGTGTTCCCGGCCGACCCTGACTATGGGCTCGTGGGGCTGGGGCTGGTGCCGCGTGGGACGGCGGGTGTCGCCGACTGGGTGGACGGCATGGTGGAGGGTGTTTTCGAGCCCCGGACGCTGGTCGAGGCTCGTATCGGGAGGGTGCTGGGGCGCCGGCTGCTTCCCTTGGCGAAGAGGTTGGAGCCGGGGTTGCAGAGGAGGGTCGGCAGGATTTTCCGGTACGCGGATGTGGTGCTGACGCCTACTACGGCCTGGCTGCCGTTCAAGGTGGGCGCGTTCGATGGGGCGGGGTGGCGGAAGACGCAGGGTGCCTCCGCCGCGGCCTGCCCCTATGCGTGGCCCTGGAATGTGCTCGGGTGGCCTGGGGTGAACGTACCCGCGGGGTTGAGCGAAGAAGGGCTGCCCATAGGGGCGCAGCTTTTGGGGCACGACTCCGACGAGGCCACGCTCATCTCCCTGGCGGCCCAGCTTGAGGCCGTTGAGAAGTGGACGGAGCGCAGGCCGGGTTAGAAGCCGCTGATGAGGAGGCC
The DNA here is from genome assembly GCF_030269515.1 of Actinomadura sp. NBRC 104412. Taxonomy (GTDB): domain Bacteria; phylum Actinomycetota; class Actinomycetes; order Streptosporangiales; family Streptosporangiaceae; genus Spirillospora. The sequence continues at coordinate 336,311 of NZ_BSTM01000005.1, read as the reverse complement.
GCCGTCCACCGTGACCTCGCTTCCGGTGCAGTACGAGGAGTCGTCGGAGGCCAGGAACGCGACCAGGCCGGTGACCTCGCCGGCGCTGCCGAGGCGGCGCAGGGGGAGGCCGTCCATGATGGCTTGGGCACGGTCTGCGGTGGCCTCGACGACGTCCTGTTGCATCGACATGGCGGTGACGATGGCGCCGGGGTGGATCGAGTTGACGCGGATCCCGTCCGGGCCGAGTTCGCGGGCCGCCGACTTGGTGAGGCCGCGTACGCCGAACTTGCTGGCGCTGTAGGCGGACAGGCCGGCGGCGCCGTTGAAGCCCTCGGTGGACGAGACGTTGACGATGGAGCCGCCGCCGGAGTCGCGCATCGCCTGGGTGACCGCCTTGATGCCGAGCCACTGGCCGATCAGGTTGACCTCGATGATGCGGCGGCACTCCTCCAGGGTCATCTCCTCGATGGTCTTGTGCCGCATGATCCCGGCGTTGTTGACCAGGACGTGCAAGGCCCCGTGGGCGTCCAGCGTCGTACGGACGGCGCTTTCCCAGTCGGCCTCCGACGTGACGTCCAGATGGACGTAGCGCGCGTTGGCGGTGTCGGCGGCGAGCTTGGCGCCCTCCTCGTCCAAGACGTCGCCGAAGACGACCTGAGCGCCTTCCTCCACGAACCGCCGCACATGGGCCTTGCCCATGCCGCGCGCGCCCCCGGTGATGAGCGCCACCTTGCCGTCAAGCCGTCCCACGCGAACTCCTCTTACCCGCGTTCACCGCGACCGCGGCGGCTTCCATGGTCCGGTAGAGGGGGATTCCCGCTGACCGTGCCACGTCCCGTACGGCATCCTCTACGCCCGGTGGTGCGCACTCGGAGTTACGGAGGACCAGGGTCACCCGGGTGTTGCGCAGCTCCTGCTGTAGGGCGCCGATGGTGTGGATATAGGCGAGCAGGGGGTCGGCGGTGTCGCCGAAGGTGAAGAAGCTCTGCGCGTTGATGTGGATGATGACATCCGGGTACGGGTGTTGAGCCAGAATCACCTGCGCCGCGCGCCTTACCAGCTCCGGCCTGCCCATAGGTCCCACGGGTATTTCCAGGGGGTTGGCCAGGGAGCTGCCGGCGCCGAGGCCGAGTTCCCGTAGGGCGTCGCGGATGGAGTCCGGGAGCGGGGTCAGGTCCAGGCCCGCCGCGTCGAAGACGTCGGCGGCCAGCACGCCCGCGCCGCCGCTCGGGCCGATGACGAGCAGGCCGGGCCCGGCAGGGACGGGACGACCGGCGTGCAAGTCGAGGAAGTCCAGGGCGCCGATGAGGTCGTCCTGGCTGGTGACCAGGGTGATCCCGGTCTGCGCGGCCAGCGCGGGCCACACCCGGGCGTCGCTGATCATGCCGCCGGTGTGCGACGCGGCGGCCTTCCTGCCCTGCCCGCTGCGTCCTCCGACGAGGACGGCGACGGGCTTGCGCACCGAGCGCAGGGTGTCGAAGAGCCCGCGGCCGTCCCGAGGGTCTTCGAGGTAGAGGCCGATGACGGAGGTCTCGGCGTCGTCCGCCAGGTAGCGCAGCAGCTCGGCGGGCGTGACGTCGGCGCTGTTGCCGACCGTGGCGACCTTGGAGAAGGCGAGTCCGCGTCGCTCGCCCACCTTGATGACCTCCCCGGCCAGCCCGCCGCTCTGCGACACCAGGGCGATGCGGCCAGGGCGTCCCTGCTCGCCCCCAAGGAACGTCTGGCCACCGGCAGGGGAGTACACGCCCATGCAGTTGGGGCCGAGCAGCCGCACACCGGTTTCACGCGCCGCCGCGAGAAGTTCCTCTTCCAGCGCGGGTTCGCCCATCTCACGGAAGCCGCCGCTCATCACTTGGACGAACGGGATGCCCGCCGACTCCCGTACCACCGCAGGGCAGCGCGCGGCGGGGACCGCCACCAGCGCGTAGTCCACCTCCGAACCGGCAAGGGACGGAACGCAGAGCACGCCGTCGATTTCGGGCGCGGTCGGGTGCACGGCCACGACCCGTCCCTTGAAACCGGCGGCCTTGTAGAAGCCGAGGAACATGTTGCCGAAGTTGGGCTTCTTGGTGGACGCGCCCACGACCGCCACGCTTCGCGGCGCGAAGAGCCGGTCGAAGTCCGTGGACGGCGTGTCCCCATACGCGGACACGGTGGGCGAGGGCGCGGCCTCCAGCAGGCGCGCGTCCACTGCGATCGCCCCGGACGGGCCGCAGATGACGGGGTTCAGCTCGAACTCCTCAAGGCGGTCGCCCAGCGACTCTACGAACCCGCCCTCGCCTCCAACCGCGAGAAGAACCTTCACAAGGGCGTCCCGGTCGATGGCCGGGCCGCCCCGGAAGCCGTCCAGGATCGCGCGCCCGCGCAACTCGTCCAGCATCGCGCGCGCGTCCGCCTCGGTGATGGGGCACAGGCGCAGCGCCGTGTCGCGCAGGACCTCCGTCCAGATGCCGCCGAGCCCGGCGAGCAGCACCGGGCCGAACGCGGGATCCCGGACGGCCCCCACGATGACCTCGACACCGGGTGGCGCCTGCTCCTCCACCAGGAAGCCCTCTGGGACGTACCCCTGAGCCTGCAATGAGCCAAGCATCTCGGCCGCGGCCGCACGAGCCGCAGTCGCGGACTCCAGGCCGAGGCGTACGGCACCGGCGTCGCTCTTGTGCAACAGCCCGGGACCGTACGCCTTCACCACCAGAGGAGGGGTGAGGCCGCTCGCGGCGCCCTCGACCGCATCGGGGGACGCGGCGGTCGCACCACGCGGCACGACTATGCCGTGACCGGAGATCCGGCTCTTGACCTCGTGCTCGTGCAACGCCGCAGCGCCCGAAGCATTGGAAGCGCTCATACGCGGTCGGCGTAGAGGTCGCGGATGCCACGGCGCAGCAGCTTGCCCGGTCCGCCGGACGCGTCCTGGGTGTGCGGCAGCTCGTCGGCGACCACGACGGCGTCGGGCGCCTGGTGCCCCGGCAGGCGGTCGGCGAGCGCGGCCTTGACCGCGTCGGCGTCCAGGGACGTGCCCGCGCGCGGGACGACCGCGACGAGGATCTTCTGCTCGACCGCGTCCTGGCCCTCGGGGTGCGCGGGGACGCCGACGACACCGGCCTCGGCGACGCCGTCGACCTCCAGCGCCGCCTCCTCGATCTGCGCGGGCTGCGACCACTGGCCGCCCTTGAGGATGGAGTCCTCGCGGCGGCCGAGCACGTACAGGAAGCCGTCCTCGTCCATGCGTCCCAGGTCGCCGCCCACGTACCAGCCGTCCCGCAGTACGTCGGCGGTCTTGTCGGGCAGCTTGTCGTAGCCGAGCATCACGTTCGGCCCGGTCAGGTTGATCTCGCCGACCTCGCCGACCACCCGGTTCCCCGACGGGTCGGTGATGCGGACCGCGCAGGACATCCGGGCCCGCCCGACCGAGGCGAGGTCCTGGCTGCCGTCGTCCTGCCGTCCGATGCAGGTGTAGGGGGCCTCGGTCTGCCCGTAGTAGCTGTAGATGGCCGCGCCCGGGAGCCGCTTCATGATGCGCTCGCGCAGTGCGGGCAGCAGCGGCTCGCCGCCCAGCACGATCGCCTTGAGGGACGACAGGTCCGCGTCGGCGTGCTCGTCCGATCCGAGCAGCGCGGAGAAGAAGCTGGGGATCAGGCTGACGTGGGTGACCTTCTCCCTGGGCACGACCTTGAGGAAGTTGGACGGGCCCCAGTCCTGCTCCAGGACGAGCGTCATTCCCGCATAGAACGCGGGGCCGACCAGTGCGGGGAAGCCGATGCCCCAGATGATGGCTCCGGTGCCCATCACCGAGTCGTGGTCGCGGTCGATGTCCAGCCAGATCTGCGCGCTGGCCAGCGAGCTGTGGTGGCTGTGCATGACCGCCTTGGGCAGGCCGGTCGTTCCCGAGGTGTAGAACAGCGCGAGCAGGTCGTCGCCGAACCCGCCCAGGGGAGGCTCCGCCTCGCTCGCTCCCTCGGTGAGCGCGTCCAGGTCGACCGAGCCCTCTCCCGGCCCGCCCACGCGCAGCCACAGCTTCACCCCGGGAAGGTCCGGGCGGATCTCGTCGATGAGCTTCTCGACGGTCGCGTCGTACACGAACGCGGTGCACTCCGAGTGCTCCACGACCTGCCGCAGGGTGTCGGCGGGCCAGTACGGGTTGAGCGCGGCCACGATGGACCCGATCTTCATCTGCGCCAGGTACACCTCGGCGACGTGCAGGGTCTCGTTCATCAGCGAGGCCACCCTGGTGCCCGGCGTGACCCCTGCCGCCAGCAGCGCATGCGCGACCCGGTTGACCTTCCGGTTGAGCTCGTCGTAGGTGAAGCTCTGCTCGCCGCAGTAGGTCAGCGCCACCTTGTCCGGGGTGCGGAGCGCGTTCGCCGTGAGGATCGCGTACGCGTAGTTACTGAACGGGGACTCGGACGGGGGGTTCGCTCGCGCCATGGCTCGTTCGTCTCCTCGTTGCAACGGGTGGGGATGGCTAGGGATCAGCTGCGACCGGCGTAGAGGATGAAGGGATTGCCAGAGGGGTCGCGCAGGACCGCGCGTATCTCATGGGGCCCTTCCTCAGGTCCGCGTACGAGGGTGGCCCCGGCCGCGGTGAGCTTGTCCGTCATGGCGGCCACGTCGTCGACCTTGAACGACACGGCCGGTTCGCCCCCGGTCACGTCCTCCTCAGGCCCGGCCAAGGCGAACGTGGTGCCGCCACCGTCGAGAGCCGCGAACCGGTCTCCGTCCTGGAACTTCACGTCGAGGCCCAGGGCGTCGCGGTAGAAGCGGACCATCTCGCCCACGTCCTTGGCGCCATAGAGGACATTGCCGATCCGGGTCATGCTGCGGGCCTCCAGTGGGGGATAGGGCCGAACCCATCGAGCTCTGCGAAATGCACCTCGACCGGCATGCCCACCCGTACGGCCTCGTGCGGGCAATCCGTCACGTCGCCGAAGACGCGGGCGCCTTCGGGCAGGTCGATCCATGCGATGACGTACGGGGGCTCGAAGCCGGGCAGGAACGAGCGGTGGATGACGCTGAAGGTGTGCACCGTGCCGCGTCCGCCGACCTTGGTGTAGGCGAGGTCGGTGCCGCCGCAGAAGGGGCAGCGGACCTCGGGGAAGTGGACGAACCGCGCGCACCCGCCGCACCGCTGGAGCGCGAGCTCACCACGCCCGCAGGCGGCCCAGTAAGGCTCGGTCTGCGGGCTCGGCGCGGGTACGGGGCGCGGCTGGTCCATCGCGAGCCAACCTAGCGCACGCTTGGTTAGCGAACAATACCCCTGTCAGGGCCCTACGAGGCCAGGAGGCCGGCCAGGGCGTCCCGGGAGAGGCGGTCGGCCCGGCGGGTGGTCTCCGGCAGCCGGTAGCGCGGGGAGAGGGCGAGTGCGAGCTCGCAGGCGGCGTCCAGGCCGATCCGGTGGCCCACGGAGACGAACACCGGCCTGACGCCCTCACGCGTGCGCAGCACCCGTCCGACGACCTCGCCGGTGCCCGGGTCCCGCAGCGGGGCGGACGCGCCGCGCTCCTCGCCCGGCGGGTCGTACGAACCGGTGAACGGGGTCTTGGCGACGCCGAACGAGGGCAGCCCGGTCAGGACCCCGAGGTGGCAGGCGAGGCCGAAGCGGCGCGGATGGGCCACGCCGTAGCCGTCGCAGACCAGCACGTCCGGCACGACGGTGAGCCGCCTGAGCGCCTCGATGAGGGCGGGCAGCTCGCGGAACGCGAAGAGCCCCGGGACGTACGGGAACGCCGCTGTGCCCGTCACGACCGAGGTCTCGACGACCGAGAGCGTCCGGGTCTCCAGGACCACGACGGCGGCGGCGAGGCGGCTGGGGCCGTCGCCGTCCGCGTAGGACACGTCCAGGCCCGCGACGGTGCGAGGGGACGCGGGGCCGGGCCCGTCCAGGACGAGCAGCGGGCGGAGCCGGTCCTGGACGGCCATGGCCTCCGCGGCCGTGTCCGGCCACGGGTGCAGATCGCGTACCTCCATGGGCCGGAACGCTACAGCCCGTCCCCGGAGGCCGCGCCCAAGCAAGTGCTAGATTGACAAGCGTGGCGATCGATCTTGCCGAACTGGCCGGTCCCGGGCACACCGCGCTGCTGGTGATGGAGATGCAGCGCGGCGTCATCGGCGACCTCGCCAAGTTCCCAGAGCTGGTGAAGTCCTGCGCGGAACGCCGGGTGGTGGACAACGCCGCCCGCGCTGCCGCCGCCGCCCGCCTCGCAGGCGTACGGGTCATCCAATGCACGGCCGCCTTCCGCCCCGACCGGGCGGGAAGCCATACCGGCAACGCCCCCTTCATCAAAGCGCTCCTGCGCGACCCACAGCACATGCTGGAGGGCACAGGGGCCATCGAGGTCGTCCCGGAGCTGGCCGACCCGTCCGACATCGAGGCCCGCCGGTACCACGGGTTCTCCCCGTTCACCGGCACGTCCCTGGACCAGACCCTGCGTTCTCTGGACGTACGCACGGTCGTCGCGATCGGGGTGTCCCTCAACCTGGGCATCCCCGGCCTGTGCTTGGAGGCGGTCAACCTCGGCTATCGCGTCGTCGTCCTCACCGACGCCGTCGCGGGCATGCCCGCCGAGTACGGTGACGCCGTCATGGCCAACACCATCAGCCTCCTCGCCGCACGAGTGACGACGGACGACCTCATCGCGGCATGGGAAGGTCCACGGTGAGCACGGTGAACGCCATGGACGGAATGAGCCTCGCAGGACGTACCGCCGTGGTCACGGGCGGAGCAGGAGGCATCGGCCGTGCCATATGCGCCGACCTCGCCGCGCTCGGCGCCCGTGTCGTGGTCGCCGACCTCGACCTCGCCGCCGCCCAGGAAACCGCCACGTCACTCGGCGACACCTGCACCCCGCTGAAGGTCGACTTGGGCGACCCAAACGACATCGACCGCTTCACCGCAGAGGTCGGGGACATCGACATCCTCGTCCACAACGCAGGGGTCAGCATCGTCGAGCCGTTCGTGGACAGCGACCCAGCCCACTGGGACCTCATGTGGCGCATCAACCTGCGTGCCCCGATGCAACTCACCCGCGCGCTGCTCCCCGGCATGACCGAACGCGGGTGGGGACGCCTCGTCTTCATCTCCTCTGACGGGGCGCGCGCGGGCTCGGGCGGGGAAGGCGCCTACGCGGCGACGAAATCGGGGCTGTTCGGCCTCGCCAAGACCCTTGCCCGCGAAGCCGCGGAAGGCGGAGTCACGAGCAACGTCGTCTGCCCCGGCCCCACCGACACCCCCATGGTCCGCAAGGTGTCCGAAAGCCATCCGGGGCTCCTGGACAAGCTCGCCAAGCAGATCCCCTTGCGCCGCATCGGGCGCCCCGACGACATCGCCGGCATCGTCGCCTTCCTCTGCACCGACCGCGCCGAGTACATCACCGGCCAGACCCTCTCGGTCAGCGGCGGCATCACGATGCAGTGATGACCCCTCTTCTACAGCGACGCGTAGACCGCTTCGACCAGGCCGTAGGCGCGAAGGTCTCCCGAAAGCTGGTCGCCCATCAGGTTGGGAAGGTAGGCGACGGCCAGGCCGGCCTCCATGTCTCCCATGCCGATGGAGCCGCCCGCACCCGTATGGCCGAACGCGGACTTGCGTCCCGCCGCAGGAGTGAAGAACGTCTTCGAGGGGCGCATGTAGCCGAGCCCGAAAGAACTGTCGACCAGCAAGGTGAGGTCCGGGCCGCTCACCCTCGGCTTGATGGCCTCCCGGAGCGTCTCCGGCTTGAGAATCCGCCCCGCCACGAGATCGCGGTAGAAACCGGCGAGCCCCGGCGCGGTGGCGACCATCCCCGCGGACGGCCAGCCGGCGCGCAGCACCACCGGGTTGTTGTAACCGCCCTTCCCGGGGCTGGGGTTGTTGAGCGCCCGGTTGAGGCGGCTCGCAGGGTCGGTGTACGCGCTCGCCATACGGCTCAGGACGCTCTCATCACGCGCGGCCGCCTTCTCCTCGCGGGCATCGGATGTCGCGCCCTGAGCGGGCTCGTCAGCGCTCTCCGAGGGCCTTCTGGGACGGCTCGCGCGCAGCTTCGCCGCACGTTCGATCACCTCGTCCGGAGCGCCGATCCACAGGTCCAGGTCACCGGTGAACTCGTCCCGCACGAACTCGCCGACCGTCCGCCCACCCGACAGCCGCCGCACGATCTCGCCTGCCAGCCACCCGTACGTCAGCGCGTGGTAGCCGTGGCCCTCGCCCGGCGTCCACTCGGGCTCCTGCGCCGCCAGCTCGGCGGCCCGCGCCGGCGCGTCCGCCGCCTCCTCCGCGGAGACCGGACGGGCGAACGCGGGCAGCCCCGACTGGTGCGACAGCAGATGGGCGGCCGTCGTCCCCTCCTTGCCGTGCGTCCCGTACTCGGGCCACCAAGCCGTGACCGGGCCGTCCACGTCATACGCGCCGCGCTCGGCGAGCAGCAGAGCGGCCGTCGCCGTCACCGCCTTGGTGCACGAGAAACCGAAACAGGGCGTCTTAGCAGTCCACTCCCGGCCCGTGCGGTGGTCGGCCACCCCGCCCCACAGGTCGACCACCTTGCGCCCACCCACGTACACCGCCACGGCGGCGCCCAGCTCGCGGCCCTCGGCGAAATTGCGCTCGAAGACGTCCCGTACACCGGAGAAGGCCGGGTCGCATGTGCCTTCGACTGTGGTCATCCTGCGGTCCTCTCGATGGAAGGTCTGAAACCGAATGATGCTCGATGAACCCAACAACTGGGGACGCTGGGGTGCCGAAGACGAACGCGGTGCCCTCAACCTGCTGACTCCCGAAGCGGTCCTGGCGGCGGCCCGGTGCGTCAAGGAAGGACGCGTCCTCAGCCTGTCCCTGCCCATACGGGGGGCCACGTCCTCGCCCGCCCCGACGACCGTGCCGCACCTGCGCGGACGCCCCCTGCCGCAGCACTTCATGTCGGTGGACGGTGGAGACTACGCGGCCGGGGCAAGGGCCGTGGGCGTCGGCTTGCGCGTGGCCGACGATGCCTTGGTCGTGACCCCGCACGGAACCACCACCCACATGGACGCCTTGTGCCACATGTGGACCGGGGACGCGATCTACAACGGGCATCCGGCCAACCGCGTCCGCTCGTACGGGGCAGGACGCTGCGGCATCGACAAAGCCGGCCCCGTCGTCGGCAGAGGCGTCCTCTTCGACGTACCGGCGTCCAAAAACGTCCCGCACCTGAACGCCGACGACCGCATCACCCCGGACGACCTTGAGGCATGCCTGGAAGGAACAGGGATCGAACTGCGCGCAGGCGACATAGCCGTGATCCGTACAGGCTGGCCGCAGGTATGGCACACCGAAGGACCCGACGCCTACTGGTCCGGGCAGCCGGGCCTCTCCGCCGACGCCGGCCGCTGGCTCGCCGCACGCGACGTCTCCATGGTGGCCAGCGACAACGCCGCCATCGGCGGCCTCAACGCCCGCCAGCTCGCCGACGAAGACCTCACCGACGACCTGCACATGATCCTCCTGTGGCGGCACGGCATCCACCTGGCCGAAATGCTCTGGCTCGAAGGACTCGCGGAAACGGGCCGCGGCGACTTCCTGTTCGCCGCGGCCCCCCTCCTCATCGAAGGCGGAACCGCCAGCCCCATCAACCCGATCGCCGTGGTGTAGTTCTTATTGCAAGCACGAGCTGCGCTCCTCGCCTTGACGGCTCGTCGCTTGTCGTGCTTGCGGCGATCGCTGCATCGCTTCGACTCGCCTAGGGGCTCGCTGCGCGATCAGGGTCTCGCTGGCGCTCGCCCCTGCCTTCGGTCGCGATCGCAACGCTTGGCCGCCGTTCGGGGTTGGGGTTGGGGGCTGGGGTGGTTGCGGCTGTGTTTGTTGCAGGCGCGAGCTGCGCTCGTCGCTGGCGCTCCTCGCTTGTCGCGCCTGCGGCGATCGCTGCATCGCTTCGACTCGCCTGGGGGCTCGCTTCGCGATCAGGTTCCTCGCAGGCTCGGAACCTGCCTTCGGTCGCGATCGCAACGCTTGGCCGCCGTTCGGGGTTGGGGTTGGGGGCTGGGGTGGTTGCGGCTGTGTTTGTTGCAGGCGCGAGCTGCGCTCGTCGCTGGCGCTCCTCGCTTGTCGTGCTTGCGGCGGTCGCTGCATCGCTTCGACTCGCCCAGGGGGCTCGCTCCGCGATCAGGGTCTCGCTGGCGCTCGCCCCTGCCTTCGGTCGCGATCGCAACGCCTGGGCGCCGTTCGGGGCTGGCTTGATGCTCCTTGGGTGGGGTCAGGTGCCTGGGTAGGCGCCGCCGCCGTATTGGGCGTCCAGGGCGTCGTAGTCGGGGGTGAAGCCCTTCTTGGGGATGGAATCGGCGAACTCCACGTCCCTCGGCTTCTTGTACGAGGCGATCTGGCCGCGCACATGCTCGATGATCTCCTCGGCGGTGGCCTTCGCGCCCTCCGCGAGCACCACGATGGCCTTCGGGGACTGGCCGAAGCGGTCGTCCGGGACGCCGATCACGGCGGCGTCCGTCACGGACGGGTGGGACTTGAGGGCGCGCTCCACCTCGGCCGGGTAGATGTTCTCGTTGGCCGACTTGATCATCCGCAGCTTCGGGCCGATGAAGGTGATCGTGCCGTCCTCCTCGCGGCGGCCCAGGTCGCCGGTGTGGTGCCAGCCGCCGGCGGTCTTCGCCGCGTTCAGCTCGGGGCGGTTCCAGTAGCCGGAGAACAGGCTCTGCCCGCGCGCGCAGATCTCGCCGACCTCGCCCGGCGCGACCTCCTCGCCCGAGGCGTCCAGGATCCGGACGTGGACCAGGGGTGAGCTCCGGCCGGCGAAGCCCTTGCCGCCCATGCCCAGGCCGAGGAAGGTGAGCATGCCGCCGACCTCGGTCTGCCCGTACCCGCCCATCTTGGACGCGCACCACGGGCTGTCGTCCACAGTGATCATCGCGTCCCACTCGGGGGAGTGCGAGACGAAGCGCAGGGACGACAGGTCGTAGGTCCGGTCCTTGTTGGCCTCCACCAGACCGTCGATCATGGGGCCGAACAGGAACGCCTGCGTGCACTTCTCGGCGTCGATCAGCCGGCAGACCTCGGCGGGATCGAACGCGGGCGTGAAGACCAGCTTCCCGCCGATCTGGAACGTCGCCAGCGTGAACATCATCGTGCCCACATGGAACAGCGGCCCGCAGGCCAGGAAGGTGAAGCCGTCCTCCATCTGGCGGACGTGCAGCAGCGACATGCTGTGGGCGATCAGCGCGGAGTGGCTCAGCAGCGCCGCGTTGGGACGCCCATCGAACGCGGCCGTGTAGAGCGCGAGAACGGGTGCGTCCGCCGCGACCTCGGCCTCGGGCGCCGGGACGGCCGCCGCGACGTACGACTCGTACTCCTCGCCCGAACGCACCCAGCGCGCGTCCAAGGAGACCTGCCCGCGCGCCTTCTCTACCGCCTCGGACTCCTCCCACACGACGACCGTGGGAGTGAGGTCGTCCAGGACGTGGGCCAGCTCGTCGGCGGTCTGCCGCCAGTTGGCGGGGCAGAAGATCGCGCCGAGCCGCCCGCAGGCCAGCAGCAGCTCCAGCACGCGGAAGGAGTTCTGGCCGAGCCACAGCACCCGCCCGCCGGACGTGACGCCGTCCGCGGCGAGCGCCCCTGCCAGCCTGTCCACTCGGTCGTCGAGCTCGGGATAGGTGAGCCGTACGTCGCCGTCGACGACGGCGGTGCCGTGCGGCCGGCCACGCCGGTGCTCGCCGAGTACGTCGCCGAGTGTGAGCCGGTGTACGGACATCGCGCCTCCTAGGTGGGGTTCCCAGCGTCCTGAACGGGGGAGCCGGTGTCAGCGGAAGGCCGGCATGACCTCCTTGGCGAAGAAGCGCAGGACCTTGCGCATCTCCTCGATGGGCAGCGGGCGGGTGCTGCCGAAGTCGCACATCAGGTTGCCGAAGCCCATGTCGCGGACCATCTGGATCTGGCCGATCACCCGCTCGGGATCGCCGATGATCTCGAGCTGGTTCCAGCGGAACTCGTTGTCGACCTTCCCGCCCTTGAGGTAGCGGTCCTGGTAGAACTCGAAGCCCTTGGCGGTCTGGCCCGTGCTGGAGTCGATGGGCGCGCTGCGCACGTTGAAGATCCGCGACCGGTCGAAGTTCGCCTCGAACCTGGCCTGGTCCTCGCGGGCCTGCTCCAGCGTCGGCGCCACGTACACCGAACGGCTGGCGACCAGCTCGACGCCGGTGGTGTCGACGCCCGCGGCCTCCGCCTTCTCGTGCCAGGTCCGCGCCGCCTTGGCGATCTTGCTGAACGGCGCGGCCGGGTCGGCGAGGATGGGCAGCCCGCGTCCCGCGTAGATCTCCACCGTCTCCGGGCTGACCGCGGCCACGTGCAGCGGCGGGTACGGGCGCTGCACCGGCTTGGGCATCAGCGTCAGCGGGTGCCGGGTCTCGTGGAAGCGGCCCTTGAACTCGAAGTCGTCCTGGGTCCACAGGCCGAGGATCATCTCCAGCGACTCGTTGAACCGGTCGCGGGCCTCGGCGAGGTCGAGCCCGAAGTTCTCGAACTCGATGCTCTGGTAGCCGCGGCCGATGCCCAGCTCCAGCCGGCCGCCCGACAGCAGGTCGACCATCGCGGCCTCCTCGGCCACGTGGATCGGGTTGTGCAGCGGCAGCACGACGATGCCGGTGCCCAGGCGCAGCCGTTCGGTACGGGCGGCGAGGTTGGACAGCAGGTTGAAGATGTTCGGCACCACGCCGTAGTCGCGGAAATGGTGCTCGGCGACCCACACCCCGTCGAAGCCGAGCTCCTCGAGCAGTTCGACGATCTCGATCTGGTAGTCGTACACCTCCTTCGCGGTCTGTCCCGCGAACTGGTGGAAGAGGTGGAAGGTCGAGAACTTCATCGGGCGGTCGGCCACGTGTACGGCTCCTTCTTCACCGGTCCTGGCGGGACCGGCCCCGGCGGTCCCGCCCGATACCATCATTGCGTAACAAGCGCTCGCTTGGGAAGCCTAACAGCTCGCCGCTTCCGCGTTCCGTCCGGGCTCGTGGCTAGGCTCGGGGGCGATGAAGAGGCTGCTGATCGTCCACCACACCCCGTCACCGGCGTTGCAGGCGATGTACGAGGCGGTGCGCGCGGGCGCCACCACCGACGAGATCGAGGGCGTGGAGGTGGCGGCCCGTCCCGCGCTGACGGCGACGGCCGTGGACGTGCTGGAGGCGGACGGGTACCTGCTGGGCACGCCGGTGAACCTCGGCTACCTGTCCGGCGCCCTCAAGCATTTCTTCGACCAGGTCTATTACCCGTGCCTGGAAGAGACCGTGCGCCGCCCGTTCGGGGCCTACCTGCACGGCAACAGCGACGCCACCGGCGCCCTGCGCGCGCTGGAATCGATCACGACGGGGTTGAAGTGGCGTGCCGCCCGCCCGCCCGTGGTGGTGACCGGCGAGCCGGGCAGGGAAGCGCTGGAGGAGTGCTGGGAGCTCGGTGCCACCGTGGCCGCCGAGCTCGGCACGGTGTGAGATCGCCCGGCCGCTCGGGGGCGGTGCCGCTACGGTGATCCCATGAGCGGTTTCCGGCATATCGCGATGTTCGCGTGGGCCGAGGGGACGACGACCGGCCAGCAGCAGGAGGTCGCGGCCAAGCTCTCGGAGCTGCCCGCGGTGATCCCGGAGGTCGGCGCGCTCAGCCTGGGCACCGACGCGGGCGTCAATCCGGGCAACTACGACTTCGTGGTCGTCGGGGACTTCGCCAGCAGGGACGACTACATCGCCTACCGCGACCATCCCGCCCACCGCGCCGTCGTGGACGGCTACATCACGCCGATCCTGGCCCGCCGGGCCGCCATCCAGTACGAGATGTGAGGCCCGCGGCGGTCATGTCCGGCCGGCGCGTCCCGTCGGGGGCCGCCCGGCAGCCTGCCGAGCAAGCGCTTGTCTATAACGCATCGGGCGGGTTAGGTTCACCTGAAGGTGCCGCACCGGACGGGGAGCCCCTCCCGTCTCCCCGTCCGGCGGCGCCGCCGGCGCCTCTCGCCGGGGACGGATCGCGCCCCGTTCCCGGCGAGCGGCTTGGGGCAGGGACCTGCGAAGAGGGGACGGACGCACGCGTGACCGGCAGGCAGGGATTCTCCGGCAGGGCGGCGATCGCGGGCATCGGGATGACCGCTCTCTCGCGCGCCTCCGGCCGTACCGAACTGGACCTCGCGGCCGAGGCGTCCAGGGCCGCGCTCGCCGACGCCGCGCGCGAGCTGGGCGAGGACGTGCGTCCCGACGCGATCCTCAGCTACCACCTCGGCGACTCGGCCCCCGTCCTGTACGTGGCGCGGGAGCTCGGCCTCCACCAGGTGGGCTGGCACAACGAGATCTACGGCGGCGGGACGCAGAGCGCGTCCATCCTCGCCGACGCCGCGATGCTCATCGACGCGGGGCTGGCCGAGACCGTCCTGATCTACCGGGCGCTCAACGGCCGTTCCGGCAAGCGCATGAACGCGCTGGGGCTGAAACTGGGGGAGGGGACGGAGGAGCAGTTCACCCATCCGTACGGCATGGCCGGTCCCGTCCACCAGTTCGCGCTGGCCGGGCAGCGCTACCTGTACGACACCGGGCTCGGCGAGGAGCACACCTTCGCCGTCGTGTCCCAGTCCAGGGCGCATGCGGCCGCGAACCCCCGCGCGTTGCGGCGCGAGCCGCTGGACCTCCAGACGTACCTGGACGACCGCATGGTGGCCTCACCGCTGCGCCGCCTGGACTGCTGCCAGGAGACGGACGGCGCGTGCGCCCTCGTGATCACCGGGGCCGACCGCGCTCCTGCGTCGCCGCGCATCCACGCGGTCGTACGCGGGGGAGGGCCGGGCGCGTCCACCATGGACAAGGCGGAGGACGTCACCAGGCTGTTCTCCTCCTACCTCGCCCCGTCCCTGTACGCGGCCGCGGGCATGAAGCCGGACCATGTCGACGTGGCGCTGCTCTACGACGCCTATAGCTGGCTCGTCCCACGCCAGTTGGAGGACTTCGGGCTTGTGCCGCGCGAGGACTTGGGCGCCGTGCTCCGCGCCAGGGGAATCGCGTGGGACGGGGACGTTCCCGTCAACCCGCATGGGGGGCTGCTGTCGGAGGGCTACGTGCACGGCCTCAACAACGTGGCCGAGGCCGTACGCCAGCTACGCGGAACCGGCACCGACGGGCAGGGCACCGGCCAGGTGGCGGGGGCGTCCGTCGCCCTGTGCACGGGTTTCGGGGGCAGCTATGGAAGCGCGGCCCTCCTCACCAAGCCCTCGTAAGGCCGCTCACGGCCCCCGCTCAGATCATGTTGCGCAGGTGCAGGATGATGTCGCGGATCTCCTGCGGTGTCGGCGCCTCGACCAGCCTCGGCCCGCTCCGCAGCGGGACCATCGCCCACCACGATCCGGTCGCCTCGCCGTACCAGACGCGCACTCCGGGGAACTGACTTTGGAGGCTGCGGACGGTGGCCGCCCTCGCTTCCGCCGGTGTCGGTTCCTCGTGCCCGGCGGCGCCCCGTTGCCCCGTCATCGTCGCCTCCCCCTCCATCTCACCGGTAACAGCGTCCGTCCCGCCCGGAACATCGCCCGGTTCGTCAAAAAGTGATGAAAGGCACGCCGGGCTTCCTGGGAAGACGCGGACGCCATGCCCAGCCCGAGACGGGGAGGAAGCGAGAGCGGCGGGGGCGAGTGGTCGCGAGCGGCGCCCGGCGCGGGCCGGGCGCGGCGCTCAGTGAACGTTGATCCCGTCGAACATGACCTTGAGGTAATGCTCGGCGAGCTCGCTGGAGTCGAGCCGGCCGCCCGGCTTGAACCAGCGCACCGCGACCCAGACGGTGTCGCGGATCATCCGGTAGGTGAGCTTGGGGTCGATGTCGGGGCGGAACAGGCCCTGCTCCTGGCCGGCCTTGATGGTGCCCACCCACATCTTCTCCACCTCGTCCTCGGACTTGGTGAGGTAGGCGAACCGCTCCATCCCCTTGAGGTAGTTCCAGTCGTTCTGCATCACCGTGATGGCCGCGCGGTGCGGCTCCAGGGTGCCGAACGCGATACGGACGAGCCCGGCGATGGTCTCGCGCGGGTCCTTGCCCTCGTCGATGGTCCGCTGGTACGCGGTCATGATCTCGTGGAAGAACCCCGAGAGGATCTCATCGACGATCGACTCCTTGGAGTCGAAGTGGTGGTAGAGGCTGCCCGAGAGGATCCCGGCCTCGTCGGCGATGTTTCGGACGGTGGTCGCCTGGAAGCCCTTCTCAGCGAAGAGTTCGGCCGCGAGCCTGACCAGGTGCTCCCGCCGCTCGGAGGCGAGGGCGGGAGTGCCCTTGCCGCGCCGGCGGGTGCCGCCCTCGCCGGCGGTACGGGCCCTGGGTCGTCCGGTGTTGGTGCTCGTGGTCGTCACCCTCCCAAGTATGCCGTGCACGGCCAATCGCTTGTTCACGCTCTCTGTCAACACCAGGTTAACGTGGCGTAGCAAGCGCTTGGTGGAGATGGTGGCGGACGGGGCCGTGATGCGCAACCCCACTGGCGCCCATGCCATGAGCTTCTCTAGTTTCGGTCATGACATTCTGGGCGGGACCACCGATCCCGATTCCGGGCCGGCCCCGGAACCCACGGACCGAGGGGGAGGACGGGATGAGCGAGGAACTGGCGCCTTGGGCGTCCTCCGTGGCCAGGGCGCGGATCGCCGAGGTCGCGGGGGCGCTGGACGGGCTGGCGCCCGAGCGCGTGACCGAGACCGTGCGGGACGCGCTGCGCGACCACGCCAGGCGTTTCGACGCCGAGGGGATCGTCCTCTACGCGGGCACCAACGTGATGAGCCCGGCGGCGCGCTCGGTGAGCGAGCCGCTGGTGAGCAGCCGGCCCAGCATGGGCTGGCCGGGCGAGAAGTACCAGTCGGGCCTGGACGCGCTCGACACCCTGGAGGTCCTGACCCCGAGACTGATCGCCGGGCTGGTCGGGGCGCGGTTCGCCGAAGTGCGCAGCCACAGCGCCACCATGGCCAACCTCGCCGTCTACACCGCCCTCACCGCGCCCGGTGACACGATCGCGGTGCTCCCGGAACGGGCGGGCGGCCACACCAGCCACCACGCCGTCGGAGCGCCCGGCGTGCGCGGCCTGCGCGTGGTGGACCTCCCCTACGACGTGGACGCCTACGACGTGGACCTGGACGCGCTGCCCGGTTTCCTGGCGGCCGAGCGTCCCCGCCTGGTGGTGATCGGCGCCAGCCTGCTGCTGTTCCCGCACAGGGTCGCCGAGATCGCGGGGGCCGTCGCGGACGCCGGTGCCGTGCTGCTGTACGACGCGTCCCACATGGCGGGACTGGTCGCCGCCGGAAGGTTCCAGCGGCCGCTCGCCGAGGGCGCCCAGGTGCTCACCTTCTCGACCTACAAGTCGTTCGGCGGCCCGCCCGGCGGCGTGATCGCCACCGACGACCCGGCGCTGGCCGAACGGCTGTCGGCCGCCGTCTTCCCCGGCCTCACCGCGAACTACGACGCCGGCCGGCTCGCCCCGCTCGCGGTCACCGCCGCCGAGATCATGGCGGACGGCGGCGCGTACGCCGACGCCTGCGTCGCCGCCGCCCGCACCCTCGCCGCCGCGCTCCAGGACGAGGGGTTCACGGTCGCGGGCGCGGACCGCGGGTTCACCGACTCCCACCACGTGGCCGTGGACGCGGCGGCGCTCGGCGGCGGGCACGCGGCCATGGGCAGGCTCGCCGAGGCGGGCGTCTACCTCAGCGCCATCGGCCTTCCCTGGCAGGCGCCCGGCGAGCCCGACCGCGGGCTGCGCATCGGCACCCAGGAGATCGTCCGCCGCGGCTTCACCCCGGACGACCTGACGGTGACCGCGCGGCTGATGGCGGACGTCCTGCTCCGCGGCGCCGATCCGGCCACGGTCCGCAAGGCCGCCGCCGGCCTGCGGCAGGAGATCGCCGGGCGCTGACGGCCGGATCGGCGCCCGGTTCCCGCTTGTAGCCTTCAAGGCATGGCTCAAGTGATCATCTTCGATCTGTTCGGCGTCATCGCCCGTACCCAGAGCGAGGCGGCCAGGCGGCGCCTGGAGGACCTCGCCGGGATCTCCGGGGCGCCGTTCTGGGACGCGTACTGGGCCTGCCGTCCCGCCTACGACGCGGGCCAGGACAGCGCCGCGTACTGGGCGTCGGTCGCCGACCGGCTGGGGACGCGGTTCCCGGACGTGCCCGCGCTGATCGAGGCCGACCTGGACAGCTGGTCCGAGGCCGACCCCGAGATGGTCGCCCTGGTCACCGCGCTGGCCGACCAGGGCAGGACGCTCGGGCTGCTCTCCAACATCATCGGCGACCTGGTCCCGCGCTTCGAGGCCCGCCATGGCGGCTGGCTGGGCCGGTTCGACGCCCTCACCTACTCGTGCGACATCGGCGTGGCCAAGCCGGACCCGCGGGCGTACCGGATCTGCTGCGAGCGGCTGGGCGTGTCCCCGTCCGAGGCGCTCTTCTTCGACGACACCGAGCGCAACGTGCTCGCCGCCCGTGAGACGGGGATGCGGGCGGAGGTCTTCACCTCCGCCGACCAGGTCCGCGCGCTCGTCGCGGCCTGAGGGCCCGTCAGCCGGGCGGTGAGGGCGGCAGCTCGCCCTCGGCCCGGCCGCCCGCCTCGGCGGCCTCGGCGAGGCGGTGGCGCAGCATCCGGACCAGGTCCTCGCTCTGCTCGGTGAGGCGTTCGATCGCGGGCAGGGCGAGATCGTCCCGCACGGTGTCGGCGAGCAGCTCGTCGTACTCGTGCGCGCGCTCGGCGAGGGCCTCCACCCGGCGGTGCGCGATCAGCGCCTCGTCGGCGGCCCTGACCCGTTCCGCGTACCGTTCCAGGGCCTCGATCCGCCGGGTCACGGCCTGGACGGACAGGTCCAGCTTCTCCCTGAACGGCCGCAGCGCCGCCTCGACCTCGGGCAGGGACGGCGAGGCCGCCTCGTCCTGCTCGACCCGCAGCTTCGACTGGCGCGCCAGGACCTGGGCGATCTCCCACTCCTGGCGCGGCAGGGTGACGGCGTTGTCGACCGCGTCCAGCAGGCCCTCCTGGTTGACCTGCGAGTCCCGTACGGTGTCCACGGCCGCCTGCGCGCGGGCCAGCAGGGCGCGGGCCTCGTCGTCGAAGTCCTCGGGTGTCAGGTACCGGTCGCGGCGCTTGGCCAGCTCGCGGGCGCGTTGCAGGTCCAGCGACACCGACGGGGAGCCCAGCGCGACCAGCACGGCCATCATCGCCAGGCCAAGCAGCCACAGCGACCCCAGCACCGGCGCGCCCAGCAGGCCCATGCCCAGCACGGTCAGCGGGGCCAGCCAGACCAGCGGGCGGCGCCGCGCCACGATCGTGTCCAGCTCGGCCCGCAGCGTCGGATCGGCGACCGGGCGCAGCTCGAACGGCGCGCCGTCCTCGCCCTTCGCGGGCGCGACCCGCCGCCAGTAGGTGCCCACATGGGTCTCGAACGCGAAGTCCGTGGGCGCGATCTCGATCTCGGTGGGGCCGGCGGGCAGCGGCCAGGAGCCGACCGGGTCGCCCCCGCCCGGACCGGTGAACCTGACCCACCAGCCGCCCTTGCCGTCCTCGCACCGGTAACGTCCGGGCGCGACGTCGATCCCCACGAAGAACGTCCCGATCCCCGGAATGGAGTTGCTCCAGGCACCACTGGTCACCGGCGACCTCCGACCCGACCTCTCCCGCCGTGTCCGTCCCCTTGATCGCTCCCTTCGCGTCCGGTTGAACGATCCGGAAACGTCAGGAGTTGCGTACCCACATCGGCCCCGGGAAAGTCACCGGCCACGAATGGAATACTCCAGACCGTGCGTGTTCCCGATGATCCCCGTGACGAGCCGCCGTGGGCGATGCAGCTGGTGGTACGGGCGGAGAAGGCCGCCCCACCGGCGCATTCGGCGGTGTGCGCGGCGGCGGCGACGGCGGTGGTGAGTTTGCTCACCGATCCGCGCGCCGCCGACCCGGAGGGCGAGTGGCACCCCTACGTCCGCCGCTGGGAGTCGGGACGGATCCGTAAGGTGACGCGCCGCGCCCGGGGGGTGCGCTGGCCCGAGGTGCAGGCGCTGCCGGGCGTGACCGTGGACGTGGACGGCGCCGAGGTCCGCGCGTTCGTCCCCGGTCCCGTCGACCAGGTCCCGCCCGTCCTGGCCAAGTTGCAGGTGGCCGGGCTGGACCTCCCCGACGAGGAGCCCAAGCCGCCGCCGGAGGCCCCGTACGCGGCGATCGCCCTGAACCCGGGCGTCCCGATGACCACCGGCAAGGCGGCGGCCCAATCCGGTCACGCCGCCCAGTTGCTCCTGCGCCAGGCGCGCCCGGCGGACGTGATGCCGTGGATCGAGGCGGGTCTGCGCGTCCACATCCCCCGTGACATCCCCTGGCGGCGCTGCGTCCGGCACGCCACCGTCGCGGTCAGGGACGCGGGCTTCACCGAGGTCCCTCCCGGAACCATGACCGCCATCGCCTGGATCGTCCGCTGACGGAACGGGGGGCGCCTCAGGTGTCCTGAGACGCCCCCCGGTCGGGGTGTTCGGCGGTTCAGGGCAGGGTCACCGCTATCGGGGTGATGCCGGATCGCCGGATCAGGGACGCCAGACGCCCCGCGAACGGGTGGTGGTCGACCGGCAGGCCCTGCGGGTTGTCGATGACGTAGCGCACCGCGTCGCCGGAGCGGCGTTCGGTCCACGTGGCGCCCACCGAGCGGAGCAGAGCCCCCGTACGGGCGGCGTCGGCGGCCTCGACCGAGACGCGGATGGGCGACTCGGCCCGCGGCAGCGCCGCGGCGCGCCGGGCCGCCTCCTGGGACGGCGCCGCCTCGGCCAGGCCGGAGACCCGCGCGGACGGGTCCGGGCCGAGGATCGCGTTGACCAGCAGTTCCGCGGTGCCGTCGGTGAAGGCCCTGAAGTTGGGCTCGCCGCCGAACAGCACGGCGCGGCCCTCGCCGACCGGTTCGTCCACGACCGCGGCGGTGCCGCCGAGCTCGGCCGCGCCCCGCTCGAACCCGGACACGAACCAGTCGGGCGAGGTGACGGCCGGGTAGGCGACCGCGACCTTGGCCGGGTCCGGCTGCTTCATGATCAGGTCATAGGAGTAGAACTGCCACACCGTGGGCCCGACGTTCCGTGCCAGCGGGCTGGAGGCGTCCACCGTGACGCGGAACAGGGTGCCGGGGACGTCGGAGGTCGGCTCGCTCAGCGAGGTCGTGGTCAGGCCGAGCCGCGCGGCGAGCTCGGTCCCGCCCTGCCAGCCGATGTACCGCCCGCCGCCCTGCGTCCACTGCCGCAGGGCGGTGCGGCCGGCGTCGCCGAGCCGGTCGTAGGCCGTCCCGGCCGGGCCGTTGGGCACCAGCAGCACCTCGGCGCCCGCGAGCTTGCCCGCCGCCACGTCGGCCGGGCTCAGCAGCGTGTACGGCAGCTTCCATTCGCGGTCGAGGCGGTGCCGCAGCCAGCCCACCGACTGCCGGGCCGACGACGACGTCGCCGACAGCGCCAGGACGCCGATCCTCGGCTTCTTGCCCGGACGCGGAACGCGCACAGCGGGCAGGGTCGGCAGGGGAACGGCGGCGGGACGCAGGTCGGCGCCCGACGAGCCGCCCGGCACGTTGGCCAGCAGCGGCAGGCTCCACGCCGTCACGTCGTAGAAATACGGGAACGGCGTGTAGGAGTCCTCGTTGAGCATGGCCTGGATCCAGTGCTTCTGGCCCTGCGCCATCGGAATCCAGTACGTGCCCTTGGACAGCGTCGTCCGCGCCACGGGACGCCCGTACGGCTTGAAGTCCTTCACCGTCAGAGGCCGAACGAGACGATGCACGGTGACGCCCATCCGCTGTAGCCGCCGCACGATGGTTTGCGCCTCGTCGGCCTTGGCCTTGTCGTCCGCGCGCAGGAAGTAGTGCCGCACCTTACGGTCGGGGACGGGGCGGTCGATCTCGTTGGGCGGGTTGTAGATCTGGTTGGGCTCCAGTTGCCCCGCCTTGCCCTGCTTGTAGGCGTCCACGGTCATCTTGCGCCACTCGGTGAGGATCTTGTGGCGGTTGGCCGCGCCCGCCGACAGCGACGCCCACTGCGCGATGTACTGCTCGCGGACCTTGTCCGGGTACGGGCTGTCGCCGCCCTTCTCGTAGGTCATCCCGGCGGCGTGGAACCCGGTGGCCGGGACCGTGTCGCCGTACCCCTGGTAGAAGAGGTCGTAGACGTCGCGGTTGAAGAAGTCGACGCCCTGCCGGCCGAACTCGGCGGCGACCGACGGCGAGTAGACGTCGTTGATCCAGCCGACGGCCTCTTCGGGCGTCTCGTGGTAGATCGGGTCGGCGTTGGGCGGGAAGAAGTAGGAGTCGCCGCCCATCTCGTGCGCGTCGATGAACAGCGCCGGCGGGTACTGGTTCAGCATCGAGATCTTGCCGTCGGTCTCCGGCTGGGTACGGGCGAACCAGTCCCGGTTCATGTCGAACCCGTAGGCGTTCTGCCGGATGCCGGCCTCCCGCCCGTCCGGGTTCTGCGTGGGCAGGAGGACGACCAGCGCGTTGTTCAGGACGTTGGACGCGGCGCAGTCGGCGCGGTCGCCGAGGTCGCGCAGCACCCGCAACGCGGCGTCGGTGCCGCTGGGCTCGTCGCCGTGGACGTTGCCCGCCACCCACAGGATCGGCACGCCGGTCCGGGTGAGCGCCTTGGCGATGCCGTCGGGGGTGCGGGGGTCGCGCAGCAGCGCGGCCTCGGCTCGTACCTTGGCCAGTCCCGCCCTGGTCAGCAACTGGGGCTTGCCGATGATGGCGTACTTGAGGGGACGGCCCTGGGCGCTGGTGGCCAGGGTGCCGGAGACGACGCGCTCGCTCTTGGCGGCGACCGTCTCCAGGTACCGGTCGGACTCGGCGGACGTCACGGCGCGCTCGCCGAGCTCGATGCCCAGCACCTGCTTGGGGGAGGGGACCTTGCCGCGGAAGACCGGCGTGGTCTGGAAGGGGTCGCAGGCGCCCGGGGCCGCACCGGGGGCCGGAGGATGCGCGGCGGCCGGTGCCGCGAGCGCCGCCGGGACCGTCAGCGACGTGGCCAGCGCCACCGACCATGCGAGTTTTCGCGCTCTCATGGGCGCCAAGCTGTCAGCGCCCGAATCGTTCACCAACGGCAACACTTGCCAAGATCACCGTGGTGTGTCGGGCTCCGGTCGCCGTGGTCGGGTCCGCCCGTTCGGCGCCTGGGCGGGGCGCGGCCGATCGTCCCGCCGTTACTCCTGGTCAGAGGAGTCGGGCAGGGGGAGCGGCCGGGTGGCGTCCGGTGGCGCGGGCCGTTTCGCGGGCAGCGGTGCCTGGACGGTCCGGTCGCCGTCCCCCGCGGCCGGTTCCGGAGCCTCGGCGTCGACCACGGTCTGCGGCGAGGCGTCCTCGGACGGCGGCGCGGGAGCGGGTGCCGGGGCGGGATCGGGCGCAGACGCGGATGCGGCCGCGGGCGAGGGGGACGGGGAGGGCGGCGCGGGCGGCCGGGGGCGCGGCGCTCCGAAGGCCGGTGTGACGCGCTGCTGCAAGCGGTTGAGCGCGGCCAGCGCGAACTCCTGCGTCCGGCTCAGGTTCGCGGACGGGGCGGCCACGGGAGCCGGAACGCCCGGCGCGGCGGGCGCGGGCGCGTCCGGCGGCGGTGGCGCCGTACGGGCGGCGGCGGCCCTGCCGACGCGGGCCTTCACGCTCAGCCCGTACGACAGGAAGAGCAGCAGCGCGAACGCGGCCAGGAACACCACGTGTTCCAGCAGCGCGCCCCAGTTGCCCTTGACGAGGTCGAGGAGGGTGAACACGCCGAACCCGGCCAGCCATCCGGCCAGGGCGGGCAGGAACCACACGTCCCGGCGCCGTCCGATACCGGCCACGGCCAGCGCGACCAGCGCCAGCTCGATCGCCTTGACCACGGCGAGCACGGCGGTGGCCGCCCCGGCGCCGACGTACCCGGCCAGTTCCTCGCGCCGGTCGTCCCAGCCGATCAGGCCGGTGACGAGGCCGGTGACCCCGTACGCGACCAGGAACACGCCGATCGGGTAGTGCATGCGGTGCCAGTTCCGACCGCGTGACGGGACGGACCGCGGCGGGGCGGGCTCGGGCGGGACGGGCGGCGCCAGTGGCGGGGGCGGCGCGGGCGCCTGGCCGGAAAGGGGCCGGGGGAGCGGCAGATCGGGCCTGGTCAGGTCCCGGTGCCTGTCCGGGCCGGAGCCCGCTTGCGCCGTCATTCTCCCTGCTCCCCTTCCCTCCGCGTGCTACGCGCAAGATATCCCGGATGGGCTGCGGCCATCCGGGGTAGGAGAGGAGCCGCGCCCCGCGCGGCGCCCGGGCGCGCGCCGGCCGGTCTCGACACGGGTGGCCGGTGGCGGCCGAATGTTGAGGCGCCGAACATATCGGGTGGCCCGCGACCGGCGTCCCGGCGTCTCCTCCCATGTCGGTCACGCCCTAATTGATCAGCGCGTTACTGGATTGTTACGGCTCATCCGGTCTCCGGCTCTGGCGCGCGACTCGGGCGGGACATAAGTTGCGAGGCACAACATTCACCCGGTGTGACCTCGCTCACCGGTGGTCCCACCCCCTAGAAAGGACCCGGGCCCATGCGCAAGGGGATCCTCAGCCTCACCGCCCTGTCGGCGGCCGCGGTGCTCACCCTCGCGGCCTGCGGAGACGAAGGCGCCGACGACGGCGACGGCCAGGGCGCCGCCCAGGGCAAGATCGGCGTGATCCTGCCCGACACCAAGTCCTCGGTGCGCTGGGAGAGCTTCGACCGTCCGTTCCTGGAGCAGTCGTTCAAGGCGGCGGGCGTCCAGTACGACATCCAGAACGCCGAAGGCTCCACCCAGCGCTTCCAGACCATCGCCGACCAGATGCTCACCAGCGGCGTCTCGGTCCTGGTGCTGACCGGGCTCGACTCCAACTCGGCGGCGGCGGTGCAGCGCAAGGCGCAGCAGCAGGGCGTCAAGACCATCGACTACGACCGCCTCACCCTCGGCGGAGTGGCCGACTACTACGTCTCCTTCGACAACGTGAAGGTCGGCGAAGAGCTCGGCAAGGGCCTGCAGAAGTGCCTGGGCGACAAGGACGCCAACATCGCCTACCTCAACGGCGCGCCCACCGACAACAACGCCACCCTGTTCTCGCAGGGCGCCCACAACATCCTCGACAAGGTCACCAAGTACAAGAAGGTCGCCGAGCAGGCCGTTCCCGACTGGGACAACCAGCGCGCCGCGACCATCTTCGAGCAGATGTACACCCAGCAGGGCGGGAAGATCGACGGGGTGCTGGCCGCCAACGACGGCCTCGGCAACTCGGTCATCTCGATCCTGAAGAAGAACAACCAGGCCGGCAAGGTCCCGGTGACCGGGCAGGACGCCACCGTCCAGGGCCTGCAGAACATCCTGGACGGCACCCAGTGCATGACCGTGTACAAGCCGGTCAAGCAGGAGGCCGACGCGGTGGCCAAGGCGGCCGTCGCGGTCCTCAAGGGCGAGAAGGCGCAGACCAACGGCACCACCAACGACCCGCAGGGCAAGCGCCAGGTCCCGTCGGTGCTGCTCACGCCGATCGGCATGGACAAGTCCAACATCAAGCAGGTCATCACCGACGGCTTCGTGAAGAAGGAGGAGCTCTGCACCGGCGCCTACGCCGCGAAGTGCACCGAGGCCGGCATCCAGTGAGCCGTTCTCATCCGGCCTCGGGCGGACGGCTCCGGGTGGACGGTTCCGGCCCCCCGATGTACGGATGACATCGGTTCTGTGACCTCCCGTGGCGGGTCCCGCCGCTGCGGCGCCCGGAATCCGGGCGTCTGGGACCCGCCACGGGTGTCCCCCGTGGAAGAAGGAATCTCGTGGCAGACAAAGGCGAGCCCCTCAACGGCGACCCCGTCCTCCGCCTGACCGGGCTCAACAAGAGCTTCGGCGCCGTCCACGTCCTGCACGATGTGGACTTCGCCGTGCGTACGGGCGAGGTCATGGCACTGGTCGGCGACAACGGCGCGGGCAAGTCCACGCTCATCAAGTGCATCGCGGGGATCCACCCGATCGACTCGGGCACGATCGAGTTCGAGGGCCGGCCGGTGGAGATCAACGGCCCGCGGGACGCCGCCGCGCTCGGCATCGAGGTGGTGTACCAGGACCTGGCGCTGGCCGACAACCTCGACATCGTCCAGAACATGTTCCTCGGCCGCGAGCGCCGCCGCGGCATCGTCCTGGACGAGGACTCGATGGAGCAGGCCGCCCGCGAGACGCTGGCGCGGCTGTCGGTGCGCACCGTCAAGTCGGTGCGCCAGCAGGTCGCCAGCCTGTCCGGCGGGCAGCGGCAGACCGTCGCGATCGCCAAGGCCGCGCTGTGGGAGTCCAAGGTCGTGATCCTGGACGAGCCCACCGCCGCGCTGGGCGTCGCGCAGACCCGCCAGGTGCTCGACCTGGTCAGGCGGCTGGCCGACACCGGGCACGCGGTCGTGCTGATCTCGCACAACATGGTCGACGTCTTCGAGGTGGCCGACCGCATCACCGCTCTCTTCCTCGGCAGGGTGGCCGCGGACGTGCGCCGCGAGGACGTCACCACCGGCCAGGTCGTGGAGCTGATCACCGCCGGCCGGTCCGGCGATCTCGGGCTCGCACGGGCGACCGCCGAGAGCATCTGAGGGAGCTTCGATGTCCATCGACAAATCCGTGGGCAAGGAGGCCGCCGTGCGGCTGGCGGACTCGGACTTCGCCGTCGACCGGCGCGTCCAGGACGTCCCCGGGGCGCTGCGCGACTACTGGAACCGGGTGCGGGCCGGCGATCTCGGCGCGATGCCCGCGATCCTCGGACTGCTCGGCCTGGTCGTGCTGTTCACCGCGCTGCGCCCGGAGACCTTCCTGTCCGAGCGCAACATCGCCAACCTGTTCACCCAGGCCATGCCGGTGACGATCCTGGCGATGGGCCTGGTGTTCGTGCTGCTGCTCGGCGAGATCGACCTGTCGGCGGGCGTGGCCAGCGGCGTGTGCGGCGCGGTCATGGCCAAGATCATCGTCGACTCGGGCCAGCCCTGGTACGTGGCGGTGCTGTCGGCGATCGCCACCGGCATCGTCATCGGCACCGCGATCGGCTGGCTGGTGTCGGTGATCCGGATCCCGTCGTTCGTGGTGACGCTGGCGCTGTTCCTCGGCCTCCAGGGCATCACCCTGCGCCTGATCGGCCAGGGCGGCACCGTCCCCGTGCGCGACGAGGTCATCGTCGCGCTGGCCAACCGCAACATGCCGGTCTGGCTCGGCTGGACGATGGCGGTGGTGGTCGCCGTGGCGTACGCGTTCGTCCAGCTGTGGCGATGGCGGCAGCAGTCCAAGCGCGGGCTGGCCACCAAACCGGTCCAGCTCGTGGCCGCCCAGGTCGGCGTGGTGGCGCTGGCGCTGCTGTTCGGCACCTACCTGCTCAGCCTCGACCGCGCGCCCAGCCCGCTGGTCACGCTGGCCGGCATCCCCTGGGGCGTGCCGCTCATCGGCGTGCTGCTGATCGTGGCGACCTTCGTGCTGGGCCGCACCGCCTACGGGCGGCACCTGTACGCGATCGGCGGCAACACCGAGGCCGCCCGCCGCGCCGGGATCAACGTGGTCCGGCTGCGGATGTCGGTCTTCATGATCTGCTCCGGCACGGCCGCGATCTCGGGCATCTTCGCCGCGTCCCGCCTCAACTCGGTCACCCCCGACGCGGGCGCGGGCAACACGCTGCTGTTCGCGGTCGGCGCCGCCGTCATCGGCGGCACCAGCCTGTTCGGCGGCCGCGGCAAGGCCCGCGACGCCATCCTGGGCGGCCTGGTCGTGGCCACCATCGAGAACGGGCTCGGCCTGCTCGGCGCCAAGGCGTACGTCAACTTCCTGGTCACCGGCGGCGTCCTGCTGCTGGCGGCGAGCATCGACGCGCTGGCCCGGCGCCGCCGGGTGTCGGCGGGCAGATGATGAGCGGCCGGCCGTTCCGCTCCCGCGGCGCCTCACCCCGGGCCCACGCCCGGGTCCCCGCTCGGCGCCGCGGGAGCCCGGCGGGACGATGATGCGCGGCGCGCCGGTACCGGAGGAGCCGGCGGCCCCCATGGCCGCCGCTCTTCCCGCCGCCGCGTTCCCGGACCGGCTCTCACCTGCTACGCTCACCGGCCAGGACCTGGTTCCGCGCGATCGCGCTGCGGCACGGTGGGAGCCCCTCGGAATGTCAGCGACACCCGTTCTGGACCTGCGCGGTATCAACAAGAGCTTCGGTCCGGTCAAGGTGCTGCACGACGTGTCGTTCACCGCGCGCCCCGGCGAGGTCACCGCGCTGGTCGGCGACAACGGCGCGGGGAAGAGCACCCTGGTCAAGTGCATCGGCGGCATCCACCCGTTCGACTCCGGCCGGTACCTGTGGGACGGGCGCCCGGTCCGCGTCGACAGCCCGCGCGCCGCGTCGGCGCTGGGCATCGAGGTCGTCCACCAGGACCTGTCGCTCTGCGAGAACCTCGACATCGTGCAGAACATGTTCCTCGGCAGGGAACGCCGCCGCGGCATCGTCCTCGACGAGCCGGCGATGGAGGAGATGGCGATCAGCACGCTGTCGTCCCTGTCGGTGCGGACGGTCGGATCGGTGCGGCGGCCGGTGGCGACGCTGTCGGGCGGGCAGCGGCAGACCGTCGCGATCGCCCGCGCCGTGCTGTGGGACAGCCGGCTGGTCATCCTGGACGAGCCCGCCGCGGCGCTCGGCGTCGCGCAGACCCAGCAGGTGCTGGAACTGGTCAGGCGGCTGGCCGACCGGGGCCTCGCGGTGGTGCTGATCTCGCACAACATGAACGACGTGTTCGCGGTGTCCGACCGGATCGCCGCGCTGTACCTGGGCCGGATGGTCGCGCAGGTGCCGGCGACGGACGTGACGCACGCCCAGGTGGTGGAGCTGATCACCTCCGGCCGCAGCGGCGACCTGGGGCTGCCGAGGGACGCCGGCACCCCGCCGGCGCCGGCCCGTCCACGGACCTCCCACTCGGCCGGGGGACGCTTCCCGGGCCAGGCGGCGGGACCGCCCGCATGATGAGGGCCGGGCCGTCACAAGAGGAGATCCGCCGCCACAACCTGGGGACGCTGCTGCGCTTCGTCCACCTGCGCGGGCCGGCGTCGCGGGCGACGCTGGCCGAGTCGCTGGGCCTCAACCGCAGCACGATCATGGCGCTGACCACCGACCTGACCGCGGCCGGGCTGGTGCGCGAGGAACTGCCGCGGAGCCCGGGACGGCGCGCGGGACGGCCGTCGCTGGTCGTGCGTCCCGAATCCACCCGGGTGTACGTGCTGGCGTTCGACGTGGGCGTCGACCGCCTCGGCGTGGCCCGTGTCGGCCTGGGCGGCACCATCCTGGAACGCCGCGAGGCGTCCCGCACCCGCGGCCCGTCGGACCCGGGCGAGATCGTCGGCGCGCTCGCCGCCGCCGCCCGCTCGCTGATGCGCAAGGCGGGACGCGACGCCGTCTGCGTCGGCGCGGCGCTGGCCTTCCCCGGCACGGTGCGCCGCTCCGACGACCAGATCATGTTCGGCCCGAACCTCGACATCGGCGACCCCGCGCTCGGCGTCGCCCTGTCGCGCCGCCTGGGCCTGGGCATCCCGGTCTCGGTGTGCAACGACGCGAACCTGGGCGCGCTGGCCGAGCACGAGCGCGGCGCGGGCGTCGGCTGCGACAACCTCATCTACCTGCACGGGGACGTGGGCGTCGGCGGCGGCATCATCATGGGCGGCCAGCTGCTCGGGGGCCAGGACGGCTACGGCGGCGAGATCGGCCACATGATGGTCAACCCCGGCGGCAGGCTCTGCGGCTGCGGGTCGCGCGGCTGCCTCGAAGCCGAGGTGGGGGAGCGGACGCTGCTCGACCACGCCGGCCGGGAGGAGTCGCCCGACCTGGTGGGGCGCGACGCCGTCCGCGCCGTGGTGGACGCCGCCGACCGCGGCGACATCGCCGCCCGCGACGCGCTGCAGCGCGTCGGCACCTGGCTCGGCTGGGGAGTCGCCAACCTCGTCAACATCTTCAACCCGGGCCTGGTCATCTTCGGCGGCACGCTGCGCGACATCTACCTGGGCGCCGCCGCCCAGGTGCGCAGCGTCGTGGCCACCGGCGCTCTGGCGGCTCCCAGGGAACACGTCCGGCTCCGCACGGCGGCCCTGGGGGACGACACGACGCTGGTGGGCGCGGCGGAGTTCGCGTTCGCCGAGGTGCTGGCCGACCCCGTGCAGGTGCTGGCGCGGCTCAGGGCGCCCGAGGACACGCCTGTGTAGGTGGAAGGCCGGGCCTCAGCCGGAGAAGCGGCCGTAGGTGCCCCGGTAGAACAGCAGCGGGTCGCCGTCGTGGTGCTGGTCGAGGTGGTGGACGCGGGCCACGACGATGACGTGGTCGCCGGCCACGTGCGTGTTCTCTATCTCGCAGTCGAGCCAGGCCAGGGCGCCGTCGATGACGGGGCTGCCGCTGGGGGACTCGGTCCAGCCGATGTCGGCGAACTTGTCGCCGCCCTTGAGCGCGAGCTGCTTGCAGATCCGGAGCTGCGGCTCGCTGAGGATGTTGATGCAGATCCGCCGGGCGCCGCGCAGCCGCGGCCAGGTGGTGCTGGTGTGCGCGACACAGAAGGCCACCAGCGGCGGCTCCAGCGAGACCGAGGTGAAGGAGTTGGCGGCCAGGCCGGTGGGCCCTCCGGTGGCCGGGTCGATGGCGGTGATGGCCACCACCCCGGTGGCGAACCTGCCCAGCACCGACCGGAAGCGAGCGCCGTCGATGCCGGTCACCTGCGCGTCGGTCGTGGCCCTTGACGATCCGTTCGGGGATCCGTGCATGCGGCGTTCCGTTCCGTGGCCGAGGTGCCGATCGGCCGGACCGGCCACGGTGACCGCGGCGGCGGTCGGTGCGTGGGCCATCGGACCCGGCTCCCTTCTCTTAGCCAAGCGCTTGCTTGGACGATAGGCGCGCCCCGTTCCGGGTGTCAAGCCGGTTCCGAGCGCCGTTCGGGTGATGAGGGCCGCGTTGACAGGGCCGCCTGTGGGCGCCTAGCTTGTAAGACAAGCGCTTGCTTGGTGATTCGGAGGACGGATTGGGAACCTTCCGCGACCGCACCGCGATCGCCGGCGTCGGCTACACCCCGTTCAGCAAGAACTCGGGGGTCTCCACCCTCACCCTCGCCGTCGACGCCATCCTCGCGGCGCTCGACGACGCCGGACTGACCGTGGACGACGTGGACGCCCTCGCCACGCACCGGGTAGGCGACTCCACCCCGCCCTGGGTCGTGGCACCCGCGCTCGGCGTCCCCGAGGTCACCTGGTACCTCGACCAGTTCGGCGGAGGCAGCGTCTCGCACTCCGTGGTCGGGCAGGCCGCGATGGCCGTCGCCTCGGGAGCCGCCCGGACCGTCGTGTGCTACCGCGCCATCAACGCCCGTTCCGAATTCCGCATGGGCGGCACCGGACGCGGCCCCGCCCAGATCTTCGACGTCCAATACCAGGCGCCCTACGGATACTTCGCGCCCCCGCAGCAGTTCGCCATGTACGCGCGGGCCCACATGAACGCCTACGGGACGACCAGCGAACACCTCGGCCACATCGCGGTCGGGCAGCGCGCCAACGCGGTGAAGAACCCGCGGGCCCTCAAACGCGACCCGATCACCCTCGACGACTACCTCGCGTCCCGCTGGATCGCCGAGCCGTTCCGGCTGCTGGACTGCTGCCTGGAGACCGACGGCGCGTGCGCGGTCGTCGTCACCTCACGGGAACGCGCCCGCGACCTGCGGCACCCCCCGGTGCTGATCTCCGGCGCCGCGTGGGGCGGCGGCGACAGCTTCTTCTCCGGCGCCGGAAGCGGCCCGTCCGGCACCGACTTCACCGTGACCGAGGCCGCCCGGCTCGCGCCGCGCCTGTACGCGATGGCGGGCGTGGGGCCGGACGACATCGACTTCGCCGAGCTGTACGACTGCTTCACCTACTCGGTGCTCGTCCAGCTCGAGGACTACGGGTTCTGCGCCAAGGGGGAGGGCGGGCCGTTCGCCGCCTCGGGCGCCCTCGCCCTGGACGGCGACCTGCCCGTGAACACGCACGGCGGCTTCCTGTCGGAGGGCTACGTCCACGGCATCAACCACATCGCCGAGGCCGTGGCGCAGCTACGCGGAACGGCGGGGGACCGGCAGGTGCCCGGCGCCGAGGTGGGCCTGTCGACGTCCCAGCCCGGCTACGTCCTCGCCGGCACGTCCGCCCTGATCCTGAGGAGTGACCGGTGAACCTCGGAGTGCGGCCGGAACCCGACCGGGACTCGGCGCCATGGTGGGAGGCCGTCCGTCGGCATGAGCTGACGGTGCAGAAGTGCGGCGGCTGCGGCACGCTGCGCTTCCCGGCGCGAGCGGTGTGCAACCGCTGCCGGAGCCGCGCGTCCGAATGGGTACCGGCGCGCGGCACCGGCCGCGTCTACAGCTGGATCGTCAACCACCAGGTCTTCATGCCGGGCATGCGCGATCTGGTGCCGTTCCCCGTCCTGCTGGTGCGCCTCGACGACGGCGACGACCTGCTGATGTACGGCAACCTGGCCGAAGCGTCCCCCGACCTCCTGCGCCCAGGGCTCCGCGTGGAGGCCGTCTTCGAGGACGTGGACGACCAGACCACCCTGATCAACTGGCGCCCAACCGTTACCTGAAATGTGAGCGAACGTGAGTACGCACAGTTCAGGCAGCCGACGGTTGCCCGTCGGCGGTCCCGGCCTGACCCGCGCTGGTGGCGGTGCCGGGTTCCTGCTTCGCAGGCGGTTGCCCGGCGGGGCCGGGTCTTACATCGCCTCCACAGGCGTTTAGGCTCTCCGCCCCACTGGCGGCGAGTTGGCACAGGTTGATCGCGGCGTTGAGGTCGCGGCCCAGGACCAGACCGCAGGTGTGGCACCGGTAGGTCCGCTCGGACAGGGGGAGGCTTGGCTTTTGCCTGCCGCAGCCCGAGCAGGTCTTGGATGAGGGGAACCAGCGGTCGGCGACCAGCAGCCGACCGCCGTTCCATCCGGTCTTGTAGTCCAGCATCCGCCGCACGGTCCTGAAACCCTGATCGGCGACGGCTCGGGCGAGCCGCCGGTTGGCGAGCATGCCGGTGACGTTGAGGTCTTCGATCACGACGGTTTCGTACCGGGTGGCCAGGTGTGTAGTGGCCTTGTGGAGCGCATCGGTGCGCACGTTGGCGATGCGGGCGTGGTGGCGGGCCAGCCGCGCGGCGGCTTTGGCGCGGTTGGCCGACCCGCGCTGGGTGCGCAAGTGGGCCTTGCTGAGCCGTGCCAGTTTCCGCAGTCCGGCCCGCAGTGCTTTCGGCCCGGTGATCTCGATCGCGGTGCCGTGGTTGTCGACGGCTGTCAGCATCGTCGTGACGCCCAGGTCGACACCGACGACCGAACCGGGTTGAGCGTGCCGCCCGCAAACGTTGCGGTCGACCTCGACGGTGAAGGACACGTGCCAGCGGTGCGCGGTCCGTGACACCGTGGCCGACAGGATCCGCGCCGTCCCGTTCTCCAGACGGCGGGCCAGTTTGCGGGTGGACTCGTGCGTGGCGATCACCCCCAGGCGCGGCAGTGTCACCGCCCGCCCTGAGCATCGCATCACGCCGGTGGAGAACCGGAAGGAGTCACGGCACCGGCCGCGCTTTTTGAACCGGGGGAACCCCAAGCGGCGGCCCTTTCGCGCCCCTGTGCGGGACCGGACGAACTCGCGCAGCGCCCGGTCAAGGTCGCGGAATGCCTCCTGGTAGACGCATTTGGAGTTCTCACGCCACCAGGCAAGCGCGGGGTCGGTCTTTTTCACCGCGTTCCACTGCCGGTGCAGCTCGGCACCCGACCACCACCTACCCTCGGCTTGGTAGCGGTCCTTGCAGGCGGCCAGGCCCCAGTTCCACGCGAACCGCGCCGCACCCGCGTGCGAAGCCAGCGCACGCTCCTGCACGGGCGTCGGATCGAGCGCGAACCGGTATGCCTGATGAACCCTCATTCGGCATCCCCGGGGTCGGCTTTGGCAGCCGTGACCGCGCGCATCGCCCGATTCCGCGCGCCTTGCCGCCCGTACAACCGCGCACACATCGACGTCAGCACGTCGATCATGTCGCCGGCCAGATCATCGGCGGTCTGGCCGGAGTCTGCGACCACCAGCCCACGCCCCTGGGCGGCCAGTGCCGCCTCGATGTACTCCACGCCGAACCGCGCAAGCCTGTCCCGGTGCTCGACCACGATCGTCGATACCGACGCATCCGATAGCAGCCGCATCAGCTTGGGACGTCTCCCGTTCAGCCCGGATCCGATCTCGGTGACCGATTCGGTCACCCGCAGGCCGTTGTCTGCGGCGAACCCTGTAAGCCGGGCGATCTGCCGGTCTAGGTCGGCGCGCTGGTCGTGTGAGGACACGCGGGCGTACAACACCGCGCACTCGGCCGTACCGCCACGGGGAACCTCAACCATGATCGTGCCCGTGGGCAGGCGGCGGGCCGGGACCGGCATAGTGCCGTTGCGGAACCACCGATATGCGGTCTGCGGGTGGATCCCCTGGGACCGCGCCCACTCAGCGAGCTTCACGCAATCATTCAAACACACATTCGATCACGTTTGCTCACGTTTTCGCGCACAGTTGAGCACCCCTGACCCAAGGACCCCTACTCAAGGGCCAACTGCCCCAAGGAGCCCCTGCCTCAAGGGGCCGCTGATCAGAGGCCCTGCGAAATCTGATCAAAGGCCCCGCGGGGGCGCCCCCCGATTCGATCATCTCTCGGGTGGAGGTGGTGGCGCAGGAGAACCGGGCCCTGTGGATAACGTCGGGTTCAGCCCGGCTCGGGTTCAGCCCGGCTCCGTGGCGGCGCGCGCGTGGAGGGCTGGTTTGTCGATTTTACCGTTGGGGTTGACGGGCAGCGCGTCCACCAGGATGACCCGGCGCGGGACCTTGTAGTTGGACATGTTGGCGCGCGCCCACTCGATGATCCCCTCCGGGGTCACGTCGCCGCCGGGGGCCGGGACGACGTAGGCCCGGCCGACCTCGCCCTGCCGCTCGTCCGGGACGCCGATCACCGCGACCTCCGCGACCCCCGGGCACTGGAGCAGGAGCCCTTCGATCTCGGCGGGGTACGCGTTGAAGCCGGAGACGATGAACATCTCCTTCTTACGGTCGACGATCGAGAGGTTGCCCGCCTCGTCGAGCTCCCCGATGTCGCCCGTGTGCAGCCAGCCGTCCTCGTCCACGGCCTCGGCGGTCCGCTCCGGGTCGCGCCAGTAGCCGCGCATCACGCCGTACCCACCGACGAGGATCTCGCCGCGCTCGCCGGGCGGCAGGTCCTTGCCGTCGTCGTCCACGATCCGCACGCTCACGCCGGGCACCGCGCGGCCGGTGGAGGACGCGATCACCTCGACCGGGTCGCCGGCCCGGGTCATCGAGATGACGGTGCCCTCCATCATCCCGTAGGCGTTGATCATCCGGTCCAGTCCGGCGCGGTCCAGCAGCCGGCGGATCAGCTCGGGCGGGACGGCGGCGGCCCCGCAGATCGCGACGCGCAGCGAGGAGACGTCCCGGGGGCCGGGGCCGTCCAGCTCGTCCAGGATCTTGAAGAACATCGGCGGCGCCCCGGCCAGGACGCTGATCCGATGCTCCTCGATCAGGTCCATCAGCTTGTCGGGGACGAACAGCGGGATGGGCATCATCGTGGCCTGGCGCAGCACGCAGGCGAGCAGGCCGGCGTTGATGCCGAAGCCGTGCGAGAACGGCGCGATGATCGGGTAGCGGTCGCCCTCGCGCAGCGTCACGATCTCCGACCAGTCCCAGTAGCCGCGCAGAAGCTGCTCATGGTGCAGCATGACGCCCTTGGGCGTTCCGGTGGTGCCGGACGTCGCCATGATCTCGGCCAGGTCTTCCGGGCCGACCGAGAGGGCGCGTTCCTCGGCGGCCTCCGGGGAGATGGACGAGGCGCCCGCGGCGAAGTCGTCCCAGCGCAGCGCTCCGCTCGTGCCCGGGTCCGCGTCGCCCAGGACGACGACGTGCTCCAGTTCCGGAAGGGTGTCGCGTACCTCGGCGAGCATGTCGAGGTAGGACGTGTCCATGAAGCCTTCGGCGACCAGCAGCACTTTGGCGCCGACCCTCTGGAGCATCGCGCCCGCCTCGATGCCTTTGAAGCGGGTGGACAGCGGGGCGATGATGGCGCCCGCATCCCAGATCCCGTACGCGGCCACCACCCAGTCGGGGGTGTTGGGCGCCCACACCGACACGCGGTCGCCGGGGGTCACGCCCAGGGCCATCAGCGCGCGTGCGACCTCGCTCGCCTTCCGCGCCAGCCCGCTGAGGGTCAGCGTGGCACCGTCCGAGACGACGACCTCCACGTCCCCGTGCCGCGCGGCCTGGTCCCGCAGCATGCGGGGGATCGTGTGCCAGTCGGGTACGGGCTGCAACTCCCTCTCGTCCATCGCGCCTCCTGGAGTGCGTACGCCGGTGACTATGAGAGCTCGGAGCGGTCCTGTCCCAGGTGGTGGCCGCGCAGGTCGGTGACCGTGCCGGGACGGCGTTCCTCGGAGACCCGCTCTTCGATGACGACGTCGATCGAGACGGGGGTGAGCGCGTAGAGGGCCTGCGCGATGCGCGACTTCCACATGGGGTTCTTGACGAGGGTGTCACGGTTGAAGGTGATGTGCAGCGCCGCGGCGTCGAGCGTGCCTTCGCGGCTGATGCGCAGGTCCCACTGGCTGACCCCGTCGATGCGGGCGAGCGCGGCACCCACCTTGGACACCGACAGCCAGCGTCCCCGCACCAGCACGTGGTCGCCCACGGTGTGCGCCGGTGCCGGGATGTTCTTCTCTCCGCCTTCGAGCCGCACTGCCTGGCCTGTGCGCAGCGGCGTCTCGCCTAGTGACGAGTGCCAGGACGGTGTGAGCACGACCTCTGCGAGCCCGTCACCGTAGGGGGCGTCGAGCATGACGTCCTTGTCCACGGGCGCGAGCGCCAGCAGTCCGTCCCGTACGGGGGTCAGCGAGGACTCGGACGGGGCGCGGTGCGCGATCGGCACGCCGAAGAAGGGATCCGCGTACAGCTCCCGGACGGACGCCTCGAACTCCGCGGCGAGCTGCCGGTAGCTGTTGGGCGATGGCACCTCGCCCACCAGCAGGATGTGGCGCAGCTCAAGGTCGAGGGGATCGAGCAGGAACTCCAGGTGCAGCCGCGCCAGGAAGTCCATGGCCCCGGTCGGGGTGGTGATGAGCGCCGTGGCTTGCACGCTCTCCAGCGCGGTGTGCAGGCGCAGGCGTCCACGTGGGCCGACGCTGGCCGCGGCCTGCGCGACCCCGGCGGCGGCCTCGGCGAGCAAGGGGCCGCTTTGCTCGCCGTCGTTGTTGAGCGCGACGACGACGCGGTCGCTTGGGCCGAGCCCGGCTGCGGTCAGCGTGTCCGATGCCAGCTCCAACGCCGCCTTACGGTCGGACGCGGCCAGCGGGACGACCGGCCCGCCGTCCGGGGACACCAGCAAGAGTCCCTGTGCGGTACGCCCGGCGGGGAACGTGCTACGGGTCGGCCAGCTCACTTCGCCTCCCGCGCTTCGGAGGCCGCGCGCTCACCCGCGGGGACGACCTCGCTCATGAAGAGCTTCATGGAGTTGCAGACGTCCTCATGGCCGAGGCCGCCGACCTGGACCTGGAGGATCAGATCGGTGGCTCCGGCGGCCTCGATCCGCTCGACGGCCTTGCGCGACCCCGCCACGTCGTCGATGACGACCATGGTCTCCTCGCGGAGGATGGCCATCGCCTCCTCGGGCGGCATGCCGACGGCCTGCTGGCCCAGCACGCGGTGCGTGGCGTGCCGCGCGTCGGTGTAGTCGGGCGGCGCGACCAGGTTGATCTGGCGCCGCAGATACCACAGGACGGGGTCGGCCGCGGTGTCCACGGCCTCCTGCTGGGTGGGCGCCACATGCCAGGGGATCATCAGCCCGATCCGGCGCGTGGCCGGGTCGAACCCGTTCTCGGCCAGGCACTCCTTGTACTTGGCGATGTCCTCCGCGACGTCGTCCAGGCCCTTGAGCATGGTCATGCCGAGCAGGTTGTAGCCCTGCCGCGCGGCCGCGAGGTACCCGTCCAGCGAGGTGGAGGCGACCCACACCGGGGGGTGCGGCTCCTGGGTGGGACGCGGGTAGACGCCCACGTCGGGGATCTCGAAGTACTCGCTGGAGCGCGTGACCGGCTGCCCGTCGGCGTTCCAGATCGCCAGGACGGCCTCCAGCGACTCCTCCCACAGCTTCCTGGACTGCTCGAACGGACGCTGGAACGCCTGGTACTCCAGCGGGGAGGCGCCGCGTCCCGTTCCGAACTCGACCCGGCCGCCGCTGATCACGTCCAGCGTCCCCACCCGCTCCGCGGTGCGGATCGGGGACTGGAACGGCAGCAGCACCACGCCGAGGCCGAGGCGGATGCGCTCGGTCCGCTGCGAGATGCCCGCCAGCACCAGGTCGGGCGCGGAGGAGTGGGAGAACCCGCGGGTGAAGTGGTGCTCGACGAACCAGGCTGTGTCGAAGCCCAGCTGGTCGGCCAGCACCACCTGGTTCATCACGTTCTCGAACGCCCGCCGTTCGATCTCGCGGGACCGCCCGCGCACCTCAAGTTCGTAGCCAAGGCTGACCCGTAGGGACGTCAATCGAGCCTCCGGTGATGCTGTGCGACCATATGACCAAGCGCTCGCTTGGGAGATTATCAGCAGCCGACCACGGCAACAAGTCGTCGCGCGGCCTCCGGGGTGCCGCGGCCCCGCCGAAAACCCGTCCGGAATCGGTGGAAACCGCCGTTACCATCCGGGCATGGCGGTATCGGCGGTGATCTTCGACTGGGGTGGCACCCTCACCCCCTGGCACGACATCGAGCTCGGCGAGATGTGGCGGCGGATCTGCGCCGCGCACCTCGACCCCGACCGTGTCGAGGAGGTGGCCAAGGCGCTCCTGGACGCGGAGGACGAGCTGTGGCGGCGCGGCAGGGACGAGCATCGCAGCGCGACCCTGGACGAGGTGTTCGCGCTCGCCGGAGTGGAGCCCACCGAGGCCATGCTGGCCACCCAGTTCGAGGTCTGGACCCCGCACACGTTCACCGATCCGGCGGCGCCCGGCGTCCTCCGCGAGCTGCGCGAGCGCGGCATCAAGGTCGGGGTGCTGTCCAACACGATGTGGTCACGCGACTGGCACGAGCGCATCTTCGCCAGGGACGGGGTGCTCGACCTCCTCGACGGGGCCGTCTACTCCAGCGAGATACCGTGGACCAAGCCGCACGCCGAGGCGTTCCGCGCCGCGATGGCCGCCGTCGGCGTGGACGACCCATCCGCCTGCGTGTACGTCGGAGACCGTCCCTACGACGACATCCACGGCGCCAAGTCGGCGGGGCTGCGGGGCGTGCTCGTCCCCAACAGCCGCGTTCCGGCCTGGGACACGGTCACCCCCGACGCGGTCATCAAGAGCCTGGACGAGCTGCTCCACCATGTGGACCGCTGGTCGTCAGGGGCCTGAGCACGCCCGAGGGGGCTGAGCACGCTTGAGGGGCCGCAGGGCTGGGCACGGCCCGCGTGCCGCGATAGTTGAGGCATGCCTGTTACGTTCCGCCGCCCCGGCTTCGTGTGCACCGACCACGTCCTGGAGGTCCCCCTCGACCACGACGACCCCCACGGACGGACGATCGAGGTCTACGCACGGGAAGTCGTGGCCCCCGACAAGGAGGGGGAGGACCTGCCCTGGCTGCTGTTCCTCCAGGGCGGGCCTGGGCACAAGGCGACGCGCCCAGGGGAGGGCGGGGCCTGGCTTGAACGGGCCCTGCGCGACTACCGGGTGCTCCTCCTCGACCAGCGCGGCACCGGGCGCAGCACCCCGGCCAACCGGCGGACCCTGCCCGCCGACCCGGCCGAGGCGGCCGACTACCTCCGGCATTTCCGGGCCGACTCGATCGTCCGGGACGCCGAACTGCTGCGCCGCACCCTGAACGGCGACCGCCCGTGGAGCGTCCTGGGCCAGAGCTACGGCGGCTTCTGCACGGTCACCTACCTGTCCCTGGCACCGGACGGGCTGCGGGAGGCGTTCATCACCGGCGGCCTGCCCAACCTGACCGGCGGGCCGGACGAGGTCTACCGGGCCGCCTACCCGCGGGTCCGGGCCGCCGCCGAGCGGTACTTCGCGCGCTACCCCGGCGACCGCGCGGCGCTCGACCGGGTGCTGGAGCACCTGGACGGCAACGACGTGCGGCTCCCCGGCGGTGAACGGCTCACGCCCCGCAGGCTGCGCACGGTCGGGATCGCCCTCGGCTCGTCCGCCCGGTTCGACGGCCTGCACTACCTCCTGGAAGAGGCGTTCGCCGGGACGGAGCTGTCCGACACGTTCCTGCGCACCGTGGACGAGTGGGTCACCTACGCGCACCACCCCCTGTACGCGCTGCTCCACGAGGCGATCTACTGCCAGGGAACGGCCTCGAACTGGTCCGCCCAGCGCGTCCTGGGCGAGTTCCCCGAGTTCGAGGACGAGTCGCTCCTCTACGGCGAGATGATCTACCCCTGGTTCTTCGACGAGGACCCGGCGCTGCGCCCCCTCAAGGAGTGCGCGGAACTCCTGGCCCGGTACGAGGACTGGCCCGCCCTGTACGACGTGGGGCGACTCGCCGCCAACACCGTCCCGGTCGTGGCGGCGGTGTACTACGACGACATGTACGTGGACCGGGAGCAGTCGATGCGGACGGCCGCGTCCATCAAGGGCCTGCGCACCTGGGTCACCAACGAGTACGCCCACAACGGC
Organism: Actinomadura sp. NBRC 104412; assembly: GCF_030269515.1. Classification (GTDB taxonomy): domain Bacteria; phylum Actinomycetota; class Actinomycetes; order Streptosporangiales; family Streptosporangiaceae; genus Spirillospora. The sequence goes on along the minus strand of NZ_BSTM01000005.1, from coordinate 295,693 downwards.
CTGTCCCTCGACCCGAAGGTGCTCGACCGCCTCATCGCGATGAACCGCGGCCTCGCCTGAACTCAGCCGCCCAGGGCGTGCGGCGGCAGACCTGGGAACGCGGACGACGGCGAGGTGGGCCGTCCCGCATCGGCCCGCCAGCGCACGGCCCTGGCCATGGCGTCCTGCATGGCGCGCGCCGCGAGCGTACGGAGCGCCGCATCGGGCGACCCCGCCAAGCCCGCGTAGGCGGTCACAAGGTCGTCCTCCAGGACGGCGGCGACCCGCGCGGCGCTACGGGTGGACGTGACCGGCGCCGGCAGCGTGTAGGCGACCGCCGCCGCTTCCGGCTCGGCGCCCAGTGCGGTGATGCGGGCGGCCAAGGCGTCCCGTTGGGCGCGGTGGATGTTCCAGAGCGTCCTGGCCCTGCGCTGGAGCGCGCCCCGCACCCGTGCGCCCACGACCCCGTACCCGTACACCGCCGCGTGTTCGGCGCGCAGAGCGGCCTGTAGCGCGTCCACCGAAGTCACGGCTTCACCCTGGAAAGAACCGCCGCGTGGCCGGCCTCGCACGCACCGATGCTCGCCAGGAGCTGGGCCAGGCCCGGCGTGGCCCTGGAGACCTCGGCCACCCGGGCGGCGGCGGCCCTGGCCTCCGCTTCGCGTAACTCCTTCAACGCCTCGGACGCCTTACCCGGTGCCTGGACGACGCGCGGCGCCGGGAGCGCGCCGCCCTCGTGTGCGCGGGCGCCCCTCCCGGGGACGTAGTGGCGGCGCAGCACGGCCAGATGCTCCCGGTGGTGGGCGAGCGGACGGTCGAGATGCCGCGCCAGCGACGCATGAGAGCGGCGGGCCGCCTCGTACAAAGCGATGAGATCCCGCTCGGCAGCCATGACCCCTAAGAGAAGCGGTACGGCCGGGTCGGGCGCTTGGGCGCGCCCGTCCCCCGGGTCACCGTCGCCGCCTTCGCAACCGGCGAGCAGCGGCACGGCCAGTGCGGCACCGCCTCCCACGACCGCGCGCCGGGACACGGCGGCGGACGCCGGGCCGTCCCGCGGTCCCGCCCCTGGCAACCTGGCTCCTGATCGACTTCGTGGCGCTGCCGGGCCGCGACGAGCGATGCGCCCATCGGGCCAGCTCAAGCATTCCATATCCGGCGCGCCGGTGACCTCTCCGAAAGGCCGCTGAGGTGCCCGGCTGTCGATAGTCTTGAAGAGCGACGCGAAGGGCAGGCAATACGCGGCGATGCCCGCACAACTCAGAGGAGGTCCCATGGGCGGGGAGTCCGGCGGTGGACGCGCTCACCGGGGCCACGACGGCCGGAGCCGCGACCACCGCGACCACCGGAGCGGCAACGGCGCCTCCGCCGCCGTGGGCCGGGCGGAGACGGTGGCCGCGCTGCGGAGGCTGCTGGCGCCCGCCGTCACCGAAGCCGGCTTCGACCTGGAGGAGGTCGACGTGCGGCCCGCCGGGAGGCGGCGGCTGGTGCGGATCGTGGTGGACGCCGACGGCGGCGTGAGCCTCGACGACATCACCGTGCTCAGCCGGACAGCCTCCGACCTGCTCGACGCCTCCGACGTCATGGGCGCCGGGCCGTACGTGCTCGAGGTGACCTCGCCCGGCGTCGACCGCCCCCTCACCGAGCCCCGGCACTGGCGCCGCGCCGCCGGGCGGCTGGTGGTGGCCCCGCTGGCCGAGGGCGGCCAGATCGAGGGCCGGGTGGTCGAGGCCGACGACGAGGGAGTCGTGATCGACGTCGTCACGACCGCCAAGGGCGGGCCGAAGGGCTCCCAGGGACCTGGCAAGGGGCCCGGCAAGGGGCCCGGCAAGGGCGGCCCGCAGCCGAAGACGACCAGGCGCCGGTTCGCTCTCGGTGAGCTGGGCCGCGGCAGGGTGCAGGTGGAGTTCCGCCCCGCCGCCGGCGCGGCCGCCGGTGACGCCGCGGAACCGCGTTCTCCGGCCGAGCCGGACACCTGTTCGCCGGCCAGGCCGGATACCTGTTCGCCGGCCAGGCCGGATTAGAGGGGGGAACCTCGTGGACATCGACATGACCGCTTTGCGGAGCCTGGAGAGCGAGAAGGACATCTCGCTCGACGTGGCCGTCAAGGCCATCGAAGACGCCCTGCTGATCGCCTACAACCGCACCGAGGGCGCGGCCCCTAAGGCGCGGGTCGAGCTCGACCGCGACACCGGCCACGTCACCGTGTGGGCGACCGAGACCGACGAGTCGGGCGAGCCCATCAGGGAATACGACGACACCCCGACGGGGTTCGGCCGGATCGCGGCGACCACGGCCAAGCAGGTGATCCTGCAGCGGCTGCGGGACGCCGAGGACGAGCTCACCTTCGGCGAGTACGCCGGCCGCGAGGGCGACATCGTCTCCGGCATCATCCAGCAGGGCAAGGACCCGCGGAACGTGCTGGTGGACCTCGGCAAGATCGAGGCGGTGGTGCCTCCGCAGGAGCAGGTGCCCGGCGAGTCCTACGACCACGGCGATCGCCTGAGGGCCTACGTCGTGCAGGTGCGCAAGGGCCACCGCGGCCCCTCGGTGCAGTTGTCGCGGACCCACCCCAACCTGGTCCGCAAGCTGTTCGCCCTGGAGGTGCCCGAGATCGCCGACGGCACCGTCGAGATCGCCGCGATCGCCCGCGAGGCGGGACACCGCACCAAGATCGCGGTGCGCTCCCGCAAGCCGGGGGTGAACGCCAAGGGCGCCTGCATCGGCCCGCTCGGCAGCCGCGTCCGCAACGTGATGCACGAGCTGCGCGGCGAGAAGATCGACATCGTGGACTGGTCCGAGGACCCGGCCGAGTTCGTGGGCAACGCGCTGTCCCCGGCGCGGGTCTCCGCGGTCGAGGTGGTCGATCCCGACGCGCGGGTCGCCCGGGTGATCGTGCCCGACTACCAGCTCTCGCTGGCGATCGGCAAGGAGGGGCAGAACGCCCGGCTGGCCGCCCGGCTGACCGGCTGGCGGATCGACATCCGGTCCGACACCGAACAGGTCGAGCGGCAGGTCGAGCGGCCCGCCCAGGCGTCCCCGTCCCCATCCGAGGCCGCCACCGGCGACGGCACCGCCCAGGCCCAGTCCTAGCCGTCCCCGCGTGGCCCTACCGCCTGGCCCTACCGCGCCTGGTGGTACGTGCCGCGCAGGGCCGGACGCGTCCGCTCCCGGTCCGGCCCCGGGCATAGCGGGGCCGCACGAGGCGTTATACGGTCGTCGGCGATCCTAAACGGAATGAAACGGCCGGATCCGGCGAAATTGGATCATGAGGAGCGCATGCGACAGGTCACGCCGACGCCTCGGCGCGGTAGACTTCCCTCACGTGGCCGTACGGTCCCCCAGCGCACCTGTGTGGGCTGCCGGGTCCGCGCGGCCAAGACCGACCTGCTGCGTCTGGTGGTGGTCGAGGGCGTGATCGTCCCCGATCCCGCGGGACGGCTGCCGGGCCGGGGTGCGCATCTGCATCCCGACCTGGGATGTCTCGAGCTCGCTGAGCGACGTCGGGCGTTCCCCCGGGCCTTTCGCCTGGCGGGGCCGCTCGACACCGGTGTGCTGCGCGACGGACTTGCGGCCCCGGCGCCGCGGCAGCAGGATGGCCGAATGGTAAGCGACGTCTAGTCGGAAGCAGGTCGAGATTGCTATGAGCGCTCGATGAGCACGCCGCGATGAGTACGGCAAGTTAGCGACGGCCCGGAGGCCGCACCCCCGGGCCGAGTAGGGAGTGCAGTGGCGAAGGTCCGGGTTTACGAGCTCGCCAAGGAGTTCGGTGTAGAGAGCAAGGTCGTCATGGCCAAGCTCAACGAAATGGGCGAGTTCGTGCGGTCGGCGTCCTCCACGATCGAGGCGCCGGTCGTTCGCAGGCTCACAGAAGCTTTCTCCAATTCTTCATCCGCCCCCGCCAAGCAGGGGGATAAGAAGGTCGCGTCCAAGCGTCCCGCCCCGCGCCCGCAGGCGCCGCGGCAGGGACAGGGCGGCGCGGCCGCTTCGGCGCCTTCGGGCGCCCAGCGCGGTGCCCGTCCGGCACCGCCCAAGCCGCAGGCCCCGCGTCCGTCCGCGCCCAGGCCCGGCCCCGCCGGTCCGGGAGGCCAGGGCGGCGGCCAGGGCGCCGCGCCCCGTCCGGGGCCGCGTCCTGGTCCGGTCCCGCCCGCGCCCAGCCAGCCTGTGACGCCCGCCGCTTCGGCTTCCCCCGCGCCGCCCGTACCGAAGGCGCCCGGTGGCGGCCCTGTGGGCGGCCGTGACGGCGGCCCCCGCGACGGCGGCCCGCGTCCCGGCCCGCGCGCGCCCAAGCCGGGCCCGCGTCCCGGCCCCCGGCCGGGTGCCGGTGGCGGCGGCCGCGGCCCCGGTGGCCCGCGTCCGGGCAACAACCCGTTCAGCTCGACCAACACCGGCATGGGCCAGGCGCCCAGGCCGGGTCAGGGTCCGCGTCCCGGCCCGCGTCCGGGCGGCGAGCGCTCCGGCGACCGTCCCGGCGGCCCGCGTCCGGCGGGCCCGCGTCCCGGCGGTCCCGGTGCCGGCGGCCCCCGCCCGAGCCCGGGCAACATGCCGCCGCGCCCCGCGGGCGGCCCGCGGCCCAGCCCGATGAACATGCCGTCCTCGCGGCCGTCCGCCCCAGGGCGTGGCGGTGGCCCCGGCGGCCCGCGTCCGGGCGGCGGTGGCCGTCCCGGCGGCGGTCGTCCGGCCGGTGCCGGGCGTCCCGGCGGCGGCGGTGGCGGCTTCGGCGGCCCGCGTCCCGGTGGCGGCCGTCCTGGTGGCGGTGGCGGCTTCGGCGGTCCCCGTCCGGGCGGCGGTGGCCGTGGCCGCGGCGGCACGCAGGGTGCCTTCGGGCGTCCCGGTGGGCGTCCCGCACGCGGGCGCAAGTCGAAGAAGCAGCGGCGTCAAGAGTTCGACCAGATGCAGGCGCCGGCGATCGGTGGCGTCCAGGCACCGCGCGGTAACGGCAAGGTGATCCGGCTGCCGCAGGGCGCCACGCTCACCGACTTCGCCGAGAAGATCGGGGCGAACCCGGCCTCGCTGGTCCAGATCATGCTGCACCTGGGCAAGATGGTCACCGCCACCCAGTCGGTGGAGGAGGACGACCTCCAGGCGCTGGGGCTCGAGCTGGACTTCGACGTCCAGGTCGTCAGCCCCGAGGACGAGGACCGCGAGCTGCTCGAGTCCTTCGACATCGAGTACGGCGAGGACGACGGCGACGAGAGCCACCTGCGTCCGCGCCCGCCGGTGGTGACCGTCATGGGTCACGTCGACCACGGTAAGACCAAGCTGCTGGACGCCATCCGGCACGCCAACGTGCAGGCCGGCGAGGCCGGCGGCATCACCCAGCACATCGGCGCCTACCAGGTGCACACCGAGGTCGACGGCGAGGACCGCAGGATCACCTTCATCGACACCCCGGGTCACGAGGCGTTCACCGCCATGCGTGCCCGCGGTGCCGACACCACCGACCTGGTGGTGCTGGTGGTCGCCGCGGACGACGGCGTCAAGCCGCAGACCACCGAGGCGATCGACCACGCCACGGCGGCCGGGGTGCCGATCGTGGTGGCGGTCAACAAGATCGACGTGCCCGGCGCGGACCCGCAGCGGGTCCGGGCCCAGCTCACCGAGTACGGCCTGGTCGCGGAGGAGTTCGGCGGCCAGACCCTGTTCGTCGACGTCTCCGCCCGCCAGGGCACCAACATCGACGGGCTGCTCGAGGCGATCATCCTGACCGCCGACGCCGAGCTGGACCTCAAGGCCAACCCGGACATGCCGGCCCAGGGCTCGGCCATCGAGGGCCGGCTCGACCGGGGCCGCGGCACCGTGGCGACCGTGCTGGTGCAGCGCGGCACGCTGCGGGTCGGCGACTCGATCGTCTGCGGCGTGGCGCACGGCCGGGTCAGGGCGATGCTGGACGAGAACGGCAACAACGTCGACGAAGCGCCCCCGTCCCGCCCGGTGGAGGTGCTCGGCCTGACCGCGGTGCCGGACGCCGGCGACAGCTTCCTGGTCGTCGAGGACGACCGGGTGGCCCGCCAGATCGCCGACCGGCGCAGCACGCGCAAGCGCAACGCCGAGCTGATCCGCAGCCGCCCGAGCGTCACCCTCGAGGACTTCATGAAGAGGGGCGAGCGGCAGGAGCTGCTGCTCATCCTCAAGGGCGACGTGTCCGGCTCGGTGGAGGCCCTGGAGGACTCGCTGTCGAAGATCGACGTCGGCGAGGACGTCAGCCTGCGGGTCATCCGCCGCGGCGTCGGCGCGATCACGCAGGACGACGTCAACCTGTCGCTGGCCTCCAACGGCGCGGTGATCATCGGCTTCAACGTGCGGCCCGAGCGCAACGCGCAGGAGCTGGCCGACCGCGAGGGCGTGGACATCCGCTTCTACTCGGTCATCTACCAGGCGATCGAGGAGGTCGAGGCGGCCCTCAAGGGCATGCTGAAGCCGGAGTTCGAGGAGGTCCAGCTCGGCACCGCGGAGATCCGCGAGATCTTCAAGGTGCCGCGGATCGGCAACGTGGCCGGCTCGATGGTCACCTCGGGCGTCATCCAGCGCAACGCCAAGGCGCGGCTCGTCCGCGACGGCACGGTGGTGGCCGACAACCTCACGGTGACGTCCCTGCGCCGGTTCAAGGACGACGCCACCGAGGTCCGCGAGGGCTTCGAGTGCGGAATCGGCATCGGCTACAACGACATCAAGCTCGGCGACGTGATCGAGTGCTTCGAGATGCGGGAGAAGCCCCGCGACTGAGCACTCGTCCGCCGCGGGACGGACGGGACGACCCGTCCGGGAGCGTCGTGACGGGCCGCGGCGCGGCGCCGGGCGGGATCCCCGATCCACGCCTCGGCGCCGCGCCGCGGACGTGCCCGTTCCGGCGCTCTCGGCGCGGGGTCCCCGGCCCGTGCCACCGCGGCCTCGCGGAACCCGGCGATCCCGATCGGGCGTGGCCCGTGCCGGTACGGCAGGCCGGGTCCGCGGTGTCCAGGGACGCGGATGGCCGTGTGCGGCCGGGGAGATCCCGTTCGTCCGGAGAGGCCGGTTCGGCATACCCTGCCAGGCAGGGCGCGCCCCTTCCCCGTCCGGGACGGCCGCGAACGTTCCGGGCCGCTCGTCCGCCGTGCCGCCTCCCGGTGAGGCGCCCAACTGAATCAGAGGTGATCCATCAGGTGTACGTGGGTGCGCTGACACTCGACCTGCTGCTGGGGGACGTCCGCTCGCTCAAGGAGAAGCGCTCGGTCGTCCGTCCCGTCATCGCCGAGGTCCGCAAGCGGTTCCCGGGCGTGGCCGTCGCCGAGACCGGCGACAACGACCTGTACCGCCGCGCGGAGATCGGGGTGGCCGTGGTGTCGGGCAGCGCGGGCAACTGCACCGAGGTACTGGACCAGTGCGAGCGGCTGGTGGCCGGTCGCCCCGAGATCGAGCTGCTGTCGGCACGGCGGCGGCTCTACAACGGCGAGGACTGACCTTCTCGCCAGGACCATGGAAAGGGAGTGCGATCATGGTGGACGCAGCGCGCGCGCGGAAGCTCGCTGACCGCATCCAGCAGATCGTGGCGGAGATGCTGGAGCGGCGGATCAAGGATCCGCGGCTCGGCTTCGTGACCGTGACGGACACCCGCATCACCAACGACCTGCGTGACGCCACCGTGTACTACACGGTGTACGGGTCGGACGGCGAGCGGGCCGAGACGGCGGCCGCCCTGGAGAGCGCCAAGGGCGTCATCCGGAGCGAGGTGGGCCGCAAGACGGGCGTCCGGCACACCCCGAGCATCACCTTCGTCCAGGACTCCCTCATGGAGAACGCGGCCCACATCGACGACCTGCTCGCCAAGGCCCGCGCCAGGGACGAGGAGGTCGCCAGGGCGGCGCGGGGCGCCACCCACGCCGGCGACGCCAACCCTTACCGTGTCGACGGGGATACGGATAGCGACGAAGTCGGCGAAACAGACGACGACGAGGATGGCGACTTGGGACACTCGTCATCGTGAACGAGCCGGTGACTGGCCGGACGCGGGCGGCGGGGCCCGTCTGGACCAGCGATCACGAGGCCACGGGACCGGCCCGGGCCGCGGCGGCGCGAGGGGCCGCCGTCGACCACGCGCGGGCACGGGCGCGAGGCCCCGTCCCGCATGGCGTCCTGGTCCCCGCCGTCTTCTCACCGGGCTCACCCGGCCCGGTGCCGCCCGGCTCAGCCGAGGCATGGCCGGGCGGCGGCGACCGGCGCCAGGCCGACGGGCCGGGCGGCCTGGACGACCCCCGTGACCGTTCGGGGGGCGGAGGCGGCGCCCGCTGGGCCGACCTCGACTGGGACGGGGCCGTGGAGACCATCCGGGCCGCCGACGACATCTGCCTGGTCTGTCACATCTCCCCGGACGGCGACGCGCTCGGGTCCATGCTCGCCCTCGCCCAGGCCCTGCGCTCCCTCGGCAAGCGCTGCGTGGCCTCGTTCGGCGAGCCGTTCACCGTCCCGGCCAGCCTGCGCTTCCTGCCCGGCCAGGAACTTCTGATCGAGCCCGCGCGGATGCCCGCCGCCCCCGAGGTGATGATCACGCTGGACGCGGCGGGCGCCGAACGGCTCGGCTCGCTGGCCGGCCGCGCCGCACGGGCAGGGTCGCTGGTCGTCATCGACCATCACGCGTCCAACACCGGCTTCGGCGCGGTGCGGCTGGTCGACCCGGCCGCCGCCGCCACCGCCGTGCTGGTGGACGAGCTGATCCGCAGGCTGGGCGTGCCGCTCACCCGCGACGTCGCGCAGTGCCTGTACGCGGGGCTGGCCAGCGACACCGGCTCGTTCAAGTACCCGTGCACCACGCCGCAGGTCCATGACATGGCGGGACGGCTCCTGGCCGTGGGCGTCCGGCCCGACGCGGTCAGCCGCGAGCTGTGGGACCGCGCCCCGTTCGGCTACCTGATGGTGCTGGCCGGCGCGCTCGGCCGGGCCCGTTTGGAACGTGACGCCGCGGGCGGCCTGGGCCTGGTCTGGACGACCGTCGAACGCGCCGAGCGCGACAGCCGCGGCGTCCCCTACGACCAGCTCGAAGGCGTCATCGACCAGCTCCGCCGCACCGACGAGGCCGAGGTCGCGGTCGTCTGCAAGCAGAACGACCAGGGTGACTGGTACGTCTCCACCCGTTCCAAGGGCACCGTCGACGTGGGGCGCGCCTGCGTGGCCCTGGGGGGAGGCGGCCACCGCACCGCCGCGGCCTTCACCGCGACCGGCGAGCCCGCCGACATCCTGGACCGCTTCCGCGCCGCCCTGCGAGGCACGCCGTGACCGGTCGGCGTGCGGCGGGGCGGGGACAGGGGCCGCCGTCGGGGCTGGTCATCGTGGACAAGCCCGCGGAGTGGACGTCCCACGACGTGGTGGGGAAGCTGCGCCGCCTGGCCGGGACCCGGCGGGTCGGGCACGCCGGGACGCTCGACCCCATGGCGACCGGGGTGCTGGTCGTCGGGGTGGAGAAGGCGACCCGGCTGCTGGGCCATCTGGCGCTGACGGAGAAGGGGTACGACGCCACCATCCGGCTCGGCCGGTCCACCAACACCGACGACGCCGAGGGCGAGGTCACCGCCACCGCGTCCGCCGCGTCCGTCACCGAGGCCGAGGTGCGCGCCGGGGCGGCCGCGCTGACCGGCGAGATCCGGCAGGTCCCGCCGCAGGTCAGCGCGATCAAGGTGGCCGGGCGGCGGGCGTACACGATGGTCCGCAAGGGGGAGCGGGTCGCCCTGGAGGAGCGGCCGGTCACGGTGCACTCCTTCACGATCACCGGGATGCGCCGTGAGGGCGACCTGCTGGACGTGGACGCCTCCATCGCCTGCTCGTCCGGCACCTACATCCGGGCGCTGGCCCGCGATCTCGGCGCGCGGCTCGGCACCGGAGGGCATCTGACCTACCTGCGCCGCACCCGTGTGGGCCCGTACGACCTGAGCATGGCCCGCACGATCGAGCAGCTCGAAGAGAAGCTGGACATCCTCCCGATCGGGGAGGCCGTGGCGGCGGTGTTCCCGCGCCGCGAGGTGGACGCCGAGGACGCACGCAAGGTCATGCACGGCGGCCGCCTGCCCGCCATCGGCCAGGGACCGGGCCCGGTCGGCGTGTTCGCCCCCGACGGCACCCTGCTGGCCTTGGTGGAGGAGCAGGGAAAGGCCGCCAAACCGCTGGCCGTCTTCGTCCCGTAAGGGACGCTCTCAGGCCGTCGCGGCGGGCGCCCGATGCCGGGGACCTCGCCGACAACTGGTTTCGGACGCCGCTCACATGGCACGATCCGAGTCATCGGCGTGTTCCCCCCGGGTTACGTGGCAGGGCTCACGCGGTCGGTCCCTTCCCCCTAACCTACGGTCGCGTAACCTACGTTACCGTAGGTTGTTGAGTGAGGAGGTCGCCAGTGACACCGCACAGCCACCGATTCACTGCGTCTTCGACCGAGGCCCAGACCGGCGACCGGGACGCGCGAGAGGCCGAACCCCCCGCCGCCGTCCGCGCCATGCCCGGCCCGGAACCGGAGGCCGCGTCGCCGACCAGGCCCCGCCTGCGCGGCTGGCTTCACCTGGGCGCCTTCCCCGCCGTCCTGCTCGCGGGGCTCGTCCTGATCGCGCTCGGGCCCACGCTGTCCGCCCGGCTGGCCTCCGCCGTGTACGTCGCGACGTCCGGCCTGCTCTTCGGGATCTCCGGCACCTACCACCGGCAACGGTCCACCCGGCTCCTGGAGGTACTGCGGCGCTTCGACCACGCCAACATCTACCTGATCATCGCGGGCACCTACACCCCGTTCGCCGTCGTCGCCCTGGACGGCGCCGTCCGCGCCGTCGTGCTCACCGTCATCTGGACGGGCGCGATCGCCGGCGTCGTCTTCCGCATCACCTGGGTCGCCGCGCCGCGCTGGCTGTACGTCACCCTCTACATCGCGCTGGGCTGGGTCGCGGTGCTGTTCATGCCCCAGTTCCTGGAGGGCGCCGGGGTCGCGGCCTGTGTCCTGGTGGCCTTGGGAGGCGTCGCGTACAGCGTGGGCGGTGTCGTCTACGGGCTTCGCCGTCCCGACCCGTCCCCGCGGTGGTTCGGCTTCCATGAGGTCTTCCACGCCTGCACGCTGGCCGCGTACATCATGCAGTACATCGCCGTGTCTTTGGTCATCTACCAGTCGGCCTGAGCATCGGGGCCGTTACCGGCGGGTAGAATCAAGACACCCGCCCCGCGTACACCCCGCAACCGAGCCGCATGGCAGTCTTTAAGGCGTCTGAAGACGAGACAGACCGGCAGGCAGGTCGAACTCAGGGAGAGCATGGTGCGGCGCTGGCATGGCCTCGACGAGGTTCCCGCCGACTGGGGCAGATCGGTCGTGACGATCGGAGTGTTCGACGGTGTGCACCGCGGGCACCAGCGGATCGTCCGCAGCGCCGCCCAGACGGCCCGCGAGCGCGGGCTGCGCTCGGTGGTGATCACCTTTGACCCGCATCCGGACGAGGTGGTGCGTCCCGGCACCCACCCGCCGCTGCTGACCTCCACCCGCCGCCGCGTCGAACTCCTCGAAGGTCTGGGCACCGACGCCGTGGCCGTCGTCCCGTTCACGCTGCAGCTGTCCAAGGTGCCGCCGGACGAGTTCGTCCAGTCGGTCCTGGTCGACCGGCTGCACGCGGCACACGTGATCGTGGGGGAGGACTTCCGCTTCGGGCACCGCGCCAAGGGCGACGTGGCGCTGTTGATCCAGCTCGGCGAGAAGTACGACTTCACCGCCGTGGGCATGCCGCTGGTCGCCAACGGCGACACGATCTCCTCCACCTACATCCGCTCCAGGCTCAACGCCGGTGCCGTGGAGGACGCCGCGCACGCGCTGGGCCGTCCCCACCGGGTCGAGGGCGTGGTGGTGCGCGGCCACCAGAGGGGGCGGGCTCTCGGGTTCCCCACCGCCAACCTCGAGACGCTTCCGCACACCGCCATCCCCGCCGACGGGGTCTACGCGGGCCGCCTGGTATGCGACTCCGCCCGCTATCCCGACTTCAGCTGGCCCGCCGCGATCTCCATCGGCACCAACCCGACCTTCGAGGGCGGCGAGCGCACCGTCGAGGCGTACGCCCTGGACCGTGACGACCTGGACCTGTACGGCGAGCACATGGCGGTCGACTTCCAGGCGCGGATCCGCGACACGCTGAAGTTCGACTCGATCGACGCCCTGATCGAGGAGATGCACCGCGACGTCGTCCGGGCCCGCGAGATCACCTCGTCCTGACCCGCGGCGCCGCCATGGTACGGTGAAGAGTCGCCGGGGAAGGCCCCGGCTTTGGCGTGCTGCACCCTCATGCGGCCGCCCCATCTTCCACGCACCACGCGGACCGCCGTGCCCCACCGCGCGGGATCTGCGGGTTGACGACCCATCGAAGGAGCCTCGTGTCGCTCGACACCGCCACCAAGAAGCAGATCATCGCCGAGTACGCGACCAGTGAGGGTGACACCGGATCCCCGGAGGTCCAGGTCGCGCTGCTGACCCGGCGGATCAACGATCTCACCGAGCACCTCAAGGAGCACAAGCACGACCACCACAGCCGCCGCGGCCTCCTGCTGCTGGTCGGCCAGCGTCGCCGTCTCCTGAAGTACCTCGCCAACAAGGACATCAACCGCTACCGCCGCCTGATCGAACGCCTGGGCCTGCGCCGGTAGCGAACAAGGGAGCGACCCCGGGGCCGCTCCCTTTTCCGTACGCCACACAGAGGCGTCCCCAGCCGCCAGGGTTGTGACGCACAACGCCCCACGCCGCGTAAGATTGCGCAAAACAGAGTTACGGCATTCGCGGCAACGCCGTGGACAGGCCAAGGGCCGGTCGACCGCCAACCCGCGCGGCATGTGCCTGTTCGGGCGAACCCTATGAACCGCCCAGGTTGCGGCTTCGCAACACCGTCGCGTTCAGCCAAGGCGGTGTTTGTAGGGCCACGGCTCTCCGGGTAGGACTCATAAGAGCCCGGCGTCCACACGGACGCCCGCGACAGAATCCGTGGCGGACGGAGGTCCGCCATAGATCCGGGCACGCGGCGGCTCTGGGTCCAAGCGGCGGCGGATCCCGGAACGCACAGCGGTCGCAAGGCCACGGCGAACGAAAGTCCGCAGCGGCTTCGCGGCGTGCGGTGGGTCAGGGCTCGGCGCGGCCTGGATCTGCGGCGACCAGCGGCTCGCGGCAGGTCGCGTCACGCCGTGGGCCAATGTTCGCGGCCGGTCCAGGGCTCGTAGCGGTCGTGGGGTTGCAGCGAACGAATGTTCGCAGCGGCCATGCGGCGCGCGGCGGGTCGGGATCTGGTGCAGGCTGGGTCTGTGGCAGATCGCGGTCGGTGATCGATCGCGGCATGCGGCGGACCGGGGTCCGTTCTGGATCCTGGGCTCGCGGCGGCCGTGGCGGATGGATGTTCGCGGCGGCTTCGCGGCACGCGGCGGGTCAGGGTCTGGTGCAGGCTGGACCTGTGGCGGGTCGCGGTGGGTGGTTGACCGCGGCATGCGGCGGACCGGGGTCCGTTCTGGATCCTGGGCTCGCGGCGGCCGTGGGGCTGTGGCGGACGAATGTTCGCAGCGGCCATGCGGCGCGCGGCGGGTCAGGCTCCGGCACAGGCTGGGTCTGTGGCGGCCGGCGGCTTGTGGCAGGTCGCGTCACGCCGTGGGCCGAGGTTCGCGGCGGGTCGGGATCTGGTGCAGGCTGGGTCTGTGGCAGATCGCGGTCGGTGATCGATCGCGGCGTGCGGTGGACCGGGGTCCGTCCTGGATCCGGGGCTCGCGGCGGTCGCGGGGTTGCGGCGGACGGATGTTCGCTGCGGCTTCACGGTTCGCGGCGGGTCGGGGTCCGGCACAGGCTGGATTTGCGGCGGGTCGCGGTCGGTGGTTGACCGCAGCACGCGGCGGGCCGAGATCCGTAGCGTCTTACGGTGGCCGTGGGGCTGTGGCGGACGGATGTTCGCGGCGGTTTCGCGGTGCGCGGCGGGCCGGGATGTGGTGCAGGCTGGGTCTGTGGCGGCCGGCGGCTTGTGGCAGGTCGCGTCACGCTGTGGGCCGAGGTTCGCGGCGGGTCGGGATCTGGTGCAGGCTGGGTCTGCGGCGGGCTGAGGTTTGTGGCGGGTCCCAGGGCACGCGGCGGTCGTGAGGCTGTGGTGAACGGAGGTTCGCGGCGGCTTTACGGCGCACGGGCGGGTCGGGACCTGGTGCGGATCTGAGATCCGTGGCCGCCGGGCCTGCCGGGTGTGCGGCTTGTGAGGGCCGCGTTCGCCGGCGGGCGGAGTTGGGCGGTGCCGTGACAACGTGGGCTTTGGTCGGCGGGATTTTGCCAGACCAAAGCCGCAAAACCGGCGCTATGGCGTCCTGTGGGGTTGCGAGGGACGCTGGCGGGCCGGTACGCAAGACCCGGGACCCGTGGGTGCCGGAGGGGCCGTGACCGGTCATTCGGACGCTCGGCCCGGTACAACTGAACCTCAATCCCGTACAACTGGACAAACGGAAACCGCGGATACCCGCCCTGGTGCGGCCGGTCCTCGGTAGTGGCTTCCGGATCATGCCCCGTCCCGGCGGTGGCCGCGGATCCGGGCGCTTCGATCGAAGACCGGCACTGCGCGAAGCCACGGCAGAAGACCGCGGGAAACGACCGGAACCTGAGGAGGTTTCCCCGTGACAGATGCCGTGCGCATCGACGGCGCGCAGAGCGCCGAAGCAACGATCGACAACGGTGCCTTCGGCACCCGGACCATACGGTTCGAGACCGGACGGCTCGCCCGGCAGGCGGCCGGTTCGGCCGTCGCCTACCTCGACGACGAGACGATGGTGCTCTCGGCCACGACGGCGTCCAAGAAGCCCAAGGAGAACCTGGACTTCTTCCCGCTGACCGTGGACGTCGAGGAGCGGATGTACGCGGCGGGCCGGATCCCCGGCTCGTTCTTCCGCCGCGAGGGCCGTCCCTCCGAGGACGCGATCCTCACCTGCCGGCTGATCGACCGGCCGCTGCGCCCGTCCTTCACCAAGGGGCTGCGCAACGAGATCCAGATCGTCGAGACGATCCTGTCGCTGCACCCCGACCACCTGTACGACGTCGTCGCGATCAACGCCGCGTCGATGTCCACGCAGCTTGCCGGGCTGCCGTTCTCCGGCCCGATCGGCGGCGTCCGGGTGGCGCTGATCGACGGCCAGTGGGTGGGCTTCCCGACCCATTCCGAGCTGGAGCGCGCGACGTTCGACATGGTCGTGGCCGGCCGCGTGCTGGCCGACGGCGACGTCGCGATCATGATGGTGGAGGCCGAGTCCACCCGCGACACGCTCCGCCTGGTGAGCGAGGGCGCCGTGGCGCCGACCGAGGAGGTCGTGGCGCAGGGCCTGGAGGCGGCCAAGCCGTTCATCAAGGTCCTGTGCAAGGCACAGAGCGACCTCGCCGCCGTGGCGGCCAAGCCGACCGCCGAGTACCCGCTGTTCCCCGACTACACCGACGACGTCCTGGAGGCGGTCAACGCGGCGATCTCCGCCGAGCTCGCCGAGGCGCTGACCATCGCCGGCAAGCAGGAGCGCGAGGCCCGGCTGGACGAGATCAAGGCGTCCGCGGCGGAGAAGCTGGCCGCCGACTTCGAGGGCCGGGAGAAGGAGATCTCCGCGGCGTTCCGCGCGGTCACCAAGAGGCTGGTGCGCGAGCGGATCGTCCGCGACGGGCTGCGCATCGACGGCCGTGGCGTGAAGGACATCCGGCAGCTCACCGCCGAGGCGCACGTGGTGCCCCGGGTGCACGGCTCGGCCCTGTTCGAGCGGGGCGAGACCCAGATCATGGGCATCACCACGCTGAACATGCTCCGCATGGAGCAGATGATCGACACGCTGAACCCGGAGCGCACCAAGCGCTACATGCACAACTACAACTTCCCGCCGTACTCCACCGGTGAGACCGGGCGGGTCGGCTCGCCCAAGCGCCGCGAGATCGGTCACGGCGCCCTGGCCGAGCGCGCCCTGATCCCGGTGCTGCCGTCGCGCGAGGAGTTCCCGTACGCGATCCGGCAGGTGTCGGAGGCGATCGGGTCCAACGGCTCCACGTCGATGGGCTCGGTGTGCGCGTCCACCATGTCCCTGCTGGACGCGGGCGTTCCGCTGAAGCAGATGGTGGCGGGCATCGCGATGGGCCTGATCCACGAGGGCGGCGAGTACGTCACGCTGACCGACATCCTCGGCGCCGAGGACGCCTTCGGCGACATGGACTTCAAGGTCGCCGGAACCCGCGACCTGATCACCGCGCTGCAACTGGACACCAAGCTGGACGGCATTCCCGCGTCCGTGCTGGCGGCCGCGCTGCGGCAGGCCAAGGGCGCCCGCCTGGCGATCCTGGACGTGATGGCCGAGGCGATCTCGGGGCCCGCGGAGATGAGCGAGTACGCGCCGCGGATCATCACCATCAAGGTGCCCGTCGACAAGATCGGCGAGGTCATCGGCCCCAAGGGCAAGATGATCAACTCGATCCAGGACGACACCGGCGCGGACATCACGATCGAGGACGACGGGACCATCTACGTCGGCGCCACCGACGGCCCGTCCGCCGAGGCCGCGCGGCAGGCGATCAACGCGATCGCCAACCCGCACATGCCCGAGGTCGGCGAGCGCTACCTGGGCACGGTCGTCAAGACCACCACCTTCGGCGCCTTCGTCTCCCTCCTCCCGGGCAAGGACGGCCTCCTGCACGTCTCGCAGATCCGCAAGCTGCACGGCGGCGCCCGGATCGAGAACGTGGAGGACGTCATCTCGGTGGGCGAGAAGATCCAGGTGGAGGTCACCGAGATCGACCAGCGGGGCAAGCTCTCCCTGGTCCCGGTCGAGGTCGTGGAGCGCGAGGCCGCCGCCTCGGAGAACGGTCCCGCCCCGTCCGCCGAGGCCGAAGGCGAGGCCCCGTCCGCCCGCGACAGCGAGTCCGGCGAACGCCGCCCGCGCCGCCGCCGTACGCGCCGCGGCTCCACCGACGAGGCCCAGCGCAACACCTGAGCCGCATAACCACCCATCCGGCCGGCCTGCGCGCCCAGCGCAGGCCGGTCGCCTTTTCAGGGATCGCCCTTCTCACCCGATCGCGCCGCGCAAGCCGATCCACTGCCCCAACACCGACCGCCCCGGCCTCGCCTGGCCCGATCACCCCTTACCTCCCTCAACTTCCCCCGCGTCCAGACCACGTCGGCGGCTGCCGCGCGCGTTGGCCATGGGTGAGGTCGCCCGCTTGCTGCGCGAAGCGCAAACGAGCCGCGGCTCCCGAAGGACGACGGTCCCGCCCTGTCCGCGGCAGCGAGTTCGGTGAACGCCGCCCGTGCCGTGGCTTACGGACGAGGCCCAGTGCAATACCTGAGCCGCGTAACCACCCTTCCGACCGACTTGCGCGGAGCGCAGGCCGGTCGCCTTTTCGGAGGTTGCCTCCCCTGCTCACCCGGCTAGGCCGCGCGAGTCAGTCACTGGCCCAACGGCGACCGGTGCGGGCTTCGCGTCGATCAGCCTCCTCCGCTCATGTCCGTACCACGTTGACGGCTGCCGCGCGCGTTGGCCATGGGTGAGGTCGCCCGCTTGCTGCGCGAAGCGCTGGCAATCGTGTTACCCGTTCCGAATTGGGCGGTGGTGCGGGCGCAGGCGGTAAGGCAGCGTTGCTGCTGGGCTGGTGGCTGCAATGGACGACTTCCTGCGGTGGCGGTGGAACGGGTGCTGCGGACTGTGGGGGCGGGTCTGCGCTCGGGGCGATGTGGGAGGTTCTGGCTGCGTTCGCCGGTGGGTTCGCCGGGGTGGGTGTACGGATGGTGGTTGGTTGGGATGGGGTGTGCTGCTGGGTTGCGGTGTGGGCGGGGGTTTTGTGGGTGGGATTGTGGGGTGGCTGGAGGTGGCACCATGGTTGGGGTGCTTCGGCCTGTGGTCGGGTGGGCTGTTCGTGCTGGCCGGGCTGGGGTTCGGCGGTAGTTCGGTAGCGTTTGTCGATCGATGATGGAGAGCCACCTGTGATGCAGTCGGCCATGGTGCAGGAACCCGGCACCACCGAGACGATCCACCCCGGCGAGGGCGGTGCCGGCGTGGTGCGCCGGACCGTGCTGCCCGGCGGGCTGCGGGTGATCACCGAGACGATGCCGACCGTGCGGTCGGCCGCGTTCGGGGTCTGGGCGGGGGTCGGGTCCAGGGACGAGTCCGTGGAGGACGCCGGCGCCAGCCATTACCTGGAGCACGTGCTGTTCAAGGGGACGCGGCGGCGGTCCGCGCTGGAGATCTCCGCGGCGATCGACGCGGTCGGCGGGGACCTCAACGCGTTCACCGCCAAGGAGTACACGTGCTACTACGCGCGGGTGCTGGACGCCGACCTGCCGCTGGCCGTGGACGTGGTCTCCGACATGGTGGCCTCCTCGCTGAACCGGCCCGAGGACGTGGAGGCCGAGCGCGGGGTGATCCTCGAAGAGATCCACATGCGCGACGACGACCCCGGGGACCTGATCCACGACGAGTTCTCCACGGCCCTGTACGGGGACGTGCCGCTGGGCCGTCCCATCCTCGGGACCGTCGACTCGATCAACGCGCTGACGCGGGACCGGATCCACGACTACTACCGCCGGCACTACGTCCCTCCGAACCTGGTGGTCGCCGTCGCCGGCAACGTCCAGCACGAACAGGTGGTCCGGCTGGTCGCCGAGGCGTTCGAGGAGCATCTGACCGGTGACGCGCGGCCTTTCGAGCCGCGGATCGGCGGTGAGCCGGTGCCCGCGTCGCCCGCGGTGCGGGTCGTCGACAAGGACACCGAGCAGGCCCACGTGATCCTCGGCGGCGTCGGCGTCGCCCGGACCGACGACCGGCGGTTCGCCTTGGGCGTGCTGAACGCGGCCTTGGGCGGCGGGATGTCGTCCCGGCTGTTCCAGGAGGTCCGCGAGCGGCGCGGACTGGCGTACTCGGTCTACAGCTACACCTCCCACTACGCCGACACGGGGATCTTCGGGGTGTACGCGGGCTGCCGGCACGGCAAGGTCGACGAGGTGCTGTCGATCTGCCGGGACGAGATCGCCCGCATCGCCGACCGTGGCATCGAGGGCGAGGAGCTCGAACGCGGCAAGGGCCAGATGCGCGGCGCGATGGTGCTGGGCCTGGAGGACAGCGGGTCCAGGATGAGCCGCATCGGCAAGAGCGAGCTGGTGTACGAGTCGCTGCTGCCGGTGGACGAGGTCCTCTCCAAGGTCGACGCCGTCACGCCCGACGACATCCGCGCGGTCGCCCAGGCCGTTCTCACCGCGCCCCAGGCCCTCACCGTGATCGGGCCGTTCGGCGACCGCGACTTCAGCTTGTAGGCGGGTCGCGCGGGTGCCGGCGGTTGCCTACTCCGGGGGGTGGGCCTCGCTCGGGGGGTTGGGTGGGCTGGTTGGACAGGGCTTGCAGGCGGTCCTGGTGGCGGCGTTCGGCTCCGGGGCTCAGGAGGCCGTAGAGCCATCGTTTCGAGGGGTCGAGGTCGACCAGGAGGGCGCGGGCCAGGGTGCTGAGGGGGACGGCGAGGATGGCGCCCAGGGGGCCCAGGACCCACGACCAGAGGATCAGGGAGATGGAGACCAGGGTGAACGACAGGCCCACCGCGTCACCCAGGAACTTGGGCTGGATCAGGGACTGGAGGACGAAGTTGATGACGCAGTAGGCCAGGATGACCCACAGCATCGTGGCCACCCCGCCGTCCAGAAGGGCCAGCGCCGCGGGTGGGGCCAGGCCGATCACGAAGCCCACGTTGGGGATGTAGTTGGTGAGGAACGCCAGCAGGCCCCAGAGGATCGGGAGCGGCACGTCGAAGCCGTACAGGACGGCGGTGTCGAGGGCGGCGACGATCGCGCCGAAGACGGTGCTGACGACCAGGTAGCGCGCGGTGTCGCGGGCGAAGCCGCGGAGCGCGGTGACCAGTTCGGGGCGGGTGTCCGCCAGCTTCTCCAACTGACGGATGGTGCCGGTGGCGTCGATGCACATGCCGACCAGCACCAGCACGATCAGCAGGATCGCCGACGAGGCGTTGAGCAGCCCGTTCAGCAGGCCCTGGATGAACCCGAACAGCCGGTCCGGGTCGAGGCGGGCCGCGGACTCGCGGAGCCTGCGCGCGTCGACGCCGTGCTCGGCCAGGGCGCGGGACGCGCCGTCGACCAGGCGGTCGAACTGGCCGGAATAGCCGGGCAGCAGGTTGGCGAGCTCGGCGAGGGAGACGGCCAGCGCGGCGCCCAGCCCGAGCAGGAGCAGGATCACCGTGGTGAGCGGTACCGCGACGCAGACCCAGGGCGGGGCGCCGTGCCGGTCGAGCCAGGCGCGCAGCGGGTTGACCGCGATGACGAGCACCAGCGCGAGGAAGATCGGGCCGACGACGGAGGAGGCGGCCCGCAGCCCGGCCAGCGTCACCATGGTGGCCGCCGCGCCGATCAGGATCGGCAGCGCCGGAGAACGCCCCCTCGCCATCCTTCACCTCCTGATTCTCACTGATGGTCACCGTATCGCTACCCACCGACAGAACCGTCCGCCGTGCCGGGCGGGAGCCGCGATAGGCTCGGCCGGTGTCACGTCAGGAGGAGCTTGTGATCAAGGTTGGGGTGCTGGGCGCGCGGGGCCGCATGGGGAGCGAGGTGTGCCGCGCCGTGGAGGGCGCCGACGACATGGAGCTGGTCGCCGCGGTCGATGCGGGCGATGACCGGGAGCCGCTCACCGGCGCGGAGGTCGTGGTCGACTTCACCCATCCCGGCGTGGTCATGGACAACCTGCGCTGGTGCGTCCAGCGCGGCCTGCACGCCGTTGTGGGGACGAGCGGGTTCGACCCCTCCCGGCTGGACGCGGTGCGCGCCTGGCAGGCCGAGTACGCGGACGCCTCCGGCAACGTGCTCATCGCCCCGAACTTCGGCATCGGCGCCGTGCTGATGATGCATTTCGCGGAGAAGGCGGCGCCGTTCTTCGAGTCGGTCGAGATCGTGGAGCTGCACCATCCGAACAAGGTGGACGCGCCCAGCGGCACCGCGTACCGCACCGCCGAAGTGGTGGCGGAAGCGCGCGCCAAGGCGGGGGTGTCCGGGTCCCCGGACGCGACCACGTCCGAGCTGGACGGTGCGCGGGGCACCGATGTCGGCGGGGTACGGGTGCACGCCGTGCGGCTTTCCGGCCTCATCGCCCACCAGGAGGTGCTGCTGGGAGGGCACGGGGAGGTCCTCACCGTCCGGCATGACTCGATGAACCGCGAGTCCTTCATGCCGGGGGTGCTCCTGGGCGTGCGCAAGGTGGCGCACCTTCCCGAGCGGCTCACCGTGGGCATCGAATCGCTGCTCGGACTGTGAGCGCCCTGGTCTTTGACGGCGAGCCGTGGGACTACCTCGGCGCGGACGAGGCCGTGGACCTGGAGCACGACGTGGTGCAGTCCACGGCCTCGGAGTTGCGCGTCGGGGACGACGTCGCGTACGCCAAGGCCGCGTTCGAGCTGGTACGTGACCGGATCAGCCATTCGAGGGACGCCGGCGACCGTCGTGTCACCTGGCGCGCGTCCGATGTGCTGAGCGAGGGCACGGGGTTGTGCTACGCGAAGGCGCACGCGTTCGTGGCGTTGCTGAGGGCGGGTGGCATCCAGGCCGGGTTCTGCTATCAGCGCCTGCGTGCGGGTGAGGATCCCAGCGATCCGTTCGTCCTGCACGGGTTCGCGGCGGCGCTGATAGACGACCGTTGGGTGCGTCTCGATCCGCGTGGCAACAAGCCGGGCATCCAGGTGGAGTTCTCGGCGGACGAGGACCGGCTCGCCTACACGCCCGACCCTGAGCTGGGGGAGAAGGACTATCCCACGGTCTACGCGGCCCCGCATCCGGCCGTACTGGACGTCCTGAAGGCGCACGACGACTGCGTGCGGATGTGCGAGACGGGTGCGCTGCCGTCCGCCGAACTTTGAAACCGAATCTGGTTCTGAAGCGTCGGGCGCGGCAGAATGCCGTTCATGGAGGACTCCTACGCGCGCGTCCTGTGGACCGCCATCGAACCCATCCACATCGTCACCTACTTCTGCCCCGAGCCCATACAGGCCAGTAAGGACGTGGGCCTGAAGGGTTACTGGATGGGCTACTTCGGTGGCCGTGCCGCCCCTTTGGGGCCTGTGGCACCCGGCGTCGTGGAGGCGACGTTCTACGGGTTCCACCCGAGGCTGGTGCGCCGGGCCATACCGGACGCATGGACGTTCGCCTCGCCCGAAACGATCCTGCGAACACGGCAGGCAGCGGCCGCGAAGGTGCTCCGCCGCCTCGCGCCCTCGGTCGACGAGGTCGCCGTCAAGGCGAACCCGCTCCTGTCCAAGGTGATCGAGGCCGCGAACAGCCCGGGGTTCACGCTGTTCAGCGCCAACCGTGACGTGCCCACGCCGGAAGACCCGGTGGAGGCGCTGTGGCAGGCGTGCGCCACCTTGCGTGAGCACAGGGGCGACGGCCATATCGCCATCCTCGTCTCGGAGGGCATCGGCGGCGCCGAGTCCCTCGTGCTGGCGGCCGCGGTGGCCGATACGCCGTTCGACACGATCACCAGGACACGCGCCTGGACACCCGAGGAACTGCAAGCCGCCGTCGACAGCCTCGCCGCACGCGGACTCCTGCACGGGGACGGCTCCATCACCGAGAAGGGCCGGGTCTTCCGCCAGGAGATCGAGGAGCGCACCAACCGGCTCGCCGCCCCGCCATACCAGGTGCTGGACGACCCAGAGGAACTGGTCACGCTGCTGCAACCGGTGGCCCGAGCGGTGCTCGACTCCGGCGAGATCCCTTTCTCCATCGTCAGCGTCCCCAAGCCCGCATAGCCCCCGGCACGCCTGCCGTTCACGTGAGCGGCGTGACGAAGCCGTACTTGTTGAAGAGCGAGCGGGCCGTGGGGGAGGTCAGCCACGCCACGAAGGAGGCCGCCTCCTTCTCGTGGTCGCTCTCCTTCACGGCCGCCGCGACATAGGTCGCGGTGACGTTGTCGCTCGCGGGGATCGGGACGCTGCTGACGGCGGCGCCCGCGGAGCGCAGGTCGGTGATGTAGACCAGGCCGGCGTCCGCCTCACCCGTGCGGACCCGGTCCAGGACGGCGCGTGCGCTGATCTCCTCGGACGTCCACCGTACGGTCACGCCCGCGTCCCGGAAGATCCGCCTCGCATACGCCCCCGCGGGGACGTTGGCCGCGCCGACCGCGATCCTCAGCCGAGGCTTGGTGAGGTCCTGCAACCCCCGGATGCGGCGCGGGTTGCCTGGGCCGACGGCGATGGTCATCGCGTTGTGCGCGACGATCCGTCGGCGCCCGGTGAGGTACTCGTCGGCCGCGTTCATGCTGGTCTCGTCCGCCGTGACGAGGACGTCGGCGGGCTCGCGGTCCGACAGGCGCCCGGCCATCTCCTGCGACCCTCCGAAGGAGGACCGCACGCGCGTGCCGCGGTGCTCGTGCTGGTACGCCAGGCCCAGCTCTTGCAGGACCTCCTGGGTGGACGAGGCCGCCAGGACGGTGAGCGTCGTGGTCCTGGACGAGCCGCCACACCCGCCCACGCTCACCAGGGACAGCACGACGCAGGCGACGATTCGCCGCCACCGGGGGGAGTCGGGCATAGCCCGAGATCCTAGGGTCAGGCGATCCCATGGGATGGCCTGACACGCGCCTCCGTCCGGGATGAAATGGTCACGCGGGAGCGTTTGAGGTCCGGGCGTATTCGGCTCTGGCGTGTCGGTGCCCCCCGCTAGGGTTCCCGTAGCCGATCGACATCTTCCCCCGGAGGCCCCCATGTCCCTCGACCTTCTCGAACTGCTGCCCGGCGATTGGCGCGAGCGGCTCGACCCGCTCGTCGACCCGCTCGGCCTCGCCGCGCTGGGCGCGTTCGTCGCCAAGGAGTACGAGGAGCAGACGGTGTACCCGCCCCGGGAAGACCTGTTCAACGCGTTCCGTCACTGCTCGTTCGACAAGGCGCGCGTGCTGATCCTCGGCCAGGACCCCTATCACGGCCCGGGGCAGGCGCACGGCCTGAGCTTCAGTGTCCGGGACGGTGTGAAACTGCCGCCCTCGCTCCGCAACATCTACAAGGAGCTGGAAGCGGACCTGGGCGTGCCCGTCGCCAAGACCGGTGACCTCACCCCCTGGGCCGACCAAGGGGTGCTGTTGCTCAACGCGGTGCTGACCGTACGGGCGTCCGAGGCGGGCTCGCACGCCAACCGGGGCTGGGAGGAGTTCACCGACGCCGCGATCCGCGCGCTCAACGAGAAGGAGGAGCGGGTCGTGTTCGTCCTGTGGGGCGCCTACGCCCGCAAGAAGGCGAAGCTGATCACGGGTGAGCACCACGTCGTGCACGAGTCGGCGCACCCGAGCCCGCTGAGCGCCAAGAAGTTCTTCGGGAGCCGCCCGTTCAGCACGATCAACAAGGCGCTGACCGACGTGGGGCAGCCTGAGATCGACTGGACCGTCCCCGGTCCCGCCGCCCTGTCAGAGGGCTAGGCCGAGGGCCAGCAGGCCCCCGTAGGCGAGCTGGAGGCGTCCCGTGCCGCCCAGAACGGGAATGAGGGCGGGGCCGGTCGCGCCTGTCAGCACGGTCTGGGTGGGAGGCAGCGAGAGCGGCGCCGACAGCAGGGCCAGCAGGGCCCACGGGTGCGGCGCCGCGACGGCCAGCACGATGGTGTACGGCAGGGCGGTGCACGCCGCGTACAGCAGCCGGGTACGGCGGTCGCCCAGCACCACGGCCAGGGTGCGCTTGCCGGACGCCTCGTCGGTGGGGATGTCGCGCAGGTTGTTGGCCACCAGCAGGGCGCAGGCCAGCAGCCCGATCGGCACCGCCGCCGCCCACGCCTCCCACGGGATCCCCTCGACCTGGACGTACACCGTCCCGACAACGGCCACCAGCCCGAAGAAGACGAACACCGAGACTTCGCCGAGCGCGCGATATCCGTAGGGCTTCTCGCCCCCGGTGTAGAACCAGGCGGCCAGGATGGCCAGCGCTCCCACGGCGAGCAGCCACCAACTGGTGACGGCGGCCAGCACCAGTCCCGCCACGGCGGCGGCGAGGAAACAGCCGAGCGCGGCGCCCAGCACCTGTCCGGGCGGGGCGGCCTTGGAGCCGACGAGCCGCAGCGGGCCCACGCGCCGCTCGTCCGTCCCTCTCACGCCGTCGCTGTAGTCGTTGGAGTAGTTGACGCCGATCTGCAGTGCCAGGGCGACGAAGGCGGCCAGGAGGGCGCGCCACCATACGGCCTGGCCCTCCCCCAGGGCGACGCCCGTGCCGACGACGACGGGGACGAGGGAGGCGGGAAGCGTGCGGGGCCGCGATCCGGCGACCCATTGGGAGAGCGTGGCCACTGGTTACCGTTGGTCCTCTTCGGGGCTGAAACCGGGGTCGGAGGGAGAGCGGAGTCTAGGCGGAGAGCGTCGGACCTTCCGATTGTCCCGGATCCCGCTCAGTGCCCGGACGCCCCGCCACCCCGCTCGGCACCAGGCCCGGGACCTCACCCGTCACCAGGTCTGAGACCTCACCCGGCACTTCCGCCGCAAGCGTCCGCTGCGCCGCGCCGGAGGGACGCAGGCGCGCCGACACGGCGAGGCCCAGGGCGAGGATCGCGGCGGTGACGAGCATGGCGCCGCGGGTAGCGTCGGCCAGGCTCTCGTCCGCCGCGGACGCCTGCGCGGCACGGTCGGCGTCGTCGTGCAGCTCACGCGCGTACGTCCCGGCGCTCTGCCGCAACTCGCGCGCGATGGCGGCCTGCTGCGCGGGCGGCAGCTCGGAGCCGCGCAGCCGGTCGGCCATGGACCCGCCGAGGCCGGTGGCGAACACCGTCCCGATGAGGGCGATGCCGAGCGCCGCCCCGACCTGCCTGGCCGTCGACTGGGTGCCGGACGCCTGCCCGGCGCGCTCCGGCGGTACGTCGGCGAGCGAGACGTTGGTGAGCTGGGCGGAGGTGAGCCCCAGCCCGATCCCGTACAGCAGCATCCAGGGCGCCAGCCCGAACCCGGTGGTGGACGCGGTCAGGGTGAGGGCGAGGGCGAGGACGGCGGCGACCTCCATCGCCATGCCGATCCGGACGACCCGGTGCGCGCCGCGCCGGTTCGCGAGCCTGCCCGCGTACCCGCCGGACAGGATCGCGCCGGCCGCGAGCGGCAGGATCGCCACGCTGATCTGCAACGGCGCGGCGCCGTGCACGCCCAGCAGGAACAGCGGGACGACGAACACCAGTCCCAGCTCGCCCACGTTGATCAGGGCGGAGGCCAGGACGCCGTGCCGGAAGTTGGCGACCGCGAACAGGGACGGGTCGAGCATCACGGAACGTCCCGAGGCGGCGCGTGCCCGTTCCACGGCGGCCAGCGCGGCCAGCAGCACGGTGCCGAGCCCGAGCACGACGGGGACCGGTGAGAGCCCGCCCGCCGGCCAGTCCAGCGGCCCCGTGGAGTACGGGCGGATCGCCGTCCACCATCCGTACGTCTGGCCCTCGATGAGCCCGCACACGAGCGCGCCGAGCCCGAGGACGGTCAGCGCGCCGCCGGGCCAGTCGATCTCGCGCAGCGCCCCGAGCGCGCCGGGACGGCGCGTCCGCCGCGCGGCCGTGTCCCGCGTCTCCGGGACGAGCGCGAGCGCGCCGGCGATCAGCGCGGCGCCGAGCGGCACGTTGATCCCGAACGCCCAGCGCCAGCCCGCGGAGGACGCCACGGCGCCGCCGAGCAGCGGGCCCAGCGCGGCCATCCCGGCGATCATCGAGCCCCAGATCCCGAACGCGACGGCCCGTTCCCGGCCGGTGAACATCGCGTTCACCGTGGCGAGGGTGGCGGGCAGCACCATCGCGGCGCCCACGCCCTGGAGGGCGCGCGCGGCGATGAGCGCCGAGCCGTCCCCCGCGGCCGCGACGCCGGCCCCGGCCAGCGCGAAGACCGTGACGCCGAGCAGGAACGCCCGGCGCCGCCCGAACAGGTCGCCGGCCCGCCCGAGCGGGATCAGCAGCGCCGCGAACACCAGCGCGTACACCGAGCCCGCCCATTCGGCGTCGGTGGTGGTCAGGCCGAGCTCGGTGACGATCCGGGGCAGCAGGACGCCCATGATGGTGGCGTCCACGACGATCAGGGAGACGCCCAGGCTGATCACGAGCATGCCGAGCCAACGCCGGCGGCCGGGGTCCTGGGCGGCCGTCCAGCCTGCGGACGGCGTCGCGTAGGTGGTCACGGGCACGGCTTCCAACCTAAGCCCGCCCTCCGGAGTCTCCTCACCGACCCCATACTTGCGAACCCGCCTCGTCCTTCGCGGGCGTTACGGCTCCTCTAAGGCCCACCTACACCGCACCTATGGCTCGCCTCAAGAGGACGGGTCAGTCCGGCGGGCTGATGTCGGTGTGCAGGCGGATCTGGCGGACGGGCTCGCCCATGTCCAGGTCGCGGGCCGTGCCGTCCGGCGCCCACCCGGCCGAGCCCAGGAAGGCGCGGAGGACCTCGTCCCGCTCGAACACCCAGGTGATCAGCGTGGTGAAGCCGTCCTCGCGGAGCAGGTCGACCGTGGCGGCCAGCAGGCGGCTGCCGTGCCCGGCCCCCACGTGCGCCGGGTCGACCAGGAGGGTCAGCAGCTCGGCGGTGACGGCGGGGTCCCGGTCGGGGTCGTCCTCGGCCGGGCCGTGCGCGGCGAACCCGACGACCAGGTCGGACGACACGGCGGCCAGCAGCCGGTGCCGGGGTCCCGGCGGGGACGTCACCGCGTCCGCCCAGCGCTCGCGCCACACCTCACGCGCGGCAGGCGCGGTCACCTCGTCCAGGACGCCGGCGGGCAGCAGGTCGCGGTAGGCGTGGCGCCAGGCACGCACCTGGATGTCGGCGACGGCGGCCGCGTCCGCGCGGCGGGCGGGCCGTACGCCCACATCGGCCATGTGCCCCGTCCTCTCCTCGGTCTCCGGGCCCGACGAGGGGCCGAATGAGCCAAATGGGATCGTGCGGCCAGACTAGAGTCCCGGCTTCCTCTCTGTTGCCTCGGCGCGGCCCGAGGACGCCCGGCGGCGGGCACGGTAGGCGCGGGTCTTGGTGCGGTTGCCGCATACCCGCATCGAGCACCAGGAACGGCTGCGGTTCTTGGACGTGTCGATGAAGGCCCACAGGCAGGACGGCTCCTGGCACACCTTGAGCCGCGTCCAGCTCCCGTCGGCCACCGACTTCATGATGGCCACGGCCAGGCGCCCCAGGCCCTCGGCCGCGGCGCCGCCTTCCAAGGGGACGAGCGCGGGACGGCCGCCGGAGAGCGAGAGCCTCAGGGGCAGGCGGGCGAGCGCCGGTTCCAGGCCGTCCGGCAGTACGGGGGCGGGGGACGGCCGGTGGTGGGCGAGCATCGCCGCGCGAAGGCCCTCACGAAGGGCGTGCGCGTCGGCGAGGTCGCCCGCGTCCGCCTCCGGGGCGCGACCCTGGACGAGAGCGTGCTCGACCAGCCAGGTCGCCAGGTGGTCCGGCGTGTCGAGCGCGTCGGCCCCGGTTCCCACGTCACGGGTGTTGACGAAGTCGCGCAGCAGCCGCGCGGCTGGGGACTCGATGCCGTGGCCCGTGTGCCGATCGCCGTCCATTTTCCCGTTGCTCCCAGGTGTGGCACGCACTGTACCAGGGGTGACACCGGTGTCGGCCGGTCGATGGTTGCGGACGCCGACAACACCGGCGTACGTTTTACACCGGTGTCGCATACCCGGCGGATCACGACGAAGGAGGACGAGGGATGCGCGTGAAGGCGTGGTGCGTCGCGATCGACTGCACCGACCTGGACCAGATGATCGAGTTCTGGGGCGCCCTGCTGGGGATGAAGGTGACCAGCCGGGACGGCACCTGGGTGGACATGGAACGGCTCGGCGTGGACGGCCCGCTGCTCAGCTTCCAGCTCGTCCCCGAGCCCAAGCAGGTCAAGAACAGGCTGCATCTGGACCTGGCCGTCCCCGACATCCACGCCGCCGGGGAGCGGGCACGCGAGCTGGGCGCCGTCCCGCAGGAGGAGCCCATGAAGGACCCGGACCGTTCGTTCCGGGTGTGGCTCGATCCCCAGGGCAACGAGTTCTGCTTCGTCACCGACCGGTCCTGACCCGTCCCGGCCGTCCCGGAAGGCCGGTCAGAACGAGCCGGACCGGATCACGGCGGCGAGGCGCCGGACGCCCTCGGTCAGCTCGGCCGCCGACGCCGCCGCGCCGTAGCTGATCCGCAGGTGAGGGGCGGGCGGTTCGGCGGGGAAGAACACCCGTCCCGCGCTGACCAGCACCCCGGCGCGCAGTGCGGCCTCGGCGAGCGCGACGTCGTCCGTCCCGTCCGGGAGCCTGACCCACAGGTGCGGCCCGCCGGCCGGGCGGTTGGCCCGCAGCTTGGGAAGCTCCCTGGCGAACGCGGAGCGGACCGCGTCCCGGCGGGCGCGCAGCTCGGTACGGAGGGCGCGCAGATGGCGCTGCCATCCGGGGGAGCTGACCAGTTCGAGGAGCGTCTCCTGGAGCGGCCTGGCCGGGAAGAAGTTCTCGACGAGCTGGGTGGAGCGGATCCGTTCCGCGACCGGGCCGCGGGCGATCACCGCGGCGACCCGCAGGCTGCTCGCGGTGGCCTTGGTCGGCGAGGCGATGTGGACGACCCGGCCTTCGCCGTCTCCGAGCACCAGCGGCGGCGGGGTGGGGTCGATGGCCAGGTGGCGGGCGAAGTCGTCCTCGATCACGAAGGCGCCGGCCGCCCGCGCCGCCTCGATCACCCCGGCGTGCCGGGCCGGGCTGAGCACCGCGCCGGTCGGGTTGTGGAAGGCGGGCTGGGTGTAGAAGGCGCGGGCGCCGGTCATCTCGAACGCCTCGGCGAGCATGTCCGGGCGGACGCCGTCGTCGTCCATGGGGACCGGCACCGGGTGCAGCCGTCCGGCCCGCGCGATGGCGAGCACGCCCGGGTAGGTCGGCGACTCCACGAGCAGCGGTGAGCCGGGCGGCAGCAGGGCGCGGAGCACCGTGGTGAGCGCATGCTGCCCGCCGCTGGTGATCAGCACATCGGACGGGCTGACCACGCCGGAACGGCCCGCGCCGCCCGCCGTCCGGGCGAACCAGGCCCGCAGCTCCGGGATGCCGCCCGGCGGCGGCACGTCCCAGGCGTCGGGACGGCGCGCGGCCCGTGCCGCCGCGGTGGCGAGACCGCGCAGCGGCTGGAGCGTGGGGTGCATGTAGCCGCCGCTCAGCGCGATGGCGCCTTCCGGCGCGGGCATGAGCAGCCGGCTCAGGTCGTCGGACTGCACCGCCCGGTCGCCGAGCGCGACGGCCTGCCAGCTCATGTCCGCGGCCACCGCCGCGTCGCGTCCGCCGGGGGCGGTGCGGGACGGGGCGTCCTCGGCGACGAAGGCGCCGCTGCCGGGACGGGTCACCACCAGGCCCTCGGCGACCAGTTGTCCCAGCGCCCGGGACACCGTGACCGGGCTGACCTGGTGACGGCGTACCAGGACGCGGCTGGAGGGCAGCCGCTCGCCGGGCTGGAGTCGGCTCACCTCCGCCCGCAGGCGATCGGCGAGAACCGCCACACTGCTATCCTGGGACATGAGAGATAAGGATAGCGCTACTGAACTGATGCCGATAGCGCTCGGCGGTCCCGCCCCCGTCGGGCCCGCGCTCGCCGGGCTGGGCGTGCTGATCTTCTCCTGGACCATCCCCGCGTCCGTCCTGGCGTTGGAGGGGATCGACCCTTATCTGGTCGGCGTCGGCCGGGCGGCCGTGGCCGCGATCCTCGCCGCCCTCGTCCTCGCGGCCGTGCGGGCGCGCCCGCCCCGCCGCGGCCAGTGGGGACGCCTGGCGGTGATCTCCGGAGGCGTCGTCTTCGGGTTCCCGGTGCTGACCACGCTGGCGCTCGACCTCGGCGCGACCGGGGCGCATTCGGCGGTGGTGGTCGGCCTGCTGCCCGCCACGACGGCCGTCTTCGCGGTGCTGCGCGCCGGGGAGCGGCCCTCGGCGGCGTTCTGGGCGGCGTCGGCGGCCGGGGCGGCCGTGGTGACCGGGTTCACCCTGATCCGGGGCGGGGGCCATGTCACCGGCGCCGACCTGCTCCTGTTCGGCGCGCTGCTGGCGGCCGCCGCCGGCTACACCGAGGGCGCGCGGATGACCCGCGAGATGCCCGGCTGGCAGGTCATCTCCTGGGCGACGGTGGCGGGCGCCCCGATCTCCGTGCCCGTCGCGGCGTGGCTGCTGGCCACCACCTCGCCCGAGTGGACGGGGCGCTCCGTCTTCGGCTTCGGCTACGTGTCCGCGCTATCCGCGTACCTGGGCTTCTTCGCCTGGTACGAGGGCCTGGCCAGGGCGGGCATCGCACGCGGCGGGCAACTCCAGCTCGCCCAGCCGCTGCTCACCATCCTGTGGTCGGGGATCGCCGTGGGCGAGCTGATCGACGGCACCACCGCGCTGGCGGCCGTGCTCGTGCTGATCTGCGTGCTCGTGACCCAGCGCGCCCGCGTCCAACGCGCATGGGACGTCCCAGGACGCGTGGACGCGGGCCTTGCGGGATGTGACACGCACTCGAAGGATGGAAAGGAGAGCGTCACAAGGTGGTGAGGGCGGCCACCGGGTGCCGATGGTCCTGGTGCCCGATCCGCGCTCCCGGCCCGGAAACACCCCGCTTTGCCCGATCATGTCCCCATGGCGCGTACAGCGGGGCGATGGGCGAGGCGGGGCCTGCGATGGGCGGGCTGGACGGCCGCGTATGTGTCAGGGCTGGTCGCGCTCGTCCTGGCCGGGGCATGGGTGTGGTGGCAGCCCGAACCCGTGTCACGCGGGACGGTGGTGAACGCCCTCTGGGCACGGCACCAGTGGGTGGGGGAGGCGCATACCGAGGAGGAGTACCGCGCCCTCGGCAGGCTCCTCAAGGAGAACCGCATCACCGACGTGTTCTTCCACGCCGGACCCTTCGAGGCGGACGGGACCGTGCCCCCGTCCAAGTACCGGTACGCACGCGCGCTGATCCAGGCGATGCGCCGCCACGCTCCCGGCGTCCGCGCCCAGGCGTACCTCGGGCAGATCCGCAAGATCGACGGCCACGGCATCACCGACCTCGACGACCCGGCCGTACGGCAGAGGGTCCTGCGCACCGACGCGCTCATGCTCGATCAGGGGTTCGACGGGATCCACTACGACTTCGAGCCCATCTACACCGGCGACACGGCGTTCCTGGAGCTGATGGACCGCACCCGGGAGCTGACGCGCTCCCGGGGCAAGGTGCTGTCGGTCGCGATCGAGCAACTGACCCTGGTGGACGGGGCGCAGCCGCTCTACAAGGCGCTGATCCCTCAAGGGCACAGGCGCGTCCACTACCCGCCACGCCCGACCGCGGACTACCTGCGCGCGCTCGCCGACCGGGCCGACCAAGTCGCGATCATGACCTATGACGCGTCGCTGCCGACGCGGTCGCTGGCCGGATGGCACTTCGCCTGGCACACCGAGCGGACCCTCCGGCTGATCGGCGACCGCACCACCGTGTTCATGGGAATCCCGACCTACCGGCCGTTGTTCGACTGGGCCGAGGGGCTGGAGGTGGCGCTGCGGGGCGTCCGCCGCGGGGTGGACGCGCTCGACCGGCCGCCGAAGCGTCCATTTGGAGTCGGGATCTATGCTGAATGGACGTCCATACCCGCTGAATGGGCGCTTTACCGGGCTACCTGGCTTCCGGGCGGGCCAGGATAGAACGGCCTCCACGCCAGCCTGGCCAGAACCTTCCCATTTCTGGGTTTTCGCAGCTCAAAGGGTGTGTTGGAGAGGCGTCCCCCAGGGGTAGGCATCCGGAGTCAGGATCGGTCGGGGCCGGGCGGGGCCCGGATCCCGTCGTGCGGATCTAGTAGTGCGGATCTAGGAGTGGGGGAACGAGGCCGATGAGCGTCAATCGGACCGGGTGGCATGAGTCCGACAAGCTGACCGAGCTGTCGGCCGAGTTCGCCGGATGGCGGATCGGCCGTGGTGGCTCCGGCCACTGGTGGGCGGTGCGCGGCAACGAGCTCGTGCGCACTCCCGATGTGAACGAGCTGCGGGCGCGCCTCAGCGAGCTGAGCGAGTCCCGCTAGCCGGACCGCCGGAGAGGCCGGGCCGCGGCCCGGCGGGCGGCACCGGACGGCGAGACCCTGGGAACGCGACCGGGACCGATGATCTCCGGGGCGGTCCGCAGCGGGCGCGTTACCCAACCGAGTCCGGGACGTAGCCGGACTGGCCCTGTAACGAGGCATTTGCGTGCCACGATGTGGAGGTAAGAAGCCGCCCGCCACACGTACCCCCGAGCGTGTGGCGGGCGGCTTCTGCTGTGTCGATCGACGCGCCGGCAGGGCACGGCAAAGTTGCAAGACAAGAGGGTAATTGTGGGGACCTGCGGGTCCAAGCCGGGCGTGCGGAACGGTACCGTTCGATGCATGGCACCCAGCACTACAAGCGGCGCTCCCTTCGGGAGGATGCTGACCGCGATGGTCACGCCGTTCCGGCCCGACGGAGGGGTCGACTACGACGGAGCCGCCCGGCTCGCGACCTACCTGGTCGACGAGCAGCGCAACGACGGCCTCGTCATCAGCGGGACGACGGGGGAGTCGCCGACGACGAGCGACGCCGAGAAGGACCGCCTGCTGCGCACGGTGATCGACGCCGTGGGGGACCGCGCGGTGGTCGTCGCCGGTGTCGGCACCAACGACACCGCGCACAGCTGCGAGCTCGCACGGGCGGCGGAGGAGGCGGGCGCCGACGGCGCGCTCGTCGTCACCCCGTACTACAACAAACCCCCGCAGGAGGGGTTGCTGCACCACTTCACCACGGTGGCGGACGCGTCGGGCCTGCCGTGCCTCCTGTACGACATCCCGGGCCGCACCGGGGTGCCGATCCTCACCGACACGCTGCTGAAGCTGGGCGAGCACCCGCGGATCGTCGCGGTCAAGGACGCCAAGGGCGACCTGTTCGCGGGTTCGGCGGTCATGGCGGACACCGACCTGGCCTTCTACTCCGGCGACGACGCCCTCAACCTGCCCTGGCTGTCGGTGGGCGCCTGCGGGTTCGTCAGCGTGGTCGGTCATGTCGTCGGGGCCGATCTGCATGAGATGATCGAGGCGCACCTGGCCGGTGACCGGGAGCGGGCGCTGGACATCCACCGCAGGCTGATCCCCGTGGTCACCGCCATCATGACCCGTACGCAGGGCGCCATCGCCGTCAAGGCCGCGCTGAACCTGCTGGGCCTGCCGGGGGGCAGCGTGCGCGCGCCCCTGGTGGACGCCTCGCTGGAGTTCGCGGCGCGCCTGCGTGAAGACCTCGTGATAGGGGGAGTCAAAGTGCCTGAGGTCACCATCCCGGAGGTCGCCCGGTGAGTCACCCTCACCCGGAGCTGCCGGAACCTCCCGAACTCCCCGAGAACGGCCTGCGCATCGTCGCGCTGGGCGGGCTCGGGGAGATCGGCCGCAACATGACCGTGTTCGAATACGCGGGCAGGTTGCTGATCGTGGACTGCGGGGTGCTGTTCCCCGAGACCGAGCAGCCGGGCGTCGACCTGATCCTGCCCGACTTCGAGTACATCAGGGACCGCCTCGACCGGGTGGAGGCCGTCCTGCTCACCCACGGTCACGAGGACCACATCGGCGCCGTCCCGTACCTGCTGCGGGAGCGGCCCGACCTGCCGATCGCCGGCTCCAAGCTGACGCTGGCGCTGCTGGAGGCCAAGCTCACCGAGCACCGCATCAAGCCCAGCACGGTCGAGGTCAAGGAGGGCGACAGGCGGCCGTTCGGCCCGTTCGACCTGGAGTTCCTGTCGGTCAACCACTCCATCCCCGACGCGCTGGCCGTGGCGGTGCGCACCCCCGCGGGCCTGGTGCTGCACACCGGCGACTTCAAGATGGACCAGCTTCCGCTGGACGGACGGCTGACCGACCTGGGCGGGTTCGCCAGGCTCGGCAGCGAGGGCATCGACCTGCTGCTGTCGGACTCCACCAACGCCGAGGTCCCGGGGTTCGTCACCAGCGAGCGCAACATCGGCCCGGTCGTGGACGACGTCTTCCGCACCGCGCAGGAACGCATCATCGTCGCCTGCTTCGCCTCGCACGTCCACCGCGTCCAGCAGGTCCTGGACGCCGCCGTGGCCAGCGGCCGCAAGGTGTGCTTCATCGGCCGTTCGATGGTGCGCAACATGGGCGTGGCGCGCGAGCTGGGGTACCTGGACGTGCCCGAGGACATCATGGTCGAGCCCCGCCAGCTCGACGACATCCCTCCCGACCGGCTCGTGCTGGTGTGCACCGGGTCCCAGGGCGAGCCGATGTCCGCGCTGTCGCGGATGGCCAACCGCGACCACCAGATCCGCATCACCGAACGCGACACCGTCATGCTCGCGTCCTCGATGATCCCGGGCAACGAGACGGCCATCAACGCGGTCATCAACGGCCTCACCCGGTGGGGCGCGCGCGTCGTCCACAAGGGCAACGCGCTGGTGCACGTCTCCGGGCACGCGTCGGCGGGCGAGCTGCTGTACGTGCTCAACATGACCAAGCCGGGCAACTTCATGCCGATCCACGGCGAGTGGCGCCACCTGCGCGCGCACGCGAAGCTGGCCGCGCTCACCGGCATCCCGGACGAGAACATCGTCATCGCCGAGGACGGCGTCGTGGTCGACCTGGTCGACGGCAAGGCGTCCATCGTCGGCGCCGTCCCCGCCGGATACGTGTACGTCGACGGCCTGTCGGTCGGCGAGGTCACCGAGACCTCCCTCAAGGACCGCCGCATCCTCGGCGAGGAGGGCTTCGTCTCCATCGTCGTCGGCGTCGACTCCACCTCGGGCAAGCTGGTCGCCGGCCCGGAGATCCACGCCCGCGGCGCCGGCATCATGAACGAGGACTTCGACGAGGTCATCGAGCGCATCGAGGCCGCGCTGCAGGAGGCGGGGGCCGACGGGGTCAACGACACCAACCAGATGAGCCGCCTGGTCCGCCGCACGGTCGGCAAATGGGTCAACGAGAACTACCGCCGCCGCCCCATGATCGTTCCCGTGGTGGTCGAGATCTGACCCGCCGTCAGGGCGGCCGGGGCGGAGGGGCAACACGCCCGAGGGGTGGATTGCCGGGAACGTACGGGGTCCTTGGTTAGGCTCGTCAGCATGGCCACGCGTGCGTCCGGGGGAGCCAAGGCGACCTCGCGTACCCGGGCCGGCGCCGGTGGGGCCCGCAAGGACGCGGGCTCAGGCCCCCGCAAGCGTCCCAGCGGCGGCGCGAAGGGCGGCGGCCGCGGTTCCGGCAAGGGACGCCCCCCGCAGAGACCCGACCCGTTCATGCAAGTGATCACCGGCCTGTTCAAGCTGGTGTTCAAGCTGTACCACCTGGCCGCCGTCACGGTCGGCTCGGTGTTCCGCGCGTACGGGCGCGGCGCCCGCGGGCTCGACCCCGAACACCAGCGGGACGGGCTCGGCCTCGCCCTGCTCGGCGGGGCGATCGTGCTCGCCTCGGTGACCTGGTGGCGGCCCGAGGGCGTGTTGACGATCGCGCTCGAACAGGTTGTGCGCGGTGGCCTCGGCGTCCTGGCGATGGCGCTGCCGCTGCTGCTGGGCGTCATCGCGTGGCGCACCCTACGGCACCCCGAGCACAACGACGACACCGGCCGCATCGTGATCGGGCTGACCGCGCTCGCCGTGGGCATGCTCGGCATCATCCACATCGCCGCCGGAGGACCCGCCCCCGCGCGCGAGATGGAGGAGGTGCGCCGCGCCGGCGGCGTCATCGGCTGGCTCGCCTCCGCGCCGCTGGAGGCCGCGCTGAGCGGCTGGGTCGCGGTGCCGCTGCTGCTCCTGCTGTCCGGCTTCGGGCTGCTGGTCGTCACCGCGACGCCGATCAACCGCGTCCCCGAACGGCTCGCCGAGCTGTGGTCCGTCGCCACGCTGCAAGGACGTCCCGCCCAGAACGCCGAACGCGCGAAGAACGACAAGGCG
Organism: Actinomadura sp. NBRC 104412; assembly: GCF_030269515.1. GTDB lineage: Bacteria > Actinomycetota > Actinomycetes > Streptosporangiales > Streptosporangiaceae > Spirillospora. The sequence continues at coordinate 258,898 of NZ_BSTM01000005.1, read as the reverse complement.
GAAGAGGAGGACACGGCCAAGCCCAAGCGCCGCCGCAAGTCCAGGCGCGCCGAAGAGGACGGCGGCGAACTCGAAGTCGGCGAGCACTCCAGGCCGTACGACACCCCCGTCCTGGAGGACGCGCCCAAGAAGGGCAAACCCGCACGCGACCTGGCCGACGACCTCTTCGACCCCGACCCGTTCACCGGCGAGGAGCCCCCTCCGCCCGTCCCCGACGAGGACGAGCCCGCGCCGCTCCCCGAACCCGTCGCCATCACCGAACCCGCACCGCCCGCGCCGCGCACACCCGACCCCACCCCGCCGCCGCGCAGCGTGGAGCAACTGCCGCTGTCGTCGTCCGGGGAGATCTACGAGCTGCCCGCGCCCTCCATACTGCGCCCCGGCAGCGTCACCAAGCCGCGCACCAAGGCCAACGACACGGTGGTGAGCGCGCTCACCGGCGTGCTGGAACAGTTCGACATCGACGCGCAGGTCACCGGGTTCACCCGCGGCCCCACCATCACCCGGTACGAGATCGAGCTCGGCCCCGCCGTGAAGGTCGAGAAGGTCACCGCGCTCACCAGGAACATCGCGTACGCGGTGAAGAGCGCCGACGTCCGCATCATCTCCCCGATCCCCGGCAAGTCCGCGATCGGCGTCGAGATCCCCAACGTCGACAAGGACATCGTCAGCCTCGGCGACGTGCTGCGCTCGCCCGCCGCGACCAACGAGCACCACCCGATGATCGTCGGCCTGGGCAAGGACGTCGAAGGCCGCACGGTCGTGGCCAACCTCGCCAAGATGCCGCACATCCTCATCGCGGGCGCCACCGGCGCGGGCAAGTCCACCTGCATCAACGGGCTCATCACGTCCGTGCTGATGCGCGCCACCCCCGACGAGGTCCGCATGATCCTGGTCGACCCCAAGAGGGTCGAGCTGACGATGTACCAGGGCATCCCCCACCTCATCACGCCGATCATCACCAACCCGAAGAAGGCCGCCGAGGCGCTGGAATGGGTCGTCGGCGAGATGGACCGGCGCTACGACGACCTGGCCGCGTCCGGGTTCCGGCACATCGACGACTTCAACAAGGCGGTGCGCGCGGGCAGGCTCACCGCGCCGCCCGGATCCGAACGCGTCTACCAGCCGTACCCGTACATGCTGGTGATCGTGGACGAGCTGGCCGACCTGATGATGGTGGCGCCACGCGACGTCGAGGACTCCGTCGTGCGCATCACCCAGCTCGCGCGCGCGGCCGGTATCCACCTGGTGCTGGCCACGCAGCGTCCCAGCGTCGACGTGGTCACCGGGCTCATCAAGGCCAACGTCCCGTCCAGGCTCGCGTTCGCGACGTCCTCGCTGGCCGACAGCCGCGTCATCCTCGACCAGCCGGGTGCCGAAAAACTCGTCGGACAGGGCGACGCGCTGTTCCTCCCGATGGGCGCCAGCAAGCCCATGCGGATCCAGAACGCCTACGTGTCCGAGAAGGAGATCCACGGCGTCGTCGAGCACTGCAAGTCGCAGATGCAGGCCGTGTACCGCGAGGACGTCACCGGGTCCGCCGGACCCAAACGCGAGATCGACGAGGACATCGGCGACGACCTCGACCTGCTGACACAGGCGATCGAACTCGTCGTCACCACCCAGTTCGGCTCGACCTCGATGCTGCAACGCAAACTGCGCGTCGGATTCGCCAAAGCGGGCCGGCTCATGGACCTGATGGAAAGCCGCGGCATCGTCGGGCCCAGCGAAGGATCCAAGGCGCGCGACGTCCTCAAGAAACCCGACGACCTGGCCGATGTCATGGCCGAACTGCGCGGGGGCGGCGACGCCGGCGCGTCCGCGTGAACACGCCACCGGAATGATGCGAAATCTTGCCCGGTTTCGAACGTGTTGCCGCTCGCTGAGTGGGCATTGCGGTTCCTAGACTGGTGTCACTGGAGTTGTTGCATCCGGTCAGTTCCGGTCTGGACACGCTCTGAAGGAGGCTCGGCGTGAGCATCGGTGAGACCTTGGCGAGGGAGCGCGAGCGGGCCGGTCTCACCCTGACCCAGGTCAGCAGGCAGACCCGGATCCGGGAATCGGTCATCCGGGCCATGGAGCAGGACGACTTCAGCACCTGCGGCGGCAACTTCTACGCCCGCGGCCACATCCGCAGCGTCGCCCGCGTCATCGGCATCGATCCGGAACCGCTCGTACGCGAGTACGACGACGCGCACGGCGGCGCCCCCATGCCGCTGTCGGCGGTGACCGCGTTCGAACCGGAACGCCCGGTGGAGTTCCGCGAACGCCGCGCCCCCAACTGGAGCGCCGCCATGGCGTTCGCGCTCGCCCTGGTCCTCATCTACGGCATCGTCCAAGTCGTCAACAGCGTCGGCGACGGCGAACGCCGCTCCGCCCAGCAGGTCGCCGGCACACCCGCCGCCCCCGCGCCCGGCACGACCTCCGCCTCACCCAGCACCACACCGCCCAAGGACCCCGTCGCCGCCGCCCCACGCGACGAAGTCGAACTCAAAGTCAAAGCGCGCAGCACGACCTGGGTCAACGTCCGCGGAGACGAGGGCAGGCAACTGTTCAGCGGCCTGCTCCGCAAAGGCCAGTCCCGCGAATGGACCGACCCCGAGAAACTCAGCATCCTGATCGGCAACGGCGGCGGCCTCCACGTCACCGTCAACGGCCAGGACATCGGCTACCCAGGCTCCCCAGGCAGCGTCTACAGGATCACCTTCACCCCAGAAGACCCCGACAGCGCGTAACACTGTGGGGGGTCGCCCCCCCACAATGACAAGAGCCCCAACGGGGGTGTCGGGGGCGGAGCCCCTGACCGGGGCGCGGGGCAGAGCCCCGCCCGGGGTCAGTGGGCACCGCCGCGAGCCGTCAAGGCGAGCGGCGGGGTCCCGCTGGCCCCGGCATCGGGGGGTGTGGGGGGTCGCCCCCCCACAATGACACTCCCGTTACGGTTAGGGGCATGTCGACTCGTCGTACTGTTTCCCTCGTCACGCTTGGTTGTGCTCGTAACGAGGTTGATTCCGAAGAGCTTGCCGCGCGGATGGAGGAGGCGGGGTGGGGTCTGGTCGAGTCCGCGGATGATGCTGATGTGGTGGTCGTGAACACGTGCGGGTTCATCGACGCGGCCAAGAAGGATTCGATCGACACGTTGCTGGCGGCGCATGATTCGGGTGCCAAGGTGGTGGCGGCGGGGTGTCTGGCTGAGCGGTATGGGGCGGAGCTGGCGGCGGAGTTGCCGGAGGCCGATGCCGTGTTGGGCTTCGATGATTACGCGGCGATCGGGGATCGGCTGGACGATGTGATGGCGGGTCGGCGGCGGGCGGCGCATGCGCCGCGGGATCGGCGTGCGCTGTTGCCGATCAGTCCTGTGGAGCGGCCGTCGGCGGGTGTGGTGACGCCTGGGCATGGTGAGTTGCCGGACGGGGTGGCGCCCGCTTCGGGGCCGCGGGTGTTGCGGAGGCGGTTGGGCGGGGGGCCGGTGGCGCCGTTGAAGCTGGCGTCCGGTTGTGACCGGCGTTGCGCGTTCTGCGCGATTCCGGCGTTCCGTGGCGCGTACGTGTCGCGGCGGCCGGAGGAGGTGCTGGCGGAGGCGCGGTGGCTGGCGGATCACGGTGTGCGGGAGCTGGTGCTGGTCAGCGAGAACTCCACGTCGTACGGCAAGGATTTCGGTGACCTGAGGGCGTTGGAGGGGTTGCTGCCGCGGCTGGCGGCGGTGGACGGGATCGAGCGTGTCCGGGCCAGTTATCTTCAGCCGGCCGAGCTGCGTCCGGGGCTGATCGAGGTGCTGTGCGGCACGGATGGGGTGGTGCCGTACTTCGACCTGTCGTTCCAGCACGCGAGCGGGCCGGTGTTGCGTTCGATGCGGCGGTTCGGGGATCGTGAGCGGTTCCTTCAGTTGCTCGATCGGGTGCGGGATCTGGCGCCGGAGGCGGGGGTGCGGTCCAACTTCATCGTCGGGTTCCCCGGCGAGTCGGAGGAGGACGTGGAGGAGCTGATGGCGTTCCTGTCGGAGGCGCGTCTGGACGCGATCGGGGTGTTCGGCTACTCGGACGAGGACGGCACGGAGGCGGCCGGTCTGCCCGGCAAGGTCGACCCGGAGGATGTGGCCGCGCGGGTGGAGGAGGTCACGGCGTTGGCCGAGGAGTTGACGGCGCAGCGTGCGGAGGACCGGGTCGGTTCGGTGGTCCGTGTCCTGCTGGAGGACAAGGCGGACGGTGGTGTGGAGGGGCGGGCCGAGCATCAGGCCCCGGAGGTGGACGGGACGGTTCTGGTGCAGGGGGACGGGCTGCCGCTCGGGGAGATCGTCACCGCGCGGGTCGTGGGCAGTGCAGGGGTGGATCTGATCGGCCGGGTGGAGGGGCCGTGACCGCCGGCACCGCGGACTCCGACCGGCCGCAGGCGGGGTTGTGGAACATCGCCAACATCCTGACGCTGGTCAGGATCGCCCTGGTCCCCCTGTTCGTGTGGTTGCTGTTCGAGGAGGGGGACGGGTGGCGGCTGGCCGCGCTCGCGGTGTTCGCGGTCGCCTCCATCACCGACAAGATCGACGGTGATATCGCCCGCAGGCGCAATCTGGTCACCGACTTCGGCAAGATCGCCGACCCGATCGCCGACAAGGCGCTGATCGGTGCAGCTCTGGTCAGCCTGTCGCTGCTGGGTGAGCTGTGGTGGTGGGTGACCATCGCGATCATGGTCAGGGAGATCGGGATCACCGTGATGCGGTTCGTGGTGATCCGGTACGGGGTGATCCCGGCGGGCAAGGGCGGCAAGCTGAAGACGATGCTTCAGGTCGTCGCGATCGGGTTCTTCATCCTGCCGGGTCCGCTGGATCCGGTGCGCTGGGTGACGATGGCGGCGGCGCTGGTGGTGACGCTGGTGACCGGGGCCGACTACGTCCTCCAGGTGTGGCGCAAGCGGGGCGAGCGCCGCCGCAGCGGCGCGTGATGGGCGGTCAGGGCTTCACGTACGCGGAGGTGGGGGCGACACGGAACGCGGACGTCCCACCCGGGTACGCGTGGCTTCGGGTGCGTGTGGAGGTCGGCTCGGGGCCTGAGGTGATGCGGAACGCGGCGGATGCGTTGATGGAGTTCTGGATGCACCGGGCCCTGCCCGCCAAGGTGAACGCGTCCGCGTCCAGGGCGGCGCCCGGTGTCGCCGTAGAGGTCTCGTTGGGCGTGGGGCCGTTGCGGTTGCGCGCGCCTTGCCGCGTGGTCTGGGCCGAGGAGGACGAGCGGCGCGCGGGCTGGGCGTACGGGACGCTGCCGGGGCATCCCTCGTCCGGCGAGGAGGCGTTCGTGGTGCACATGGACGACGAAGGGGATGTCTGGCTCACGGTCACGGCGTTCAGCCGTCCGGCGACGCGGCTGGCGCGTGCGGCGGGGCCTTTGGGGAGGTTGTTCCAGCGGGCCTATGCGCGCCGGTGCGGTGCCGTGCTGCGCCGCCTGGCCCGTGCCTGAGGGCCGCGCGCGTTCCGGCGGGCCGGTCGCCCTCGGCCCGCCGGGGTGCGCGTGCCCGTGGTGGTCATGCGGTCGAGGCGGCATGACCGCATGACCACGCGGGGGGCGGCACCGGCCGGCTCCGCTGCCGCGGGCGCCGCCCCGGATCCGGGAAATGCCCGCTCCCAGCCGGACCTTTCATTCTTCAACTTCCCCGATCCGTGTGCGTGGGCGGGGTCCGGACACCCTCCCTTGTATTCGGACGGCCCGCCTATGCGCTTCAAGACTGCCCGGTGCGAGCGGCGCGCGGCAATTGCCACTTTGGATGAGTTCCGGATAAGTGCATTCTGACGAATTGCTTGACGATTGAATTGTTCGGTGGGTCGGTGGGGGCGTCCCGTCACGCGGCGAGGGCGGGGCCGCGCCGGTGCCCGGTCCGCCCCGCCCTCGCGTCGTCGCTCGTCAGGTGCTATACGGCGACCACCTCCGGATGGCGCTCCTGGAGGTAGAGCAGCGCGGCGAGCCCCGCCTGAAGGCGCGACTCGACGCCCAGCTCCTTGAGGATCTTGGCGATATGGGCCTTGACCGTGTGCTCGCTCACCACCAGGGTGCACGCGATCTGGCGGTTGGACATGCCGTGTCCGAGCAGCAGGAAAACCTCGCGCTGCCGTGAGGTGAGACGGTCCACGCGAGGCAGGGAGCGAATCCATGCGGGGATGTTCTCTTGATGCGTCACGAGGTGGTAACCCCTGGTTTTCGGTGGGGGGCGAAAACTCATACTTGATCAATTCTTAGTCCGGGCCGTTACGCGGTCTCAACGTTTCCGAACGGCCTGATGTGGACAGCGGGGAGGCGGCGCGGGGCCGTCCCAGGCGTTGCCGTACATTCGGAGCCGCGAACATAGGGATCTGTAGGGAACGCTTGGCCATAACGGGCCGCCGCCCTGGCGCCCCCGGTCGGCCGGAGGAGGACGCGGTGCGGGTCGAGCTGGTCACCGTCGGGGACGAGCTGCTTCTCGGCGACACGGTCAACGGGAACGCGGCCTGGATGGGGCAGCGGCTCGCCGAGCACGGGCTGGAGGTCACCCGCAGCGTGGTCGTGGGCGACGAGCTGGACGTGATCGCCGAGGCGGTGCGGGAGGCGCTGGGCCGCGCCGACGCGGTGATCACGACCGGCGGCCTCGGGCCCACCTACGACGATGTGACAAGGGACGCCCTGGCGGCGGCCGCGGGGGTGAAGCTCGTCCGGGACCCCGGCCTGGAGCGGCGGCTGCGGGAGCGGGTCGCGGCGGCGGGGCGGGAGTTGCAGCCGATGGCGCTGCGGATGGCGGACGTCCCGGAGGGCGCCGGGATCCTGCTCAACTCGGCGGGCAGCGCCGCCGGCCTGCGGGTGGAGCTGCCCGGCGGCGTGGTGTACGCGCTGCCCGGCGTCCCGTTCGAGATGCGCACGATGATCGAGGAAGTGGTGCTGCCGGAGCTGGCGGGGGAGAACCGCGCCGCCCGCCGTACCCTGCGCACCGCGGGGCTGTGGGAGTCGGTGGTGGCCACCAAGCTGGCCCCGGTCGAGGCCATGGACGGGATCAAGCTCGCCTACCTGCCCGATCCCGCCGAGGTCAAGATCCGCATCACGGCGACCGGCCCGGACCCGGCGGCCCGGCTGGACGAGGCGGAGCGGACGGCGCGCGACCTCCTCGGGGACGCGGTCTACGGCGCCGGGGACCAGACCCTCGACCGCGTCGTCCACGGGCTCCTGGCGGAACGTTCCGCGACCGTGGCCACGGCGGAGTCCCTCACCGGCGGTCTGATCGGCGCGGAGCTGACCCGCATGCCCGGCTCCTCGGCCACCTACGCCGGGGGAATGGTCGCCTACGCCACGGCGTTGAAGAAGGAGTTGCTCGGTGTTCCGGCCCGGCTTCTGGACGAGCACGGCGCGGTGCACCCGGACGTCGCCGCCGCGATGGCCACGGGAGCGCGCGAACGGCTCGGAGCGACCTATGGGATCGCCGTGACGGGTGTGGCCGGACCCGAGGCGCAGGACGGCCGCGAGGTCGGGACGATTTTCGTCGGAGTGGCCACCCCCACAGGAGATCCCAGGGTGATCCGGCCGCTACTCCCGGTACCCGGGGTGGGCGCCGAGATTCGCGGGGTGATCCGGAGGATGACCGTCGTCCACGCCCTTGAGCAGCTAAGACGTGTGATTCTCGGGCTCGGCGCGGGTCCGGGGGCCACCCCGGAAGGATGACCTTCGAGAAGGGTTCAACTGATTACAGCGTTACGTTTCCAGCGAACACGAAATCCACGGTCTGCCACGGTCACGTCTCAGGCGGGTACGGTGGAACCCAAGACGGTCCGAACTGAGGGAGGGAGCGAGACGATGGTCCTGCTTCGCGGGCTGCTCGGTGATGTACTGCGGCAGCTGCGGCTGCGCCAGGGACGCACCCTCCGTGAGGTGTCCGCGGCGGCGCGGGTCTCCCTCGGCTATCTCTCCGAGGTCGAGCGCGGGCAGAAAGAGGCGTCCTCGGAACTGCTGGCCTCGATCTGCAAGGCGCTGGGTGTGCCGCTCTCGCACGTTCTGCGGGAGGTGGCCGACCAGCTCGCGCTGGCCGAGCTGCAGCACGAGCCCGTCATGGCCGGCGCGCCCGAGCATGAGCGCCTCGCCGACGAGCGCATCGACGAGACCATGTCCGAGAGCATGTCCGAGAGCATCCCGGCCACCCCGGAGGGCATCGCGGACGAGTTCCGGGCCGACATGGTGGCCGCCTGACGGCGGATTTTCCTCCGGCCCGGCCGTGTGGCCTGCGCGTACGGCCGTGTGCCGGCGCCGTGTGGGCGGCTTCACGAATGATCCCGGTATTACCGGGGAGCCTTCCGTTGTTGTTCATGAACACGCAACGATGCGGAAGGAGCCGAATCATGGTGGCGGTCAAGAGCCCTCTCACGGAAGCGGCCCAGAAGACGGTGGGCGACGCCCTCCAGACCTCGCTCGTCGACCTGATCGATCTGGCGTTGGTGGCCAAGCAGGCGCACTGGAACCTCGTCGGCCGGAACTTCAAGGTCGTCCACGAGCATCTGGACGAGGTCGTCGACCTCGCCCGCCAGTACCAGGACGAGGTCGCCGAGCGCGCGATCGCGATCGGGGTGAACCCGGACGGCCGTGCCCGCACCGTCGCCGACCGTACCGTCCTCCCGCAGCCGGAGGCGGGTTACCTGGCCGACGACAAGGTGGTGGCCACGATTACCGACACGCTCGCGCGGCTTGTCGAGCGGTTCCGGGAGCGGGTCGAGGTGACCGACGAGCCGGACAAGGTCACCCAGGATCTGTTCATCGAGATCGTGGCGGCCCTGGAGAAGCAGCACTGGATGTTCCAGGCCCAGATCGCCGACTGAGCCCGCGATCGCGACGCCTGAGGGCTTCGCTCCCCGGGGAACCCTCAGGGCGTGCATCGCGTCCAAGTGGAATGCGCTCGTACCGTCGTAAGGGTCTCGGTGGCCTGCGCGCCGCCGCCTGGCCGGCCATGGTCCTCGCCGTCGTGACCGCGTGCGGTGGTACGAGCGCGGGCGGACGCGCCTGCGGGGGCATCGGGTCCAGGGAGGGGATCGGGCTCGACATCCCCGCCCCGTACGCGGCGAAGGTCGGCGAAGCCGCCATGACGGTCTGCTGGAATGGGGCGTGCCAGGAGCGGGAGATCGAGCTCATGCCGTCGACGACGGCGGTGCCGGCCGGCTGCACCGGTGACGCGCCGGAGGACTCGTGCGGCGCGATCGCCTCCCCGGACGGAGGAAAGCACGGGTTCGCCGACGTGACCGGCCTCCCCACCACGCCCGTTCAGGTCACCGTGGTGCTCCGGGACGCGGCCGGCGCCGAACTGCTCGACCGGAAGATCGGCGTCACGCCGCACGTCACGTACCCGAACGGCAGGGAGTGTGGCGCCGGCGCTCCCCAGGCACAGATCGTCGTCGCGGACGGGAGGCTCAGCGTCCGGCCGTGACCAGCCATTGCGCGGCGGGCAGCAGCACCCCGCCCGGCCCCTCGTACGGTGCCAGGGCGGCGCGGAGCCGCCGACGGGCCTCGTCCCAGGTCAGCGTGTCGTCCCGCTCGACGATGTAGCGGGTGGGACCGCTGGCCAGGAAGGCGTCGGCGGCGTCGGCGGCCGTCGCGCCGAAGCGGTGCGGGACGTGGATCGCCTCGATCGACACCTGGGTGAGACCGGCGCGGCCCAGCACGTCCCCGACCCGGTCGCGCTCGGAGAGGGAGAACATCGCGGGCGCGGGGCCGGGGTAGGCGGCGACCACGCCCTCCGGCGGTTCCGGTGGCATGCCCAGCAAGGCCGCGACCGGCACCACGTACCAGGCGCAGAACTCCGGCGGCTGCGGGCAGATGAAGGCGAGCCTCCCGCCGGGGCGCAGCGCCCTCCGGACGTTGGCGAACGCGGCGACGGGATCGGCGAAGAACATCACGCCGTGCCGGCTGACGGCCACGTCGAAGCCGCCGTCGGGCAGCGGGTGCACCTGGGCATCCCCCTGCTCGAAGGTGACGTTGCCTCGCCCGGACGCCGCCTTCCGCGCCTCGTCCAGCATCGGGCCGGACAGGTCCAGCCCCAGGGCGTGGCCCTCCGGTGCACGGGACGCGGCCATCAGGGTGGTGTCACCCGTACCGCACCCGATGTCGAGCACCCGATCCCGGCCGCCGACGAGGGCGGCGTCCAGGAGGCGGCGGGTGAGCTCGGCGTCCGGATCCTCGACGTCCCTGCCCCCCGGCCCGCCCGCGGCCCAGACCTGGCCCTCGTCCCCGTTCCACGCCTCGAACTGTTCGGTGTTGTGGACGGTCATCGCCCGCTCCTAAATGAACACTCGTTCATGAACATGTGTTCATCTTGGGGGACGGCGGACGGCCGCGTCAACGTCCGCGAGGGTCACCGGGCGGTCGTCCCCACCGGTCTGCCGGGATGGTCGAGCCAGACGCGCTGCTCATCGGGCGTGACGGTGAGACCGAAGCGTTCCCGTTCCGGCTGCCCCCACCTGACCCAGGTCGTGTAGGCGGTCCCGATCTCGTCCCAGAGGGCGCGGCCCGTACTGGAGGACGCGGAAGTCGTCCCGGCCGGGCGTGAAGTCGACGGCGGCCCATGAGCCGCCGGCCGTCTCGATCGCCCACACGCGCATCGAACCGTCCGCCGCCGGGCTGAGAGCCGTCCGGACGCCCGGGACGAGCGCCGTTATCGCCACATCGGCGCCCTGGGCGTCCCCGATCAGGATCCGCGGGTCGAGCCGTGTCGCCGACTCCTCGGCCGCGCCGGTGTCCGCGTCCGCCGGAGGGCCGGGCGGGCGCCGCTGCGACCGCAGCATCATGAACCCGGCCTGGCCGGTGAGGCGCCCGCTCGCCGTGCCGTCCCCGGCCGCGGTGAGCCGGGCGATATGCCCCATGTTCCAGCCCGGGAGCCACGGCATGACGATCACGCCGCCGGGGCGGCACTGCTCCACCCACGGGTAGGGGACGCGCTCGACACCGCAGGTCACATGCACCCTGTCATAGGGCGCGCCGTCCGCATGGCCCCGCTCGCCGTCCCCGCGCACCAGCCTGGGCGCCTGTCCCGCGGCGGCCACGTTCGCCGCCGCCCGCTCCGCGATCGCCTCGTCGATCTCCACGGAGGTGACGTTGCCTCCGCCCAGCCGCCACGACAGCAGCGCCGACGTCCAGCCCGTCCCCGTGCCGATCTCCAGCACGCGGTGATGGTCGAGCGGGCGCAGCAGCTCCAGGAAGATCGCCACGATGCCGGGCGTGGAGCACGAGCTGGTCCAGGTCCCCGAGCACGTCCCGGGGTCGCCCGCGCCGTCGTCCACCTGCGTGGCGATCGCCGTGTCGGAGTAGACCACGTCCAGCCAGCGGTCCGGGTCGGCGTTCCGGTCGATCGCCGCGCCATCGGCCCCCGGCCGGTCGAACACGGCCCACGCCACGTCCGGGACGAACAGATGCCTCGGCACGGCGCGCAGCGCCTCGGCCCACCGCGGATCGGTGAGCCGTCCGGCGGCCGTCAACTCGGCCACGAGCCTTTCCACGAGTTCCTGGCTCATCGCCCCACTGTGTCGCCTCCCGTCCCGCGGCTCAACGCCCCCGCGCGCCACGCCGACAGGATGCGGCCCATCCGGCCTGCGGTGACCCTAGGGTTCCGGCTGGCAGCGGGGGCACCAGAACGTGGAGCGGTCGCCCGCGTCCGACGCCTGGTCGGCACGCCGGATCCGGGTCCCGCAGCGCCGGCAGGGACGGCCCGCGCGCCCGTACACCCAGTGCTCGCGTCCCGGACGCCGGTCGCCGGTGGTGATGTGGCCGTACCGGTCCTTGTTGGCGTCCAGGAGGCGATGGGAGAGGCCGACGACGCCCGGCAGGTCGGGCACGTCCCGCGCCGGCGTCCAGGGGTGGACGCCCCGCAGGAACAGGATCTCGGCCTTGTAGACGTTGCCGATCCCCGCCAGGCGGCTCTGGTCGAGCAGCGCCTCGCCGATCGCGCGTTCCGGCCGCTCGGACAGCCGCCGCACCGCCTCGGCCACGAGCTCGGCCGACCATCCGGGGTCGAGCAGATCGGGCCCCAGCCGGCCGAGGACCCGGGCCTCCTCCTCGGAGGTGGCGAAGACCTCGAGGACGCCGAGCGAGTAGCCGAGGGCCTGCCACTCCTCGTTCGCCAGGACGACGCGCAACGTGTGGTCGCGCGGCGGGCGCGGCCCGGCCTCCCGGACGCGCCAGCGCCCCTCCATGAGCAGGTGCGAGTGGACGGTGACCCCGCCCTCCACCCTGATCAGCAGGTGCTTGCCGCGCGAGGCGACCTCCCGGACGGCGCGTCCCCGCAGGTCGACGGTGGCGTGGCGGGGGACGCGGAAGTCCGACAGCGTCAGGACCCGCCCGGTGAGCGCGTCGCGCAGGCGCCGGGCGGTCAACCAGACGACATCGCCTTCCGGCAACTCCGGCGCCCCAGACCGATCGGATACCGACGGATCAGATGAAGGACGGGCTTTCCCAGGCCGCCGGGTCCTCGGTGAGCTTGCGGACGGCGGGAGGCAGCTCACCGGCGGCGATGTGCCCCAGGGTCACCTGTTCGAGGATCGCCCGCTCGCTGGCGCGCAGCGCGATCCACACCTCCTGCAGGGACCGCGCCGGCCCCTCGTACCCGACGCGCTCGGGACGCTCGCCCCGCACGCCGAGCAGGGGTCCGTCGATGGCGCGGATGATGTCGGCCATGGAGATCTCGCCGGCCGGCCGGGCCAGCCAGTAGCCGCCCTCCGGGCCGCGCTGGCTGCGGACGAGTCCGGAGCGGCGCAGCTGTCCGAGGATGTTCTCCAGGAACTTGGGCGGGATCTGCTGAGCCTCGGCGAGCTGCACCGCGGTCACCGGATGACTTCCGGCCACCGCCAGCTCCGCGGCGGCACGCAACGCGTAGTCGACCCGGGCGGACAATCGCATGGGTTTATTATCCCTTGCCGATCGGACTGGTCAGGCTTGCCCGCCGATATTGGCGGCTGGAACCGGCCGTTCAGGCCAACCCGAGGCGTTCCGCGGCGGCCTGCGCGTTGGCGTGCGCCGCGCCGTAGGTGGCCAGATGGACGGCCCCTTCGGGACGCCAGACCGGCAGGCCCATCTCCACCAGGACCGCGTCGGGACGGGCCGCCAGCAGGGCGGTGGCCAGGGCGCGCTGACCGGCGTGGCGGTGCGCGTCCCGCAGCACGACCACCAGCCCCCGGCCGTCGGCACGGTCCAGCACCGACGCCGCCTCGGCCGCCGACCCCTCGGCCCGGACCAGGTCGGGCACCCACGGGCCCAGCCCCCACGGCGTCGGCCCGACCGCGATGTTCCCGGTCGCCTCAAGCTGGACGACCAGCGGCGCGGCGCCGGGATCCCGCCCGTGCGGACCCGCCGCCCACTCCGGCAGCGCGCCCGAGATCCGGACGGCGCGGCGCGCGGCCTCCAGCCCGGACGCACGGTCGACCACGCCGGGCGTCCGGCCGCTCAGCCAGTCCTTGAGGCGGCCGGTGCGCTCCGCCGCGTCCTGGAGGCGTTCCAGCGGGAGCCGCCCGGCGCGCACGGCCTCCTCCACGGCGGCGACGATGGCGCGGGTGCTGGCCTCGTGCTCACGCGGCCCCAGGCACAGCAGGTCCGCCCCCGCGATCAGGGCGCGGACCCCGGCCTCGGGGATGCCGATGGCCCCGCTGGCCCCGGCCATGTCCAGGGCGTCGGTGACGATCACGCCCTCGTAGCCCAGCCGTTCCCGCAACAGCCCCGTGATGGCGGCGTGCGACAGCGTGGCCGGGACGCCGCCGGTGATCTCGGGCAGGTCGAGGTGGCCGGTCATCACCACCCGGCTGCCCGCCTCGATCGCGGCCCGGAAGGGCGGCAGCTCGCGCCGCTCCAGCAGGTCGAGCCCGGCCGCCACGACCGGCACGCCCAGATGTGAGTCCTCGACGGTCGCGCCGTGCCCGGGGAAGTGCTTGGCGCAGGCCGCGACGCCCGCCTCCTGCGTCCCCGTCACGGCCGCCGCCGCGTGCCTGGCCACCAGGTCCGCGTCCGCGCCGAACGACCGGGTCCCGATGATCGGGTTGCCGGCCTCGGTGTTGACGTCCACCGACGGGGCGAAGTTGAGGTTGACGCCGACCTCCGACAGCTCCGCCCCGAGCGAGCGGTAGACCCGGCGGGTCAGCGCCGGGTCGTCCACGGCGCCGAGCGCCGCGTTCCCCGGGTACGGGCTGCCGGTCAGGTGCCCGCCGAGCCGGGTGACGTCCCCGCCCTCCTCGTCGATCGCCACCAGCGGCGCCGCCACCTTGCGCAGCCCCGCCGTGAGCGCCGCGAGCCCCTCGGCGCTCGGCACGTTGCCGTTCAGCGCGAACAGCGTCACGCCCGCCAGGCCGCGCTCCAGCTCGTCCAGCAGCCAGCGCGGCGGCGCCGCCCCGGTGAACGAGGGCAGCAGCGTGCCCCGGGCCAGCCGCGCCACCTCGCCGTCGGCCCTCTCCGGCCTCATCCCTTCACCGCCCCCGCGACCAGGCCGGAGGCCATCCGGCGCTGCACGACCAGAAAGAAGATCATGACCGGGATGGTGAACAGCGTGGAGGCGGCCATGATCGAGCCCCATTCCACCTGCGTCCGGCCGAAGTGGTAGGACAGCGTGAGCGGCAGCAGATACTTCTCCTGATCCTTGAGGAACGCGAACGCGATCGCGAACTCGTTCCAGGCGTTGACGAAGGCGAAGATGCTGGTCGCCACCAGTCCGGGCGCCACCAGCGGGAAGGTGATCCGCCAGAAGACCGTCCGGCCGGACGCGCCGTCCAGCGCCGCCGCCTCCTCCAGCTCCACCGGGATCGCGGCCACGAAGTTGCGCAGCATCAGGATCGCGAAACCCAGGGACGAGGCGATGTAGACGACGATCACCCCGGCGAGATGGTTGAGCAGTTGCAGCCGCTGCGCGTTCAGCATCAGCGGCAGCATCAGCGCCTCCAGCGGCACCATCTGCACCACGATCAGCATGACGAGGAAGCCCGTCCGGCCACGGAACCGCCCACGCGCCACCGCGTACGCCGCCAGCAGCGAGATCAGCGCCGCCACCAGCACGGTGACCAGCCCCACCAGCGCGCTGTTGAGGAAGAAGTGGGCGATCCCGTACTCCAGGCCCTGCCCGTCGATCACCGCGCGGAAGTGCTCCAGCGTCCAGTGCAGCGGGACGGGCAGCGGGGTGTCGGCGTTGATGTCCTCGTCGGTCTTGAACGCGGTCATCACCATCCAGAAGACCGGGAAGACCGAGAAGAGGAACACCAGCACCCCGGCCACGTTCAGCGCGACACGCCCCCTCCGCTCGGTCATGAGGTCTCCCCCTGCCTGACCATCACGCGTACGTAGAAACCGGTGAAGACGAGCAGGATCACCGTCAGGATCAGCGCGATCGCCCCGCCCAGGCCGTACTTGGCGGGGAAGGCCACCGCGGACGAGTAGGCGTACATCGCGAGGTTGAACGAGTCCCGGTTGGCGGTGCCGCCCGACAGGAAGTACAGCTGCGCGAACACCTTGAAGTCCCAGATGATCGACAGCACGGTGAGCACCAGGAGCACCGGCTTCAGCAGCGGGAAGGTGATCTCCCGGAAGGTCCGCAGCGGCCCGGCGCCGTCGCAGCGCGCCGCCTCGAACAGTTCGTCGGGGATGCTCTTCAGCCCCGCCAGCACCGCGACCGCGATGAACGGGAACGACTGCCACACCACGCACAGCACCAGCACGAAGTAGGTGGTGCCGCGGCTGCCGAACCAGTTGTAGTCGTCCCAGCCGCCGCCCGCCAGCCAGTCCGGCAGCGCGTCCAGGAACCACGGGACGATGCCGCCGCCCGGCGTGAACAGCCACTTGTAGACGATCGCCGCCGAGATGCCCGGGGTGGCCCAGGCCAGCATCGCGCCGGACGACACCAGCAGCGACATCCTGCGGCCGAGCCGGTTCAGCAGCAGCCCCACCAGCGTCCCCAGCACGAGCGTGGCCAGCACCATCACGGCGGCCGACACCACCGTGTTGACCAGCACCCGGTAGAAGAACGGGTCGCCGAGGATCGTGCGGAAGTTCTCCAGGCCGACGTTTTCGGCGGGGGCGGCCCCGCGTGCCTCGCGCGAGCCGATCTTGTGGAACGACATCCAGAAGAGCTGGCCGATCGGGTACAGGATCAGCACCCCGATCAGCGCCAGCGCGGGCGCGATCAGCAGGTACGGCCCAACCGGCACGCGGCGTCCGGTACGGGGGCGGTGACGGTGCCCGCGCTCCGGATCGGCGGCGATCCGGTCCTGAGCACGGTCCGGCACCTGAACGGTCTGCGCCATCGGCGGCCCATCCTCAGGTGATCGGGGGTACGGCGGGTGGGGCGGCGCCGGGCTCCGGGGGAGTGGCCGCGGAGCCCGGCGCTCGTTCCGGGACGGGACCCGTCAGCTCTGGTTGAGCGTGTCGGCCAGGTCCTTGTTGGCCTTGGCCACCGCCGTGTCCAGCGGCGTCCCGTTCATGATCTCCTTGAGCATGGTGGGGATGATCTTCTTGTTCTGGTCCGCCTCGGTCCAGTTCGGCGTCTTGGGCGCGCCCTTGACGTTGCCCATCTGCACCGCCGCCGGGCCCTGGATCGGGTCGTCGGCGTACCCGCCGGTCCGCAGCAGGTCGTTGAACTGCGGGAAGAACTTCAGCCCGTCCGCGAACGCCTTGGCGTTCTTCTTGCTCGTCACCGAGGTCAGGTAGTCGAAGGCGACGGCGGCGTTCTTGGTGTCCTTCCAGACCGCCAGGTGCGAGCCGCCCGCGAACGCCGGGCCGACCTGCCCGGTCGGGGTCGGGATCGTGAACGCGCCCATCTGCGGGGTGTACCTCTTGTTGATCTCCTCGATCTGCGGCAGCGTCCAGGCGCCGTCGATGTACATCGCGAGCTTGCCGTTGGCGAAGTCGCGCTGCGGGCCCGCCAGCTCGTTCACGCCGATGTACTTCTTGGGCGCGACGCCGTCCTTGACCAGGCCGGTGTAGAACGCGATGGCCTGCTTGGACTGCGGGGTGTCCAGCTTGGCGACCCACTTGCCGCCCTCCTGCGCGGCGATGTCGCCCCCGGCGCCCCACAGGAAGCTGGCGAAGCCGTTGGTGAAGTCGCTGGGCGCGGCGATCCCGCTGACCTTGCCGCCCTCCCCGTCCTGCACCTTCCTGGCCGCGGCCTTCAGCTCGTCCCAGGTCTTGGGCGGCGTCACCTTGTGCTTGGCGAACAGGTCCTTGCGGTACCACACCACCCGGACGCCCGCGTACCACGGCACCGCGTAGGTCTTCCCGTCGACCTGTCCCAGCTCCAGGGAACCGGAGACCACGTCCTTGCCCTCGTCCCAGCCCTTGAACCGCTCGGTGATGTCGGCGAGGGCGTCCTGCGCGGCCCAGGTGACCGCCTGGTCGTTGCCGATCTCCACGACGTCGGGGCCCTGCCCGGTGTTGAGCGCGTCCTGGAGCTTCTTGGTCGCGTCCGGCCAGGGCACGTACACGACCTGGACGTCGGTCTTGGGGTGCTTCTTCTGGAAGTCCGCCTTCGCCTGCGCCAGGACCTTGTCCTGCGGCGCGTTGGCGGAGCCCATGAACCATGCGGTGATCTTGGCCGGGTCCGCGCCCGTGGACTTGCCGTCGTCATCGCCGCCGCCTCCGCAGGCGGCGAGGCCGATCGCCAGGGCGGCCCCGAGGGCCGCAAATCTCACGATCTTCAAGGGGGTTCTCCTTTTCCGGCACGGTTCCGGGTGCGCGGTCACCCCCAGGGACGTGCGAGGTCGGGGACGGGACAGTTTAGGGTCCAACCATGGGCTGGCCCGATCGCTCCGTCTCTTCGTCCTCGCGCCGTCCCCGGGAGCCCGGCCCGCGGTCCGGTGCGACGCTCGCGTCCCTGCCGTGCGCCTGGGCGGTAGGACACTTGCCGTAAACTAACAAGAAACTTTCCTAAATAAAATGATTCCGCCGACGGCCGTTAGCGGATTGAGACTTTGAAGGAACGCGAGCATGGCCCAACGTCCAGGAACACCCAGGCTGCTGCGCGAGCTGAACGACCGCGCGGCGCTTGACCTGCTGGTCGAGCAGGGCCCGCTCACCCGGGCGCAGATCGGGGAGCTGACCGGCCTGTCCAAGGTCACCGCGTCCCAGCTGCTGTCCAGGCTCGAGGAGCGCGGGCTGGTGGAGATCGCCGGCGAGCAGGCGGGCGGCCGGGGTCCCAACGCCGCCCTGTACGGGGTCGTCCCGTCCAGCGCCTACGTCGCCGGGCTGGAGGTCGGCCCCGACGGCGTCGTCTGCGGCGTCGCCGACATCACCGGCAGCATCATCGCCCAGGTCACCGTGGACCCCAACGGCGCGGGCGACCCGGTCAAGCTCGTCCACAACGCCGTCGTGAAGGCGTGCCGCTCGGCCAGGGTCGCGCTGGGACGGCTGAACGCCTTCGTGATCGGCAGCCCCGGCGTGGTGGACCCGCGCACCGGGGACGTCAAGTTCGCCTTCGACCTGCCCGCCTGGCACGAGGGCGTGCTCGCCGCCCTGCGCACCGACCTGCGCCGGCCCGTCACGATCGAGAACGACGCCAACCTCGCCGCCGTCGCCGAGCGCGCCTACGGGGCCGCCCGCGGCGTCGACGACTTCGCGCTGATGTGGCTCGACCGCGGTCTCGGCCTGTCGATCATGCTCGGCGGGCGGCTGCACCGCGGGCGTTCCGGCGGCGCCGGCGAGATCGGCTACCTGCCCGTGCCCGGCGCCCCGCTGCCGCGCGGCATCGGCCGCCCCAAGGAGGGCGAGGAAGGCGTCACCGAGTCCAGCACCTGGGGGATCCTGGCGCTGGCGGGCGGTTACGGCTCGCTGGTCGGCGCCGACGCGGTACGCGAGCTCGCCCACGCGCACGGGGTGCACGAGCCCACCGCCATCGAATGCGTCCGCGCCGCCGCGGCCGACGAAGAACGCGGCGGGGCCTTCCTGGACGAGCTCGCCAACCGCATCTCCTACGGAGTGACCTCGGTGAACATCGTCCTGGACCCCGGACTGGTCGTCCTGTCGGGCCAGCTCGGCAGGGCCGGCGGCCGCCCGCTGGCCGGGCGCATCGAGCGCGCCGTGGGCCTGGCCAGCCCGACCCGTCCCGAGGTCGTGGTGACCGAGGTGGAGGGCAACCCGGTGCTCCGGGGCGCGCTGCACGCGGCCCTGATCCAGGCCCGTGACGAGGTCTTCTCGACCCGCTGAGACGCCCCGGAACGGCCCGTGCCGCCCCCGCGGCACGGGCCGGTGCCGTCGTCGGCGGTCAGGTGGTCGAGGCGGTCGCACGCGCGGGGGCGTGCGACGCGGCGTGAGCGCCCGCGGACCTCCGCGCCGTGTGGACGCGGCGCGGGTCACGCAGTGCACGGTCGATGACCGTCTGGTTGATGACCTGACGCTTGCGCCGCTGGGCGGCGGCCCAACGTGTGGTCGGTGTCATGGTGATTTCCCCGTTCCGCGGTGGCACCATCGCCACCGCAACCCCATAGGGCCTGATCATCTCAGTATTGAGTACGTAGAGGATCCGTCCCAGGGATGAATTCACACTCGGACCATTTGCCGAGGAGATCCCGCGAGGTGCCAGGATGGACCCCGTCCGCACCCGCGGGAACGGTGGAACCGTTGATCGGCGGTGATGCGTTGAGCGAGGACAAGGCGGCTTTCAGGGGAGACTCGCGTGGCCTTACGTGACCGGATGCGCCGGCTGCTCCAGCGTCCAGGAAGCGTGGACCTGGCGCCGTACGCGGCGGTGGCCGCGGAGGCGGGCGAGCGTGAGGAGCGCATGCGCGGCCTCACCGACGCGGAACTGGCCCAGGCGGCGCGCGACGGACGGGACGACCCCGCGGAACTGTGCGCGGCGGCACGGGAGGCGGCGCGGCGCGCCCTGGGCGAACGCCCCTACGACGTCCAGTTGCAGGGGACCCTCGCGCTGCTGGCCGGGCAGGTCGCGGAGATGGCGACCGGTGAGGGCAAGACCCTGTCCGGGGCCTTGGCCGCCGCCGGATACGCGCTGCGCGGCAAGCGCGTCCACGTCCTGTCGGTCAACGACTACCTCGCGCGGCGGGACGCCGAGTGGATGGGGCCGTTCTACGCCCTGATGGGCGTCAGCGTGGGATGGGTCGTCCAGGAGTCCACGCCCGACGAGCGGCGCGCCGCCTACGGCGCCGACGTCACCTATGCGCCCGTCAGCGAGGTCGGGTTCGACCTGCTGCGCGACCGGCTCGCCACCTCCCCCGACGACGGGGTGCTGCCCGAGCCGGGCGTCGCGCTGATCGACGAGGCCGACTCGGTGCTGGTGGACGAGGCGATGGTGCCGCTGGTGCTGGCCGGCGCCGACGACGACGCCGGCTCGGGCCCCGGATACGCCGAGCTGGTCAGGCGGCTACGTCCCGGGCTGCACTACACCACCGACGACGAGGCCCGGAACGTCCAGCTCACCCAGGCGGGCGCGCGCGAGGTGGAGCGGGCGCTCGGCGGCATCGACCTGTACGCGCCCGAACGCCTGGACACCCTCACCGCCGTGAACGTGGCCCTGCACGCCGAGACGCTGCTGCGCCGCGACGTCGACTACATCGTCCGGGACGGCGCGGTGAAACTGATCAACGCCTCGCGCGGGCGGGTCGCGCTGCTCCAGCGCTGGCCGGACGGGCTCCAGGCGGCGGTGGAGGCCAAGGAGGCGCTGGAGGCGTCGC
Organism: Actinomadura sp. NBRC 104412; assembly: GCF_030269515.1. Classification (GTDB taxonomy): domain Bacteria; phylum Actinomycetota; class Actinomycetes; order Streptosporangiales; family Streptosporangiaceae; genus Spirillospora. The sequence continues at coordinate 238,272 of NZ_BSTM01000005.1, read as the reverse complement.
CGTCAGGGGAGATCCTCGACTCGATCACCGTCCAGGAGCTGATCGGCCGGTACCCGGTGCGGTGCGGGATGACCGGCACCGCGCTCGGCGTGGCCGGCCAGCTCCGCGAGTTCTACGGCCTGGAGATCGCCGTGATCCCGCCGAACCGCCCCTGCGTGCGGGTGGACGAGCCGGACCGGCTGTACGCGACCGCCGTCGACAAGGACGTCGCGATCGTCGAGGAGATCGTGGCCGCGCACGCCACCGGGCGTCCCGTCCTGGTCGGGACCCTCGACGTGGCCGAATCCGAACGGCTGGCGCAGCGGCTGCGGCGCGCCGGGGTGGACTGCGTCGTGCTCAACGCCAAGAACGACGCCGAAGAGGCGGCGATCATCGCGCGGGCCGGCGAGCGCGGCGCGGTCACCGTCTCCACGCAGATGGCCGGGCGCGGCACCGACATCCGCCTCGGCGAAGGCGTCACCGAGGGGCTGCTCGTCATCGGGACGGGACGGCACCACAGCCGCCGGCTGGACGACCAGTTGCGCGGACGCGCCGGCAGGCAGGGGGACCCCGGCCGGTCGGTGTTCTTCGCCAGCCTGGAGGACGAGCTCGTCACCCGGTACGCGCCCGACGAGAAGGCGCGCGGCGCGTCCCCGGACGACGAGGGCCGGATCGACGGCAAGGGGGCGCACTGGATCGTCGGCCACGCCCAGCGCGTCGCCGAGGGCGTGGACCTGGAGATCCACCGCAACACCTGGCGTTACCACCACCTCATCAACCTGCAGCGCCGCGACCTGCTCGCCGCCCGCGACCGCGTCCTGACCGGCGACGACGCGGACACCCTGATGGCCGAGCGGCACCCGTCCCACCATGCCGAGCTGGTCGCTGCGGTGGGGGAGCGGGCCGTCGCCGACGCCGCCCGGCGCCTCCTGCTCTTCCACATGGACCGCTGCTGGGCCGAACACCTCGCCTACCTGGCCGACCTCAGGGAAGGCATCCACCTGCGTTCCCTGGGACGGGGCTTGGACCCGCTCATCGAGTTCAACAGCGAGGCCGTACCGGCGGGCAAGAGGCTCCTCCCCGATGCGCGCGACCGGGCCGCGGAAGCGTTCGCCGCGCTCACCGTGGACGGTGACGGCCTCGACCTGGCCGCCGCAGGGGTCAAGCGTCCGTCGTCCACCTGGACGTACGTGGTGAGCGACAACCCGTTCGGGAGCCTGGACCAGCGAGCGCTCAGAGGGCTCATCTCCATGGTCCGCAGCCGACGCCGATAACGGTCGCCGACGGCCCTCCCGGCACCCTCCGAACCTCCTTATGATCACGACGTGACCACTACGGCGGCGCTGCGTGCCGGAGACCCCTCCGCCATAGGTTCGTTTCGTCTGCTGGGGCTGCTCGGGGAGGGCGGCCAGGGCGCGGTCTTCCTCGGCGAGGCCCCCGACGGGCAGCGCGTGGCGGTCAAGGTCCTGCACGCGCGGCTCACCGGGGACGAGCGGGCCCGCCGCCTCTTCCTCCGCGAGAGCGCCGTCGCGCGCAGCGTCGAGCCGTACTGCACGGCCCGCGTGCTGGCCGCCGACGTCGACGGCGACCGCCCGTACATCGTCAGCGAGTACGTCGAGGGCGAGTCGCTGAGCGACCTGGTCCGCCGCGCCGGGCCGCGCGACGCCGGCGGCCTGGAACGGCTCGCGATCGGCACCGCCGCCGCGCTGCGCGGCATCCACCGCGCCGGGATCGTGCACCGCGACTTCAAGCCGTCCAACGTGCTGCTGTCCCCGGACGGCCCGCGCGTCATCGACTTCGGCATCGCGCGGGCCGTCACCTCGGCCACCACGATGACCAGCGGCATCGTCGGCACCCCCGCCTACATGTCGCCCGAACAGGTGTCGGGCGGCGACATCGGCCCGCCGTCGGACGTGTTCTCCTGGGCCGTCACGATGACGTTCGCGGCGACCGGCAGCCCGATCTTCGGCACCGACGGCATCCCGGCCGTCCTGCACCGCGTCCTCAACGTCGACCCCGACCTCTCGGCCCTGCCCCCGGCGATGAGCGGCCTGCTCGCCGCCTGCCTGCGAAAGAACCCCGCCGACCGCCCCACGATGGCGGAAATCCTCCGGCAACTCCTAGGCGACGAGCCCCCGGCCCCGCCCTTCCCGCCACCCGTCCCGCGGACGACCCCGACGGCCCTGCCACCGGCCCCCGTCCCGGCGCCACGAACCGCGAGCACGACCGGCGTCCCGGGAAGCCCGAAACCGGCCTCCGTCGGCCGCTTCGCCGCCGCCACCCTGCTCCAGGTGGTGGTCGCCGCCGCGACCGGCGTCTACGTCGCGCTGACCCAGGACGACCTGCGACAGGTCGCCATCGTCGAGGGGCTCTTCCTGCTCGTCTGCCTCCCGCTCGCGGTCCTCGTCCACGTCCTTCCGCGGCGGGGTGAGCGATGATCCTGCCGCTGGCCGTCCTCCTCCTCATCGCGCTCCTGGCCATGGTGATCGCGGGATACGCACTCGCCGTGCAGAGCAGACGCAGCGCGTCGTTCGTGGCGCGACACCCCCTCTTCCCGGGGCTGATACTGCCGTCGCTCCTGGTGCTGCTACCGGCCGTCGTCCTGTTGGCACTGGGAATGACGGTAGAGGCCGCCCTCTGCACCATGGTCTACGTCAACGCCGTCCTGACCTTCGCCATCGTGATAGGGAGACGCCGAACCCACTAACCGCCCAAAGAAAACCCGGCAGCAGACCCACCCCGGCTCAGGCGAGCGCCGCAAAGGGGCGTACAGCGAGACAGCCGCCACCCCCGACCGAACCCGAAGCAACCCCCAGACGGGTCAGACACGCAGACCCAGGCGCCGAAGCGCGTCGTGGAATCCGGCCGCTTCCAAGGCGGCCAATGTCAGCGGCCATCTGGAGGTGGGTCCACGCCGGTTCGGGCGGGTGCCGGTGAAGGGGTGCTTTGCGGCGGGATGGACGCCCAACCTTGGCCGAACCCCGAGGCAACCCTCGCGATGCGTCAGGCGTGTAGGCACAGGTTGCGGGTGTGGGGAGACTGGCCGCTTTGAGCGCGGCGGCCAATGTGAGCGGAATCCGGGGGTTGGGTCCACGGTCGGGCGGTCATTCTCGGCTGGGCCGGGAGGTATGCCCTGGGTGGGTCAGGCGCGTAGGCGTAGGCCGCGGGGGGTGGGGTGGAAGCCGGCGGCTTCCAGGGCGGCGGCCAAGGGGGAGTTGACGATGGCTTCGCCGTCGGCGCGTTCGACGGTGAGGCGGCCCAGGGCGCCCTCGCGGACGGCCAGGGCGAGGGCGTCCACGGCGGGTTGGAGGGAGTCGTGGTCGTCGTGCCAGGTCAGCAGAGTGCGGCCGCCGCGTTCCACGTAGAGGACGAGTTCGCCTTCGACCAGTACCACCAGGGCGCCGGCCTTGCGGCCGGGTTTGTGGCCGCTGGCGACCTCGTCGTCCCGGGTGGGCCAGGGCAGTGCGGCGCCGTACGGGTTGGCCGGGTCGGCGGCGGCCAGGACGAGGGCGCGGCGTTCGGCGTGCCCTCCCCCCGGGGCCGTCTCCCACGGGTCGGCGGGCGGGGGCGCCGGGCGCAGGGCGCGCAGCCGATCGACGGCGCCGGGCATGGCGAACTGGGCGGCGCCCAGGCCCTCGACGAAGTAGCCGCGCCTGCAACGGCCGCTCTCCTCGAAGGCGCGCAGGACGGGATAGACGGCCGCGAAGCCGCCGGGCGTGCGTTCGGCGGCCACCGCGCCCCGGATGACGATGCCGTAGCGGTCGAGCAGCGACTCCGCCAGCGCGTGCGAACGGAGCGTCGCGCGGCTCTCCCGCTCGGGAAGCAGCCACCAGCGTCCCGCCACCGTGGGCGGCCCCGTGCGGGACGGGAGGACGGGACGGCCACGGCGGGTCGTCCTCGACCGGTGGGACGGGCGGCCCGAGCCGAGCGCGGACCGCAGGGGGGCCAGGGTGTCGTTGGTGAGATGGCCGGCCCAGACCAGGTCCCACACGGCGGTGACCAGGTCCTGGTCGTCGACGGGTCCGGTCTCGCCGGAGGCGACGCGGTCGGAGAGCGTGCGGAAGAACAGCGCGCCGCCGTCCGACAGGGCGTCGAGCACAGCGTGGTGCACGGGGGTCAGGGTGATCTCGGCGGGCTCCGGCATGAGCAGGTGCGCCGACTCGGCCAGGTAGAGGGAGACCCAGCCGTCCCCTCCCGGCAGACCGCCCTGGCCGGCCCAGACGACCTCTCCGGCGGACGTGAGCTCGTCCAGCATGGCGGGCGAGTACCCGGGGACGCGGGACGGCAGCACCAGCGACTCCAGAGCCGACGCGGGCACCGCGCAGCCTTGCAACTGCTCGATGGCCTGGACGAGGGCGTCGATGCCGCGCAGCCGCGAACCGCCCGTGATGCCGTGCCATGCGGGCAGGAACCGGCCGAGCGCTTCGGGTGGGGCGGGCTCCACCTCCGCGCGCAGCCGTGCCAGCGAACGGCGCCGCAGTGTACGCAGCACGCCGGTGTCGCACCATTCGCTGGTCAGCGGGCCGGAGACGGCTTCGACAGGAAGGAACTCCCCTTCCACGACGCGTCCCGCGCCCGCGAGGCGCCGCAGGGTCTCGGCCACCACGGCGGGGCCCAGGCCGAAGCGCGCGGCCACGTCCCCCACGCGGAACGGGCCGTGCGTACGGGCGTACCGCGAGACGAGGTCGCCCAGCGGATCGTCGACAGGCTCAAGGAACGCCTCGGGGATCCCCACGGGAAGGGGCGCGCCCAGCGCGTCACGCAGGCGCCCAGCGTCCTCGATCGCCGCCCAATGCTCCTTGCCCGCGATCCGTACGCGGACGGCCCGCCGTGTCGCCTCAAGGTCCACCAGCCACAGCCCGACGGCCCGTTCTCCTGCGGTCAGGTCCGGCTCGACCCCTTCCGGAGTGGGTACGGCCGTGCGTTCGACCACCTCGGCCGTGGTGAGCGGCCCCAGCGTGCGCAGCAGATCGGCCACGCCCTCAAGGCCGTGGGCGCGGCGGTCTTCGGCGAGGCGTTGCAGCTCGCGTTCGGTGTCGGCCACCACCTCGGGATCGAGGAGCTCCCTCAGGTCGGCCTGGCCCAGCAGCTCGGCGAGCAGCGCGGAGTCAAGGGCGAGGGCCTGGGCGCGGCGCTCGGCCAAGGGCGAGTCGCCCTCGTACATGAACGCGCCCACGTAGTGGAACAGCAGGGAGCGCGCATAGGGCGACGGCTCGTTCGTCTCCACCTCGACCATGCGCACCTTGCGTCCGGACAGGTCGCGCATCAACTGGACCAGGCCGGGGACGTCGAACACGTCCTGGAGGCATTCGCGCATCGTCTCCAGGACGATCGGGAACGACGGGTACTTGCTCGCCACCGCCAGCAGTTGCGCCGCCCGCTGGCGCTGCTGCCACAGGGGCATGCGCTTGTCGGGACGGCGCCGCGGGAGCAGCAGGGAACGCGCCGCGCACTCGCGGAACCGGGCCGCGAACAGCGCCGAGCCGCCCAGCTCGTCGACGACGATGCGTTCGATGTCGTCGGGATCGAAGACGGCCAGCTCCAGATTGGGCGGCTCGTCCATGTCGGGGAGGCGGATGACGATGCCGTCGTCGGCGTGCATCGCCTGGGCGTCCACCCCGTACCGTTCGCGCAGGCGCCCCGCGATGGCCAGCGCCCAGGGGGCGTGCAGGCGCGCGCCCAGGGGCGAGTGGACGACCACCCGCCAGTCGCCCAGCTCGTCGCGGAACCGTTCGACCACGAGCGTGCGGTCGTCCGGGACATGGCCCGTCGCCTCGCGCTGCTCGCCGATGTAGGAGACGAGGTTGGCGGAGGCCCACTCGTCCAGGCCGAAGGACGCGACCCGTTCACGCGCGGCGCCCTCGGGCAACGCGGCCAGCTCGCGGGTGAACGCGCCCAGCGCGCGCCCCAGCTCGGCCGGGCGTCCCAGGGTGTCGCCATGCCAGAACGGCAGCTTGCCCGGCTGCCCCGGCGCGGGGGACACCAGCACGCGGTCAGGGGTGATGTCCTCGATGCGCCAAGAGCTGGCCCCCAGGACGAAGACGTCACCGACGCGCGACTCGTACACCATCTCCTCGTCCAGCTCGCCCACCCGCGACGCCTTCTCACCGACGAGGAACACCCCGAACAGGCCACGGTCGGGGATGGTGCCGCCACTGGTGACCGCGAGCCGTTGCGCCCCGGGACGATCGCGCAGCACGCCGGTCACGCGGTCCCACACGAGGCGGGGACGCAACTCCCCGAACTCGTCGCTGGGGTAGCGGCCCGCGAGCATGTCCAGGGTCGCCTCCAGCGCCGAACGCGGGAGCGTGGCGTAAGGGGCCGCCCGCTTGACCACGGACTCCAGCTCGTCGACCGTCCACTCGTCCATCGCCACCATCGCGACGATCTGCTGGGCGAGGACGTCGAGCGGGTTGCGGGGGTAGCGCGTCTCCTCGATCAGGCCGCCGCGCATCCGCTCCGCCACCACCGCGGTCTGGATGAGGTCGCCCCGGTACTTGGGGAAGATGACGCCCTTGGACACCGCGCCCACCTGATGGCCCGCGCGCCCCACCCGCTGCAGGCCGTTGGCGACCGACGGCGGCGACTCCACCTGGACGACCAGGTCCACCGCGCCCATGTCGATGCCCAGCTCCAGGCTGGACGTGGCCACCACCGCGGGGAGGCGGCCCTGCTTGAGGGCGTCCTCGATGCCGGCGCGCTCTTCCTTGGAGACCGAGCCGTGATGGGCACGCGCTATCTCGACCGGAGCGCCCCTGGACGCGCCGGCCTGCGCCATCGTCTCCGCAGGGGCATGGTTCTCGGGCAGCGCTCCCGTGGTGCGTTCGTACGCGAGCTCGTTGAGCCGCCCGCACAGCCGTTCGGCCAGGCGGCGGGAATTGGCGAAGACCAGCGTGGACCGGTGCCGCCCGATCAGGTCGAGCAGGCGGTCCTCGACGTGCGGCCAGATGCTGCGCTGCCGGGGGTCGGCCGCCCCGGAGTCGTCGGTGTACCGGGCGATCTCCCCGAGATCCTCGACGGGTACGACGATGTCGAGGTCGAACACCTTGTCCGACGGCGGCTGCACCACCGTGGCGGGACGGGTGCCGCCGAGGAACGCGGCGATCTCGTCCACCGGGCGCACCGTCGCCGACAGGCCGATCCGCTGCGCGGGACGCTCCAGCAGCGCGTCCAGCCGTTCCAGGCTGAGCGCCAGGTGCGCGCCGCGCTTGGTGCCCGCCACCGCGTGCACCTCGTCCACGATCACCGTCCGCACACCGCGCAGCGACTCGCGGGCCTGCGAGGTGAGGATCAGGAACAGCGACTCGGGGGTGGTGATCAGGATGTCCGGCGGCCGGGTGGCCAGCCGCCGCCGCTCGTCGGCGGGCGTGTCGCCGGAGCGGATCCCGACCCGCACGTCCGGCTCGGCGAGGCCGAGCCTGCGGGCGGCCTGGCGGATGCCGGTGAGCGGGGCCCGCAGGTTGCGCTCGACGTCCACGGCCAGGGCCTTGAGCGGCGAGACGTACAGGACGCGGCAGCGCCGCCTGGGATCGGCCTCGTCGGCGGGCTCCGCCTCAGGGTCCTGCTGCGAGGCGGTGAGGCGGTCGAGCGACCACAGGAACGCGGCCAGCGTCTTGCCGGAGCCGGTCGGCGCGACGACCAGGGTGTTGTCGCCGCTGGAGATCGACTCCCACGCTCCCGCCTGCGCCGGGGTGGGCGCCGCGAACGCCCCCCTGAACCACTCCCGGGTGGCGGGGGAGAAGCGTTCGAGCACGTCACCGCTCATGTCCCCATCCTGCATCCCGCCACCGACAAAACGCGCCGGGGTGGCGCTCGTCACATCGTGATCGAGCGCTTCCGGACCGGGTCGCGGTGGCCTCGGATAGCGTGGACGGGTGCGGTTGACAGAGTTCTGGGAACGGATGAACGAGCAGTTCGGGGAGGGCTACGCCGAGAGCGTCGCCAAGGACCACGTCCTGGCCGAACTGGGCGGCCGCACCATCGAGCAGGCCCTCGCGGACGGCGAGCCGGCCAAGAAGGTCTGGAAGGCGGTCGTCGACACCTTCGACGTCCCCCAGCGCCTCCACTGAACGACCGTCCAGGCGAGCATCCCCCGCCCCCCTGGGCGGGACGGGGGGCGTGCCGGCGGGCGCCTTCAGCCAGACCCGCTTGAGCAGACCCGCTTGAGCGGACCGCCTCAGTAGACCGCGACGGCCGTGACGAAGCCGATCATCAGGTTGGCGACGCCCAGCAGGATCGCGGCGGGCTCCAGCTTGTCCTCGGAGTCGTCGGCCAGGTGCCTGATGCTGATACCCACCACCTTGTCGAAGACCAGGGTGGCGATGGTCATCGCCACGATGCCCACGAGGCCGAACACCAGCGTCCTGGTCAGGCCCTCCATCAGATCGCCGCCCGAAGCGAAGATCGAGACGGCCACGATCAGGCCCACCCCGACGGTGGACGCGCACGCCAGCAGCGTCGCGTTCGGGTTGCGGTGGGTACGGATGACCGTGATCAGCCGTCCCGGGGTGGCCAGGTCGGTCATGTAGAAGCCGACCACGAACAGCACCAGGCCGACCAAGGCGTAGGCGAGGATCGCGCCCGTCCCGTCCAGCAGGATCTGGGCGAGGCTGTCGTCGTTCATTGATCTCCTTAGCGGGAGGCGCGTCCTCTAGGGGTCAGGGGTTCGCCGGACGCGTCACTAGGGGGTTGACAGGGGAATGCGGTGCGGGACGAATGACGACGTGTCATCGGTGATGAGACCCGAGGTCTCACGGATGCCGAGCCCCGCGGACTCGTCGTGGACCACCCAGGCCCCCAGCACCGGGTGTTCACCATCGAAGTCGGGCAGCGGGCAGAACTCCTGGAAGACGAAGCCCTCGCTCCCATAACCGCCCTCGGTGCGCTGCTCGTCGCCGTCAGGGGTGACGATGCGCATGCTCGCGCCCTCCCGTCCCAGCAACGGCTTCTGCACGTACGAGGTCAGGTCGGACGGCGTGTTGAGATAGGTGGGAAGCAGATTGGGGTGCCCCGGAAACAGCTCCCACAGCAGGACCAGCAGCGCCTTGTTGGACAGGATCATCTTCCAGATCGGCTCGATCCACCGGGTGGGAGTGCCCGGGATGTTCTTGCCGAACGGCTCGTTGACGATCCATTCCCAGGGGTAGAGCTTGCACAGCGTGCGGATCTCGTCTTCCTTGAGGTCCACGAAACGCCCGCGCCGCGAATCCCAGCCGATGTCCTCCATGGCGATGGCGATCCCGGGCAGGCCCGCCTCCTCGGCGGTCTCCTGCATGTACGCGATCGTCATGACCTCTTCGCCGGTCTCGTCGCCGTGCGTCCACGCGAAATGGGCCGGGCCTTTGTCGAGGCGCTGCGCGGCGATCTCCTTCCACCGGTCGACCAGGCGCTCATGGATGGAGTTCCACTGGTCGTCTCCGGGAAAGACCTCCTGCAGCCAGTACCACTGGACGATCGCGCTCTCCACCAGGGCGGTGGGGGTGTCGGCGTTGTACTCCAGCAGCTTGGCCGGGCCCGTGCCGTCGTAGCGCAGGTCGAAACGCCCGTACAGATGCGGGTCGCGGCGCCGCCACGACTCCTCGATGAGGGGCGCCACCCAGTCGGGAATGCCCAGCACGTGGTAACGGCCGGTGCTCACGACATGCTCGACGACGTCCAGGCACATGCGGTGCAGTTCTTCGACGACCTCTTCGAGCGCCAGCACCTCGTCCATCTCGAACACGTAGTGCACCGACTCGTCCCAATAGGGGCGGGTCAGGTGCTCGGGGTGCGCGTCGCGGTGGAAGGCCAGGCCGTGCATCTCCACCTTTTGCGGCCAGTCAGGACGCGGTGCGGAACGTTCTCGCCGCACGGCTCAGCTCCCGCTTCTGCCGCTGCCGCCGAACCCGCCGCGGCTCAGCGTCCTCCCGCTGGACGACTTGATCTTGCCCTTGCTCGGCCCGAAGCGGCTGCCACCGCTGACGTAGCCGTCGGAGTCGCGCTTGCCGCCGTAGTACCAGAAGTACCGTCCATAGGACACGGTGCCTCGTTCGATGTCTCGCGAGTCGCAGAACACATCGGAGACGACCTTGTAACCGCCCGCGGTCCTGCCTACCGCCGGCGCGTACCGGTCGACGCACCACGCCGTGGTGGTCTTGGAACCGCATGCGGCCACCGTCAGCGACAGGGCGCTGACCATCCCGATCTTCACAGCCCGCGAGCTGAGCCGGCGCTTGTCCTGCTGAGGGGGCAAGGGGAACACGTCCTTTTGTGCAACGAGGCCACTGGCAGCCGATCGCCCCTGGGCGGCGCCGCGCGCTCACGGAATGAGAACGGTCGGTTGCGAAGCCATAGCTTAGAGGTGGTCGATCCTCGGACGGAAGGGACCAAGACCTCGTTCCCGCCAATGACGAACTTCTGGATCATCCCATGCCGAAAGGGCTTCGTGGGCGCAGTCCCGTCCCGATGATGGTGATCGACGTCCGGTGGCTCAATCGGGCACCGGAAGATGCGCGTACAGGTCCATGGGATCGACCGTGGACGGCAGATCGCTGACCTGGCCGTCACCCACCTCGACCACGCGCCACTCGCCGTCGTCCCTGCGCGCCAGGTCGGTGGTGATGAACCGGCACCCGAGCGTGCGCACCGCGGGGGCCACGGCGTCCACACGGGGCTCGGGCTCGACCTCAGGGCTGTCGGGGTGCGGACCTATGAGAGCGGGCTCCCCGTCCACCCACCACACGCGCGCCTCGCCCTCCCCGTCGTACGGCTCGTACTCCCGTACGACCACGCCACCGGCCAGGAACTCGTCCTGCAACGCGAGCATCTTGGCCACGACGCCCCGCAGTAACGCCAGGTTCTTCACGTCCGGGACGAAGCACGCCTCGTCCCACTCGTGCTTGCGGGACTTCACGTAGTCCTTGACCACCCCGGGGCCGCCGCGCAGGGGACGCACCAGTTCCCCTAAGTCACCCGGGTCCTGGCCGGGGGACAGAGGCCGCCACACGCTCTGCGGTGTCAGACCCGCGAACGTGTCATGCCAGCCGGGCAGCTCGTGCGCCCGCCGATAGTCGTCCGGATGCGTCATCAGCAGCGTGCCCCGCTTCTTCAGGAGAGCGGCCATCGCCGCGTACTCCGCGCTGGTGAGCATCCAGCCGCGGTACCAGACGGGCCCGAGGTCCCTGGGCACGGCCCGTACCGCCGCCTCGGCGTCACCGCGCCGCAGCGCCTCGTGGTCGATCAGGGCGATCTCACCGTAATGATCCCGTACGGCGGCGGCCTCGCGGGCGAAATGGGGGTCAACGCGCCGGGGGCTGAGCGGATCGACGCAGAAAAGGACGGTCAGCGTCATGATGGAACCCTCCGTCGACGGCGCCAGGTTACGGGGTCCGCCATGCCGAGCGCACGGAGATTCGGCGGCCGGATCCGCGGCGGATCCGGTGTCCCGGACCATGATCGAACGGATGTTCGGTAAAGTCGGGTCGGGAACTGTCGGTGGCGCCCCGTAACGTCGCCTCCGACACCGAAGGACAGACGACAAAGGGGCGATCACCTCATGGCAGCGAACGATCGGGAGAAGGCCCTCGAAACCGCACTGGCCCAGATCGAGCGCCAGTTCGGCAAGGGCTCGGTCATGCGGATGGGCGACGAGGCGCGGGCACCGGTCGAGGTGATCCCCACCGGGTCCATCTCGCTCGACATCGCCCTCGGCATCGGCGGCCTGCCGCGCGGCCGGGTCGTGGAGATCTACGGCCCCGAGGGCTCCGGCAAGTCCTCCCTCGCCCTGCACGCGGTGGCCAACGTCCAGAAGAAGGGCGGCATCGCGGCGTTCGTCGACGCCGAGCACGCCCTCGACCCCGAGTACGCCCGCAAGCTCGGCGTCGACATCGACAGCCTGCTGGTGTCCCAGCCCGACACCGGCGAGCAGGCCCTCGAGATCACCGACATGCTCATCCGCTCCGGCGCGATCGACCTCGTCGTGATCGACTCGGTGGCGGCGCTGGTGCCGCGCGCCGAGATCGAGGGCGAGATGGGCGACAGCCACGTCGGCCTCCAGGCCCGCCTCATGTCGCAGGCCCTCCGCAAGCTCACCGGCGCGATCAACCAGACCAAGACCACCGCCATCTTCATCAACCAGCTCCGCGAGAAGGTCGGCGTCATGTTCGGCTCGCCCGAGACCACCACCGGCGGCCGCGCGCTGAAGTTCTACGCCTCCGTCCGGCTGGACGTGCGCCGGATCGAGACCCTCAAGGACGGCACCGAGGCGGTCGGCAACCGGGTCCGGGTCAAGGTCGTCAAGAACAAGATGGCCCCGCCCTTCCGGGTCGCCGACTTCGACCTGCTCTACGGCCAGGGCATCTCCCGCGAGGGCGGCCTGATCGACCTGGGCGTCGAGCACGGCTTCGTGCGCAAGTCCGGCGCCTGGTACACCTACGACGGCGACCAGCTCGGCCAGGGCAAGGAGAACGCCCGCAACTTCCTCAAGGCCAACGCCGACATGGCCGACGAGATCGAGAAGAAGATCAAGGAGAAGCTGGGCATCGGCCCCCGCGTCGACAAGGAGGCCGACCCCGCCCCCGCCGAGGCCGCCACCCCGCCGGCGCCCGCCCCCACCCGCAAGGGCAAGACCCCCAAGCCCGGCGACTGACGACCACCCCGGCGGCAACCGCACACCCGCCCAGGACGCGGACCGGCCGCCCCCGGGATCGCAGGCCCGTCCCTCCCGTGGGCCGACGAAGCCCAGGAGCGAGGAGCGTCCGAGGAGGCGGGTGTCGAGCCCGGAGGCACACAGGTCTCCGAAGCCGGGGGCGCGCGGACGGCCCGTCTACGCTTGGGCAGCCCGTTCCACCGGGTGCGGTGCTGCAACCCTTCCACGCAAGGTCGGGCACCCGGAGGTCAGCGGTGGTCTATCCGGGCCAAGACGCACTGTCCATGCCTGAGGCGCGGGGGGCAGGTCCGTCCAAGGGCCGCAGCGCATCGACCCCAAAAGCCGGGGCGGGCCTCGCCCACGGCGCCCGGTCCAAAGGGTGTGGGCGTTGCCAGGGAAGGGCACGACGGCGACCCACCACCGGAGGTGGATGCGACCGAGGCCGATCGGCAACCTACATGTGACGTCACTCCCTGACGAGGATTCCCCCGATCAGGGTGATTCTTGACGGAGGTTGGGGAATGATCTCGTGTGCAGGGCGGCGGCGCCCTACCCGGCACCGGCCGGTCGGTGCACGGACCTTCCCCTTTGGCGCCGCCGCCGCTCCCACGGGCGGCGCCCCCGTCCAGGCACGTGCCCCACATGACCCGCCCGGACAACCAGCGCCCACCCGAGTCCCCACGCCGCTCCCGGCTGCCCGACCTCGCCCGGGCGCATCGCAGGCGCCGCACCCGATGGAACAGGCTTAACGAGCGCAGGATGTCCGTGCCGTGGGCTTCGCCGCCGAAGTGCCTCGGGCCAGACACCTAGGGAGATGCCTCAGGAGATGTCCATGGAAGAAGAGGAGCGGAAGGAGCCGGGAGCCGGGGTGCGGTGGTCTCCGGTGCCGGGTGAACGACCCGTGGTCGATGAGGCATCCGTGCGTGGTGGGTCGTCGGCGGAGGGCGGAACAGGTGCGTTTGGGGAGGTGGCATCGAACCCGTGGTTGGGGGGAGGTGCCGGGCTCGGCGAGGCCGGGTCGTCCGGAGCGGAGGTGCTGCCGGCTTGGGGGCGACCGTTCGGGTCGGGTGAGGGCGCCAGTGCAAGCGATGCCGGGGAGAGTGGGTCGGTGGGGGAACGGGGGTTTCCTTGGGACGGGTTGGAGGGGGCGGGTCGGGGTGGTCCTTTCGGGGCTGAGTGGGCTCGGAAGGCGTGGACGGGTGAGCCCGCTTCCGTGACGGAGGCAGGCGCCTCTGAGGATCGTGCGGGTGGTGCGTCGCCAGGGGTTCGTTCGCGGGGCGAGCGTTCGGGACGCGTGTCCGGTGGTCGGACGGCGGGGGACGAGCGGGAGTCGGCAGGTGAGGGTTCGGGCGCGCCCGGCTCGCGGGCGAGGCGCTCTGAGGGCGTTCCGCAGGCTGGGGTGGGTGCGGGGAGTGCTTGGGAAGGTGACCAGGGCGTTTCCTCGGGGGACGGCCGTGGCGCGAAGGATGGCGGAGCGGGAGGCGTTGCGGGAAGTGGCGGGCGGACGCGGCGCCGGGGTGGGGCGGTGGCGGACGGGGACGTGGAGGGGCGGGCTCGGGAGATCTGCCTGCGGTTGCTCGGGGCGGCGCCGCGTACCCGGGCTCAGTTGGAGGACGCGCTGCGACGGAAAGGGATCTCGGACGAGGTCGCCGAGCGGGTGCTGGGCAGGTTCAGCGATGTCGGGCTGATCGACGACGAGGCGTTCGCGCGGGCGTGGGTGCGGTCGCGGCACACCGGGCGCGGGCTGGCGCGGCGGGCGCTGGCGGGGGAGCTGCGGCGGCGCGGGGTGGCCGAGGAGACCGTCCGGGACGCGGTGGAGGGTCTGGACGCCGACGAGGAGGAACGGACCGCGCGGCGGCTGATCGAGCGGAGGGCGGCATCGACGCGGGGGGTGGAGCCGGCCAAGCGGATGCGGCGGCTGGTCGGTGTCCTGGCGCGCAAGGGTTACCCGCCCGGGCTGGCGTACCGGGTCGTCCGGGAGGTCTTGGAGGCGGAGGGGGATGACGTGGAGGGTCTGCCCGACGCGGTCGATCTGGAGTGAGCCCGTGGCGGGGAGCCGACACGCCGGGAGGTGACGGGGTGTCCGACGGGGGGCGGTGGTGCTTCTGACCGTGGGACGTCCCAGGTCGGGGCGTCCTGGGGCGCGGTAAGCGATTCCTCACGCGTCCGTTGGGTTAGTCCGGATTGCCCGGGGTTTGCTTGCTCATTACCTCCGTGCCGCTTACCGTTACGGCAGTGAGGAATTACTCCGCGCACTGCGGATTGCCATACGACCGAACACGTTCGCGCAGCTGAGAGGCATAGAGGACAGACGTTGGCCGACCTCGGTGGAGGACGGGCCGCGGGCTCCGGGTACGGCTCACCGCCGTCCTGGCGCTGTGGCGTACCCGCCGCGGGGCGTTGTCAGGCGTGCGGCGGTCCGGCCGAACGCGGGTAAATCCTCGCAGAGCAGGGCTCCGATCTCGGCGGGGCCCGCGGGCGAGGAAGGGTCTGCCTCATGGAGAGCGTCCTGCTGGGTGCCGCGCTTCTGGTGACCCTGGTCGCTCTCGTCATCGTCGTGTTGCGGCGTCCCGGCACGCCCGCCGGGTTCGATCCGGAGGAGCTCGGCCGAGCGCAGCGGGACGCCGACGAGATCAGGTCGGACGCCCGGTCGCAGGCGCAGGAGATCCTCGCCAAGGCGGAGGCGCAGGCCCGGCGGATCGACAGCGACGCGCGCGGCGAGGTGGAGAAGGAGGCCCGCGCGCTGCGGGAGGATCTGCGCGTCCTCCGCGAGGACCTGGAACGCCGGGAGGCCAGGCTCGCCGAGCGCGAGCAGCGGCTGGACGACGAGGTCCGCCGTCTGGAGGAGTGGTCCGCGCGGCTCGTGGAGTCCAAGAAGGCGCTGGAGGCCCGCAAGAGCGAACTCGGCCAGATGGAGGAGGAGCGCCGCCGGGTGCTCGAACGCGCCGCCGGGCTGACCGCCGAGGAGGCCAAGGCCGAGCTGGTCGCCGCCATGGAGAACCAGGCCAAGCGGGAGGCCATCCCGATCACCCGGGAGATCGAGAACGCGGCCAGGGCGGAGGGCGAGAAGCGCGCCCGCAAGATCGTCACCCTGGCCATCCAGCGGGTGGCCAGCGAGCAGACCGCCGAGTCGGTGGTGTCGGTGCTGCACCTGCCCGGCGACGAGATGAAGGGCCGGATCATCGGCCGCGAGGGGCGCAACATCCGCGCGTTCGAGTCCACCACCGGGGTCAACCTGATCATCGACGACACGCCCGAGGCGGTGCTGCTCAGCTGCTTCGACCCGGTGCGCCGCGAGGTCGGCCGGCTGACGCTGGAGAAGCTGGTCCTGGACGGCCGGATCCATCCCCAGCGGATCGAGGAGGTCTACGAGCGCAGCCGCGCGGACGTCGAGCAGCTGTGCGTGCGGGCCGGTGAGGACGCCCTGGTCGAGCTGGGCATCACCGAGATGCACCCGGAGCTGATCACCCTGCTGGGGCAGCTCCGCTACCGCACGTCCTACGGGCAGAACGTGCTCAAGCACCTGATCGAGTCCGCCCATATCGCCGGGATCATGGCGGCCGAGCTGCGGCTGCCCGCCGAGCTCGCCAAGCGCTGCACGCTGCTGCACGACATCGGCAAGGCGCTCACCCACGAGGTGGAGGGCAGCCACGCGCTGATCGGCGCGGAGATCGCCCGGCGGTACGGCGAGCATGAGGACGTGGTGCACGCCATCGAGGCGCATCACAACGAGGTCGAGGTCCGCACGGTCGAGGCTGTGCTCACCCAGGCCGCCGACGCGATCAGCGGCAGCCGTCCCGGGGCGCGCCGCGAGTCGCTGGAGGCGTACGTCAAACGGCTGGAACGGCTTGAGGAGATCGCCCGGGAGAAGCACGAGGGCGTCGAGAAGGTCTTCGCGATGCAGGCCGGCCGTGAGATCCGCGTCATGGTGAAGCCGGACGCGGTGGACGACATCCAGGCCCAGGTGATCGCCCGGGACATCGCCAAGCAGGTGGAGAGCGAGCTCACCTACCCGGGCCAGATCCGCGTCACCGTCGTCCGCGAGTCCCGCGCGATCGAGTTCGCCCGCTGATCCCGCCGTCGCCGACCCGCCCGGGATGTTGCGGGTGTGTCCTGTGATGTTCATGTGCGCGTCCGAAACGGGTCATCGGAGCACGTCAAGATCATTCCGATATGAGCGGAGGAATGATCGTGTTCCCCGACCCCGGCGGCGATGACGTGCAGCCCGAGACGGGGGAACACGTCGTTCTGCGCAACACGACGTCCCGCACGGTCGCCGTGGGCGGGGGCTACCTGCGGGACCAGGCGGGCAACCTGCTCACCATCGGTGCCGGCTACACGATCCCGCCGGGCAGCCTGCTGCGGGTGTACGTGGGTCCTGGGACGAACCGTCCCGGCGCCTACTACAACGGCCGTACGGCGGGCTTCCTCAACAACACCGGGGGCGACACCATCTCCTACTTCGGCCCCGACCACGCCCTGCTCGACATCAACTCCTACATGGTCTCCTAAGCGGCGCCGAGGGCGGTCCAGAGCGTGCGGAGGTCGATGTTGCGGCTGCGCAGAATCTGGACCGCCTTGTTGCCGCGGTCGGCCAGCAGCCCCCAGAGAAGGTCTTCACGGGACGCCGAGGGATGGCCACGGCGGCGAGCGGCCCACAGCGCGACTTCCAGGGTCTTGCGGGCGGCCTCGTTGAGGGTCACCTGTGTCCCAGGGCCCGTGAGCGTCACCCGCAAGGGGAGGAAGGGGGAACGCCTCAGTCTCCACAGGGACGGGTCGTCCAGGCGAAGGGAGGTCGCCTCGGACGCACGCCGGTGGACGTCGTCGACGTCGATGCCCAGGGTCGCGAGAAGGTCCCTTTGGGACCGCCCCGCGAAGTCGGGGGTGAGGTCGAGCCCGGCTATGGGGCCGTCTTCGAGTAGTGCGTGCAGCAGAGGGCGGGTGCCCAGGGTCGGGCCTTCGGTGAGCAGGCCCGCGCGGATGAGGGCGTGGCGCGCGGACGGGTCGAACGAGGCGAGCGTCATCATGCCAGGCGCCTCGCGTGCTTCTTGTGGACGGACTGGCGCCGCACGCCCAGCGCGGACGCTATGGCCTGCCAGGACCAGCCTTGGGCACGCGCGTTCGCGACGTGGAGCGCTTCCAGTTCGTCGGCGAGCCGGCGCAGGGCGGCCACGGCGCCCAGGCCCGTGGCCGGATCGCGGCTGTCCACGGCCTGGGCGAGTTCGGTCATCGTCGTCATGCTGTCAGCCTAGGCTGACATGGCGGGTGCGTCAACCTAGGCTGACACACGGCCTTCCGCGACCGCGTGAAGGCCCCTGCGAGAGATCAGCCCACGATGAGGTCGATGGGGTCCACTCCCTGCGGCTTGAAGCCCAGCGTCTGGCCGTAGAAGGCGAGCTCCGCCTCCAGGCAGGCGATGACGGTGTCGGCGCGCCGGAACCCATGGCTTTCGCCCTGGAACGTCAGGTACGCGTACGGCGTCTTCTTCGACGCCAGCGCGAGCGCAAACCGCTCGGACTGGTCCGGCGGGACGACCGGGTCGTCCAGGCCCTGCAACAGCAGCACGGGGCAGGACGTGTCATCGGCGCGGTTGAGCGGCGAACGCTCCTCATAGGCGCGCTCGAACCCGGGCAGGGGGCCGATCAGCCCGAACAGGTAACGCGACTCGAAGTCGTGCGTGGCCTCGGCGAAGCCCTTCAGGTCGCTGATGCCGTAGTAGGACGTGGCGGCCTTGAACACGTCGGTGGTGGTGATGGCCGCCAGGGTCGTCCATCCGCCCGCGCTGCCGCCGCGGATGGCGAGCCGCTCAGGGTCGGCGATGCCGCCGTCGACGAGCGCCTTGGCGGCGGCCACGGCGTCCTCGACGTCCACCACGCCCCACTGGCGGCGCAGGCGTTCCCGGTACGCGCGGCCGTATCCGGTGGAGCCGCCGTAGTTGACGTCGATGACGCCGATGCCGCGGCTGGTGAAGAAGGCACGCTCCAAGCTCAACGTGCGCGACGCGCGGCTCGTCGGCCCCCCGTGGATGAACACCACGTAGGGAGGAAGCTCCCCTTCCCGCCCCGCGTACTCCGGGTTGGACGGCGGGTAGATGTTGGCGTGGACGGGACGTCCGAAGGGGCCTTCGATCTGCTCCGCGCGTGCCTTGGGCAGGTAGGCGATGTCGGGCAGCTCCGCCAGCTCACGCCGCAGCCCCTCCACGCGTCCCGTGGTGGTGTCGATGCGCACAACCGACGGCGGGACGGTCATGCCCCCCGCTATGCCGACGATGGTGGAGCCGTGCGCCGACAACGACAACTGCCAGTCGTCGTAGGGGACCTCCAGGTCGACCAGCTCCAGGGTGTCCGGGTCGTAGATGCCCAGGCGCTGGTCGCCCTCCCCGTGCAGCACGGCGAGCCGGCCGTCCTCAAGGAGCGCGTAGGGCATGCCGCCCAACTGCCACAGCGGCCCGGCGAACTCCTCCTCCGCCGGGTAGAGGGCCTGCGGCGACTCCCCGTGGAGACCGACCTGGTAGATGTTCCACCAGCCGGGCCAGTCGGAGATGACGTAAAGCGAGCTGTCGTCCCGCCACAGGGGCGCCAGGGCCGACTCGTTGAGACCGCCCTTGACGGTGCGGGGCGCCACGGCCTGCCCGTTCTCCAGCGCGGCCACACGGATCTCCGTGCCGTCCCAGGGCATCCTCGGGTGGTTCCACTGGACCCAGGCCAGATGCCCGCCGCTGGGGGACGGGGTGGGGGAGGCGTAGAAATCGGCGCCGGTGACGAGCTCACGGATCGCGGACGCGTCAGCGGCGGCGCTGCCGTCCAGGGGGACGGCGACAATGGCGCGGCGAATCCCGTCAGGCGTGTGCCCCTCGCATACGCACCACACCTCGGAGCCGTCCGGGGAAAGCGTGTAGTCGGCATAGCGAAGCCCGCCGGGAAGAGCCGGCTCGGGGGTCAGCGGGCGCGGCTTGGGGTCGCCCGGGTCAAGGCGATGCAACCGCTGGTCCTCGTAGTTGGAGAACACGATCGCAAAGCCCTCGCCGGTGCGGACGGGCAGATAGGACCGTCCCCCGTACTCATGGACCCGGGTGCGGGCGTCCCACGGCGCCTGCAGGAGCTCGGTGCGGTGACCGCCCTGCAGGTGGATGACCGTGGTCCGGCCGCCTTCCTCTGGTCGGGTCTCCTGCCACCACACATCGCTGTTATGGACGGTGGGAAAACTGAGGCGCAGCCGGGCGCGAGCGACGTCGGCGGCGGATATGGGGGAGGGCCAGGAGCCGTAGGGAAGGGTCGCACGAGCGGTCATATGCGAATCGTCCCGCATACGGGGATCCGTTGGGGCCATGACTGGGCAGTTGACCTTGGAAAGATACAAGCCGTTCACAGGGTGAGCGGCGGCCAGGGCGCCTCGCCGTCGGCTCGCCGGGTGAGGAGCCGAGGTCCCTTCCCACGCCGTCCCAGCGGCCTTCTCAGCGACCGGGAGAGACCGGTGCCACGACCGGCCCCGGGGGCCGCGGATACGGAAGGGGCCACCGCGTCACGCGGTGGCCCCTTCCGGCCGTTCCGTACGGGCGCCGATCAGGTGCTCGGGGTCTGACCGGCGACGGACATGCCGGCGGCGGGCGGCGCCCCGGTGCCGGTGCCGATCGTCTTGGCGGCGGTCCTGCGGCTGCGCCGGCTGCGCGCCTCGAGCCGGTTCGCCAGCATGCTGATCAGCATGTTCATCGTGATGTAGATGACCGCGACCACGATGCCCGCCTGCAGCACGTTGTTGCCGTAGTTGGGCGGGATCTGCTTGAACCCGGCCTGGAGCAGCTCGGAGTAGGCGATGATGAAGCCGAGCGCGGTGTCCTTGAGCAGCACCACGAGCTGGCTGACGATCGCCGGCATCATGACCGTGACGGCCTGCGGGAGCAGCACCAGCCGCAGCACGCCGTTCTTGCGGAGCCCGATGGAGTAGGCCGCCTCGGACTGGCCCTTGGGGATCGAGTTGATCCCGGCCCGGAACACCTCGGCCAGCACCGACCCGTTGTAGAGCACCAGGCCGAACACCACGGCGGCGAACGCCGGCACGGTGATCACACCGGCGGTGATCTCGATGCCGAAGATCCAGCCGAAGGTGTCCACCATGACCCGCTGGAAGGTGCCGAAGGGGGACTGGGCGATCACCGGGCTGATCTTGTTCGGGATGAAGAACGCCAGGAAGATCAGGATCAGCAGCGGGATGGCGCGGAAGAACTCCACGACCGCGCCCGCCGGGATCCGGATCCACCAGTGGTCCGACAGCCTGGCCAGCCCGAACACCACGCCGAACAGCAGGGCCAGGACCGAGGCCACGGCCGCGGCCTTCACCGTGTTCCACAGGCCGGGCAGGATCAGGTTCGTCCAGACGTCGCCTTCCAGGAACGGGCTCCACAGCGAGCCCTCCCACTGGCCGCGGGTGTTCAGCCGCCATGCCAGCGCGACGATCACGGCGACCAGGATCACCCCGGACACCACGGTCAGGACCTGGTTGCGGGCCCGCGCCCGCGGGCCCGGGATGTCGAACAGAACGTTCGCCTCGCGGTTCATCGCGCCACCGCCATCCGCTTGGCCAGCCAGCCGAAGAAGAAGCCGGTCGGCAGGGTCAGGACCATGAAGGCGATCGCGACGCCGATGAACAGCGGGAGCGCCCCGCCCTGGAAGGACGGCTGGTCGAGCAGGGTCTTCATCACCGAGGCGGCCTCGGCGTAGCTGGCGGCGCTCGCCACCGTGGTGTTCTTGATCATCGCGATCAGGATGCTGCCCAGCGGCGCGATCACCGAGCGGAACGCCTGGGGCAGGATGATCAGCCGCAGCGACTGGAAGAAGGACAGGCCGATCGAGCGCGCCGCCTCCGCCTGGCCGAGCGGCACCGTGTTGATGCCCGAGCGCAGCGCCTCGCAGACGAACGCGCCGGTGTACCCCGACAACCCCAGGACCGCCCACCAGTAGTAGCTGGTGGAGGTGCTGTCGGAGAACGTCAGCGCGAGGATGTCGTTCAGGCCGAGGCTGCACATCAGCAGCACCAGGGTCAGCGGGGTGTTGCGCAGGACGTTGACGTAGGCGGTGCCGACCGTCCGCAGCACCGGCACGGGCGAGACCCGGAAGGACGCCAGGATCGTGCCGATGATGAGGGACAGCACCGCCGAGAGGGCCGCCAGGCGGATGGTCGCCCAGAAGCCGTCGAGGAGCTGGTCGCGCTCGTCGAAGACCGAGCTGAAGTTGAACAGGTCGAGTAGCTGATCCATGGGGTTCCAGCGGGGGTCGGGATGCCCGGAGCGCTCCCCGGTCGGGTCGTCCGGGGAGCGCTCCGGAACGGCGGACCTCGCCTGCGCCAGGCACGGGTCCCGGCCGGTGCGCGCCGCCGCGGGACGCTTGCGGGCGGGCGGCGGGCACGACGGCCCGGCCGGGAACGGGCCTGGATCAGGCGCAGCCCTCGAACTGCGGGACGGTGGTCTTCAGTTGCAGGCCGGTGCCGGCGAAGTGCTTCTCCAGGAGGGTCTTGGCCGTGCCGTCCTGGTACATCTTGGTGAGCGCCTTGTTGACCGCCTCGCAGGTCTCGGTGTCACCCTTCTTGATCCCGACGCCGTACTTCTCCTCGCTGATCGGGTTGTTGATGACCTTGAACTGGCCCTTCTGGGTGTTGGCGAACCCGGCCAGGATCAGGTCGTCGGTGCTCACCGCGTCCAGCGCGCCGGCCTTGAGCTTGGCGACGCACTCGGAGTAGCTGGAGGCGTCGACCAGCTTGACCCCGGAGATGGCCAGCTTGCCGTCCGGCGGGCCCTCGGTGACGCGGCGGAACGAGTTGGACCCGGCGGCCTTGCACAGCCGCTTGCCCTTGAGGTCCTGGGCGGTCTTGATGTCGTCGTTGTCGGCCAGGACCATCGTGTCCTGCGCGGCCACGTAGTACGGGCCGGCGAAGGTGACCTGCTTCTTGCGGGCGTCGGTGATGGAGTAGGTGGCGACCACCAGGTCGACCTGGCCTCCGCCGAGGAACGACTCGCGGTTGGCGGAGGTCGTCTCCTTGAAGGTGATGCCGCTCTCGGGGACGCCCAGCTCCTTGGCGATGTACTTGGCGACGTCGACGTCGAAGCCCTCGAAGGTGCCGTCGGGCTTCTTCAGGCCGAGCGCCGGCTGGTCGTATTTGATGCCCACGACCAGCTTCTTCGAGTCCTTGGCCTTCTGGACGACGGTCGTGGCCTGGGTGCTCTCGGTGTCGCTCCCACACGCGGTCAGGGCCATCGCCAGCGCGGTCGCCGCGCCGATGACGGCGCCGAAACGACGTACTCGCATTTGCTCGTTCTCCCTCTGCTTCTGCCGGTGCCTACTGCCTGGGCCGCGGCTCGGGGTGATCCTTCGACGTATTCGACGTACGGGGGTCATCACGTCACTCGAGCCGACCGATCGATAAAGATGATCAATGGGTAAGGATTTTGGACAGGAAGTCCTTGGCGCGGTCGGTGCGCGCGTTGGTGAAGAACTCGTCGGGGGTGTTCTCTTCGACGATCTGGCCGTCGGCCATGAACACGACCTTCTGGGCGGCCCGCCGGGCGAAGCCCATTTCGTGGGTCACCACGATCATCGTCATGCCCTCCCCGGCCAGCCCGGTCATGACGTCCAGCACCTCGTTGACCATCTCCGGGTCCAGCGCCGAGGTCGGCTCGTCGAACAGCATGAGCTTGGGCTTCATCGCCAGCGAGCGGGCGATCGCCGCGCGCTGCTGCTGGCCGCCCGAAAGCTGGGCCGGGTACTTCTGCGCCTGGTTGGCGATCCCGACCCGCTCCAGCAGCTCCATGGCGTGCTGCTCGGCCTCCTGCTTGGCGACCTTGCGGACCTTGATCGGGCCCAGCGTGACGTTGTCGAGGATGGTCTTGTGGGCGAACAGGTTGAACGACTGGAACACCATCCCCACGTCGGCGCGCAGCTTGGCCAGCTCGCCGCCCTCCCGGGGGAGTTCCTTGCCGTCCACCATGATCACGCCGTCGTCGATCGGCTCCAGCCGGTTGATCGACCGGCACAGGGTCGACTTCCCGCCGCCGGAGGGGCCGATGACCACCACCACCTCGCCCCGGTCGACCGTGAGGTTGATGTCCTTGAGCACGTGCAGATCACCGAAGTGCTTGTTGACATGCTTCATCACGACCAGGGGCGCGCCGTTCGCGCTGTCGTCCCGGGACCCGCCGTCCTTGGTGAGCTCGGGTCCGTCTCCGCTGTCGGTCATGCAGCCGGACTTTACGTCATCATTTCCTGCCCTCCGCTTTCGGCGCGGTACCGATCCGATCACGAATCCCCACGTCGGCGCCACGATCGGGGTTTCCGGACGGAAGGTGATCGGCCGGGCGGGAGGGGCCGCGAAGCTCGTTGTGAACACTTGATCGCCGGGTAACCGGCCGTTGACCAGCTTGATCACTTCTCCGCCCGGAACGGCCGACGCCGGGCGCCCGGCGGGTTTCGGCGCGTGCGCGCATAGGGGCCGTGGCGCGTAACCTTGGTGACTGTCATGAATGCGCCTATGGAGACCGCCCGCACGTACGAGATCCGTACCTACGGGTGCCAGATGAACGTCCACGATTCCGAGCGGCTGGCGGGCCTGCTGGAGGACGCGGGGTACGTCAGGGCCGAGGACACCGAGCCCGACGTCGTCGTCTTCAACACCTGCGCGGTACGGGAGAACGCCGACAACCGCCTCTACGGCAATCTCGGCCATCTGCGTCCCGTCAAGGACGGCCGTCCCGGCATGCAGATCGCGGTGGGCGGCTGCCTGGCGCAGAAGGACAGGGACGCCATCGTCAAGCGCGCCCCCTGGGTCGATGTGGTCTTCGGTACGCACAACATCGGGTCGCTTCCCGCGCTGCTGGAGCGCGCCCGGATCCGGGACGAGGCGCAGGTCGAGATCGAAGAGTCCCTGGTGACCTTCCCCTCGACCCTGCCGACGCGCCGGGAGTCCCCGTACGCCGCGTGGGTGTCGATCTCGGTGGGCTGTAACAACACCTGCACGTTCTGCATCGTCCCGGCGCTGCGCGGCAAGGAGCGGGACCGCCGTCCGGGGGAGATCCTGGCCGAGGTGGAGGCGCTGGTCGCCGAGGGCGTCCTGGAGGTGACGCTGCTCGGCCAGAACGTCAACGCCTACGGATCGGGCTTCGGCGCCCTGGCGTCCGCGCCGCAGGAGGTGCGCGACATGACCGCGGGCGGCCAGTCCGCCTTCGCGGGACTGCTGCGCGCGTGCGGTGAAGTGGACGGCCTTGAGCGGGTGCGGTTCACCTCCCCTCACCCCAGGGACTTCACGGACGACGTCATCGCCGCCATGGCGGAGACGCCGAACGTCATGCCGTCCCTGCACATGCCCTTGCAGTCGGGCGCGGATCCGGTGCTGCGGGCCATGCGCCGCTCGTACCGGCAGGAGCGCTATCTAAGCATCATCGAGAAGGTGCGTGCCGCCATCCCGGACGCCGCGATCACCACCGACATCATCGTGGGCTTCCCCGGCGAGACCGAGGCGGACTTCGAGCAGACCCTGCACGTGGTGCGCGAGGCGCGGTTCTCCGGGGCGTTCACGTTCCAGTACTCCAAGCGTCCCGGCACACCGGCGGCCACCATGGACGACCAGGTGCCCAAGGAGGTCGTCCAGGAACGGTACGAGCGGCTGGTCGCCCTCCAGGAGGAGATCTCCTGGGAGGAGAACAAGAAGCAGATCGGCCGCACCGTGGAGGTACTGGTGGCCGAGGGCGAGGGCCGGAAGGACGGCGCCACCCGCCGCCTGTCCGGGCGCGCGCGGGACAACCGCCTCGTCCACTTCCGCGTGCCGGACGAGCCCGTCCGCCCAGGCGACATGGTCACGGTCGAGGTCACCTACGCGGCGCCGCACCACCTGGTCGCCGACAAGCCCGCCCGGTCGGTACGGCGCACGCGCGCAGGGGACGCCTGGGAGGCACGGCAGGGCGGCGGTGCGCCGAAGGGCGTTTCGCTGGGCATGCCCACCATCGGACGTCCCACGACCCCGGTCGCGCTGGAGGCCGCGGCCTCCGGTTGCTCCACCTGCGGGTAGGCCGTCGCGCGCATGTTGACCTTCGCGGCCGTCTGTCCGCATCCGCCCTTGCTCGTACCGGAGATGGCCGGTGAGGCCGCTCCCGAACTGGACGGTGTGCGGGCGGCCTGCCGCTTGGCCGTGCAAGAGCTGACCAAGGGGCTGTCGGCGGACGGCGGGGGAGCGAAACTGGTCGTGGTGGGCGGCGATACGGCCACGCGGACCTTCCCTCCCGATTCCGCCGGGAGCCTGCGTCCCTTTGGGCTCGACCTCGTTTTCGGCGGAGGCGGGGAGCCGCTGCCGCTGTCGCTGACCATCGGCCGCTGGCTCCTGGACGAGTACGGAAGCGGCGTCCAGCCCGCGTTCTTCCAGTCGGTCGCCTACGACGCGGCCACGCGGGACTGCCTCGACCTAGGCCGCGACCTGTCGCGTACAGCCGAACGTGTGGCGCTGCTGGTGATGGGGGACGGCTCGGCCTGCCTGAGCACGAAGGCCCCCGGCTACCTCGACCCGCGCGCCGAGGCGTACGACGCGGCCGTGGCCGAGGCGTTCAAGCACGCCGACACCGCCGCCCTGGCCGGCCTGGACCCCCGGACGTCCCTGGAGCTCCAGGCCGCCGGGCGGGCGGCGTGGCAAGTCCTGGCGGGCGCCACCACGCCCACGGAACCGGCGCGGGTCGCCAACGCGGAACTGCTCGCCTACGAGGCGCCCTACGGCGTCGGCTATCTCGTGGCCACCTGGCGGCTCGCGGCGGCCCCGGCGCCGGCGGACACGTCCCCCCAGGCGCGGCCATGACCGCGCCCGGCGCCCCGCGCGGGGAACGACCCGGCGCCCCATCCCCGGTGGCGGCTAGGCGCCGTCGCCCTCGTCACGGCGGCGCTCCTCCTGTCCCTGCTGTCCCTGTCCCTGCTGTCCCTGGCCCTGCTGCCGGTCGATGTACTCCGAGCCCTTCTGCTGCGCCTTGTCGATCTGCTCGGAGTACTTGCCGCCCGTCTTCCGGTCGACCATGTCACCGGCCTTCTCGACGCCCTGTTTGGCCTTGTCGCCGTGCTGGCCGAGCATTTCCTTCACCCTGTCGACGATGGACATGTGGTTTCCCCCCGGATCCCTCGTCTCGTGGTGTTCCGTGGCGCCGCGGGGCGGCGGCCCCCGGTTCGCGGCGAACCCGCCGCGACGCCCTTACCCCCGCATATCTACCCATTGCCCCTTCGCCCATGACGACCGCCCTGAACGAGCAGGCACTTCCGTGACCCCGATGGACACCGACGATCTCGTGATCGCCGTGGTGGGGCCCACCGCGGCGGGCAAATCCGACCTCGCGGTGGAGCTCGCGCTGCGCCTGGACGGCGAGGCGATCAACGCCGACTCCATGCAGCTGTACCGGGGCATGTCCATCGGCACCGCCAAGCTGACCCCGGACGAGATGCGCGGTGTGCCCCACCATCTCCTGGACATCTGGGACGTCACCGTCACCGCCAGCGTCGCCGAATACCAGCGGCTCAGCGACGCCGCCATCGCCGGGATCCGCGCCAGGGGGCGGGTGCCCGTGCTGGTCGGCGGCTCCGGCCTGTACGTTCGGGCCGCACTCGACCACCTGGAGTTCCCCGGCACCGACCCCGCCGTCCGGGCCCGGCTGGAAGCGGAACTGGCCGCCGACGGCCCCGCGGCGCTGCACGAGCGCCTGCGCGCCCGCGACCCCGCCTCGGCCGCCGCGATCCTCCCCAGCAACGGGCGGCGGATCGTCCGCGCCCTGGAGGTCATAGAGATCACCGGCCGCCCGTTCAGCGCGTCCATGCCCGCCCACGAGTACCGGTACGCCGGCGCCGTCCAGATCGGGCTGTCGGTCCCCAGACCCGAACTGGACGCCCGCATCGCGCTGCGCGTCGAACGCATGTGGGAGGCCGGGCTCGTCGACGAGGTGCGCGAACTGGAGAGGGCCGGCCTCAGGGACGGCCTGACCGCCGGGCGCGCGCTCGGATACGCCCAGGTGCTGCGGTTCCTGTCCGGAGAGTGGACGGAGGAACGGGCCAAGGAGGAGACGGTCAGGGCGACCCGGCGCTTCGCCCGCAGGCAGGAGTCCTGGTTCCGGCGCGACCCCCGGGTGCGCTGGCTCCCCTACGACGCCCCCGACCTCGTCGAACGGGCCCTCGCAACGGTGCGCCGGACCGCGCGCCTATGATCGGGACATGCGGTTCGTCAAGGGGCACGGCACCGAGAACGACTTCGTGATCCTCCCGGATCCGGACGGCGTCCTCGACCTGACGCCGCGGGCCGTCGCGCGGCTGTGCGACCGCCGCGCCGGGATCGGCGCCGACGGCGTGCTCCGCGTCGTCCGCACCAAGGCCGCCGGCGACCCCGCCATCGAGGCGATGGCGGGCCGGGCCGAATGGTTCATGGACTACCGCAACGCCGACGGCGGCATCGCCGAGATGTGCGGCAACGGCGCCCGGGTGTTCGCCCGCTACCTCGTCGACTCCGGCCTCGCGGCACCCGGCGAATGGGACCTCGCCACCCGCGCCGGGCCGCGGCGCGTCACGCTGGGGTCCTCCGGTGACGTCAGCGTGGACATGGGACCGCCCGAATACCTGGGAACGGGCCATGCGAGCATCTCAGGACACCAGTACACCGGCGAGCGGATCTCCATGGGCAACCCGCACCTGGCGTGCGCGATCGACGAGCCGCTGTCCGGGCTCGACCTCACCCGGCCCCCCTCCTACGACCCCGCCCAGTTCCCCGACGGCGTGAACGTCGAGTTCTACCGGGCCATCGGCGAACGCCACCTGGAGATGCGGGTCTACGAGCGCGGCTCCGGCGAGACCCGTTCCTGCGGCACCGGCACCGTCGCCGCCGTCGCCGCCGCGTCCCACCAGGCACGCGGGACCTCCCGGACGGCGCGACCCGGGCAGGTCGAAGAGTGGACGGTGGACGTTCCGGGCGGCCGTGTCCACGTCACCCTCGACGGAACCACCGGGCACCTCCGCGGACCCGCCGTCCTCGTCGCCGAGGGCGAAATTTTTTTGGACCGCATCACCGGTCCCTGACACGGCCGCCCCGGCCGCGTCAAGGCCCCCTGATCTGCCCATACGGTCCAGACGTAGCTGGTCTACCCGATGACCTGGAGGGGTCTACCCGGAAGGTCCCGAGAAGTTCGGGACGGGTGTCCCTCACCTTTGGGACCGAAAGGCGCTACCTTCAGTAGTGCACACCCTCTGGTGAAGGCCCGCTCGGACCGGGATGGGAGCCCCGATCCGAGCGGCGCCGAGGGCCGGTGGCTCCTTCTTGGCGGGGGGCGGCCACCGGCCCTCCACTCCATCCCTGGGGGTGGTGCGGTCGGCGCCCTGTCGGGGCGCCTTTCCTTTTTGGGGATTCCGTCGTATCTATCGGGGGCGCGACCCCCCGAACCCCCCGTATCTATCGGGGGCGCGACCCCCCGAACCCCCCGTATCTATCGGGGGGGCGACCCCCCGAGCCCCCCGGTGATGCCGCCGGCCCCCGCCCGCCCACCCCTTTCGTTAGTTGGGGGGTGGGGTGCCGGTTCCGTTCACCGGGAGTCTGGCCTTGACCAGGGTGCCGCCTTCCGGGGCCGGGGCGACCGTGCAGGAGCCGCCGATCTCGGTGGCCCGTTCGCGCATCGAGGACATGCCCACCCCCGAGCGTGCGTCCGGTGGCACGCCGATGCCGTCGTCACGGACCGTCACGTGCAGATCGCCGTTCAGTGCGAGCCGCACCACCGCGCTGCCCGCCTTCGCATGGCGGTACACGTTGGTGAGCGCCTCCTGCACGATCCGGTACGCGGCGACCTCGGCGGCGGCCGGAAGGTTGTCCAGGTCCCCCTCGACCTGCACGTCCACCTCCGGGCCGTCCTCGGTCGCGACCACGCCGCCCAGAGCGCGGACGGCACCGGCCAGGCCCAGGTCGTCCAGCGCGGGCGGGCGCAGCCCGTACACCAGCTCCCGGATGTCGCCGATCGTGCGACCCATGGTGGTGCGCAGTTCCTCAAGGAGCTCGTCAGCCGCCTCCGGGTCGGTCTTCAGCGTGATGCGCGCCGCGTCCACCGTCATGGCCAGGCTCGCCAACGTCGGGCCCAGGCCGTCGTGCAGGTCACGGCGCAGCCGGCGGCGTTCCTCCTCACGGGTGCGCAGGATGCGTTCCTTGGAGCGTTGCACCTCCGCGGTAAGGCGGGCGGCGCTGGTCAGCTCGGCCAGGTTGCGCGCCAGCACCGAGGCCAGCCGGGGGTCGGGACGCCGGGTGACGCCGAACAGCAGCCGCCCCACCGGCTCCCCGTGCCAGACCAGCGGGATCAGCTGCGGGCGCTCGCCCAGCGTGCCGTCCTCGCTGGTGGCGGTGACCCGGCCGTCCTTGTCCAGCACCTCGATCAGCACGCCGGTCGCGCGCAGCGCCTCCCGCACCACCGAGGCCGCGGTCGCCAGCGCCGCGGACGGGTCGGAGGTGGTCTGGAGCCGGCGGTTGAGCCGGTCGGCGATCCGGTACGGGTCCCGCTCGCCGTGGATCAGCCGGTCGGTGGCGCGCTGCAGGCGGCGCCGCGCCGGCTCGAACACCGCCCCGGCCGCGATCGCCCCGATCAGCCCCGCCAGGGTCCCCTGCCCCGCGAACACGCCGCTGGCCAGCGCGACCAGCGCGAAGTACACGCCGGTGATCACGACGACCAGGCCGGCGTAGACCAGCGTCCTGCTGACCACCAGGTCGATGTCGTACAGCCGGTACCGGGTGATCGCGATGGCGATGCACACCGGAACGGCGGCGATGGCGAGGCTGCGCAGCGGATCCCCGATCGCCGGGGTGGTCTCGCCCACGTAGACGATCGTCTGGGCGAACACCCCGGGATACACCACCCAGCCGATCTGCCGCCGCACGTCCGGCGTGGCCCGGACGAAGCGCAGGACCATCGACCAGATGGACAGCGCCAGCGTCCCCAGGATGACCACGCTGATGAGCGGCGGGATGTCCTGGAACGGGTAGACCGAGACGCCGTTGTGGAAGCGGCGGGCGCCGGGGTCGATGGTCAGATGCACGCAGACGATCAGCGGCACCGCGCAGGCCACCGCCAGCACCGGCCGGAACAGCGACGACACCAGCCGCCCGTCCGGGAAGATCAGCGGCAGGATCAGGGTGAGGCCGAAGGTGTCGACCGCCCACAGCCACACGCCGAGCCAGTTCCACAACCCGGCCCCGGGCCAGCCGCGCGTCTCGAACAGCGGCCCCAGGTTGAGCGACAGCACGTACACCGAGGCGCTGAAGCCGCAGAACAGCATCACCTGCCCGACCCGCAGCCCGGGACGGTAACGCAGGAGCAGGGCCCCCACCGGCGCGAAGAACAGCGCGGTCACGATCTCGGGATGCCACCACACCATCCGCCGCGGCGCCGGCAGCCAGAGACCCGCCAGCAGCGACCCGAACACGGCGAGGACGGCGCCCAACGCGAGGATCAACGCCCACGGGACGCCCCTGCCCTCGCGATCCACGCTCTCCATGCGCGCTCCCGGCCCTCAAAGGTAATGGAATGTTAAAGCGTCCTGATGGCCGTCCCGCCGTCCGCGGGGCGTCCGCCTCAGGACACCGGGACGGCCGTCCGGCCACACTGGCCACGCCGGATGTTCCGGACATCTCCGGTCACCGGCGGTGCCTTCGCTCACACGGGCGTGCCGAGGCGACGGGACGGCGCATCGCCTGATCGTCGGCTGGGTGGGCCCGCGGAGGTGGAGAGACGGCTTCATGCAGGACATCTCACGGGAGGAGGGGACGCGGGAGGCGTCCAGGTCGGGGGCTCCGGGCACGGGCGGGGAGTGCCCGGAATGTCGTGGGATGACGAGAAAGAGGTACCACGACCCACCCCCGCCAAGGCAACCCTCTCAGCGGGGGAAATGCCGCCGGCGGCGGTCACGGAACCCCGGCGGGGGCGGGTTCGGCGACCGCCGCCGGGTGCCGTTCCCGGTCGTCTTCGGGGGAGCGTCAGGTGCCCGTGGGGACGACGGGGTCGATCAGGGCGGTCCTGGCCAGGGCGCGCACGCCCGCCGCGATCTCTTCGGGTTCGGCGTCCTCGGTGATGAGGCACTGGAGCAGGAACCCGGGCAGCAGGCCGAAGAGGGCCTTGCCCGTGGACTCGGCATCGGCGCCCTGGGCGAGCAGGCCGTTCTCGGCACAGCGCCGGGCGTAGGTGATCCAGTGCCGGCGCAGTCCCGTGAGGTTGTCCTGGATGTAGACGCGTAGCTCCGGCTCGTACATCGCCAGCGCCCATGCCTGCGGAGCGAGGCGTACGAAGCCGTCGTCCGCCGACCGGGCCTGGATGCGCCGGGTCATCCGCACGACGACCTCGTCGAGCGGCAGCAGCGGCTCGTGGGTCACCAGCTCCTCCAGGTACAGGTGGAGGTCGCTGATCACCTGGCCGGTGATGGCCTCGATGAGCTCGTTCTTGCTCTTGAAGTACCGGTAGACCGCCCCGGCCGACAGGCCGGACTCGGCGAAGATGTCCTGCATGGACGTGGCGTGCACGCCCTTGCGGATGAAGCACCGGCGGGCGGCCTCGACGATCTGCCGACGGCGCCGCTCCAGGTACTCCTCGCTCACTCGTGGCATGGTCCCAATATAAAACGAATGTTCGTTCTTGACGAGACGGCGCTCCGATGCGACCCTGGGGGAGTCAAAAAGAACGGACATTCGCTTTTCTGGAGGCGGACGATGCGGTCCTCCCTGATCCAGCGTGCCGCGGGCGTCGCGCTCGGCGCCGTCATCCTGCAACTTCTCATGATCGTCGCGTTCTCCTGGCCGGCCGCCCGGATCGCCCCGCGCGACGTTCCCATCGTGACCGCCGGCCCGCAGGCCGCCGCCGTGGCCGGGCGGCTGGACCGGGAGCGGCCTGGGGCGTTCGAGGTGACCACGGTGGCCGACGAGGCCGCGGCGCGCGCCGTCCTGGCCGACTACGAGGCTTACGGCGCGATCGTCACCACGCCGTCCGGGCCCAAGGTGCTGGTCGCCTCCGCGGCGTCCCCGATGGTGGCCCAGCTGCTCACCCAGGTCGCGCAGCAGTTGTCGGGCGCGCCGTCCGCCGCCGTCCAGGACGTGGTGGCCGCCGACGCCGACGACCCGCGCGGGGCCGGGTTCGGCGCCCTGGCGCTGCCGCTGATCATGTCCGGCATCGCCGCGGCCGTGCTGCTGACCTTCGCGATCCCGGCCCTGGCCGCACGCGCCCTCGGCCTGGTGATCTTCTCGATCCTGGGCGGTCTCGGCGCGGCGTGGCTGGCCCAGGGCTGGCTGTCGCTGCTGCCCGGCTCCTACCCGACCCTCGCCTCCGTCATGGGACTGGCCGTGCTCGCGGTCGCCGGCACCGTCGCCGGGCTCGCCGCGGCCATCGGACGGGCGGGCCTCGGCCTGGGCGCGCTGACCTTCCTGTTGCTGGGCAACCCGCTGTCGGCCGCCACCTCGGCGCCCGAGCTGCTGCCGCAACCATGGGGCGAGCTGGGCCAGCTCCTCCCGCCCGGCGCGGCGATCACGCTGGTGCGCTCGGTGACGTACTTCGACGGCGCGGGCGCGTCGGCGCCGCTCATCACGCTGCTCGCCTGGGCGGCGGCGGGGCTCGTCCTGTTCGGAGTCGGGGGCCTGCGCTCCCGCACCAGGACCGAGAACCTCGCGGAGGCGGAACGGGAGCCCGCCATCGCCTCCTGACCGCCTCTCCCGTTCCGGCCGGTGACGCCGCCCCGCAGGGGGTCACCGGCCGGTCGCGCGGGTGTCTACGGGAACGCGACCTCGATGCCCTTACGGTCGCTGGTGAACCGGGCGTCCCACACGTACAGCTTGAGGTCCTCGTCCTGGACGCCCTCCGTGACCGGCAGGTCCGTGGCGACGCGCACCAGGTAGGAGGCGCCGGGCGGGATCATCTTGTCGGCGCCCTCGATGACGGGGGGCTCGGAGTCGCCGATGCGGGCGGTGATCTGGCTGCGGTTCGGCAGCGTGCACATGTCCTCGGGGACGCCCGGCTGGGGCATGCAGCGGGAGCGGGCGGACGCCGGCACCTGGGCCCGCGGCATGAACAGGTCCGCCGGGTAGTCCAGGAGGGCGGGGCGGCGCTGGGTGTTGGTGATGATGTAGTCGGCGTAGGCGTAGGTCAGGCCCTGGCCCGGGTTCTTGGACTGGCCCAGGGGCGCCAGGCTGGTGCCCGCCTTGACCGCCGCCAGGCCGTACCCGTAGCCCTCCGGAGTGGTGACGCTGAGCACGGGGCCCGCCTTGGGCGACGGGATGGAACCCGGGCCGTTGGCGTTGGACCCGCCCGTCCCGGCGTTTCCGCCCAGCGAGTCGGGACGGAGGACGACGATGGCGGCGGCGATGAGGGCGATGCCGAGCACGCCCGTCAGGGCGCCGGCAAGGCCGAGCCTGGCCGCTCTGCGTTTTCTTCGCCGCTGGTTCCGGGGCGGCGGACGGCGGGCTCCCGGCGACGGCCTCGGTGACATCGGCCGTGGCTGCATCTGCCTGTCGTACATCGCTGTTCCCGTGGTGATCTGACCGGGCGCCCTTTCCAGATAGTAAGGAATGGCTCCCTTGGCGGTAAGTCCACGATACAGAGTCACCACGCCAACGAGTGGATCTTGGGGGGCGGGGCGGCCCCGCCCACCGCCTCAGACGGTGGCTCTGAGCAGCGCGGACGTCCCCAGCCCGCGCAGCGAGGCGTCCAGGACCTCGGCGGTGTGCGCCACCGGGAGCCGTACCCCCTGCCGCTCCAGCGCCGTCGCGATCTGCATGGAGCACCCGGGGTTGGCCGCGACCAGCAGGTCGGCCCCGGTCGCCCGTACCCCGGCCGCCTTCCGGTCGCCGAGCTCGGCGGCGGCCTCCGGCTGGAGCAGGTTGTACGTGCCCGCCGAACCGCAGCAGATCTCCGGGTCGGCGATCTCCTTCACGGTCAGCTCCGGAATCCCGGCGAGCAGCGCGCGGGGCTGGGCGCGGACGCCCTGCGCGTGCGCCAGATGGCAGGCGTCGTGATAGGCGACCGTGAACGGAAGCGGACGCCGTTCCGCACGCGGCCCCAGTTCGGCGAGGAACTCGGCGAGGTCCCTGGTCTTGGCCGACAGCGCCTCCGCGCGTCCCGCCCATCCGGGTTCGTCGGCCAGCAGCCGCCGGTACTCCTTCATCGCCGAGCCGCAGCCCGCCGCGTTCACCACGATCACGTCGGCCGCCTCGAACGCGACGACGGTGCGGCGGGCGAACTCCCTGGCCTCGTCCTCGCGTCCCGAATGCAGCGACAGCGCCCCGCAGCAGCCCTGGCCGCGGGGGATCAGGACGTCGCAGCCCTCCATCGCCAGCACGCGCGCCGTGGCCGCGTTCACACCGGGGAAGAACTCCCGCTGGACGCAGCCTGTGAGCATCGCCACGGTCGCGCGCCGTTCCCCGCGCGCCGCCACGCGCTCGGGAAGCCTGGTGGCGCGGGAGAGCGGCGGCGCGAGGCGTTCCATCGCCGCGAGGGACGGCGACATGCGTTCCAGCAGACCGGTGCGGCGAATCAGGCGGCCCAGCCCGCTCTTCTGGTACGCGCGGAGCGGCCCGCGCAGGGCGCGCAGCCGGTTCGGGTACGGGAACAGCCGGAAGACCGCCTCGCGCAGCATCCGCTCAGGGGTCGGCCGCGGATGCTCGCGTTCCACCTCCGCTCGCGTCAGTTCGATGAGCCGGTCGTACTGGACACCGGACGGGCATGACGTCACGCAGGCCATGCATCCAAGGCAACGGTCGAAATGCTCCACCATCGCCCCGGACATGGGGGCGCCCTGCGAATGCTGCTGCATCAGGTGGATACGCCCGCGCGGGGAGTCCATCTCCTCACCCCACAGCACGTACGTGGGGCAGGTGGGCAGGCAGAACCCGCAATGCACGCAGTCGTCGAGCAGGTTGCGGAACTCGCCGTTCTCCACGTGGTCGTCCTCCACTCAGAGCCCCCCGGCGAAGCGGCCGGGGGACATGCGGTAGCCGGGGTCGAACTGCTCCTTGACCCGGCGCATCAGGGACAGCGCCGGAACGGGCCCCCAGACGTCGACCTCCGCCCGAACCGCCTCGGGCGCGTAACGCACGACGGCGCCGCCGCGGTGGGGCCTCCCGTCGAGCAGGCTCCGCAGGGCGCTCAGAGTCTGCGCGACCTGCTCGGGCGCCCTGTCGCCGGGCAGGCCGAGGTGCCCGCGTCCCGCCGCCGACCACGTGAGGGACGCGCCGGCGCCGACCGTGGACAGCAGGGCGGGGAACGCGGCGGGCGGCGCCGTGATGTCGATCAGCGTCGTGCCGTCCGGGTAGGCGCCCCAGCCGTCAGGGGCGGTCTCGCTGACCGTCGTCCCGTCCCCCATCAGCGCGGACACCTGCTCGATGCGCGCCGCCACGCCCGCGTCCACGCCTTCCAGCAGCACGCCCAGCGTGAGCGCGCCGTCCCTCGCGGCGCATTCGACCGCGCTCGGGGCGGCGGGGGAGTGCAGCACCGCCTGGACGACCTCGTGGGCGCGCGTCCCGTCCGGAACGGCGCACGTCAGGTACGCCCGCGCCGCCGGGACGGGATGCAGCCGGAACGTCGCCTCGACGATCAGCCCGAGCGTCCCGTAGGACCCGCTGAACAGCCGGCCCAGGTCGTATCCCGCCACGTTCTTGACCACCTTGCCGCCGGAGCGGGCCACCCGTCCGTCCGCGCGGACCACGGTCAGGCCGATCACCAGATCGCGCGGCGACCCGTACCGGAGGCGGAGCGGCCCGGCGGCGGCCGTCGCGATCGTCCCGCCCACGGTGGAGCCCGGGAGCGGCGCGTCGAGCGCGAGCCGCTGCCCCTTCTCGGCGAGGACCTCGGCGAGCCGGTCCGTCCCCAGGCCCGCCTCGACAGTGACCACCAGGTCACCGGCGGCGTGCTCGACGACCCGGTCCAGCCGGGCGGTGTCCAGGAGGAGGTCGCAGCGGTGCGGCGGCGTCCCCCAGTCCAGCCGGGTCTCCGCGCCGCGCGGCACCACCGCCAGGTCGTGCTCAGCGGCCACCCGCATCACCTCGGCGGCCTCGGCCACCGTCGCGGGCGCCGCCACCACGCCGGGAACGACGCCGAGCACACCCTCCTCGGGTTCCCCCGGACGGACGTCGTCACAGACCTTCGCGAGAGCCTTCAACGCGGCGTCGTTCGCGGCCTTGCCGCGCCGGGCCTGCTGCTTCGGCGGCATCAGAACAGTTCCGCCTTCCCCTGCTCCACCAGGGGATGCACGCCTTTCCGCACACCCGGTACCTCGCCGCACAACCGCGGGGTGGGGAAGACCTTGCCCGGGTTGCACAGCCCCGCCGGATCGAAGCCGCAGCGCACCATCTGCATGGTGTCCAGGTCGGTGTCGGTGAACATGCGCGGCATATAGCGGGACTTGTCGACACCCACCCCGTGCTCCCCGGTGATGGAACCGCCATGCTCGATGCACAGGTCGAGGATCTTGCCGGAGACCTCCTCGGCGCGCTCCTCCGCCCCCTCGACCGCGTCGTCGAACAGCACCAGCGGGTGCAGGTTGCCGTCGCCCGCGTGGAACACGTTCGCCACCCGCACCCCCGACTCCGCCGACAGCGCGTCGATCCCCGCCAGCACGCTCGGCAGGGACGTGCGCGGGATGACGCCGTCCTGCACCAGGTACGACGGGCTGATCCGGCCGACCGCCGCGAACGCCGACTTGCGGCCCTTCCAGATCAGCGCCCGTTCCGCGTCGTCGGCCGCCACCCGGATCTCGAACGCGCCCGCGTCCCGGCAGATCTCCTGGACCTGCGCGAACTGGTGCTCCACCTCGGCGGCCGGCCCGTCCAGCTCCACGATCAGCACCGCGCCGGCGCCCGGCGGATAGCCGCAGGACACCGCCGCCTCGGCCGCCTCGATCGACAGCGCGTCCATCATCTCGATCGCCGCCGGCACCACGCCCGCGCCGATGATCGCCGAGACCGCGGCGCCGCCCGCCTCGATCGACCCGAACGCCGCCAGCAGCGTCTGCACCGCCTCGGGCGTCCTGGTGAGCCGTACCGTGATCTTGGTGGCGATGCCGAGCGTGCCCTCCGCACCGACGAACACGCCGAGCAGGTCGTAGCCCGCCCCGTCCGCGGCCAGCTCCGTGATCTCCCCGTCGGGGGTGACGATCTCGCAGGCCAGGACGTGATGCGCGGTGAACCCGTACTTCAGGCAGTGCGCGCCGCCGGAGTTCTCCGCGACGTTCCCGCCCACCGAGCAGATCTGCTGGCTGGACGGGTCGGGCGCGAAATGGTACCCGTACGGGCGCACCGCGCGGCTCACGTCCAGGTTGATCACGCCGGGCTCGACGACGGCGCGCTGGTTCTCGATGTCGATCTCCAGGATCCGGCGCATCCGGGAGGTGACGATCAGCACGCCGTCGGTGCGCGGCAGCGCGCCGCCGGACAGCCCGGTGCCCGACCCGCGCGCCACGTACGGGATCCCCGCCGCCCCGCAGAAACGGACGATCTCGGCGATCTCCTCGGCCGTGCCGGGCAGCACGACCAGGCCGGGGGTGGCGCGGTGCGTGGTCAGCCCGTCGCACTCGTACGTGCGCAGCCGCACCGGATCGGAGATCACGGCATCGTCCCCGAGCAGCCGCGCACAGCGCTCGGCCAGCGCCCGCAGGGGTTCGGACTCGGATATCGGTTCCATCGCGTCCACCATGCTCCCGCGCACCCCCTACCGCAAGATTGCGCCGGCCGCCCGCACCTCTCAGGGCATCCGCTCGTACGCCGGGGTGGTCAGGAACTCCGAGTACTCGTCCGCCAGGGTGACCTCCTTGAACAGCGCCACCGCCTGGTCGTAGCGCCGCTCGTTGAACGCCCCGCCCAGCTCCGCGCGGATCTTGGCCAGTTCCTCGTCCATCAGGCGCTCCACCAGTTCCTTGGTGACCTTCTCGCCCTCCTTCAGCGCCACCCCGTTGTAGATCCACTGCCACACCTGGGAACGGGAGATCTCCGCGGTCGCCGCGTCCTCCATCAGGTTGTGGATCGCGACGGCGCCCGCCCCGTCCAGCCAGGTCGCCAGGTAGCGCAGCGCCACGTCGATGTTGTTGCGCAGCCCGGCCTCGGTGATCTCGCCGGGCGTCGCGGACACGTTCAGCAGGTCGGCGGCCGACACCGAGACGTCCTCGCGGAGCCGGTCGAGCTGGTTGGGCCGGTCGCCCAGGACGCCGTCGAAGACCTCCCGGCACACCGGGACCAGGTCGGGATGCGCCACCCAGGACCCGTCGAACCCGTCGTTCGACTCACGCGTCTTGTCCGCCCGCACCTTCTCCAGCGCGACCTTGTTGACCTCCGGGTCCCTGCGGGACGGGATGAACGCCGCCATCCCCCCGATCGCGTGCGCGGCCCGCTTGTGGCACGTCCGCACCAGCAGCTCGGTGTACGCGCGCATGAACGGCGCCGTCATCGTGATCGCGTTGCGCTCGGGCAGGACGAAGTCGGCGCCGCGGTCCCGGAACTTCTTGATCACCGAGAACAGGTAGTCCCAGCGTCCCGCGTTCAGCCCGGCGGAGTGCTCGCGCAGCTCGTACAGGATCTCCTCCATCTCGAACGCCGCCGGGATCGTCTCGATCAGCACGGTGGCGCGGATGGTGCCGCGCGGGATGCCCAGCGCGTCCTGGGCCAGGTTGAACGCGTCGTTCCAGAGCCGCGCCTCCAGATGGCTCTCGATCTTCGGCAGGTAGTAGTACGGGCCCTTGCCCTTGGCGATCTGCCGCCGCGCCCCGTGGAAGAGGTACAGGCCGAAGTCGAACAGCGACCCCGACATGGGCTTGCCGTCCACCAGGACGTGCTTCTCCTCCATGTGCCAGCCGCGCGGCCGGACCACGATGGTCGCCAGCTCCTCGTCGTCCTTGAGCGCGTAGGACTTGCCGGTCCTGGGGTCGGTGAAGTCGATGGTGCGGTCGAGCGCGTCCATCAGGTTGAGGTGGCCCTCGACCATGTTCTCCCACAGCGGGGTGTTGGCGTCCTCGAAGTCGGCCAGCCACACCTTGGCGCCCGAGTTCAGCGCGTTGATGGTCATCTTCCGGTCCGTCGGGCCGGTGATCTCCACCCGCCTGTCCTCCAGGCCGGGCGCCGGGGGCGCCACCCGCCAGCTCTCGTCCGCCCGGACGGAGGCGGTCTCGGGCAGGAAGTCCAGCGTGCCGCCCGCCGAGAGCCGCTCCTGCCGCTCCGCCCTGGCCCGCAGCAGTTCCTCGCGGCGCCCGCCCAGCTCGCGCTGGAGCGTCGCCAGCAGGTCAAGCGCCTCGGGCGTCAGGATCTCGTCGTACCGATCGCCGGGAGTGCCGGTGACCTCGACCTGTGCAGCCATCCGCCTGCCCTTTCGTATCGCGAAATTCCACTTCTGTTGTGTGAAGAACGCTACTTGCCGCCCGTGATGCCGGTCAAAGCACCCCCGGGCCAGGTCTTCCCACGCGCCGTCCCGCAACCATTACGCAGGTCATGGGCCTCACGGCGCGTTCGATCACGCGGGGGCGGGCGGCCGAGGGCGGGCGGGGCGGGCCACCGGGCAGGTCTCAGGGAGAACCCACATGACCTCCGGGGCCCGCCATGAGACGATCTCGGGGAAGACACGGCGGCGCCGCGGCGTTCTACCGAGGACATATGACTCATCCTTCTTCCGCAGACCACGAACCTCGAATGACCGACAGGGCCGAGGACGGACCCCTGGCCGCCGAGGTGTACGACACCGACATCGACACCGGCACGGACACCGATCGCGAGCCGCTGACCGGCGAACTCGACCTGGAGGACCGCCGGGCCCTGCGCCGCGTCGCGGGGCTGTCCACCGAGCTGACCGACGTCACCGAGGTCGAGTACCGCGCGCTCCGGCTGGAGCGCGTCGTCCTGGTCGGCGTCTGGACCGACGGCACGGCCGAGATGGCCGAGAACTCCCTGCGCGAGCTGGCCCTGCTCGCCGAGACGGCCGGCTCGCAGGTCCTGGAGGGCCTCGTGCAGCGGCGCGGCCGTCCCGACCCGGCCACCTACATCGGCTCGGGCAAGGTCGAGGAGCTGCGCGACGTCGTCATCGCCACCGGCGCCGACACCGTCATCTGCGACGGCGAGCTGACCCCGAGCCAGCTCCGGCACCTGGAGGAGACCGTCAAGGTCAAGGTGATCGACCGGACCGCGCTGATCCTCGACATCTTCGCCCAGCACGCCAAGAGTCGCGAGGGCAAGGCCCAGGTCGAGCTGGCCCAGCTCGACTACCTGCTGCCGAGGCTGCGCGGCTGGGGCGGCAACCTGTCCCGCCAGGTCGGCGGGCGCGCCGCGGGCGGCGTCGGCATCGGCGGGCGCGGCCCCGGCGAGACCAAGATCGAGCTGGACCGGCGCCGGATCCGCACCCGGATGGCCAAGCTGCGCCGCCAGATCGACGGGATGTCCAAGGCCCGCGACACCAAGCGCGGCGAGCGCCGCCGCCACCAGGTCCCGGCCGTGGCCATCGCCGGCTACACCAACGCGGGCAAGTCGTCCCTGCTCAACCGGCTCACCGGCGCCGGCGTCCTGGTGGAGGACGCGCTGTTCGCCACCCTCGACCCGACCGTACGGCGGGCCGAGACGCCGGGCGGCCGCACCTACACGCTGGCCGACACCGTCGGATTCGTCCGGCACCTGCCGCACCAGCTGGTGGAGGCGTTCCGGTCCACGCTGGAGGAGGTCAGCGACGCCGGCCTGATCCTGCACGTGGTGGACGGCTCCGACCCCGACCCCGAGGCGCAGATCGACGCCGTGCGGGAGGTCCTGCGCGAGATCGGCGCGGACACGATCCCCGAGATCATCGTGATCAACAAGGCGGACGCGGCGGACGAGCTCACCCTCGCCCGGCTCCAGCTCCGCGAACCGCACAGCGTGGTCGTCTCGGCCCGGACGGGCTTCGGCATCGAGCGGCTCCGCGCCGCCATCGAGGCCGACCTGCCCGTGCTGCAGCGCGAACTGCGTGCCCTTGTCCCGTACGACCGTGGCGATCTGGTCGCCAAGGTCCACGACCGCGGCGAGGTCCTCAAGCAGGAGCACACGCCGGAGGGCACCCTGCTGCACGCCCGCGTTCCGGATGACCTGGCTGGGGAACTCCAGCGCTACGAAAGCCTGGCCTCGACGTCTTGATGCCGCGCTCACGCCTTGAGGGGGCGTGAGCCGGTTGCGCAGGTCTTCGCTTCGGGGCAGGGGCGCCTTCCCTGGGCAGGCCCGTCGTCATGGCGGGAATGCCGGGAAGGCGCCCCTTCTCATGTCCTTCCCCTCGGCTGGTCGTGACTGTGCGTGATGGTGCTAGGGCAATATGGGCGAATCGGACACTCGCCCCGGCGTGCTCGGACTCTTTTCGGGCTGGCCAACGGCTGCCCTACGTCTCGCCCAAATACGGGTAAGCGGGCGGGGGAAATGGCGAATGGTGGTCGCCGAACGGTGACAGCTTCTGCATTCCGCTTGACGCCGCCCGTGGAATCCGTACGGTCATAGGACCAGGGCGGGGCGAGGGCGGCGATGCACGGTGACCGGTTGTTGCATGGAGTATTTGGCATTGTGCGGGCATTGTCCGGTTGCCGGAGTTCGGTGACCAGCGTGGACGTGCGACCGCGGGCCGCCTCCCGCCATCGGCTCCCTGGAACCTTTCCCGTGGCGGTCGCGTTCGCCGAGCAGAGGTTGTCGGCCGGGCCGCCAGTGCACTACCGTGACGAAACCGATATCTCCGGTCTCGTTGCTCCTGGTGATCACGCGATCACCAGACCCTCCATCGGTGAATCGCCGGCACCCAGTCGGCGTTCCGGAACGAGAGCAGGTGGCCCACGTCATGGCAGACCCGTACACCAGCGCAGGTGGCTCGCCCCCGCACGCCATGGCTTGTCCGGGTCCGGGAGAGGCCGGCCCGCCCCGCCGCTCGACCACGAGCGCGCCGCCCCACCGGTCGATGAATGGCCCGTTCCACTCCGCATCGGCGCAGGCCACCGCCCCGCGGAGCACCGGAAGTGCCACCCCGCCTGCCGCGTGGACGCCCGCCGCCCCAGTGACGCCCACGAACGCCACCCCCGCGTCGACTCCCGTCCCGTCCGGTGCCGCGCCCTGGGGCGCGCCGACCGTCCCGGGCCGGTGACCCTATGACCGTACGGCTGTTGACGAACATCGGCAGGCTCTGGACGGGCACCGACGTCTGCAGCAACGCCGCCGTGCTCATCCACGACGACCGGATCGTGTGGGCCGGTCCCGCCTCCGACCTGCCGCAGAGCGTGCCCGGCATCATCGACGACATCGTCGACGTCGACCACGTGGAGAACCTCGGCGGCGGGCTCGTCACGCCCGGCCTGATCGACGCGCACTCGCACCCGGTGTACGCGGGCAACCGCTGGGCCGAGCTGGCGATGCGCACCAGCGGCTCGTCCCACTCCGCGATCGCCGCGGCCGGTGGCGGCGTCAACTCCACGGTGACCGTCACCCGGGGCACCGACCCCTGGACGCTGTGCAACGGCGTCCGCGAACGGCTCCGGCAGTGGATCCTCGCGGGCACCACCACGGTCGAGGCCAAGACCGGCTACCACCTCACCCGCGACGGCGAGCTGGCCGACATCCGCATGCTGCGCTCCCTCGAGGGCGAGCCGTCCATGCCCAGGATCCACGCCACGTTCCTGGCCGCGCACATCCTGCCGCCCGAGTTCTTCGGACGCCGCCGCGACTACATCGAGGCCGTCCGCCAGTGGGCCGGTGACGCGGCCGTCGCGGGCGCCGACAGCATCGACGTCTACTGCGACGAGGGCCACTTCACCGCCGAGGAGGCCCGCGCCCTCCTCCTGGCGGGCAAGCGCGCCGGGCTCAAGGCCCGCATGCACGCCTGCGCCAACGAGCGCATCGGCGCCGCCCAGGTCGCCGCCGAAGTGGGCTGCGCGTCCGCCGACCTGCTCACCCAGGCCAACGAGGACGACATCAAGGCGCTCGCGCACGCCGGCGTCACCGCGACCGTGTGCCCAGGCAGCGCGCTTAACAGCGCCCGTCCGCCCGCACCGGTCCGCGCCATGCTCGACCGCGGCGTGCCCGTCGCGCTCGGCACCGACCACAACCCGGGTCAGTGCGGCATCACGTCCATGCCGCTCGTGATCGGCCTGTCGGTCGCCATGTTCGGCCTCAGCGTCACCGAGGCGCTGCGCGCCGCCACCCTCGGCGGCGCCTCCGCCCTGCGCGTCGGCGACCGCGGCTCGCTCGCACCCGGCATGCTCGCCGACATCGTCCTGTGGGACGCCGACCACGAGGGCGCCTTCGCCTGGGCGTTCGGCCTGCGCGCCCTGCGGGTGTGGCGCGGCGGAGTCCCCGTCCAGCCCTGACCCGCCCCTCGGGATGACCGGACCCGGTCGTTACACAGGCTTGTTACACAGCGATACATCATGGTCACCCTCGCGGCCCGGCGCCGGAGTAGTCTCCTGCTATGGGAAGCACGGTCGCGGTTGTCACGGATTCCAGCGCGTACCTCCCCCCAAGCCTCGTCGAACGGCACGGGCTCACGATCGTCCCCCTGCAGATCGCCATCGGCGGTGAGACACGGGACGAGGGCGACGTCACCACCGAGCAGGCGGCGCAGGCGCTGAAGGAATGGCGCCCCGTCACCACGTCCCGCCCGTCCCCCGAACGGTTCGCGCACGCGTTCAAGGCGGCCGCTGGAGCGGGCGCGCCCGCCGTCGTCTCCGTCCACCTCTCCGCGGCCATCTCCGGCACGCTGGAGGCGGCCCGGCTCGCCGCGGAGGACGCGCCCGTACCGGTGCAC
Source organism: Actinomadura sp. NBRC 104412 (assembly GCF_030269515.1). Lineage (GTDB taxonomy): Bacteria > Actinomycetota > Actinomycetes > Streptosporangiales > Streptosporangiaceae > Spirillospora. The sequence continues at coordinate 193,897 of NZ_BSTM01000005.1, read as the reverse complement.
GTCGTCGACTCCGGCACCATCGGCCTCGGCCTGGGCTTCGCCGCGCTCTCCGCCGCCGAGGCGGCACTCGACGGCGCCTCCCCTGAGGACGTCGTCGCCGCCGCGGAACGCCGTGCCGAGCTCTCGCGCTCGCTGTTCTACGTCCACACCCTGGAACACCTGCGTCGCGGCGGGCGCATCGGCGCCGCCGCGACGCTGCTGGGATCCGCGCTCATGGTCAAGCCCCTGCTCGGCATCCAGGACGGGGCGATCGCGCCGGTCGAGAAGGTGCGCACCACGTCCCGCGCCCTGGCCAGGCTCGCCGACCTCGCCGTCTCGGAGGCGGCCGACCGCGAGGTCGACCTGGGAGTCCAGCACCTGGCCGCGGCCGCCCGCGCCGAGGCCCTGGCCGACGAACTGCGCGACCGCATCCCCAACGTCAGGGACCTCCACATCGGCGAGGTCGGCCCGGTCATCGGCGCCCACGTAGGCCCCGGCATGCTAGGCGTCGTGGTAGCCCCACGCCTCTGACCGGCACGTTATCCACAGTCCCGGAAGCGCCTACCGTCCGGACATCCACCTTCCTAACGTCGGACGCATGAAGCGTTACGGCAGGGAGACCGACCGGCTCCGCGTGCTTTCCGCACGGCCGCGCCCGGCCGCGGAGAACGGCCATTCACCCCCCACTCCGCTCTTTTCGAGAAACACTGAAAAATCTCCTTCTGACGCCCATATCAGAGCAGACTCCGACCGTCCCGCCGGACGGACCTTCGCAGATCACCCCAAGCTCTCCCACCTGCGTGAACGCCTCGACCCGGGAATCGCGGGCGGCCGAGTCCTCGTCCTTTTCGGCCTGGTGGCATCACTCATGGCCGGCGCCTACTTCTGGGCGGCCCGCCCCGACCCCCAGCCCGTCCCGGCACCAGCCGGAGTCCCGTCCCTCACCTCCTCCGCGCCCCCTTCCCCCTCACAGGGCGGCACGGTGGTCGTCCACGTCCACGGCAAGGTCAGACGCCCCGGCATCGTCACCCTCCCCACCGGCTCCCGTGTCGCGGACGCGATCAAAGCCGCCGGCGGAGCCCGTCCCGGCACCGGTACCGGCCCCCTCAACCTGGCCCGCAAGCTCATCGACGGCGAACAGATCTCCGTCGGCGTCAGGGGAGCCTCGGCCCCGTCCGTCTCAGGCTCCACGAGCACGGCAGGCCCCTTGGACCTCAACACGGCAACGGCCGACCACCTGGACCGGCTACCCGGCGTAGGCCCCGTCCTGGCCCAGCGCATCATCGACTACCGCACCCAGCACGGCCCCTTCCGCTCCGTAGAGCAACTCCAGGAGGTTTCCGGCATCGGCTCCCGGCGCTACAACGACCTGAAATCGATGGTCCGCGTATGAACCAAAACCCACCGCCGCGCCACGACCTCCGCCTCATCCCCCCAGCCCTGGCGACCTGGCTGTCCGCCTACCTGACCATCGGCCTCCCACCACCCCTCACCTACACCATCGCCGCCACCACCACGGCCGCCGCCCTGCTCCTCCTCAACCCCCGCAAAGGTCGATCCCACAGCGAGCGGGGACGTTCGGGGCGGATGCTCGTCGGCGTGGTGCTGGCTTGCGTGGCGGCGACATCCCTTGCCGCGGGTTTGCGGGTCTCCGCCGTCGATACCGGGCCGGTGCGCGACCTCGCCGAGGCGCGGGAACGCGCGGTCGTCGAGGTCGTTCTCACCACTGACCCACAGCCCGTGGTCCGGCCCGGACGGTCGACCATCCTGGCACGGGCGAGGGCCGAAGCCGTCCTGCTGCGCGGACGCCGCCTCCAGGTGCGCGTGCCCGTCCTGTTGATAGCGGACGACCGGCGGTGGCTGGGACTGCTGCCAAGCCAGAAGGCCCGGGTGAGCGGCCGTCTCGCTCCGCCTCGCCGGGCCAATCTACTGGCGGCCGTGCTCTTCGTGCGTGGCCCGCCGCTCTCCCTTGGCCGCCCGTCGGCGGTCCAGCGGGCGGCCGAGACCGTGCGTGCCCGGCTTCGGCTGGCGACCGACCATCTGCCGCCCGACCAGCGCGGTGTGCTTCCCGGCATGGTCGTGGGGGACACCTCGCGCCTCACCCCCGACCTGTCGGAGGACTTCAAGACGGCGGGCCTCACGCATCTGCTGGTGGTCTCGGGAGCCAACCTGGCGATCGTCATCGGCGCGGTGCTGGGGCTGTGCCGGCTCGCCGGCCTCGGTCGGGTACGGGCTCCCCTCGTCGCGGTCCCCGCCGTGCTGGCGTTCGTGGTGGTGGCGCGGCCCGAGCCCAGCGTGCTGCGGGCGGCGGTCATGGGCCTGATCGGCCTGCTGGCACTGGTCACCGGACGGCAACGCCAGGGCCTGCCCGCCCTCGCCGCCGCCGTCCTGGCCCTGGTGCTGATCGATCCCTCGCTGGCCCGCTCGTACGGGTTCGTGCTCTCCGTGCTGGCCACAGCCGGATTGCTCGTCCTGGCACCCATCTGGAGAGACAGGTGGCGCCGCCGGATGCCCGGCCCCCTGGCCGATGCGCTCGCCGTCACCGCGGCGGCCCAGGTCGCCGTCGCCCCGGTGCTGGTCATGCTGTCGGGCGAGTTGGGAGTAGTGGCCATCGCGGCGAACCTCCTCGCGGCGCCGGTCGTCGCCCCGGCCACCCTGCTCGGTGCGCTCGCCACCCTGGTCGCACTGGTGGCCCTGCCGCCGGCCCGGCTCCTGGCGTGGCCTGCCGGACTCTGCGTGGGCTGGATCGCGGCCATCGCCCGCACCGCAGCGGACCTCCCATACGCCACCATCCCGTGGCGGGGCGGTGCCTTGGGCGCGGTGAGCCTGCTCTTGGCGGCGGCCGTGGCGGTGCTCATCCTGCGCTCCCGCCGGCTGCGTCTCATCGCCATCGCCGCCATGGCAGGTGTGCTCATCGCCGTGGTGGCCTTGCGCGTGTTCGCTCCCGGATGGCCACCACCGAACTGGGCCATGGTCGCCTGCGACGTCGGCCAGGGCGACGCCCTGGTTCTCGCCACCGGGCGAGCGTCCGCTGTCGTGGTCGATGCCGGCCCCGAACCCGCCCTCGTCGACGCCTGCCTGGACCGCCTTGGCGTACGCAAGGTCCCCTTGCTGGTCCTGACCCACTCGCACGCGGACCACATCGAAGGCACCGCCGGTGTCCGACAGGGCCGCGTCATTCATACCGTGCTGGTCACGCCGTCGAGCTTCGGCCGGGAGGCCCGGCACACGCTCGGTCTCACCGTTCGCACAGCGGTGACAGGCCAGCGCTGGAGCATCGGAAGTCTCACCCTCACCGTCCTGGCCCCGCCCCCAACAGCCCCACGCCTGTCCGCGTCCGACGACGGAACCTTGCTCAACAACGCAAGCATCGTCCTGGTGGCCCGAGCGCCCGGCTTCAGCGCGCTCCTGGCCGGAGACGTCGAGGAGGAGGCCCAACGTGCGCTCTCCCCGAACATCCCGCCCGTCCACGTCCTCAAGGTCCCCCACCACGGCTCACGCTCCCAGTCCGCCCCCTTCTTCGCCGCCGCCCGCCCCGCCATTTCGATCATCTCCGTGGGCAAGGAGAACGACTACGGCCACCCGTCCCCGGCCACCCTCGCCCTCCTGAACCACCAGGGCACCCGCGTCCACCGCACCGACCAGCAGGGAGACATCGCCATAACCAGAACCGCCACCGGCCTATCCGTGGTGGCCCGTCGCTGAGCCGCCGCGCTGCCACGACCAGGTCACCTGGTACGAGCTGGAAGAGCCGACGAAGATGGAGCCGCCCGCAAGGCAGTCCCCCCAGTACCTGGCTCCGTCCCCGGGGGCGACCTTGAGGATGGTGGCGGTGCCCGGCCGGGGGTCGACCCATCCAGAAAGGAAGATCATGACCTCGTGGGGACGCCACCCGCAAACCGCTCGTCGGCTTCGATCGTGCGCTTCAGCGTTCGTGGGCGGCGAACGTCCCCAGGGACGAGGCGTCCTCACCGGTGAGGTGGAACAGGAAGGCGCGGACGTGGTCCCGGGCGTTGATCAGGATGATCGCGTCGGGGAAGTAGCAGGAGATGGCCTTGGCGGTGAGCGTGGGTCCCGAATTCAAAGCGGTGATGGCGTCAGCTCGAAGGCCTGCCCGTCGTACTGGACAAGGCGACGTCCGTCGGACGCCTCCCTCGCGGTGACGGCCATGCTCACGAGTGTCCTCCTTCGACCGCGCACGGTTTCTCGCACATCTCCGTACGCGGAACGCGGGAAGGCAAGATCGGCCAGCGGATTGTAAATCAAATTCGGACCTATAGCGATGGTGTCAACCATAAATTCGGGATGTCGTAGAGTCTTCCCGTGTGGAGGCTAGGCCGGATCGGGCCGCCGCACGCCATGAGTACTCACGTCGCCGGTCAGTGTGCTACGAAGTGACCGCAGGCCGTGTCCCCGCAACGGCTCTCAAGGACCCAGCAAGACCGATCCACATGAGGAGAGACGTGCCGGAGAGCGCGACCGCGGAGCGTCCTGTCACCGGGGCGCTCGTACAGGTGCGGGGACAGCGGTGGGTCGTGGGATCCGTGGACGAGCAGGGCGCGAGCACACGGGTCACCCTGCAGAGCGTCGAGGACGGCCGGTACGGCGACACGCTCGACGTCATCTGGGAGATCGAGCCGGCGCGCAGACTGCTTCCGTCCAGTTCCCTGCCGGACGTGGCGCCCGGCTGCTTCGACGCTCCGGAGAAGTTGGCGGCGTTCCTGGACGCGGTCCGCTGGGGCGCCGTCGCTTCCGCCGACGTGAAGACCCTCCAGGCGCCGTTCCGTTCCGGTGTGGCGATCGAGGACTACCAGCTCGAACCCGTCGCCCGCGCACTGGACGCCCCCCGCGTCAACCTCCTTCTCGCCGACGACGTGGGCCTGGGGAAGACGATCGAGGCCGGGCTGGTGGCGCAGGAGCTCATCCTCCGCCAGCGCAGCCGCAAAATCATGATCATCTGTCCGGCGGGCCTGACCGTGAAGTGGCGCGACGAGATGGCCGAGAAGTTCGGCCTGGACTTCACCGTCATCGACTCCGAACGCTGCGCCGAGGTCAGAAGAACACACGGCAGCGCAGCCAACCCGTTCGAGGTGCACCCCCTCGCCATCGTGTCGCTGCCCTGGCTGCGCGGCCCCAAGGCCCAGCGCCTTCTGGACGAGGTGCTTCCGCCCGGCGGCCCCACCTACCCTCGCACCTTCGACCTGCTCATCCTGGACGAGGCGCACCATGTCGCCCCGGCCGCGCCCAAGCAGGTGTACGCCGTCGACTCGCAGCAGACACGCCTCATCCGCCGCCTCGCCCCGCACTTCACGCACCGGCTGTTTCTGTCGGCCACCCCGCACAACGGCTACCAGGCCAGTTTCACCGCGCTGCTGGAAATTCTGGACGACCAGCGCTTCGCGCGAGGCGTCCCACCGGACAAGCAGGCCGTCAAGGACACCGTCGTCCGCCGCCTCAAGCGCCAGATCCTCACGCGGGACGGCGAGCGCCGCTTCACCGCCCGCGACGCCCGCGAGATTCCCGTTCGGTATCCCGAGGACGAGCGGGAGGTCCACGGGCTCCTCCAGCGATTCGCGGAGATCCGCCGCAAGCGTCTCACCAAGGCGAAGGGACGCAAGGCAGCCGACCTCGTCACCCTCCTGCTCAAGAAGCGTTTGTTCTCCAGCCCTGCCGCGTTCGCGCACACCGTGGACGTCTACATGCAGACGCTCCAGTCCAGAAGCGGCAGGTCGTACGTCCTGCCGCCCGAGGACGCGTGGCTTGAGGACTTCTTCAACGACACCGCCACCCTCGACGACGAGGCGCTGGACGAGGCCGAGACCGACGCCCTGGTCCGTACCGAGCCGCTTGTCCGCGACGACGACTCCGCTCCCGACGTCCCGCACAGCGACGAACTGGCGCTGCTGCAGCGCATGCACGACTGGGCGGCGGCGCACGAGGCGCAGCCGGACGCCAAGGCGGCCAAGCTCATCGAATACCTCACCGGCATTTGCCGCCCTGACGGCGACTGGACGGACGAACGCGTCATCGTCTTCACCGAGTACCGCGACACCAAGGACTGGCTGCGCGGCCTTCTGCGCGACCAAGGCTTCACCGCCGACCGCGTGGCCGAGCTGGACGGCGGCATGAACGCCCAGGACCGCGAAAAACTACGCCTCGCCTTTCAGAAGTCCCCGGCCGAGCATCCGGTGCGGATCCTGCTCGCCACCGACGCCGCCAGTGAGGGCATCGACCTGCAGAACCACTGCCACCGGCTGGTCAACTACGACATCCCGTTCAACCCGAACAAGCTGGAGCAGCGGATCGGCCGCATCGACCGCTACGGCCAGAAGCACACCCCCGAGATCCGCCACTTCGTCGGCACGGGCTGGGACAAGCAGGTGGACGGCTACGAGGCCGACCTGGAATTTCTCTCCCGGGTGGCGCGGAAGGTCGAGCAGATGGAGGAGGACCTCGGGGCAGTCAACGCCGTCATCGCCGACGCGGTCAAGCGCAGGCTGCTGGGCGACCGGATCTCCCTTGACGCCGAGACCGCCAAGGTCGCCACCAAGGAGCGGGTTCCGTCCGAGAGCAATGTCGGCGAGCAGGTCCGCAGACTCCGCGACTCCGTGAACCAGACCATCGAGGCGCTTCGTATCACCCCGGCCGGCGTCAAGCGCGTCGTCGACACCGCCCTCGAGCTGGCCCGCCAGCAGGGCCTCCGGGACACCTCGGACGACGGTGTCTTCGAGGTGCCCGTCCTGACCGGTTCGTGGGAACGAGCCTCCGCCGGGCTCCTGGAGAAGCTGCCGCAGGAGGGCCAGGAGCCCCGGCAACTTCCGGTGACCTTCGACCAGAGCATCGCCAAGCACAGGGACGACGTCGTTCTCGCCCACCTGGGGCACCCGCTCGTCGCGATGTCCACCAGGCTGCTGCGCGCCGCCGTCTCCAACGACCGCATCGAGTTGAACCGGGTCGCCGCCGTCGTCAGCGACGACCCCGCCCTGGAGACGACGCTGGTCGCCGCGTTCTCCCGCTTCGTCCTGGTCGGCGCGGACGGCGTCCGGCTGCATGAGGAGGTCCTGCACGCCGGCGGCTGGGCACCCGAGGGCGGTAGGTTCCGCCGCTGGGAGCACCTCCATAACCTTGGGAACGCGCTCGACCGTGCCCTCACCCAGGGGACACCGGCGACACCGCGTATCCAGGCACGCCTGGCCGGACGCTTCGAGTCGCTGCGCCCGGGACTCGAAGGCGCCATCGCATGGCGCTCCAACACCCGCCGCGACTCGCTGGAACGCCAGCTCGCCCAGCGCCGCGAGGCCGAGTCCCGGCGCATCAGCGCCAACATCGAGCAGTTCGCGGACACGCTGCGCCGCCAGCTCGACAAGGGAGATGAGGAGGACGCGCTGTTCTCCGAGTTCGAGGTGCGCAGCCGCGACGAGATCCGCCAGTACCACAGCGACCGCAGATCCTGGGAGGAACGCCTGCGACGCCTGGACGAGGAGCGCGACCTGGAACTCGCACAGATTGAGGCCCGCTACGCGAACCCACAGCCGCATTCCTTCCCGGTTGCCGTGATCTTCGTCGTGCCGAAGCGGGAGGCGATCTGAGATGGCCGCACCGAGCACCCGCCGCCGTCCCCAGAACCGGGACGGCTACGACCACAACGACTGGCTCGCCCTCATCGACGTGTCGGGACCGTTCCTCAGCGTTCCCGTCCTGCGCCGTACCTGGCCCGCGCTGGACGCGATCGACAAGCCCACACGGGAACGCCTCCGCCAGGAGCACGCGGCCATGCCCGGACGCGCATGGATCGACTACGTCCTGTGCGACCTGCTCGGCTGGGACGAGCTGGTGCAGTTCGAGGGCGGCGTCGAGGGCCTGAGCCTGGACGTCCCCGAACACGACACCACCATCATGCCGTCGTTCGTCCTGCGCGAGCCCGGCGCGGGGCACGACGGCGACGCCAAGTCCGTCCGGCTCCTCGGCATCATCAGCGACGACCACCCGAACCAGCGGATCAAGGACTCCGCCTGGGCCGCCACGCCCGTCGACCGGCTCGCGCAACTCTGCCGCCATCACGACGTCCAGCTCGGCCTGGCCACCGACGGGCGCTGGTGGACGCTGGTGTGGGCGCCCCGCGGAGGCGTCACCACCACCGCCACGTTCGACTCGGTCAACTGGCACGAGGCCGCCGAACGGGACGTGGTCCGCGCGTTCGTGTCCATTCTCTGCCGGACGCGGTTCTTCGGTGTCCCCGACGAAGAGACCCTGCCCGCGCTGCTGAAGGCCAGCCTGGACAACCAGGAGGACATCACCGAGGCCCTGGGCGTCCAGGTCCGCCAGGCCGTCGAGCTGCTGGTGGCCGCCATCGGACGCGCCCACACCGCGGACCTCGACCGCGGCGGCCCCGGCATCGGCGACGTCCACCCCCACGAGGTGTATCGCGGGGCGGTCGCCGTCATGATGCGCGTGGTGTTCCTGCTGTTCGCCGAGGAACGCGGCCTTCTCCCCGCCGACCGCGAGCTGTACCGGACGGCCTACTCCGTCGGCCTCCTGTGCGCCGAACTGGAGGAACGCGCCCGCGACGGCAGCGAGGAGAACCTGGAGCACACCTACACGGGCTGGCATCGCCTCCTGGCCTTGTTCAACGCCGTGTACTACGGCGTCGACCACCCCGACATGCCGATCCACGCCCACGACGGCTCGATCTTCAACCCGGACGAGTTCGCGTGGCTGCCGCACTCCATCGACGACCGCACCGTCCTGCACATGCTTAAAGCCGTGCAGTACGTGCAGATCGGCACCGGAAAGTCCCGCGAACGCCGCAAGCTGTCCTTCCGCGCCCTGGACGTGGAACAGATCGGCTACGTCTACGAGGGCCTGCTGTCCTTCGAGGGCTTCTACGCGGACGAGACCTATGTGGGCCTCATCGGCAAAGCCGGCCTGGAGAAAGAGGTAACCCTCAGCACCCTTGAGGAATTCGCCGCGTCCTGCCCGGACGTCCCGTCCCTGGCGGCCAAGCTCGCCGCCGAATACAAGGACTCCCGGATCGGCTCCCCCAGAGCACTCGAAAAGCACCTCGCGCCGTTGAAGGAAGCGGACAAGCAGGAAGCCCGCCGCAAACTTCTCGCCGTCACCCGGGGCGACTACCCACTGACCGAGCGCCTGCTGCCCTTCTTCAACCTCATCCGCCGCGACCTCCGCGACCTGCCGGTGGTCATCCTGACGGACTCGCTGTACGTCACCGAGTCGTCGCTCCGCAAGAACACCGGCACCCACTACACGCCGAAGTTCCTCGCGGAACAGGTCGTCGAAGGCGCGCTGGAACCCCTCGTGTACTCGCCCGGCCCACTCCAGACGGCCGACAAGAACGAGTGGAAGCCCAGATCCTCGGACGAAATCCTGTCGCTGAAAGTCGCCGACATAGCCATGGGCTCAGGCGCGTTCCTGGTGGCCGCATGCCGCTACCTGGCGGACCATCTCGTCGCCGCCTGGATCCGCGAAGGCGACGAACGAGCCCATGGCTACAAGGCGAGTTCCACCGACGAGGCGGCCGACGCCGACGCGGACCCCGTCATCATCAACGCCCGCCGCCACATCATCGAGCACTGCCTCTATGGCGCGGACATCAACGAGATGGCCGTGGAAATGGCCAAGCTGTCGCTCTGGCTCGTCTCCATGGACCCGCACCGCCCCTTCACCTTCCTGGACGACCGCCTCGTCGTCGGCGACTCCCTCCTGGGCATCACGAGCCTGGACCAGCTCGAAGTCATGCACATGAACGCCAAGCGCGGCCGAAAACTCCACGAGGACGAAGGCGCCATCTTCGACCTGACCACCGGCATCCGAGAATTGGTGGGCCGCGTCGCCGACAAGCGCCGCGAACTGGTGGAGGTCGACGGAACGGGCCTGGACGGCCTGGCCGCCAAACGCAAGATCCTTAACGAGGTCGAGCACGAGACCGAACGCGCCCGCCTGCTGGCCGACCTGGCGACCGGCGCGGCCCTGGCCTACGCCAAGCGGGGAGAGACGGGCCTGGACCTGGCCTCCGGCCAGGCCGTACAGGTCGCCGGACGCGTCATGTCCGGCAAGCCCGAAGACGAACTCGCCGCCCGCGACCAGCTCGCCCTCTGGCTCAGGACGGACCTGCCGGACGGAGGCTTCCCTCGCAAGCCCCTCCACTGGCCCTTGATCTTCCCGGAGGTCTTCGAAAAGGGCGGCTTCGACGCCATCATCGGCAACCCTCCTTTCCTTGGTGGTAAGAAGATAAGCGGCTCAATTGGCTCTTCTTATCGTGAGCATCTTGTAGCGATTATCGCTAGCAATGAAAAGGGTGTGGCGGATCTTGTGGCCTACTTCGTGCTGCGTGCTAATGCCCTCCTCAACCCTGTCGGGCAGGGTGGCCTCATCGCCACAAACACCCTAGCGCAAGGTGATACGCGCGAAGTCGGACTGGATCAGCTCGTCAACGCTGGTGTAACGATCCGGCAGTCGGTCAAGACGCAGCCGTGGCCGTCCAAAGGGGCAGTTCTCGAGTATTGTGCAATTTGGGTCAGCAAACAACCTTTGAATGAGAATGCCGCATATATCGCTGATGGTGTGGTAGTTAAAGGAATAACCTCGTCCCTTGAGCCTAAGTCTCGAGTTACGGGGAAGGCTCGTAGGATTCACGCTAGTCGGGGGATTGCTCACATTGGCTCGCTCGTTAATGGAAAGGGCTTTACTATGGAGCCCGAGCGTGCCCGGCAATTGGTCGCCGCTAATCCTCGCAATGGAGAAGTGCTATATCCCTATCTCAATGGGCAGGATGTAAACTCTCATCCGGAACTATCCGCCAGTCGATGGATCATCGACTTCAGAGACTGGTCACTTGATAAGGCTCGAGAATATCCGGAATGCTTCGATATAGTACTTCGCCTGGTTAAACCCGTTCGCGATAAAGTTGCGCGAAAAGTATATCGCGAGCGTTGGTGGCAATACGCCGAGAACCAAATGACAATGCGTAGAGCCATACGTGACCTGAAACGAGTCGTCATCATTGCATCGGTCAGTAAGACCGTAATGCCGGTGATGGTGCCAACTGGCCAGGTCTTCTCTCATATGCTTGGAGTGTTTGCTACCGATGATACCGCTATGCTTGCCTTTCTGAGCAGTGCGCCGCACTATTGGTGGGCAGTGTCGCGAGCGTCTTCAATGAAGACGGATCTGCGTTACACACCATCAGACGTGTTCGAGACTTTGGTATTGCCGGAGATGACACAAGAGGTGCGGGATCTGGGGGAGCGGCTGGACGGCTTCCGGCGGGATCTCATGTTGGCGCGGCAGGCTGGGCTCACCAAGACGTACAACATGGTGAACGACCCGGAGTGTAGCGATGCGGACATCGTTGAGTTGCGGGAGATCCACCGGGCGATCGACGAGGCCGTGTGCCGGGCGTATGGATGGGACGACCTGATCCCGCAGCTTGGCCATGGGCATCACCCTGTTGGGCGGGAGACTCGGTACACCGTGGGGCCGGCTGTTCAGCGGGAGCTGGTTGACCGGCTGCTTGAGCTGAATCATGAGCGGTATGCGGCCGAGGTCGCCGCTGGCCTGCATGACAAGAAGGGGAAGAAGCGCCGAAAAGCTGGTGAGCAGGACGGGCTCTTCTGACCTTGGGGAAGTGGGCCGCGTCACGGGGTCATCTGAGCCCAGACCCACTTTCCACCCTTCTTGGGGTCGCGGGTGGCGCCGCTCGTTGTGGCCAGCGTTCGGACGAGGCTGAGGCCCCAGCCGCCGTTGTTGTCAAAGTTTTCCTCTGAGAGGTCGAGGTCTTCGAGGGTAAGTTCGACGACCGGCTGAGGCTCAGGCATACGGGGGCTGGAATCCCAGACGGCGATCACGACCCCGTGAGTGTCACGAGCCAGCTGGAAGACGATCTCCTTGTGGGGCGTTGCGGCCATGGCGTTCGTCAGGAGCTCAGTGACGATTAGCAGTGAGTCGTCCAAAATGGGAAAACAGTCCCATTTTCGAAGATGGGCATCGCAGAGGTCTCGCGCCACGCCAACAGCCGCTGGTGAGGCGAGCATGGGGAAGGTGTATTCGCGTTTCTTCGCGATTGTCACCGTAACCTCCTCGCTACAGATTTCGAATACCATTGAGGAGGATCACCGATGCGCTCTACCTTCCGCCTGTAGTCAGCCAAAGCGAAAACAGCGGGAGGTACGATGCCTATCGTCCGCGACCCCCTCGATCCCAAGCTCTCGATGTGGCACTTCCTCGCGCACGTCATGCGGTTCTTCAGGGAGAGGGCGGGGCTGTCGCTCACCCAGTGCGGTCAGATCATCGGGTGTCAGAGGTCCACTGTTTCCAACTTCGAGGCGGGACGGCGGCGACCCCATGATGAGCACATGCGGCTGCTGGACAACCACTACGAGACCGGAATACTTTTTCAGGTCTTGTTGTGGTTCGCCCGAATGGCGCACGACCCGGACTGGGGGCGTCAGCTCATCAAGTACGAGGAAGAGGCGACCCTGATCAAGGCGTACCATGGTCAGGTCGTTCCGCTCGCGCTTCAGACCGACGACTACACCTGGGCGTACGTCCAGGCTGGCCACGCGAAGGACCCCGATCTGGCATTGGCTCGACGAGTCGCCCGCAAGCAGTCCTTCCTCGACCGGGGCTGCGATGTCGAGATGTGGGCCGTGATCGATGAGAGCGTTCTCGCACGTGTGGTAGGCAGTCGTGAGATCATGAGGGCGCAGATCGAGCACCTGATCAAGATGACGGATACCTCGCAGGTGAGCGTGCGCGTCGTCCCATTCGATTCGGGTGCGCATGTCGGAGTGGACGGGGCGCTTTGGGTCCTCAGCCTAGAGGCCCGCGATGTCGCCTACTCTGGCGCCCAGAACGGCGGACGCTTGATCGAGACTCCTGGCGAGGTCCGCGAGATGTCGGTTACGTTCGATCGCATCAGCGCGAAGGCTGCCTCCGTGGACGCCTCCCGCGAGATCCTCAAGCAGTACTTGGAGCGGTACGCATGATCGTCCAGTGGCGCAAAAGTTCCCACACGGGTGGAGCGAACGACGAGCACTGCGTTGAGCTGGCACCTCATGAGCAGGGAATCTGGGTGCGGGACTCCAAGAACCCGGACGGTGGGCACCTCAGCTTCACGTCCGCCGAGTTCGGTGCCCTGGTGAGCTGGATCAAGCGACACCCGGAGAGATGCTCATGACCGTTCAGTGGCGGAAGAGTTCCCGCAGCGGCGTCGGGGATGACAAGGTCTGCGTTGAGCTTGGGCGTCTTGAGCAGGGAATCTGGGTGCGGGACTCCAAGAACCCGGACGGTGGGCACCTCAGCTTCACGTCCGCCGAGTTCGGTGCCCTGGTGAGCTGGATCAAGCGACACCCGGAGCGGTAGCGTCGTCCGTCCAGCGGCGCCCGATGACCCTCACCGCCTGAGCGGACGACAGCACAGACCGACCAGACGCTACGCGCCGACCGAGCGCTCAACGTAGGGGCGGAGGGCGGCACGCAGTTTCTCGACGTCGGGCTCTTGGAAGATGGAGACGCCAGAGTTCTCCTTGTAGTGGGCCGGGCACGGCACGTCCCCTGGTACCCGGACCCGGCCTACCGGTTTGCCGGTCTTGGCCTCGTACAGCTCGAAGATGTGCGTGGCCTTCAACAGCGCGACCTTCGTTGCGTCGGCGGGGTCGGCCCGGACGTTCAGGGATTGATGGGTGTACAGGCGGTCTTTGACTCTCCGCCGCGTGCCCACGCTTTCCTGGTAGACGCAGGCCACCAACCGGGACCTGGGACCGCCGGCTGCTGTGTCCGCCTTCCACTGGGCGGGGAGGTCCACGAGACCGTCCGGGGCATGCCTCGCATTGAGTTCCATTCGGTGCGGCCCGTCGCCTCGATAGGGCTCCGACAGCTCCCTGTAATGGGTGTCGGGCCGCGCCACCCCGCCGGGACGGTCGGGGCAGCATTCGCTCCTCGGCTCCAGCGCCGGGGGTGTCTCGCCCAGCATGGCCGTCAACCGGATGCCGCCGCAGGTCGCGACGATACCGACGCCCAGGACGGTGAACGATCAGCGGTTTGACCTACGCATACCGTCCATTCTGATCAACGGGTGGGGCCTCGCGCCCACGGATGCGATCTTTCATCGCTGGGAGTGCCGATTTCTACACCGGCTTGGCACGTCCGCGAAGATCACGCCCTCACGTAGCCGCTGCTTCAAAGCGGGAGGCGGCGCGCGCGAAGGGCTCGGACGTCCCTCCACCCCCACGACCGCCACGGGCACTCCCGATCCGGCGCCTGGCCCCCGGGTGTGGATTCCCGGGGGCCGTGGGCGTGGGCTGTCATGCGGCCCGGTGGTCCATCCAGGCGCGGCCCGCGTTCGCGGCTTGGGCCCGGTGATCCCGGACGTTTTCCGGCCCGTACAGCGATTTGTATTCGCGGAACATGGTCCACAGCGCCGCGAGTCCGGTCACGGCGGCTTCGGGGGCGTGTTCCCAGGCGGGAAGCTGGGAGATCAGGTCTTCGGCCTGCTGTGGGGTGTGTCCGGCTTCGATCAGCCGGGGAGCGAGCATCGCCGCGTCCACCCATGCGGCCCCCTGGCAGGCGAACGACCAGTCGAGGACGTGGACGCACCTGCCGGACATGCGGAGGTTGCCGGGGTGCAGGTCGTAATGGAGCATCGCGTTCCCGGCCAGGAGGGCGAGGTCGAAGGACTCCAGGGCTCGGGCGTAGCGCTCCCGGGCGGGCACCGTCGCGGACGGATGGGACAGTAGTCGGTGCGCCTTTTCCTGAAGAGCGGCCACGTTGTCCGCGACGGTGGGGGCGTCCGGCCACGGGGACGGGGTGAGGGTGTCCCCCAGCCGTCCCAGGGTGGTGAGCACGGCGGGAAGATTGGGGGAGCCGGGTGACAGGTCGGCGTCGCGGCCGGGAAGGTAGTCGAAAAGCATCACGACCCATCCGGCCGTCTCGGCTCCCCACCGCAGCCGCGGAGCGGGGGCGTCGGCCGGGAGAGCGCCGTTGGCTTCCAGCTCCCGCCGGTACAGGCCGGCGGCCGGGCTGCCGACGGGGACGGCCTTGACGAAGGCGTCGCCGTTGGTCGTGTGCAGCCGTGCGGCGATCCCGGGCATGAGCCCCTGGGTGAGCGGTTCGGCCTTGACGACTTGTCCGGCGTGCTCCTGTATGCCGTGCTGGATGTCGGCGTGAAGGTCTTCCCAGGCAAGGGCGGGCATGGGTCACACTCCGCTCGGGTGGTCGGTGGTTCTGGGGTCGTCAGCGCAACCGGCGTAGCACTGACTGCACTTTGTGGCGGGTATCCATAGGCCGGTGTCGACGGGCATTCCCGCCGCGCGCATGGCGGCGACCGTAGCTCCGATGCGTTCAGGTCCGCTGCCTGCCTCGCCGGAGTCCTTGCGATCGTTTGGGCGGTGGTGGATGAACCGGCCCGCTACGCGGTGGCAGAATTCGGCGTACTCACGCGTATACATCAAGAACACGTGCCAGCCGGTGTCCACGCTCGTGCTGGGAGCGAGTCCGGCCCCGGGGGTGCGGGCACAGGTGACCAGGAACGCGAGTGCCTGATGCACGATGCGTTCGGCCATGGGTGCTTCGATGCCGTGATCACTGGTGATCCGTTCGGTGAGCCTGCCGAACAAGTCCGGGGTGATCAGGCTTCGGAGGTCGGTGCTGTCGGTTGTGGCGGTCATGTCGCCGGTCTCCCTTCTCAGGTGCGGTCCCTTTCAGGGAAGCCGGGCGGACGCCTGCACCCCAGGGCATCTGTGAAGCGGTGTTGGTGCACTCGTGGCGCATCTCTGGTGTGTTCGCGCTGCATTGCGCGTTGACGCCGTACGCTGACGTTGGCATAGCCCGACGATGGCGGGGCGCCTCATTGCGGAGGATCTTCGATGACGGCTGGGCGACGGCCCGGGTTGGCCAGGCGCCGGAGAACGCTCGGGTTCACCCAGGAGTCTCTTGCCGATGCCTTGGGGGCCGACCGCTCAACGGTCGCCCGCTGGGAACGCGGTCAATGCGCCCCGCAGCCTTACCACAGATCCAAGCTCTGCGAGCTTCTCCGGGTCGGCCCGGACGAACTGGACGGGTTGCTGGAGGCTGACGCGGCTATCACATGGGGCGGCGAATCGCCCGGCCCGGGGCGGGTGCCGCAGGGCCGCGTCATCGGCCCCACGGTGGTCATTCCCGATGTCTCCTCTGGTGAACTGGAGGACATGAATCGCCGGGAGTTGCTTCGCCTGTTGAGCATCGCGGGAACGGCCCTCTCCGTGCCCGACCTCACCGCCGATGCGTACGCTGCCGACTTCGAACACATCAGCCAGCACGAACAGTTGAACTCCTACCTCTGGCGGGTGTACGCGCTGGCAGAGTCCAAGCGGACCGTCTACCCCGTCGTCCGGCGGCAACTCGACCTGCTCACCGGAAGCCTCCATCGGGCACGCTCTTCCGCCGTGCATAAACGTCTCTGCGTCGCGACCGCCGATCTCCTTCAACTCGCCGGAGAGATCTTCTTTGACGTCGACCGGTACACCGACGCCGCACACTGTTACAAGCTCGCCGCCGACGCGGGCAAAGAGGCTGGCGCGTTCGACATGTGGGCGTGCGCCTTGACCCGGCACGCCTACATCGGCATGTACGAACGCCGCTTCGAGTACGTGATCCCGATCCTGGACGGAGCGGCCCAGGTCGCCGGGCGTGGCGACGGGCAACTGGCCACCCGGCATTGGGTCGCTGCAGTGCGGGCAGAGGCATACGCCGGACTGGGGGATTATGACGCGTGCGAGCGTGCACTGGACGAGGCCGAAAAAGTAAAGACCCTGAGCGGACCCGTGATGCCGGGTGGTTGGCTCCGCTTCGACGGCTCACGACTGGCCGAAGAGCGCGGTAGCTGTTACGCCGTGCTGGGACGGGCCGACCTGGCTTCGGAAGCACTGACCAAGGCTCTCGGCGCCACCGCATCGCCGCGCCGACGCGGAAGCATCCTGACCGATCTCGCCGCCCTGGGCGTCCAGACCAAGGACCTTGATCGGGTTGTCGAATACGGCGGGCAAGCCGTCGAACTGGCAGAACAGACCCGATCGTCGGGGTACGTCGGGCGTAAGCTCCTTCGATTGCGTACCCAGCTTGCCCCGTTGATCTCCGACAGCCGGGCGGCCCAACTCAGTGACCGAATAGCCCAACTCTGAGGAGACGATATGCAGACAGAGCCGGACACTCGGCAAAGCGAACCCGGCCGCATTTTCCGGGAGGCGTGGATTACCGGAGTACGCCGGCACTACCCGGGCGACCCCAAGCCGGGATACGTCGCCTCCTGGGATGACACTCCAGAATGGGAACGGCAGGCCGCAGGCGCTGTCTACCGCCAAGTGGCAGACTTCGTAGAGGTGTCCGCCGGAGCCACCGCCAAGCTGACCCGGGAGCAGAAGGGGCGTTTCGTTGCACTATGCTGGATTGCTCAGATTCACAAGCATATTGCTGAACCGAAACCATCCTATATCGCCGACTGGGATGCGCTTCCAGACTGGCAGCAACAGACCGACGCCGACATCTTCGAGGAAATCGAGCGTCGCGCTTGATCGATTCTAATCATCTGATAATCGTTGGCAGAGGTCCTGTTGATGCAACAGGTTGAATTTCCTCGACCTGTCGGATCCGGCGCCGACGGCGCACTGAAACCGACCCTCGATGCCCCGCCGTCCTACCGGTTGATCAGCGCCATCAGACGCGGTGAGGACGAGAAGTCCTGCATGGCGATATACCGGAGAGAATTGGATAGGATGCCGTAAGCGTTCTCAGTGAGATCACGATCGCGACGTGAGATATTTTGGGTCGGCGTGGTTACCGGACGCACCGTCCGGTCGGCCGGAACGCGGTCCCAATGTTGCTCGTCAATCAAAATATCGATGTACTCTGTCTCCAGGAAGTCCACTTCTACGACGGTGTACCCGATGAGCAACTATTGAAAGAACTGAGGAAGGCCGGGCTCTCCCAGTTCATCGGGTTGCCGCTGTCCAGATCGCATCTGGACGATGCCGCTGAACTGGGCATCGCCATCGCCTCGCGCCTGCCCATCGACGGTCGTGATGAGATCAGATTGACAAATCCGGGAGTCAGGGCGGTGGTGCGCGGGCAGAACTGGGTCCTCCATGACAAAGGCATGATCGGTTTTGCGATCTCATCACCCCGGACGGCCACCGTGTCTCGATCTACTCGCTGCAACTTTTCCCGTTCCACGAATTTGTTATCGGCGAGGAGGACGCCAGGGTCGACGCAATGTGGAAGGAGTTCTGGCACCGCGCCGACGGCCTCTCCGACGACCGCGTGATCGTCCCCGCCGGTGACTTCAACCATGAGACGCGGGTCGAGGCGGCAGACTGTGGAGCGCACGGGACTGGCATTTCTGCATACCGGGGAAGAAGACCACCCTCTCCGGGCTGGCCTTGGACGACATCGCCCTGAGCGTCCCTCCCGCGGCCAGGCCCAAGGTCGATTTCGTGCACAACTTCTCCGACCACCTGCTCGCCATCGCGAAACTCAGGCTTCGACTTCCCCTCCAGATGAGCGGCTATGGATCGGCCGGACCTCCCAGGGGAAGGTCACCGGTTCGTCCAACACCCCAAGCGTGACATCTGGTATCATCTGCGACCGGCTCTGGTAATACAGCGCGGCCGTGACGACCTGGGCTCTCCTGCCTTCCAGCCTCCGCGTCGCCGCGAGCAGTCTATTGCCGGACTCCAGCAGATCCTCGACCAGAAGCACCCGCACCCCCGCCCGGATGGGCTCCGGAAACGCATAGAAGTCGTGCAGGCTCCGATCGGCGTCGGCATAGGCGATGCCCACACTGGTCACCTTGGTGACTCCGAGATACCCCGACAGCAACCGGCCCGGAACCAGACACCACGCGCCACCGCCACGATCAGATCGATCTCATGCCCGCCCGCCAGGACGAGCCGCGCAAGCCGCGCCACGTCACGAAGGCACTCCCCCCATTCGAACCTATGCACGAAGCCTCCGGTCGCGTGGACGACACCGCGTACACCGTAACGCCCAGGACGCTCGCAGCGGATATGGCGAGGGACCGGGCGGCGGAATCCTGAGCGCCCCCTCGGGAAGCCACGAGTTGCGCCGATCCGTGCGGCCGGTTACGGACAGAGTCAGGATGTTTGGATCGAACAGGGATTGACGATTCAACAGGGAAACGACAGATCCTTCCCCTGGAGTGTCGCCCGTGCTGGTGACCATGATCTGCGAACGTTTCGCGCGGAACCACCATCGCGCATGCGGACGGCACCACCGATGCCCCGGGCGGACGGATCGGCCACCGGTAGAGCGAAGTCCGACCCGACGTTCCATGCCAGAAGATCACCTTTCTCTGTGGTGAGGGTACGCGAGCCGTGCTTCCTCCGCCGACGACCGCCTTCATGGGCGGCGAGCCGAGAGGGGTCGGCGAATGGCGCGAGTTCCGAGACGCAGAGACGGTTTCGACCACACTCGATGGCTGGAGCTGATCGAATTCTCGGGGCCCTTCCTCAGCCTTCCCGTCATCCGCCGGACCTGGCCGACACTGGAGACGATCGATACTCGGACCCGTGAACGGCTCCGCCTGGAACACACCGAACTTCCCGGACGGTCCTGGTGCGACTGGGTACTCCGCGATCTGCTCGGCTGGGACGACCTCGTTCGATTCGACGGCGCCTCTCTGGCGATTGAGGTGCCCGAGCACCAGACCACCATCGAGCCGTCCTTCGTCCTGCGCGACCCGGGGACCGAGGACGAGCTGGACACGAAGGCCATCAGGCTCCTCGGCCTGATCAGCGATGACGCTCCGACACGGCGCATCAAGGGCTCCATCTGGCCGGCCACCCCCGTCGACCGTCTCGCCAGGCTGTGCCGCCACCATGACGTTCCGCTCGGCCTGGCCACGGACGGACGCTGGTTCGTCCTGGTGTGGGCGCCACGAGAACGCCCGACCGCCACCGCGATGTTCGACTCGCTCGGCTGGCACGAGGCCGCCGAACGAGACGTGGTGCGCGCGTTCATGTCCCTTCTCGGCCGATCTCGCTTCTTCGCCGTCCCAGAGGACGAGACGCTGCCCCGCCTTTTCGAGGCGAGCGCCGACAACGGCGAGGAGATCACCGAGGCGCTGGGCGTCCAGGTCCGGCAGGCCGTGGAACTGCTGGTCGCCGCGATCGGACGCGCCCACACCGCCGACAAGGACCGAGACGGCCCCGGCATCGGGGACGTCAAAGCCCACGACGTCTACCGCGGTGCCGTCACCGTACTGATGCGCATCATCTTCATTCTCTACGCCGAGGAACGGCGCCTGCTGCCCTCCGACAAGGTGCTGTACCGGACGGCCTACTCCGCGGGGCTGCTGTGCACGGAACTGGAACGGCGCGCACGGATCGGCAGCGAAGAGGACCTGGAGCACACCTACGACGGCTGGCACCGCCTGCTCGCCCTGTTCAACGCCGTCCACGACGGCGTCGACCACCCCGATATGCGGATGCGGGGCCAGGACGGCTCAATCTTCCAAGCCGACCGCTTCCCGTGGCTACCCCATGAAATAGACGACCGCACGATCCTGCACATCCTCCAGGCGGTGCAATACGTAGAGACCGGGACCGGCAAGTCCCGCGAGCGCCGCAAGCTCTCATTCCGGACTCTCGACGTCGAGCAGATCGGCTATGTGTACGAGGGGCTACTCAGCTACTCAGGCTTCCACGCGGAAGAGACCTACGTCGGGCTCGTCGGCAAGGCCGGCCACGAGGCGGAGGTCCCGCTCAGCAAGCTTGAGGAGTTCGCCGCGTCCGCCTCGGACGTCCAGTCGCTGTCCGACCGGCTCGCCGTCGAGTTCAAAGACTCCCGGATCGGCTCTCCCAAGGCCCTTGAAAAGCGACTGGCACCACTCAAGGACGCGGACAAGCAGGAGGCACGCCGCAAGCTCCTCGCCGTCACCCGCGGCGATTACCCGCTGACCGAGCGGCTGCTTCCGTTCTTCAACCTCATCCGCCGCGACCTCCGCAACCTGCCCGTGGTCATCCTGACGGATGAACTCTTCGTCACCGAATCACCCCTCCGTAAGAACACCGGCACCCACTACACACCAAGGAACCTCGCCGAGAAGGTCGTCGAAGGTGCCCTGGAACCACTCGTCTATTCACCGGGACCGCTCCAAACGGCCGACAGGAACGAATGGAAGCCGAGATCGTCCGCTGAAATCCTGTCGCTGAAGGTCGCCGACATAGCCATGGGCTCAGGAGCGTTCCTGGTGGCCGCATGCCGCTATCTCGCCAACCACCTGGTCAACGCATGGCTTGTCGAGGGCGACGAACGCGCCACCGGCCACCGTGCCGAATCCATCGATCCGCAGACCGA
This sequence comes from Actinomadura sp. NBRC 104412, assembly GCF_030269515.1. Lineage (GTDB taxonomy): Bacteria > Actinomycetota > Actinomycetes > Streptosporangiales > Streptosporangiaceae > Spirillospora. The sequence continues at coordinate 172,553 of NZ_BSTM01000005.1, read as the reverse complement.
CGCTGACCTGGACCCGGTCGTCATCAACGCCCGTCGCCACATCATTGAGAACTGCCTCTACGGGGTGGACATCAACGATATGGCCGTGGAGATGGCCAAGCTGTCGCTCTGGCTGATCTCCATGGACCCGAACCGCCCCTTCGCGTTTCTCGACGACCGCCTTATCTGCGGAGACTCGCTTCTCGGCATCACGTCCCTCGACCAGCTCGAAGTCATGCACATGGACGCCGAACGCGGCCGTCAACTGCACAGCGACGAGCGAGCCCTCTTCGACCTCTCCGCACCCATCCGTGATTTGGTCCACCGCCTGCGTGGCATGCTTCCAACCATCGCGGCTATGCGCCGGGACCTGTCACGCGTCGACGGGACCGACCTCGCGAAACTGGAAGCTAAGCGCAAAAGACTCGCCGAGATCGAGCAGGAAACCGAGGCTGCCCGCTTCCTTGCAAACCTTACCGTTGGCGCGGCCTTGCACTACGCCAAGCAAGGCAGGACCGGCCTGGACCGAGCCTCCGGCCATGCCGTGCAAGCGGCTGCCCAATGGATGTCGGATGGTGGATCGTCCGCCCGAGAGAAGCTCGCTCGCTGGGTTCGCACTGACCTTCCCCATGAAGAGTCTCTTTCTCTTCGCCGACTTGTTCACTGGCCTCTCGCCTTCCCGGAAGTCTTCCATAAGGGTGGCTTCGATGCGATCTTCGGTAACCCACCTTTCCTGGGGGGTACCAAACTTGGGCCCGCTGTTGGCCAGGCTTATCGTGACTACTTGGTGAAATATATTGGTCGTGGCGTCCGAGGTACGCGCGGTACTGCTGACCTGGTCGCCTATTTCTTGCTACGTATTGTGGCGCTGCTGGGTGACTCTGGCCAGACGGGTATCCTTGCAACAAACACTCTTGCGCAAGGTGATAGTCGCCGTGTTGGACTGGACCAGATCGTTTCCGACGATGCGGTCATTCGTCGAGCTATCAAGAGTGAGCCATGGCCGTCGCGAAGTGCTGTCTTGGAGTTCTGTGCAGTCTGGATCAGCCGGGCTACCTTGGGGAAAAATTCTATTTTCCAGCTCGGTCGTATCGTGGTTCCTGGTATCACGCCGTCCCTGGATGGGCTGTCTCGCGTAAGTGGCAATCCCTATCGGCTCGCTACTAATTTTGGTATGTGTATTCATGGAACAAAGATTTGGGGGCGGGGGTTTACTCTTACGCCTTCGGAAGCTAAAGAACTTATAGCTGAGGATGCTCGAAACGGCGATGTCCTGCAGCCCTACCTAATTGGACAGGATGTAAATGCTAGGCCTGACTGCTCTGCTAGTCGTTGGGTAATCAACTTTCATGATTGGTCGGAGGGTCGGGCAAAGGGCTATGGTAGGTGCTATGATCAAGTGACGCGATTGGTAAAGCCCGAACGGTCGCTAGTATCATATAGTCAGCGAGCTCGGGATGTTTGGTGGCAATTTGAGGCTCGGCGTCCCGAATTACTCCTAGCGCTCACGGGGCTGGACGAGGTCATAGTGATAGCGCTCGTGAGTAAAACCGTCATGCCTGTAACGGTCCCGACTGGTCAAGTATTCTCCCACATGCTGGCCGTGTTCCCAACAGAGGACAGGTCGAAGCTGGCTCTGCTCAGCAGTGCGCACCATTACTGGTGGGCACTCTCACGAGCCTCCTCTATGAAGGCCGACCTCCGCTACACGCCTTCAGACGTCTTTGAGACGTTGCCGTTGCCGGCGATGACACCGGAGATGCGGGAGCTCGGACAACGGCTGGATGAGTTTCGGCGAGGGTTCATGCTGGCCCGCCAAGCTGGGCTGACCAAGACGTACAACATGGTGCATGATCCGAACTGCACCGACTGGGGCGTCGTGGAGTTGCGGGATATCCACAGGAGGATCGACGAGGCCGTGTGCCGGGCCTATCAGTGGGATGATCTGATCCCCCAGCTCGACCACGGGCACCATCGCGTCGGGCGGGAGACGCGCTACACGGTGGGTCCGGCTGTCCAGCGGGAGCTGGTCGACCGGCTGCTTGAGCTGAACCATGAGCGATACGCGGCCGAGGTGGCGGCCGGACTGCACGACAAGAAGAGGAAGGGGCGCCCATAGCCTGGAGTGCCGTTGCCGCTTGTGGTCTCGGGGTCCGTTCTGTCAGACGTCTATGGTCGTGTACTCGATACGCAGCCAACATGACGTACGGGGAGGCGCACCTGTGTCCGAGAGTGCCGATGGGCTGTTCCCGGATCTTGATGGCGAGCAGCTTGCTTTGGGCGTGACGGCGAACTCCGTACCCCGGCCGGCGCCGCTGGATGTGCCGCAGACGTTCGCCGCTGCGACGTCCTTCCAGGTGCGTGAGGAGCTGGAGGAGTTCATCCGGCGCGACCTGCTCGGCCCCTGGGACGGGCCCGAGGAGGTTTTCGCGCCGAAGGCGATGGGGCCTCGCGAGCGGTACCTCGTCGGCATGCTCGGGCCCAAGCACGATCCGGAGTCGGTGATCCAGGCGGCGGGGGAGGTGCCCGACACCGAGAGCGGCGTCGGCGGGGACGCCTCCGAGGCGGAGCTGCCGGATGTCATGAGCCCGCAGGCGCTGGGACGGATGTGGGCGTCCTCTATGGGGCTGTCCTTCTGCGTACCCGAGCATGTGGACGCCGTGTCGGTGCGCGTGTCCTGGGGCCAGTACAGGCAGCACGAGGAGGAAACCGAGACCGGCAGGAAAGTGCGGGTCTGGAAACGCGAGCCGATCAGCAAGGACGTCGAGGTGCGGCTGGACGCCGAGGGGTCGTACAGGCTCCCGTTGACGGGGGAGCCCGTGGACGCGCCCGGTGTCCTGCTCGCGGTGAACGTCCGGACGCGGTCCGGGCGGCGCGTCGTGGAGGTCGCGCTGGTCAATCAGCAGCAGGAACCGGTGAGCAGCAAGGACACCGCCTGGCTGTTCCAGCCGGAGCTGGTCGTGACGGCGCTCGACGGGGCGAAAGCGGTGTTCCTGCCGGTGGACGACCCCGTCGACGATCTGGCCGCCGTCGGCGACGACGAGGAGGAACTGCATCTTCGGCTGCTCTACCGCAACGAGCGCCGTTACGCCGCGGGCCGGAACGTGGCCGTGCACGCCGACGTCGCGGACGGGGAGCGGGTCGCGCACCGGCTCACCACCACATGGCTTCCCATCCACAACGTCCCGGCCACCGTCGCCCCGACCGGGCCGGGCACGCCGTTGGAACACGTCGAGCTTTCGATGGACGTCCTTGCCGCCGCCTCCCCTGAACGCCTCAAGGAAGGGTTGCAACCGCTCGTCGATGGCTACCGCGCCTGGCTGGCCGAGCGAGAGGCGGAGATCCCTTCCTTGCCGGGGCCGCTCCAGCCGGTCGCGTCCAAAGCCGTCCGCGAGGCGAGGCGGGCGGCCGAGCGCATCGCCGCCGGGGTCAGGCTGCTCACCGACCCGTCTGCTCCCTTCCACGCGGACGCGTTGAAGGCGTTCCACTTCACCAACGAGGCGATGGCCCTGCAACGCCGCCGTACCGCGCTCGCGCCGCTTCGACAGGACGGCAAAAGTTACGAGGAGGCCATGGCGCAGGTGGACGCCAGGGGAGCGGCGGCCGCGAGCTGGCGGCCGTTCCAGCTCGCGTTCGTCCTGCTGAACATGCCGTCCCTCACCGACCCGGGCCACCCCGAGCGCGCCGCCGACCACACCGCGCTCGTCGACCTGTTGTTTTTCCCGACCGGAGGAGGCAAGACCGAGGCGTACCTGGGCCTGACCGCGTACACGTTCGCGATCCGCCGGTTGCAGGGCACCCTCGGAACGGGAGAGAACGCACGGGACGGACTCGCGGGTGTGGCCGTGCTCATGCGGTACACGCTGCGGCTGCTCACCGCCCAGCAGTTCCAGCGCGCCGCCGCGCTCGTCTGCGCGGCCGAGGTACTGCGTCAGGACGACCCCGACCTTTGGGGGGACGAGCCGTTCCGGATCGGCCTGTGGGTGGGCGCGAAGGTGTCGCCCAACTGGTTCACGGAAGCCAAGAACCAGGTCATCGAGGCGCACGACGCCGGCCGCGGCGACCGGGCCAACGTCCTGCAGACCCTGGCCTGCCCCTGGTGCGGGGAGCCGTTGCGCGCCGAATTCGACCTGCACATCGACGAGGACCGGCGCCGCATCCTGCTCTACTGCCCGCGCGGCGAGGGCCAGGACGCCTGCCGCTTCTCCCGGCGGGTCGCCCGGAACGAGGGCCTGCCCATCCTCACCGTGGACGAGGAGATCTACAGGTACGCGCCCAGCCTGGTCATCGCCACCGTCGACAAGCTGGCCCAGCTCCCCTGGAAGGGGTACGCGGGCATCCTGTTCGGCCGCGCCCGCAGCCGTTGCGACCGGCACGGCTTCCGCCACGACGACCTGGACGAGCGGACCGGGTGCGCGACCCGCCACAACAAGAAGGGCGTGCTTCCGGCGGTGACGGCGTATCCCGTCGTCCGGCTGCGCCCCCCGGACCTGATCATCCAGGACGAGCTGCACCTCATCTCCGGCGCGCTGGGCACCACGGTGGGCCTGTTCGAGACGGCCGTCGAAGAGCTGTCCACCTGGCCGTACCGGGACGGGCTCACCGGCCCGAAGATCGTCGCGTCCACCGCCACCACCAAGCGGGCCCGCCAGCAGGTCCTCGGCGTCTTCGGCCGCGGGCTCGCGGTGTTCCCGCCGCAGGTCACCGATGTCGCCGACACGTTCTTCTCCCGGCAGGAGCCGGTCACCCCGGCCACTCCGGGTCGTCGCTACCTGGGCGTCTGCGCGCACGGTGTGCGGATCAAGTCAGCGGAGATACGGGTGGCCGAGATCCTGCTGCTGGCCGGGCAGACCCTCTTCGACTCCTATGGGGAGGCCGCCGATCCGTACATGACGCTGGTCGGCTACTTCAACGCCACCCGTGAGCTCGCGGGGATGCGCCGCTATCTCGACGACGACGTCACGACCCGTGTCCGCAGGCACGGCAGGGCACGCGGCATGTCCGACCGGATCGTCACCCGCAGCGGCATGCTCGTCATCCAGGAGCTGACGTCCAGGATCTCCTCCGGTGACATCAGCGATGTGCTGAAACGGCTGGACCACGGCTTCGACCCCGAGCTGGACACCTCCCGGCGGCGCTACGACGCACCGGCGGAGATGGCCAGGTTCATCAAGGAACGCAGGAAGGCCAGGTCCGGCGACAAGGTCGTCCCCGCGCATCCGATCGCGCAGCGGTTCAGCGACCGGGCGCGTGCCGGGCTACAGCCCGTGGACGCGGTGCTGGCGACCTCGATGCTCCAGGTCGGTGTGGACGTGCCCCGGTTCGGGCTGATGATGGTGGTGGGCCAGCCGAAGAACACCGCCGAGTACATTCAGGCGTCCTCTCGTGTCGGTCGTGACGCCGGACGGCCGGGCCTGGTCGTGACCCTCTACAACTGGTCCCGGCCACGCGACCTCGCCCACTACGAGGACTTCGAGCACTACCACGCCACCTTCTACCGGCAGGTCGAGGCGCTGTCGGTCACCCCGTTCACCCGCAGGTCGCTGGACCGGGGCACGGCGGGCACGCTGGTCGCCGCCGTCCGGCACGCCGAGGAGGAGTACTCGCGCAATCCGGACGCCTACACCGTCGACCTGGGCGGCGCCCACGTCCAGAAGATCACCGAGCGGATGCTGGCGCGGGCCGAGGCCGTCGCCCACGAGCGCGGCCGCAGCTATCTGGAGGAACGGCTCAAGGTCGTCCTGGACAAGTGGCAGGAGCGCAGGTCCGCGGGCACCGCCCGGCTTGGTTACGAGGACGGCACCTGGAACCGGCAGCGGGTCGTCGGGCTGCTCAAGCATGCCGGGGACGGCCGGTGGGAGACCATGACCACCGGGATGTCCATGCGGGAGACCGAGAACGAGATCAACCTGCTGTTCCCGGGCGGGGACCAGATCTTCGCCCCGCCGCATCACGAGCCGGAGTGGTCGTTCGGCCCGCCCGCCGACCCGGAGGAGGAGGAACCGGCGGGCGACGAGCTCGGCCAGTCCGCCTTCGACGATACGAACGAAGCCGGGAACGACGGCACGACCGAGGCGAAGGGAGCCTGACCCATGGCCGAGACCGCACCCTTCCGCCGCCGCGTCGGCAGCGTCCGGCCCAGCCACCTGATGTTCACCAGCGGCGTGGCGGCGCTGGTCGACCTGCCCAACTTCTCGGTCCTGATCAAGGGGCTGGACGACTGGAGCCACCGGGGCCTGCCCGACGCCATGCCGATCGCCGAGCCGCGCCTGCTGGAGGAGGTCCAGCGCAGCGTGGGCAAGAGCGTGCAGAAGCTCATGCCCGCTCCATGGATGGAGGGGCTCGACCAGGACGCCACCGGCCCGGCGTCCAGGGTCGGCGTGCCCGTCGTGCCGTTCCCGAGCTGGTTCCGCTGCACGGCCTGCAACGAGCTGGGCGCGCTCGACTCGGGGATCTTCAAGTTCGAGAACTCCAAGCCCCGCAAGCCGCACGAGGCCCGGTTCTTCCACGACAGGTGCAAGCGCAACAAGCCGCTGGCGGTGGCCGCGCGCTTCGTCCTGACCTGCACGAACGGGCACCTTGACGAGTTCCCCTACAGCCACTTCGTGCACCGCGGTGAGGCCTGTACGAAGGCGACCCACCCTCGGCTGCGCATGGAGGACCACGGCGGCAACCTCGGCGCCAACGTCAACATCAAGTGCGTCAATTGCGGTGAGCACCGCAACATCCGCCAGGCGCAGGGCAGGCGCGGCGAGGAGAACCTGCCGCGCTGTCGCGGACGCCACCCGCATCTGGCCGTCTTCGACCCGCAGGGCTGCGACAGAGCGCCGAAACTGCTGGTGGTCGGCGCGTCGAATCAGTGGTTCGCCAAGACGCTCTCGGCGCTGGCCGTCCCGCGGTCCGGGGCCAGCGCCCTGGACGCCAAGATCGAGCAGCACTGGGGGATCATCGAGTCGCTCCCGCCGGCGATGTATCCGTGGGCACGCGAGAACGCGCCCGCCTTCCGGGAGCTCGACCAGTGGAGCGACGAGGAGATCGCCGAGGCGGTCGAACGGCGCAAGGACAAGCTGGCCGGAGCGGGCGGCGGCGAACGGCCGAGCGGGCACATCGACCTGCGCACCCCCGAGTGGGAAGTGTTCTCCGCCCAGCGGCTACCCGACCCCGACCTGGATTTCGCCCTCCGGCGCGACATCGATGGCGTGCCCGAACCCCTCACCGGAATCTACGGCGACGTGGTGCAGGCGGAGCGGCTGCGCGAGGTACGTGCGCTGATCGGCTTCACCCGGCTGGACGCCCCCGACCCCGAGGACCCCGAGCTGGTCCGCATCGTCCAGCTCGCCCGCGACCGGCCGACCTGGGTGCCGGCCAGCGAGGTACGCGGAGAAGGGATCTTCCTGCGGCCGCCCGAGGACCTGCTGATCGCCTGGGAGAAAAGGGTTGCCGATTCGGAGGCGCTACGGCTGCATCAGGAGGCGTACGCGCGTCACCGGAAGAACCGCTACTCCGACCGCATCGCCACGATGTCGGACTTCGACCCCATGGCGCACTGGCCGGGGGCCCGCTTCATCGCCCTCCACACCCTGTCCCACCTGCTGATCCGCACGATCTCACTGGAATGCGGCTACAGCTCGGCCAGCCTGTCCGAACGGATCTACTCCTCCACCGATGACGATCCGCACCGCGGCGGGATCCTGATTTACACGGCCGTCCCCGACGCCGAGGGCACTCTCGGCGGGCTGGTCTCGCTGGCCGAACCGGACCAACTCGTCCGGCTCACCCGGCGGGCGCTGGCCGACGCCCGGCACTGCTCGTCCGACCCGTTGTGCGCGGACCGGCTCCCGCAGGCGCCCGCCGACTTCCTGCACGGCGCGGCCTGCCACATCTGCCTGTTCGTCTCGGAGACCACCTGCGAACGCGGCAACAAGTTCCTCGACCGGCGGTTCGTCGTCCCCATCGGCGACCCGGACCTGGCGCTCTACCCGGAGGTGCCGTGACCACCCCGCTGGAGCGGTTCGAGACCGCCGCCGCCGCGCACGCCGCCCGGCTGGGACCGGCACGATTGCGGACGCTCGCCGATCGATTCGCACGCGGGGTCTACGTCAGTTACGGGGATCTCGAGCAAGAGTTCCCTGCCGAAGTCGAGGCCATCCGCGAGGCCGCGTTCGCCGAGGACGACCTTCCAGGGGTGGCCGTGGCCGCATACCTGCGCGGCGCGGCGGCGGCGCTCGCGCACCAGGAGTCCGCGGTGCACGTCGAGTCCGTCTGGAGCGGGCCCACCAGCCACGCGGTGCCCGTGCGCTCGACCGCCCAGGTGCTCACCGGTGTCGTCGAGCGTGCCGGTCGTGAACTGCTGCTGATGACGTACTCGGCCAGGCCCTACCCGCCGTTGCGGGCGGCGCTCGGCGCGGCCGTCGAACGCGGGGTACGCGTCCGCGTCGTCGTCGAAACCCTTCAGGGAGCGGGAAGCGCGATCTCCGGTGAGGAGCCCGCCGCCGCCTTCCGCGGGTTGCGCGTGGAGCTGTGGCACTGGCCGGTGACGCGGCGTCCCGACCAGCAGGGCCGGATGCATGCCAAGATCGCGGTGGCGGACCGCCGGGAGCTGCTGGTGTCCAGCGCCAACCTGACGCAGTCAGGCGTGGAGAACAACATCGAGGCAGGCCTGCTGGTGCGCGGTGGCTCCGCACCCGAACGGGCCGCCGAGCATTTCGATGCGCTGTGCGCGGACGGGACCCTCGAACGGATGTGAGCCGGTGACCCCCATCGCGGGCCGTTGGGCACTGAACGCCTTTCACTCGGCAAAGACGGGATGGGCGAGGTCTGGGCGCCACCGGCACTCGCCGCCGCGGGGCTTGCGGTACGGGGTGATCACGCCGGGGTCGCCCCCGTAGGCGCCATCGGCCATGACGTGCCCTCCGGCCGGGGCCTGGTTGATGCCCGAATCCCTGTGGGCCGGGCGGTCGCTGCGTTACCCGGCGGTGGATCGCCGGTCGCGGCCACCATGCGGGTACCGGCGTCGATGGCGATCTCCACATTTGCCCAGTGTGGTGGTTCTTGCCTCCCGCGCGGCCACCACGGTCGGTGTTACGGGACAGCCTTCAGACACGCTGGCGTTCAAGGCGCTCGAGCAGTGCCGCGGGGTGTTGGGCGTTTTCAGCGCTCGCACATGAACGGTGAAACGCGCCTGATCGTTAAGAGCCGGTGTCGAGGGCCGGATGTGGCCAGCGGTAGGAGAGATTTCGGCTATCACCTCCATAAGCCTTTTTGGTTGTGGAGTAGGGGGATCGGAGCTTCGGCTACTTCCATGAAGTTTGTTCCCATGTCCCAGGATGAGCGTCTGGGGTAGCGGATGAGGTCGGGACCCCGGTCGCCGTAGTCGTCGAAGTTCTCCTCGGAGAGGTCGAGGTCTTCGAGGGTGATTTCGACGGCTGACAGGTTTCAGGCATACAAGGGCTGAAATCCCAGATGGCGATCACGAATCCGTAGACGTCCCGACAAGCTAGAAAATGATCCCCTGGTCAGGCGTCGCTGTGGTGGCGTTCGACAGGAGCTCTGCGGCGATCAGCGGTGAATCGTCCAGAATGGGAGAACGGTTTGAACATTTCGGAAATGTGAGGCGCGGATGTGATGTCTCGGCCCATGTCGACGGCCCCTAGTGGGGTCGACATGGAAGATTAAATTCGCGACTCTTCGCAGTTTTTGGATACTCGTGAGAAGAGTCGTAGATTCGGTTTATCTTCCACCTGTAGTCGTCCACGAGAAAAGAGGAGACCACGTGCGAGCGAGGCGACAAGTTCCCGACCGGCGGTTCGTCGTCCCCATCGGCGACGCGGACCCGGCGCTGTGCCCGGAGGTGCCGTGAGCACCCCACTTGAGCGGTTCGAGCGGGCCGCCGCCGCGCCCTCCGCAGTACTGGGACCGGCGCGGCTGCGGAGGCTCGCCCAACGCTTCGAGGGCGGGGCTTACGTCAGCTACGGGGATCTCGAGCAGGACTTCCGCGCCGAAGTCGACGCCATCCGCGATGCCGCGTTCCACGAGGACGACCTTCCGTTGGTCGCCGTGGCCGCGTACCTGAACGGCGCCGCGACGGCGCTCGAACAGCAGGGGTCCACGGTCCACGTCGAGTCGGTGTGGAGCGGGCCCACCAGCCAAGCGGTGCCCGTGCGCTCGACCGCTCAGGCGCTCACCGGTGTCGTCGAGCGGGCAGGTCGTGAACTGCTCCTGATGACGTACTCGGCAGGGCTGTACCCGCCGTTGCGGGCGGCGCTTGTCGCGGCCGTCGAACGCGGGGTACGTGTCCACATCGCCGTCGAGACGTACCAGGGAGCGGGGAGCGTGCCTTCCGGTGAGGAACCCGCCGCCTTTCGCGAACTGGGCTTCGAGCTGTGGCATTGGCCGATGACGCGGCGTCCCGACCGGCGGGGGGTGATGCACGCCAGGATCGTGGTGGCGGACCGCCGGGAACTGCTGGTGTCCAGCGCCGACCTCACTCAGCCGGGCGTGGAGAACAACATCGAGGCAGGGCTGCTGGTGCGCGGTGGTCCCGCACCCGAACGAGCCGCAGAGCATTTCGACGCACTGTGCGCGAACGGGACCCTCGAACGGATGTGAGCCGGTGACCACCATCGCGGGCCATGACGAACTGGGCGCCTTTCACTCGGCGAAGGCGGGATGGGCGAGGTCTGGGGCGCCACAGGCACTCGCCGCCGCGGGGCCTGCGGTACGGGTGATCACGCCGGGGTTGCCCTGGTAGGCGCCATCGGCCATGACGTGCCCTCCGGCCAGGGCCTGGTCGATGCCCGAGTCCGGTGGGCCTGGCAGTCGCTGCGGTTACCCGGCGGTGGATCGCCGGTCGCGGCCACCAGGCGGGTGTCGGCGTCGATGGCGATCTGGACATTCGCCCAGTAGTGGTGGTTCTTGCCCCCCGCGCGGCCACCACGCGCACACGCCGCTCGAGCAGTTCCGCGGGGTATCGGGCGCCCTCAGCGATCGCACATGAACGGTGAAACGCGCCTGATCGTTAAGAACCGGTGTCGAGGGCCGGATGTGGCCTCTGCGGCAGGAGAGATTCGGCTATCACCTCCATAAGCTTTTTCGGTTGCGGAGTAGGGGGATCGGGGCTTCGGCTAGTCCCATGAAGTTCGTTCCCATGTCCCATGAGGAGCGCCGGGGATAGCGGAACAGATCGACGCATGCCTCGACCCACAGGGCGAGGAGGGCGATGGCCTGCATGGCGAGGAAGAGTTTCCATGCCGACCACGCGGTGCGCCGTTCCGAGGTGGCGAGGGGGGCGACTCGGCCCTTGCGATCCCACACCACCTCGAGTGTCTCGCCTTTGTACGCGAGAGCGCGTCCCCGGGACAGCTGGCTCGGCCCTCCTTCGGGGCAGCGCAGGGAATGCCGGTACACGGTGCGGGTTTCCCAGTGGCCACCACTGTCGCCGTCGCTCACGTATTCCTGGTAGGTGCGCTTGAAGACGTCCAGTACCTGGCAGACTCCGGACTGCCCGTGCAGGTCGAGAGCCGCGTTCTGGATGGCGGACTGCGCGGGCCACACGCTCAGGAAGAGCAGCGCCGCCGCCACCATTCCGGCCCAAGGCCAGCTCGACCAGAAGAACAAAAGCCCGCACAGCCCGGCGACCGGAAAGAACAGCACCAGGAAGAGAACCCAGTTCAATCCGTGGCCTATGTCGTAGGCGATGACATAGGCCCAGACGATGACCAGCGCGGCACCGATTCCCAGAGCGACCAGAGGTCCCATAAAGCGGAGGAACCCGATGCGGAAGGTCAGCCTGCGGCGGTACATGCGCTGATGATCGCATATCTTCCGCCAATGACGATGTCGCCGGACACAGTCCTGTCGGGCATCTCTGGATGGCGGATGCGCTCGGTGAGAGGGCGGTGCGGCATGGGGGGTGCGGGCGTGGCATGCTGCTGGGGTGGCTGGGGACGGGATCACGCTGATCGTGGGGGACGAAGAGCTGCTCGTGGAGCGGGCCATCGGGGAGGTGGTGGCCTCGGCGCGGGCGGACGACCCGGAGACCGAGGTGATCGATCTGGTTCCGGGGGGACTGGAGCCGGGGAGGCTGGCGGAGCTGACCTCGCCCTCGCTGTTCGGCGGTGGGAAGGTGCTGGTGCTGCGGTCGGTTCAGGATCTCGGGAAGGACCTGACGGCCGAGGTGCTGGCGTACGCGAAGGACCCGGCCGATGACGTGGCGCTGGTAGCCGTCCACCACGGCGGTGCCAAGGGGAAGGCGCTCGTGGACGGGCTGGCCAAGGCCGGGGCGCGGAAGGTGGCCTGCCCCAAGGTCACGAAGGTGGGGGAGCGGATCGACTTCGTCCGGAACGAGGTCCGGCGGGCGGGCGGCAGGATCTCGCCGGACGGCGCGCGCGTGCTGCTCGACGCGGTGGGCAACGACCTGCGCGAACTGGCCGGTGCGTGCAGCCAGCTCGTGGCAGACACGGGAGGCCGGATCGACGACGCGGCGGTCGCCCGGTACTACCGGGGACGCGCGGAGGTGAGCGGCTTCACCGTGGCCGACAAGGCGATCGAAGGGCAGCTCGCGGACGCGCTGGAGCAGTTGCGGTGGGCCCTCGCCACGGGGGTCGCGCCCGTGCTCATCGTGAGCGCGCTGGCGCAGGGCGTGCGGAGCCTGGCGAAGGTGGGGGCGGCCCCGCGCGGGGCGAGGGGCGCGGCCCTGGCCAAGGAGCTCGGTATGCCGTCCTGGAAGATCGACCGTGTGCAACGGCAGCTTCGGGGCTGGTCCGGGGAGGGCGTGGCGCGGGCCCTGACCGCTGTGGCGGAGGCGGACGAGCAGGTCAAGGGCGGCGCGGCCGATGCCGCCTACGCCTTGGAGAAGGCGGTCGCGGAGGTCGTGGCGGCCCGTCAGGTGCGCTGAGCGGGGTCAGGACTCGGAGAGGCGTTTCAGGCCCTCCGCCTCCTGGGTCATGTAGCGGCGGGTCAGGCGGCCGTACAGGAGGCCGATCAGCGGAGCGGCCGGGCCCCGCTGGTCGAGGGTGAGGCGGACGGTGACCTTGCCGTCGCCGGGGGTCAGGTGGTGACCGGCCGTCGTCACCACACCGGGTGCGCGTGACTCCCAGACGAAGGAGCGTCCCGGGTCGAACTCGGTGACCGTCCAGATGGCGGGGCGGAGCCTGGGCTGGTGGAGACGGGTCCGGGAGCCGTCGCCGAAGTCGTCGTCCAGCCGTTCGACACGGGTGACGGACGGCGTCATCTCCGGCCAGCGCCCGACGTCGACGAGGACGGACCAGACCTTGTCGGCGGCGGCGTCGATGTCGATGGTGGTCACGAAGCGCATACCGGTTCGTCCCTCGAAGATCACGTGATGGTGAGGAAGCTTGGGGGGACCGCGTCCACGAGCCAGACCCCGTTGGCGCTGACGCGGAACTCGTGGCCGGCGGCGGCCATGCCCGCCGCGTCGACGGCGAGGATGACCGGCTTGCCGCGGCGCGTCCCGACCCTGGTGGCGGTCTCGCGGTCGGGGGACAGGTGGACGGCGTGCCGGGTCATCGGCTTCAGGCCCTCCCGCCAGATCATGGGCAGAAAGCGGCCGACGGTGCCGTGGTAGAGGACCTCGGGCGAAGGAGTCACCGGCAGGCCGAGGTCGACCGGGATGGAGTGGCCCTGGCTGGCGCGGATCCGCTTGCCCGATTCGTCGTACGCGTAGCGCTTCTTGTCGTTGGCCGCCACGACCTGGTCGAGCTCGTCGCGGGTGATGGGGAAGCCGTGCGCCGCGGCCGCCTTCAGTAGTTCATCGACCTCGACCCAGCCGGCCGGGTCGAGGGTCAGGCCGATCCGCTCGGGCTGGTGCCGCAGATGCCTGGCGAGGTACTTGGAGACCTTCACCATGCGGCGCTCGTTCATGAAAAGTCACGGTACCGGGGCGGTCGCCGGGGAGAGTACTGATGTGCCCGCGATGCACGCCGTGGCGGGTTCCGGGCAACGGGAAACGGCCGGGCCGTGACGAAGGAGGCCCGGCCGTTGTCTTCGGTCGCGTTTACCTGAGCGCGGGCTTACTTGGTGCTCTGCAGAGCGGCCGCGCGCTTGGCGATGGCCGACTTGCGGTTGGCGGCCTGGTTCTTGTGGATGACGCCCTTGCTGGCGGCCTTGTCCAGCTTGCGGGCCGCGGCGCGCTGCAGCTCGATCGCCTTGTCGACCTCGCCGGCCTCGGCGGCCTCGCGGAACTTGCGGATCGCCGTCTTCAGCTCGGACTTGACGGCCTTGTTGCGCAGCCGGGCCTTCTCGTTCTGCTTGTTGCGCTTGATCTGGGACTTGATGTTAGCCACGTCGTAGTGCCTCAGCCTTGGTTCGCGATCCTCGCCTGCCGCGCAGCGGGCGGCAGGCCCATAACGTTCGGTGGTAGACGGGGCGACGGTGCCCCGAGGCACGACGGTACGCCACACGCAGTCGCACAGCCTACCAATCACCGGCCCCGGCCCCAAACCCGGTCGCACGGGCGCACTCGGCTGCACCCGACTTGCACTCGACGACGGAGGACAGAACCGCCAAGTACAGAGCATCCGGCCGGGCATGGGACCATGGAGACGGCAGTCCATGCCAGTAGACAACTGCCCACCAGCGAGTTTGCGAACGGACCCCGGTGCCTCCGACTGAGCCGAACACGACCGATCCCGCGATCATCAGGAACTTCTGCATCATCGCGCACATCGACCATGGCAAGTCGACGCTCGCCGACCGGATGCTGCAGCTGACCGGGGTGGTCGAGGAACGCCAGATGCGCGCGCAGTACCTCGACCGGATGGACATCGAGCGCGAGCGCGGCATCACGATCAAGAGCCAGGCCGTGCGGCTGCCCTGGACGGGCCCGGACGGCACCGACCACGTCCTCAACCTGATCGACACCCCGGGGCACGTGGACTTCTCCTACGAGGTGTCCCGGTCGCTGGCGGCGTGCGAGGGCGCGGTGCTGCTGGTGGACGCGGCGCAGGGCATCGAGGCGCAGACGCTGGCCAACCTCTACCTGGCGATCGAGGCGGACCTGCACCTGATCCCCGTGCTCAACAAGATCGACCTGCCCGCCGCGCAGCCGGACCGGTACGCCGAGGAGCTCGCCGGGGTCATCGGCTGTGAGCCGTCCGACGTGCTGCGGGTGTCGGGCAAGACCGGCGAGGGCGTGCCGGAGCTGCTCAACCGGATCGTCGAGACGGTGCCGGCCCCGGTCGGCGACCCCTCGGGCCCGGCACGGGCGCTGATCTTCGACTCGGTGTACGACACCTACCGAGGCGTGGTGACCTACGTCCGGATCGTGGACGGGCACCTGTCCCGGCGCGAGAAGAGCCTGATGATGTCGACCGGCACCGCGCACGACACGCTGGAGGTCGGCGTGATCTCGCCTGAGCCCAAGCCGGTGGACGGGCTGGGCGTCGGCGAGGTCGGGTACCTGATCACGGGCGTGAAGGACGTGCGGCAGGCGCGCGTCGGCGACACCGTGACCAGCGCGTCCAGGCCCGCGCAGGAGCCGCTGGGCGGCTACCAGGACCCCAAGCCGATGGTGTACTCGGGGCTGTATCCGGTGGACGGCGACCAGTACCCCGAGCTGCGGGACGCCCTGGACAAGCTGCGGCTCAACGACGCCGCGCTCGTCTACGAGCCGGAGACCTCGGCGGCGCTGGGCTTCGGGTTCCGCTGCGGCTTCCTCGGGCTGCTGCACATGGAGATCGTCCGGGAACGGCTGGAGCGCGAGTCGAACCTGTCGCTGATCTCCACCGCGCCGAACGTGATCTACCGGGTGGTGATGGAGGACGGCACCGAGCACACCGTCACCAACCCCAGCGAGTTTCCTGAGGGCAAGATCGCGGCGGTGTTCGAGCCGGTGGTGAAGGCCACGCTGCTGTCCCCGAGCGAGCACATCGGCGCGATCATGGAGCTGTGCCAGGGGCGGCGCGGGGTGCTGCTCGGCATGGACTACCTGTCGGCCGACCGGGTGGAGATCCGCTACACGCTGCCGCTGGCGGAGATCATCTTCGATTTCTTCGACCAGCTGAAGTCGCGGACCCGCGGCTATGCCTCGCTCGACTACGAGCCGAGCGGCGAGCAGGAGTCCGACCTGGTCAAGGTGGACATCCTGCTGCAGGGCGAGTCGGTGGACGCGTTCAGCCAGATCGTGCACCGCGACAAGTCGCGCGAGTACGGGCTGATGATGACGGCCAAGCTCAAGGAGCTCATCCCGCGGCAGCAGTTCGAGGTGCCGATCCAGGCCGCGATCGGCGCGCGCATCATCGCCCGCGAGAACATCCGCGCCATCCGCAAGGACGTCCTGGCCAAGTGCTACGGCGGCGACATCTCCCGCAAGCGCAAACTGCTGGAGAGGCAAAAGGAAGGCAAGAAGCGGATGAAGACGATCGGGCGGGTGGACGTGCCGCAGGAGGCGTTCGTCGCGGCCCTGTCGACCGGCGAATCCTCCGCCGACAAGGGCAAGCGGTAACAGCCGTCCCAAGTCCCCGCACCTCAGCGGGAACGGGCCGCCTCGCGGGCGTTGTTCTCGAATCGGTAAAGTCACGGTGACGCAGCGTCCGCGGGAGGACACTGGGCGTCGTGAGTCATTCGTTGCTGCATCAGGTTCTGGTCTCCGGGCTGGTGGTGCCGGTCGGGCTGGCCGAGACCGCGGAGCAGTGGTCGGCGACCTCCACCGGGGTCCGGCTCGGCGATGACACCTGGCTCCGCTGCGACCTCGTGGTGTGCCACCGCGACACGAGGCGCCACCCGGGCCGCCCCGGCGATCCGCGCGCCTCGGTGGACGGGCCGCCGCTGCTGGTCGTGGAGGTGACCTCCGCGGTCTCCCGCGCCGCCGACCTCGGCGCCAAGAAGGCCCTGTACGAGCGGTACGGCGTCCCCGCGTACTGGGTGGTGGACAGCCGGGGCGACCTGTCGGAGATCAGGGTGTACGAGCTCGGCGACGCCGGCCGCTACACCGAGCGCGCGCGGCTGCCGCGGGGCCGGACGGCCACGCTGGCCCGCCCGTTCCCGATCGAGCTCGAGGCCGACCAGGTCTTCGCCCGGCTGCCCAGGCGGCCCCTACCCGCGCCCAGGAGGACGATCTCCGTGCCCGACCACGCATCCGACCCGTCCCGCGTCCAGGAGCTGGGGCCGGACCTTCCGCACAGCGAGGAGCCGATCCTGATCGACGCCTTCGGCCGGCGCTGGCCGACCGGCGCGGAGAAGGTCGAGCTCTGGGACGGCTGCCCGGTCTTCTACGGCGCCTGGGACGAACGCGACATCGAGATCGCCTCCCGCGCGTACCCGGGACGCGTCGTCCGCCTCGACCAGGAGCCGGGGGAGCCGGGCACCATGACCGTCCTGCCCGGACCGGACCCGGCGCGCCGCGCCCTCCGCGCCACCCGCCCCGCGGACACCGCGGAACGCGCCGAGCGGGATGCCGGGCAGGACGCGGAGGCGGCGACCGGTCATGACGCGCGAGCCTCGAAGTCCCACGTCAAAGTGAGCTGAGTCCCACGTCGAAGTGAGCCGGCCCTCGGCCCGGTTCAGCGGGCCTTGAGGCTCAGCGGGCCTTGAGGCTCAGCGGGCTTTGAGGCTCAGCGGGCTTTGAGGAGGGGCCAGGCCACGAACTTGGGCACCCTTCTGAACTCGCCGCGGTTGGCCGCCCGGCCCGCGTAGACCAGGTAGAACATGACGGCGGCGGTGAAGCCCAGGGGCACCCAGATGAGCTCGGGGACGACCAGGGAGAGCAGGCCGCCCACCAGCCAGACCGCGATGGCGGCCACGCCCATGTTGAGGCCCTGGGCGGCGTGGCGGCGGACGAAGGGCGAGCGGCCCTTCCCGAAGAACACGACCACCGGTGCGATGGCGCCCACCAAGAACTGGCCGATGTACGCCATCAGCGCCCAGGTGGTGTCTTCGCCGCTTGTGGGCCCGTAGTGGCTCGGCGCGGGCTGCTGCCAGGCGGGCTGCTGCCAGCCTGGGCCGTGACCTGGCGACGGGGGAGGCCCGTAGGCCATGGTGCGTTTCCTCTCGGAGTCCGCTTGTGGGGTTCGCCTCAAGCGCATCGCTTGCGGCGCAGTTTACGACTACTTGGACGCCGATGGAGTTCGCTGGTTCCGGCCGGTTTGTGGCGCGGTCCCGGGACGGCCCGCTGGGCCGCAGATCAGCCGTGGCGGCGCCAGGGGCCGAGGGTGGGGGGAAGGGCCAGGGTGGCGTCTGTGAAGCGCTCTCCGCTTGTCTCAGGGGCCGTCTCGGCCGTCTGCGTGACGAAACCCGGGCCGGGGGCGTGCAGGATCACCCCAGCTCGGTGATCTTGATGCCGTTCCTGCCGTACGGGACGACCTCGTGGCCGAGGCCGCGCAGAAGCTCGGCGACGTCCCGGGCGGGCTCGTCCAGCAGATCGATCCCGTCCAGCCGCAGCCTCAGCCCGGGGTTGCCGCCCCAGCCCGTGCCGCGGAACACGTGGATCTCCCCGATCCGCTCGGTGCCGTCGTCCGCGCGCATGGTGGAGACCCCGAGGCCGCCCCGCCCGATGCGCACGCTGCGGTGGTCCTCCCAGCCGCACAGGAAGGACGCCCGTGGAGGCGGCGTGCGGCAGCGTTCGGACACGGCGGCGAGCACCGTCCAGGCATCCGTGGCGAGGGTGGAGAACAGCAGATGCGCGTCGGGCAGCAGAGCCCCGCGTCCCGGTTGCAGGGTCACGACGAACGGCGGCACACGACCGGGGAAACGGGCGGGGTCGGGTTCGACGAGGGTGATGAGCCCCTCCCACGAGGTCGGCTCCTCGACGGCGAACCACGCGATCTCGGCTTCCGCTCCGAGGTCGGCGAAGGTCCGGTCGGTGACCGCCTGCCCGACGTGGTCGCGGAGTGCCTGCGCCGTCTCGTCCAGGTGCCGGCGCCACCACGGGGGCTCAGGATCGCGGTCGTGCCGGCTTGGGCTCTCCCACAGGACGCCCGATGCCCGCAAGGGGACGCGCTGTCCGTGCCCGTGCTCGTCCATGACGGTCCCGTGCTGGTCCATAACGGTGTAGTGCCAGCCGTTCGCGTCGCCGCACAGCAGGACTCGCGTGGGCACCCTCCCGTACGCGGGCGGCGTCTCGTGATGAGCCATTCGGACGACCCTATCCACACACGCGGCGGAACCGGGCCCCGCACGGGTGGGACCGGCTCGGCGCGACCATGGGGAAGGGCGCGGCAGACTTGGAGGATGCCCGCCACACTGCCCGACGGCGACCCCGTACCCGCTGATGGTGCGCTGCCCCGGAGCGCTTTGGAGGGCTTGGGGGAGCGGCCGTTCGCGTTCTACGTGCACGTCCCGTTCTGCGTGACGCGGTGTGGCTACTGCGACTTCAACACCTACACCGCCACGGAGCTGGGGCCTGGCGCGAGTCGCGACTCGTACGCCGACACCGCCATAGAGGAAGTGCGGCTGGCCAGGCGTGTCCTCGGCGCGACGGACCTCCCTGTGGAGACGGTCTTCGTGGGCGGGGGCACCCCCACGCTGCTGCCTCCGGACGACCTCGGGCGCATTCTGGACGCCATCGACGCCGAATTCGGGCTGGCGCCCAGTGCGGAGATCACCACTGAGGCCAATCCCGAGTCGGTGGACGAGCCGTACCTGGCCCGCCTGCGGGAGCGCGGGTTCACACGGGTCTCGTACGGGATGCAGAGCGCACGCGAGCACGTCCTGGCCGTCTTGGACCGCACCCACACCCCCGGCCGCGTTCCCCAGGTCGTGGAGTGGACGCGCGCTGCGGGCTTCGACCACATCAACCTGGACCTGATCTACGGCACGCCAGGGGAGAGCGATGACGACTGGAGGGCGTCCCTGGAGGCGGCTCTGGCGGCCAATCCCGATCACGTGTCGGCCTACGCGCTCATCGTCGAAGAGGGCACCCGCCTGGCCGCGCGGGTACGCAGAGGGGAACTGACCCCGCCCGACGACGACGCGATGGCCGACCGCTACCTCATGGCCGACGAACTGCTCAGCGCCCACGGCCTGCACTGGTACGAGATATCCAACTGGGCCTCGTCCCCCGGAGCCTCATGCCGGCACAACCTCCTGTACTGGACGGGCGCCGACTGGTGGGGCGTCGGCCCCGGCGCCCACAGCCACGTGGGGGGCACGCGCTGGTGGAACGTCAAGCATCCCGCCGCCTACGCGTCCCGCCTCGCCGAGAAGGTCACCCCCGCGCACGCACGCGAGGTCCTGGACGACCAGGACCGGCGCATCGAGCGCATCATGCTGGAGTTGCGGCTGGCGGACGGCTGCCCCGCCGACCTGCTGGACGAGGCGGCGGTGCGGCGGGCGATCGGCGACGGGCTCATCGACCCCGGGCCCTTCGAGACGAAGGGCCGCGCCGTGCTGACCCTGCGCGGTCGCCTGCTCGCCGACGCCGTCGTCCGCGACCTCACCTGAGCGCCCGTACCCGCGCCCCGGCGGCTACTTGATCATGGGCCAGGCCATGAAGGTCGGGAAGCGGTACCACTCCCCCCGGTTCCCGGCGACCGCGGCCATGATCAGGAACACCAGCTGCATGATGCCCACCACGAAGGTCGGGATCAGCCAGAGGCCGAAGGTGACCACGCTCAGCACCAGGTTGATCACGAGGTAGATCAGCTGGGTGATGCCCAGGTTGAGGCCCTGCGCCCCGTGATGGCGTAGGAACGCCGACTCGTCCTTCTTGACCAGGTAGACGATCAGCGGGGCGAAGATCCCGATCAGGAACTGCCCCAGGTGCCCCAGCAGTGCCCAGGTGCGCTCGTCCGAGGTCGTCCCGTACCCGGGCTGGCCGTAAGGCTGCATCTGGCCGCCGTAGGCGGGGCCATAGCCCGGCTGCCCGTACCCAGGGGCCTGCCCATAACCGGGCGCCTGGCCGTAGCCCTGGCCGTACGGGTCCTGCCCGTATCCCGGGGGTGGTTGCTGCTGTCCGTAGCCCGGCTGGGGCTCTCCATATCCAGGCTGCTCCGGGGGCCCGTACGACATCGCGTGCTCCTGTTCGCTGGCGGCGACGGCGGTTCGTGGGGAGCTGACAATGGCTTCGTGGTTAAGCGTGCCAAGGGTTAGACGCAGCAGCGGGTACCTAAAGTTGTTCCGGAACGGTGACGAAATCGATAAGTTCCTCGACCCTGCCCAGAAGGGCGGGCTCCAGATCGGTATAGGACGAGACGGCTCCGAGGATCCGTTTCCAGCCGGCCCGCACATCGTCCCCCCAACCCAATGCGGCGAGCACCCCTTCCTTCCACGGTACGCCGCGCGGGACGCTCGGCCAGGCGGCGATTCCGAGCGCCGAAGGCTTGACGGCCTCCCAGATGTCGATGAAGGGATGGCCGGTGACGAGCACGTGAGGCGAGGACACCTGGGCGGCGATCCGGCTCTCCTTGGAGCCCTCCACCAGATGGTCGACGAGCACCCCTAGACGACGTCCCGGTCCAGGGCCGAACCCTTCCACGATGGCGGGAAGGTCGTCGACGCCCTCCAGATACTCCACGACGACGCCCTCCACGCGCAGGTCATGGCCCCAGATCTTCTCGACCAGCTCCGCGTCGTGGACGCCCTCCACGTAGATGCGGCTCTTCTTGGCCACCCGTGCGCGCAGGCCCGGCACCGCGATGGACCCGGAGGCGGACCGGCGCACCCCCTGCCCGGACGCGCCGCCGCCAGGGGCGCCACCGGACGGGCGGACGAGCGTCACGGGCCTGCCGTCGATCAGGAACCCGGCCTTGGCCAGCGGGAACACCCGCCGCTTGCCGAAGCGGTCTTCCAGGGTCACGCCGGACTTGTCACAGCCGACCACCGCACCGCAGAAGCCGCTGTCCGGGTCCTCCGC
This sequence comes from Actinomadura sp. NBRC 104412, assembly GCF_030269515.1. GTDB lineage: Bacteria > Actinomycetota > Actinomycetes > Streptosporangiales > Streptosporangiaceae > Spirillospora. Next base: position 150,766 of record NZ_BSTM01000005.1, on the reverse strand, counting down.
CACGAGCCCGTTCTCGGCGGCGATCTCGGGGATCGTCCCCTTACGGGGGCGCCTCCAGTCCCCCGCCAGGACGTCGTCGCCGTAATCCTTGCTGCGCACGGTCCGGCACTCTACTGGGCGGGCCGGGCACCCCCTCCGCGGTTCCGCCGGCGGGTGCCTCTCCGTGTCCGTGAATGGCCGCTCCGTGGTTCCATGAACCCCCGCGGGGAAGACGCCCAGGGAGGACTCCGATTACGGCTCTGCGGGCCGTACACTTGGCACTCGGAAGAACGGAGTGCCAGCGAGTCGTGAACGGCTCGGGAATGGGGCAGGGGGGTGACCGCCAAGTGCTCGACGACAGGAAGCTCGCCGTCCTCCGCGCCATTGTCGAGGACTACGTCTCCACCAACGAGCCGGTCGGCTCCAAGGCCCTGGCCGACCGGCACAATCTCGGGGTGTCCCCGGCGACCATCCGCAACGACATGGCCGTCCTGGAGGAGCAGGGGTACATCCACCAGCCGCATACCAGCGCGGGCCGCGTCCCCACCGACAAGGGGTACCGGCTCTTCGTCGACCGGCTGTCGACGATCAAGCCGCTGTCGAGCGCGGAGCGCCGCGCGATCGAGACGTTCCTCAGCGGCGCCTACGACCTCGACGACGTGGTGAGTCGGACGGTACGGCTGCTCGCCCAGCTCACCAGGCAGGTGGCGGTGGTGCAGTACCCGTCGCTCACCCGCTCGTCGGTGCGGCACGTGGAACTGGTCCCGGTCGCCGCGCACCGGCTGCTGCTCGTTCTGATCACCAACACCGGGCGGGTGGAGCAGCGGGTGATCGAAACCCCGGCCCAGCTCTCCGAGGAATCGATCGCCCACCTTCGCGCGTTGCTCAATACGTGCCTCGACGGATGCGGGCTCGGGGAGGTTCCCGCCGCCGTCGCCGACCTGCCGGACCGGGTGCAGCCGGAGGACCGGCCGATCATGGCCGCGGTGCTGTCGGTGTTGCTGGAGACCCTGGTGGAGAAGAACGATGAGAAGATCGTCTTCGCCGGCGCCGCCAACCTGGCCGCGGTGGACTTCTCACAGAGCCTGCGGGAGGTGCTGGAGGCGCTGGAGGAGCAGGTGGTGCTGATGAGGCTGCTGGGCGAGGCCGGTGACTCCTCTACAGTGACGGTGCGGATCGGCACCGAGAACCCCGACGAGGGGCTTCGCTCGACCTCGGTGGTCGTCGCCGATTACGGGGTCGGCGACAAGACCCTGGCCCGGCTGGGAGTGCTCGGGCCGACACGGATGGACTACCCCGGCACGATGGGAGCGGTACGGGCAGTGGCACGCTACGTCGGACAGATCCTGGCGGGGTCGTAAGTGGCCAACGACTACTACGCGACCCTGGGCGTCCGCCGCGACGCCAGCCCCGACGAGGTCAAGAAGGCCTATCGGCGGCTGGCCAGGGAGCTCCATCCGGACGTGAACCCGGACCCGGAGACCCAGGAGCGGTTCAAGGAGATCACCCAGGCTTACGAGGTGCTCTCCGACCCGAAGAAGCGCGAGATGTACGACCTGGGCGCCGACCCGTTCGCGTCGGGCGGCGCCGGCGGCGGCCCCGGCGGCGGCTTCGGCGCCGCGGGCTTCCCGTTCAGCGACATCATGGACGCGTTCTTCGGTACCACCGCCTCGCGCGGCCCGCGCAGCCGCGCCCGCCGCGGCCGCAACGCCACGCTGCGGGTCGAGCTCGACCTCGGCGAGACCGCGTTCGGCACGACCCGCGAGCTGTCCATCGACACCGCGGTGATCTGCGCCACCTGCGGCGGTTCGGGCTGTGCGCCCGGCACCCACCCGGAGACCTGCGACACCTGCCACGGCCGCGGCGAGGTGCAGCAGGTGCAGCGCTCCTTCCTCGGCCAGGTCATGACGGCCCGGCCGTGCCCGCAGTGCGGCGGCTTCGGCAGCGTGATCCGCACCCCGTGCCAGGAGTGCTCGGGCGACGGCCGGGTCCGTACCCGCCGTACCGTCAAGGTCAAGATCCCGGCGGGGGTGGAGAACGGCATCCACATCCAGCTCGCGGGCGAGGGCGAGGTCGGCCCCGGCGGCGGCCCGCCCGGCGACCTGTTCCTGGAGATCGTGGAACGGCCGCACCCGATCTTCGAGCGGGAGGGCGACGACCTGCACTGCACGGTGGAGATCCCGATGACGGCCGCCGCGCTGGGCACCAACGTGACCATCGAGACGCTGGACGGCGCCGAGGAGGTCGACATCAAGCCCGGCACCCAGTCCGGCCAGGTGATCACCCTGTACGGCCGCGGCGTCCGGCACCTGAACGAGAGCGGCCGCGGCGACCTGCTGATCCATGTGAACGTCGAGACCCCGTCCAGGCTCGACGACGAGCAGGAGGAGCTGCTGCGCCGCCTGGCCAAGCTGCGCGGCGAGGAACGCCCGCCCGGCAAGTTCGCGCCCGGCCAGCGCAACGTCTTCTCCCGCCTGAGGGACGTGTTCAACCAGCACTGAAGGGATGTCAGGGCCGCCTACCGCGAGGGCCGGGACGGCGGCGCCTGAACGACGGCGCCCGGAGGACCGCGCCCTGCAAGCGGCCCGGTCCCGCGGACGGGGGGAGTGGGATGAGCCCGCCGGTGTTCCTCGCCGGGGAGGCCGACCTGGGACGCGACCGGGTCGTTCTGGACGGCCCCGAGGGGCGTCATGCGGCGACGGTGAAGCGGCTGCGTCCCGGTGAGCGCGTCGACCTCACCGACGGGGCCGGGCTGGTGGCCGAGTGCGTCGTCGTCGCGGCCGACCGTGCCGCGCTCACCGTGGAGGTGATCGTCCGGCGCACGGATCCGGTGCCCGAGCCCAGGCTGGTCGCCGTCCAGGCACTGCCCAAGGGCGACCGCGGCGAGCTGGCCGTGGAGACCATGACCGAGGCCGGGGTGGACGAGATCGTGCCGTGGGCCGCCGCGCGCTGCGTCACCCAGTGGCGTCCGGAACGCCGCGACAAGGCGCTGGGACGCTGGCGCGGCGCCGCCCGCGAGGCCGCCAAGCAGGCCCGCCGGAGCCGGCTCCCCGAGGTGCCCGGCCTGGCGTCCACCCCCGAGGTCGTACGGCGGGTCGCGGCGGCCGTCGCGGCGGGGGGCGCCGGTCTGGTCCTGCACGAGGGGGCGAAGGACCCGCTGAGCGCCGTCGCGCCGCCCTCCACAGGGGAGATCTGCGTGGTGATCGGGCCCGAGGGCGGCATCACCGACGACGAACTGGCCGCCCTGACCGCCGCGGGAGCGAGCGCCGTCCGGCTGGGACCGACCGTCCTGCGCACCTCGACGGCGGGCGTGGCCGCCCTCTCCGTCCTCCAGGCCGCCACGGGCCGCTGGTAAGCGCCCCCCGCCATGGGCGAGCCGGGCTACTGACCGGCGGGCTGCTCCGCCGACTGGCCCCCACCGGCCGGGGCCTCGGTCGTGGGCGGATCCGTCGGCTGGTCGGGATCCGGATCCGTCGGGACGCCGGGGTCCGGGGACGTGCTGGTCGGCGGCGTCGGCGGAGGGGTCGTCGCCGGGCACGGCTGGGACGGGGGAGCGGCCTGCCCCGAGGCGCCCGCCTCGGGCGCGCCGCTCGGTGACGGCGACGCGGCGGTGGCCGGGGGCTGCGCGCCGCAGGCCTCGGTCCCGGGCGAGGCCGCGGGCGACGGCGACCCCGCCGTGCTCGGATCCCCCTCGCCGCTCGGCCGCGTGGGGCCGGTCGGCCGGACGTCGGGTGGCAGGCCCCGCGTGGCGTCGCTGCCGTGGGCGCTGCCGCCACCGTCATCGCCGGAGGGACCGTGGTTCGCGGTGGACTGGATGAACTCGATGGCCTGCGGGGCGGTGACGCCGACGCAGGTGACGACCACGGCGACCGCCACGGCCACGATGGGGCGCGCCGCGTTGACGGTGAACCAGTCCCAGCCGAACCTGGGCCTGCTGCGCTCCTCGATGCGGGCGCGGATCTTCTCCAGGCCGTCCGCCCCCGGGATGACCTTGTCCGCCTCCGCGTGCAGGGCGCGGCGGAGGATGTCGCCGTGCTCGTCGTGGGGGTCGGTGGTCATGAGAACTGCTCCAGGATATTGCGTAGCGCGGCCATGCCGCGGGCCGTGTGGCTCTTGACGGCGCCGCGGGAGATGCCCATCGTCTTGGCGATCTCGGCTTCGGACAGATCGGCGTAGTAGCGCAGCACGAGCGCCTCGCGCTGGCGGGTGGGAAGCCGGTGCAGCGCCTCCACCACGGCGGAGCGCTCCAGCTCTCCGATGGCCCCGGCCTCCGCGCTCGGCGCGTCCGGCAGCCCCTTCGGAGCGTACTTCTCCACGACGGCGCGATGCCGCAGCACCGAGCGCGACCGGTTGACCACGGACTGGCGCAGGTACGACAGGGCCTTGTCGGGGTCGCGCAGCCGCCGCCACCCGCCGTGCATGGCGACGAACGCGTCCTGCACGACCTCCTCGGCCGTCCCCGAGTCACGTACCAGCATGGCCGCCAGCCGTACCAGCGACCGGTAGTTGGCACTGTACAGAGCGGTCACGGCCTGGTCGGCGTCCCAGGCCACGGCAACAGCCCCAGCCGTGCCCCTGGCCACGAGGGTCTCGGTCACGTCAATGGGACGCGCGCCCTCGTCGTCGGGTTTACGAAACGGCATCTGCTGTCTTGCCTCGGTCACGTGAACGCCCCGTACGAAAGGGCAGGCCGTGCTGTCTCTTCCTGGGTCACCTGTCCGCCGCCTTCACCGCACCCCGGCCGCTCGCTCCGGGCGGTCGTCCCGGCGGGCCGCTGGAAAGACGGACCGACCGGTCGTGCGAGAGCGCGCTGTGCCGACGAGCCGGGGGTACGCCTGGGCTGACCACCCTAATCGAGCGGGGCCCCTGGCAGGGTCGGAACCGGACACGGCTCGATCACCTTTGTGCACGATGCTCACGGCCACCTTTGTGCACGATGCTCACGGCGCGTCCCGCCGGTCACGGCAGGTCGCGCGGGGGCCGCCCCGCTAGGATCTCCGGACAGCACGTCGCGGGAGGAGAGCGATGACCGACTGCCTGTTCTGCAAGATCGTTTCAGCGGACGTGCCCGCCAAGATCGTCCGCGAGTCCGCGGGGACGGTCGCGTTCCGCGACATCAACCCGCAGGCGCCGACCCATGTCCTGGTCATCCCCCGCGAGCACCACGCGACGGTGGGCGACCTGGCCGACGCCGACCCCGAGTTGCTGGCCGAGCTGCTCCGGGAGGCCCGCCAGGTGGCCGTGGACGAGGGAGTGGCCGACACCGGCTACCGCATCGTCTTCAACACCGGCGCGCAGGCCGGCCAGACGGTGTTCCACGTGCACGCCCACGTCCTGGGCGGCCGCGGCCTGAACTGGCCGCCCGGCTGATCCCCCCCGCACCTCCGCCCGTCCTCGTCCACACGCGCGCCGCCGTTTCGCCGGTCGCGGACGGGGCACGGCGAGCGAAAATACGGCGGCGTTCCGCCGGAGGCGGCCAGTACCATTGGAAGGGTCAGACGCGGGACACACCGACAGCGAGAGAAGGCAGGTCACAGAGGCCGCAAGGCCCGGCTGATGGTCGAATCAACTCACGCGGGACGCCCCGGCCAGGCCGGCGCGCGCTCCCAGATCAAGATCGTGGTGCCGGACGACCACTCGATGGTGAGCCTGCTGGGCTCCCGGGACGAACTTCTGCACGTCATCGAGCGCGCGTTCCACAGCGACATCCACGTCCGCGGCAACGAGATCACCGTGACCGGCGCCGAATCCGAGACCGAGCTGGTGTCGCGGCTGTTCTCCGAGCTGATCGATCTGCTCAAGAGCGGCACCCAGCTCACCCCGGACGCCGTGGAGCGCAGCCTGGCGATGCTGCGCAACCAGACCGAGGAGCGCCCGGCCGAGGTGCTCACCCTGGACGTGCTGTCCAGCCGCGGGCGCACGATCCGGCCCAAGACGCTCAACCAGAAGCGGTACGTCGACGCGATCGACAAGCACACCATCGTGTTCGGCATCGGCCCGGCCGGCACCGGCAAGACCTACCTGGCGATGGCCAAGGCCGTCCGCGCCCTCCAGGACAAGCAGGTCAACCGGATCATCCTCACCCGCCCGGCGGTCGAGGCGGGCGAGCGGCTCGGCTTCCTGCCCGGCACGCTCTACGAGAAGATCGACCCGTACCTGCGGCCCCTCTACGACGCGCTGCACGACATGGTCGATCCCGACTCCATCCCCAAGCTGATGGCCGCGGGAACGATCGAGGTCGCGCCCCTGGCCTACATGAGGGGACGAAGCCAGCCGGTCTTCACCAAGGTGCTCACGCCCGACGGATTCCGCCCCATCGGCGACCTGCGGGTCGGCGACCTCGTCATCGGCTCGAACGGGGAGCCGACCCCGGTCATCGGCGTCTACCCGCAGGGCGAGAAGGACATCTACCGGGTCGGGACGCAGGACGGGGCCTCGGTCCTCGCCTCCGGTGACCACCTCTGGGCGGTGCGCACCCGCGACGACCGCCGCCGCGGCAAGCCGCATCGCGTGCTGACGACCAAGGACATGATCGGCGACCTCCGGGCGGGCCACCACCACCGGTACGAGCTGCCGCTGCTGAGCGGCCCGGTCGCCTTCCCGCCCCGGGACGTGCCGATGGACCCGTACGCGCTGGGGTCGTCGCTCGGCGAGGGGAGCGTTCCGGAGTCCGGCCGGCCCGGACGCCCGGCTCCGGACGCCGTCTCGGGCATCGGGCCGGAGCGGGCGGCTCACGGGCGGCGGACCATGGTGCTCGAGCGCCCGGTCGAGACGGTCATGGCCGGGCTCGGCCTCCAGGGACTCGCGCCGGAGGAGACGTTCGTCCCGGAGCCGTACCTGCACAACACCGCGGAGGTACGGCTCGCGGTCCTGCAAGGACTGCTCGACGCGAATGGCCGTCCCGGCCGGCGGGGCGGGCGGACCCGGAAGGTCCAGTACACGACCGTCTCCCCCCGGCTGCGAGACGACGTCACCTTCCTCGTGAGGTCCCTGGGCGGCATCGTCCACCAGCGGGCAGGCACCGCGTCCGGGCGGTCCGTGCCTCGTCGCGGGGATGCCCATGTCCTCGTCATCCGGTTGCCCGAGCACATCGAGCCGTTCCGGCTTCAGCGGAAGCTGGACGACTACCGTGCCGCGGGCGGCGGGCGGCCGACGCGCTTCGTTCACGGCATCGAGCCCGAAGGCCGGGCCGAGGCCGTGTGCATCCAGGTGGCGGCGGCCGACTCCCTCTACGTCACCGAGGACTTCCTCCTCACCCACAACACCTTGAACGACTCGTTCATCATCCTGGACGAGGCACAGAACACCTCGCCGGAACAGATGAAGATGTTCCTGACCCGGCTGGGATTCGGCTCCAAGGTGGTGGTGACCGGCGACGTCACCCAGGTCGACCTGCCCGGCGGGCAGCAGAGCGGGCTGCGCGTCGTCCAGGACATCCTCGACGGCGTGGAGGACATCCACTTCTGCCGCCTCAGCAGCCACGACGTCGTCCGGCACCGGCTGGTGACCGACATCGTGGACGCCTACAACCGCTACGACGCCCAGCGGGTGCCCGCGATCAAGCAGGGTGGCGCGAGGGGCGGCTCGTCCCGCAAGCGGGGGCGGTAGATGACCGACGGCGAAGGGCGGCGCCGGTGAGCATCGAGGTGCTGAACGAGTCCGGCGCGCCGATCGACGAGAAGGCGCTGGCCGACCTCGCCCGGCACGTCCTGGACGGCATGCGCGTCCACCCGCTGGCCGAGCTGTCGCTGCTGCTGGTCGACGAGGCCGCGATGAGCGAACTGCACGAGAAGTGGATGGGCGAGCCCGGCCCCACCGACGTCCTGGCGTTCCCCATGGACGAGCTGCGGCCCGGCCACATGTCCGGCGGCGCCGACGAGGACGGCGAACCCGACCCCGCCCTGCTCGGCGACGTGGTGCTGTGCCCTCCGGTGGCCGAACGCCAGGCGGCCGCCGCCGGGCACGGCCGCGACGAGGAGCTGGAGCTGCTGTGCACGCACGGCATCCTGCACCTGCTGGGCTACGACCACGCCGAACCCGAGGAGCACAAGGAGATGTTCGGGTTGCAGGACGACCTGCTGAGCTCCTGGCGGGAGAAACGCGGGCGACGATGAGCGAAGGGCGCCCGGCGGCGTCCCCGCCCGCCGGGGGAACGGGATGAGCTCGGCACAGGGCTGGCTGCCCGCACTGGCCGTCGGGCTGGTGATCACGGCGGGGCTGCTGGCCGGGATCGAGGCGGCGCTGACACGCGTGTCGCGGGTACGGGTCGACGAGCTGGTCCGCGCCGAACGGCGCGGCGCGCAGCGGCTCGCCGAGGTGGTCGCCGACCCGGCCCGCTACCTCAACATGGTGCTGCTGCTGCGGATCAGCTGCGAGCTGATCGCCACAGTGATCGTCGCGGACCTGTGCATCTCCCTGCTGGACGAGACCTGGCGCGCCTACGTCACCGCCGCCGCGATCATGATCGTGGTCAGCTATGTCGTCGTCGGGGTGGCCCCGCGCACCCTCGGCCTCCAGCACGCCGACCGGGTGGCGCTCGCCGGCGCCGCCGTGATCCACCCGGTCACCCGCGTGTTCGGGCCGCTGCCGCGCCTGCTGATCCTCCTCGGCAACGCCCTCACCCCCGGCAAGGGATTCCGCGAAGGCCCCTTCGCGTCCGAGGCGGAACTGCGCGACCTCGTCGACCTCGCCGAACAGCGCAGCCTGATCGAACCCGACGAGCGGGAAATGATCCACTCGGTGTTCGAGCTCGGCGACACGCTCGTCCGCGAAGTGATGGTGCCGCGCACCGACATCGTGTTCATCGAACGCGGCAAGACCCTGCGGCAGGCGCTGAAACTCGCCCTGCGCAGCGGCTTCTCCCGGATCCCCGTCGTCGGCGAGAACGAGGACGACGTCGTCGGCATCGCGTACCTGAAGGACATCGTCCGGCGCAGCGACGAGAACCGCGAAGGCGAATCCGTGGAGACCGTCGAATCCGTGATGCGCCCCGCCACCTACGTCCCCGACAGCAAACCCATCGACGAACTGCTCCGCGAGATGCAGGCCCGGCAGATCCACCTCGCCATCGTGATCGACGAGTACGGGGGCACCGCCGGCCTCGTCACCATCGAGGACATCCTCGAGGAGATCGTGGGCGAGATCGCCGACGAATACGACGTCGAGGCCCCCAGGGTCGAATGGCTCGACGAGGCCAGGACCACCGCCAGGGTCACGGCCCGCCTCCCCGTCGAGGACCTCGCCGAACTGTTCGACGTCGACATCGACGTGGAAGAGGTCGAAACGGTCGGCGGCCTCCTCGCCTACGCCCTGGGCCGCGTCCCGATCGAAGGCTCCACCGCGACGGTCGCGGGATTGACCCTACGAGCCGAAAGCATCGCCGGCCGCCGCAACCGCATCGGAACTGTGCTGGTCACTGTGGGGGAGAGACCCCCCACACCCCCCGGTGCGGGGTCAGCGGACCCCGCCGCTCGCCCGGGAGCTCGCGGCGGTGACCGCTGACCCGGGTAGTAGGGGCTACGCCCCCTTGTCTCCTGTGGGATCGGCTCAGAGGGTCTTCTTGAGGGTTCCGTCCTGGGCGGCCAGCAGGATGGGGGCCTTGGGGCCCAGGTCGCGGACGGCGGAGATGTCCTCCGGGCGAACGGTGTCGGCGGTGGAGACGACCGCGGCGGCCTCCAGGTCGTCGGCGCCGCTGGACACGGCCATGGCGACCGCCACCTGGAGGGCGGATAGCTTGAGTGAGGGCAAATCCACGGTGGCGGCGGCGTAGGTGCGGCCGGTCTCGTCCCGTACCGCGGCTCCCTCGGCGGCACCGGCGCGGGCACGGGTCGAGCGGGCCAAGGTGATGATCTTGGTGTCCTCGGGGTTCATCTCGCTCACGGCCCCAGCCTAAAGCCCTCCCAGCAGCGCCGACCGAGCCGCAACCCAAAGACAAGCAGGGGCGAGGCCCCGAGGGGTGTCGGGGCCCGCATCGGGGGGTGTGGGGGTCGCCCCCCACATATGTCACAGCCCTCACGATGGTGCGCTTCTGCAAGTTCTCCGCAAGTTGGTGACAAGTGGGAGCGATCAGGGTGGGGGCGTCAAGGGTGGCTTCTTTTGGGGGAATCGATGTCTCGATTGCTTTACCGCCTGGGGCGGGCCGCGGCGTTGCGGCCCTGGCGGTTCGTTGTGGCCTGGGTGTTGGTCATCGGGGCGGTGGCCGGTGTGGCGGGTGTCGCCGGCGGGTCGCTGCAGGATGACTACACGCTGGCCGGTACGGGGTCGCAGCGGGCGGCGGATCTGCTGACCGAGCGGTTCCCGGCGTTGTCGGGGGCGGACGCGCGGGTGGTGGTGCATGCCGGTAAGGGCCGGGTGGATCCGGCCGGGCTTGAGGGGGCGCGCCGGGAGCTTGCGAAGCTGCCGCATGTGAGTGTGGTGGAGCCGGCGGTGCCGAGCCGGGACGGGGCCACCGCGCTGATCACCGTCCGGTATGACGTGCTGGTCACCGATCTGGCGCCTGATGAGACGTTGGAGCGGTTGCGGGGCGCCACGGCCGGTCTGGAACGGGCCGGGAACCAGGTGGAGTTCGGCGGGGAGGTGCCGGAGAACGTGACGGCGCCGGACGGGGTCGCCGAGGTGGTGGGGGTGGTCGCCGCGCTGGTGATCCTGCTGCTGGCGTTCGGTTCGGTGGTGGCGGCGGGGTTGCCGCTGGCGGTGGCGTTGGCGGGGCTCGGCGCCGGGGTGTTGGGGATCACGATCCTGGCGGCGTTCGCGAATGTGGCGACGACGGCTCCGACGCTGGCGGTGATGACGGGGCTGGGTGTCGGTATCGACTACGCGCTGTTCATCCTGACGAGGCATCGGGAGGGGCTGGCGCAGGGGCTGTCCGTGCATGAGGCGGCGGGACGTGCCAATGCAACGGCCGGGCTGTCGGTGCTGTTCGCGGGGTTCACGGTGTTGCTGGCGCTGTCCGGGCTGGTGCTGTCGCGGATTCCGGTGTTCATGACGATGGGGTTCGCGACGGGGATCGTGGTGGCCGCGACGGTGGCCGGTGCGGTGACGTTGCTGCCCGCGGTTCTGGGGTTGGCGGGACGCAGGGTGCTGCGCAGGCGTGACCGGGCGGAGGGCGCCACGATCCGGGCGGAGTCGCCGCGGGTGCGGCGCTGGGCGGAGCATGTGGGGCGGCATCCGTGGCCGTGGCTGCTGGCCGCGCTGGCGCTGATGCTGACGCTGGCGGCTCCGGCGCTGGGGATGCGCACGTGGCCCAGCGACGCCAGTAGCGAGCCGGAGTCCAATACCGCGCGGCAGGCGTACGATCTGGTCGCCGACGCGTACGGGCCGGGCGCGAACGGTCCGCTGCTGGTGGCGGTGGACCTGCGCGAATCGCCCGACATCGCCGGTCTGCGTGCGCGGCTGGCGGCGACGGAGGGCGTTGTGGGGGTCGCTCCGCCTCAGGTGTCGCCGGACGGGAGCGCCGCGGTGGTGGTGGTCACTCCCGCGTATGGCCCGCAGGACGAGCGTGTCGTGGACCTGGTCGACCGGGTCCGCGCGGACGTGCTGCCGCCCGGCTCGGAGATCACCGGGCTGACCGCCGCGTACGTGGATCTCAGCAGGGTGCTGGACGAGCGGCTGTGGCCGGTGATCGGGGTCGTGGTGGCGACCTCGTTCGTGATGCTGATGATCGTCTTCCGTTCGCTGCTGGCGCCGTTGAAGGCGGCGGCGATGAACCTGCTGTCGATCGGCGCCGCGTACGGGGCGCTCACGGCGATCTTCCAGTGGGGGTGGGGCGCGGAGCTGCTGGGGTTGCCGCACGGCGTGCCGGTGTCCAGCTTCATCCTGCTGCTGATGTTCGCGGTGCTGTTCGGCGTGTCGATGGACTACGAGGTGTTCCTGCTGTCGCGGGTGCGTGAGGAGTGGCTGCGTACGGGCAACGCGCGGGCGTCGGTGTCGACGGGACTGGCCGTCACCGGCCGGGTGATCTCCAGCGCCGCGCTGATCATGGTGGCGGTGTTCCTCGGGTTCGCGCTGGATCCGGGGCTGGTGGTCAAGCAGATGGGCGTGGGCCTGGCGGTGGCGGTCGCGCTGGACGCCACCGTGGTGCGGCTGGTGCTCGTCCCGGCCACGATGGCCCTGCTGGGACGGGCGAACTGGTGGCTGCCGCGCCCGCTCGACCGGCTGCTGCCGACCCTGGAACCGCACGGCGCCGGTGTCGAGCCCGCGGCGGCCCCGGAGAGGGAGCGCGAGCCGAGCCCGGCCTGACCTGGGGCGCGGTGCGCGCCCGCCTCCTGTCCCAAGGGTGGGCCAAGGTTCGGGAGGGTCCCGGTTTAGGCTGGCCGGGACATGGCGAGCGTGCGGGTACTGGGCACCTTCGAGGTGTGGGTGGACGGGGGCCTCGCCGATCTGGGCGGCCCCCGTCAGCGTTCGGTGCTGGCCAGGCTTGTGGCGGCGCGCGGCGCGATGGTCCCGGCCGACCGCCTGGTCGAGGATCTGTGGCCGGGGGAGGCGCCGCTCAGCGCCCCGGCGGGGTTGCAGTCGTTCGTGTCGCACCTGCGGCGCGCCCTGGAGCCGGGGCGGCCGCCGCGCACGCCGGCGCGGGTGCTGGTCACCGCGCCTCCGGGGTACGCGCTGCGGCTCGTGGACGACGATGTGGACGCCTGGCGGTTCGAGTCGCTGGTCGACGTGTCGGCGGAGCGGCTGGCGGCGGACGACGCCGCGGGCGCCCGCGAAAGCGCGGAGGCGGCGCTGGACGAGTGGCGCGGACCCGCGTACGCCGAGTTCGCCGACCTGCCGTGGGCGGTCACCGAGGCGTCCCGCCTGGACGAGCGGCGGCGCATCGCGACGGAGCGGCGCGCCGAGGCGATGCTGCGCCTGGGCGCCGCCGCGGAGGCCGTGCCCGACCTGGAGGCGCACGCGGCGGCGAATCCGCTGCGCGAGGAAGCCTGGCGGCTGCTGGCCCTCGCCCTCTACCGGACGGGCCGCCAGGGCGACGCGCTGGCCGCGCTGCGCGGTGCGAGGACGGTGCTGGCCGAGGAGCTCGGGGTGGATCCCGGGCCCGAGCTGCGCCGCCTGGAGGCCGGGATCCTCGCCCAGGACCCGGGCCTCATCGGCGCGCCGCGGCCACGCCTCCGGATCGCCCGCGGGCGCGGGCCGGCGCGTCCTGGGACGGTGTTCGTCGGGCGGCGGGACGAGCTGGACCGGGTGATCGACGCGGCGCGGGACGCGGCGGCGGGCCGGTGCGGGCTCGTCCTGATCGGCGGCGACGCGGGCATGGGCAAGACCGCCCTGGCCGAGCGCCTGGCGGGCGAGCTGGCGGACCGGGGCTGGACCGCCGCGTGGGGCCGCGCCGCGGAGACCGGCGGCGCCCCGGCCGCCTGGCCGTGGGCCGAGCTGCTGCGCGGGCTGGCCGCCGCCGTCCCGCCCGGCGGCGACCTGGCGGGACGGCTCGCCCCGCTGCTCACCGACACCGCACCGGCGGGCGAGGGCGCGGACGTGACCACCGGCAGGTTCCGGCTCCATCTGGCCGTCGGCGACTACCTGGCCACGGTCGCGGCGGGCGGCGCGCCGCTGCTGCTCGTCCTGGACGATCTGCACTGGGCGGACGAGGAGACCCTCGCGCTGCTGACGGCGCTTCCGGACCGGCTGCGCGACCGTCCCGTCCTGTTGGTGGGCACCTTCCGGCCGCCGGAGGCGACCGAGCGGCTGGCGGACGCGCTCGCCGCGCTGGCCCGGCGGGAGCCGCTGCGGCTGGAGCTGACCGGGCTGGCCGCCGAGGATGTGGCCGCGCTGGTCCGCGCCACCTGCGCCGTCGAGGTCGGGGACGCCGAGCTGGCGATGATCGCCGAGCGGACCGGGGGGAACCCGTTCTTCACCCGGGAGACGGCACGGCTGCTGGAGGCGGAGGGGGTGTCCGCCGCGGCCCGCCGCGTCCCGGCCGGGGTGGGCGACGTGCTGCGGCGCCGCATCGCCGGGCTGGCCGAGCCCGTCCAGAACGTCCTGCGGCACGCGGCGGTCGTGGGACGCGACGCCGACCTCGACGTTCTCATCGACGTGTCGGGGGGCGACGAGGACACGGTCCTGGACGCGGTCGACGCGGGTCTGGCCGCCGGGTTGCTGACCGAGCCGGGCCCTGGACGGGTCGGGTTCGCGCATGCCCTCGTCCGGGACACCCTGTACACCGGCCTGTCGCGCGCCCGGCGCACCCGGCTGCACGGGCGGGTCGCGGACGCGCTCGAACGCCGCCGTCCCGGCGACGTCGCCGCCCTCGCCCACCACCATCTGGAGTCGCGCGCCGACCCCGCCAGGGCCGTCCGGTACGCGCGGCCGGCCGCCGAGGCCGCCGAGGCCCGTTTCGCCCACCGGGTCGCCGCCGACCTGTGGATCCGCGCCGCCGACCTGATGCGCGGCGAGGGCCGCGAGGCTCTGCGTGACCGGCTTGAGCTGGAGTCGGCCGCGATCCGCTCGCAGGCGCTGGCGGGCGATGTCGCCGAGGGGCGCGAGCGCAGGCGGCGTGCCCTGCGCGCGGCCCGCGAGCTGGGCGACATCGAGCTGATCAGCCGCGTCATCACCAGCTTCGACGTGCCGACGCTGTGGACCAACCGCGAGTACGGCACGGTCGACTGGGACCTGGTCGACATCGCCGAGCGGGCGCTGGCGGAGGTGCCGGGGGGCGAGCCGCGGGTCCGGCTGCTCACCAGCCTGGCGATCGAGCTGGAGGGGGAGCGCGACGAGCGCGGGGACGAGGCGTCCGCCGAGGCGGTCCGGCTGGCGCGCGAGATCGGCCGTCCCGAGCTGCTGGCGGTCGCCCTCAACGGCCGGTTCCTCAACAGCTACCGCCGCGCCGGCGGGCTGACCCAGCGGCACGGCATCGCCACCGAGCTGCTCGGCATCGCCACCGAGCACGGCCTGGGCCTGTACGAGGTGCTGGCCCGCCTGCAACTCCAGGAGGCCGCGATCGGCATGCTCGACCTTGAGGCGGGCAGGCGGCACCAGCGGGAGGGCATCGCGCTGGCCGAGCGGTACGGGCTGCCGCTGCTCGCCAAGATCGCCCGCTGGTCCGAGCCGCTCACCCGGGCCCTCACCGGCGACTTCGACGAGGCGGAGCGGGCCTACTGGTCGGTCGCGGCGCACTTCGAGGACACCTCCGTCTGGAACAACGAGCGCGGCATGGCCATGCTCGGGATCTTCTGCGGGCGGCTCGCGCAGGGCCGCGAGGGCGAACTGGTGGACGAGGCCCGATGGATGTGGGAACGCTGGCGGCACGTCGGGGCCACCGCCGAGATCTACGGCCTCGCGCTGATCGGCGCCGGGCGTCCCGGCGAGGCCGCGCGGGTCGTCGCGGACGCCGCCGCGGGCGTCCGCTACGACTACTTCTACGACCTGCTCCTCAGCCTGCGCGGGCGCCGGGCCGTCGCGCTCGCCGACCGCCGCGTGGCGGAACGGACGTACCAGGACCTGCTGGAGTACCGCGACCGCGTCGCCGGGACCGCGACCGGCTGTGTCGCCTACGGCCCGGTCGCGCACGTCCTCGGCGACCTGGCGGCGTTCCTGGAACGTCCCGCCGAGGCCGCCGGCCACTACCGCCGCGCCGCCGGGGTGGCGGACCGGGTCGGCTCCGCGCACTGGTCCGCCCTGGCCCGCGACGCGCTGCGTTCCCTGGGCACTCCGGCGGCCTGAGATGCCCGCGCCGGACGATCCGTCCCGCCGGGTACGCGACAATTGATGCTGTGACGACGCCGGGAGAGAAGACCGCCGGGGGGTACCGGTCCGGGTTCGCCTGTTTCCTCGGGCGGCCCAACGTGGGCAAGTCGACCCTCATGAACGCCCTGGTCGGCACCAAGGTGGCGATCACCAGCAGCCGCCCGCAGACCACCCGGAGGGCGATCCGCGGCATCGTGCACCGGCCGGACGCCCAGCTCGTCGTGGTGGACACGCCGGGCCTGCACAAGCCCCGCACCCTGCTGGGCGAGCGGCTGGACAGCCTGGTCCGCTCCACCCTCACCGAGGTGGACGTGATCGGCTTCTGCGTGCCCGCCGACCAGCCCATCGGCCCCGGCGACCGGTTCATCGCCCGGGAGCTGGCCAACGTGAAGAAGACACCCGTGCTGGCGATCGTCACCAAGACCGACCTGGTCCCGCCGGAGCGGGTCGCCGAGCAGCTCGCCGCGGTGTCCGGGCTGGGGGACTACGCCGACATCGTCCCCTGCTCGGCGCGGAGCGGCTTCCAGGTCGAGCTGGTCGGCGACCTGCTGATCCGGCACCTTCCCGAGGGACCGCCCCTCTACCCGGAGGGCGACCTCACCGACGAGCCCGAGCAGATCCTGGTCGCCGAACTGATCAGGGAGGCCGCGCTGGAGGGCGTCCGGGACGAGCTGCCGCACTCGATCGCCGTGGTGGTGGACGAGATGGCCCCCAGGGAGGGCCGCGACGACCTCATCGACGTGTACGCGCACCTGTTCGTCGAGCGCCCCAGCCAGAAGGGGATCATCATCGGCACCAAGGGCGCCCGGCTGCGTGACGTGGGCACCCGCGCCCGTACCCAGATCGAGGCGCTGCTGGGCACGAAGGTCTTCCTCGACCTGCGCGTCAGCGTCGCCAAGGACTGGCAGCGCGATCCCAAGCAGCTCCGCAGGCTCGGCTTCTACGACTGACCGGCGCCCGGAGCGCCGGGCCACTGCCCCTGCTCACCGGTCTTCTGGGGTTGCTCCTGCGGCCGCTGAGCCTGTGGCCACTGCTCCTGCGGCCACTGCGCCTGCGGCTGGGCCTCCGGCCGCGCCTCACTGTGCGCCGGGGGTGCGGGATCGTGGCCGGCGTCCGGAGCGGGGAAGGCGGCGGCGTACGCGGGCACGGCCTCCTGCGGGCGGACGGAGGCGAGGCGGCGGGTGAGGGGACGGGCCAGGCTGAACCCGATGACCAGCAGCGACATCGCCACCGCCAGATACCAGCCGATGATCACGGCGACCTCGTAGCCGACCGACAGCTCCTCGGCGGCGAGCCGGTCCTTGATCTGGTCGAGGCGCAGCACGAACAGCCCGCACACCAGCAGCGACAGCGCCCCCGGTATCGCGGCCAAGGCGGAGCTGCGGGTGTCGCGGCCGATGATCCCCCAGAACGCCATGGCGATCGAGATCATCGCCAGCACCGGAACGGCCACGACCACGTTGTCGGCCTCCAGCCCGGTCACGCTGCCCAGGTCGCGGGTCAGCACCCGGCCGAACAGGTCGATCGAGATCCGCGCCTGGGCCCAGGGCAGGAAGGCCGAGACCAGCAGCACCGCGCCGGCGACGATCACGCCGATGTTCCAGGCGGAGCCGTGCGCCGCCGGGTCCGCCGGCGCCGCGTACCCCGTGGGGTACGGGGGCGGCGGGTACCCCCCGTACCGGCCCTGCTCGTCCAGAGGGGGAAGGAACGCCGGGCGGGTCCGCGGGTCGCGCGTCCGGTCACCCTCGGGAGCCTGCTCGTCACTCATGTTCTCAGCGTAGGCGCCGCGACGGGCCGGACGGCGGTGCGCGCGTCAAGGATCGGTCCGCGGACGGCGAGGATCGGTCGGTAGGTTGGAGGGCGGTGGCCGCTTCGGAGGGGGAGTCCCGGTGTTTCTGATCTTCGGCCTGTCGGTGTTCTTCCGCACGGTCGGCGAGGGGACCTTCCACTGCCCGCGCGACGGCGGCGACCGCCCGTACCGGCTCCGGTCGGGACGGCGCTGGTTCACCCTGTTCTTCGTCCCTGTGATCCCGCTCACGCGCGTGGGCGAGGTGGTCGAGTGCCGGTCGTGCAAGACCCGGTACACCACCGACGTCCTGAACGCGCCCACCGCGCGGGAGCTGGCCGCGACACTGCCCGCGGGCATGCGCGCCGCCGCGGCGCTGGTGCTGCGGGCCGGTGGCGCGGCGAACCCCGCTGCGCGGGCGCGGGCGGCCGAGGCCGTCCAGGGGTACGGGGAGCACGGGTACGGCGACCGGGACCTCGACGCCGACCTGGGAACCGACGCCGCCCACCACGAACAGCGCGTCTCCATGGCGGGCGCGCAGCTCACACCGGAGGCCAAGGAGTGGTTCCTGGCGCAGGCGGCCCGCGTCGGGCTGGCCGACGGACCCCTGAGCGACGCCGAACGCCAGGCCCTGAACCGGGTCGCGGACCTGCTGGGCATGTCCCGCGCCCACGCGCTCGGTGTGATCGTCACCGCGGAGGGCGCGGCGCGCTGACACGCCGGGCCGCCCGCCGGGGTTGCGGGACGCCTCCGGTGCGATCAGAGTGGCCGTGCACGCGAATCCCCTGCTGACGGGAGCGTCGCGATGGGCGACAGGACGGGTCCGGCGCCCGGCGGGAGGCCGCGGGAGTCCGGCATCGCGCTGGTGAGGCGCCCCGGGCCGCGCCTCGCCGACGGCATCGTCACCCATGTCGAGCGCCGCCCGGTCGACGTGGCGCTGGCGCGCCGCCAGCACGCCGCGTACGTGGACGCCGTACGCGACGCCGGCTGGTCGATCCACGAGGTGGAACCCGCTGACGACTGCCCTGACGCGGTGTTCGTGGAGGACACCCTGGTGGTGGCCGGTGACGTGGCCGTGCTCGGCCGGTCGGGGGCGCCGCGACGGCGCGCCGAGCTGCCCGGCGCCGAGCGGGCGGCCCGGGACCTCGGGCTGCGGGTGCACCGGATCAAGGAGCCCGGCACCCTGGACGGCGGCGACGTCCTCCAGGTGGGCGACACCGTCTACGTGGGCCGCGGCCTCCGCACCAACGAGGAGGGCGTCTGCCGGCTCGCGCACCTGCTGGGCGGGCGGCGGGTCGTGCCCGTCGCGCTGGACGGCGTGCTGCACCTGAAGTCGGCCATGTCGGCGCTGCCGGACGGCTCCCTGATCGGCCTGCCCGACCATGTGGACACCTCCGTCGTCCCCTACCTGCGGGTGGTGCCCGAGCCGACCGGCGTCCACATGGTGATACTCGGCCCGGAGCACGTGCTGATGGCCGCGTCGGCGCCGCGCACCGCGGAGCTCCTGCGGGCCGACGGCTGGCGGGTCACCACGGTCGACATCGGCGAGTTCGAGGCACTGGAGGGGTGTGTGACCTGCCTTTCCGTCCTGGTCCCCGGTGGCCGCCCGGACGGGGCCGCGGGGTCCGCGATGGCGAGTCGACGGCTGTGTGACGGCTGTGTGACGTAGGACACGTATCGTCTCAGATAGCGGGATGGGTTTCCGTGACGGGCGCGTGATCTGTTAGCTTGACGACCGTGCTGCGCGAGCTGCTCCTCCTTAGCGGCCGCAGCGGGGCCCCATAACGGTCGGCACCCCCGCTGCGGGACCTCTCCGTGCACGGCTTCGCTCCGCGACGTTGATCGTCGGCCGCAGGGATCGAGCAGAGGAATCGCAACCATCATGTATCCGCAGCAGCAACCGTCCGGGATGCCGTTCGAGCGCTACCGCCCGTTCTCCCCCATCAGGCTGACGGACCGCACCTGGCCGGACAAGGTGATCACCGAGGCCCCGCGCTGGTGCGCGGTCGACCTGCGGGACGGCAACCAGGCGCTGATCGACCCGATGGACTCCCACCGCAAGCTGAGGATGTTCCAGCTCCTGGTGCGGATGGGCTACAAGGAGATCGAGGTCGGCTTCCCCGCCGCCAGCCAGACCGACTACGACTTCATCCGGCAGATCATCGAGGACGACCTGATCCCGGACGACGTGGTGATCCAGGTGCTGACCCAGGCCAGGCCGGAGCTGATCGAGCGGACCTTCGAGTCGGTACGCGGCGCCAGGCAGGCCATCGTCCACCTCTACAACTCCACCAGCACGCTGCAGCGCCGCGTGGTGTTCGGCCAGGACAAGGACGGGATCACCGCGATCGCCGTCGAGGGCGCCAAGCTGTGCGCGAAGCTGGCCGAGGACATGGGCGACACCGAGATCCTCTTCCAGTACTCGCCGGAGTCGTTCACCGGCACCGAGCTGGAGTACGCGGTCGAGGTGTGCGACGCGGTCAACGACGTGTGGAAGCCGACCCCGGACTGGAAGGTCGTCATCAACCTGCCGGCCACCGTCGAGATGGCCACCCCGAACATCTACGCCGACCAGATCGAGTGGATGCACCGCAACCTGGCCCACCGCGACTCGATCGTGCTGTCCCTGCACCCGCACAACGACCGGGGCACCGCGGTGGCCGCGGCCGAGCTGGGGTACATGGCCGGCGCCGACCGCATCGAGGGCTGCCTGTTCGGCAACGGCGAGCGCACCGGCAACGTCTGCCTGGTCACGCTGGGCCTGAACCTGTTCACGCAGGGCGTGGACCCGCAGATCGACTTCTCCGACATCGACGAGATCCGCCGCACCGTCGAGTACTGCAACCAGCTACCGGTGCACGAGCGGCACCCCTACGGCGGCGACCTGGTCTACACCGCCTTCTCCGGCTCTCACCAGGACGCGATCAACAAGGGGTTCGACCACCTGGCCAGGGACGCCGAGGCGGCCGGGGTCCCGGTGGACGAGTTCCGCTGGGAGGTCCCCTACCTGCCGATCGACCCCAAGGACGTGGGCCGCACCTACGAGGCGGTCATCCGCGTCAACAGCCAGTCCGGCAAGGGCGGCGTCGCCTACATCATGAAGACCGAGCACGCGCTGGACCTGCCCCGCCGGTTGCAGATCGAGTTCTCCCGGGTGGTGCAGCGGCACACCGACACCGAGGGCGGCGAGGTCACGCCCGAACGGATGTGGGAGATCTTCGAGCGGGAGTTCCTGTCCAACGGCCCCCGGGTCGGCCTTCTGGCGCACCGCGCGTCCTCCCGGGTGGACGAGAAGGACATGCTGAGCTGCGACGTCCGGATCGACGGCGAGATCCGCGAGATCGAGGGCGTCGGCAACGGCCCGGTGTCGGCGTTCGAGTCCGCCCTCGCCTCCGTCGGCGTCCACGTCCGGGTGCTGGACTACGCCGAGCACGCGCTGAGCGCCGGCGGCGACGCCCGCGCCGCCGCCTACGTGGAGTGCGACGTGGAGGGCACCACCGTCTGGGGTGTGGGCATCGACGGCAACATCGTCACCGCGTCCCTCAAGGCCATCCTGTCGGCCGTCAACCGGGTGGCGCGCGCATCATGAACCCGCGAGGGCGTGTCATCGCGGGCGACCCCGCGATGACACGCCCTCAGTGCGATGACACGCTTTCAGTGCGCCTGCCCCAGCACGTGATGGACCAGTTCCCTCAACGGCCCCTTCAGCTGGGCCTCCCCGACGGTCGTGGTGTCGCCGTCGATGTCGATGTCGTACAGGAACTGGTCGGGGATCCGGCCGGGCGGCGGCACGGCGGACAGATCCACCCGGTCGACCAGCCCGGCCAGCATGGGATCGGTGGCGCTGTCGGACTGCCCGCGCTGCTCGATCCCCGCGAACCCCCCGCTGCGAACCACTGTCACCTTCACCGTCTCTCCCGGTCGCCCTCTCCCGGTCACCTGTGAGGCGCCGCGGCGGCGGCGCCTGCGCTCACTGCTGGACGCCTACCCCCGTCCATGCGTCCCTTATCGCGCGGGTCTCCGCGGCCTCGCCCCCGTACAGCTCGGTCGCCGTGGCGACGGTGGCGGCGGCGAACCCGGCGAAGTCCGTCGTGGCGGAGATCTTGCCACCGGTCAGCGTCTCGTACCAGACCCGTCCGGCCTTCTCCCACGAATGGCCGCCGATCGCCGTGGCCGCCAGGTAGAAGGCGCGGTTGGGAATGCCCGAGTTGATGTGGACGCCGCCGTTGTCGCGCCGGGTGTGGTTGTAGGAGTCCATGTGACCCGGCTGCGGGTCCTTGCCGAGCCTCGGGTCGTCGTAGGCGGTGCCGGGCTCCTTCAGCGACCGCAGCGCGACGCCGTTGACGCCCTCGGCGAGCAGGCCCTGGCCGATCAGCCAGTCGGCCTCGTCGGCGGTCTGACCGAGATGCCACTGCTTGACGCAGGAGCCGAAGACGTCGGACACGGACTCGTTGAGCGCGCCCGGCTGGTCCCGGTACTCCAGCTTGGCGGTGTACTGCGTGATGCCGTGCACCAGCTCGTGCCCCGTGACGTCGAGCGGGCCGGTGAAGCCCAGGAACAGCTCGCCGTCGCCGTCCCCGTAGACCATCTGCCGGCCGTCCCAGAAGGCGTTCTGGTAGTCGCGGCCGTAGTGGACGGTGGAGACGAGCGGGAGCCCCCCGCCGTCGATGGAGTCGCGCCGGTAGGCCGCCTCGAAGAAGTCGAAGGTCACGCCCAGCCAGTCGTAGGACTGGTCCACGGCGCCGTCACCGGTGGCCGGATCGCCCTCCCCACGGGCCTTCTCCCCGGGGAGCCGCTCCTGGTTCTTGGCGTTGTGAACGGTTCGTTCAGGTGTGAAGTCCGCGCTGGGCGCCGGGGGCACGGCCGCGAAGGAGACACGGGCGTCACGCTGCGCGATGCTGATTTCCAGAGAGCGCTGGGCGAGGTCGCGCAGCGCCGGGTTCTCGGCGGCTTCGGCGACCCTTTCCAGCATGTGTGGGGGCACGATGGTGCATCTCATGCCAACACGCTGACAGCTCGTTGTGAGCGAGGCCACAGGTTCCGCGCAACTCTCACGACCAATTCCGGTCACATACCGTGATGGACAGCTCTCGGGAGGTAGGGGCCGGGGTGCGACGGATGGGCCTTTCCGCCACCCGGCCGCCACCGCGCCGTGGTGATCGCACACGGCGGATGCGGGACAATGGGGACGTGAGCCTGTACCGCGACGAGGGCATCGTCCTGCGCACCCAGAAGCTGGGCGAGGCCGACCGCATCATCACGGTGCTCACCCGCCGCTCCGGCCGGATCCGCGCGGCGGCCAAGGGAGTGCGCAAGACCAAATCCAGGTTCGGGGCGCGGCTGGAGCCGTTCACCCACGTCGACCTCCAGTTCTACGAGCGCCGCTCGCTGGACCTGATCATCCAGGCCGAGACGCTGCGGCCGTACGGGGAACAGCTCGTCACCGACTACCCCCGCTACACGGCCGGGACGGCGATGCTGGAGACGGCGGAACGGCTGACCGCCGAGGAGGGCGAACCGGCGCTGCGCCAGTTCCTCCTGCTGGTGGGCGGGCTGCGGACGCTGGCCGAACGGTCCCACGACCCTCGGCTCGTCCTGGACGCGTTCCTGCTGCGGTCGCTGTCGGTGGCGGGCTGGGCACCGGCGATCGACGAGTGCTGCCGGTGCGGCGACCGGGGCCGGCTGCGCGGCTTCGCGATCGCCGCGGGCGGCGCCGTCTGCGCGCGCTGCCGCCGCCCCGGCGCCGCGACCCCCGCCCCGCCGACGTTCGCGCTGATGCTGGCGCTGCTGCGGGGCGACTGGGAGTACGCCGACGGGAGCGACCCCCGGCACCGGGTAGAGTGCAGCGGCCTGGTCGCGGCCTACCTGCAATGGCACCTGGAGCACGGCATCAGATCCCTGCGGCACGTGGAGCGGGAGGATCCCGCGCAGGCCCGCGACCGCACCCCGGACCCGAGCGACAGGGAGTCAGTTTGAGAAGGGCCGTTCAGCCCCCGGAACCGCACAAGGACGGCGCGCGCCCGCCCGCGATCCCCGCCGACCTGGTGCCCCGGCACGTCGCCATCGTGATGGACGGCAACGGCCGCTGGGCCAAGGAACGGGGACTGCCCCGCACCGAAGGCCACAAGATGGGGGAGAGCTCCCTCTTCGACGTGATCATGGGCGCGATCGAGCTGGGCATCCCCTACCTGTCGGCGTACGCGTTCTCCACCGAGAACTGGAAGCGCTCACCGGACGAGGTGCGCTTCCTCATGGGCTTCAACCGGGAGGTGATCCGGCGCCGCCGCGACCAGCTCAACGCGATGGGCGTACGGGTGCGCTGGGCGGGCCGCCGCCCCCGGCTCTGGCGCAGCGTGATCGGCGAGCTGGAGACGGCCGAGGAGATGACCCGCGACAACGACGTCCTGACCCTCCAGTTCTGCGTGAACTACGGCGGCCGCGCCGAGATCGCCGACGCCGCCGCGGCCATCGCCAGGGACGTCCGCGACGGCCGCCTCAACCCCGACAAGATCACCGAGAAGGTCTTCGCCCGCTACCTCGACGAGCCCGGCATCCCCGACGTCGACCTGTTCCTGCGCTCCTCCGGCGAGCAGCGCACCTCCAACTTCCTCATCTGGCAGTCGGCCTACGCGGAAATGGTCTTCCTCGACACCCTGTGGCCCGACTTCGACCGCAGGCACCTCTGGCACGCCTGCGAGATCTACGCCTCCCGAGACCGCCGTTACGGAGGCGCACTGCCGAATCCTGTGGGGGGAGCAACCCCCCACGCGTGACCGTGTGGGGGGGCGACCCCCCACGCCCCCCCCGGGGACGCGGCGGCCGCGTCCCTACGCTCGCAGGGCTCGCTTCGGGCCGCGGCCTTTTCGCCGCGGTCAGGGGCTCTGCCCCCGACACCCCCGGCAGGGGGCTTCGCCCCCTGCACCCCCCAGTGTGGGCGCGGTCAGGTCAGGGCGGCGTCCAGGGTGATCTTGGTGCCGGTCAGGGCCTTGCTGACCGGGCAGTTCTCCTTGGCGGTCTGGGCGGCCTTCTCGAAGTCGGACGCGGAGATGCCCGGGACGGAGGCGCGGACGGTCAGGTGGATCCCGGTGATGCCCTCGCCGGGCTGGAAGGTCACCTCGGCCTTGGTGTCGATGGTCTCCGGGGGAGTGCCCGCCCCGGCGAGGCCCGCCGACAGGGCCATCGAGTAGCACGTCGAGTGGGCACCGGCGATCATCTCCTCGGGGCTGGTGCGCCCGTCGGGCTGCTCGGCCCGGGACGCCCAGGTGACCTCGAAGGTGCCGATGTTGGAGGAGTCCAGCGAAACCCGGCCCTGGCCGCCGATCAGCGGGCCTTCCCAGCGCGCGTTCGCGATACGTGTCGTAGCCATGAGGTCGATTGTCGCGCATCGGGCCCGGAACGGCCGGGAAGGTCAGGTCGCGGCGCGGGAGCAGTCGCCGCAGGTGCCGAACACCTCGACGGTGTGGGTGATGTTGACGAACCCGTGCTCGGCGGCGATGGCCTCCGCCCACTTCTCCACGGCCGGGCCCTCCACCTCGATGGTGTGCCCGCACGAGCGGCACACCAGGTGGTGGTGGTGCTCCTCGGACCGGCAGGCGCGGTAGACGGCCTCGCCCTCGGCGGTGCGGAGCACGTCCACCTCGCCGGAGTCGCTGAGCGCCTGGAGCGCCCGGTAGACGGTGGTGAGGCCGATCTTCGAGCCGTCCGCCCTCAGGTCGGCGTAGATGTCCTGGGCGCTGCGGAATCCCTCGCAGGAGGCCAGCGCCTCGCGTACCGCGTTCCGGCGGGTCGTTGTCATCCCCGTACCACCTCCGCCTCGGCTTCCACTCGCGCGGGAGCGGCGGGCGAGACGACCGTGCGCCTGCGCCGCAGCACCGCGCCCCCGATCACCGCGATCACGAACAACGCCAGCGCCAGCAGCACGATCGAGGGTCCGGGCGGCAGGTCGTACTGGAACGACCCGGCGAGCCCGGACACCGCCGACAGTACACCGATCGCCATCGCCAGCAGCATCGTGGCGCGGAATCCCCTGGTGAGCTGCTGCGCGGCCGCCACCGGGACGATCATCAGCCCGCTGACCAGCAGCAGCCCGATCGCGCGCATCGAGATCACCACCGTGACCGCGGCCGTGGCGGCGACCAGCACGCTGAGGAACCGGGTGGGCAGGCCCGCCGCCCTGGCCAGTTGCTCGTCCTGGCAGAGCAGGAACAGCTCCCGGCCGAACAGCGCCACCACGCCCAGCACCGCCGCCGCCAGGCCCGCCACCACGTACAGGTCCGTCGCCGACACGCTGCTGATCGAGCCGAACAGGTAGGACTGGAGGCTCGCGCCGCCGCCCTGGGCGTTGGTGAGGATCACGCCGCCCGCCAGCCCGCCGTAGAACAGCAGGGCCAGCGCCACGTCCGCGCCGCTGCGGCTGCGCTCCCGCAGCACCTCGATCGCGACCGCGCCCAGCACCGACACCACCAGCGCGACCAGGACCGGCGAGGACCCGGTCAGCAGCCCGAGCCCGATCCCGGTCAGCGCGATGTGCCCGATGCCGTCGCCCAGCAGCGACAGCCCGCGCTGGACGATGAACGTGCCGATCGCCGGCGCGGCCAGCCCGATCAGCACCGCCATCGCCAGCGCGATCCGCATGAAGTCGTACTGGAGCATGTCGGCCATCACGCGACGCTCCCCGCCGTGGCGCGGCCCGTCTCGCGGGCGACACGGCCGTGGTCCAGGACGACGGTACGGGTGATCAGCGGCTCGATCGGGCCCAGCTCGTGCGCCACCAGCACCACGGTCCGGCCCTCGGCGGCCAGCTCGCGCAGCGTGTCCGCCAGGGCCGCCTGGCTGGCCGCGTCCACCCCGGCCATGGGCTCGTCCATCACGTACACGTCGGGCTCGCCCGCGAGGGCGCGTGCGATCAGCGCCCGCTGCTGCTGCCCGCCCGACAGCTGGTGGACGGAGTCGCGGGCGCGGCCCGTGAGCCCGACCATCTCCAGGGCGCGGTCCACCGCGGCCCGGTCGGCGGCCGAGGACGGGCGCCAGCGCGACTGCCGGGCGACCCGGCCGGACGCCACGACCTCGCGGACGGTGGCGGGCACCCCGCCCCCGACGCGCAGCCGCTGCGGGACGTACCCGATCCGCTGCCAGCCGTGGAACCGCGCCGGCGGGACGCCGAAGATCTCGGTACGGCCAGCCGCCAGGGGCAGCAACCCCAGCAGCGCCTTGACCAGGGTGGACTTGCCGGCGCCGTTGGGGCCGAGCACGGCCAGCAGGTCACCGGGCGCGACCACCAGGTCGATGCCGCGCAGCACGTCGCGGCCGTCGAGACGGACTTCGCCGCCGCTCATCGCGAAGGGCGGCCCGTCGGGGCGCAGATCGGGCAGAAAGGGCTTCATGAGCATCCAAGTGCGGGCTTCAGGGTGGCGAGATTCTTGCGCATGATCGAGAGGTAGTCGGCGGAGGAGCCGGGCGCGACGCCCTCGACCGGGTCGAGCACCGCGGTCCGCACCCCGGCCGAGCGGGCGAGCGCCTCGGCGACCCGCGGGCTGACCAGCGTCTCGGTGAAGATCGTGGTGGCCTTGGCCGCCTTGACCTGGTGGGTCAGCTCGGCCAGCCGCCGCGGCGAGGGCTCGGCGGCCGGATCGACCCCGGCGATGGAGACCTGCCGCAGGCCGTACCGGTCGGCGAGGTACCCGAACGCGGCGTGCGCGGTCACGATCGTCTTCTGCGTACAGGACGCCAGGCCGGTCCGGAACTCCTCGTCCAGCCGGTTCAGCTCGGCGGCGGTCGCGGCGGCGCGGGACCGGTAGCCCGCGGCGTGCGGCGGGTCGGCGGCGGCGAGCCGGTCGCCCAGCGCGGTGGCCACGGTGGCCAGGCGGCTGGGGTCGAGCCAGATGTGCGGGTCGAAGGTGGGCTCCTCGTCCGCGTGGCCCTCCTCGCCGTGCCCGTGCTCCTCCTCCTCGCCGGTCGGCGGCGGCAGGGTCTTGACCACGGTCGCGGCGTCCAGGGACTTGTCCTTGGCGTGCTCGGCGACGGCGTCGTCCACGGCGGGCTGCACGCCTCTCACGTAGACGGCGAAGTCGGCCTTGCCGATGTCGGCGACCTGGCGGGGGGTGAGTTCGAGGTCGTGCGGCTCGATGCCCGGCTTGGTGAGGGTCCGGACGGAGCCGTCCGGACCGGCGACCTTACCGGCCACCCAGGCCATCGGATAGAACGAGGCGACGATCTCGGATCGTCCGCCGCCCCCTCCGGACGTGCCGGAGCCGCCGCAGGCGGCCGTCCCGCCCAGGACGGCGAGCCCGGTGAGGGCCAGCCCGGCGACGCGGACGGAGCCGCGCGGGGCGCGGGGGGACCCGAGGGGACCACGAGGGACGCGAATGGTGAGCACCCCCCAAGTGTGGCCAAAATGAAAACCGTTGTCAAAATCAGGCGGTAGCGGGACGAGTCGCCTAGAGCAGATGGCTCACGGCGAACGCCGCCAGGACGACCATCGCCGCCAGCCGCAGCGCCCGTCCCCGCACGTCCAGCGCCGGCCAGTTGAGGTAGGCGAACCAGGCCAGCACGGCCAGCAGGACCAGCAGCCCGGACGCGCCCACCCAGCCGGTCCCGGCCATGCCGGCCACCAGCAGCCCGCAGATCACCACCAGCAGGAGCCAGCGCGGCAGCCCGCCCAGGAACACCAGCGGCGCGGCGCTCCGGCGCTCGATCGCGCCGCGCAGCCCCTCGTGCCGCGTCTGCCCTTGCCTCTCCCGGCCGCGGGGGCGGCCCGCCCCGCCTGGTACGTTCGCGCGTCCCTTCACGGGCCCCAACGTAGCCGCCGTCCGCTCGAGGATGGTGCCGGTGCCAGGATGGAGACGTGATCGCGATAACCCGCTACCGGGTTCCCGGGCCCGAGGCCGCCGGCTTCGCCGAGCGGATGACCGCCGTGCTGGACGCGCTCGCCGCCAGCCCCGGCTACCGGTCGGGACGGCTGGCCCGCACCGTCGACGACCCCGGCCTGTGGGCTCTGGTGACCGAATGGGAGGGCGCGGGCTTCTACCGCCGCGCCCTGGGCGGCCACGAGGTGCGGCCGGCGTTCGTCCCGCTCGCCGCCATGGCCGTCGACGAGCCCGGCGCCTACGAGATCGTCGTCTCCCGCCCCGAGGAGGGCGGCGACACCGCCGGTCGTTCCGCCGGTCAACGGTCGTCAAAGAAGCTCTGAGGCGGGTTTTCGCTCTCCGGTCACCGGTGATCAACTCTCTCGTCATGATCACGTAGGGGAGAGCTGTGATGCGCCATGGGCCGGTACTCGGGGGAATCCTCGGAATCGTGGCGGTCTCGCCGTTCCTCACCGGTCCCGCGGCGACCTCCGCGCGGTCCGCGGGAGACGCGACCGCCACGCTGACCGCCGCCGCGGGGGCGCCGCGGACGGTCACCTACCGCGGGCTGCGGATCCCCGTCCCGGACGGCTGGCGGGTCCACCGCCTCGACCGTGACCCGGAACGCTGCGTCCGGTACGACCGGCGCGCGATCTACCTCGGCTCGCCCGGCTCCCAGGCCGACTGCCCCGCCCATCTCGTGGGCGCGGAGGACGTCCTGCACGTCACCCCGGCCGCGTCCCGGGGCACGGAGAGGCGGCGGGGCGCCGCGAGGGCCGCGGCCAGGCTGGCGCGCCATACCGTACGCCCGGCGGTGGACCACCAGACACGGCTGACCGTCCCGGAGGCCGGAGTCACGATCAACGGCCGGTACGGGGAGAGTCCCGAGGACCTCCAGCGCCTCATCCGTTCCACCAGCGTCGAGTACCCGCCGCCGCCTGCGGACGACATCGAGAGCTACCTCCCGGGCTGGAGCGACGAAGAGGGCGACCCTGGCTGGTACCCCTCAGAGCAGTACGGGGGTTACCAGGAGCGGCCCTGGGTCAAGGGCAAGGGCTTCGACACCTGCGCCGCCCCGTCCCTGGACGCGATGCGGGCCTGGCGTCCCTCGTTCAAGGTCAGCAACATCTACATCGGCGGCGCCGCCCGTGCCTGCGCCCAGCCCAACCTGACCCGTTCCTGGGTGACCTCCGTACGCGGCATGGGATACCGGCTCATCCCGACCTATGTCGGCCCGCAGGCGCCCTGCGCTCGGTACAAGCCGAGGTTCACTGGGCGGTCCGCCGCCCGGCAGGGCCGCGAGGCCGCGGTGGACGCCGTGCGCAAGGCCAAAGCCCTCGGCATACCTCGGGGGAAGCCCATCTACTACGACATGGAGTACTACTGGTCCGCCGGCACCTCGTGCCGTAGGGCCGTCATGACCTTCCTCCACAACTGGACCGTGAAGCTCAAGGCCCTCCGGTACGTGCCCGGCGTCTACGGCAGCGTGAGCTCGGTCGTACGCGACCTGGCCAAGGCCAAGGGGATCCGCCGCCCCACCGCGCTGTGGTTCGCGCATTGGGACGGGAAGACGGCCTTGTACGGCCACCCGATGATCCCGGATGATCTGTGGCGCCCGCACCGCCGTATCAAGCAGTACAGGGGCGGCCACAAGGAGACGCACGGCGGTGTCACGATCAACATCGACAGCAACCAGGTGGACGGCCGCGTCTACTGACCGGCCGTCCGGCCGGGGCGGCGCGGCCACCCCGCCGTGCCGCCGCGTCCCGTACGGGCGCCCCCGCAGGTGCTCTAAGCTGGGGATCGCTCATGGAGCGCGCGGGGTGACGGCGCTCCGCGGCAGCATGACACCGGGGATCACACGCACCGCGGCCCGCCGCTCCTCGCGACCCGCGTGGCCGGGCGTACGGATACATCCCGCCGACCGCCAGTTGGATGGAGAATGCTCATGGCACGCCGTTCCGACGTGTTGGACACGATCGTCAACCTCGCCAAACGCCGGGGCCTCGTCTACCCGTCGAGTGAGATCTACGGCGGGCTGCGCGCCTCCTGGGACTACGGGCCGCTGGGCGTGGAGCTGAAGAACAACGTCAAGCGCCAGTGGTGGAAGTCGATGGTGCAGGGCCGCGAGGACATCGTCGGGCTGGACTCGTCGGTGATCCTGGCCCGCGAGGTGTGGGAGGCCAGCGGCCACGTCCAGGCGTTCGTCGACCCGCTGACCGAGTGCCAGTCCTGCCACAAGCGCTTCCGGGCCGACCACCTGGAGGAGGCGTACGCCGAGAAGCACGGGAAGCAGCCCCAGGGCGGCCTGGCCGACATCACCTGCCCCAACTGCGGGGTCAAGGGCTCCTTCACCGAGCCGCGGATGTTCAACGGGCTGCTCAAGACCTACCTGGGCCCGGTCGAGGACGAGTCCGGCCTGGCCTACCTGCGTCCCGAGACCGCCCAGGGCATCTTCATCAACTACCTCAACGTGCAGCAGTCGGCGCGCCGCAAGGTGCCGTTCGGCATCGGGCAGATCGGCAAGTCCTTCCGCAACGAGATCACGCCCGGCAACTTCATCTTCAGGACCCGCGAGTTCGAGCAGATGGAGATGGAGTTCTTCGTCCGCCCCGGCTCGGACGAGGAGTGGCACCAGTACTGGATCGACGAGCGGATGCGCTGGTACACCGACCTGGGCATCAGCAAGGACAACCTGCGGCTCTACGAACACCCGCAGGAGAAGCTGTCGCACTACTCCAAGCGGACGGTCGACATCGAGTACCGGTTCGACTTCGTCGGCTCGGAGTGGGGCGAGCTGGAGGGTATCGCCAACCGCGCCGACTACGACCTGACCACGCACTCCAAGGCGTCCGGCGCCGACCTGTCGTTCTTCGACCAGGAGGCGGGGGAGCGGTTCGTCCCGTACGTGATCGAGCCCGCGGCCGGCGTGGACCGCTGCACGCTGACGTTCCTGCTGGACGCCTACGCCGAGGACGAGGCGCCCAACGCCAAGGGCAAGATGGAGAAGCGCACGGTGATGCGTCTCGACCGGCGGCTCGCCCCGGTCAAGGTCGCGGTGCTGCCGCTGTCGCGCAACGCCGACCTGTCGCCGAAGGCCCGCGACCTGGCCGCCGCCCTGCGCCGCAACTGGAACGTGGAGTTCGACGACGCGGGCGCCATCGGCCGCCGCTACCGCCGCCAGGACGAGATCGGCACCCCGTTCTGCGTCACCGTGGACTTCGACTCCCTGGAGGACGACGCGGTGACCGTCAGGGAGCGCGACACCATGAGCCAGGAGCGCATCGCGATCGCGCAGGTGGAGTCCTTTCTCGCCGCCCAGCTCATCGGCTGCTAGGCCCCGTCGGCCCGAGGGCCGTCCCCTCCCGCACGGTGAGGGGACGGCCCTCGCGCGTTCACGCGGCCCGGACGTCCGCGGTCAGGCCAGGGGCGACGGGCGGCTCTCCTCCTGCTCGGCCCTGATGACCTGCATGACCGCGTTGATCAGGGCCAGGTGGGTGAACGCCTGCGGGAAGTTGCCGAGCTGGCGCCCGGTGTGCGGGTCGATCTCCTCGGCGTACAGCTGGAGCGCGCTGGCGTACGACAGCAGCTTCTCGCACAGGGCCCGCGCCCGCTCCACCTCGCCGATCATGACCAGCGTGCTGACCAGCCAGAACGAGCAGATGGTGAAGCTGCCCTCGTCGGAGTGGAAGCCGTCGTCGGTCTCGGCGGGCCGGTAGCGCAGCACCAGGTCGTCCTCGGACAGCTCGTCGGCGATGGCCAGCACCGTCTCCCTGACCCGCTTGTCGTCGGGCGGCAGGAAGCCCAACAACGGGATCAGCAGCGCGGAGGCGTCCAGCGCGGTGGCGCCGTAGTGGGCGACGAACACCCCGCGCTCGTCCAGGGCGTTGGCCAGCACGTCGGCGTGGATCTCGTCGGCGGCCTCCTGCCAGCGCTGGGCGCGTTCGCGGTCGCCGCGGATGCGGGCCAGCCGCGCGCCGCGGTCCGCGGCCACCCAGCAGAAGACCTTGGACGAGGTGAAGTGCTGCGGCTCGCCGCGCACCTCCCACATGCCGCAGTCGGGGGTGCGCCAGTTGGCCAGCGCGTCCTCGACCTGCTTGACCACGATCTTCCAGAGCCGGTCGTCCAGCCGGTCCCGCTTGCGCACGAACAGGTAGATCGAGCCGATGATCGCGCCCCACACGTCGTGCTGGGCCTGCATGTACGCCTCGTTGCCGATGCGCACGGGACGGGCGTCGTTGTAGCCGCTGAGATGGTCCAGGGTGGACTCGGGAAGCTCCGCGCGGCCGTCCAGCCCGTACATGATCTGAAGGCGGCCCTCGGCGGCCTCGGCCACGTCGGTGATGAAGTAGAAGAAGTCGTTGGCCTCCCAGTCGTACCCGAGGGTGTAAAAGGCCCACAGCGCCATCGTGGAGTCGCGGATCCACGTGTAGCGGTAGTCCCAGTTGCGGTCGCCGCCGGGGCACTCCGGCAGGGACGTGGTCGCCGCCGCGGCCACCGCGCCCGTGGGCGCGTAGGTGAGGCCCTTCAGGGTGAGCGCGCTGCGCTGGAGGTGGCCGCGCCAGGGATGGTCGGGGAAGCGGCCACGGTCGAGCCAGTGCTGCCAGTGGTGGACGGTCCACACGAGGCGCTCGCGGGCCTCGTCGTAGGTCTGCGGCGGCTTGTGCTCACTCCAGGACAAGGCGACGTACCGCGCCTCCCCTTGCTTGAGGAGGGTGCGGGCGGTCGCCAGAGAGCCCTCGAAGCCCACGTTCATGTCGGTGGTCAGGCGCAGGTTGATCCCGTTGCCCTCGGCGACGGCCTCGTGGTAGCCCGCGCCGGTGTGCGTCCAGGGCGCGGGGGTCCGGCCGTAGTCGAACATCGGCATGCAGTCGAGCCGCACCTGGACCTGGCCGTTGACGCACCGGACCATCCGCAGCAGGACGTGGTCGGCGTCGTAGTCGGTCGGGGCCCGCCGGTGGGTGTGGGACCGTTCCGTCTCGTGGTGCCAGGGCCCCATGAGCAGGGCGTCGGTCACCACCAGCCAGCCGCCGTGCACCCACCACGTGGTCTCCATGACCATCGTGCCGGGGATGTACCGTTGTGCCGCGGGGACCTCCACGCCGGCCGGGCCGACCCGGAAGTAGCCGGCGTCGCGGTCGAGGATGGAGCCGAACACGCTCGGCGAGTCCATCTTGGGCAGGCACATCCACTCGATGTTGCCGCTGGGGGCGACCAGCGCGGTCGTCTCGCAGTCGGACAGGAACCCGAAATCGGCGATCGGAGCGAACGGTTCCCCCGCCCGGCCACCGGCGACCATCGGCCTCACGGCCTCACCTCCTCTTTCCCTTTCCATCTTTCCCTCTCGATCCCCATGGGCACGCCAGGGACCCCTGGCACTGTGCCCGGTATGTCGCTGTCGGCCGTAGTGGAGTAGACCAGTTGGAATAGACCAGTTCAGCCATCTGACCTGCGCGAACGGCCATCGGCGCCGGGGGCGCCGAACGAAGCTCGGCGACGCGGGTACAGTCCCGCCATCAGGGCCTCGGGCTCCCTCACCCGGGAGGGCCCGGCGGCCTTGAACCCGTCCTTTCCGGGCGGTGCCGGAACGTGAGGGAGGACCCCGTGCCCAAGTTCGTGTTCGACTTCACCGAAGGAAACAAGGATCTCAAGGACCTGCTGGGGGGCAAGGGCGCGAACCTCGCCGAGATGACCAACCTCGGCCTCCCGGTGCCCCCCGGGTTCACGATCACCACCGAGGCGTGCCGGCACTACCTGGAGCACGGGACCCTGCCCGAGGGCCTCACGGACGAGATCGGCGCGCACCTGTCCGCGCTGGAGTCGGCGATGGGCAGGCGCCTCGGCGACCCCGGCGACCCGCTGCTGGTCAGCGTGCGGTCCGGGGCCAGGTTCAGCATGCCGGGCATGATGGAGACCGTCCTGAACGTCGGCCTCAACGACGACTCCGTCCAGGGCCTGGCGGCGCGGTCCGGGGACGAGCGGTTCGCCTGGGACTCCTACCGGCGGCTCATCCAGATGTTCGGCAAGACCGTCCTGGGCGTGGAGGGCGACCCCTTCGAGGACGCCATCGAGGACGCCAAGCGGGCCAAGGGCGTCGAGGACGACTCCGACCTGGACGCCGCCGACCTGCGGGCGCTGGTCGGCACGTTCAAGGACATCGTCCGCGAGCGGGCGGGCCGCGGCTTCCCCACCGACCCGCGCGAGCAGCTCGACCTGGCGATCAGGGCGGTGTTCGACTCCTGGAACGCGCCGCGCGCCGTCCTGTACCGGCGCCAGGAGCGGATCCCGGTCGACCTGGGCACCGCCGTGAACGTGTGCTCCATGGTCTTCGGCAACATGGGCCTGGACTCGGGGACGGGCGTGGCCTTCACCCGTGACCCCGCCAGCGGCGAGCAGGGGATCTACGGCGACTACCTGCAGAACGCGCAGGGCGAGGACGTGGTCGCCGGCATCCGCAACACCGTCCCGCTGGCCGAGCTGGAACGGATCGACGCGGCCTCCTACCACCGGCTCCTGGAGATCATGGAGACGCTGGAGAACCACTACCGCGACATGTGCGACATCGAGTTCACGATCGAGCGCGGCAAGCTGTGGATGCTCCAGACCCGGGTCGGCAAGCGCACCGCCGCCGCGGCGTTCCGGATCGCCTGCCAGCTCCTCGACCAGGGCCTGATCGACCTGGACGAGGCCACCGAGCGGGTCACCGGCGACCAGCTCGCCCAGCTCATGTTCCCCCGGTTCGACGAGGCCGCGCTGAAGGACGCCCGGCGGCTGACCAAGGGCATGAACGCCTCTCCGGGCGCCGCCGTCGGCGTCGCGGTGTTCTCGTCCGGCGCCGCCGAGGAGGCCGCCGCCCGGGGCGAGGACGTGATCCTGGTCCGCCGCGAGACCAACCCCGACGACCTGCCCGGGATGGTCGCCGCCAAGGGCGTGCTGACCTCCCGCGGCGGCAAGACCTCCCACGCCGCCGTCGTCGCCCGCGGCATGGGGAAGACCTGCGTGTGCGGCGCCGAGGAGCTGGAGGTGGACGTCAGGGAGCGGCGCTTCACCGCCCCGGGCGGCGTGGTGGTGACCGAGGGCGACGTGATCTCCATCGACGGCAGCAGCGGCGAGGTCTACCTCGGCGAGGTGCCGGTCGAGGACTCCCCGGTCGTGCGGTACTTCGAGGGACGGCTCGGGGACGGTGAGGGCGGCGACCTGATCACCGCCGTGGACCGGATCATGAAGCACGCCGACTCCCGGGCCAGGCTCACGGTGCGCGCCAACGCCGACAACGCCGAGGACTCCGCCAGGGCCCGCAGGTTCGGCGCCACGGGCATCGGGCTGTGCCGCACCGAGCACATGTTCCTCGGCGACCGGCGGCAGCTCGTGGAGAAGCTGATCCTGGCCGGGACCGAGGAGGAGCGCACCGCCGCGCTGGACGCCCTGGAGCCCCTCCAGCGGGCCGACTTCGAGGAGATCCTCGCGGCCATGGACGGGCTGCCGGTGACGATCCGGCTGATCGACCCCCCGTTGCACGAGTTCCTCCCCGACCTGACCGACCTCTCGGTCAGGGTCGCCCTGGCCGGTGACGGCGCCGACCCGCAGGACCGGAGGCTGCTGGAGGCCGTCCGGCGCCTGCACGAGCAGAACCCTATGCTCGGACTGCGCGGCGTGCGGCTCGGTTTGGCGATTCCGGGTCTGTTCGCGATGCAGGTGCGGGCGATCGCCGAGGCCGCGGCGCGGCGCAGGAAGGCCGGCGGCGACCCGCGCCCGGAGATCATGATCCCGCTGGTGGGGGCCGTCCAGGAGCTGGAGGCCATCCGCGAGGAGGCCCGCGGCGTGCTCGACCAGGTCGCCCGCTCCACCGGCGAGGACGTGCCGGTGCTGATCGGCACCATGATCGAGCTGCCCAGGTCGGCGCTGACCGCCGGGCGGATCGCCGAGGCCGCCGAGTTCTTCTCCTTCGGCACCAACGACCTCACCCAGACCACCTGGGGCTTCTCCCGGGACGACGTGGAGGCGTCGTTCTTCTCCCGCTACCTGGAGCTGGGGATCTTCGGCGCGTCGCCGTTCGAGACCCTGGACGTGGAGGGCGTGGGGCGGCTGGTGCGGATCGCCGTGGAGGAGGGGCGGCGCACCCGCCCCGATCTGCACCTGGGCATCTGCGGCGAGCACGGTGGCGACCCCGACTCGGTGCACTTCTGCCACGAGGTCGGCCTGGACTACGTCTCCTGCTCCCCGTTCAGGATCCCGGTGGCCCGGCTGGAGGCCGGACGCGCCGCGATCCTGGCGGGGCGCGGGTAGGCCCCGGGAAGGGGAGCGGACCGCGGGGTACCGGAATGTGACTCGAAACGGTCTCGTGGCGGAGAACCCGCCGCCCTCCACGGGGCATCTCAATTAACGTGTCGAACGCGATGACGTTGGAATTCGAGGCGCCGGAGCCGGGCCGCGGCGCGCGTCCGGCGGGCGGCTCCGAAGCGGGCGGGACCTCGGCGGACAAGACCAGGGAAGAGCGACTGCCCGGCCGCCCGAGCGTGTTCGCCGGCGACGGCGCGGGCGACGGTCACAGCGGCGACGACGACGGGGGCTCCGGCGGGCGGCCCGATGGCGGCAGGAGGCGCCGCCCGCGCTGGGTGTCGATCACCTGGCTGGTCGTCCTCGGCCTGGTCGCCTTCGCCGTCCTCACCCCGCTCACCGTGGCGTGGCGGGTGTGGTACCAGGCGCGGCAGGACGAGACCCCGCGCTCGGACGCGATCATCGTGCTCGGCGCCGCCCAGTACAACGGGCGTCCCTCGCCCACCCTCCAGTGGCGCCTCCAGCACGCCCTGGACCTCTACCGGGAGGGCAAGGCCAAGGCGATCGTCACCGTGGGCGGCAAGCGGGAGGGCGACGCCTTCACCGAGGCCGAGGCGGGCAAGCGCTGGCTGGTGCGGCGCGGCGGCGTCCCGGAGAGCCGGGTGGTCGCGGTGCCGGTCGGCAACGACACGCTGGAGAGCATGCGGGCGGTCGGCCGCGAGTACGACCGGCTCGGCTGGAAGACCGGGATCATCGTCACCGACCCCTGGCACGGCCTGCGGTCCAAGCGGATGGCGAGCGACAGCGGGATCAAGGCGGCCGCCTCGCCGACCCGCAGCGGCCCCAGCGTCCAGACCCGCGAGACGCAGTTCCACTACATCGTCCGGGAGACCGGCGGCTACCTGTCGTACGTGCTGTTCGGCAAGAGCGTCAGGCCGCCCAGCGAGACGATCAAGACGGTTCCGTCCAGCACCGGCGGCCCCTGATCGCGTCGCCGCCGCCCGCCGCCCGGCGCGAATCCGGATGCGCCGCCTACGCTGGTGGATGATGACGGGGATGACGGGTTATTCGGAACGGGACCAGGAACGGTGGGCTCCCGAGGCGCCCAAGCGCCGCGACCGCACCGCGTTCGAGCGCGACCGCGCGCGGGTGCTGCACAGCGCCGCGCTGCGCCGGCTGGCCGCCAAGACGCAGGTCGCCTCGCCGGGCTCGGACGCGCCCGGCAGCGTGCAGAGCCTGCGCACCCGGCTCACCCACTCGCTCGAATGCGCCCAGGTGGGACGGGAGCTGGGCAAGTCGCTGGGCTGCGACCCCGACCTGGTGGAGACGGCCTGCCTGGCGCACGACATCGGGCATCCCCCGTTCGGGCACAACGGCGAGGTCGCCCTGGACGCCATCGCGCAGAGCTGTGGCGGCTTCGAGGGCAACGCGCAGAGCCTGCGGGTGCTGACCCGGCTGGAGCCCAAGTCGTTCGCCCCCGCGGGCCCGCCGCTGTACGGGCGTAGCGTCGGCCTCAACCTCACCCGCGCGGCCATCGACGCCGTGATGAAGTACCCATGGGCCAAGGACTGCTCCCAGGTCCCCTCTCCCCGCGCGGGCGGGGGTGGACCGTTCGGTGTGTACCAGGACGACCTGGACGTCGCCCAGTGGGCCCGGGAGGGCGTCCCCGAGAACAAGGTGTGCTTCGAGGCCCAGGTGATGGACTGGAGCGACGACGTCGCCTACTCCGTCCACGACCTGGAGGACGCCCTGGTCGCGGGGCACGTCGACTTCGACCACCTGGCCGACCCCGGGGAGCGGAGGCTGGTCGCGCAGACCGCGATCAAGCTGTACTGCGACGACGCCACGCTGCCCGAGCTGGAGGAGCGCTTCGCGGCCCTGCTGGCCGAGCCGTTCTGGCCGGACCACTACGACGGCACCCCGCGCACCCTGGCCGCGCTGAAGAACCTCACCAGCACGCTGATCGGCCGGTTCTGCCTGGCCGCCGAGGACGCCACCCGCGCGGTGTACGGCGACCGCCCGCTCACCAGGTACGCCGCCGACCTGATCGTCCCGCGCGCCCAGCGGCTGGAGTGCGCGCTGCTCAAGGGCATCACCGCCCACTACGTCTGGATCAGCCACGAGGAGGTCCGGGCCCGCCAGCGCGAGCTGATCCTGGAACTGGCGGAGCTGATGCGCGCGGGCGCCCCCGCCACGCTCGACCCGGCCTTCCGCGCCGCCTACATCGAGGCCCCGGACGAGGCCGCCCGCCTGCGCGCGATCGTCGACCAGATCGCGTCGCTGACCGACACCTCGGCCATCGACCGCCACGCCCTGCTGCGCGGCCGCGTCTGATCCGCGGGGTCCCGCCGCGGCGCTTGGTTCGGGACCCTTGTCTCGGGTTAGGACGCCGCTGTAGGGATAAGCAAAGACCCGCGGGCTTCGGGAGGTCGCCATGGTCCAGGAGACACCGTCCCAGCAGACACCGTCCGGGGAGACCTTCGTCATCGTCGGTGCGAGCCTGGCGGGGGCGAAGGCCGCCGAGGCGTTGCGGGAGGAGGGGTTCGGCGGCCGGATCGTCCTCATCGGGGAGGAGGACGAGCGGCCGTACGAGCGGCCGCCGCTGTCGAAGGACTACCTGCTGGGCAGGCAGGAGCGGGACAAGGCCCACGTGCACGAGGCCGGCTGGTACGAACGGAACGGGATCGAGCTGCGGCTCGGCGTCCGCGCCACCGCGATCGACCGGATCGGGCACCGGGTGGACCTGGACGACGGGGACCGCCTGTCCTACGACAAGCTGCTGCTGACCACCGGCGCGTCCCCGCGCAGGCTGACGGTGCCCGGCTCGGAGCTCCAGGGGATCCACTACCTGCGCTCGATGGAGGACTCGGCGCGGCTGCGGGAGCTGCTGGAGCCGGGCGGACGGCGGATCGTGGTGGCCGGTGCCGGATGGATCGGCCTGGAGACGGCCGCGGCGGCCCGCGCCTACAACAACGAGGTGACGGTGATCGAGCCGGATCCGACGCCGCTGCACTCCTCGCTGGGCCCCGAGGTGGGCGGGCTGTTCGCCGACCTGCACCGGGCGCACGGCGTGAACCTGCGGCTCGACCAGGGGGTGGCGGGGTTCTGGGGCGCGGGACAGGTGTCCGCGGTGGTGACGTCGGGCGGCGCGGAGATCCCCGCCGACGTGGTGATCGTGGGGATCGGAGTCCGGCCCAACACCGAGCTGGCCGAGGCGGCGGGCCTGGAGGTGTCCGACGGCGTGCTGGTGGACCAGTCGCTGCGCACGTCCGACCCGGACGTCTTCGCGGCCGGCGACGTGGCCAGCGCCTACCACCCGCTGCTGGGCAAGCGGATCCGGGTGGAGCACTGGGCGAACGCGCTCAACGGGGGACCGGCGGCGGCCCGGTCGATGCTGGGGCAGGCCGTCAGCTACGAGCGGCTTCCCTACTTCTTTACCGACCAGTATGAGCTGGGCATGGAGCTGTCGGGGCTGCCGACCCCGGGGGAGTACGACGACGTGGTGTTCCGCGGCGAGCCCGAGAGCGGCGAGTACCTGGCGTTCTGGC
This sequence comes from Actinomadura sp. NBRC 104412, assembly GCF_030269515.1. Classification (GTDB taxonomy): domain Bacteria; phylum Actinomycetota; class Actinomycetes; order Streptosporangiales; family Streptosporangiaceae; genus Spirillospora. Next base: position 110,657 of record NZ_BSTM01000005.1, on the reverse strand, counting down.
TGTCCGGCGGGCGGGTCGCGGCGGGGATGAACGTGAACGTGTGGGACGTGACCTCCGACATCCAGGCGTTGATCAAGGCGGGCGAACGGGTGGACGCGGCGCGGCTGGCCGACCCGAAGGTGCCGCTGGCCGATCTGGTCCACTGATCCGCGCCGGTCCGGCGCCCGGCTAATCCGGGAAATCCGGTTAAAAAAGCAGGTGATCTTGTCCCGGTAGGCCGCGTAGAGTCGGCCGGGTGGTGACGCAGACGGTCGACGCGCCCCGCCGGGCGCGGGTCGCGGTGACGGTGGCGTTCCTGATCCACGGTCTCATCACGGCGGCCTGGGTGGCACGGATCCCGCAGATCAAGCAGGAACTGGGGCTGAGCGAGGGCGCGCTGGGCCTCGCCCTGCTGGGGGCGCCGGTCGGGGTGGTCCTGGCGGTGCGGTCGGCCGGGTGGGCGGTCGCGCGGTTCGGCAGCCGCGCCGTCACGCTGGCGACGGGCGCGGCGGCGGCGCTGTCGCTGGTGGCGCTGGGCGCGTCCTGGAACCTCGGCGTCCTGACCGGCTCGCTCTTCCTCATCGGCGCCACGCTGGGGCTCATGGACGTGGGGATGAACGCGCAAGGCGTGATCGTGGAGCGCCGGTACGCGCGTCCGCTGATGTCGGGGCTGCACGCCTCGTACAGCCTCGGGACGCTCGGCGCGGCCCTCGCCGGATCGGCCGCGGCGCATCTGGACGTCCCGGTCGAGGTTCACCTGAGCGTCTGGGCGGTCCTGCTGCTGGTGCTGCTGTTCGCCGGCTGCCGCGGGTTACTCGGCCCGTCCGCCGACGCACCGCCCGACAGCCCGCGGGCGAAGGCGGACACCCCGCAGACCGGCGCGGACCCGGGTGGCGAGCGTCCGGAGGCCGCCTCGCGGGCACGGGCGGGACGCTGGGCGCTGGCGCTGCTGGGCGTGATCGGGTTGTGCTCGTTCGTCGGCGAGGGCGCGATGGCCGACTGGAGCGCCGTCTACCTGCGCGAGACGCTGCGCGCCGACCCCGGCGTCGCGGGGCTCGGCTTCGCCGGGTTCTCGGTGGCGATGGCGGTGGGCCGGCTGGCGGGCGACCGGCTCGTGGCGCGGTTCGGGCCGGTCGCCGTGCTGCGGACCGGCGCCCTGACCGCCGTACTCGGGCTCGGGGCCGGGCTCGCGGCCGGGAACCCCGCCATGGCCGTTCTGGGGTGCACGCTGTTCGGGCTGGGCGTCGCGCCGGTCGCCCCGATCACCTTCAGCGCCGCGGGCAATCTGCCGGGCGTGCCCGCCGCGACCGGGCTGTCCCGCGTGGTCGGGGTCGGCTACACCGGCCTGCTGGCCGGGCCGCCGATCATCGGGTTCATCGCCGGCGCCGTGGGGCTCACCTGGGCGCTGGTGGTCCCGGTGGGCCTGGCCGGGCTCATCGTGCTGCTGGCCGCGGCGACCGCGACGGCGGGCCGCTGAACCCGGGCGTCACGGCTCGGGCGCGGGCGGGTAAAAGATCGGCCGGTGGGTCTGCCGTTTTTCACGTTCGGGTAAGGTCTGGGCGGGTGAGCACCTTGCAGCGGCCGGCAGCGGTCCCGCCGGCCCCGGGCGAGCCCGCCACGGCCGGGCAGGCCGAGCCGGCGGAGCCCGCCCCGGCGTCGCCCGTCCCGGTGTCCGGGGCGTCCCGGCGCCTCCCGAGGTTCGTGCGCGAGCTTGCGACCTTCGGGTTCGTGGGCTTCATCGGCACCGTGATCACCATCGCGGGGGCCAACCTGATGCGGCACTGGCTGGACGGGGGCCCGGTCACCAGCGTGGTCGTCCCCACGATGGTGTCGACCGTGACCTCCTACCTGCTCAACCGGCACTGGACGTTCCGGCACCGCGACAGCGACGGCTCCGGCAAGGAGTTCGTCATCTTCTTCGGGCTGAACGGCGTCGGGACCGGCATCCAGGCGCTCTGCACCGGCTTCACCTTCTACACCCTCGGCCTGCACGGCGGCCTGTCCTACAACATCGGGCTGCTGGTCGGGCTCGGCCTGGCCTCGGCGTTCCGCTACTGGTCGTACAGGAAGTGGGTGTTCACCCCGGTCACGGTGTGACCCGCCACGGTGTTACCGACCACGGTGTGACGGAAGGCGGAGGCCCCGGTGGACGTCCCACCGGGGCCTCTGCTCTCACCCGATCAGTCGAAATCGAAGTAGTCGGGCTGGGTCTGGCCGCCAGGCCGAGATCAACCGGATGCGCGCCCTGGCCGCGGAGCTGTAGCGGTACGCCGGGCCGTGCCGCGGCCCTACCGGCCGGCGGGAATGATCTTCTCGATCTGGGGGCGGGCCTCGCTCAGCAGGCCCGGCAGGTCCTGGCCGGTGCCCTGGGAGAAGATGACGTGCTCGATGCCGGCCTCGGCCAGCCGCCCGGCGATGTCCACGGCGCGGTCCACCGACGGGTCGCCGGGCGCCATGAACGACAGCGCGGTCTTCTGGATGTCGGCGTAGTCGCGTCCCTCGCGCTCGCAGTGCTCGCGCAGCACCTCCAGCTTCCGGGGCAGCTCGTCGCCGTCGAAGAGGTTGCAGGCGTCGGCGTACTTGGCGACGAGCCGCAGCGTCTTCTTCTCCCCACCGCCGCCGATCAGGATCGGGGGGTGCGGGCGCCGCAGCGCGGGCGGGGAGTTGAGCGGGCGTTCCAGCCGGTAGTGCGCGCCCTCGAACGGGGTCTCGTCGCCCTTCCACATCTGGAGAGCGATCTTCAGCGTCTCCTCAAGGCGCTCGAAGCGCTCGGCCGTCGGCGGGAACGGGATGCCGAGGCCGCGCGACTCCTCGTCGTTCCAGGCGGCGCCGATGGAGAGCCAGGCCCGCCCGCCCGACAGCACGTCCAGCGTCGTCACGGTCTTCACCAGGATCCCGGGGTGCCGGTACACGGTCCCGGTGACCAGGGTGCCGAGGGTGATCCGCTCGGTGATCGCCGCCGCGTAGGACAGCGCGGAGTAGCCCTCCAGCATGGGCTCCTCGGGCCGGCCGACCACGCCGATCTGGAAGAAGTGGTCCATCACCCAGAGGGAGTCGAGGCCGCCCTGGTCGGCCTCGCGGACCATCCGGGTGAACGTGGGGCCGATCTTCTCGGTCCCGCCGGGAAAGGTGAAGCTGGGAATCTGTAGTCCGATGCGCATGCACGATCCTTCGTGTGATCCGGTCGCGTCGTGCCCTACTCTGCGACCTGGAGCGCGCTCCAGGTCAAGCCCGCGCCCTTGACCTGGAGCGCGCTCCAGGTGCCACTCTAGGAGCCGTGACCTTCTATTCCCCTGGGCAGGCCGCCGAGAAGAGCGGTTTCAGCATCGACACGTTGCGCTACTACGAGAAGATCGGGCTGCTGGAGGGCATCGCGCGCAGCGCCTCCGGCCGCCGCCTGTTCAGCGAGGACGACCTGGCGTGGCTGCACATGCTGCGCTGCCTGCGCGACACCGGAATGCCGATCGCCGAGATGCGGCGGTACGCCGAGCTGGTGCGCGGCGGCGACGGGACGCTGCGCGACCGGCTGGCGCTGCTGCGGGAGCACGACCGCAGGGTGGAGGAGCAGATCGCGCGGCTGCGCACGCAGCAGGGGCACATCCGCTGGAAGATCGACCTCTACCAGGGGCTCGCCGGAACCGGCGGCGCGGGCTGCGCCGCGAGCGCGGCGAACGGGGACTGCGCCGGGGAGATGGCGGACGGGGACGCGGCCGTGGAGGTCACCGCCGCGGCGGGGTGATCCGGACGCCGTCCTCCCGGAAGATCAGCATCCGGTCCAGGTCCACCTCCAGCCGGACCTCCTCGCCGCGGTCCGGGCGCCACGTCCCGCTGGTGAAGATCAGGTCGGAGCGGCGGTGGTGGCCCTCGTGCTCCTCCTCCGGCGGCGGCTCCAGGCGCGACCCGTCCCGCCCGAACAGGCCCCGCAGCCGCCCCCCGAAGGCGCCGAGCCCGCCGGGGACGGCACGTTCCGCGCCGACCGTGGCGACCTTGTGCCGCGCGCCGACCGAGTTGGCGTCCACCGTCGGGATGCCCGCCTCCGCGTAGGCGAGCCAGTCGTGCCCATGGAACTCCAGGACGCGCACCCGGCCGGTCAGCGTCCGCCCCGGCGTGCCCTCACGGACGGGGGTCAGCGCGTCCGGCCGGATCCCGCAGAGCACCGTGCGGCCGTGCAGGCTGATCAGCGACGGCGAGCGCGGATCGCTCCACGGCACGGTCAGCCGCTGCGGGCCCAGTTCGAGCACGACGCCGAGGTCCTGGACGGCCCACGCGGTGCCGTGCAGCAGGTTGATCGGCGGGGAGCTGAGGAACGCCGCCACGAACACCGTGGCCGGGTCCTGGTAGATCTGCTCGGGGGTGCCCACGTCCTCCAGCACGCCGTCGCGCAGCACCGCGATCCTGTCCGCCATCGTCATCGCCTCGACCTGGTCGTGCGTGACGTACACCGTGGTGGTGCCGGTGGAGCGGACCAGCGCGGCGATCTCCAGCCGCAGCTCGGTGCGCAGCCCGGCGTCCAGCGACGACAGCGGCTCGTCCATCAGGAACAGCGACGGCTCGCGGATCAGCGCCCGGCCGATCGCGGCGCGCTGCCGCTGCCCGCCCGACAGCGTCCCCGGCATCCGGTCGATCATCGAGCTGATGCCCAGCGCGCGGGTCAGCTCGGTCACCTTCGCGCGCGCCTCGGCGCGGTCGCTGCCCGACACCTCCAGCGGGAACATCATGTTGCCCCCGACGGTGCGGTGCGGGTACAGGGCGCCCTCCTGGAACACCATCGCGACGTTGCGGTCGCGCGGCGACAGGTCGTTGGCGACGCCGCCGTTCAGCCAGAGCGTGCCCTCGCTCACCTCCTCCAGCCCCGCGATCATCCGGAGGATGGTGGACTTGCCGCAGCCGGACGGTCCGAGCAGCACGAACAGCTCGCCCTCGCGGATGTGCAGATGCACGTCGCGCACCGCGTGCTGGTCGCCGGGATAGACCTTGCTCACGCCATCGAGTACGACATCCGTCATCGGGGGCCACCTTGGGTGGGGCGGGGTGACTGTGGCCACTGATCTCACCGTGCTCCCGCCCGTTTGTCCAGAGCGTTGTCCAACGAAGAACGGCAGGTGATCAGTCCCAGGCCACGCGGAGAACGGTCGTGGCCTCCAGCGGATCCTCGCCGCGGTGGGTGGCGAGCACGCCCTCACCCTCGGGCGACTGCGTGAACAGGGGTTCTCCGCCGGACACCCAGGTGTTCCACGCCTCGGTGAACGCGTCGGTCCGCCGCCGGTTCTGGCCGAAGACGGACGGGACGGAATGGTAGACGACCCCGTCGGCCTCCCCGTACCCCGCCGTCCAGCGCCGGGCGCGCTCCAGCCGTTCGCCGCCGCTCCTGGGGTTGACGACATAGCGCGGCACGACGTAGCGGGGCGTGGCCATCGGCCCGAGGACCTCGTCCAGCGCCGTCGCGAACCGTTCGGAGGTGGCGGCGTCCACGTCGGCGAGCGAGAAGCGGTACGTGCCGTCCGGCTCGGGATGCACGGCGACGCCCTCGGCGCCGCGCCGGGACAGGCCGGCCGCGCGGAGCGCGTCGGCGACCGCGTAGGCGAAGGAGGTGATGGGCGGCTCGCCTGCCAGCGCCTCGATAGCGTCCGCGGCCTCTTCGATCGCCCGGTCCCTGGCCCGCACGGAGTCCACGATCTCGCGCAGGCCGCGGGCCTGCCGCCGGCCCTCCAGGGATGTGAGCAGGGCGAGGGCGATGAGCCCGGCGGTCAGCGGCGCCTGGACGCCGAAGGGCAGGGTGGCGAGCGCGGAGCACGCCGTCACCGGCAGCGTGACCGCGAGGAAGGCGGGCACCCTCCGCCGCCTCGGCCGGCGCAGCTCGGGCAGCGGCTCGGGACGGGCGGTGGTGAGGCCGGCCGCCGGTACGGCCTCCGGCTTCACCGGCTCGATCGTGGAGACGGGCGCGCCGATGGCGAGCGCCGCGGAACGGGCGGGACGGATCCGCAGGGTGTGCACGAGCTCGTCACGGAACGGCGTCCCGAGCCTCCACGCCTCGCGCGTCGCCGCTCTGTTCTCGGCGCGTTCGAGCATCGCCTGGTTGAGCCGCGCGTACGGCACCGCCTCGCCGGGGACGGGGTCGGGCGGCGCGTACGGGGAGAACGACGCCTCGACATGCGCCACGCCCGACACGATCTCGCCGTTCGGCGCGGCCGCAAGGTAGCCGTTGTGCTTGCGGACGAACCGGTCCCAGTCGGCCGTTCCCTTGGGGTGCTCGCCGGACACGCACACCACCGTCCAGGTGTTGGCGGACTTCTCCGGCCACGACGGGTCCAGCCGCAGCGCGCGCCCGCGCGTCTGGACGACGGCGGTGGGCGTGGTCGCCGTGGTCAGGTCGATCAGCGTGTTGATGCCGCGGGCGTCCCAGCCCTCGCCGAGCAGCCCCCGGGTGCCCACCAGGACCTGGCAGCCGCCGGACTCGAAGAACGCCGTGATCAGCCGGACCCACACCCGCGACGACCACGACCCGGTGATCAGCGCGATCCCGCCGCCCGCCGGCTCCACCTCCAGCCCCCGCTCGTGATGCTCCAGCACGAAGGCCTGCGCGGTCTCCTCGGCGGCGGCGACCGTGCGTCCCGTGACCAGCATGGGGGACAGCGCGCGGGTGCGCGGATCGGCGACCAGGCTGCGCAGCATCAGCCACGCCGACCCCGCCTCCTCGTCCAGGACGTCGCGCAGCCGCGCGGGCAGTGTCGCGCCCGCGCGTTCGTGGTCGCACAGCACCAGGCAGCGCAGCCGGGCGCCCAGCGCGGACGCCTCCAAGGCGGCGATCTCCACCGCCCCGTGGGTCTTGGCGGCGCTGCGCGCCAGCACCCGGTCCACGGGCGACCGGGCGGCCCGGATGCCGCGCCGGGTCAGCTGGTAGCCGACGGCCGGCAGCGCGCGCTTGATGGCGTCCAGCGCGCGCTGGTCCTTCTCCTTCTCGCTGCGTTGCAGGCAGTGGACGACGTAGTCGTTGAGCAGCGCCACCCAGTCCTCGGCGGTCGGAGGGTGCCGGTGTTCCTCGCGCAGCCGGGCGCCCGGCGGCAACGCCAGCAGCCCGGCGTGGTGGAACCGCAGCGCGGCGGCGGCGATCCTCGGCTCGGCCGTCTCGACCCGCGCCCAGGACACCGTGCCGCCCTCCGCCGTGTTCCTCTCCGCCGTGCCGCCGTCGCGCCCGCGGACGAACGTGCGGTCGACCATCCGGGCGTCCAGCCATTCCAGCAGGCCGGTCGTGGTGAAGCCGGGTTCGAGCAGGCCCGCGGTCAGCTCGGCGAACCGCTCGGCCTCCCCGGCGACGTAGGCGGCCTCCACGGCGGTCGGCGTGGTCAGCCAGGCCAGCTCGGCGAACGGTGCGAGGTAGCCCTGCCGCACCATCGCCGGGATGGACGCCCCGAGGATCGGGACCCCGAACAGCTCGTCCACCAGCTTGGACTCGTCGGGGGTCAGCGACTCCGGCGGGGTGGCGGTCAGGCCGATCACGCGCGCGTCGGGCAGTTCCTTCAGGATCTCGGCGAGCAGGCGTCCCCAGACGTCCAGCAGGTGGTGGCACTCGTCCAGGATCAGCGTCAGCGGCCCCGCGTCGTGCAGCGCGGTGACCAGGGCGCGGCCGTTGTCGTGCAGGAGCCGCACCAGCCCGCCTTGGCGCTGCTTGGTGCGCCCCTCCTCGTCGGTCTCGGCGTCCGGGTCGAACACCGCCAGGGACTGGTAGGTCAGGACGGTGACCGCGTGCCGCAGGTCGCGGTCGGTGCCCGCCTCGCCGCCGCAGCGCCGCCAGTGCTCCACCCACTGGTTCTGGATCGCGGTGTTGGGGACGAGGACCACCGTGCGCCGGCCGAGCCTGCGCGCCGCCTCCAGGCCCACCAGGGTCTTCCCGGTGCCGGGCGGAAGCATCACCCAGGCCCTGGACCGGCCCTCGTTCCAGGCGTCGGCGAGCTTGCCCAGCGCCTTCTCCTGGTACGGCCGCAGCTCCCCAGGCCAGCCCACCCCGTCGAAATCCACCGCCATATTGTGACCGAACGGGTCATACCGCCGCGAGACGTCGTCTGAGGACGGCGGAGTCGGGCGCCGTCGCGGTGATGAGCACGCCGGGGCCGGCGAGGGGCAGCACGGCCAGTCCTTCCCCCGTCCGCGCGGAGCGGGGGAGGTCGCCGCCTACCAGCAGGACGCTTCCGACGGCACGGGCGTCCCCGAGGACGGCGCGGCCCCGGTAGATGTGAGGGTCGTCGAGGCACAGCTCGTGCCGGAGCAGGGGAGTCCCGCCGAGGGTGACGTCCATGCGGCTGCTATGACGGCCCGGCTCTTCGCCGTGGCGTCCCAGGATCAGCTCCTCCCGCCAGCGCAGCGTCGCCCCGTGCGCGAGCGTGATGTGGGCCGTGGCGCGATGGTCGCAGCGGGCCGCGGCCACCGTCGGCTCGGGCGCGTAGTCCAGATGCCCACCGGCGCCCACTTCGGCCCGTACGGTCATCCGGGACGGGCCGTCGCCGGGCAGCGCGAGCGAGGTGGCGGCCGAGCGCAGCGAAAGGCGCGCACCGGCCCGCACGATGAGTTCCAGTTCGAGATCGTCGCCGCCGAGCGGGCCCGCCGCCGCACCCACCAGATGCACACCGCCGGACGTGGCGCGCAACGCCAGCGGCCCGTCCGAGCGAAGCCGGGTCAGCCGCGTCCCGCCGGACGGGGAGCGCTCGGCGGTGACCGCGGCCCGAGCGGTGTAACCCCTGGTGGAGGCGGTCCGGGTCATGTGGTCACCGTCTGGTGGCCCGCCCACTCGCGCAGCACGCCACGAAGCCAGCCGGTCACCTCGGGGGCGTCGGGACGCTCGCGCAACGAGGTGAACGCCACCGGCCCGCCGTCGCGGACACGGGCGGCGTCCCGCGCCATCACCTCCAGGTCGCTGCCGACCAGCGGCGCCAGGTCGGTCTTGTTGACCACCAGCAGGTCGGCCGCCGCGACGCCCAGGCCGCCCTTGCGCGGGACGTCGTCGCCGCCCGCCACGTCCAGCACGAAGATCTGCGCGTCGGCCAGGCCCCGGCTGAACAGCGCGGTGAGGTTGTCGCCGCCGCTCTCGACGATGACCAGGTCCAGCGTCCGGCCGTGCCGCTCCTCCAGCTCCTCCACCGCGTCGAGGTTCGCGGAGATGTCGTCCCGGATGGCGGTGTGCGGGCAGGCGCCCGTCCGCACCGCGGTGATCCGGTCGGCGGCCAGCACGGCCTCGCGGCGCAGGAAGTCGGCGTCCTCGGTGGTGTAGATGTCGTTGGTCACCACGGCCAGCTCGAACTCGTCGCGCAGCGCCCGGCACAGCGCGGCGGTCAGCGCCGTCTTGCCGCTGCCGACCGGACCGCCGATGCCCAGCCGCAGCGCGCGGCCCCGCGCGGGCGCCTCCCGGTGCGGGTCGTGGTGATGGTGTGCCCCCATGGTGAACCTCCGTCAGGACTCGAACAGGCGCAGGTCGGCGCCCAGATGCAGTTCGGCGAACCGGTCGAGGGCGGGCGCGGAGAGCGCCGGCAGCCCCGCCCAGTCATCGGGCCGCCGCGACGCCCGGCCCGCCACGGCGTCGATGGACGGGGCGAGGTCGGCCAGGACCCCGTGGACGGCCAGCGGGTCGAGACCCAGCAGCCGTACGCCCGCCGATGCCGCGCCGGTGACCGCCCCGTACGCGCTGATGGCGGCGGCCTGCGCGGGCGTGCCGCCCGCCGCCGCGGTCGCCACGCCCTGGACGAGGGGCTGGTGCGGTGGCTCACGGCACGCGTTGGCGAGGGTGTCCAGGGCCGGATGTGGCCAGGTGCGCCGCGCCACGCGCAGAAGCGATCTGCCTTGCGCGCGGGACGCCTTGCGCTGGGCGGGCGAAGGGGTGCGTGCGTCCGCTTCCGCGTCCAGCCGTTCCCACGCCCAGCCAGGGGCGCGGGCATGGGCGCACGCGGCGGCGGCCAGGGCGGCCGACACCAGGCCCGCCGTCGCCAGGCGTCCCCGGAGGAAATCGGCCAGCCCCGCGACGTCCCTCACCTCGCCCGCCGTCACGGCCGGTTCCAGCCCGCCCGAGTGCGCGTGCCCGCCCGCCGGAAGCCGCGAGTCGGCGAGCAGCAGCAGCCGGGCGGGCAACTCCATGTCAGAAGAGGAAGTAGCGCTGGGCCATGGGCAGCTCACCGGCCGGCGCGGGCTCGATCTCCTCGCCGTCGACCACGACGGTGAACGTGTCGGGATCCACCTCGATCGTCGGCAGCGCGTCGTTCAGCGGCATCGCGTCCTTCCCGAGCCCGCGGGTGTCCTTGACCGGCACCAGCGCCCGCCGCACCGCCAGCCTCCCGCCCAGCCCATCCTCGATCGCGGCCCGCGACACGAAGTGCAGCGACGTCCCGGCGGCGACCGGCGGGGCGGCGCCGAACATCGGGCGCGGAAGCACCGGCTGCGGCGTCGGGATCGACGCGTTCGCGTCCCCCATCGCCGCCCACGCGATCATCCCGCCCTTCACCACCACGTGCGGCCGGACCCCGAAGAACGCCGGATCCCACAGCACCAGGTCGGCCAGCTTGCCCGGCTCCACCGAGCCGACCTCGCCGTCGAGACCGTGCGCGATCGCCGGGTTGATCGTGTACTTGGCGACGTAGCGGCGGGCGCGCAGGTTGTCGGCCGGTCCCTCCAGGTCGCCCCGGCGCCGCTTCATCGCGTGCGCGGTCTGCCACGTGCGGATCACCGTCTCGCCGATCCGCCCCATCGCCTGCGAGTCCGACCCGATCATCGAGATCGCGCCCAGGTCGTGCAGCACGTCCTCCGCCGCCATCGTGGTCGGCCTGATCCTGGACTCGGCGAACGCCAGATCCTCGGGCACCGACGGGTTGAGGTGATGGCACACCATCAGCATGTCGAGGTGCTCGTCGAGCGTGTTCACCGTGTGCGGCCTCGTCGGGTTGGTGGACGACGGCAGCACGTTCGGGTGCGAGGCCACCGTGATGATGTCCGGCGCGTGCCCGCCCCCGGCGCCCTCGGTGTGGTACGCGTGGATCGACCGGCCGCCGATGGCCTCCAGCGTCGACTCCACGTACCCGGCCTCGTTCAGGGTGTCGCTGTGCAGCGCCACCTGCACGCCCGACGCGTCCGCCACGCGCAGACAAGCGTCGATCGCGGCGGGCGTGGACCCCCAGTCCTCGTGCAGCTTGAACCCCGACGCCCCCGCGCGCAACTGCTCCCAGAGGGCGTCCTCCGACACGGTGTTGCCCTTGCCGAGCAGCGCCACGTTCACCGGGTGGCCGTCCATCGCCTCCAGCATGCGCTGCAGGTACCAGGTGCCCGCGACGGTGGTCGCCTTCGTCCCCTCCGCCGGGCCCGTGCCGCCGCCGATCAGCGTGGTCACCCCCGCGCCGAGCGCCGTGTCCACCAGTTGCGGGCAGATGAAATGGACGTGCGAATCCACCGCGCCCGCCGTCAGGATCTTGCCGTTGCCCGCCAGCACCTCGGTGGACGGCCCGATCACCAGGTCCGGATGGACACCGTCCATCGTGTCCGGATTACCCGCCTTGCCGAGCGCGACGATCCGCCCGTCCCTGACACCGACGTCGGCCTTGACGATCCCCCAGTGATCCAGCACCACCGCACCGGTGATGACCAGATCGAGCGCACCCTCGGCACGCGTCGCACGCGCCTGGCCCATCGACTCCCGGATCACCTTGCCGCCCCCGAACACCGCCTCGTCCCCGGCACCCGCCGGCCCGCGACTGCGATCCTCGGTGACCTCGATGAACAGATCCGTGTCGGCCAGCCGCACACGATCCCCCACAGTGGGCCCGTACAACGCGGCGTACCGCCCCCGCGACAGCCGAGTACTCCTCGCCTCAGTGTCCATTGCCTCGCCTTCGCTCGGCGCTTCGCGGGCGCTTCAGGCGGTGTCTTCCTTCGTCGCTTCGGTCGCTCGTTCCTCGCTTCCTGCGCTCAGTGTCCATTGCCTCGCCTTCGCTCGGCGCTTCGCGGGCGTTTTGGGCGGTGTCTTCCTTCGTCGCTTCGGTCGCTCGTTCCTCGCTTCCTGCGCTCAGTGTCCATTGCCTCGCCTTCGCTCGGCGCTTCGCGGGCGTTTTGGGCGGTGTCTTCCCTCGTCGCTTCGGTCGCTCGTTCCTCGCTCCCTGCGCTCCTCAGTCCAGACACCGCCCGCCCGCTCAGTGTTCACTGAGGGCTCCTCTCAGGCGCGGGTTCACCGGGGGCTCCTTTCAGGCGGAGGCCGGGGACTACTCGGGCGCCCGCCAGGGGGACGAGGTCGACGTCGCGGGTGATGCCGGGCTCGAACCGCACGGCCGTACCGGCGGGGATGTCGAGGCGGTGGCCGCGCGCCGCGTCACGGTCGAAGTCCAGCGCGGGGTTGGCCACGGCGAAGTGGTAGTGCGAGCCGACCTGGATCGGCCGGTCGCCGGTGTTCACGACCGTGACCGTGACCCGGGGACGCCCGGGGTTCAGCTCGACCGGCTCCACGCCGACGACGATCTCCCCGGGGATCATGGGATCGGCCTGTGGACGGTGACGAGCTTGGTGCCGTCGGGGAACGTCGCCTCGATCTGCACCGAGTCCAGGAGTTCCGGGACGCCCTCCATGACGTCGTCACGGGTGAGGACGGTGCGGCCGGACTCCATCAGCTCGGCCACGGTGCGCCCGTCGCGGGCGCCCTCCAGGATGTGCACCGCGATGATCGCGGTCGCCTCGGGATGGTTGAGGCGCAGCCCGCGGGCCCGCCGATCGCGGGCCACGCCGGCGGCCACATGGATCAGCAGGCGTTCCTGCTCGTGTGGAGTGATCAGCACAGTCCATGACGCTATCCCCAGGCTGACCTGCGACGGAACGGTCACGTTGCGCATTTAACGCCGTTTTCACACGGCGCCGGTGGCCTTAACCCGCCGTCGGCGCGTCCAAGGCGGTGGGCGACGGAACGGTTTCCGGCCGTGACCGGCGGCGGGGCGCCTGCCGGAGGCGAGCATCCTATCGAAATCGGGCGTTCCGGACATCCGTTGTGAGGACGTTGAAACAACTATCTAACGCCACGTTCTGCTGTGAAACACAACCCTTACCCGGCGATCCCGTGTCCGAAATGTAGTGATCTCAGACTCCCGGTCGTCAAGATCAATGGAGGTGTTCCTTGGCGATCGGAAATGCATCGGACGAGCCCGGGTTCAGCCGCAGGAGCTTCCTCGCGCGGGTCGGAGCCACCGGAGGGGCCGGCGCGATGTTCGCCACCATGGGCGCGCTCGGCCTGGCGCCCAGCGCCGAGGCGGCGACCAAGACCCCCTTCCAGCCTCCGCGCCCGTCGGACTTCTCGCTGCGCGGCCGGGGTGCGGCGAAGGTCGTCGTGCTGGGCGCGGGCATCGCGGGACTGACCGCCGCCTACGAGCTCGGCAAGGCCGGGTACGACGTGACGATCCTGGAGGCGCAGGACCGGGTCGGCGGGCGCAACCGCACCCTGCGCGGCGGCGACAAGCTGACCGAGATCGGCGGCGCCACCCAGCACATCGGGTTCTCCAAGGGCCAGTACATGAACGCCGGGCCCGCGCGCATCGCGCAGTGGATGACCACCATGGACTACTGCCGCGAGCTCGGCGTGCCCCTGGAGGTGTTCACCAACTCCAACGCCGACGCCTACATCTACAACGAGTCGGCCGGCATGACCGCCCCGGTGCGGTGGCGCACCGCGAAGGCCGACGTGTACGGCTACATCTCCGAACTGCTGGCCAAGGCGACCGACCAGGGCGCGCTGGACCAGCGGCTCACCGCGACCGACAAGGAACGGCTGATCTCGTTCCTGACCTCGTTCGGGGCGATCAAGGGACGGGCCGGCGGGTTCGCCTACGAGGGCACCGACGGGCGCCGCGGCTACTCGGTGAACCCCGGCGCCGGGCACACGTCCGGAACGGTCCTCGGCCCGGTGCCGTCGCTGTCGGAGGTCCTGGCCAGCGGTGTCGGGCTGCGCTTCTCCTTCGAGTTCGGCTACAGCCAGGCCATGCTGATGTTCCAGCCGGTCGGCGGCATGGACCAGATCCCGCGCGCGCTGGCCAAGGCCATCGGGCACGGGAAGATCCGCACGGGCAGCAAGGTCACCAAGATCACCAACCTGGCGCGCGGCGTCCGGGTCGAGTACCAGAAGAACGGCCGGACCAGCGTCCTGGAGGCCGACTACTGCATCGCCACCCTGCCGCCGCACATCCTCGCCAAGACCCCGCACAACCTGGGCGCGAACGTGCAGGCGGCGCTGGCCACCCCCGTCCCGGAGTCCACCGGCAAGATCGGCCTGGAGTACCGCACGCGCTGGTGGGAGGAGGACGAGGGCATCTACGGCGGCATCACCAACACCGACCTGGACCTGTCCACCATCTGGTACCCGTCGTCCGGCTACGGCAGCGGGGGACGCGGTGTGGTCATCGGCTACTACAACTTCGGGGGCAACGCCGACCGGTACGCCGCGATGACGCACGCCGACCGGCTGCGGCGCGCGCTCGACCAGGGCGCGAAGATCCACGGTGCGAAGTACCGGCAGGGCGTGGCCTCCTCCGCGTCCATCGCCTGGATCCGGCAGCCGCACATCGAGGGCGGCTGGATCGGGTGGCCGTCGAGGGGCGCCGAGTACGCCCTGCTCAACCAGCCGCAGGGCAACGTCTACTTCTCCGGGGACTGGCTCAGCTACGAGATCGCCTGGCAGCACGGCGCGTTCGAGTCCGCCCGGAAGGTCGTCACCGAGCTCCACCAGCGCGTACTGAAGGGCTGACCCATGGCACGCACATCGCCGCTCACACGCAGGCTCGTCCTGGCCGGGGCCGCGGCCGCCGTCCTCGTCGGCGGGGGAGGCGTGGCCTCCGCCGCGCCGCACAAGGCGCCGCGCCCGCCCAAGCCCACCGAGGTCCGCCCCGCGTTGCCGGCGGGGCAGAGCAACCCGTCCATCGCCAACGGCGTCGCGGTCGGCTCGGCGGTCGCCACCTACACCGCCAGCGGGATCGGGCCGACGGACGCCAACCCGTCCGCCCCCGCCGGCACCCCCGAGCGTTACGTCGACTTCCCCGGCGGGACGCTGCCGCCCGGCGTGACGCTGACCGAGGCGCAGGCGATCAACGCCCTGAAGGCCATCGGCGAGAACCTGAAGGCCCAGGGCCTCACGCACCGGGACGTCATCTCGATGCGCGCCTACCTCGCCAACCCGCCCGGTGCCGGCGTCGCCGACTTCGCCGGGTGGAACCGCGCCTACCGCCAGTTCTACGCCAACACCGACCTGGTCACCGGGAAGGTGGTGAACGTCCCGCTGGGAAGCGCGCCGCCCGCGAGGCCGATGCTGGTCAACCCGGCCCGCCCGGCCCGGGTCACCATCGAGATCGAGAACCTGCCGGTCAACGGCTGGCTGGTCGAGGTCGAGGTGGTGGCGGCCTTCCGCCGCCACCACTGAGCGGTCAGGCCCGAGCGGTCAGGACGGAGCGGACTCCGGCACCACCCTCCGTCCGATGGACGGGTAGTCCAGCACCAGCCCGTCCCGGAACACGATGTCCTCGCTGAATCCCGGGACGGCGAAGCGGACCACCGTCACCTCGCCCTCCCGGCGGACGACGCGGTACGTCTGCCGGGAGGGCGAGACCGCCAGGTCCGGCACCGACACCCACGCCATCAGGAACTCGGCGGGGCCGTCGCCGCCGAGGCGCAGCGCGGGCATGCTGTTGGTCAGCGGAGACAGGCCCAGGTCGCAGTCCAGCGCCCCGCGCAGCGCCGCCGCGTCCCCGCCGGGCGGGCGCAGCGCGACGCCCCCTTCGGCCCGCGCCCTGATGTGCCACTCGCCCGCCGGGCCGTTGGTCAGCTCCAGCCGGCGCCGCCACGGCCCGGTCCCGGGGTCGGTGCCGTACGCCTCGACGAGCAGCCGGGACGTCACGTAGTCGTCGGCGGTGGTCAGCTCGTACTCCAGCCGGTAGGGGAGCGGGTCACCGCCGATGGCCGCGCCCTGGGCCGTCAGCCGTCCCTCGGTGAGCTCCACGTACGCGATCTCCGCGCCCCCCGGCTTCACCCACACGATCGGTGTCGTCACGTGCTCCTGCATATCAGTGACGTGTGACGGGCTTTGGGGTCTCGGGGGATGGATGTCCCTTGGCGGGAATAGACTCGCCGCCGTGGCAGGCCGGATTCGTAACGAGGACATCGCGCTGGTTCGCGAGCGGTCGCCGATCGACGCGGTGATCGGTGAGTATCTCCAGCTTCGCAACGCGGGCGGCGGCAACCTCAAGGGTCTGTGCCCCTTCCACGACGAGAAGTCGCCGTCGTTCAACGTCACCCCGGCCCGCGGCCTGTGGTACTGCTTCGGCTGCGCGGCGGGCGGCGACGTCATCAAGTTCGTGCAGGAGATCGACCACCTGTCGTTCAGCGAGGCGGTGGAGCGGCTGGCGGTCAAGGCCGGCGTCCAGCTCCGGTACGAGGAGGGCACGGGCGGCTACACCCCCCGGCAGGATTCGGGCCAGCGCGCGCGCCTGCTGGACGCGCATCGGGCCGCCGCCGAGTTCTACGCCGAGCGGTTGCAGACCCCCGAGGGCGGCCTGGGCCGCAAGTTCCTCTCCGAGCGGGGTTTCGAGCTCGCCGACGCCGCCGCGTTCGGAGTCGGGTTCGCGCCGCGCGAGTGGGAGGGGCTGGTCCGGCACCTGCGCGGGCGCGGGTTCGCCGACCGCGACCTGATCATGGCCGGGCTGGCCAAGGAGGGACGCCGCGGCCCCATGGACCGGTTCCGCGGCCGGCTGATGTGGCCGATCCGGGATCTGAGCGGGGACGTGATCGGGTTCGGCGCCCGCAAGCTCTACGACGAGGACGACGGCCCCAAGTACCTCAACACCCCCGAGTCGCCGCTGTTCCACAAGGGCTCGGTGCTGTACGGGGCGGATCTGGCGAAGAAGGAGATCGCGCGGCGCCGGCAGGCCGTGGTGGTCGAGGGCTACACCGACGTGATGGCCTGCCACCTGTCCGGGGTGCCGACGGCCGTCGCCACCTGCGGCACCTCATTCGGCGACGACCACATCAAGATCCTGCGCCGGCTGCTGATGGACCAGGACGAGTTCCGCGGCGAGGTGATCTTCACCTTCGACGGCGACTCCGCCGGGCAGCGGGCGGCGCTGCGGGCGTTCGCCGACGAGCAGAAGTTCGTCACGCAGACCTTCGTGGCGGTGCAGCCCGACGGCCTGGACCCGTGCGACCTGCGCGTCCGGCAGGGCGACGCGGCGGTGCGCGACCTGGTGGCCTCCCGGGTGCCGCTGTTCGAGTTCGCCATCCGCAGCGCGATCCAGCAGCACGACCTCGACACCGCCGAAGGACGGCTGGCCGCGCTCGACGCGGCGGCGCCGGTGGTCGCCTCCATCAAGGACCGCGCGCTGCGCCAGATGTACGCGGTCAGCCTGGACCGCTGGCTCGGCATCATGGACGAGCAGTTCGTGCTGGGCCGGGTGCGGGAGCTGTCCGCGCGGCGCGGCGGTGCGGGCGCCCCCGCGAATGGCCGGGGCCGGACACCGAACGGCCGCCAGGGCGTCCCCGGGACGCCGGCCGGGGACGAGCGTCCCGCGTTCGATCCGGCCGATCCCGAGGTGCTGCGCGAACGGGAGCTGCTGAAGCTGGCGGTGCAGTGGCCGGCGCTGCTGGGACCGGAGTTCGACCAGGTCCCGGCGGACGCGTTCATCGCGCCGCCGCACGCCGCGGTACGCCAGGTCATCGCCTCGGCCGGGGGTGTCACGGCGGCCGGGGGCAGCGCCGAGTGGGTGGCGCGGCTGCTGGAACAGGCGCCGAACGACCAGGTCAGGGCGCTGGTGACGCAGCTCGGAGTGGAGCCGGTACACGCCGCACAGGAATCGGACGACCGCTATGCCGCCGAACTGCTCGCCCGAATCCAGGAACGCCAGCTCACACGCTTGATCACGGAGCTGAAGTCTAAACTCCAGCGGCTGAATCCGGCCGAACAGGCCGAAGAGTACAACCGGGTCTTCGGCGATCTTGTGGCGTATGAGCAGCAGAGACGGGTGTTGCGGGAGCGTGGTCTCGGGTCGCAGTGATCCGGCCAATCTCGAAATGGGTCCTGTGATCTTGGGCCCGATTGACGCAGACTGTCACCGTGGGCCCTTCGGTGCTGCCTAGCGAGGCGCCATCGGTTGACCAGGTGGCGGACCTTGTCGCGCGCGGCAGAGAACGCGGCGGTGTGACCGTCGATGACGTAGCCGCTGCACTCGATCGCTCCGACTTGCCGGACGACTCTCTCGAGCGGGTCGTCCGGATGCTCGCAGAGCAGGGGGTAGAGGTCCTCGAGTCCCAGCAGGAGACCGAGGACGTCACGCGAGCGGACGAGGGAGACCTCGGCAAGCGGGCGCCGACGAGCGATCTGGTCCGGATCTACCTCCGGGAAATCGGTCGCGTACCGCTGCTCACGGCAGAAGATGAAGTCGAACTCGCGAAATCGATCGAGGCGGGACTGTTCGCCGAGGAGAAGATGGCGCACACCGCCATCCTGTCCCGGTCCGAGCGGCTCGACCTCGAACTGCTCGCCCGCGAGGGAGTGCGGGCGAAGCAACGCCTGATCGAGGCCAACCTGCGCCTGGTGGTGTCGATCGCCAAACGCTATGTGGGCCGGGGAATGCTGTTCCTCGACCTGATCCAGGAGGGAAATCTCGGACTCATCCGCGCGGTCGAGAAATTCGACTACACCAAGGGATTCAAGTTCTCGACCTACGCCACGTGGTGGATCAGGCAGGCGATCACCAGGGCGATCGCCGACCAGGCCCGGACCATCCGGATCCCCGTCCACATGGTGGAGACCATCAACAAGCTGGTCCGGGTGCAACGGCAGATGCACCAGGACCTCGGCCGTGAACCCACCCCCGAGGAGATCGGCCTGGAGATGGGGCTGAGCCCCGCCCGGGTCGTGGAGATCCAGCGGATCGCCCAGGAGCCGGTCTCGCTCCAGTCGCCGATCGGTGAGGAGGATTCCGACCTCGGCGACTTCATCGAGGACGCCGACGCGGTCGTGCCCATCGAGGCGGCGGCGTTCATCCTGCTGCAGGACCAGCTCGAGGACATCCTGGGCACGCTGTCGGACCGCGAGCAGCGCATCATCCAGCTGCGCTTCGGGCTGACCGACGGCCATCCGCGGACGCTGGAGGAGGTCGGCCGGGAGTTCGGGGTCACGCGGGAGCGGATCCGCCAGATCGAGTCCAAGACTCTGGCGAAGCTGCGCCACCCCTCGCGCGCCCAGATGCTCCGGGAGTACCTCGACTGATCGCGGACCGATCGCGGCGCCGCCCGCCGTGGCCCCGCCCCCGTACGGGCGCCGGGGCCGCGGCGGGCGCGTCGAATCGGGTGGAGCAGCACATTTCCCCGGCCGTGTGGATTACGGTGGGGACATGCTGATCGTGACGACTGATGGCCTCCCGGGGTACGAGATCCGCAGCGTGCTCGGTGAGGCGCTGGGGGTGGCGGTCCAGACCGATCAGGGCCGTGCCGGGACGGGAGGAGGCACCTCCAGCAGCACGTTCCGGGTGACCGGCGAGCAGCCGGTCAACGGGCTGGCCGCCGCCCGCCGCCAGGCCGTGGAGCGGCTCGGCGAGGAGGCGCGCCGCAAGGGCGCCAACGCCGTGGTGGGGATGTGCTTCGACACCGCCGCGCTCGCCGGGGGCGGCCACGAGGTCTGCGCGTACGGCACCGCGGTGTGGGCGGAGGCCGCGCCCGCGCAGGCCGCGCAGCCGGCGCAGCCCGGTCATTCGGCGGCGATCCCCAAGCAGCAGCCGCAGCACGTGCCGCCGTACGGCGAGCACCAGCCGAGCGGCCCCCCGATGGCGGCGCGCAACCTCACCATCGGTTTGAGCGACCACCCCAGGTGATCAGGCGCGGCCCGGGCCGTCCCCGGCTTCGGGCGGCGCGCTAGGTCTGGGCGGCGCGTTCGGCGCGGATCCTGGCGACCACGTCGCCGGCCGCCGTCTTGATCGACTCCAGCTCCTGAAGGTACGACCAGTAGTCCGGGTGCGGGCCTGTCAGCCTGCGTGGAGCCCGGTCCAGCCGTTCCACCAGCTCGTCCAGGGCCCGCGCGTGGTGCGGGGCGGCGCCGCCCGGCTGGGCCATGGCGAGCTTCTGCGCGTCCCGGACGGCGAACCGGGCGGCCTCGGCGGGCTTGCCGGGGTCGGCCGCGGCCGCGTCCAGGTCGGCCACCCGGCCGGTGACCTGGTGCGCCCTGCGCTCGGCGGCGTTCAGCTCGGTACGGGCGGCCGTCAGGGCACGCTGGGCCTGCTTCCACTCGTTGCGCGCGACGTGCCCGGACGCCTCGTTCAGCCGCTCCCGGGCGCGCTCCACGCCGTCCTTCACGGCCTCGGGCGCGCCCTTGAGGTCCTGCCAGCAGGCCAGCGAGTAATTGCGCAGCAGCAGCTTCATCGCCTGCCTGACGGACTCGACCCGTCCCGCGACCATCTCCGAGCGGGTCCGGACGGAGGCCAGTGAGTGGCGCACCTTCTCACCCAGCCGGGGCAGCTCCTCGGCCGCCTCACGGGCGCTCTCGGCGGCGCGGCGCACCTCGTCGGCCTTGTCCATCGCGCCGGCGAGCCCGAGCCCGCCCAGCCCCTGGGAGCCGAGCTGGGAGAGCGCCTCCTTGGCGCGCGCCAGCTCGGCCTCCGGGTCGGCGGCGTCCATGCCGGCCGCGCGGGCGGCGGCGATCGCGGCGTCGGCGGCGGCGACGGCGTCCCTGGCGGCGGTGAGCCGGGGCGGCAACTGGTCGAGGGCCGCCTCCAGCCGGCTCATCTGCGGGGCCAGCCGCTCGGCGAACCGGTTCAGATCCGTGGTGATCTTCTTCAGCCGGTCGGTGACGGCGAGGAAGGCCCGCCGGGCGGAGTCGTACTCGGCCGGGCCCCGGTCGCGGTCGTCGTCGAGGTCGTTGGCGTCCAGGACGGAGATATAGGCCATGGCCGCGGCGTCGGCGTTGTCGCTGAGCGCGGTGAACTCGTTACGCACGGGCGCGGCGGCGCGGGCGTCCAGGTCGGCGAACACCGTGACCCGGCCCTGGAGGTACTTCTGGGCCTGGTCCATGTCGTAGAAGGCAGTGGCCGCGTCCTCGCGGGCCTGCACCGCCGCTGCGGCGGCCTGTTCCCCCCGGCCCCGGCGCCGCTGGTCGCCCCGTCCTGGTCGCAACGTGCCTCCCTTCCCTTCGCCTCCAGTCTCCCGCAGGACGCCCGAAGTGTTCACCTACCGGGCGAGATCGGTCCAGCCGGGATCGCTCCGAACGGGCCGGTCGCGGGCGCCTCGTCCCGGCGGAAACGTCCCCGCCGCCCGCCCGCGTCCCGCCGACAGGGTGGCGCCGGGCTCCGCCGAGCGCGGAATTCGGGCCTCCGCCGGGGCGGCAGGGAACGGATAGCATCGCTTCTACGTCGGGTATAGCGGGGCCGCGAAGGCGTCATCACACCTTGTATCGATCTTGGAGGCACAGTGGGTGTCAGTCTCAGCAAGGGCGGCAACGTCTCGCTCACCAAGCAAGCTCCCGGCCTGACCGCCGTGACCGTCGGGCTCGGCTGGGACCTGCGCACCACCACCGGTGCCGACTTCGACCTGGACGCCTCCGCGCTGGTGCTGGACGGCTCCGGGAAGATCGTGTCCGACCAGCACTTCGTGTTCTTCAACAACCTGCGCACCCCCGACGGCGGCGTCGAGCACACCGGCGACAACACCACCGGCGCGGGCGAGGGCGACGACGAGCGGATCAGCGTCAACTTCGCCGCCCTGCCGGACGTCGCCCAGCGGGTGGCCTTCGCGGTGTCGATCTACGAGGCGGACTCGCGCGGGCAGAACTTCGGCCAGGTCCGCAACGCCTTCATCCGCGTGGTCAACCAGGCGGACAACACCGAGATGGCCCGGTACGACCTGACCGAGGACGCCTCGACCGAGACCGCGATGGTGTTCGGCGAGCTGTACCGCAACGGCGCGGAGTGGAAGTTCCGCGCGGTCGGCCAGGGCTACGCCTCCGGCCTGGCCGGCATCGCCACCGACTTCGGCGTCAACATCTGACCGGTTCCCCCGGCCTCGCGGCCCCCTCCCCGGCTTCCGCGCAGGCCACCCCGTAGCGACAGGGAGATTCCGATCATGGGAGTATCGCTCGCCAAAGGCGGCAACGTCTCGCTCACCAAGGCCGTCCCCGACCTCACCGCCGTCTCCGTCGGCCTGGGCTGGGACGTGCGGGCCACCACGGGTGCCGACTTCGACCTGGACGCCTCGGCCCTGCTGCTGGGCGGCGACGGCAAGGTACTCTCGGATCAGCACTTCGTCTTCTTCAACAACCTCAAGAGCCCGGACGGGTCGGTCGAGCACACCGGCGACAACCTGACCGGCGAGGGCGAGGGCGACGACGAGTCGATCAACGTGGATCTGCGGGCCGTCCCGGCCGAGTGCGAGCGGATCGTCTTCCCCGTGTCGATCTACGACGCCGACGCGCGCGGACAGAGCTTCGGCCAGGTGCGCAACGCCTTCATCCGCATCGTCAACAGGACCGACGGCACCGAGCTGGCCAGGTTCGACCTCACCGAGGACGCCTCCACCGAGACCGCCATGGTGTTCGGCGAACTGTACCGGCGCGGTGGCGAGTGGAAGTTCCGCGCGGTCGGCCAGGGCTACGCCTCCGGCCTGGCCGGCATCGCCACCGACTTCGGCGTCAACGTCGCCTGATCCCGCCTTTCCATTCCTAACAGAGACGTACGCATGATTCTTCGCACCTTCGGCTGGTCCTTCGGGGTCACCGCAATCGGCCTGCTGGCCGCGCTGCTCTACGGCGGGCCCGCGGGCCTGCTGCTGGTCGCGGTGCTGGCCATCCTCGAGATCTCGCTCTCCTTCGACAACGCCGTGGTCAACGCCAAGGTGCTGGACCGGATGAGCGCGTTCTGGCAGCGGATCTTCCTGACCGTCGGCATCGCCATCGCGGTGTTCGGGATGCGGCTGGTCTTCCCGCTGCTGATCGTGGTCATCACCGCGGGGCTCGGCCCGATCGAGGCGTTCGACCTCGCGCTGAACGATCCCGACCGCTACCACCACGCGATGGAGACGGCGTACCCGACCATCGCCGCGTTCGGCGGGATGTTCCTGATGATGCTGTTCCTGAACTTCGTGTTCGACGACCACGAGCACAAGTGGCTGGCCTGGCTGGAGCGTCCTTTGGCCCGCATCGGCAAGCTGGACCAGCTTCCGGTGGTCGTGGCGGGCGGCACGCTGGCGCTGATCGCCGGGGTGTGGGCGGACGACCCGGGCGAGGTGATGATCGCCGGCGTGCTCGGCATGGTCACCTACATCCTGGTGAACGGGCTGGGCGAGCTGTTCTCCGAGGCGGGCGGCGTCGAGGAGGACCCGGAGGAGCCCGGGGAGCCCGGGGACGCCGTGGCGGTCAAGCCCGCGAACGGCGGGCCGAGCAGGCTGGCCATGGCCACCGGCAAGGCCGGCTTCTTCCTGTTCCTGTACCTGGAGGTGCTGGACGCCTCGTTCTCCTTCGACGGGGTCATCGGCGCGTTCGCGATCAGCACCGACCCGATCGTCATCGCGCTGGGCCTGGGCATCGGCGCCATGTACATCCGGTCGCTGACGGTCTTCCTCGTCCGCAAGGGAACCCTGCACGAGTACGTCTACCTGGAGCACGGCGCGCACTGGGCGATCGGCGCCCTGGCCGTCTGCATGCTGATCGGCATCGCGTCGCACGTGCCCGAGTGGATCACCGGCGGGCTCGGCGCGGGCCTGATCATCGCGGCGTTCATCAGCTCGGTGCTCCGCAACCGCCAGGAGGGCGAGGACACGGGGGACGAGCCCGCGGGCGAGGACGAGCCGGTCCGCTCGGCGAGCAAGGTCTGAGGGGCCGCCCGCGACCGAGGAGCCGTCCGAGTACCCCGTCACAGGGGCCTGCCGACGAGCCGCCACGGGGGCGGCGCCATCGAACTCAGCAAAGGAGCCGGGGATGTCGATCTCGCTGCAAAAGGGCCAGAAGGTCTCGCTGGAGAAACCGGGCGGCGGTGGTCTGACCAGGGTGAAGATGGGGCTGGGCTGGGACGCCGTGGCCAGGAAGGGCCTGTTCGGCAGGTCCAAGGCGCAGAACATCGACCTGGACGCGTCCTGCCTGCTGTTCGACGCCAGCGGCAACCTCGCCGACTCGGTGTGGTTCCGCCAGTTGCGCAGCAAGGACGGGTCGGTGCTGCACACCGGCGACAACCTGACCGGCGAGGGCGAGGGCGACGACGAGGTGATCAACGTCGATCTGTCCGCGGTGCCGCCCAACATCAGCCAGTTGGTGTTCACCGTCAACTCCTTCACCGGCCAGGACTTCTCGCAGATCGAGAACGCCTTCTGCCGGCTGGTGGACGAGTCCACCGGCCAGGAGATCGCCCGCTACGAGCTGACCGGCTCGGGCCGGCACAACGCGCAGATCATGGCGAAGGTGTCCAGGGACGGGCAGGGCTGGTCGATGACGGCGATCGGCGCCACCGCCAACGGCCGTACCTTCCAGCACCTCCTGCCGGCGGTCTCCGCCCATCTGTGACGCCGTGAGCTGGGCTGCGGTCCGAGCGGGAGGAACCGACGTGCATGCGGCACTTTGAGCACATCGATCCCGCCCGCCGGAAGCATCTGTTCCACCGGCATCCGCGTGCCTTCGGCCGGCACGACGACCCGGAGGTGCTGGCCGTCGCGCTGGGCGCCACGCTCTACAGCCCGGCGACCCGCCCGGCGCTGGCCGAGGACGTCGTCAAGGCGGCGCGGCGCGGTGTGACCAGCATGGTGCTGTGCCTTGAGGACTCGATCGCCGACGAGGACGTGGAGGCGGCCGAGGCCAACCTGGTGGCGCAACTGGAACGGCTCCTGCCGCCGGGCGCGCCGTCGGGGGAGCCGGTGGCCGAGCCGCCGCTGCTGTTCGTGCGCGTCCGTACCCCCGAGCAGATCGGCGACCTGGCCGGGCGGCTCGGCGCGGCGGCGGGGCTGGTCAGCGGGTTCGTCATCCCCAAGTTCACCCCCGGGCCCGGTGGCGAGTTCCTGGACGCGGTCGCCGACGCCGAGGACCGCGTCGGGCACCGGTTACTGGCCATGCCGGTGATCGAGAGTGCGCAGGCGGTCTACCGGGAGTCGAGGACCGAGCTGCTGCAGGACGTGGCGCGCCTGCTGGCCAAGCACCGGGAGCGGGTGCTCGCGGTGCGGATCGGCGCGACCGACATGTCCGCGGCCTACGGGCTGCGCCGCCCGCCCGACCTGACCATCTACGACATCGGCCCGGTCGCCGGGGTGATCGCCGACGTGGTGAACATCCTGGGCCGTGCGGACGGCACGGGGTTCGTGGTGACCGGGCCGGTCTGGGAGTACTTCTCCGCCGGTGAGCGGATGTTCAAGCCGCAGCTCCGGCAGTCGCCGTTCGAGGCGCAGCGGGCCGCGCGGCTGCGGCAGCGGCTGATCACCTCCGATCTGGACGGGCTGATCCGCGAGGTGCACCTGGACAAGGCCAACGGCCTGATCGGCAAGACGGTCATCCATCCCAGCCATGTGGCGGCCGTCCACGCCCTGTCGGTGGTGACGCACGAGGAGTACTGCGACGCCTCCGACATCCTGGAGGAGACCGGTGGAGGGGCGATGGCCAGCGTCTACGCCAACAAGATGAACGAGGCCAAGCCGCACCGCGCCTGGGCCGAGCGGCTGATGCTGCGCGCCCGGGTGTTCGGGGTGGCGGCCGAGGGCGTCACGTTCGTCGAGCTGCTCGAAGCGGCGGGTGGCCGGTGAGGGTGGACGCGACGGCGCCCGCGGCTCCGGAAGAGCCTCCAGGGGAGCGCCGAGAGCGCGCGGGAACCTGGCCGGGGGAGTGGGTGGCCGCGCGTCTGGGCGTCCGCCTCCACGACCGTGAACGCCCTACGGGGGCCGGCATGGAGGACCTGGTGGGCCTCGCGGTGCGCCGCAACCCCCGGCGTGCGCATCTGCTGGTGTCGGCCGTACTGGGCAAGCACGTCCCCACCGACCCGCGCCTTGTGTACGGGGCGGGCCTGTTACTGGGCGACCTCGTCAGGCGATGTCTCGGGGCGCCACCGCGTGAGGCCGGTGCCTTGCTACGGGATGCCCTGCACGGGCGTCCGGGGGCGGCCTCGGACCTGCGTGATCGCCTGACGGAGCCACGTGAGCCCGTGGACGCGGTCGTGCTCGGCTATGCGGAGACTGCGACCGCCTTGGGGCACTCCGTGGCGGACGCTCTGGGAGGCGCCTTCTACCTGCACTCGACCCGACGTCCCGTCGATGGCTTCGATACCTATGGGGGCTTTGAGGAGGAGCACAGTCACGCCACGAGCCACCTGCTCCTCCCAGGCGACCCTGGCCTGTTCGGCAGGGATGTGCCGCTCGTTCTGGTGGACGACGAGTTGTCCACCGGGCGGACGGTGACGAACACCATCGGGGCGTTGCACGCGGTCCGTCCACGCGAGCGGTATGTGGTGGCCGCCCTGGTCGATCTGCGCGATGACGATGACAGGGCGTCCTTTGAGTCCTTCGCCGCCTCCCTGGGGGCCCGCATCGATGTCGTGGCGCTGGCCACGGGACGGGTATCGCTGCCTGACGGCATCCTTGAGGCCGGACAGACTCTGGTGGCCTCTCTGGTGGAGAGCGAGCCGTTCGCCGGGGAGGCGCGGCCCCATGCCGTGGCGCGGGCGGACCTGTCGTGGCCCGAGGGGCTTCCTGATGGGGGACGGCACGGATTCCTGCCCGAGCATCGCGAGAGGCTGGAGAAAGAGCTGCCGGGCATGGCGAGCCGGCTCGTCCCCGTCGTCGAGGGCGCGAACCGGGTGCTGGTCCTGGGCTTCGAGGAGTTGATGTACGCGCCGCTGCGCCTGGCCGAGGCTCTGGCCGACGCGCTACCGGACGGCGTGGACGTGCGCTACTCGACCACGACCCGCTCACCCGTTCTCGCTGTGGACGATCCCGGCTACGCCATCCGCATACGGCTGGTGTTCCCCGCGCACGACGACCCGGCCGATGGGCCGGGGGAACGGTACGCCTACAACGTCTCCCGTGACTTCGACGCGATCGTGTTCGTGGTCGACGACGTCGGTGACACGCCTGCCCTTGAGGACGGCCTGCTCGCGCAACTGTCACGGCTGGCGCCTGTGGTGCTGGCCACCGTCCCCTCGTACAGGCGCGCAGCGTCGGCCAGGGCGCTCTACGGACCCGCCTTCGGCAGCTACCCGGCCGAGGACGTGGCGTGGCTGCTCAAGGACCTGTCCCATGTGCGCCTTGAAGCGCCCACGGAGGAGCGCGAAGCGGCCATACAGGCGGGGCGGGCTCACTACGCCGAATCCCTGCCCATCGAGTATCAGCCCAGCCCCGCGTACCAGAAGCTCTTCCACCGGGCCCTGGACGCGTCCGCGGAAAGGCTGGCCTACGCGACCGGGGTCATCACCGAAATGATCCTGGCCGAACGCGGACGGGACGCGGTGCTGGTGTCACTGGCCCGTGCGGGTACCCCCGTCGGGATCCTGGTGCGGCGCTGGGCGCGGTTCGCGCACGGCCTCGACCTGCCGCATTACGCGATCAGCATCGTGCGGGGACGCGGCATAGACGATGTGGCTCTGGCCTACATCGCCGCCCGGCACGACCCGGCGCGGGTGATGTTCGTGGACGGCTGGACGGGCAAGGGCGCCATCGCCCGGCAGCTCACCGCCGCCCTCGGCGCGCACGCCGCCGCCACCGGACGGCGGTTTCCCGACGACCTGGCGGTGCTGGCCGATCCCGGCCGGTGCACGCCCCTGCACGGCACCAGGGACGACTTCCTCATCCCGTCCGCCTGCCTGAACTCGACGGTGTCGGGACTGGTCAGCCGTACCGTCCTGAACCGCGACCTGATCGGGCCCGGCGACTTCCACGGCGCCAAGTTCTACGCGGAGCTGGCCGAGGCCGACGTGTCCACGGTCTTCCTCGACGCGGTCTGCGCGCGCTTCCCCGACGTCGCCGGACGGGTCGCCGCGGACCTGCCGGGCCTGCTCGCCGCGGACCGGACGCCCGACTGGTCGGGCTGGGAGGCCGTCCGGGAGGTGGGCCGGGCCTACGGCATCGACGACCTCAACCTGATCAAGCCGGGGGTGGGGGAGACCACCCGCGTGCTGCTGCGCCGCGTCCCGTGGAAGGTCCTGGCCAGGGCGGACGCGGGGGCCGACCTGACGCACATCAGGCTGCTGGCCGCCGAACGGGGCGTCCCCGTGGAAGAGGTCGAACCCGACGCGATCCCGTACGCCTGCATGGGATTGATCCATCCCCGGTTCGGACAGGGGGCCGTGCAATGAGCGTTCTCGTATGCACCGACCTCGACCGCACGCTCATCTACTCCACGTCGGCCCTCGGCTTGGACGGCCGTCCCGATGCGGGCATGCCCCGTCTTCTGTGCGTGGAGCTGTATCACGCGGCGCCCCTTTCCTACATGACGGAGACGGCCGCCCGTGCTCTGGAGGCCCTCGCCAAGGTGACCACGCTCGTCCCTACGACGACGCGTACACCTGAGCAATACGCCCGCGTTCACCTGCTGGAGAAGCCCGCGCCCTACGCCATCTGCGCGAACGGCGGACGCATCCTGGTGGACGGCGTCGAAGACCTCGACTGGTCGGCCGCCGTCCAAGCGCGCGCGGCGGAGTCGGGCACGTCCTTGGACGAGGTACGCGAACAGCTCGTACGCGTGAGCGGGCCGTTCGTCCTCAAACGCCGCGAAGCCTCGGGGCTGTTCGCCTATGCCGTGGTGGACAGGAAGGCGATGCCCGCAGGTTGGGTGGAGGACCTCTCCGGCTGGTGTGCCGAACGCGGCTGGCGTACGTCCCTGCAAGGCCGCAAGGTGTACTGCCTGCCCGAGAGCCTCACCAAGGCCGCCGCGGCGGCAGAGGTGGCCCGGCGCGCCGGCACCCAACGCATGCTGGCCGCCGGGGACTCCCTCCTCGACACCGAACTCCTGGAAGCAGCGCACGCCTCCATCAGGCCCGCCCACGGCGAACTGCACGACACCGGGTGGACGTCTCCGTCCACCGCCGTCACCACCGCAAGCGGCATCGCCGCGGGAGAGGAGATCACCGCCTGGCTGCTCGACCAGTCCGTTGGCACATAGCCCGCTCACCCCGGGGAATCGCCTGGCAATCACGAAACCGTGGCGGCCGACGAAGACAAACACCGCCGGACGCAGGGTCGCCCAGGAGCACGTTCAACGGTAACAATCGGATGACCCCTGGAACCCCGCACCCATGCCGCGCCACCCGCCCCGACGAGGCGCGATGCGATCGGGAGGTCCATGACTACCCGTCTGACAGGTGACGAGACCGCGCTGTGGGAAGCCGCGGCCCGGGTGCTCGATGCCAACTGGACGGGGACCGCCACCATCCCGTCGCCCGGTCTCTACCCGCACCAGTGGAGCTGGGACTCGGCGTTCGTCTGCATGGGCCTTGCCCGGCACCGCCGCGACCGCGCCGAACGGGAACTGCTGTCCCTCTTCCGTGGCCAGTGGGCCGACGGCCTGCTTCCGCACATCGTTTTCAACCGCACCCTTGAGCGGCACGCGTACTTCCCCGGCCCCGAACTGTGGCGCAGTGACCGCCAGCCCGCCGCGCCTCGCGGCGTCCACACCTCGGGCCTCACCCAGCCGCCCCTGCACGCGCTGGCCGCATTGCGCCTGCACGAATGCGCTCACCCTTCCGAGGCCGAACGCAGCCGGGCCTTCCTGCAACGCCTCTACCCGATGCTGGTGGCGCAGCACCGCTACCTCGCCCAATCCCGGGACCTGTGCTCCAGCGGCCTGATGTCCATATGCCATCCCTGGGAATCCGGCCTCGACAACAGCCCCGCCTGGGACGACCCCCTCAGCGCCGTCCACCCGCCACCGGCCCACTACACCCGGCGATCCCAGCCCACAGGCGAGGACTACGACCGCTACGTATGGCTCGTAACCCTCCTGCGCGAGTCCGGCTACGGAACCGACTACCTGCGCGACGCCCACCCCTTCGCTGTAGAGGACCCCCTGGTCAACGCCACCTACCTCGCCTCCACCCACGCCCTGGCCGAACTCGCCCAAATCATCGGCCGTGACCCCGTACCGCACCAAGAACACGCCCAGCGCATCCACCGCGCGCTCCTCGACCGGCTATGGGACTGCGACGCCGGCTGCTTCCGCGCACGCGACATCCGCGCCGACACTCTCCTGCCCGTCGTCACGGTCACCGCCTTCGCGCCGCTCCTCGACCCGGAACTCCCAACCCTCCACGTCCGCAACCTGGTGGACCTGCTGCTGTCCGCGCGCTTCGCCGGAGCCGCCGGATACCCCGTCCCCACGTGCGACCTCCAGGCCCCCACGTTCGACCGCCACGCATACTGGCGCGGTCCCACCTGGGTCAACACCAACTGGCTCCTGTGGCTGGGCGCCCTCGGCCACGGCCTCGGCGTCATCGCCGACCTTCTCTACGGCTCCACGCTGCGCCTCGTCCGCCAGTCCGGGTTCCGCGAGTTCTTCGACCCCTTCGACGGGTCGGGCCGCGGCAGCCACGACTACAGCTGGTCCGCCGCCCTCATCCTTGACCTCCTCGGTGCCCGCCGCGCCCCGCAGGCCGCGTAACGTGAGGTCCATGCGCCTCTCCCGGCAGATACGCGACCGGCTCACCCTGGAGAAGGGCGAGCGCGCCCTGGCCACCGCACCCACCCGCGGAGGCTCCTACGTCGTCGCGACCTCCACCGCCCTGCACCTCCCGACCCCCTCCGGAACCTTCACCCGCCTGCCCTGGGAACGCATCGACCAGGCGTCCTGGAAGGACGGCTGGCTCCACGTGCACGAAACGGCGGGCGGCCCCGAGCACCACGTCCGCCTGGTCGAACCCGGCTCCGTCCCCGAGACCGTACGGGAACGCGTCACCGCCACCGTCGTGATCAGCCGCGACGCCCGGCTCCCCGGCGGGGGCACCGTACGGATCGCCGGCCGTCGCCCCGCCACCGGCGGGGACGTCCGCTGGTCCTTCGTCTTCGCCCCAGGTCTGGACCCGTCCGACCCGGGCCTGCGGGCCCAGGCCGAACAGGTCCTCCAAGACCTGCGCAGGCAGACCGGCCTTTAGGGCTTGGCCGTCTCCTGCCGGGGATCCTGGTACTCGCGCGGCATCTCCCGGTTCCGCCCTGGGATCCGCTGCCCGATCTGCTCGGGCACCCGCTCCCTGGCGGCCCCGGCGATCTCGCCGCCCTTGCTGCGCAGCGTCTCGGCGGCCTCCTGGACCTTGGGGTTCTCGCCCAGCCGCCGCGTCGCCTGCATGATCTGCTCGTACCGTTCGCGCCCGGCCTTCGTCCCCAGGACGTAGCCGACCGCCGCACCCATGATGAACGTCGTGCGGAATTTCATACCAACCCCCGGGTCAGCGGTGTAGTGCCCTCCCACATACCCAGGAACCGCCCGCCCAGTCGCCCGGCCTTTAACCGTGCGCGAACACCTCCCGGCATGCGCTAACCTAGACCCGCTGGCAGGCCACCAAGCCCGCCCCATCCCGCGTAGCTCAATCGGCAGAGCAGCCGGCTGTTAACCGGCAGGTTATTGGTTCGAGTCCAATCGCGGGAGCAGATCAACACCCCTGAAACTCCAGGTCAGGCGTCCTGAGTATCAAACCGAGTATCAGCCGGTCGAGTTGAGGTTCGCAAAGATCGCTCCATGGCCTCGGCGCCGTCCTGGATCACCGGCCGGAACTGCTGCCGGCAGACCTTCTCCGTGACCTGCGTCCCGCTGTGCCCCTGGCGGACGCAGAAAGACGCAGAGAGACAAGGCTGTGTCGCACGTCTGCGGCTTCTATTCGGCCGCCTCCAGCCCGGCCGGCTCGGCGACCATCCAGAGGCTCGGCCAGAACACCACGATGCTGCTCATGGCCGAGCCTCCGCGTCCAGTCGGGTGATGGCGCCGACCAGGCCGCGGCGACTGCCCAGCGCGTGGCCATCGCACATCGGCACCGTCTGGCCGTTGCCACAAGTACTGTTGGGCGACGTACCGGGCCGGCCCAGCCGCCTCCGACAGCCGGAACCCCCGCCCGCCGCAACAGGTCATGGTTGGTGACCCCAGGCAAGCCCCATGGCACCGAACGGATCAGCTGCGCATCACTTTCCAGGCCCACACGCAGGCGGGTTGTGCGCGATGCGTGCGGGGGCCGGGCGGTAGGGATCGGGTGCAGCGGCCGCACCCTGGGTCCGCGCCGTCCCCTGCGCCGGATTCGTGGTCGGGTCAGTGGCGGTGGTGGTGCTTTCGGTGGATGTGGAGGGTGCTGGTTATTCCGGCGTGGTCGGAGTTCCAGAGGCCGTTGGTCATCGAGCGGCCGGTGACCGTTGAGTTCAGCAGGCGGACGGTGGCCGGGGCGTTGGTCATGATGTGGTCGACCTGGTGGTCGAAATCGGCGGCGGTGCCGGTGTTCAGGTTGGGCGAGTTGATGCAGCAGCTCAGCGGGACGGCGGTGCTTCGCTCGACCAGGCCGGCGTCCAGCAGGACGCGGTACGCCTGCTGGTCGTCGGGGACGACGGTGTCGTCGTCGGAGTTGAGGTCGCCCAGGAGCACCACGGGCAGGCGGCCGGTGGCGGGGCCGCCCGGGGCCACCAGTTCGGCGGCCTGGCGGGCTCGGATGCTCGGGTGGACCGTGCGCGGGTCGAACGCCTCCAGATGGGTGTTGACGAGGCGGAACCGCGCACCGCGCACCTTCGCGTCGACCTTGGTCCAGCCGCGGGTCACCGTGATGGGGACGCCGACGATCGGCACGGTGAGCAGGTTTTGGAAGGAGCCGCCCGCCGCGGCGGAGGTGTGCACGCCGCCGTCGACGCGGGCCAGGATGACGTCGCGCATGGTGAGGCGGACGTTCAGTTCGGCGTCCGGCGTGGGCTGGGGGCCGTCGCCGCGGACGGTGTTCTCGTTGACCGGCGCCTCGAAGTCGAACTCCTCCTGAACGACGACCGGGCGGTAGCGCACCTTGCCGGCGTTCAGACGGTCGAGGAGCAGGCGCAGGAAGTCGTAGCGGACCGTGGTGGCCGTCTTGGGGCCGCCGAGCACCGGGGCGAGCGAGGGCGGGCCCGTACGCCACAGGGCGACCTCCTGGAGGCCGACCAGATCCGGCCGCCGGCCGAGGATCTCCGCCGCCAGGCCGCGCGCCCGCACCGGGAAGTTCGTCGCGGTCACCTGCCGTACCACCGCGCCCCCGGCGTCGACGAACGAGGGGAGGTCGGGCGCGCCGAGCGCCGGGGTGAGGTCGGCGCCCAGATACAGGTTGCGCGTCATCACCCGCGCCACCTGCCCGTTGCGGTCGGTGGCCAGCGCCGCACCCGGCATGGAGCCGATCAGCAGGGCGGCGCCCAGCACGGGCAGGGTCTTACGCAGGGCGGCCTTCAGCATCCCGGCTCCTTCCCAGATTTTCGGGATGCCGACATTACTGAACGATCAGTCGGACAGGGAATAAGCGTTCAGTGGCCGTCCGGTTGGCCTGGAGTGAAGGGCCACTCCTCGAAGGCGGTGCAAAGGCCGTTGTCGTTGAAGCGCAGGATCCAGAGGTCGCGCCAACGGGATGGGGTGTCTTGCTGGTAGTGGACTTCCAGCCTCACTACGGCCGTGTCGCCGTCGACGGCCACGATGTCGCGGGTCATGGTGAACGGTTCGTCGGGGCCGTGGCGTTCGGAGTCCCACCATGGGGTGAGGCTGGAGAGGCCCTGGATCGGGGTCGCCCATGGGGACGGCAGGTAGGAGACGTCCGGGGAGAACAGGTCGGCCAGCGGCTCGGTGCCGGGGGTGCGCCAGGCTCTTTCGTAGGCGTCGACCCATGCTGCGACGGAGGCTCTGTCCACGCATGACATGCTGCCAGTTCCGGCGCGTACGCTGCGTACATGGTGGAGATCACGGTTGATGTCTGGTCGGACCTTGTCTGCCCTTGGTGCTTCATTGGGAAGCGGAGGTTCGAGGCGGCGCTTGAGGGTTTCGAGCATCGTGACGCGGTGCGGGTGCGGTGGCGGAGTTTCGAGCTCGATCCGAACGCGCCCACCGAGGCGGTGGAGCGGGCGCCTGAGCTTCTCCAGCGGAAGTACGGAATGACGGCGGAGCAGGCCGCCGAGGCCAATGCCCGGGTGACCGCGATCGCGGCCGAGGTGGGGTTGACGTACCGGCTGGACGAGTCGTGGCCGGTGAACTCGTTCGACGCCCATCGGGTGATGCATTTCGCGGTCGACCAGGGTGTGGGGGACGCCGTGCGGGAACGGCTGATGACGGCCTACACGAGTGAGGGTGTCGCCCTGGGCGACCGGGAGACATTGGTCGCGGAGGTGACGAAGGCCGGGCTTGATGAGGCGGCGACGTGGGAGGTCCTGAAGGGGGACCGTTACGCCGACGCCGTGCGGGCCGATGAAAGGGAGGCGGCCGAGATCGGGGTGAGGGGCGTGCCCGCGTTCGTGGCCAATGGCCGGTACCTGGTGAGCGGCGCACAGCCCGTCGAAGTCTTCGAACGTCTGTTGCGGACGGCCGCGGGTTAGACGCCTGGACTCATCGTGCGGGTAGAGGGAATGAACGGCCCATGCCTGTGTACGTCGGCACTTCGGGGTGGCAGTACGCGGACTGGCGTGGGGTCCTCTACCCGAAGGGACTTCCCCAGCGGCTATGGCTTGAGCGGTACGCCGAGGTGTTCCCGACGTGCGAGAACAACGGGGCGTTCTACCGGCTGCCGCGCAGGGAGACCTTCGAGTCCTGGAGGGACAGGACGCCCGATGGGTTCGTGATGGCGCTCAAGGCCAGCCGTTACCTGACCCATATCAGGCGGCTCAAGGACCCGGCGGAGCCCGTGGCGCGGTTGATGGGGGTGGCTCAGGCGCTGGGTCCCCGGCTCGGGCCCGTCCTGCTGCAACTGCCGCCCACCCTGCGGGCCGATCCCGGCTTGCTGTCGGACTGCCTGGCGCGGTTCCCGCGCGACGTGCGGGTGGCGGTCGAACCCCGGCACGCCTCCTGGTGGACGGACGAGACGCGCGCCGTCCTGGAGCGGCACGGCGCGGCGCTGTGCTGGGCCGATCGCCTGGGACGTCCCCAGACCCCGCTGTGGCGCACCGCGGACTGGGGGTACCTGCGGTTCCACGAGGGCGCCGCCCGGCCGTGGCCCCACTACGGCGACCAGGCGCTGCGGACGTGGGCGCGACGCTTGGACGACACCTGGGACGCGGACGGGAACGACGCCTACGTCTACTTCAACAACGATCCGGGCGGGGCGGCCGTCCGGGACGCCCTGCGGTTCACGGCCTTGGCCGGAGCCCGTCGAACACGATCGCCAGCGTCCGGTTCATGACCTCCGGGTCCCAGGCGGTGTGCACCGTCGCCTGGCACACCCCCACGAGCAGCGCGATCACCTCCGGCGCGCTGACGTCCTTGCGTACGGTGCCCGCGTCCTGCGCGTTGGCCAGCAGGTCCTCGATGGCCCGGCGCAGCCCGTGCACGGGCTTGGACACGCTGATGGCGATGCCCGCCTCGGCGAGCAGATCGATCACGGTCCTGGTCCGTGCCGCCCGCTCGGTCATGCCGGTGAAGAAGGTGAACAGCGCGGTGGCCGGGTCGCCGCCGCGCAGCAGCCCCTCGATGTCGTCGGCCAGCCGTGCCGCCTGCGCCGCGATGATCGCCTGAAGCAGCGCCTCCTTGGTCGGGAAGTGCCGGAAGACGGTGCCGATCCCCACGCCCGCCTGCTGCGCGATCTCCTCGGTCGAGGCGGCGGAGCCCTTGGCGGCGAACACGGCCTCGGCCGCTTCGAGGATGCGCGTCCGGTTGCGCCGGGCGTCCGCGCGGAGCGGTCTCCCCGCGGGAGTGGGCTGCGGTCTCCCCGCGGGGGCGGGCTCGTACGAGGCCATCGGCTGGTCGCTCCCGTGCTCGTGCGTTCTGCTCTGGGCGATCGCGGCCCGAATGCCGACCACGATCGTTGACGGCGCCGCCGCCGCTCCCTACGCTGAAGCGAAGTATAGACTCCGTTTCCTTGCGGAGCCGCGGCAGGGCCCTACCGGGGCCACAGCAGGGGGCTGAGGAGATGTTCGAGAGGTTCACCGACCGCGCACGGCGCGTCGTCGTCCTGGCTCAGGAAGAGGCCAGGATGCTCAACCACAACTACATCGGCACCGAGCACATCCTCCTTGGCCTGATCCACGAGGGCGAGGGCGTCGCGGCCAAGGCCCTGGAAAGTCTCGGCGTGAGTTTGGAAGCGGTGCGCCAGCAGGTCGAGGAGATCATCGGCCAGGGGCAGCAGGCCCCTTCGGGGCACATCCCGTTCACTCCGCGTGCCAAGAAGGTGCTGGAGCTGTCGCTGCGGGAGGCTTTGCAGCTCGGTCACAACTACATCGGTACCGAGCACATTCTCCTTGGCTTGATCCGTGAGGGCGAGGGCGTCGCGGCCCAGGTCCTGGTGAAGCTCGGGGCGGACCTGAACCGGGTGCGCCAGCAGGTGATCCAGCTCCTGCACGGCTACCCGGAGAAGGGCGCGTCCCGAACCGGGGAGCAGACCGAGGCGGGTCCCTCGACCTCCCTGGTGCTCGACCAGTTCGGCCGCAACCTCACGCAGGCGGCCCGGGAGGGCAAGCTCGACCCGGTGATCGGCCGGGAAATGGAGATGGAGCGGGTCATGCAGGTGCTGTCCCGCCGTACCAAGAACAACCCGGTGCTGGTGGGCGAGCCCGGCGTGGGCAAGACCGCGGTGGTCGAGGGCCTGGCGCAGAAGATCGTCAAGGGGGACGTGCCCGAGACGCTCAAGGACAAGCAGCTCTACACGCTCGACCTGGGCGCGCTGGTGGCCGGGTCGCGGTACCGGGGTGACTTCGAGGAGCGCCTGAAGAAGGTGCTCAAGGAGATCCGCACCCGCGGGGACATCATCCTGTTCATCGACGAGCTGCACACCCTGGTCGGCGCGGGCGCGGCCGAGGGCGCCATCGACGCCGCGTCCATCCTCAAGCCCCCGCTGGCACGCGGCGAGCTCCAGACGATCGGCGCGACCACGCTTGAGGAGTACCGCAAGTACCTGGAGAAGGACGCGGCGCTGGAGCGGCGGTTCCAGCCGATCCAGGTGGCCGAGCCGTCGCTGTCGCACACCATCGAGATCCTCAAGGGGCTGCGCGACCGGTACGAGGCGCACCACCGCGTGTCGATCACCGATGGGGCGCTGGTGGCCGCGGCGCGGCTCGCCGACCGTTACATCAGCGACCGGTTCCTGCCGGACAAGGCGATCGACCTGATCGACGAGGCCGGTTCGCGGATGCGGATCCGCCGCATGACCGCGCCGCCGGACCTGCGCGAGTTCGACGAGAAGATCGCGGGCGTCCGGCTGGAGAAGGAGTCCGCGATCGACGCGCAGGACTTCGAGAAGGCCGCGGCCCTGCGCGACTCGGAGAAGCAGCTCCTCGGACGCAAGGCGCAGCGCGAGAAGGAATGGCGCGCGGGCGACATGGACGTCGTCGCGGAGGTCACCGAGGAGCTGATCGCCGAGGTCCTGGCCACCGCCACCGGCATCCCGGTCTTCAAGCTCACCGAGGAGGAGAGCACCCGGCTGCTGCGCATGGAGGACGAGCTGCACAAACGCGTGATCGGCCAGGACGACGCGGTGAAGTCGCTGTCGCAGTCGATCCGCCGCACGCGGGCCGGGCTCAAGGATCCCAAGCGTCCGGGTGGTTCGTTCATCTTCGCCGGGCCGTCGGGTGTGGGGAAGACCGAGCTGTCCAAGACGCTGGCGGAGTTCCTGTTCGGGGACGAGGACGCGCTGATCCAGCTCGACATGTCGGAGTTCATGGAGAAGCACACCGTCTCGCGGCTGTTCGGTTCCCCGCCCGGCTATGTCGGGTACGAGGAGGGCGGCCAGCTCACCGAGAAGGTGCGGCGCAAGCCGTTCTCGGTGGTGCTGTTCGACGAGATCGAGAAGGCCCACCAGGACATCTTCAACAGCCTGCTGCAGATCCTGGAGGACGGCCGGCTGACCGACGCCCAGGGCCGGGTGGTCGACTTCAAGAACACCGTGATCATCATGACCACCAACCTGGGGACCCGGGACATCTCCAAGGGCCAGTCGCTGGGCTTCTCCCGTGCCAACGACGAGCAGGGGTCCTACGAGCGGATGAAGGCCAAGGTCGGCGAGGAGCTCAAGCAGCACTTCCGCCCCGAATTCCTCAACCGCGTCGACGACACCATCGTCTTCCACCAGCTGACGCCCAAGGAGATCATCCAGATCGTGGATCTGATGATCGCCAAGGTGGACGAGCGGCTCAAGGACCGGGACATGGGTATCGAGCTGCGTCAGGAGGCCAAGGACCTGCTGGCCGAGCGGGGGTATGACCCGGTGCTGGGCGCCCGTCCGCTGCGCCGTACGATCCAGCGGGAGATCGAGGATCAGTTGTCGGAGCGGATCCTGTACAACGAGGTGAAGTCCGGCCAGATCGTGATCGTCGGCACCGAGGGCACCGGCGAGGACGCCACGTTCACCTTCAAGGGCGTCCCGAAGCCGGGCAGCGTCCCCGACGCTCCGCCCGCGGCCGGCATCACGTCCCTCTGACCGGCGGGCATGGGCGTCCGGCAGGCGTTCTGGATCGATGAGCGGGACGACCGCGCGCGCTCGCGCGGCGCCGGCGGCCGCTACACCGAACGGCTCTGGGAGAACATCGGCGAGTTCGACGGGGCGTGGGGCGACATCGCGCCGGTCGCGTTCTGCTGCGCGGCCTGGCGCGTCGCCACGCCCCCGATCAGCGAGCCGGGCTTCGTGCGGTGGCACCGCCGCGTCCTGTCGGCCTCGCTCGTCCGCAACACCTGGGACGGCTCGCTGACCGCGCGGATCGCGCTGGCCGCGCCGCCGCCGGCCGCGCTGGCGGCGTCCCGTGACTGGTGGCACGACCGCGGCTGGCAGGGCTGGCCCGAGGTGCTGGGCCAGTTCGTGGAGCCGGCCGAGCGTGACCTGGCCAAGGTCCCGTACCTGCGCACCACCGTGCGGGTGGACGCGCCCGTCCCGCTGGATCGGCTGCCCGCCGCCCCGGAGATGCCCACGGGGCCGCGCCGCCGTGACGAGGCGGCCGAGGCGGCGCACCGCGCCCTCGTCGTCGTGGTCGCCGAGCTGAACGAGTTGCTCGGCCCGGTCCTCGCCCGGCTCGACGCCGGCGTGTCCTGAGGCCCTGAAGGCCCGCATCCGGGTGCCGTTCGGCGCTGGAGACGGCCACTTGCCGATGATGCACGTTCGTTGGGCGCAGAACGCGGCGAAAGCGTCACCGCGCGGGCACTCCCCGGCCTTAGATGGCAGCAGGCACATGGCATCAGGCACATGGCAGAAGGCACGGTATCGGCGGGAAACCGGTCACCCCCAAGGAGGGATCCCTAGATGGCCGCACTGAGGACCTTCCGGTTGCCGGAGACGGTGCGCGGGACGCCGTCCGACCGCGCGCTGGGCCGCGGCATGGTCGATGCCTGGCGGTCGGACGGGCTCTTCCAGATCGCCACCAGTCCCGTCCAGGCGCAGCGGATCATCACGGCGACGACCGCGGGCAGGCTGTTCTTCTCCCTGCCGGTGGAGTACAAGGCGCGGCATGTCAGCGACCTGTCCTACAGCGGCTACGGCATCTTCGGCGAGGCCGCGGACGCGGGGGTCGCGGGGGTGGGGGAGACCGGGCGCCCGGAGATCTTCACCGTGTGCAAGGACGTCCCGGCCGGGGACGCGCGGGTGCGGGAGCGCTGGCCGTGCCACGGGCCGGTGCCGTGGCCCGACTGCGAGTACCGGCTGGCGATGCGGGCGTTCATGGACATGGCCGGGGCCGTGGGCGACACGCTGCTGCGGCTGGTGGCGCTCGGCCTGGGGCTCCCGGCGCCGGACGAGCTGACCCGGCTGACCCACGACGGCTGGCATCACCTGCGCGTGCTGCGTTTCCCCGCCGAAGAGGAGGGGCCGGGCACGCGGCGGCCCGCGCACGGGATCGGCGCGCACACCGACTACGGCCTGTTGATCATCGCCGTGCAGGACGAGGTGGGCGGGCTGTCCATCCGGCCGCCCGTCCAGGGGGAGCGGCGCCCGCGCAATTGGCTGGAGTCCGAGAGCACCGCCGGGTTGTACGAGGACGATGAGCCGTGGATCCGGATCCCTCCCGCCCCGGGGGTCCTCTCGGTGTATCCGGGGGACGTCATGCAGTTCCTGACGGGCGGGTACATCCTGTCGACACCGCACAAGGTGGCCCTCGCCGGCACCGAGCACCATGCCCTGGCCTATTACCACGAGCCCGCGTTCGAGACCACGCTGCGTCCGCTGCTGGACGACGCGGACCGGCAGGAGGGACTGCACTACGGCACGCACTTCACCACCATGATGATGCGCCGCCATCCCGAACGGGCCGCGACCAGGCGGATCCTGGGGGACGGCCGCCTGGACGTCCTGGACCGGCTCCGCGCCGCACCCCTGTCCCGATGATCGGGCCCGGGAGAGACGAGCGCCGGATGCGTGAGCGGAATAGTTTTACGCCATGGACGTGGTCGTCGCGGTGGTCGCAGCGCTGGTGCTCACCTGGGCGCCGGCGCTCGTGTGGTGGCGGGTCCAGAGCCGGGGCGGCGTCGCGCGCGGCGGCAACCTGGGAGGCCCGGCGCGGCGTGCGACCTTCGAGACACTGCACACTGCGTCCAGGGCCGCGCCCGCGCTGCGCGCAGGGCTGACCGAGCAGGGCGCGCAGAAGGCCGCCCGGCACCTGCGCGCCCTGCTCGGCTCCGCCGCCCTGGCCATCACCGACGGGGAGCGGGCGCTGGCGTGGGACGGCGCGCACGAGCACCACGCCGAGCAGGTGCTGCGGCTCGCCGAGGTCACACTGGGGAACGGGCGCACGCAGGTGCACGACGTGGAGTGCGACCGGCTCGACTGCCCGATCCGGCGGGCCGTGGTGGTGCCGCTCACGACCGACGACCGGGTCGTGGGCACCCTCGCCGCGTACGGGGAGGAGGTGCCCGCCGGGCTGATCCGCGCCGCCGAGGAGGTGGCGCAGTGGATGGACGCGCAGCTTGAGCTGGCCGAGCTCGACCGGTCCCGCACGCTGCTGATGGAGGCGGAGATGCGGGCGCTGCGCGCGCAGATCTCGCCGCATTTCATCTACAACTCGCTCACCACCATCGCCTCGTTCGTGCGCAGCGACCCCGAGCGCGCCCGCGAGCTTCTGCTGGAGTTCGCCGGGTTCACCCGTTACTCGTTCCGGCGGCACGGCGACTTCACCACGCTGGCCGAGGAGCTGCGGTGCATCGACCGGTACCTGCTGTTGCAGCGGGCCAGGTTCGGCGAGGACCGGCTGCGGGTCACGCTGCGGATCGCGCCCGAGGTGCTGCCCGTCGCCGTCCCGTTCCTGTGCCTGCAACCGCTGGTGGAGAACGCGGTCCGGCACGGGTTGCAGGACCGTTCGGCGCGCGGTCACATCACGATCGTGGCCGAGGACGCCGGGGCCGACTGCGTGATCAGCGTGGACGACGACGGGATCGGCATGGACCCGGAGGGGGTGCGGCGGCTGCTGGCCGGTGAGGACCGGGCCGCGCGGGACGGCGCGGACGGGGAGGGCGCGGACCGGGTCAGGTCGGAGACGGCGGCCGGCATCGGCCTCGCCAACGTGGACGACCGGCTGCGCCAGGTGTACGGCGACGAGTACGGCCTGGCGGTGGAGACGGGGCCCGGCGCGGGTACGAAGGTGACGTTGCGCGTACCGAAATACCGCCCCGGTGTGACCGCGTCCTGACCCGCCGGATCGGGAGGGGTTCCCACCAGGGCGGTCGGGCGGTTGACTGGTGACCCGCACATGACTGGAATGTGATCTACGACATGGTGCGGCACGACGGCACGGGGAAGGACGGTGCGGTGGGACTGCGGGTCCTGGCGGTGGACGACGAAGCTCCCGCCCTGGACGACCTCGTCCACCATCTGCGCGCCGATCCGCGGATCGGCGAGGTGTGCACCGCCCGGGACGGCGCGTCCGCGCTGCGCTGGCTCG
The DNA here is from genome assembly GCF_030269515.1 of Actinomadura sp. NBRC 104412. Taxonomy (GTDB): domain Bacteria; phylum Actinomycetota; class Actinomycetes; order Streptosporangiales; family Streptosporangiaceae; genus Spirillospora. Next base: position 68,717 of record NZ_BSTM01000005.1, on the reverse strand, counting down.
ACCGGGCGCTGGGCGAGGGACGCCCGATCGCCGCCGTCTTCCTCGACATCCGCATGCCCGGCCTGGACGGCACCGTGCTGGGCCGGGTGCTCGCCCAGTTCACGCGGGCGCCGCACATCGTGTACGTCACCGCCTACGAGGGGCACGCGGTCGACGCGTTCGAGATCAAGGCGACCGACTACATCCTCAAGCCGGTCCGTCCGGAACGGCTGGCGGAGGCGATCAGGCGGGTGTCGGAGGCCGAGGGCGAGGACGCCGAGGCGGCGTCCCGGACGGGCGGGGCCGCCGAGCCGGAGCCGATGCCGGTCGAGCTGAGCGGTGTCACCCGGTTCGTCGCGCCCGCCGAGGTGCTGTACGTGGAGGCGCAGGGCGACTACGCCCGGCTGAACACGGCGGCCGGCAGCCACCTGGTGCGGATCCCGCTGGCCGCGCTGGAGGAACGGTGGCGCGGCGCCGGGTTCGTCCGGGTGCACCGCAGCCATCTGGTGGCGCTGTCGGCCATCGAGGAGCTGCGGCTGGACTCGGGACGCTGCACCATCCGGGTCGCCGGCGCGGAGCTTCCGGTCAGCCGGCGCCACATCCGGGAGCTGCGCGATCTGCTCGTCCGCAAGGCGAGGCGGGCGCCGTGACCACCGAACGGCAGAACGGGCGGCCGGTGCCGGGGCGGGTCCTGGTGACCTCGCCGCGCACCCGTGCCGCGCGCCGCCCCCGGTACCCGGTGACGCGGGAGATCGACGAGCAGACCGGGCTGGGCGAGGCGTACATGCGCTCCCTCGTGCAGACGCAACTGCGGCTGGCGCTGCGGCTGTGCCTGACGCTGGCCGTCGTGGTGCTCGGCATCCCCGCGCTGTTCGCGCTGGTCCCCGACCTGCGGGTGGTACGGGTGTGCGGCGTGCCGCTGGCCTGGGTGGTGCTGGCCGGGCTGATCTACCCGTGGTTCGTGGCGTGCGGCTGGTGGTACGTGCGGACGGCCGAGCGCAACGAGCGCGACTTCGCCGACCTCGTCGACGGCGGCCGTGACCACCGTGACGGCGGCCGTGCCGACCGGGGGCTGGAAGGGGGCAGGTGACCGCCGCTTACGGGCTTGCCGGGGTCGTGCTGGTGGTCATCGCCACCCTGCTGATCGGCACGCTCGGCCTGCGGATCTCCCGCACCACGTCCGACTTCTACGTGGCGTCCCGTACCGTCACGCCGTTGCGCAACGCCTCCGCGATCGGCGGCGAGTACCTGTCGGCCGCCTCGTTCCTGGGCATCGCCGGGCTGATCCTGGCCTACGGCGCGGACATGCTGTGGCTGCCGGTCGGCTGGACGGGCGGCTACCTGGTGCTGCTGGTGCTGGTGTCCGCGCCTCTGCGCCGCTCCGGCGCCTACACCCTGCCCGACTTCGCCGAGGCGCGGCTGGAGTCGATGGCGGTGCGCCGCGCCACGAGCGTGCTGGTGGTGCTGATCGGCTGGCTGTACCTGCTGCCGCAGTTCCAGAGCGCGGGACTGGTCCTGCGCACGGTGGTGGGCGCGCCGCTGTGGAGCGGCGGCGTGCTGATCGCCGTCGTGGTGGCCACCAACGTGCTCGCGGGCGGGATGCGCAGCATCACCCTGGTCCAGGCGTTCCAGTACTGGATGAAGCTGACCGCGCTGGCCGTGCCGCTGATCTTCCTGCTGCTGGCGTGGCGGTTCGACGGCGCCCCCGACCTGTCGTCCCGGGACGCGCCGCCGCGGTTCGCCGAGCGCACCGCCGTCTCGATCGGCCTGCCCGTGACGGTCGAGGTGATCACGCCGGTGCGGGTCACGGCGGACGGGCACGTGGACGGCCGCCGGTACGACGGCTCGGAGATCACCCTGGGCGCCGGGCCGCACCGCATCGACAACGGCACCACGGTCACGTTCCCCGCGGGCGCCGACGTCCCGCACGTCAAAGGGACGCCCGTGCGCACCGACCGGGAATGGGCCATGCCCCTGGCAGGGCGCGACCATTCCATCTACGCCACGTACTCGCTGATCCTGGCCACGTTCCTGGGCACGATGGGGCTGCCGCACGTCCTGGTGCGCTTCTACACCAATCCCGACGGCAAGGCCGCGCGCCGCACGACCGTGATGGTGCTGTCGTTGCTCGGCGCCTTCTACCTGCTGCCCGCCCTGTACGGGGCGCTCGGCCGCCTCTACACCCCCGAGCTGCTGATGACGGGTCGCACGGACGCGGTCGTCCTCACCCTGCCCGGACGGGTCATCGGCGGGCTGGGCGGTGACCTGCTGGGAGCGCTGGTGACCGGTGGCGCGGTGGCGGCGTTCCTGTCCACCTCGTCCGGGATCACCGTGTCGGTCGCCGGGGTGCTCGCGCAGGACATCCTGCGCGGCGGCGTCCGCTCGTTCCGGGCGGCGACGGTGCTGGCGCTGATCGTCCCGCTGGGGCTGGCGATCGCCGCGCGCGAGCTGTCCGTCGCGGACGTGGTCGGGCTGGCGTTCGCGGTGGCGGCGAGCACCTGCTGCCCGCTGCTGGTGCTCGGCGTGTGGTGGCGGCGGCTGACCGTCGCGGGCGCGCTGGCCGGGCTGGCCACCGGCGGTGTGCTGGCCGGCGCCGCGGTGGTGGTGACGATCGCCGCCGGGCCGCCGTCCGGGCTGGCGGGCGCGCTGCTGGCCCAGCCCGCCGCGTGGACCGTCCCACTCGCCTTCGCCACGATGATCGTCGTGTCGTGGTGCACGCCGCGCCAGGTGCCGCCCGGCGTGGTCCGCATGATGGTGCGGCTGCACACCCCCGAGTCGCTGGACGTGGACCGGGGCACCTGGCGTCCCAGGCGGGTCTGAGCGCCGCGCGGGCGTCCCGCCGCGCGGCGGGGGCGGGACGGCGACCGTTCGTCGCGGCACACCGACCGCTCATCGACGCCACTCGTAGATCAGCGATCGAGTGCGGCGGCTTGCCGCACTCTCCGCCCTTTCCCCTCGCCGCGTCCCCCGCCTCTCCCTACGGTGGCGCGTGACCAGCGTCACAACCGAGGAGGCGTCGTGGTAGTGAAGGAACGGGGTTCCGACTCCGTTTATGAACGATTCCAGGGAACCGAGGAGTTCCAGCAGTTGCGCGCCAGGTTCCGGCGTTTCGCGTTCCCGATGACGGCGGCCTTCCTCGCCTGGTACCTGCTGTACGTGGTGCTGTCCGGCTGGGCGCGGGAATTCCTCGGCACCCAGGTCATCGGGTTCATCAACATCGCCCTGATCTTCGGCCTGCTGCAGTTCGCGTCGACGTTCCTGATCGCCTGGCTGTACGCGCGGCACGCCGAGCGCACGCTCGACCCGCTCGCCGACAAGCTGCGCAAGCAGGTCGAGGCCGAGACCGCGACCCCCGGCACGGAAGGAGGGGCTCGATGAGCCACGAGACCCTGGCCGTCATCCTGTTCCTCAGCTTCGTGGCGGGCACCCTGGCCATCACCGTCTGGGCCAGCCGGCACACCAAGGACGCCACCGACTTCTACGCGGGAGGCCGTTCCTTCTCCGGTGTGCAGAACGGGCTGGCGATCGGCGGCGACTACATGTCCGCCGCCTCGTTCCTGGGCATCGCCGGCCTGATCGCCCTGTACGGCTACGACGGGTTCCTCTACTCGATCGGCTTCCTGGTGGCCTGGCTGGTCGCGCTGCTGCTGGTCGCCGAGCTGCTGCGGAACTCGGGCCGGTTCACGATGGCCGACGTGCTGGCGTTCCGGATGAGCCCGCGGCCGGTGCGCACCGCCGCGGGGGTGTCCACCATCGCCGTGTCGATCTTCTACCTGCTGGCCCAGATGGTGGGCGCGGGCGCGCTGGTGGCCCTGCTGTTCGGCTTCACCGGCGACTTCGCCAAGGGCGCCACGATCGCACTGGTCGGCGCACTCATGATCATCTACGTGGTGTTCGGCGGGATGAAGGGCACCACCTGGGTGCAGATCGTCAAGGCCGTGCTGCTGATGGGCGGCGCGACCCTGGTCACCCTGCTGGTGCTGGGCAAGTTCGGCTTCAACCTATCCACGCTGCTGCGGGACGCGGCCGAACAGAGCGGCAAGAACGAGGCGTTCCTGGAGCCGGGGCTGCGCTACGCCACCGAGGCGACGGGCCTGACCGGCAAGCTCGACCTGATCAGCCTCGGCCTGGCGCTGGTGCTGGGCACCGCCGGGCTGCCGCACATCCTGATCCGCTTCTACACCACCCCGACCGCCCGCGACGCCCGCAAGTCCGTCTTCTGGGGCATCGGCATCATCGGCGCGTTCTACCTGCTCACCCTGGTGCTGGGCTTCGGCGCCGCCGCGCTGGTCGGGACGGAGACCATCCGCGAGCAGAACACGGCGGGCAACACCGCCGCGCCGCAGCTCGCCGAGGCGATCGGCAACGACATCTTCGGCGACGCGGGCGGCACCATCCTGCTGGCGGTCATCGCCGCGGTCGCGTTCGCGACGATCCTCGCGGTCGTCGCCGGGCTCACCCTCGCCTCGTCCTCGTCGTTCGCGCACGACCTGTACGCGCACGTGTTCAAGAAGGGCACCGCGACCGAGCGCGACGAGATCCGTGTCGCCCGCATCGCCGCCCTGGTCATCGGCGCCGTCTCGATCGTCCTGGGCATCTACGCCCAGCGGCTGAACGTGGCGTTCCTGGTGGCGCTGGCGTTCGCGGTCGCCGCGTCGGGGAACCTGCCCGCGATCCTCTACAGCCTGTTCTGGAAGAGGTTCAACACCGCGGGGGCCGTCGCGGCCATCTACGGCGGCCTGGGCTCGGCCATCTTCCTGGTCGTCTTCTCCCCGGTCGTGTCCGGCAACGAGCGGGCCCTGTTCACCGACGCCGACTTCAGCTGGTTCCCGCTGGAGAACCCCGGCATCATCTCGATCCCGTTCGGCTTCGTGTGCGGCTGGCTCGGGACGATCTTCAGCAAGGAGTCCAACGGCGGCAAGTACGCCGAGATCGAGGTCCGCGCCCTCACGGGCGCGGGTGCGGAGAAAGCCGTGCATCACTGACGGCCCCGCTCGGTCCCGCGCGGGCTCGACCAGCGCCCGGTCCCGCGCGGGGCCTCGGCCCCGTCCCATCCCGCCCAAGGGACGGGGCCGCTCCGCGTCCGGGGCCGGAATTCGCACTCCGGTTATGGGACCTCCCGAGATGCACAGTGGGGGACCGTCCTGGACCTGAGCGCGCTCTGAACCAGTCAGGATGAGTTGCGTCCGCGCTGGGCGTCCATTTTGGCCCACGCCGCGTCCCACATCGCGTACCGGTGCCGGTCACAGCGGCGGCGCAGCACCACGTAGGCCACCAGGAACGGCAGGCCCGTCGCCGGCAACGCCGAACCCGCCGCGTACACCGCGTCGGTCACGGTCCGGCTGTGCGGGCGCGGACGGCCGGTCGGCTCGCCCCGCAGGTTCACCCAGATCGTCTTCTTCGCCCCGACCCTCGCGCCCTTCCAGCTCGGCAGCGTCCCGGAATGCGACTCGGGAGGCCGGTCCGGCGTGCCCGGCCGCTGCCAGGTCGCCCTCACCGTCTCGTGCAGGTAGCGGTTCCCCTCCGCGTCGATCCCGCCGATCGCCACCACCGTCGCGACCACCTGCCGCCGATCCGCCCGCTCATGACGCTCCGCCCGCAGCCCGGCCTCGTATGCCATCGTCGCGCACCAGGCCGCCACCGGCGTGGACACCAGCACCATGAGGACGAAGATGCCCAGCGCCGCCCAGCGCTGCACCCGGTCGACACGCCGCCGCAGCTCATTGCGCTCCAGGCCGAGCCGGCTGCGCAGCCGCCGGCCGCGCGGCATGCCTCCCCTTCCGATGCCGGAATCACGCATCGTCGTCACCTCCCCGGAGAGCGCGCACTCCCGGTAAGAGGCCCTAGCCACAAATTTCATACTAATGCGGCGCCGCAGTGTTTATTGTGCGCGCCGCCGTGCTTTTCGCCTGGTATCCGCACGAGACGGGGGAGGTGGTCGAACATCACTGGGACGATTATTACCGCCTATTGGCGAATTTCTGTTCGACCGTATCCGGGAAGGGCCGGGGAAGGGTCCGGTGTGCGGGAGCGGCCAGTGCCAGAAGGGCGGCCAGGGCGCAGAGGACCGCCGTGATCAGGAAGATCTCGCCGTACTCGGTGCGCAGAGCGTCCTGGAGAGCGGACTCGTAGGCCGCGAGCCGGCGCTGGAACTCCCGCTCCGACATCAGGAACGGCAAAGGCATCTCCAGATCGGCCGTCAGCGCGTGGAAGCGGTGGAAACCCCAGGCCGACAGGGCCGACACGCCGAGCAGCATGCCCATCATCCGCGCCACCACGACCGCCGCCGACGCCACGCCGTGCCGGACGTCCGGGACGGCCCGCAGCACCGCCGACGACACCGGGGCGATCACCAGGCCCAGCCCGAGGCCGGTCACGACCAGATCGGTGTCCATCCTGGGCAGCGGGCCGTACGAGGCGGCGGCCAGGTCCGCCGGCCAGCCGGCGATCAGCAGGTAACCCACCGCCGAGACGGCCATTCCGGCGGCCATGGGCAGGCGTTCGCCCACCCGGCGGGCCAGCACGCCGCCCAGCACGGCGGCGATCGGCAACGCCACCAGGAACCTCGTCAGGAGAAGCGCGCCCTCGACCGTGGACCTGTCGAGCAGCGTCCGCGCCACCAGCACCACGTCCACCAAGGTCACCATCAGCGCCGCGCCGGACAGGAAGCTCACCCCGAGCGTCGCCAGCAGCGGGCCGCGCCGCACGTCCGCCAGGTCCAGCAGGCGCGTACGGGCCTTGACCTCCCACAGGACGAACAACCCCAGCACGCCACAGCCGGCCGCCACGACCGGCAGGCCCCACGGCGGCAGCGCCGACTCCTCCGGTTCCGGGTTGTAGAGCCCCGCCACCAGCAGCCCCAGACCCGCCGCCAGCAGCAGGCCGCCGACCACGTCCACAGCGGGGCGGGCGTCATGAGGACGCCCCGCGGGAACGGAGTAATGCACGGCGACCATCGCCAGCGCCGTCAACGGCAGGTTCACCCAGAAGACCCACCGCCAGTCGTCCGTCCGCGCGACGATCAACGCCCCGTACAGCGGACCCAGCACACTGCCCAGCTCCTGCGCCGCGCCCACCGCGCCCAGCACGACCGGACGGCGCCGCTCGTCCCACAAATCCCCGGCCAGCGCCATCGTCACCGGCAGCAGCGCACCGCCCGCGACGCCCTGCACCACCCGTCCCGCCGTCAGGACCGGCACCCCATGTGCCAGCGCCGTCACCGCCGAACCCGCCGCGAAGAACACCAGGCACGCCTGAAGCAGCGCACGCCGCCCGAACCGGTCCGACAACTGGCCCAGCAGCGGCATCGCCGCCACGTACCCCAGCAGGAACCCCGTCAGGACGGGCGTGACCCGCTCCAGCCGGTTGATCGGGATATGCAGATCCTCGACCACCGCGACCAGGATCGTGGTGACCACATACGCGTCCAGCGCGGCCAGCAGCACCACCGCGCCGCCCGCACCGATCGCGACCCGCCTACGGGACCTCACACCGGGGCTTTGATCGTGTACGGGTAGTCGAACTCGGTGAACGTAATGATCACCGAGCCCTTCTCGCCGCCCTCCGCCAGCGGCGGAATCTCACCCCTGACCTTGATCAGCTTATGGTCGCTGGAACTCACCCACACCTGCCCGCGCACGTCCGACCTGATCCCCGGGATGAGCCCTTCGATCGCCGCCTTCGGCAACGTCACGCCCACACGGTAGGAGTCCTTGCCGTCGGCCTTCTCCCTGCCCTCCGCCTTCACACCCGTCACCGAGGACAGCAGCTTGGAGATCCCCCGGTTCGGATCCAGCACCGCCGACGGGTCGTACAGCGTCGACGCCAGGGCCTTGGGCACCTGCCGCCACCCACCCGTCACGCCCTTGATGTAGACGTCCTGCCCCACCGCGACGATCTTCATCTCGACCGACTGGCCGGACTGCACGATGGTGAGCGTCCCCTCCGCGTCCCCCGCACGCAGCAACTTGATGTCACCGCCGCGCACCGCCACCGGCGGCTTGTCCTCCGTGGTCACCGTGAACCCCACGCTCTTGAGGTTCGCCATCGCCGCCGACGCCTGCCGCAGCACCCGCGCCCCATCGAACGGCGGCGCCTTGGCCCGCCCCTCGTCCCCACCCGAACAGGCCGTGGCGGACATCCCCCAAACCACAGCGCACACGAACAGGAACGCCGGCGCCAACCGGCCGCGCAAGCCAGACATAGGTGGAGTCTAGGGCGCCGACGCCTCCCACGGGCCGCCTCGCACCCCGCGAAGGAAAGCCCCCCTACGATGGGGCGCCATGGAAGCCAGCCTTGACATCAGCCGGTTCCTCGGAGAACCCCCCGGCCCCTTCGAACGGCTGATCGGCATGCGGCTCACGCACGCCGACACCTCCACCGTCGAAGCCGAACTCACCGTCACCCCCGAACTGCTGCAAGGCCACGGCATCGTCCACGGCGGCGTGTACTGCTCCGTCATTGAAAGCACCGCCAGCATCGGCGCGTCCCTGCGCGCCGGACTCGACCGGCAAGTCGTCGGAATCAGCAACCGCACCCAATTCCTACGGGCCATCTCCACCGGAACGCTCACGATCCGAGCCACCCTGACCGACGACGAAGACGGCCGCTACCTCTGGGACGTCACCATCACCGACGAAACGGCCCGCAAAGTCGCCATGGGCCAAGTCCAGCTCCTCCGCCTGGACCCCCCGCCCCAGACCCGCCGACCCGAACCCCGCTCGTAGGGCGGGCGGGACTCGAACCCGCGACCCAGAGATTATGAGTCTCCTGCTCTGACCAGCTGAGCTACCGCCCCGTAAGGGGCATCCTATATGGCAAGCACGAGCTGCGCTGTTTCTTATGGCAGGCGCGAGCTGCGCTCCTCGCCTAGCGGCTCGTCGCTTGTCGCGCCTGCGGCGATCGCTTCATCGCTTCGACTCGCCCAGGGGCTCGCTGCGCGATCAGGGTCTCGCTGGCGCTCGCCCCTGCCTTCGGACGCGATCGCAGCGTTTGGGCGTCGTTCGGGGCTGGGGTGACGGGCTGGGGTGGGTTGTTGGACTGCCGCTGCGGGGTGTCTGCCCCCGGGACGCCTCGCAGCGGTTGTGCAGGGGCGAGTTGCGCTTCTCGCCTGGGGGGCGTCGCTTGTCGTGTGATCGCTGCTTCGCTTCTGGCGGCTCGGTGCGGCTTGCTTTGATTGCCCCTGCCTTTGGTTGCGATCGGGCTTGGGTGGTCAGGCGGGCCAGGTTGGGGGGCGTTTTTCTAGGAAGGCGGTCATGCCTTCCTGGGCTTCGGGGGTTTGGCTGGAGGCGGCCATGACTTCTATGGCGTAGAGGTAGGCGTCCTGCTCGGGGCGGTCCAGTTGTGCGTAGAGGGCTTGTTTGCCCAGGGCCTTGCTGCGCGGGCTGCCCTTCGTGGCGCGTTGCAGGAGGGTGAGGGTGGCCTTTTCCAGCTCGTCGTCGGGGACGGCGTAGTTGATGAGGCCCCATTCGGCGGCGGTGCGGGCGTCGATGACGTCTCCGGTGAGCGCCATCTCCATGGTGCGCTTGCGGCCGATGTTGCGGGAGATCGGGACCATCGGGGTGTGGCAGAACCAGCCGCCCTTCCCTCCCGGGGCGGCGAAGCCGGCGCTCTCGGCGGCCACGGCCAGGTCGCAGGCGGCGACGAGCTGGCAGCCGGCGGCGGTGGCCAGCGCGTGGACGCGGGCGACCACGACCTGCGGGACGGACTGGATCGTGCGCATGAGGTCGGCGCAGGTTTGCAGGAGGGAGCGGACGTCGGCGTGGGACGCCCCGGCCATGTCGGCGAAGTCGTGACCGGCGGAGAACACCGGGCCGTTCGCGGCCAGGATGACGCCGAGCGCGTCGGTCCCGGCCACGTCCTGGAAAGCGCGGGTGAGGTCGAGGAGGAATTCCCGGGAGAGAGCGTTGCGCCTCCGGGGGCGGTCCATCGTGATGGTGGTGTAGGCGCCGTCGCGTTGGACGAGGACATCACTCATACGAGTGACGCTACGTCAACCACGCTTCGCCCGCACGGACGCCTTACTGTCCCTAGGCTTAAGCCTTTGGCGGAAAATCGATGGAAAGGCGCGTGACGGCAGGTGGTGGAGTCCATCGCCGAGGGAAAGCTTCGTGGTGGCCGGCACGGGCTGCCGCGCGGTGTGGTACGGGACAACCAGCGTCGCCGGATCCTGGCCGGGGTCGTGCACGCGGTGGGGGAGCTCGGCTATGCCCGGATGACGGTGGAGAGCGTCATCGCTCGCGCGGAGGTGTCCCGCCGCACGTTCTACGAGCATTTCAGGAACAAGGAGGAGGCGTTCCTGGCCGCGTACGACCATGTCATGGAGGGCGTGATGCGGCGGACCACGGAGGCGTACGTGTCGGTGGAGGGAAGTCCCGGGCGGTTCGGCGCCGGGCTGCGCGCCTTCCTGGAGGCGCTCGCCGCCGACCCGCACGCGGCGCGGATGTGCATCGTGGAGGTGAAGGCCGCGGGCCGGGACGCCATGGCACGCAGGGACGCGGTGCTGCGCACGTTCACCGGGCTGCTGGCACCGGAGATGGGAGAGCCGGATGACCGTATGCCGGAGCTGACCGTGAACGGGCTGTACGGGGTCGTGCACGCGCGTGTGGAGGAGGGGCGGGCCGCCGATCTGCCCGCGCTCGTCCCGGCGCTGGTGCCGGAACCGGACCGCCCGTCGTGATGTCGGAGCCGCGTCGTACGGTAGGCATGGTCGACGGACGCGCCAAGGGGGTACGGCCTTGAAGCTGCTCACCGCCACATACGTCAGCCAGGGGTACCGCGACAACGACTTCGCCGGGTGTGTGGAGGGTGAGCTCGTGCACATCGGCGAGGTCTGCGCGCGCGACAAGGAGAATCCGGACGGCGACTGTGGGTGCGGGCGCTCGTTCGCGGGGCTCAACTCGTACCTGGCCACCACGACGGCGATGGTGCGGGAGATTCCCGGGTTCACCGACGACGACTATGTGCTGGCCCTCCGCTCCAGCCTGGAACAGCAGGGCTGCGACGCCTCGTTCGCCGAGCACGAGGCCGCGCTGCTGCGGATCCTGGTGCGCGACTGGCCGGTGGGGGCGATCGTCGAGCGTCGGCTTGATGAGATCGTGGTACGGCAGGTCGTCCAGCCGTGAAGAAGGAGAGGCCGCTGTGCTCGTCGCGTTCTCGGTGACCCCGCTCGGCACGGGGGAGGAGGTGGGGGAGGCCGTCGCTGAGGCCGTCCGCGTGGTGCGTGCCAGCGGACTGCCCAACCGCACGGACGCCATGTTCACCACCATCGAGGGGGAATGGGACGAGGTGATGGCCGTGGTGAAGGCCGCGACGGAGGCGGTGTCGGCGAGAGCGCCGCGGGTGAGCCTCGTCCTGAAGGCCGACATCCGGCCCGGTGCGGTGGACGCGCTCAACGCCAAGGTGGAGAGCGTGGAGCGGTACCTTTCGGGCGACCGCTAGGCGCCGAGCCAGGCGGCGATGTCCTCGTCGGTGGGGGGTAGCAGGCACCACAGGGCTTCCTGGGTGGACGAGCACAGGGGGACCACCTCGTCCATGCGCAGGATCCGGAACATCTGCGCGGCGAACGGCCGCATCCCCACCAGCGCGACGCCCGTCCCGCACTGAAGGCCCCGCCGGGCGGTGGCCGCCACGATGCGCAGCCCCTCGGCGTCGAAGAACGAGACGCCGGAGACGTCCAGAACCAGCGGGCGTTCGGAGACCAGCGCGTACAGGTGGCCGCGGATCGGCGGGGCCGACACCAGGTCCATCTCACCCGACAGCAGAACGCCGGTGTGGCGCTCGCCTTCCACGACGACCATGTCGACGGCGGTGTCCTTCACGGCGTCCTCACTCCGGCTTGTGATGACACGGGCTCATCAAGTGAAGCAGGAGTTTCCGCGTGAGTCACCGCCGCGCGCCGCCCACTGCCGTATGTGATCGACCCCTCACATTCCGCACACGCTTCCGTTAAGGTTTGCCGGAAGGGACGTTCGCCGTTCGGAGGGCGCCCCGGCACGCCGATTGTGGAGGAACGCGCGGTGCTCGTGCTCCCGCTGGTCGCCTGGATGTACGTTTGCGGCGTTGTCGCGCTCGCGGCAGCGGTCATCGCGACCGCGTCCTACGACAGGCTGGACGTGCCGACGCTGGTGGTGACGGCCGTGCTGTTCCTGGTCTGCGACTCGGTGCCGGCCCGGCTCAGCGTCCGCAGGGCGCGGGTGTCGCTGAGCTTCGCCGCCAGCCTGGCCACGGTGGTGCTGCTCGGCCCGGCGTGCGCGGCGCTGCTGGGGATCTGCGCGGTCGTCACCGGCCAGCGTTCGGTGCCGTTCGTCAAGCGGCTGTTCAACGGCGCCCAGTTCGCCCTCAGCGGGTACGCGGCGGGCATGGTGTTCTGCCTCCTGGCGGGTGACCGGGCGGGGCTGGGCCAGGCGGGATGGCTGGAGCGGGTGATCGGGCCGTTCCTGGGCGCTCTCGTGGCCTTCGTTCTGGTGAACCTGGCGCTGATGGGCGGTGTCCTGCTGCTGAGCAGGCAGGCCACGGTACGCGAGCTGCTGAGCGGCAGCGGCCCGCTGGTGTTCGGCTGCCTCGGGTACGGGATGGTGGGGCTCCTGGTCGCCGGTCTGTGGGCGCACGAGGGGATCGGGCCGCTCGCGGCGGTGCTGGTGTTGCTGCCGTTGTTCGTCGCGCGGTGGGCGTTCGAGCAGACGCGGGCGCAGCGGCAGGCGCACGCGGCGACGCTGGCGGCGTTGTGCCAGGCGGTGGAGACCAAGGACTACTACACGCGTGGTCATTCGGAGCGGGTGTCGCGCGGGTCGGTGATGATCGCGCAGGAGATCGGGATGCGGTCGGACCGGGTGGAGGCGATCCGGTACGCGGGGATGCTGCACGATGTGGGCAAGCTCGGCGTCCCGACCAAGGTCCTGCAGAAGACCGGTCCCATGTCGGAGGACGACCTGGCGGCCATCCAGCTGCACCCGATGCGGGGCCTGGACATCGTGCGGGACATCGGCTTCCTGGACGAGGCGCTGGCCGGGATCATGCATCACCACGAGAAGATGAACGGCCGCGGCTACCCGATGGGGCTGGCCGGTGACGAGATCCCCGAGTTCGCCCGGATCATCGCGGTGGCGGACGCGTTCGACGCGATGACGTCCAACCGGTCCTACCGCGCCGCCTGCACGGTCGAGGAGGCCGTCGTGGAGCTGCGGCGCTGCGCGGGCGACCAGTTCGACCCGGTGATGGTGGAGTCGTTCGTGCGCGCCCTCGACCGGCTCGGCTGGGAGCTTCCGGGCCCCGTCTCCGTTCCCGGGGACGCCGAGGTGGCGCAGCAGGACCACGACGACCTCACAGCGCCCCTGGAGGTGCAGTAGCGCGCAGCGTGCCTGACCCCGCGAACACGAATGGAGCGTTCCGGAGGATTCCGGTGGGCATGTCCACGGCGGCCGTGGCGGCGCTGCGGCGCGAGGCGGCCGGTGTGCGGAACGGGGCATCCCGGTGGAGGATCCGCTGCACGCCTACCGCATCGGCATCCGCACGGTCTGGGAACGGCTCACCGGGGAGGCCCGCCGCAACGGCGTCGAGCCGGACGCGGAGGCCGCGATGCTGCGGGTGCGGACCTGTGCGACCACCGTCTGGTGGGCGTTGGCCCACCAGAAACTTTGGCAGGTGGCGCTCAGGGCGTGATGACGCAGGGGCCGCCGCCGCACACGTCGATGACGCGTCCCGTGCTGAGGAACACCGCTTTCTGGCGGCGTGCATCGGGGTTGCTGCGCGGATGCGAGTGCGGGTCGGTCCCCTCGGTCGGCGGGGTGTTGGTCAGGGGCGGCACGGGCGCGCCGCTGTCCCAGATGACCAGCGCGGACCCCGTGTAGGGGTACGAGCGGATCGGCGCGATACCCCAGTACGGCACCTTGTCGGGGAGGCGGCCGGGCCGGACGGCGGGCCAGTGGATGCGCGCGCCTATGGTGCGGGCCTCGACCTCGGCGGCGACCGGGGCGACCTGGTGGTCTCCGAAGGCGACGTGCATCAGCACCTTGTGCGACGGCGTCCTGGGCAGGGGGCGATCCGTCATGTGCTGGGCGTAGCCGTTGGCCTCGCCGCGGTCCCAGAGCATCTGGATGAGCCCGAACGCGATCTGCTGGTCGAGCTTGTCCGGGTAGGCGGCGTTCAGGACCTGCTCGAACGGCGGGAAGTCGGCGCTGCGGTTGAGCAGCGTGCTGTAGTTCATCCCCGGGACGCCCAGGACGGCACGCCGGATGTCGGGGGAGACGGCGGTGAGCGCGCCGCCCATGATGCCGCCCTGGCTGTTGCCGTCGAAGGTCAGTTGCGCCCTGGTGTCGATGAGGGGTTCGCCGTCGTCGTCCTGGAACGCCTCGTGCCCGGTGAAGCCGCGCGTCATGGCGCGTCCGAGGAAGATGAAGTCCAGCATCGACTGCTGGGTGCGGTCCGCGATGGTCTGGAACCGGGTGAGGTCGGTCAGCGCCGACAGGACGTTCGGTATGTCCTCGTTCGCCATCCCGATCCACTTGGTGGCGCAGAACGCGAAGCCGTGTTCGGACGCCATGTCCTTGACGTTGCCCGCGCCCACCTCTCCTTCGCTGCCGAGCAGTCCGTGCCCGTACAGCGCGGGACGTGCGGGCCTGCCACCGAACGCCGAGCGCGGGATCTCGCACTGGAACGGCACCGTCTGCGTGTTCCCGGGCAGCCGCGCGGGCTTCCCGTCGCGCCCGTAATGGAACGTGGATCCGGGCGGCCCGCCGGGAAGGTCGAGGTAGCTGGGCACGTGCAGGAGGCCCTTGACCTCGCGCCCAATGCGGGCGTCGACGTCGTCGGTCACCTGCGTGACCTGGAAGGAGGGCGAGGAGCGGCCGAGCCGGTCCAGGGCGTCGTCACGGATGTGCAGCATCCGCCCGGCCAGGCTGTGCCGGCTGGCGACGGTGAAGTCCCAGGCGAGGTAGAGCCCGTCCAGGCGGACGCCGTTGCGCCTGAGGTCGCGCAGCACGTCGCGGGTGGCCCGCTGCCGTTCGTGCAGCGGGTCGCGGCGCGGCAGCGGACGTCCCAGGATCTTGGTGAACGCCGCGTTCGGCGCGATCCGCGCGCCCGCGGCGTTCCTCAGGTCGCGCAGCGCCACCACGTACCGGTGCCCCTCGCGGAAGTTGCGCGCGGGCCGTACGATCAGCGCCCGCCGCTCGGGACGGTCGGCGTTCGCGTCCAGTTCCGCCCAGTACGGCCAGCGCTCACCGGTCTCGGTGTCGACGATGACGATCGGCGCGTCCCGGCGCAGCGACGCGCCGATGTCGGTGATCGGCGCGGCGCCGCTGCGCGCCAGGTCGACGCCGGGGACATGGGTGAGCAGCGCCGAGCCGGGCGAGAACCCGTCGGCGCGGTTCCACTCCGCGGGCCGGATCGGCTGGCCGAGCGTGTTGCGCAGCGTGGTGGTCATGTGGACGCGGCGGCCGGTGGGGGTGGATCGGTCCCGCACCGTGTACCAGTCGCTGGGGAACGGCAGCAGGCACGCCGCCGGGTCGATCGGGTCGCAGCCGTCGCCCGTGGCGGGGGACGCGCCCGGCGGCGCGGCCGGAGCCGGGTCGGCGGCGGCCGGGGGCGGGAAGGCGACGCCGGGCAGGGCCGCCCCGCCGGCGAGCACCGTGACGAGCGAGATGGCCAACGCCACGCGCGGAACCAAGGCACGCAAGGCCGACCTCCGTGTGGGGTGGGGGACGCCGGTGTACGTCCGGAGTGATCAGACCCCATCCGGGACGAACCGGTCAACGGCCGTTGCCGACAGCGGACGGCGGCGGGCGTTGTGCGATCGCACCAGACGACCCGCCGGGGGTCCGGATGTTCCGGGCACGTTAAATCTCGGGCGCGCGGCGTTGTGGATGGGTTTCGGGGGTTCTCAAGACGCGGTTACGGGGTGATAGTTAGGGCCGTCGCCAGCGACGATATGGACATAGCGGCTAGAAGGGGCCTTCATGGACACCGTCCCCACCCTCGATCTCACCCCCTGGTTTCACGGAGATCCGGACGACCGTAAAGAGGTGGCCGCGCGCGTCGACGCGGCGCTGACCGAGATCGGCTTCCTGGTGGTCACCGGGCATGGCGTCCCGTCGGACCTGCGGGAACGGATCAGGGAGGCGGCCAAGCGGTTCTTCGCCCAGCCCGAGGAGGTGAAGCGGGCCTACGCCGCCACGGTGGGGGAGCGGGGCTGGCTGCCGCCCGGTGTGGAGGCCAACGCCTACGCGGAGGGCACCGAGACACCGCCGGACCTCAAGGAGACGTTCGCCGCGGGCGCCGACCGGCCCATCGGGCACGAGCTGTACGACGCCGAATGGTTCCTCCCCAACGTCTGGCCTTCGGAGGTCCCCGAACTGGAGGGGCTCCTCACCGAGTACATGACGAGGATGCGCTCCCTCTCCGACGAGCTGCTCGCGCTGTGCGCGACCGCGCTCGGCTTGGACGCGGGCTACTTCGCCCCGTACACCGAGCATCCCTCCTACACGCTCAACATCAACCGCTATCCGCCGCTGTCGCAACTCGGCACGCCCGAGCCGGGGCAGTTCCGGATCGGCCCGCACACCGACTTCGGCACCGTCACCGTGCTCGACCGGCAGCCCGGCGTGGGAGGGCTCCAGGTCTACTCGGAGGAGGCGGGCTGGGTGGACGCCCCCTACACGGAGGACTCGTTCACCATCAACACCGGCGACCTGCTGGCCGTCTGGTCGGGGAACCGCTGGAAGTCCAACCGGCACCGTGTCCTGCCGCCCGACCCCAGCGCGCCCGACGAGGAACTGGTGTCGCTCATCTTCTTCTACGAGTGCAACCCCGACGCCTGGGTGGAGCCGCTGCGCCCGCCCATCGGCCGCACGGCCCTGGACCCGGTGCGCGCCCACGACTTCCTGATGGAACGGCTCGACGCCATCACCGTCGGCTGACCGAACGAGAGGAAAGGCCATGACCGACGTGAAGGCCGGAGGCGCTTCCGCCGTATCCGAGGCAGGACTGGTCGTCCGGGAGGCCGAGTACGGCGACAAGCTCGCGGCGGTGGAGCCCGGTGGCGCCGAGTACATCCCGCTCGACCAGCGCCACGGAACACCGCTCAAGCTCTTCTGGACGTGGACGTCGCCCAACCTGGAGTTCGCCACCATCTTCCTGGGCGTGCTCGCCGTCGCCGCGTTCGGGCTGAACTTCTGGCAGGCGGTCGCCGCGGCCGCCCTGGGCAGCGCGTTGGGCGCGCTGTCGCATGCCGTCCTGTCCGCCCGCGCGCCCAGGCATGGTGTGGGCCAGATGGTGCTGGGGCGCGTCCCGTTCGGATTCCGTGGCAACGCGCTGCCCGCCGGGCTCAACACCATCGCCGGCGGCATCGGCTGGTTCGCCGTCAACAGCGTCAGCGCCGCCCTGGCGCTGTCCACGCTGACGGGCCTGCCCAAGGCGCTGTGCCTGTTCGTCGTGGTGGCGATCCAGGTCACCGTCGGGTTCTTCGGCCACAACTTCGTGCACACCGTGGAGCGGTACGCCTTCCCCGTGCTCGCCGTGGTGTTCGTGCTCGCCTCGATCGTCATCCTCAGCAAGGCGGACTTCGGCGCCCCGGCGAGCGGCGAGGGCGGCGGCCTGGGCGGGTTCCTCATCGCCACGGCCGCCGCGTTCGGGTACGCGGCGGGCTGGAACCCCTACGCCGCCGACCTCACCCGCTACCTGGCGCCCGACACCCCCCGGCTCCCGGTCGCGCTGTTCGCGGGGCTGGGCATTTTCGTCGGCTGCACCGGCCTGCAGATCGTGGGGGCCGCCGCGGTGACCATCGGCGGCGACGCGCTGGGCGACCCGACCGGCACGTTCACCGGCCACATGCCCACGCTGATCGGCGACCTCACGCTGCTGGCGGTCACCCTCGGCGCGATCTGCGCCAACGCCATCAACGTCTACTCAGGATCGATGTCGTTCGTCACCATCGGGGTGAAGCTGCCGATGGCGTTGCAGCGGGCGATGGTCGCGCTGGTGTTCGGCGTCCTCGGCTTGGTCGTCGCCTACTTCGGGCTGGACGACGCGGGACACGACTACGAGGCGTTCCTGCTGATCATCGCGTACTGGATCGGTCCCTGGCTCGGTGTCATCTTCATGGACATGTGGCTGCGCCGCGGACAGCCCATCGACGGGCTCCTGTACGACACGACCCACCGCAACCTGGCCGGGCCCATCGCGATGGCCGTCGGCATCGTGGTGTCGGTCGCGCTGTTCTGCAACCAGGAGCTGTACGTCGCTCCAGTACCGAAGAACGTCCCGGAGGTAGGCGACATCACCTTCGCCGTGGGATTCGTGCTGGCGGCGCTGGTGTACGCCGCTTTGCGTCGGCTCCCGGGCCGTACGAGCGCAGCACCACAGGAGTCCTGAGCGCGTCCTCTACCGCGGCCACCGGGTCACCGAGCCGCGTGTAGACGGGACGGGCCTTCAGAAGCCGTTCGGTGAGGGCGGCCTGGCCTGCCAGGTCCCCCTTCACCGTTGCGGGGATGCGTTTCAGGTCTTCGTAGGCGACGCACAAACGAAGGTCATCGCGTGCCCGCGCCACGTCCAGGTGGGTCAGGGCGAGCCCGTCGACCGGCCCGGTGACCTCCAGCGCGTAGCGGAGGGCCACCGCGTCGAGGTGGCCGACACGGAACGTCCCCTGCCAGAGCCCCGTCCCGTTATGGCGATCCGGCAGATCGGCCGTCAATGCGGGGTCCTCGGTGACGAACGGGCCGGGTCCGTGGCGGGTGGCGTACGTACGGAGCACACCGAGCCGGTACGCGGCGTCCCTCCCGAGCCCGGCCTCACCCAGAAGGGTCTCCGCGTTCTCGAACGTGGTCGTGGACCACGTCGTGTACGGGTGGAAGCCGTGCCATTCGTCCAGAAGCACTCCCTGCGCGCCCTCGAACACCACAGGACGGGTGCGGAGCAAGCGGGAAAGGTGGTCGCCCCCTACGACGCGTACGCGTTCGGCGAAGGTCGTGAAGGCGTCCACGCAGGCGTCTACGGCAGGGACGGGTGCGCCCTGCGGAAACTCGTCGCGGTACCAGTCGTGCAGGGCCGTCAGGGCGTGCCGCAGGCGGGCAGGGGAAAGACAGTCGCCCACCCGAGGCGCGTCCTCGTGGGAGAGGGAGTAGGCGACGGTCTCACCGATGCCCATCCCGCACGAGCCGTGCCGGGCCGCACCCCGGGCCACCTCCCGTTCGCGGTTGGCGGCCCGGTGATACGGGGTGGTGAGCAACGCGAGCTCGTCGACGGTCAACCGGTCGAGCGCATCGCCCACCCCGAGCGCGCGCAGATGCTCGGCCTCCCCGGCGAGCGCGAGCGGGTCGACCAGCATGAAGCGGGACAGGTGCGTGCGCACGCCCGGCGTGAACGTGCCGGACCCGAACTGGGCGAAGGTGTGGTGCCGCCCATCCGGTGCCACCACGTTGTGCGCGGCCTGCGCGCCCCCGTTGAAACGGACCACGGTGTGGACCGGCTCAGTCCCCCGAGCGCAGAGCCAGTCCACCACCGTGCCCTTGCCGGCGTCCCCGTAACCGAGGTCGACGACGATCACGTGCCTCATGGCGTCCCCGCGCGTCCCCTACAGGCGGACGGTGGACGAGGGGCCGGACGAGACGGGGCCGAGACCCGGCAGCCCCTCCGACACCGCGACCGCGGACCGGGACGCCTCCAGGCGGGCCAGCGCACGCGACACCGAGGGCCCGGCGTTCGACCCGACCTCGTCCAGGTGCGCCAGGCCCTCGTCCAGGTCGATGGCGTCCTCGGCCAGGCCGATGGTCAGCGCGATCGTCTCGCAGACGGCGTGCAGGTCGTCCAGGTAGAGCACGTTCTGCCCGAGCAGGCTCTGCCAGAACTCCTTGAGCTCGCGGTTGCGCGCGTGGTACGCGCCCTCCGGGATGATGAAGTACACGTCGTACTTGCGCCTCAGCTCGCGCATCAGCTCGTCGATCGGCACGTCCTCGCCCGCTTCACCGCCGATCACCTTGGAGATCTCGCGTCTCTTGACGGCCTCGTACGCCAGCTCGTCCCCGATCATGAACAGGTAGCCGCGCTTGCCGCGCTTCTCGTAGCAGTCGATCGCGGTGTGCCGGGCCATGAAGTACATCGCCAGCTCGTAGGACTCGCGCATCTGGCCGCCGCCCCCGCCCTCCAGCAGGATCTTGCCGAGGTCGTCGTCCATGCGGTTGTCGGCCTCGAACTGGCCGACCTGTAGCGGCGCCCGGTCGCACGTGGCGTCGCCCACGGCGCCGAACATGATGTGCGGGTGCTCCACGTACCCCTTGCGCAGCAGCAGCCCGAGCAGGTCGGGCAGCTTCTCCTGAAGGGCGCGCGGAACGGCGCGCATCGAGCCGGTGACGTCGAACAGCACCGCGATGGCCAGCGACTCGGGGTGGTCGTCGGAGTCGCGGCTCTCCCGGACGGTGACGCCGTACGGGTCCAGGTCGGGGTGGGTCGTGGTGGCGCCGCCGTCGCTGTAGGCGAAGGCGCTGGCGCCGGTGGACGCGCGGTACGAGCGCGCCGCGTCGTAGACGTTGGTGGACCAGTGTCCGCTTCCCATGAGCGTTCCCCTTCTAGTGAGGCGTGGGCATGGTGAACGGGCGGAAACGGCGGGGGCCGTACAGGCGCTCCAGGAGTTCGTCGCACTCCTCCAGCAGCCGCCAGGCGTCCCTGGGACGCCGCCGTTGCGAGGGCAGGAGACAGCCCTTCGCGAACGACCGCATCGCCTTGGGGGCCTTGTCGCCCATCAGGTAGGTCATGCAGTGGGTGGCCATGAAGATGTCGGTGCCTTGGCTCGCCTGCTCCCGTCCCCGCACCTCAGGCGGGTACCAGTCCGCGTACCGGCCGACGAGCGCCGGGACGCGCCCGCTCGGATCGGTCGGCGCGTAGCAGCCGGGCACGGAGTAGCACCAGTCGACGAGCACCAGGCCGTGCTTCTCCGGATGGATGAGCACGTGCTCGGGCAGCACCGCCCCGTGCAGGACGCCCGCGCGGTGCGCGAAGCCGAGCGCGACCAGCAGGCGCCGCCACATCCACGCGGCGTCCCGAGGGTCGAGCCCGCCCGGGTGGGCGGCGTGGACCTCGGCCAGCGAGAAGAAGCCGTCCAGGGCCACGATGGCGTTGGCGCGGCGCTCCTGCCCCGTGGCGGCGTCGCGGTGCCGGAACGACTCGACCAGGCGCGGGACGTACGGCAGGAAGCGCCCGTCGCCGTCCTTGGGGAGCTGCCGCAACGCCACCGCCTCGCGTTCCAGGAGGTCGCCGTCGGCGGGGTCGCGGGGAAGCTTGATGACCACGCCCCGCGTCCCGTCGTAGGTGGCGTCGTAGAGGGCGGCGAGGTCGCCGTCGGCCCGTTTCGCGCCGACGCGGTACGCGTGCCGGCGCGTGGTGATGGCGACCGGGCCGGACCGGTTGTAGGCGCGCCACAGCGCGTTGAGCCGGGTGAACTCCTCGCCTCCGCGTCCGCCGGTGGCGTCCGGATGCAGGAGCCGGACCAGCCTCCGGTACGTGCGGGCGGCCCTGTCCTGGTCCGGGCCGAACAGGTCGGCGGGCGTACGGGCGCGGCGCAGCAGCTCCAGCGCCTCGTCGAGGGAGGCCGTCATCGGATCTCCTCCTCGCGGCTCGGCCTGAGCAGCGCGGGGTGCAGCAGGCGGGCGTCGCCCGCGCGGTACAGCTTGGGCCGGGGACCGCCCTTGCGGCCCCCACGGTCGGATGTGGCCCCGGTGCTCTCCACGAACCCCGGCACGGACAGGACCTTCCGGTGGAAGTTGCCCGCGTGCAGTTCCTCGCCCCACACCGCCTCGTAGACCGCGCGCAGCTCCGGGATGGTGAACTCGGGCGCGCAGAACGCCGTGGCGAGCGGGGTGTACTCAAGCTTGGAACGGGCGCGCTCCAGGCCGTCGGTGAGGATGCGCGCGTGGTCGAACGCGAGCTTGCGCGTGGTGCCGGGCGCCTGGTCCCCGCCGTCGGTGAGGCCGAGCCGTTCCACGGGCGTCCAGGCGGCGTCGGCGGCATCCCCTCCGGCCTCGGGCTCGGGCAGTTCGGGGGCGAAGACGAGGTAGGCCACGGAGATGACGCGCATGCGCGGGTCGCGTCCGGGCGTCCCGTAGGTCGCGAGCTGCTCGAGATGGATGCGCTCAAGCGGACCCCGCTTGGCGCTCAGCCCGGTCTCCTCGGACAGTTCACGCACGGCGGCGTCGGGCAGGTCCTCGGCGTCCTGGACGCCGCGGACGAACCCGCCGGGCAGGGCCCACATCCCGGCGAACGGTGCCTGCCCGCGCCGCACCAGCAGGACGTTCAGCGAGCCGTCCCGGATGGTCAGGGCGACCACGTCGACGGTGACCGAGACGGGGTCGTAGTCGCGCGGGTCGTATCCGGCGAGGAAGTCGCCCTCGTCCCGGCGCGGATCGGTGCTCACGTCGGACCCTCCGGAAGTCATTCTCATAGTGAGTTCATCTCGATATGAGAAGAACATACGTCATGGATCCGCGGGCGTCCAGTCCCTTGTGAACGACGAACGCCGCCTCCCCCTGTGCGCGGTCAGGGGAGGCGGCGTTCGCGGTCGTCAGCGGCGGTGACGGCCGCCGTGGTACGGGGGTTGCGGCGGGTGGTCCCTACGCGGGCGGTCCTGCGGCGGATACTGCTGCTGCGGCGGACGTTGGTAGGGCAGTCCCTCCGGGGGAGTCGGATGCGCCTGCGGCCCCGTCGGCCGCTCCGGCGGGTAGTCGGGGTACTGCGGCTGCTGGATGCGCGGCGTCCAGGGCCGGGCCCCGCCGCCGGCCGGGAAGCGCTCGGGCTGGTACGGCGGCACGCCCGGGGTCCCGGGCGGGACGGTCGAGATCGGGCGGGAGCCCGGCGGAGGCCCGGTCATCCGCGCCAGATCGGGCGGGGGAGCCGCCAGCGCCGCGGCCACCGGCCGCTGCGGCACGGGACGGTCGAGCAGGGCGCGCAGCTCGCTGCCGCGCCTCCCGTACGCCAGGTAGAGCAGCAGCCCGGCCAGCATCCAGGCGCCGAAGTACGCCCAGGTCTCCACCTTCAGGTTGAGCATCAGCCAGATGATCGCCACGATCCCCAGCACGGCGGTCAGCGGGGCCGCCGGCATCCGGAACGGGCGGTGCAGGTCCGGCTGGTCGCGGCGGAGCCGCAGCACGGCGGCGCAGCCGAACAGGAAGGCGAACAGTGTCCCGATCACGACCATCTGCTCCAGCGTCAGCACGTCGATGGTCTGCGACATCACCACCGCGGCGCCGCCGGCGGCCAGGGTCGCGCGGGACGGCACCCGGAAGCGGCTCATCGAGGCCAGGCCGCGCGGCAGCAGCCCGTCCCGGGACATCGAGAACACCACCCGGGTCAGGCTGATCAGCACCACCAGGATCACGGTGGTCAGCGCGATCACCGCGCCGATGTTGATGATCTTGCCCATGGAGTCGGCGCCGACCATGGTGAACGGCGTGGTCAGCACCACCTTGTCCGGGTCGAGCCGCTGGGCGGAGACCATCCCGACCATGGTCACGGCCACGCCCAGGTAGAGCACGACCGCCACGGCCAGGCTGGTGATGATGCCGCGCGGGACCTTGCGCGGCGCGTCATCGGTCTCCTCCGACGCGGTGGCGATCAGGTCGAAGCCGATGTAGGCGAAGGCGATCGCGGGCGCCGCCGCCAGGATGCCCCACACCCCGAACACCTGCGGGGAGCCTCCGGTGACCGCGCCGACCAGCGCGTCCAGAACACTCTGGCCGCCGTCGCCCGAGGCGGGTCGTGCCGGCGGGACGAACGGGGTGAGGTTGCCGGAGTCGAAATGGGTCAGCCCGACCCCGATCACCAGGCCGATCACCAGCAGCTTGGCCATCACCATGAGCCACAGCGTGCGCAGGCCCAGCCGGCTGCCGGTCGCCAGCAGCAGGACGAGCAGCAGCAGGATGCCCAGGGCGAACACGTCGAAGCCCTTGGGCTGCCCGATCACCTCTCCGAGCCAGTCCGGCACGGGGACGCCGAAGTCGGCCACCACCTGCGCCGCGTACAGCGACCAGGCCCTGGCCACCACCGAGGCCGCCAGCAGCAGCTCCAGGATCAGCGACCAGCCCACGACCCACGCCCACACCTCGCCGAACGCGACGTAGCTGAAGGAGTAGGCGCTTCCGGCCACCGGGACGATCGAGGACAGCTCGGCGTAGGCGAGCGCGGCCAGCAGGCACACCCCGCCGGCGATGAGGAAGGACAGGATGACCGCGGGCCCCGCGTTGGCGGCGGCCTGCACCATCGAGATCTTGAAGATGCCCGCCCCGACCATGACGCCGAGACCCAGGACGACCAGGTCACGGGTGCGGTACACGACGCGCAGCCGGTGCCGGCCGCCATAGAGCTGGCCGGTGGCCTGCTCGACCGGCAACCGCCTGAACATGGTGTTGGGCGTGCGGCTATTCCAGGTCATCTAGGAGCTCCAAACCTGAACCCGCGCCGCTGTTCGCGAGACCGAAGATGGCTAAGACCCCAACACTTCACCATATTTCGGTAAAACCGCAACGCTCCACGCATGATCGTTTCGCCACGTCACAGGGATTTCGCCGGGCGAGACCGGATCCGGTCGCCCGCCGTCACCTCCGGCCATCGCGCGTAACGCGCGCGAAACACGGTGACCCCTGTTCACCCTGGTGCGTGCCGCGGCGGCCCCCCGATGGTCACGGATCGATGCCAGGGATGTCCGGGACCCTGGCATACCGCCAAGATCGGTGAAACGGTGGTGCCGCCGAGTTCCCGGGAGGTTCCGTGCCCTACACCCCGCCCCCCGCGCGCCCCGCCGCCCCGCGCCACCGGGGCCGCCTGCGCCTCGCGCCGCTCGCCGCGCTGACCGTCTCCGCCGTCCTGCTCGTCCCCGTCCCGGCCGCGGCCTCCCCACCAGGCAAGCGGCCGGTCGCCACCGGGTACGGGGGCGCGGTCGCCACGGTCGACCTGGACGCCAGCCGTACCGCGATCGAGGTCCTCAGGAACGGCGGCAACGCCATGGACGCGGCGGTCGCCGCCGGAGCCACCCTCGGCGTGACCGAGCCGTATGTTGCCGCCATCGGCGGTGGCGGCTACATGACCTACTACGACGCCAAGCGACGCAAGGTGTACACCGTCGACGGGCGCGAGACCGCTCCGCTCGCCATGCGCGAGAACTCCTTCGTGGACCCGTCCACCGGCCAGGCCATCCCGTTCGACCAGGCCGTGACCAGCGGGCTGAGCGTCGGGGTGCCCGGCACCCTCGCCCAGTGGGACACGGCGCTGCGCCGCTTCGGCACCCGCGACCTCGGCACCCTGCTGCGCCCCGCGATCCGGATCGCCGAACGCGGCTTCGTCGTCGACCAGGAGTTCCGCGACCAGACCGCGGCCAACGAGGCGCGCTTCCGCGACATCGTCCCCACCCGGAAGCTGTTCCTGCCCGGCGGACGCCTGCCCGAGGTCGGCTCCACGTTCCGCAACCCCGACCTGGCGCGCACGTACCGTGAGCTCGCCAAGCGCGGTCCCGGCTGGCTGTACGGCGGCGGCCTGGGACGCGAGGTCGTCAGGACCGTCCAGGCGCCGCCCGTGGACCCGGCCGCCGCTCGTAACGTCCGCCCAGGGCTGATGAGGGACGGCGACCTGCGCGCGTACCGTTCACGGACCCCCGAGCCCACCCGCGTGTCCTACCGGGGCCTGGACGTGTACGGCATGCCGCCGTCCTCCTCGGGCGGCTCCACCGTCGGCGAGGTCCTCAAGATCCTGAACAACGTCGAGCTGGGGGCCGGCGACCCCGTCAAGGCCCTGCACTACTACCTGGAGGCGTCCAAGCTCGCCTACGCCGACCGCGGCCGGTACGTCGGCGACCCCGACAAGGTGCACGTGCCGCTCAAGGAGCTGCTGTCGGACGGGTTCGCCCGCGAACGCGCCTGCCTCATCAAGCCCGACCAGGCCGCGGCGGCCCCGGTGGCGCCCGGCTCGCCGGACGGCGACTACCGCCCGTGCATCCCGCCCGGGGGCACGACCCGCGCGCTCACCTACGAGGGGCCGCAGACCACCCATCTCGTCGTCGCCGACAAGTGGGGCAACGTCGTCGCCTACAACGTCACCATCGAGCAGTTCGGCGGCAGCGGCCTCACCGTCCCGGGACGCGGGTTCCTGCTCAACAACGAGCTGACCGACTTCACCCTGCAACCTCCCGCGCCGGGCGCCCCGCCCGACCCGAACCTGCCGGGACCGGGCAAGCGGCCGCGCAGCTCCATGGCGCCGACGCTCGTGCTGGAGGACGGCAGGCCCAAGCTGGCCCTCGGCACCCCGGGCGGCTCCACGATCATCACGACCGTGCTGCAGATCCTGCTCAACCGGATCGACCTCGGCATGGACCTGCCCACCGCGCTGGCCGCGCCGCGCGCCACCCAGCGCAACACCCCGGACGTGTTCGCCGAGCAGGCGTTCATCGACCGGTACGGGACGGCGCTCGCGCTCAGGGGGCACCGCTTCCAGCCGTTCCCCGGCCCGCCCACCGGAGTGATCGGCGCCGCCACCGCGCTGGAGTTCCTGCGGCCCGGCCTGGTGCAGGCGGTCGCCGAGCCGGTGCGTCGTGGGGGCGGCAGCGCCCTGGTGGTCCGGCCACGCTGGTAGCGTCCTGGTGCCGTTGGGGGAAGGAGACGCGCCATGGCGCAGGCGTACGTACAGGTGACGACGACGACGGACTCGCGGCCCGAGGCCGCCGAGCTGGCCAGGTCCGCGGTCGCCGAGCGGCTGGCCGCGTGCGCCCAGCTCGTCGGGCCCATCGCCAGCACCTACTGGTGGGAGGGCGAGATCGAGTCGGCCGAGGAATGGATGGTGGTGTTCAAGACCACCAGCACCCGGTTCGACGAGCTGGCCAGCCTGATCACCGAGGGCCACTCCTACGACAGCCCTGAGATCATCGCCACCCCGGTCGTCGCCGGGAGCATGGACTACCTCGCCTGGGTCGCCGAGCAGACCGAGACCGACGAGGACGAGGACGACTAGGCGTGTGATCCCGGTCCTACCCGGGTAATAAGTACTCGATTACGTTAGGCTCCGGACCCCCGGTCGCGAGGGTGAGGAGGCGGCGGTGCACGAGGATCACGGACTGTTCGGCCCCGGCTCGGTGACCTGGCGGGTGATGGGCGAGCCCGTACTGGTGATCGGTGGCATCCGCGCCCTGCTGCTCCAAGCCCTGCACCCTCCGACGATGTGGGGCACGGCGCAGAACTCCGAGCTGATGGACCCGAGGTCGGCCTGGGCCCGGATGCAGCGCACGGTCGACTTCGTCCGCGTCCGCACCTACGGCACCACGCAGGAGGTCGAGCGCGTCGGCCGCCGCGTTCGCAAGCTGCATTCCATGCTCACCGGCCTGAACCTGCGCACCGGCGAGACGTTCCCGGTGGACGACCCCGAGAACCTGCTCTGGGTGCACATGGGCGAGGTCGACTCCTACCTGGACGTTGCGCGCCGCGCGGGCGTACCCCTCAGCGACGCCGACGCCGACCGCTTCGTGGACGAGCAGCGCCGCGCCGCCGCCGTTGTGGGCCTCGACCCGGCGGACGTCCCGGCCTCGGTCGCCGAGATGAAGGAGTACTACCAGGAGATGCGCAAGCGCATCTGGGCCTGCCGGGAGGCGCGCGAGGGCCTGCTGCGCATGTTCAACCCGAACGTGCCGCGCAAACTGCTCCCCCTCAAGCTGGCGGCGCCCGCCATCGGCGTCCTGGTGGTGTCGACGCTGCCCCGCTGGGCCCGCCGCATGTACGGTCTGCCGGGACTCCCCACATCCGACCTGGCCGCGACGCTCACCCTGAAGGGCCTGCACCGCACCACCCAGGTCGTCCCCGAACGCTACCGCTACCAGCCCGACGCCCTCCGAGCCCGCCGCCTGATCCGCGAATACGAAAAAAGCCTGGAGTCCCGCACCCTCCACATCGCCGCCTCCTGAGCCCACACAAGCGCAGGCAAAACACAGCCCAACAACCTCAGCCAGCCCCGAACGGTGGCGAGGATCGCAGCTCACGGCTGCAACAAAGACCCCTGTCAATTACCCCAGCCCGTCACCCCAGCCCCGAACGGTCGCTCAAGCGTTGCGATCGCGTCCGGAGGCAGGGGCGAGCGCCAGCGAGACCCTGATCGCGCAGCGAGCCCCTGGGCGAGTCGGAGCGATGCAGCGATCGCCGCAAGCACGACAAGCGAGGAGCGCCAGCGACGAGCGCAGCTCGTGCTTGCCAATAAACACAGCGCACTCACCCCAGCCCGTCACCCCAGGCCCGAACGGTCGCCCATGCGTTGCGATCGCGTCCGGAGGCAGGGGCGAGCGCCAGCGAGACCCTGATCGCGCAGCGAGCCCCTGGGCGAGTCGGAGCGATGCAGCGATCGCCGCAAGCACGACAAGCGAGGAGCGCCAGCGACGT
>NZ_BSTM01000005.1:0-40260 GCF_030269515.1 Actinomadura sp. NBRC 104412 | reverse complement strand
ACGAGCGCAGCTCGTGCTTGCAAATAAACACTACCCCCTGCGCATGAGGCGGCCCACTGCGGCCATGAGTTCGGTGGACATCTCGTCGGACTTGCCTTCTTGGGTGCCTTCGGCGACGCAGTGGCGGACGTGGCCGTCGAGGAGGCCGAGGGCGACCTTGTCGAGGGCGGCTTGGACGGCGCTGATCTGGGTGAGGACGTCGATGCAGTAGCGGTCGTCCTCGACCATGCGCTCGATGCCGCGGACCTGTCCCTCGATGCGGCGCAGCCGGGTTTGGAGCTGGTCTTTGGTGGCGGTGTAGCCGCGGGTCGGGGTGTCGCTGGTGGGCATCGTCGTCCTCGCAATCGGTCCGGGGGGGTGCCGTCATGGACGGGACGGGGGCCGGGCGGTGCACCCCCTAGGGGTATGGTATCCGTCCGGGCGGGGGGACGTTCCACGAGGTGATCACGGGCCGGTCGTGCTCGGTTCCGAGTGTGGACAGGGTGCCGGTCTCCAGTTTGAACAGCCGTCCGGCCGCGGCTTCGAGGCCCAGCCAGCGGGCGGTGAGGACGCGGAGCAGGTGGCCGTGCGCGACCAGGGCCACGTCGCCGTCGGGGAGCAGCGGCCGGATCCGGCGCAGCACGGCGTCGGCGCGTTCGCCGACGTGTTCGACGGACTCGCCGGGGTGTTCGGCGTCGCCGGGGATCACGCCGTCCTCCCACAGGTACCAGCCGGGGCGGTCCTCGCGGATCCGCGCGCTGGTGATGCCTTCGTAGCCGCCGTAGTCCCATTCCCACAGGTCGGGGTCGGTGGCGTCCACGGCGAGGCCGGCGAGTTCGGCGGTGCGGCGGGCGCGGCCGGCGGGGCTGGACAGGACGCGGGCGAAGGTGCGCCCGTCCAGCAGCGGCGCGACGGCCCTGGCCTGCTCCTCGCCGTGTGCGGTGAGCGGCAGGTCGGTGCGGCCGGTGTGGCGTTTGGCGCGGCTCCACTCGGTCTCGCCGTGGCGCAGAATGATCACTTCGCCCATGCGCCCACTGTACGCAGCCGGGGGCTCGGCGCCCGGCAGGCTAGCCGAGCACCGTTTCCGCGGGGACGTGGGGCAGCCCGTGCGCCTCGGCGACATGGTCGTAGGTGAGGGCGCCGTCGTGGACGTTGAGGCCGTGGACGAGGGCCTGGTCGGCCTTGAGCGCGTCCCGCCAGCCCTTGTCGGCGATCGCGACCGCGTACGGGAGCGTGACGTTGGTGAGGGCGTGCGTGGAGGTGTTGGGAACCGATCCGGGCATGTTCGCCACGCAGTAGAAGTGCGATCCGTGCACGGGGTAGGTGGGGGAGTCGTGCGTGGTGGGGTGGGAGTCCTCGAAGCAGCCGCCCTGGTCGATGGCGATGTCGACCAGTACGGAGCCGGGGCGCATCGACGCCACCAGCGCGTTGGACACCAGCTTGGGCGCCTTGGCGCCGGGGATGAGCACCGCGCCGATCACCAGATCGGCGGACCGCACCTCCTGCTCGACGCTGTAGGCGGTGGACACGACGGTCCGCAGGCGGCCCTGGTAGACGGCGTCGATGGCGCGGAGCCTGTCGACGTTGATGTCGAGCACGGTCACCTCGGCGCCCATGCCGGCCGCGATCTGGGCGGCGTTCACCCCGGACACCCCGCCGCCGATCACGACGACGCGGGCGGGGGACACGCCGGGCACGCCGCCGGGCAGCACCCCGCGGCCGCCGTTGGAGCGCATCAGCATGTGGGCGCCGACCTGCGGCGCCAGCCGCCCGGCCACCTCCGACATGGGGGCCAGCAGCGGCAGGGAGCCGTCCGGGGCCTGGACGGTCTCGTAGGCGATGGCGGTCACCCCGGCCGACAGCAGCGCCTCGGTGCATTCGCGGGACGCGGCCAGGTGCAGGTAGGTGAACAGGATCTGGCCGCGCCGCATCCGGTGGTGCTCGGCGGGGACCGGCTCCTTGACCTTGAGGATGAGGTCGCCCTCGGCCCAGACCTCGTCCGGTCCGTCCAGGATCTTGGCCCCGGCGGCGGTGTAGTCGTCGTCGGGGATGGCCGAGCCGCTGCCGGCGCCGCGCTCGACGAACACCTCGTGTCCGCGGCGGGCCAGCTCGTGCACCCCCGCGGGCGTGATCGCCACCCGGTACTCGTGGTTCTTGATCTCGCGCGGTACGCCGACCTTCATCGCTGCCTCCCGACCTGCGGCCCAGGTCTCCGTTGACCCAGGGACTCGTTTCCAGCGTGAAGGGGACGCAATCCTCGCGCCATCAGCACGATGTAAATAAATGTTTCGCGGTGTTGACAGGATGTAAACCACCTGGAGGGGCGGGTCAGGAGGGGCCCGCCGGGTTCGCCGGACGCGGCTGCGCGGCGTGTCGCGGAGGGGGCAGCCACTCGTCGGCGATCGCCACGGTGAGCTGTTCCAGTAGCGGCCCCGCCTGCCGCATGCACCGCGCCGCGTCCGGTTCTATATCGGTCAGGGCGTAGACCGCCTGGAAGCGCGCCTTCCTGGCCTGCTCCCCGGTCAGGCCGCGCCGCCCCACGGCGGCGACCACCGGGGCGCCGGCCCTGGCCGCCGCGCGGGCCACCCCGACGGGCGCCTTGCCGCGCAGCGACGCGGCGTCCAGGGTGCCCTCGCCGGTCACCACCAGCCGGGCGCCGCGCGCCTTGGCGGGGAACCCGAGCAGGTCGAGCATCAGCGCGATGCCGGGCTCCAGCGTGGCGCCGAGGAAGGTCAGCGCGGCGAAGCCCACGCCGCCCGCGGCGCCCGCGCCCGGAAGGTCGCGGGCGCTGGTCCGGGACGCGGCCTCCGCGAGGTCCGCCCAGCGGCGCAGCCCCGCGTCCAGCAGCCGGATCTCCTCCCGGCTGGCCCCTCGCCGCCGGGCCTGGCCGACGGCGGACCCGTTGCGGCCCAGCAGCGTCCCCTCGGGCTCGCCGGCGACGATCACCCGTACCCCGGTCAGGTCGGGCATGCCACGCAGGTCCAGGCGGTGCAGGGAGCGCAGCGCCGCCCCGCCAGGGGGGAGGTCCTTGCCGAGGGCGTCCAGCAGCCGCCCGCCCAGCCCCTGGACGAGGCCCGCGCCGCCGTCGGTGCAGGCGGCGCCGCCCACGCCCAGCACGATCCGGCGGGCCCCGAGCCGCAGCGCGTGCGCCAGGAGCTGCCCGGTGCCCAGGCTGGTCGCGGAGAGCGGGCGCGGCTTGCCGCCGGGCAGCCGCCGCAGCCCCGACGCCTCGGCGACCTCGACCACCGCGTCCCGTCCGTCCAGGGCGAGCGAGGCGGTGACGGGACGGCCGGTCGGGCCGCGCACCTCCACCTCGACCCGCCGCCAGCCCGCGGCGATCGCGGCCTCGGCGGTGCCGTCGCCGCCGTCGGCCACCGGCAGCTCCACGATCGGCACCTCGGGCCGTGCGCGGCGGAGCCCGGACGCGAGATGGCGGGCGACCTCGGGCGCGGTGAGCGACCCCTTGAACCTGTCCGGCGCGAGCAGGACGTGACCGCCGGGCGGACGGTCGGGGGGAGAGTCGGGGGACGGCACAGCCACGCCTTTCGGAACCGGGGAAAGCCCTACCTTCTGCTTACGCCATGACGCCACTATTTGACACCCGGAAACCCCTTCGGAGCACCCGGAACCGGGAGCCTGGCCTGGGTCGGCGGGCGGCGGGGAGCGTCCGGGCGTCACACGGGCGTCGCACAGTCGTCACTGATGGTAGTTGCCCGTGCTCGCCGGGTCCCGAAACGGGCCGCCGGGGGCGGGTCGCGGCGCGGCCCGTCAGCTGCCCCGGTACGTGGAGTAGCCGAACGGGCTCAGCAGCAGCGGCACGTGGTGGCGTTCGGCGGGGTCGGCGATCGTGAAGATCACGCTCACTTCGGGGTAGAAGGTCGGCACGCCCAGCCCGGCGAAGTAGGGCCCGGTGCCGAACCGCAGCCGGTAGGTCCCCGGCCCCGCGGACCCGGCCTCGGGTTGCGCGCTCCAGCGGCCGTCCTCGTCGGTCACCCCCTCGTCCAGCGGCCGCCAGGTGTCGTCGATGTAGGCGTCCAGCCGTACCGGTACGCCCGCCGCCGGGCGGCCGCGCTGGGTGTCGAGGACATGGGTGGACACGCGGGCGGGCGTGGCGCCGGGCGCCGGGCCGGCCGCTGGGCTGGAGGCGGTCATGGCGCAAGTACAGCAGTCCGGGGACGCTCCGTTCACGTCGGCGCGGCGCGGTGTGACCGGCAAGTGATCGGAGTGAACTCTCCGCAGTCTTGGGGAGAGCGCTGCGTGACGGACCCCGCCCGCTATAGCCTGCCTTGGTGCGAATGCGACAGTCTGCGGGAGCCCCCAGCGACGAAGCCGGAGCGAAGGGCGGAGCCTGGCCCCCCACCGGGACGCCCGGCGACGTCGACTCCTACGCGCTGCTGCTGGCGTCCGTGCCGGAGCGCACGCGGTGGTCGTTCCGCACGCGGCTGCTGGGGCCCCTGGAGGAGTACGACAACGTCCGGCAAGCGGAACTGCTCCACACCTTGGAGGAGTTCCTCGCCTGCTCGGGTTCCTGGAACCGCACCGCCGGCCGGCTGCACGTCCATGTGAACACTCTTCGGTACCGGATCCGCCGAATCGAGGAACTAACCGGCCGAGATCTCGGCACACTTGAAGATCGGGTCGATTTCTTCCTCGCGCTGCGGGCGACGCGCCGCTGACACGGCGCCGTGCGCGCGTGGCGTGCGGGGGCGGACGCGCCGTCGGCGGCCCGATGCGCGACACTCATGCGGTATGGGCGGAACCTCCTAGGCGGGTGGTCACACGATGGATCGGGAGTCTCTCGGGCAGCGCATCAGGGCGCTGCGGATCCGGCATGGCATCAGCCAGGCCCAGCTCGCGTTCCCCGAGCTGTCCGACAGCTATATCTCGCTGATCGAGAGCGACAAGCGGGTGCCCGCGCCCAGCGTGATCGATCTGCTCGCCGGCAAGCTGAACTGCTCGCCCACCTACCTGGTGAGCGGGGTCAGCGAGGACGTGGTGGACGAGCTGCGGGTGACGCTCGACTACGCGGAGATCGCGCTGCAGAACGGCGCGCCGCAGGAGGCCAGGGCGCGGTTCGCCGAGGTGCTGGCCAACTCCGACGCCGTGGCGCTGCCCGACATGCTGCACCAGGCCCGCTGGGGGCACGCGATGGCGCTGGAGGCGTCCGGCGAGCTGGAGGAGGCGATCGCCGAGCTGCGCGTGCTGACCGCCGAGGCGTCCGCGGAGGCGGACCTGGACCACTGGGCGAAGGTGCACGTCGCGCTCAGCCGGTGCCTGCGCGAGCGCGGTGACATCAGCGCCGGGGTGGAGGCCGCCGAGGACGCGCTGCGGCATCTGATCGCCATCGGGGCCGACTCCACCGACGCCGCCGTCCACCTGGGCGCCGCGCTGCTGGCCGCGTTCATCGAGCGCGGCGACCTGGTCCGGGCCCGGCAGCTCGTGGAGCAGCTCGTGGAACGGGCGGAGCGGATCGGCAGCCCGCGCGCCCGGATGGCCGCGTACTGGGAGGCCGCCTCGGTCGCGGAGATCCGCGGGGAGTACGAGGACGGCGTCGCGCTGGCCGAGCGCGCCCTGATGCTGGCGCACGAGGCCGGGTCCCGGGGCGGTCTGAGCGACGACCCGCGCGACCTGGCCCGGTTGCGCGTGATGTACGCGGGGCTGCTGCTGCGCGCCCGCCCCGGCGAGGCCGCCCGCGCCCGCGAGATCCTGGCGCAGGTGCGCGGCGAGATCAACGCCAGCTCCGCCGGGGAGATCGATGTGGCCCGGTGCCTGACCGAGCTGGCCAGGGCCGAGACGGCGCTGGACCGCCCGGCCGAGGCGGTGACGCTGGCCGAGCAGGCCCTCGACCTGCTGGGGGACGCGCCGCGGCGGGTCACGGCGCGGGCGCTGACCGTGTTGGGTGAGGCGTGCGCGCGGCAGGGCCGCCGGGAACGCGCGATCGAGGTGCTCACCCGCGCCGCGACCCACCTGGAGCAGATGGAGTCGTCCCGCGAGGCCGCGCAGACCTGGTTCGACCTGGCCGAGCTGCTCGCCGAGACCGGCGCGCCCGAAGGCCCGCGTCTGGACGCCTACCGCCGGGCCCTCACCTGCGCGGGCGTGTGATCGGCAGGGGGTGACGCGATGTTCGGGGTGGTACGACCGTGCCGGCACGGCCTGTGCCGGCACCTGTTCGAGGACTGGATGGCGCACCTGTGCGGGTTGTGCCTGACGTTGCGCGACCGGCACGGGCAGGCCGCCCGGCTGGTCACCAACTACGACGGGCTGCTGATCTCGGTGCTGGTGGAGGCGCAGGCGCCGGAGTTGTCGCCGCGCCGTAAGGCGGGCCCGTGCGCGCTGCGCGGGATGAGGGCCGCCGAGGTGGTGGAGACGCGGGCGCGGGGCGCGCGGCTCGCGGCGGCCACCTCGCTGCTGCTGGCCGCGGGCAAGACCCGCGATCACATCGCCGACGGCGACGGCCCGTACCGCAGGCGGCTGGTCGCGGCGGCGGCGGGCCGGATGGCCGGCCGGTGGGACGCGGCGGGACGCGCGACGAGCGCCGAGGTGGGGTTCGACCCGTCCGTGCTGAGCGACGCCGTCATCCGCCAGGGCGAGCTGGAGGCCGCCGGGGGCCTGGGCCTGCTGGAGCTGACCGAGCCGACGGAGACCGCCG
This sequence comes from Actinomadura sp. NBRC 104412, assembly GCF_030269515.1. GTDB lineage: Bacteria > Actinomycetota > Actinomycetes > Streptosporangiales > Streptosporangiaceae > Spirillospora. The sequence goes on along the minus strand of NZ_BSTM01000005.1, from coordinate 33,632 downwards.
TGGCCGCGGCGTTCGCCCACACGGCCGTGCTGGCGGGGAAGGAGTCCAACGCCGAGGCGCTGGCCGAGGCGGGCCGTTTCTTCGGGCGCCTGGCGCACCTGATCGACGCGGTCGAGGACGTCGAGGACGACCGGCGCGCGGGGGCGTACAACCCGCTGCTCGCGACGGGCACCACCCGGGCCGAGGCCCGCAGGTACTGCGACGACGCGCTGCACGGGCTGCGGCTGGCGCTGGCCGATCTCGACCTGGAGCGGCCACGGCTGGTGCGGGCGCTGCTCGACCGTGAGGTGGGCCGCTCCGTCGACCGGGCCTTCGCGGCCCGGGCGCCCTCCGCCCGGCCGCCGCGGCCGGGTTTCCCGATCCCGTGCCTCACCGGGTCGCTGGTCTGCGTCACCTGCGGTCTCTACCAGCCGGAGTGGAGCGAGCACCACGGCAAGGGCTGCGGCGATCGCTGCTGGTGCACGCGGCACGGCGACTGCGACTGCAACTGCTGCGACTGCTGCGATTGCAGCTGCTGACGGACACGGACCCTTGACCAAGCGTGCGCTTGGTGTCACGCTCGCGGCGTGGCGAACGGGACCTTCGCGGAGATGCTGCTGGACCGGGCCGGCGACGACCATCCGGGACTGCTGTTCGAGGACGCGTCCTACACCTGGGCCGAGGTCGTGCTGGAGGCCCGCGGGCGCGCCGGGCTGCTCGCCTCCTTCGGGCCTCCGCCCGGTGCACCGGGCCGTCCCTGGCACGTCGGCGTGCTGCTGGAGAACGTCCCGGAGTACGTGTTCTGGATCGGCGGGGCGGCACTGGCCGGGGCGACCGTCGTGGGCGTCAACCCGACCCGGCGGGGGGACGAGCTGGCCGCCGACATCCGGCACACCGACTGCGACCTGATCGTCACCGACTCGGCGCACGCCGCCCTGCTGGACGGGCTCGACACCGGCGTTCCGGACGATCGCGTCCTGCGGGTGGACTCCGAGGCGTACGCCGCGCGCCTGCCCGGCGAACCGGCGGAACCGGCGCGGGTCGCGCCGGGGGACCGGCTGCTCCTGCTGTTCACCTCCGGCTCGACCGGCGCGCCCAAGGCGGTGGCATGCGGCCAGGGCAGGCTCGCCGCCATCGCGCGGAACGCCGAGCGGATGAGCATCACCCGCGACTCGGTCACCTACATCGCGATGCCGCTGTTCCACGGCAACGCGCTCATGGCCAACCTGGCGATGGCCGTGCACGCTGGCGCCACCGTCGCGATGCGCCGCAAGTTCTCCGCGTCCGGCTTCCTGCCGGACGTGCGCCGGTACGGGGTCACCTACTTCAACTACGTCGGGCGGGCCCTCGCCTATATCCTGGCCACGCCGGAACGGCCCGACGACGCCGACAACCCCCTGTGCGCGCTGTTCGGGACGGAGGCGTCCGCCCAGGACATGGCCCGCTTCAGCGCCCGGTTCGGGTGCCGGATCATCGAGGGGTACGGGTCCAGCGAGGGCGCGATCAGCATCCAGAAGACCCCGGACACGCCGCCCGACGCCCTCGGGGTCCCGCCGCAGGGCATGGAGGTGGCCGTCCTCGACCCGGCCACGGGACGGGAGTGCCCGCCCGCCCGGTTCGGCCCGGACGGCGGCCTGCTCAACCCCGGCGAGGCGATCGGGGAGATCGTCGGTCTCAACGTCGCGGCGGCGTTCGAGGGCTACTACAACAACCCGGAGGCCGACGCCGAGCGGGTCCGCGACGGCAAGTACTGGAGCGGTGACCTCGGCTACCGGGACGCCGACGGGTTCTTCTACTTCGCCGGGCGCGGCAACGACCGGCTCCGCGTCGACAGCGAGAACTTCGCCGCGGCCCCCGTCGAGCGCATCCTCTCCTGCTGGGAGCCGGTGGTGATGTGCGCGGTCTACCCCGTCCCCGACCCGCGCACGGGCGACCAGGTGATGGCGGCGCTGGAGCTGGGCGGGCCGTTCGACCCGGACGCGTTCACGGCGTTCCTCGCGGGCCGCCGCGACCTCGGGACGAAATGGGCGCCCAGGTTCGTGCGGATCGTGGAGTCGATGCCGCTGACCGCCACCGGGAAGGTCGACAAGCGCCCGCTGCGCCGCGCCCGCTGGGACGTCTCCGGGGACGGCGCGGTGTGGTGGCGCCCCGGTCGCGGCCTGGCGTACGAGCCGCTGACCGCCGGGCGGGCCGAGGCGATCTCGGCGGAGTTCCGGGCGAACGGCAGGTCACACGTCCTGACCGCCCTGTGAGGTACGGCCAGTAGTGTAGGAGCGCCGCCGAACGGTACCGAACTGGAGAACCCGGCCTCCCATGATGACCCTCACCGCTGCTTCCGTACACGCCCGCATCCCCGCCGAGGCGGGGGAGGGCTCGGCGGGCGGCACGCCCTGGCTCATGATCGCTGTGGGGTTGCTGATCGGTATCGGCATCGGGGTGCTGATCGTGGTCAGGGCCAAGCGCGCCAACCCGATGCCGGGGAACCGGCCCGGCGGCGGAGCGGCGAAGGGGAGGAGCGACCGTGAGTAAGGCGGTGCCTGCCAAGACCGCCGGTGGCGGCGCCCTGGACGTCGTGCGCGCCGCGATGGTCGCGCTGGCCGCGTCCGTCGCGGTCCTGGTCGCCGGGCTGGTGCTCGGCGGCGCGGTGGCCGAGCAGGTCATCCCCGGTCTCGGCGACGCGGGCACCGTCACCCGCTGGGGGCTGCCGGTGTCGCGCCTGGCGATGGACCTCGCCGCCACGGCGACGGTCGGGCTGCTGCTGGCCGCGACCGTCCTGCTGCCCCTGGAGGGCGGCGGGACCGGTTCCAGCCGGGACACGCCCCGGCTGGGGGACGACGCGATCGGCTACCTGCGGGCGGCGTCCTGGGCCGCCGCCGCCTGGGGCACCGCCGCCGCGTCCACCCTGGTGTTCACGGTCGCGGACGTGCTCGGCCTGCCGGTCGGCCAGGTCCTCACCGGCAACGAGCTGAGCGGCTACGTCGGGCGGCTGCCGCAGGGCACGGCGCTGATGATCGTGGTGCTGCTGGCCGTGGTGGTCGCGCTGCTGGCGCGCACCACCGTCACCCCGGCCGCCTCGTTCGGGCTGCTGCTGACGGCCGGGATCGCCCTGCTGCCGCCGCCGCTGACCGGGCACTCCGCCTCGGCCGCCAACCACACGGTCGCGACCACCGGCGTGGCGCTGCACGTGCTGGCCGTGGCCCTGTGGGTGGGCGGCCTGTGCGCCGTGCTGGCGCACGCGCTGACCCGCAGGGGACGGCTGGACGTGGCCGCCGCCCGGTTCAGCCGGATGGCGCTGTGGTGCTTCGTCGCGGTCGGGCTCAGCGGCCTGGTCAACGTGCTGGCCCGGCTGCCCGACCCGGCGGAGCTGCTGACCACTGACTACGGGCGGCTGGCCCTGGGCAAGATGCTGCTGTTCGCGGGGCTGGGCTGGTTCGGCTGGTGGCACCGCGGCAGGACGCTGCCCGCGCTGGCCGACCGCCGTCCCGGCGCGTTCACCCGGCTGGCCACCGTGGAGATCGCGATCATGGGCGCCACCATGGGCCTCGCGGTGGCGCTGGCCCGCACCGCGCCGCCGCCTCCCGCCGGGGCGGAGTCGGCCGTCAAGGCGCTGCTCGGCTACGACATGCCGCCCGCGATCACGCCGGGCCGGCTGGCCACGCTCTGGCAGTTCGACTTCTTCTTCGCCGTGCTGGTCGCGGTGCTCGGCGGGCTCTACCTGGCCGGGGTGGCGCGGCTGCGCCGCCGCGGCGACCGCTGGTCGCCCGGCCGCACCGCCGCGTGGCTGCTCGGCCTGGCCACGATCGTGATCAGCACGCAGACCGGGATCGCCAAGTACGCCCCGATCCTGTTCAGTGTCCACATGGCCCAGCACATGGTGCTGAACATGCTCACCCCGATCCTGCTGGTGCTGGGCGCGCCGGTCACGCTCGCCCTGCGCGCGCTGAAGCCGGCCGCGATCCGCGGCGACCGGGGCCCCCGCGAATGGCTGGTGGCGGTCCTGCACAGCCGCGCCGTCGCGGTCCTGGCGCACCCGGCGGTGGCCACGGTGATCTTCGTGGCGGGCACGTTCGCGCTGTACTTCACCCCGCTGTTCGAGTCCGCGATGCGCAACCACCTCGGGCACATCGCGATGACGATCCACTTCCTGCTGGCGGGCTCGCTGTTCTTCTGGGTGCTGATCGGCGTCGACCCGGCGCCGCGCACACTGCCGTACCCGGGACGGATCCTGCTGCTGTTCGTGACGATGCCGTTCCACGCGTTCTTCGGCATCGCCCTGATGAACCTGGCGCGGCCGCTGGCCCGCGGCTGGTACACCGCCGTCGACCCGCCGTGGGGCGCCTCGCTGCTCAGCGACCAGCACACCGGCGGCGCGATCGCCTGGGGCTTCGGGGAGATCCCCACCTTCATCGTGCTGATCGCGCTGGCGTTCCAGTGGTACTTCGACGACCAGCGGCAGGCCCGGCGCCTGGACCGCAAGGCCGACCGTGCCGAGGAGCGCAGGACGGCGGCGGCGGGGGAGGGTGGGGACCCCGCCCCGCCCGCGGAGGACGACGAGCTGGCCGCCTACAACGCCCACCTCGCCAAGCTGGCCGAACGCCACGAGCGTTCCCGCAAGGGCTGACCCCGGCGGAAGGTTCACCCGCGCGGGGGAGCGGACGCCTCCCGCAGGAGGAGGCCACCGGCGCGCTGGTCTGTCACCATCGAGGCGTGTTGCGAAGGGCCTTCCGGACGGCGCTGCGGCCCGTCCGGCCAGTGGCGGGACGGGCGTTCTGGCGGCGCTGGTCGTACCTCGTCGGGGGCGGCGCCCTGCTCATGCCGTACTGGTTCGTGTCGATGGCGGCGGTGCCCGCCCTGCGGCTCGGCGCGACCTTCACGGTGGCGCTGTGCTTCCTGCTGCCGCCGCTGGGCACGTTCGTCACCGGGCTCGTCCCCGCGGTCAGGCTGCTGGAGGGCGCGGCGGCCAAGGAACTGCTCGGCGGCCCCATCACCGGCCTTGCCACCGGTCCGTCCAGGACCTGGGAGGACCGGGCCCGCACGGGGCTGTGGTTCACGCTGCACCTGCACGCGGGGGTGGTGGTCAGCGGCCTGAGCCTGCTGGTGCCCCCGTTCGCCGCGGTGCTGATCCTGGCGCCGGTGGTGCGCTGGGACGACGACTTCCTGAGCAAGTCGGGTGCGCCGGACATCTTCCCGAAGTGGCCGCTGCCGTTCGCGGGGGTGGCGACGCTGGCCGCCATGCTCGCCGTGATCATGGTCTCGGGAACGGTGCTGTCCCGCCTGGCCCCCCGCCTCCTGGGCCCGTCGGCGGCCGACCGGGTGGCCGAGCTCGAACAGCGGGCCGTCCGGCTGGCCGAACGCAACCGGCTGGCCCGCGAGCTGCACGACTCGGTCGGTCACGCGCTGAGCGTCGTCACGCTACAGGCGGGCGCGGCCAGGCGCGTCCTCGACCACGACCCGGTCTTCGCCCGGGAGGCGCTGGGCGCCATCGAGGAGTCGGCGCGGTCGGCCCTGCGCGACCTCGACCACGTGCTGGGGCTGCTGCGCGAGGACGCCTCGCGCACCGCGCCCCAGTCCACCCTCAAGGACCTGGACCGGCTGCTGGAACGCACGAGGATCGCCGGGATCGAACTGGACTCGAAGGTGGGCCCGGAAGTGGACGAGGTGCCCGCCGCCGTGTCCCGCGAGGCGTACCGGATCGTCCAAGAGGGACTGACCAACGCGCTGCGGCATGCCGGCCGGGTGCCGGTGCGGCTCTGGATCGGAGTGCGCGGCGACCGCCTGGAGGTGGAGATGAGCAACCCGCTGGGATCGGCGGGCGACCGGGCCGGACGTACCGGCGGAGGCCGGGGCCTGCGCGGCGTCCGCGAGCGCGTGACCGTGCTCGGCGGAGTGATGGACGCGGGCCCGGACGGGGCGGGCCGCTGGCGCCTGGAGGTCACCCTGCCGCTCGGGATGCGCCCATGACCGGCGCGACCGGCGTGCTGCTGGTGGACGACGAGCGGCTGATCCGCGCCGGCCTCGCCGCGATCATCGCGGCCGAGCCCGACCTGGAGGTGGTCGGCGAGGCCGGCGACGGCGCCGAGGTGCCCGGCCAGGTCGCCAGGCTGCGCCCCGACGTGATCCTCATGGACGTGCGGATGCCCCGGCTGGACGGCATCCAGGCCACCCGGCGCATCCTGGAGACGGTCCCCGACCCGCCCAAGATCATCGTGGTGACCACGTTCGAGAACGACGAGTACGTCTACGACGCGCTGAAGGCGGGGGCGCACGGGTTCCTGCTCAAGCGCACGAGGCCGGAGGAGATCCTCCAGGCCATCCGGATGGTGGCGCACGGCGACACCCTGCTGTTCCCGGCCGCGATCCGTGCCCTGGCCGCCCGGCACGGCACCGGCGGGGGCGACGGCGCGGGCGCCCGCTGGCACGAGCGGCTCACCGAGCGGGAGGGCGACGTGCTGCGGCTGATGGCGCGGGGCCACTCCAACGCCGAGATCGCCGCCGAGCTGTTCGTCAGCCCGCAGACCGTCAAGACCCATGTCGGCAACGTCCTGGCCAAGCTGAACGCCCGTGACCGCACCCAGGCGGTGATCCTGGCCTACGAAACCGGCTACATCGTCCCGTCGTGACGGGCCGCCTATGATCGGCCGCATGGCTCCCTTCCGCTTCGGTTTCAACTTCCTCGACCTGGGCGCGCGGGCGGAGTTCCTGGCCCGGTGCCGGCGCGGCGAGGACCTCGGGTACGACGTGGCGCTCGTCCCCGACCATCTCGGCGCGCCCGCCCCGTTCCCCGCCATGGTCGCCGCGGCGGAGGCGACCGAACGGCTGCGCGTGGGCACGTTCGTCCTCAACAACGGCTTCTGGAACCCGCATCTGCTGGCCCGCGAGGTCGCCACGGCGGACGTGCTCACCGGCGGGCGTGTCGAGCTCGGCCTGGGCGCGGGCCACATGAAATGGGAGTTCGACGCGGCCGGGATCCCCTGGGAGCCGTTCGCCGCCCGCGCCGAGCGGCTCTCCCGGACGGTCGAGGAGCTGAGCGCGATCTTCGGCGGCCCCGGCTACCCGGAGGGCGCCGCGGTCAAGGAGCACTACGGCCTCGCCGAGCTGAGGCCCGTCCAGCGGCACGGGTTCGGCGGGCACGGGCCGCCGCTGCTGATCGGCGGCACCGGCGACGGCGTGCTCTCGGTCGCCGCCCGGCACGCCGACATCATCGGCATCGCGGGCACGTACCAGGTCAGGGACGAGCCGCCCGGGACCTTCCGGCTCGGCAAGGCCGAAGAGGCCGACGAGCGGATCCGCTTCGTCGGGGAACGGGCCGGTGACCGGTTCGGCGACCTGGAGCTCAACCTGCTGGTGCAGCTCGTCATGGTCACCGGCGACCGCCGCGCCGCCGCGGAGGAACTGGCCACACGGCAACCCCACCTGACGGTGGACGAGATCCTCGACTGCCCGTTCCTGCTGATCGGCACCGTCGAGCAGATGGCGGAGCAACTCCGCGCAGGACTGGAGCGCTACGGCTTCTCCTACATCACCGTCCACTCACCCTTCATGGAGGCGTTCGGCCCTGTCATCGAACACCTCAAGAGCCGGTAGGAGAGGCATCAAGACCAGATACCGATCACTCGGGGCCAGCGCCGACCGGTGCGGACGGGCACGAGCTGCGCTCTGCGGTCCTTGAGCTCAACCGCGTGTCAGCCAGTTCGTCGCCATGTCCCCCAGCATCGAGCGGACGGTCAGGACCGCGACGCCCAGGGTGAGGATCGGCATGATCACCCAGCGTTCCACCTTGCCGTCGGTGCGGGGGACGACGGGGATCTCGACGCGCCATTTCATGGGCCAGAGGACGGGGCAGCCGCGTGGGGTGAGGCAGTCGCCGATGACGTGCGCCATGCAGCCGAGGCCGACGGCGAAACCGGCGAAGCTCATGTCGAGGTCGTGCATGAGCCAGACGGCGACGGCGGCGACCGCGCAGTCGGTGAGGGCGGATTGCGGTTCCTTGCCTTCGAAGTCGAGGCCGATTCCGCGTAGTCCGAAGCCGACGATGACGAACAGGGCCGCCCACCATCCGTAGGGGAAGTGGGTGGCGAGAAGGTCCATCGCCAGGCCCATGAGGACGGCGAACACCAGCGAGTGGGTGGCCTGCCGGTGACCGCCGGACGCCTTCCCGATCCATTTGCACAGCCGTTTGGTGATGGGGCCGAAGGTGTTGGCGATCCGGCCGTTGTGGTGGTCGATGTCGGGGAGGAGCGCGGCGCCGGCGCAGACCACGGCACCCGCGATGAGCTGGGCGGGGGTCAGGGAGATGGCGTGGTCGCCGAGGAGCCGTTCCTGGCTGAGGAGGGGGACGGCGCCCAGCCATACGAGCGCGCCGCTGAGGGCGTGCGTCTGCCCCATCATGTGTCGTTCTCCCTGCTATTCCGTTGTTCCGGCTGGTTCAACCGGTACGTCCTCCTCGCGGGACTGTAGCCCGTGGGTGTGCGGTGGGCCGGGCGGCGCGCCGTTGCGGCCGCTCGTCCTTCTTGGAGTGGCCTCGTTGCCGTATGGTTCTATTGGGTGATATTTCAATAATTGACTCTTGAACTATTCGCGAAGGGGCACGGCATGAAGATCGCGCTGATCGGGGCCACGGGAATGATCGGGAGCAGGATCGCCGCCGAGGCGAGGTCGCGGGGCCACGAGGTCACCGGCATCACCCGCAGCGGCAGCGACGGCACCGTGACGGCGGACGCGCGCGACGCCGAGTCGGTCGCCGCCGCGGTCCGCGGCCATGACGCTGTGGTGGACGCGGTCGCCCCACCACGTGACGGCTCGGACGCCACGCCCCCGATGCTGGAGTACGCCCGCGGCATCCTGGAGGGGATGCGTTCGGCCGGGGTGCGGCGGCTGCTGATCGTCGGCGGTGCGAGCAGCCTGGAGGTCGCGCCGGGCGTCCGGCTGTTCGACAGCCCGAAGTTCCCCGAGGCCGCCAGGAACGAGGCGGCGGCCGGGATCGCCCAGTTCGCGCTGATCCGCGAGGAGGCCGGCGACCTCGACTGGACCTATGTCTCGCCCGCCGCCATCATCGCGCCCGGGGAGCGCACCGGCACGTTCCGGGTCGGCGGTGACCAGTTGCTGACCGACGCCGAGGGCAACAGCTCCATCAGCGCCGAGGACTACGCGATCGCGCTCGTGGACGAGCTGGAGAAGGGCCAGGCCATCCGCCGCCGCATCAGCGTCGCGTACTGAGGACGCCGGGTCAGGCCGGGAGGCGGCGCCAGGCCGGGGAACGGGTGCCGGGCTCGTAGGGCGAGTCGAGCCGCTTCGCGAGGATGCCGGGCAGCCCCTGGTCGCGGGCCGCCTCCCGTACCGCGGCGGCCTCGCCCGGATACCACGGCGCCGTCTGCCAGCGCGCGCCGTTCAGCTCCAGGCCGTCGAGCAGTTCGCGGCGCCGTTCGTACGGCTCGTCGAGCAGCGACCGCCCGTCCAGGTAGAGCAGGTCGAACAGCAGGTATGTCTCGCGCCCCTCGACCGTGGCGAGCTCCCCGTCCAGGACGGCGGGCCGCGCTCCCAGCGCCTGCCCGAGCCTGGACCCGAGCCCGGCCGGGCCGCCGGTCTCACGGCCGCGCCCGTCGGTGAACCGGGTCCGGCCGCCCTCCACGTACGCGAGCAGGCGCCGCCCGTCCCACGCGAACTCGAAGGCGTGGCTTTTCTGGTCGCGGGGGAGCCGGTCGCGCTTCTCCGGCAGCATCGGCCGCACCACGCCGGGCATCGGTTCCGCGTCCGGGTCGGCGGGCGGGTCCATGCGGTGGATCATCCAGTTGTCGCCGCGGGTGCGGAACAGCACGTACCGTCCCGAGACCCGCGAGCCGTGGAAGACCACCTTCACCTCGCGTTCGGACCACTTCTCGGTCTCGTACGTCCCGCGGTCCCAGATCATCGTCCGCCCGGCGCCGTACTCGCCCTGAGGGATCTCGCCCTCGAACGCGGCGTACTCCAGCGGATGGTCCTCGGTGTGGACCGCGAGGTGGTTGGTCTTGGGATCGGCCGGGATCCCCTTGGGCACCGCCCACGACACCAGCACCCCGTCGCGTTCCAGCCGCAGGTCCCAGTGCAGGCTGCGCGCGTGGTGCTCCTGGATCACGAAGGTGTCGTCGTCCCCTTCGGGAAGGGGACCCTCGGACGGGACGGGCTCGGGCGTCTTGCCGGCGGCCCGCTTGCCCCGGTAGGCGGCGAGCCGGTCGTCGCCCTTCCGGGCCTTCTTGGTCTTCTTCTCGGCGGCCACGCCCGTTCCCTACCCCTTCCGTACGGGCGGACTCACCGCGCGGGACGGCACGAGGGGGTCACTTGATGAAAACGGCGTAGTCGGCCAGCTCGGAGGTGAGCGTGGGCGGCAGGCCCGCCAGCGCGGCGAGCTCCTCCGCGGACATGAACCCGCCCGTCTCCGACCGCACCCGCTCGATCTTCACGGCCAGCTCGGGCGTCACGCCCGGCAGCAGGGTCAGCACCTCGGCGGGCGCGTGGTTGACGTCCACCAGGCCGCCGTCGTTGTACCGGCGGGGCAGGTCGGGACGGCCGATGCCCAGCTCCCTGGCCAGCTTCGGGTCCTCCGCGGCCAGGTCCCGCGCCTTCTGCCGCAGCGCCCGGTGCCGCCGCACCTGCTCGATCGCCTTCTCGTTGTCGACGCCCGACAGCCCGTCGGGGTCGAACACCTTGCGCCGGATCAGGAACGCGTGCCCGCACCCCACCACGGCCAGCAGGAACATCAGCACGCCCACGGCCCCCTGGGTGCCGCCCGGCTCCCGGCTCACGCCGGGCAGCAGGGTCAGCATCAGCAGGAACACCCCGATGTAGGCGACCGAGGCGACCGCCAGGTGCGCGCTGCGCCGCCACAGAGCCGCCGCCGCGAAGGTGAACGGGGTGGCGTACCCCAGGGTCAGGAAAGGCAGCGCCGCCCATGTCACGCTCACCGCGGCACGCCCCGGCGGCATGCTGTCCGACGGAACCCGTGGTTCGTACGGCACTGGAGCTCTCATCGGATGCTCTCCACGCTCTCCCGAGCCGATCTGGGTCTTGTTGGGCTCTTGATCCTTTTTGTACCCGTGAACGTGGTCAGGGAAGGTTCAGGGAAGAGTCAGGATCTCGTGGCCGTCCTCCGTCACCAGCACGGTGTGCTCGAACTGCGCGGTCCGCTTGCGATCCTTGGTGACGACCGTCCAGCCGTCCTTCCAGATGTCGTAGTCGTGCACGCCGAGGGTGAGCATCGGCTCGATGGTGAACGTCATGCCCGGCTGCATCACCGTCGTCGCGGCCGGGTCGTCGTAATGCGGCACCACCAGCCCCGAGTGGAACGTGGTGCCGATCCCGTGCCCGGTGAAGTCGCGCACCACCCCGTAACCGAACCGCTTGGCATAGGACTCGATGACGCGGCCGATCACGTTCAGCGCGCGGCCCGGGGCGACCGCGCGGATGCCGCGCATCATCGCCTCGCGGGTGCGCTCCACCAGAAGCCGCGACTCCTCGTCCACGTCCCCGCACAGGAATGTGGCGTCGGTGTCACCGTGCACGCCGTCGATGAACGCGGTGATGTCGATGTTGATGATGTCGCCGTCCCGCAGCACCGTGTCGTCCGGGATGCCATGGCAGATCACCTCGTTGATCGAGGTGCACAACGATTTGGGAAAGCCCCGGTAGCCCAGCGTGGACGGGTAGGCGCCGTGGTCGAGCAGGAACTCGTGCCCGATGACGTCCAGCTCGTCGGTGGTCACGCCGGGACGGACGTGCCTGCCGACCTCTTCCAGCGCCTGTGCGGCGATTCTCCCGGCCACCCGCATCTTCTCGATGATCTCGGGCGTCTTGACATCGGGCTCACCGGTCTTGGGGCGCTTCTTCCCTACGTACTCCGGACGCGGGATATGTGCGGGAACCTTGCGCATAGGGGAGACGCGGCCAGGCCGGAGTAGTTGGGTCGTCATGCAAAGGGAGTGTAGTCAGCCGGTCCCGGGCACCAATCCCCAGGCGACGGCGATTATGTACCGCGTTGAGGAGGCGTCATGAAGGGCATGCCGGGCAAGGACGACGGTGATTGGTGGTTCTGTCTGAAGCACATGAAGGTCGAGCACGGCGCCGGGTGCCCTAACAAGGACCGCATGGGTCCTTATGACTCGGAATCGGCGGCGGCCAACGCGTTGGAAACGGCGCGCCGGCGCAACGAGGCGTGGCGGGCGCAGGACGATGACGACGACTAGTCCGTCGTCGGGCCGCTGACGGCGTCCAGCAGGCGGGCCAGGCGGCGCCGCAGGCCCTTGGAGGAGGTGGACGGCCCGCCGCCCGTCTGGTCGCCGGCGGCGGCGCTCACCAGATGCTGGGCGCCGTCGAAGGTGACCAGCCGCTCGTCCGGGGGCACGGTCAGCGCCTCGTGCGCCAGGCCGCGCAGCTCACGGTCGCCGCCGTCCATCGCGAGGATCACCGCGCCGGTGCGGCGCGCGTCGTCGACCCTTTCCAGCAGCGGCTCGGGGGCCTCGTCCTCGGCGACCACGAACAGCGTCTCGCCGCGCCGTGCCGCCTCCAGCCGTTCCAGCCCGATCGAGAGGTGCGGCGGCGCGCCGGGCGGCGGCGACCAGCGCACCAGGGTGGGGGAGAGGCCGGGCAGCCCGCTCAGCCTGCTCTCGTCGTCGAGATGCGCCGCCATGTGCCAGGGGTCGCCCGCCGGGGTCCCCACCAGCAGCAGCCCGCCCGGGGTGCGCGCGCTGGTGCGCAGTGCCCGTCCGAACTCGCCGGTGCGCTCAAGCCAGCCGGTGGCGGCCAGCACCTCCCGCAGCATCGTGACCTGCTCGGCGTCCACCCGACCATGGTGCACGAACCCGGGGCCGCCCCACGTGGTTTTGCGCACCGCCTGGCAAACTCGTCTCCATGACGGAGCAGCAGCGCAACACCCCCTACGACCTTCCCGACGTATCCGGCCTGACCATCGGGATCCTGGGCGGCACCGGCGACCAGGGCAAGGGCCTGGCCCGGCGGTTCGCCCTGGCCGGCCATCAGGTGATCATCGGCTCCCGCAAGGCTGAGCGCGCCCAGCAGGCGGCCGACGACCTGGACGAGGGACTGCCCGTCCGCGGCGCCGAGAACCCGAGGGCCGCGAGCGAGGCGGACGTGGTCATCGTGGCGGTGCCGTGGGAGGGGCACAAGGCGCTGCTGGAGTCGCTGCGCTCCGAGCTGGCGGGCAAGGTCGTGGTCGACTGCGTGAACCCGCTGGGCTTCGACAAGCGCGGCGCGTTCCCGCTTCCGGTCGAGGAGGGCAGCGCCGCCGAGCAGGCCGCCGCCGTGCTGTCCGAGAGCCGGGTGGTCGCCGCCTTCCACCACGTCTCGGCCGTGCTCCTGCTCGACCGCGAGGTCGGCGAGATGGACCTGGACGTCCTCGTGCTCGGCGACGACCGGGAGGCCACCGACACGGTGCAGGCGCTGGCCGCCCGGATCCCCGGCATGCGCGGCGTGTACGGCGGGCGGCTGCGCAACGCGCACCAGATCGAGGCGTTCACCGCCAACCTGATCTCGATGAACCGGCGCTACAAGGCCCACGCCGGCATCCGCATCACCGACGTGTAGCCCAGCCGACCACGCGATGCCCCGTTGGGGGGGACGGCGACGGGCGCCCTCCCCCCAACGGGGACCCGAACGAGCTCGGGCCTAGTGGTAGGTGTGCTCGGGAGCGGGGAACACGCCGCCGACGACCTCGTCGGCATAGGTGCGGGCGGCGTCGCCGAGGATCGTGGCGAGGTCGGCGTACTTCTTGACGAACTTGGCGGTGCGCGGGGTCAGCCCTGCCATGTCCTGCCAGACCAGGACCTGGGCGTCGGTGTGGTCACCGGCGCCGATTCCGATGGTGGGGATGGACAGCGAGGCCGTGACCTTGGCGGCCAGCTCCTCGGGGACGCATTCCAGAACGAGCGAGAAGGCTCCGGCGGCCTCCAGCGCCTTGGCGTCGGCCATGAGCTCGTCGCCGGCCTGCCCGCGGCCCTGCACCCGGTAGCCGCCGAGGACGTTCACCGACTGCGGGGTGAGGCCGAGATGCGCCATGACCGGGATCCCGGCGGCGACCATCGCCTCGACCTGGGGGAGGACCTGCCGCCCGCCCTCCAGCTTGATCGCCTGCGCGCCGGTCTCCTTGAGGAAGCGGGTCGCGGTCGCCAGGGCGTCGGCGACGCCGGTCTGGTAGGAGCCGAACGGCAGGTCGGCGACCACCATGGCGCGCTTGGAGCCGCGCACCACCGCGGCGGTCAGCGGGATGAGGTCGTCGACGGTCACGGGGATGGTCGAGTCGTACCCGTACACCACCATGGCGGCGGAGTCGCCGACCAGCAGGACGGGGATGCCGGCCTCGTCGAAGACGCGGGCGGTGAGGGCGTCGTACGCGGTGAGCATCGGCCACTTCTCGTGCCGCTCCTTGGCGGCGGCGATGTCGCGTACGGTGACCCGCCGTTCGCCCTTGCCGCCGTAGAGGGTGGTCGGCTGAGCGGGGTGCTGGGTGGGGGCCTGCTGCGGGTGGGCAGCCGAAGAAGACACGGTGTACCTCCAGCGGTCTCGAGGCGCCACGGTGGCGTACCCGGACAGGAACGATGATCCCACTGACGGAACGTTTCGGGTACCCCCCACGTTCCGGGCGAAGTATCGAAACGATACTGTTGCGTATCGCCCCGCCGCCGTCCCCACGTCCCCTCCGGGAGAGCCCTTGCGATCCGAAGCCATTCATCGAAGACGCTGGTACATCCTGGGCGTGCTGACCTTCAGCCTGCTCGTCGTCGTGCTCGACAACACCATCCTGAACGTCGCCCTGAAGACCATCGCCGACCCCCACGTGGGCCTGGGCGCGACGCAGAGCCAGCTCGAATGGGCGATCAACGCCTACACGCTGGTGTTCGCCGGGCTGCTGTTCACCTTCGGCGTCGTCGGCGACCGGCTCGGCCGGCGCCGGGTGCTGATCGCCGGCATGACGGTGTTCGCGCTGGCCTCGCTGCTGTCCTCGTACGCGCAGAGCCCCGGGCAGCTGATCTGGGCCCGCGCCCTGATGGGGCTGGGCGGCGCGGCGATCATGCCGCAGACGCTGTCGATCATCACCAACGTGTTCGAGCCGCGCGAGCGGGGCCGCGCCATCGGCGTCTGGAGCGGCGCGGTCGGGCTGGCCGTCGCCATCGGCCCGGTCACCGGCGGCCTGCTGCTGGACCACTTCTGGTGGGGCTCGGTGTTCCTCATCAACGTCCCGGTGATCGTCGTCGGCGCGATGCTCATGGTGTTCCTGGTGCCCGAGTCCCGTAACCCGCGGCCCGGACGGCTCGACCCGCTGGGCGTGCTGCTGTCGATCGTCGGCCTGATCTCCCTGTCGTACGGCATCATCCGGGGCGGCGAACACGGCGACTGGCTCGCCGTCGGCGTGCTCGGCCCGATCGCCACGGGCCTGGCGGTGCTGGCCGCGTTCGCCTGGCACGAGGCGCGCACCGACCATCCCGCGTTCGACGTGCGGCTGTTCCGCGATCCGCGGCTGTCGGCCGGGGTCAGCTCGATCGCGCTGTGCTTCTTCGCCGCGTCCGGCGTGTTCTTCTTCGCCGGGTTCTACATGCAGTCGGTGCGCGGGCTGAGCCCCCTGCAAGCCGGTGCCATGCTGCTGCCGTTCGCCGCCGCCCAGCTCATCTTCTCTCCGCTGACCGCCACGACCGTACGCAGGTTCGGCGCCCGCGCCGTCTGCGCGGGCGGGCTGCTGCTGGTCGCGATGGCGCTGGGCGCCTACCCGCTCCTCCGCATCGGGACGGACACCCCGCTGTGGGTGCTGTGCGTGATGTTCTTCCTCCAGGGCGCAGGACTGGCCAACGTCGTGTCCCCCGCCACCGAGGCGGTCATGTCGGCGCTGCCCAGGGAGAAGGCCGGCGCGGGCTCCGCCCTCAACAACACCGCGCGGCAGGTGGCGGTCGCCATGGGCGTCGCGGTGCTCGGCTCCCTGCTGGCGTCCATCTACCGGGACCGGCTGGCCCAGCCGCTGGCCGCGCTGCCGTCCGGCGCCCGCGCCACCGCCGGCGAGTCGATCGAGGGCGCGCACGCGGTCGCCGAACGGATGGGCGCCGCGGGCCGGAGCCTGCTCGGATCCGCCGACCTCGCGTTCGTCGAGGCCATGCGGGTCGCCGCTGGCACCGGCGCCGTCGTCGCCCTCCTGGGCGCCCTCCTCGTCCTGCGCGCGATGCCCGGCCGCCGACCCCGCGAGAACGCCGCGGAGGGACCCGTCGAACGGGTGCCCGAGCCGGAGAAGGAACGGCGATGAGCGGGACGGTCGGCGGACGCGCCCCCGGCCGTCCCCGCAGCGAACGGGCGGAGAAGGCGATCATCGAGGCCACCCTGGACCTGCTGGCCGAGGAGTCCGGGGTGGCCGGGGTCACGATCGAGGCCGTGGCCGCCCGCGCCGGGGTCGGCAAGACCACCATCTACCGGCGCTGGCCCAACAAGGAGGCACTGATCGTCGGGGCGCTCGCCACGATCAAGTCGCCGCCGCGCGACCCGTCGGGGCCGGCCGTCCGCGACGACCTGCTGGCCATCGCCCGCGACATCGCCGCCGAACGCGAGCACCCGCACGCCCGCTGCTTCTGGAACGTGGTCGGCGGCGCCGAGAAGCACCCCGAGCTGTACGCCCGCTACCGGCGCGACGTGATCCAGCCGCGCCGCGAGATGCTGCGCCGGGTGCTGCGCCGCGGCGTCGAACGCGGCGAACTGCGCGCCGACCTGGACCTCGACGTCGTCATCGCGATGCTCGTCGGCGTGCTGGTGCACCGTTCCCCCCGGGAACGGCTGCCCGAGGGACTCCCCGAGGCGGTCATCGACACGGTGCTCCGCGGCATCGCCGCCGGGCCCGGGGGCTAGAATCGCCGCTCGTCCTTCCGCGGAACACCGGCTATTTCCGCGCGGGAGGCGTGATCTTCTCCCCGGATCACGGCTCATGCCCCATACTGGCGCTGGGGAGTGATAGGTGACCGGCTGTCGGGAGCGCGTCTGGTGAGATCCGTCATGGCGCCGCGAAGTGACGCGGCCAGCGCCGATTCCGCGTCCCGCACCCTGGTCCTCGGCATCGACGGCACGCGCCGCATCGTGCAGTGCGGTCCCAACGCCCGCGCCGTCCTGGGCTACGAGCCCGCCGACCTGATCGGCCGCTCCGCGGGCGAACTGGCGGGCGAGGAGGCCAAGGCCGAGCTGGAGACCCTGCTCGAAGCCCTGGCGGCGGGCCAGGAACGGCGCGCCGTCCTGGCCGTCCGCCGCGCCGGCGGCGAGGGCATCGCCGACGCCGACGGGAGCACCACCGACGCGGTCGTCACCGCCCAGCCGATGGTCGGGGGCGACGAGGGCTCCGCCCCCATCGGCCTGCTGTACGTGCGGGTGGCGCTGCCGCCCAGCGAGCGCTACCAGGACCCGGCCCTGATGCGGCGGGCCCTGCTGGACGACCCGCTCACCCGGTTCGGCGCGTCCCTCGACCTCGACCAGTCCGCCAAGGGCCTGGTCGACGTGATCGTCCCGCACTTCTGCACCACCGCCTCGGTGCTGGTGCTGGAAAGCCTGTTCGCCGCCGACGAGGTGCACAGCGAGTCGGGCGCCGCGGTGCTGCGCCGCGTCGCGGTCACCTCCGACGACCGCAACCCCATGTGGACGGCCACGTTCCCGGTCGGCGAGGTGCTCGTCTACCCCGAGGGCACCCCGTACCGGAAGGTGCTGGAGACGGCCCGTCCCGTCCACCTGCCGCAGGTGACCGCCGAGCTGGCCGCCGACATCGGCAGGCGGTGGCGCCGCGCCCCCGCGGCCCAGCTCATCACCGACGTGTCGATGGTGCTGCTGCCGCTGATCGCCCGCGACACCCTGCTCGGCTTCATCGCCTGCACCCGCGTGCCGGGGTTCCGCAGGTTCGACGCCTACGACGTCGAGATCGGCATGGAGTTCGCCGCGCGGGCCGCGATCGTCATCGACAACGCCCGCCTGTTCAGCCGGGAACGTGCCACCGCGCTGGCGCTGCAGCGCAGCCTCCTGCCGCACCGGCTGTCGGCGCCGTCCTCGGTCGAGGTCCGGCACCGCTACCTGCCCGGCAGCCAGCTCGTCGAGGTCGGCGGCGACTGGTACGAGTCGATCGCGCTGCCCGGCGCCCGCGTCGCCCTCATCGTCGGGGACGTCGCCGGGCACGGCGTCCGCGCCGCCGTCACGATGGGACGGCTCCGCACCGCGCTCCACACCCTCGCCAACCTCGAACTGCCCCCCGCCGACGCGCTGCACATCATGCACGAGCTGATGATCGAGCTCGGCGAGCAGGAACCGCACTTCGCCACCTGCGTCTACGGCATCTACGACGCGACCTCCGGATCCCTCGAAGTGGCCTCGGCGGGCCACCTCCCGCCGCTGCTGGTCGCCCCGGACGGCTCCAACGAATACCTGGAGGTCCCGCCCGCCCCGCCGCTGGGCGTGTCCGGCTCCGCCACCATCGAAAGCCGCGAATTCCAGGTCGAGGACGGCAGCGTCTTCGTCATCTACACCGACGGCCTCGTGGAGAACCGCGGCCGCGACATCGACGACGGCCTGGCCAGGCTGCGCGGCGTCTTCGGCCCCGACACCGTCGGCCGTCCCATGGAGGACCTCGCCAAGGCCACCCTCGCCGGCGTCTATGGCGACCACCACCGCGACGACATCGCGGTCCTGCTGGCCCGGCTACGCCGCCTCCCCGACGACCGCTGGGCCTCCTGGAGCCTCCCGTCCGACCCCGCCGCCGTACGCCGCGCCCGCGGCCTCGTCCGCACCCAGCTAGGGGAATGGGACCTCGACGAGCTGACCTACACCACCGAGCTCCTGGCCTCCGAGCTCATCACCAACGCCTACCGGTACGCCCCCGGCGGCCCCATCGAGCTACGGCTCCTCCTCGAACGCACCCTCGTCTGCGAAGTCCTCGACCGCTCCGCCGCCCTCCCCAGACTCCGCCGCGCCGCCGACGACGACGAAAGCGGCCGCGGCCTCCTGGTCGTCAGCCAACTCGCCCACCGCTGGGGCACCCGCCGCACCGCCGCCGGCAAGGTCGTATGGTGCGAACAAACCATCCCCGGCATAGACCCAGACCCCCCAGAACCCCAAGCCATCTGGCCAGGCCAAAACCACCATCGAGTGTAATCGTGTGGGGGGGCTGTGACATATGTGGGGGGCGACCCCCCACACCCCCCGATGCGGGGCCAGCGACCCCCGCCGCTCGCCTTGACGGCTCGCGGCGGCGGCCACTGACCCCGGTCAGGGGCTCCGCCCCCGACACCCCCGGCAGGGGGCTCCGCCCCCTGCACCCCCTTGGGGCTTCGCCCCTTGCCCCCAACCACCTCAGCCCCGAACGGTCGCTCAAGTGCTGCGATCGCAACCAGCACCAGGGACAAGCGAAGCAAAACCCTGATCGCGCAGCGAGCCCCCAGGACGAGTCGAAGCGATCCAGCGATCGCCGCAACCGCAACAAGCGACGAGCCGCCAAGGCGAGGAGCGCAGCTCGCACATGCAATAAACCCCTCTCGCACTCACCTCAGCCCGTCACCCCGGCCCCGAACGGCGCCCAAGCGTTGCGATCGCGTCCGAAGGCAGGGGCGAGCGCCAGCGAGACCCTGATCGCGTAGCGAGCCCCTGGGCGAGTCGGAGCGATGCAGCGATCGCACGCAGGTGCGACAAGCGACGAGCCGTCAAGGCGAGGAGCGCAGCTCGCACCTGCCATAGGAAAGAGCACGTTCAGCGCCCGACGCGGCAGGCACCGCCGATTAACACAGCGCAGTTCGTGCTTGCGATGAACACAGTTCCAACTACCTCAGCCCGTTACCCAAGCCCCGGACGGCGGCCGGGCGTTGCGATCGCGTCCGAAGGCAGATTCGAGCGGAGCGAGAATCTGATCGCGTAGCGAGCCTCTAGGCGAGTCGGAGCGATGCAGCGATCGCACGCAGGTGCGACAAGCGACGAGCCGTCAAGGCGAGGAGCGCAGCTCGCACCTGCCATAAGCAACAGCTTGCGTCTGCAAATCAGCGCTCCTCTCGCCAGCGGTTGGTGATGGGGAGGCGGCGGTCTCGGCCGAAGTTTTTTGGGGTGATTTTGGGGCCGGGTGGGTATTGGCGGCGCTTGTATTCGGCCAGGTCGACCAGGCGGATGACGCGTTCGACGAGTGCGGGTTCGTGGCCTGCGGCGATCAGGGCGTCGCGGCCCATGTCGCGTTCGACGTAGTCGACGAGGAGGGGGTCGAGGACCTCGTAGGGCGGGAGGGTGTCGCGGTCCTTCTGGTCGGGGCGTAGTTCGGCGGACGGTTCCTTGACGATGATGGCCTCGGGGATGGGTTCCTGGGTGTACGGGTGCAGGAAGGGGACGTCCTTGCCGACCTGTTCGTTGCGCCAGCGGGCGAGGGTCCAGACCATCGTCTTGGTGAGGTCCTTGATGGGGGCGAAGCCGCCCGCGGAGTCGCCGTAGAGGGTGGAGTAGCCGGTGGCGAGCTCGCTCTTGTTGCCGCCGGTGAGGACGAGGTGGCCGTGTTCGTTGGAGAGGGCCATCCAGATGTTGGCGCGGATGCGGGCCTGGAGGTTCTCCTCGGCGAGGCCGTGCAGGTCGAGTTCGGCCTCGAACGCGTCCACCATGCCGCGGATGGGGACGACGCTGGAGTGCAGGCCCTGCCGTTTGACGAGTTCCTCGGCGTCGGTGATGGAGCCCTCGGTGGAGTAGCGGCTGGGCAGCAGTACGACGTTCACCAGGTCGGGGCCGATGGCGTCGGCGGCGATGGTGGCGACGAGGGCGGAGTCGATGCCGCCGGACAGGCCGAGGATGACCGAGCGGAAGCCGTTCTTGCGGACGTAGTCGCGGGTGCCGAGGACCAGCGCCCCGTACACCTCGGCGGGGTCGTCCAGGGGCGGTGTGGGGACGAGGGGACTCGGCTCGTAGGCGGGGAGGGGGTCTTCGGAGACCGTGCGGTGGTCGATGCTGATCGTGGTGCCGTCCAGCGCGTTGACCGGTCCGGTGACGGGTTCGTGCGGGGCGGCGGGCAGGTCCAGGTCGGCCACCAGCAGATGCTCGCGGAACTGGGGCGCGCGGGTCAGCAGCCGCCCGTCGGCGCCGACGATGATCGAGTCGCCGTCGAAGACCAGCTCGTCCTGACCGCCGACCAGGTTGACGTAGGCGAGGGCGCAGCCGGCCTCGCGGGCGCGTTCGGCGCACAGCCGCAGGCGGACGTCGTCCTTGTTGCGCTCGTACGGGGAGGCGTTGATGGCCAGCAGCAGCCCGGCGTCGGCGGTGGAGGTGACGCTGACGGGGCCGCCCTCCTGCCACAGGTCCTCGCAGATGACGGTCGCGACGTCCACGCCGCGCACGCGGACGACGGGCAGGGTGTCGCCGCGGACGAAGATGCGGTACTCGTCGAAGACGCCGTAGTTGGGCAGGTGGTGCTTGGCGGAGCGGACCAGGACCTCGCCCTGGTAGAGCCAGGCGGCGGCGTCGAGGGGGGAGCCGGCGGGCAGCCCGGGGCGCGCCATGCTGGCGTGGCGGCGGTCCAGGTAGCCGGTGACGACGGGGATGTCGCCCAGGCCCTGGTCGGCGAGGGTGCGGGCGACGCGTTCGAGGGCGTTCTGGGACGCCTCGACGAACGAGGAACGCAGCGCCAGGTCCTCGACGGGGTAGCCGGTCAGCATCATCTCGGGGAAGGCGACCAGGGACGCGCCGGCCCGTTCCGCGCGCCGGGTCCAGTCGACGATCAGGCCGGCGTTGCCCTTCAGGTCGCCGACCGTCGGGTTCACCTGAGCGAGAGCGATCCTGAGTTGTGCCACGGTCACCAGCCTAGAACATCGCCCTCAAAGTATCGTCATTATGACGAGAAGTGGGGTTCGTGTCACACGGCCGAATGCCCGGACCAGCGCAGCGAGGCCAGACCGTCCAGGCGGGAGCTGTCGCCCCCGCTCGGGGTGCCGCCCTCCGCGCTGTAGCGGCCGGACTCGGCGAGCCAGTCGATGTGCGCGCGGGGCGCGTCCAAGAGCACCCGCAGGACCTGGTGGGCGGCGTCGAGCTCGCCTTCGGTCAGGCCCAGCCGGGCGATGGTGCGTACCAGCGCACGGGACGCGAACCGCACCTGGTCGGCCCGGATGGCGATCCGGTCGGCGACCATCGCGGCGGACTCGGCCGGGTCCAGCCCGTACGCGGAGGCCAGCACGCTGACATGGTTGTGCGGGTCCCCGGCCGCCGACTCGCGGGGGTAGGACGCGATGTCGTTCGACCAGGTGATCAGGTCCGTGATGTCCTCCCGCATCGCCTGCCAGGCGGGCAGCGCCAGCAGCCGGTGGGGAAGCTCGACGCCCAGGACCGGCTCGACCAGGTCGAACAGGAAGGGGGCGGCGGCGCGGCGGCGCAGCTCCGGATACGCCTCCGGGTCGGGCATGTGCCGGGTGCGGCGGTGGACGGCCTGTTGTGAGCAGCCCTCACGGTGCTCCTCCAGATGGGACAGGAACCGGCGGCGCCAGTCGCGGGTCATCCTCCCCGACGTGGCCCGCCACAGCTCGACCAGCGCGCTTTCCAGCGGTCGCGCCCCCGAGCCCGCCTGCCCGCGCCTGACCGCGCGCAGCAGGTCGTCGTACACCGCGTGGACGGAGGTGGCGCTGCCCGACGCCTCGCCGAGGGCGTCGTCCAGGGCGAACGTCCAGGTCAGCCAGCGCGCGAACAGCTCCACCGAGGCCGCGTCCGCGGCGGGGAACAGCCGGGCGGCCAGCCGTTCGCAGCGCGCGCGGCCCAGCGGCGAGGTGTCCGGATCGCCCAGCACCAGGCCGCGGCCCCGCGCCCAGGCGTCCACCCGCTCGCCCAGGCGCCAGGCGTCCGGGCGCATGGCGGACGGAGCGGCGAGGGCGGGTGCCCGTTCGCCGAGCGAGAGCAACAACGAAGCGTCCACGACGACTTCACGCTAGTGAGCCCTCGCCGCCGTGCCCGCGATCGCCACGTCAAGTTTCGGGAATGGGACGCTTGAGCCCGAACGTTCCCCCGCGGGACGCGACCGCGGTGCCATGCCGCGATCATCACTGGAGGACAACGTGCACCTACCCGCCATCCGCCGGCTCCGATCTCCCGGACGTGTCGCCGCCGTGGCCGCGACGCTCGTCCTGGCGCTGGCGTCCGCCGCGGCCTGCGGCGGTGACGAGGGCGCCACCGTTCAGGGCGCCAAGCTGATCAAGAAGGGTGCGCTGACGTCGTGCACCCACCTGCCCTACCCCCCGTTCCAGGAGGAGAAGGGCGGCAAGGTCGTCGGGTTCGACGTGGACATGGTCGATCTGGTGGCCAGGAAGCTGGGCGTCACCCAGAAGGTCATCGACACCCCGTTCGAGACCATGAAGACCGGGTCGGCGCTCAACGCCGGCAAGTGCGACATCGTCATGGGCGGCATGACGATCAAGCCGGACCGGGTGAGATTCATGGACGTCTCCCAGCCCTACTTCGACGCCACGCAGGCGCTGCTGGCCAAGAAGGATCTGGGGATCAGCTCGCTGGACGACGTCAAGAGCCGCAAGCTGCGCCTCGGCTCCCAGGCGTCCACCACGGGCGAGGATTTCGTCAAGGGCAAGGGCCTGGACCCGCGCTCGTTCGACAACTCCCTGGCCGAGCTGGACGCGCTGCGCACCGACCAGGTGGACGTGATCGTCCAGGACTATCCGGTCGTGCAGAACTGGCTGAAGAACCCGGCGGACAAGGCGAGGTTCACGATCGCGGCCAACCTCAACACCGGCGAGCAGTACGGGTTCTGGTTCCGCAAGGGGCACAACCCCAAGCTCGTGGAGCTCACCAACCAGGTGATCGCCGAGTCCAAGGCCAACGGGACCTACCAGCGCATCTACGAGAAGTGGATCGGCCCGATGCCGAAGGGCGGGGCGAGCCCGGCGCCGGGTAGCACGCCGTGACGACGGGCGAGGTGGCGGCGCCGCACAGGGGGCTGTCCCCGCGGCGCCGCCGTCGGCTTTTCCTCGGCGTGCAGTACGGGCTGTTCGTCGCGATCGTGCTCGCGGTCGTCCTGCTGGCCGACTGGCCGCAGCTACGCGCCAACTTCGCTAGTTGGGACGTGGCCGAACAGCTGTTCCCCGACATCCTGACCGTCGGGTTGCGCAACACCGCCCTCTACACCGGCCTGGGCTTCGTGTTCGGGCTGGCGGCCGGGCTGGTGCTGGCGCTGATGAGGCTGTCGCCGGCGGCCCCGTACCGCTGGTTCGCGGCCGCCTACATCGAGGTGTTCCGCGGCCTGCCCCTGCTGCTGATCTTCATCTTCGTCAGCGTCGGGGTGCCGCTGGCCTTCCCGGGCAGCAACGTCCCCGGCGGCGTCGCCGGGCAGGCGGGGCTGGCGCTGGGACTGGCCGCCGCCGCGTACATGGCCGAGACGATCAGGGCGGGCATCGAGGCGGTGCCGCGCGGACAGTTGGAGGCGGCCCGCTCCCTCGGCATGTCCTACGGCCGGGCGATGCGCTCGATCATCATCCCGCAGGCGTTCCGCATCATCATCCCGCCGCTCACCAACCAGCTCGTGCTGCTGTGCAAGGACTCCTCGCTGGTGCTCTTCCTCGGCGTCACGCTGGAGCAGCGGGAGCTGACCAAGTTCGGGCGCGACCTGGCGGGACAGCAGGGCAACACCACGCCGATCATCGTGGCGGGGATCTGCTACCTGCTGCTCACCGTCCCGCTGAGCCTGCTGGCCCGGCGGCTGGAGGCCCGGCGGCGCAGGGAGGGACGATGAGCGGCGCGGCGATCGAGATCACGGACCTGCACAAGTCGTTCGGCGCCAACGAGGTGCTGCGCGGCATCGACCTGGACGTCCGCGCGGGCGAGGTGGTCTGCGTGATCGGCCCGTCCGGCTCGGGCAAGTCCACGCTGCTGCGCTGCGTGAACCTGCTGGAGGAGCCCTCCTCGGGGACGGTACGGGTGGCCGGCGTGGAGGTCACCGACCCGGAGGTCGACATCGACGCGGTGCGCCGCCGGATCGGCATGGTGTTCCAGTCCTTCAACCTGTTCCCGCACCTGACCGCGCTCGGCAACGTCACGATCGCGCAGCGCAAGGTGCTGCGGCGCGGCAAGGCCGAGGCGGAGCGGACCGCGCGGGAGGTGCTGGAGCGGGTCGGGCTGTCCGACAAGCTGGCGTCCTACCCGGCCCGGCTTTCGGGCGGCCAGCAGCAGCGGGTCGCGATCGCCCGCTCGCTGGCCATGGGTCCGGAGGTCATGCTGTTCGACGAGCCCACCTCCGCCCTCGACCCGGAACTGGTCGGGGACGTCCTGGGCGTGATGCGGGAACTGGCCGAGGACGGGATGACCATGCTCGTGGTCACCCACGAGATGAGCTTCGCCCGCGAGGTCGCCGACCGGGTGGTGTTCATGGACGACGGCGTCGTCGTCGAGGAGGGCCCGCCGAGCCAGGTCATCGACGCCCCCCGCCATGACCGGACCCGCGCGTTCCTCTCCCGCGTCCTCGACCCGGCGGCGGCCCGGGTCCCGGGCAAGGGTAGCCTCGGCACGAGCACATGAGCGCAGGTGTCGCGTCCGGACCGCAGCGCGGCTCGCGCACGCGGACGAGAGCTGTAACGTTGCGGTAACAGCGGAAAGGCATACTGCGAAGAGCACCGTCAAGGGAGATGGCCTTGGACCGACAGCAGGAGTTCGTGCTCCGCACGCTGGAAGAGCGCGACATCCGCTTCATCCGGCTGTGGTTCACCGACGTGCTCGGCTTCCTGAAGTCCGTGGCCGTGGCCCCCGCCGAGCTGGAGGGGGCCTTCGCCGAGGGCATCGGCTTCGACGGCTCGGCGATCGAGGGGTTCGCCCGGGTCTACGAGGCCGACATGATCGCCAAGCCGGACCCGTCCACCTTCCAGGTGCTGCCCTGGCGCAGCGAGGCCCCCGGCGTCGCCCGCATGTTCTGCGACATCCTGATGCCGGACGGCACGCCCAGCTTCGCCGATCCCCGCTACGTCCTCAAGCGTGCGCTGGCCCGCGCCAGCGACCTCGGGTTCTCCTTCTACACGCACCCCGAGGTGGAGTTCTTCCTGCTCAAGAACAAGCCGGAGGACGGACGCGAGCCCGAGCCCGTGGACGCGGGCGGCTACTTCGACCACACCCCGCACAGCGCCGCCCACGACTTCCGCCGCAACGCGATCATGATGTTGGAGTCGATGGGCATCTCGGTGGAGTTCAGCCACCACGAGGGAGCCCCCGGCCAGCAGGAGATCGACCTGCGCTACGCCGACGCGCTCACCACCGCCGACAACATCATGACCTTCCGCCTGGTCATGAAGGAGGTCGCGCTGGAGCAGGGCGTGTACGCCTCGTTCATGCCCAAGCCGTTCACCGACCACCCGGGCTCGGGCATGCACACCCACATGTCGCTGTTCGAGGGCGACCGCAACGCCTTCTACGAGCCGGGCGCCGAGTTCCAGCTCTCCAAGGTCGGCCGCGCGTTCATCGCCGGCATCTTGCGGCACTCCGCCGAGCTGACGGCGGTGTGCAACCAGTTCGTGAACTCCTACAAGCGCCTGTGGGGCGGCGTCGGCTCCACCGCGGGCGCGGGCGGCGAGGCCCCCTCCTACATCTGCTGGGGCCACAACAACCGCTCCGCGCTGGTCCGCGTCCCCATGTACAAGCCGCACAAGGGACACGCGACCCGCATCGAGTTCCGCTCCCTGGACACGGCGGCCAACCCCTACCTGGCGTTCGCCGCCATCCTCGGCGCCGGCCTGAAGGGCATCGAAGAGGGCTACGAGCTGCCGCCAGGCGCCGAGGACGACGTGTGGGCGCTGACCGCTGCCGAACGCCGCGCCCTGGGCATCCAGCCGCTCCCGCAAAGCCTGGACGAGGCCATCCACGCCATGGAACGCAGCGAACTGATGGCCGACGTGCTGGGCGAGCACGTGTTCGACTTCTTCCTCCGCAACAAGCGCTCGGAGTGGGAGGAGTACCGCCGCCAGGTCACCGAGTTCGAGCGCAAGCGTCTAATAGCCGTCCTGTAGAACACCCATCCCGAACCCGGCAAAGCCAAGTGCCAAAGCCCCAAGAGGGGGCAAGGGCCAAAGCCCCAACGGGGGCGAGGGGCGAAGCCCCAAGAGGGGGCAAGGGGCGAAGCCCCAAAGGGGGTGCAGGGGGCGGAGCCCCCTGCCGGGGTCGTAGGGGCGGAGCCCCTACCCGGGGTCAGTGGCCGCCGCCGCGAGCCGTCAAGGCGAGCGGCGGTGGTCGCTGGCCCCGCACCGGGGGGCGTGGGGGGTCGCCCCCCCACAATGAAAAGACTGTAGGTTGAGCCCGTGAGTGGGGCTTGGACTCCTGAGCGTCGCCCTTCGGGGTTGACGGGTCGGCTGGCGAGGCTGGGTTTCACCGATGCGGGGCGTGCTGAGCGCGTCTTGGCGGAGGCGGGTCGGCAGCCGGGCGGTGGACCGTCCGATGAGGTGTTGGATGCGCTGGGCGGGACGGCGGATCCGGATCTGGCGTTGGCGGGCCTGGTGCGGCTGCTGGAGGCGGCGGAGCGGGCCGGTGAGGGGGAGGCGCTGAGGGCGGCGCTGGCGAGGGACACTCCGGGCCGGGAGCGGCTGCTGGCGGTGCTGGGGGTCAGTGACGCGCTGGGTGGTCACCTGGCACGCCATCCTGATCATTGGCGGGCGCTGGACGATGATGGACCGATCCAGAAGCCGCCGGTTCCGGCCGAGGCGGTCGCCGTCCGTGACGGGTCTTCTCCCGAGGTGCCGCCTCAGGCGGGAGAGGTGGAACCGCCGCGTCCGCCTGTCGAGGCGTTGCGCGCCGCGTTGCTGACGGCGGTGGGCGCGGATCCGGCGGTGGACGAGCCGGTGGCGCGGGATGCCACCCCTGACACTCTGGTCGCGTTGCGCGCCGAGTACCGGCGGCATCTTCTGGCGTTGGCGGGCCGGGATCTGACCGGCGTGGCGACGGTGGGGGATGTGGCGGCGGAGCTGGCGGATCTGGCCGCGGCGGCGTTGGAGGCGGGGCTGGCGATCGCCCGCGCCGAGGTTCCCGGGCATGACATCTGCCGGCTCGCGGTGATCGGCATGGGGAAGTGCGGCGGGCGGGAGCTGAACTACGTCTCCGACGTCGATGTGATCTTCGTGGCGGAGGCCAGGGACGGCCGGGACGAGGACGAGGCTCTGCGCACGGCCACCCGTCTGGCCGCCGCCATGATGCGCGCGTGTTCGTCCAGTACGGTCGAGGGCTCGCTGTGGGAGGTGGACGCGGCCCTGCGTCCGGAAGGCAAGGCGGGCCCGCTGGTGCGCACCTTGGCGAGCCACCGCGCCTACTACGAGCGGTGGGCCAAGACCTGGGAGTTCCAGGCCCTCCTCAAGGCGCGCCCCGTGGCAGGCGATCGCGATCTGGGGAAGCGCTACCTCGACACCATCACGCCCTTGCTGTGGAAGGCGGCGGCCGGGGAGGGTTTCGTCGAGGACGTCCAGGACATGCGGCGTCGTGTCGAGGCGGACCTCAACCAGCGCACGGCCGAGGCGGAGCGCCAGCTCAAGCTGGGTCCCGGGGGGCTACGGGACGTGGAGTTCTCCGTCCAGTTACTGCAACTGGTGCATGGGCGGAGCGATGACGCCTTGCGTAGTCCCACCACGCTAGAGGCGCTGTCGACGCTTTCCGAGCGGGGCTATGTGGGACGTGACGACGCCGCGGCGCTCGCCTCCGCGTACCGGTTCCTGCGCCGCGTCGAGCACCTCGTCCAGCTCTACCGGCTGCGGCGCACGCACCTGGTGCCGAACGACTCCGCGGATCTGCGCCGCCTGGGGCGTGCCTTGGGGCTGCGCACGGAGCCGATCAGCGAGTTCACGGCGCTGTGGAGGCGGCACGCCCGGGAGGTCCGCCGCATCCACGAGAAGCTGTTCTACCGTCCGCTGCTGCGCGCGGTGGCCAGGCTGCCGGGGGAGGAGGCCAGGCTCACCCCTGAGGCCGCCAGGACGCGGCTGGTGGCCTTGGGCTACGGGGATCCCGCCGGGGCGCTGCGCCATATCGAGGCGCTGACGTCGGGGGTGTCGCGGCGGGCCGCCATCCAGCGGACGCTGCTCCCTGTGATGCTCGGCTGGTTCGCGGACGCCCCGGACCCGGACGCGGGCCTGCTGGGTTTCCGGAAGGTCAGTGACGCGCTCGGCACCACGCCCTGGTACCTGCGCCTGCTCCGGGACGACGTCACCGTGGCGGAACGCATGGCCCGGGTGCTGGGCTCCAGCCAGTACGCCACCGATCTGCTGCTGCGCGCTCCCGAGGCGGTGACCATGCTCGGGAACGCCGCCGAGCTGGAGCCCCGCTCGTACGACGCGCTGCGCACCGAGGCGCTGGCCGCCGTCCGGCGTCACGCGCCGGGACCCGGGGGCGAGGGGACGGCGATGCCCGCCGAGGACGCGGTGGCGGTGGTGCGCGGGCTGCGCCGCCGGGAGCTGTTCCGGGTGGCGGTCGCGGACCTGCTCGGCCTGGCGGACGTGCGGACGGTCGGCGAGGCGCTCACCGACATCGCGACCGTCACCGTCGAGGCGGCGCTGCGGGCCGCCATCAGCAAGATCGAGTCGGAGCGCGAGGGGCCGCTGCCGACCCGGATGGCGGTGGTGGCGATGGGCCGGTTCGGGGGGCACGAGCTGGGCTACGGCAGCGACGCCGACGTGATGTTCGTGCACGACCCGCTGCCCGGCGTGGACGAGCCGGAAGCGGGACGCGCGGCGCACGCGGTGGCCGAGGAGCTGCGGAGGCTGCTCGCGCTGCCCGCACCCGACCCGCCGCTGGAGATCGACCCGAACCTGCGTCCCGAGGGACGCCAAGGGCCGCTGGTGCGCACGCTGGCCTCCTATGCCGCGTACTATGCCCGCTGGTCGGCGCCCTGGGAAAGCCAGGCCCTGCTGCGCGCCGACCCGATCGTCGGCGACCCGGACCTGTGCGAGCGGTTCCGTGCCGTGATCGACCCGGTCCGGTGGCCGGAGGACGGCATCGACGACGAGGCGGTCCGGCAGATCCGGCGGCTGAAGGCGCGGATGGAGTCCGAGCGGCTGCCGCGCGGGGTCGATCGGAGGCTGCACACCAAGCTCGGGCCGGGCGGGCTCTCGGACGTGGAGTGGGTCGCCCAGTTGCTTCAGCTACGGCACGCCCATGACGTCCCGTCGCTGCGCACGACCCGTACCCTGGCGGCGCTGGAGGCGGCCGCGGCGGCGCGGCTCCTGGACGAGCGCGACGCCACCGTGCTGTCGGAGGCGTGGCAGCTCGCGACCCGCATCCGGGGCACGATGATGCTGGTGCGCGGACGGGCCTCCGACCTGCTTCCCACCGACCACCACAAGGAGCGCAGCGCCGTCACCCGCGTCCTGGGCTATCCCGGCACGGGCGACCTGCTGGAGGACTACCGGCGGCACGCGCGCAGGGCGCGTGCCGTGGTCGACCGCGTCTTCTACGGGGTCACGTGACCGTGCTGCGGGCCGTGGACGGCTCGGAGCCGGACCCGGAGACGCCCCCGAGGGTCTCCGGGCCCTGGACGGCGTTCCGGACGCCCCGGGCGTTCCCAGCGCTCTCCGGCGCCGGGAACGGCTGGACCGGGAGGAGCCATCCTTGCGCGGCGGCGCGCATCCCCAGCAGGACGGGGAGCATCACCCGGTGCAGGGCGATGTGGCCCAGCCGCAGCGACATTCCCTTCAGCTCGGCCGGCCAGCGGTGGTACGCCAGCCAGGACAGCCCCAGCGAGGCGCCGATCAGCGCGAACCCGGCCACGGCGTCCACCACGTAGTGGTTGGCGGTGCCCAGGATGACCAGCACGGTGGTGAGCGGGTACAGCACGCCGACCACCTTGGCCCAGCGCGGCGTGGCCAGCCTGAGCAGCACGATCCCGCACCACAGCGCCCATCCGGCGTGCATCGAGGGCATCGCCGCGTACTGGTTGGTGAACGTGGCCGAGGCGTCGCTGGCGTACAGGCCCATCGACTGTAGCGCGGTGACCGGGTCGACGAAGCCCTCGGCTCTCATGAACCGGGGCGGGGCCAGCGGGTACAGCCAGAACCCGACCAGCGCGAAGCCCGTGGCCACCATGATGCCGGTACGCAGCCAGCGGTAGTCGTGCGGGCGGCTGCGGTACAGCCACACCACCACGATCAGCGTGACCGCGAAGTGGGCGGTCGCGTAGAAGACGTTGGCGGCGCGCGCCAGCCAGGGGAGGCTCAGGAGCGTCTGGTTGAGGCCCAGCTCGATGTCGATGCCGAGGTGCCGCTCCCAGGCGAGGATCTGGTCGGCGTGCGCGAAGGCCGCGCCCGTGCCGTCCTGAACCAGGAGCACCCGCGTCAACGTATAGGCCGAGTAGAACAGGACGATCAGGAGGAGTTCCCGCCACACCGGGGGAGCGGTCAGCGCCCGCGGCAGGGGCAGGCGTGTGCCGGCCCGCCGCGGTGTGCCGCGGCGGCCGTCGTCGGTGCGGCTTGTGTGAGCCGGCGGGGCGGTGTGCGCCATGCTGGTAACTTTGCCGCGATGTGATCAGTTTGAGATCGCCGATATGAACGGTCTTCGTCTCAGACTTGAGTAGTACGACCCTCAGACTCCATCCGGACTTTCGGGTGAGCAAAGTCAGGGTCGGCGCGCAGTACAGAGGTCAGGACACGTTCAGGGTCGTCCCAGGGGACTATGGCCCGTGGACCGCACAACGTACGGCTACTGGAGTACCTGGTTCACCTGCATCGGCTCCTTGAGGGCGTTGCCGACCGTGCAGTAGCGCTCGTGCACCCGTTTGGCCACCGCCTCGAACACCTCGCGCGCCTTGTCGTCCCCCTCGGGGATCTCCACGTCATAGGAGATCGTGATGTCGCCCAGCACGCTGGTCGCCACCTTGTCCGCCCGGATCTTCGCGGCCAGCCGCACCAGCCGGTGCCCCCGCTTGGCGGTCAGCGGCTCCACCGACACCAGCTCGCACCCGCCCAACGCCGCCAGCAGCAACTCCACGGGGGAGAACACCCCGTCCTGGTCGGACGACCCGATCGCCACGCGCGCCCCACGCTCGTTGGTGGCCTCGAACCCGTCCCCGACCCGTTCCACCCTGACCTCGGGCATCACAACCCCCTCGACTTCGTCGCTCTGACGCCCACAGAACACTGCCCACACGCCGGTTCTTCCCAACCGCGCATGGCCCGAGCACGACGAGGGCCCCTCGGAAACCGAGGGGCCCTCAGTGCTGCCGCGATCAGACGTCGTAGTACAGCTCGAACTCGTGGGGGTGGGGACGGAGACGGACCTCGTCGATCTCGAACTCGCGCTTCATCGAGATGTAGGTCTCGATCAGGTCGGGGGTGAACACGCCGCCTTCGAGCAGGTAGTCGTGGTCGGCCTCCAGGGCGTCGAGGACGCCCTCCAGCGAGCCGGGGACCTGCGGGATCGCGCGAGCCTCCTCCGGGGGCAGCTCGTAGAGGTCCTTGTCGACCGGCTCGGCGGGCTCGATCTTGTTCTTGATGCCGTCGAGGCCGGCCATCAGCATCGCCGAGAAGGCCAGGTACGGGTTGCAGGACGGGTCGGGCACCCGGAACTCGATCCGCTTCGCCTTCGGGTTGGAGCCGGTGATCGGCACCCGGATGCAGGCGGACCGGTTGCGCTGCGAGTACACCAGGTTGACCGGGGCCTCGAAGCCCGGGACCAGCCGGTGGTAGGAGTTCAGGGTCGGGTTGGTGAACGCCAGCAGCGACGGGGCGTGCTTGAGCAGGCCGCCGATGTAGTAGCGCGCGGTGTCCGACAGTCCGGCGTAGCCGACCTCGTCGTAGAACAGCGGCGAGCCGTCCTTCCAGAGGGACTGGTGGGTGTGCATGCCGGAGCCGTTGTCACCGAAGATCGGCTTGGGCATGAACGTCACCGTCTTGCCGGCGGCCCGCGCCACGTTCTTGACGATGTACTTGTACAGCAGCAGGTTGTCGGCCGTCTTCAGCAGGGTGTCGAAGCGGAAGTCGATCTCCGCCTGGCCCGCGGTGCCCACCTCGTGGTGCTGCATCTCGACCGTGATGCCGGACGCGATCAGCTGCGCGACCATCTCCGAGCGCAGGTCGGTGTAGTGGTCCATCGGCGGGACCGGGAAGTAGCCGCCCTTGTACGGGGGCTTGGCGCCCAGGTTGCCGCCGGACTCCTCACGGCCGGTGTTCCACGCGCCCTCGACCGAGTCGAGGTAGTAGTAGCCCGCCTGCTGCTTGGTCTCGAAGCGGACGTCGTCGAAGATGTAGAACTCGGCCTCGGGGCCGAAGTAGGCCGTGTCGGCGATCGCGGTGCCGCGCAGGTAGTCCTGGGCCTTCTTCGCGACGTTGCGCGGGTCGCGGCTGTAGGGCTCACCGGTCAGCGGGTCGTGCACGAAGAAGTTGAGGATCAGCGTCTTGTGCTGGCGGAAGGGGTCGAGCACCGCCGTGCTCGGGTCCGGGAGCAGGAGCATGTCCGATTCGTGGATCTCCTGGAATCCGCGGACCGAGGACCCGTCGAACATCAGCCCCTCGGTGAAGACGCTCTCGCCGAAGCTCTCCACCGGGAAGGTGAAGTGCTGCATCTTCCCCGGCAGGTCCACGGCCGCGTCCAGGCGGGTGGTGTATGAGAAGGCCACCTCGCGATCTATTGATTAGTTAAGCACTGATTGCCTCAATTGTCACATCAGCATCATTGGTGTCGCTTTCGTGGCCGACTTTCTGGCAGGC
>NZ_BSTM01000004.1 GCF_030269515.1 Actinomadura sp. NBRC 104412 | reverse complement strand
TACAATCCATACAGGCGGCATTCCAGTATCGGGATGCACAGCCCCGTCACGTTCGAAGGGCTCAACCTGCCCTCAGACACCACCGAGTGACCTCACCGCAGGTGTCCGTGCTACGGGGGGAACCTCAGAAGGGGCCGCCATGGGGTGAAGGTCTTCGTCAGCGGCCCATACCGCTGCTCCCCGGTACCGCCACAGTCGGGGCACTCAAGGCGATCGCTCATACCTTGCCCGTACCGGGGGACGCAGGCAGAACGAAGCGCGGCCGCTCTAGCGGGCACCGCGCCCAAACGATCTTCCCGCCCTCGGTGATCGGCCTCGTCCCCCACTCCCGTACGAGCCGGGACATCATCAGCAGCCCGCGCCCCGATGTGGCCCCGACATTCTCTGTCCGGACGACCGGCATACCGGCGCCTTGATCCCACACCTCCACCATGACCGCGCCCTTGCCCTCGTCCAGGAAGGCGCGGACCACGATGACGCCCTCTCCGTGCCAATAGGCATTCGTCACCAGTTCGGTCACCACGACGCGAGCGCCGTAGTCATCGTCCAAACTGCACTCGCGGAAGTGCTCGGCGACAAATCGCCTGGCCAGCGCAGGCGCCCGGCCGGACGGTGCAAGGACGAGCGTCGGCACCTCAGGCGCCGTCGTTGTCGGAGGCATCGGACCCACCTTTGACTGCAGTCTTGAACTTCTCATGACAGTCAGCCATAGGAGCCGTACTCTGCGTTACAAAGCGCCGAGCATGGGCGACGAGTCGGGCGCTACGCCCCGGGCTGCTTGGGTGTTGGTTGGGCGCCCTTGGCGAGGGAGGATGAACACATGGCTCCACAGCGCAAGCGCGGGACGGTCTCGCCGACGCTGCTCGCATTCGGCCGCAGGTTCCGGCGGCTCCGCGAGGCCAAGAACTGGACGCAGGAAGCTGTGGCCCGGCGCGCGAACAATGGCGCCGGTGTCAAACCGCAGTACATCGGGGCCGTCGAGAACGGCCGCACCCGCTGCACGCGCGAGTTCGCCGAGACCATGGACGAGGCCCTCGACGCCAACGGCGACCTGCTCGATCTCTACGACGACCTGGTCAAAGACGCCATGTTCCCCACCTGGTTCGACTGGCACACCGTCGAACCAGAAGCGATCATGTTGGAGTCATGGCAGCCCCTCCTGGTGCACGGGCTGCTCCAGACCCCGGCCTACGCCTCCGCAATCCTCAAGAAAAAGGACCGTGTCGAAGCTCGAATCAACCGCCAAGGCGTCCTGACCAGGGAGGAACCACCGCCCCCGGACTTCTCGCTTCTCCAGGACGAGGTGTCCCTACATCGCCTCACAGGCAGCCCAGAGATCATGAGAGAACAACTGGAGCACTTGCTTTACGCGATCGAGCAAGGCACGGTGACCCTTCAGATCGTCCCTAGCCGGGGAGAACACGAAGGCAACAGCGGGGCGTTTACGATCGCTACGCTGGCCGACAGGATCGAGATCGCCTACGCGGACATGGGCGCGCGCGGTCTCACCATGAGCGACCCAGACGACATCGCCATCCTTAACAGGACCTTGATGATCGTCCGATCGCTTGCCCTGCCCGTAGATCAGTCCATGGAAATGATTCGTAAGGTGGTACACGAGAAATGGACCTGACCAAGGCTGTATGGCGCAAGTCCAGCTACACCACTGCCAATGGCGGTGAGTGCGTGGAGCTGACCTCGATTACCGGGACGGTCGCCGTGCGCGACAGCAAGGACCCTGACGGCCCGAAGCTGATCGTGACCCGGCGCGCTTTCGCGGCGCTGTTGTCTCAGCTCAAGCGGTAGCCCTCCGCGGCACATCGAATGCATTGGACGGTGGACGACATGGATGTGACCAAGGCCGTGTGGCGAAAGGCCAGTAGCAGCACCTCCAACGGAGGAGATTGCATCGAGTTGGCGCCGGTCTCCGGAGCCGTCGCCGTCCGCGACAGCAAGGACCCGGATGGCCCGAAGCTGGTCGTGTCACGGCGGACTTTCGCGGCGCTGTTGTCTCAGCTCAAGCGGTAGCTCCCCGGCCGCCCACAGCCTTCGCCCCGCTGGGGACGGTCCGCGCGCTCGGCACCGCGCCGCCTCAGGCAGCTCCCGCGCGATGGCTCACTTGAAAAGGCCGGGTAGCGGCGCTCATGTCGCGGGACGTCCGGCCCGGAAGGTGCCTGCGGCGCCGGCTGACTCCCTTCGGTCGCCCCTCCGGGGTGGCCTACGGCCATCGACCGGCACCGACCGATGTCAGCGCGAAAAAGAAGCCGCAGCTCTCCTAGCTAGGGTCTGATCCATCCGATCTTTACGCCATGAGGCTTGAAGATCGTCGAAAGCTTGAGCCAGTGGGCTCGGCACAGGCACAGTTCCGAGCGTTCGTCTACCATCAGGTGCGCCACGCTGCTCCTGGACCGGCACCGGCGGAAGCCGCAGACATGGCTGCGATCCGCCGGGCATGCGTCAGCCGCGAAGTCATAGGTCTGCTTTGTCATGTGATGCGGTGCTCCAATCGGCGCTTAGAGCGCAGTCCGCTCTTCCTAGTAGTCGACCTCGAACCACACGAGGTTTCCGCCGTGCGCATCGATCTCCGTTCCCCATTGGGTCGCGAGCTGGTCAACGATTCGCAGTCCCCGACCGGACTCCGCATCGTCCGATGCTTCCCGCAACCTCGGACGTGGAGGTCCGACACGGATTCGGCCGCAAGTGAGGTGTGCGCACCGTTGGCAGGAAGGACCACTCACGGGAGGGCTCCCGGCGTCATGGACTTCAACGCGGATGGCTGCCCGCGGACCGCCCGGTTCAGCGACCATCGCCAGGTGGACTCGTACCGGGAACCGACCATCCGCGCTGGAATGCTGCACGGCGTTCGCCAAGACCTCGCCAGCGCAGATCATCACGTCGTCTATCGCCTCACGTGAGATCAGCACGGGATAGGGGGTGGCTTCGGTCACGCGCGCATGCAGCCACTCACGGGCACGTGAGACCGCGCCCGCGTCATCGCCCATCAGGAGGGTTGCTACGGGCCCACGGGGGAGCGTGACACGCGGCCCCACTGACGTCGTCACATCGGTCATATTGGCCAGATGCGGGACGCCCCATCGGCCCGCATGCTCAGGCAGCACCGGTGACAGGCCGGTCTGCGAGATACGCGGCACGGGGTCGTTTCTGCGGGCCACGGTCCCTCCCTGCATGTGCGTTCAGCGCACAGACTGGCCCATGGCGATATACCTTCGCTACGTTCGGTCAGCAGACGCAACAAGATTTTGGGACGGAGGGTCGCCCATGGACCGCCGAGAGTCACTCAACCCAGAGGGCTCCCTGTGGGACCTAATAGCCGTTCAAGTGCGTAGACACCGAGAAGAGCGCGGGATGTCTGGCACTGCCCTTGCGCGCATGCTGGGCGTAGATCGTTCAACTGTTTCGCGGCTTGAGTCTGGCGACATCAAGCTAGTGGAGAGGCACGCCAGGACGATCGACAGGGAGTGGAGTACGGACCGCCTGTTCTCGTCCCTCGTCCGACTCGCCAAGGAGGGCCACAATCGAGAGTGGTTCAAGATCCACAACGAGATGGAAGCCCGTGCGTCTGAGCTGCGCATATGGGAGGTCCTGTGGATTCCTGGGCTGCTCCAGACGGAGGCGTACACACGGGCTCAGGTGGAGAGCGCCGGGCTGGACAACATCGACAAACGAGTGTCCGACCGCATGAAGCGGCAAGGATGCCTGACCAGGACCCCGCCGCCGTATCTGTGGGTCATCCTCGACCACGGCGTTCTAACGCAACCTGTCGGTTCACCGGAGATCATGAGGGGGCAGCTAGCGAGGCTGATCGAGGTCTCGCTGATGCCGAACGTTTCGGTGCGAGTCGTTCCCCAGAGCGAAGGTGCGCACGTCGGGCGCGATGGATCGTTCAAGCTCATGACCGTCGATGGAGCTGAATCTGCCTACATCGAGGCGAGCGAAGAGGGGCGGCTTGTCCAGGATGCAACGGATGTACGCTCGTTCCGACGTAGGTTCGACCGCATCGGAGATCACGCGCTCCCCGTCCGCGCGTCGATTGAGCTGATAGAGCATGTGATGGAGGGCTATCGATGACTCCCGTATGGCGTAAGTCCAGCCGTAGCGGCAGCAGCGGCAACCAGAGCGACTGTGTTGAGCTTGCCAGGCTCAACGGACGTGTAGGCGTCCGGGATTCCAGGGCACCGCAGGACGGGCACTTGAACCTGCCGTCCGCAACGTTCGCTGATCTCGTCTCCCGGATCAAGTCTGGAGACCTTGACCTGTAGCGAGTGACAGAAGCCACGAGCCCCCGGGACGCCGTACATCGGCCGGGGGCTCACGTATCGGTGGCTGTGGTCCGTCAGTCAGTCCGCCAGATCGGGTCGAGTAGGTCAGGGCCGAACCTCTTGATCCCCTTGCCAGCCGGGTAGACGATCACCGCGTGCAGAGCCGACCGGATGTAAGTCCGCTTGACCGAGATCGGGAAGCCGCCTTCTTTCTCGGGCAGATACCATCGGCGCCGGATCTCGGCCGCGCTCGTGTCGGCACGCTCTCTCTTGGCCGTCATCGTGGCATCGTGCTTGGCCTTGTCCGCCCGGAGCTGGGCGATCTGCTGCTTGAGGCCGGGTGCCACCTTGAAGAAGAGGTCATTGGTGATCTTCCGTGCGTTCCACTGCCGGGTCAACTCGTCTAGCTGCTGCTTGACGCCGGCGAGTTCGGCATCGCCGGGCCACTCGGGGGCGTCGGGGTGCGGGGGCCATGCGCAAGATGCCCGCCAACAGGTAGGTGGGGGCGCGGTAGTCGGTCGGGTGGGGACGCCCGATCTTCATGTCTCGGCCGACGAAGTGGCCCTTCCGGCTGTCGAAGATGGCCCGAACGGCCATCCACTCTTCCGGGGTGATGATCGGCTTCCACTGGCCTTTCACGGGCGTCCCGTCCGGCCCGCGCACCAACTCTCTGGAGATCTCGCGCCAGCCGCAGATACGCGGACTCATCATGGAGACCTTGAGGGAGCGCACGCTCCAGGCATTACCGCGAGCTGTCTTCACGCCCGCCTTTTGCCACTCGCGCACGATCGAGTGGAGGGACCTACCCCGTAGGCAGTCCTTGACCGCCTGCCGCAGTAGCTCGGCCCGCGCGGTTCGAGGCTCAGGCGATCGTCCATCCACCCAAAGGGACGAGGCGCGCCGGGTTCCGGTGAGGGGTTGGCGGGGGCGGTGTTGGCGGGCATCGTGGGAGCGGAGATCGTGGCGTTGCGAGGAGGGGCTGTGGAGCAGGTCAGGCTGGGGCGGACGGGGATGAGGGTCTCGCGGATCTGCCTGGGGATGATGAGTTACGGCGACAAGTCCCTCCGGGAATGGGCGCTGGACGAGGATGAGGCCGAGCCGATCGTGCGGCGGGCCGTCGAGGCGGGGGTGACGTTCTTCGACACCGCCGACGTGTACTCGATGGGGCGGTCCGAGGAGATCACCGGGCGGCTGCTGGCGAAGCTGTTCCCGAGGCGGGACGACTACGTCCTGGCGACCAAGGTGTGGGGGAAGCTCAGCGAGAACCCCAACGACCGCGGGCTGTCGCGCAAGCACATCATGGCGGGCATCGACGATTCGCTGCGGCGCCTCGGCACCGACTACGTCGACCTGTACCAGATCCACCGGTGGGATCCCGAGACGCCCATCGAGGAGACCATGGAGGCGTTGCACGATGTGGTCCGCGCGGGCAAGGCGCGTTACATCGGGGCGTCGAGCATGTACGCGTGGCAGTTCGCCAAGGCGCAGCATGTGGCCGAGCTTCACGGCTGGACGAAGTTCGTCTCCATGCAGAACCACTACAACCTGGTCTACCGGGAGGAGGAGCGGGAGATGAACCCGCTCTGCGTCGACCAGGGGGTGGGGCTGATCCCGTGGAGCCCGCTTGCGCGGGGGATACTGGCGGGCACCTGGGAACGGGGTGGGGAGCGCCGTACCTTGCGGGCCAAGACGGACGCGTTCGCCGAGACGCTGTACGAGGAATCCGACTTCGACGTCGTGGACGCGGTGCGCGCGGTGGCCAAGGAACGTGGCGTGCCGATGGCCCAGGTGGCGTTGGCCTGGCTGCTGGGACGTCCCGGAGTGACGGCCCCCATCATCGGCGCCACCCGCATCGGCCATCTGGAGGACGCGGTCGCCTCGGTGGACCTGGAGTTGGACGACGCCGAGGTCGAGCAACTGGAAGCCCCGTACCGGCCCCATCCGATCCGCGGCCACCGCTGACGGACGAAGGCGGGCCGCCCCCCGTGTACGGGGAGGCGGCCCGTATTCGTGTCCGGTCAGCGTGTCCGGAGCGTGAAGGTGTCGGTTTCCTCCCTGAAGTTGGCGTCACCGCTGTATTCGACGGTCACCTTGTATCTGCCGGCGCCGGGCACGGCCGCGGGCGAGCAGGACGCGGCCCCGTCCTGGACGGTCGCCGTGCACAGCACCGAACCGTTCAACTTGAACGTCACCCCGCCCGTGGCGAGCTTGGCCAAGGTCGCCTTGAGCGTGACGGACGAGCCGGACACCGTGGCGTCGCCGCGGAGGTCGCTGTCGCCCTTGGCCACGGTCAGGGTGAGGTTCGCGGTCGACCCGGCGTAGACGGAGTCACCGCCGTAGTGCGCGGTCACCGTGTGGGTACCGGCGGGCAGGTCAGGCGGCGAATCGCATTCCGCCTTGCCCCGGGTGACCGTCCCCGTGCACAGGACCCTGTCGCCCTCCTTGAACTCCACGGTTCCGGTCGCGTCGCGAGGCAGCCCGCCCGCGCTGAGGGTCCCTCCCTCACCGAACTCGGTGGACTCGTTCTTGCCGGTCAGCGTGGTCTTCGTCCGGGCCTTGCCGGTGGTGAAGGACCACACGGGGGACGTGGCGCGGTACCCGTCGGCGTCGGTGGCCTCGACGTACCAGCTGTAGCGGGTGTCGGGCTGCAACGCGCCCGCCGGGACCTTCACCCGGGTGCCGGACGGCACGTCCGCCACGGTGCCCACCGTGGTGGTGGTCAGCGCGGTGATGCCGACGTAGTCGGTGCTCACCTCCCGGGTGGGCGCCTCCAACTGGGACTGGACGGTGAAGTTCTCCAGCTCCCGGTCCCAGTAGTGGTCGCCGTCGGTCAGCACCGAGAACGTCTCGTTGCTGATCGTCTGCGCCTTGGTGTCGAACCCGACGGTGCGCATCCAGCCGCCGCCGGAGGTGGGCACCTCCTGGTAGTCGGCGAGCACCTCGACGATCGTCCGGTCGCCGTCACGCTTGACGTTCAGCGCGACGCCGTGGATGTGCCCCGACAGCACCAGGTCGACGTTCTTGTTGGGCAGCACGATCTCGTCGAAGATCTGCTTGCCCGGCCCGTAGTAGGCGCCGCCGACGGTGATGTACTGGTGGGTCGCGATGACCACGTTGTGCTCGGGATGGGCCTTGATCACCTTGTTGGCCCAGGCGATCTCCTCGGCACCCAGGCTCCAGTCCAGGTACATGACCAGGTAGTCGGCGCCTGGCGTCGAGATGATGTCGTAGTGCTGCACGTTGTCGTCGACCGTGCCGCCGTACCACGGCTTGCCCTTGTAGCGGTGCTCGCCGAAGTGCGTGCGGTAGACCTCGTAGTGGCCGTCGCCGATGTCGTGGTTGCCGGGAACGATGCCGTACGGCAGGCCCGCGTCGTCCCAGGTCTTCATGATCCTGGACGCGTTGGCCCACTCCTGGCTGACCCCGACGTGCTCCACGATGTCGCCGGTGTGGACGCCGTAGCCGATGTTCCGGGAATGCCGGTTGTCGATCGCCCAGTCCACCATCTTCTGGTACGTCTCGGGCTCGCGCTCCGAGTAGTGCTGGGTGTCGGTCATCCAGGCGAACACGGCGTCCTTCTCCGAGATCACCGAGGCGGCCACGTCCTGCACCATCACCCGGGCCTTGCCGTCCCGCACGGTCTCGGCGACCTTGGCCTTGCCGCTCAGGGAGAGGTCGGTGCCGCCCTGCCCCTCGGCGAGGAGCTGCCACTTGGCCGTGCCGTAGTTCCACACCGACAGCGCGGCCCGCTGCCCGGCCGGGACCTTCCCGTTCCAGGACACGGTGTACTCCTGCGCCGCCAGGTTCGGCGGCACCTCCATCTCGAACTGCTGGAACGGGTAGGCGCCGGTGCCCTTGGACGTGGTCACCTTCCCGTCCCTGGCCTTCAGGGCCTCGTAGCCGGCGCCGTCGAGCTCGTCACCGGCGGCGCGGCCGGGGACGGCCGCCGTCGACGAGCCCTGCGTCGCGGTGTTCGTCCCTTCGGCGAAGTCGCCGGTGTACGCCCACTTCACGGCCACGTCGACGGGGTCGCCGCCGGGGTCGGCGACCTTCACGCCCAGCGTCGTGTCGCTGGGCGACAGGTCGGTCGCGCCGTCGGCCGGGTCCGGGTCGGACGGCGTCAGCGGGTAGTTGCCGACCGTCTCGAACCGCACCGTCTTCTCGGTGACGTTGCCCAGCTTGTCGACGGCGCGGGCGACCAGCGCGTGCGCGCCGTCCTTCAGCTCGTCGGCGGTGAAGCGGGTGCCGTTGGCGACCACCTTGCCGTCCAAGGCGATCTCGACCTTGTCGACGGCGTGCGGGTCGGTGGCGGCGACGTCGACGATGAACGGCGTCTCCTTGTACCGCTTCCCCTCCTCCGGGCTCCGCACCGTCACCTCGGGGCCGGTGTTGTCCACCGTCACCTTGGCCGAGGCGGTGCGCTTGCTGCCCTCCTTCGAGGCCACCACCGTGCGTTCGCCGTCGGCGACCTTGCTGGAGTCCCAGTGCGCCACGTACTCGGTGCGGTACGCGGGCCCCACGTTGATGGTGAACTCCTTGTAGTACGCCTTCGGGTTGATGTTGTCCCCGATGCGCAGGATCTCGTCCGGTGACACGGCCGGGTCGCGCAGCACCTGGCCGGAGCCGAACTCCAGTCGCGCGTTGCGGATGCTGAAGTCGTCGTTGTTGTTGGCGCCGCCCTCGTCCACTGGTGCCGACGCGCTGCCGGTACGGACGCGGAAGGAGTTCAGGCCCTCCCGCATCTTGCTCCACGGGATGGTGACCCTGACCTCACCGTAGTTGTTCACCGTGCCCACCTTGGGCTCGGTGAACAGCTCGCCGTTCAGCCAGACGCTGTTGCGGAAGCTGCCGGTCTGGTAGTCGTGCGCCTGGAAGACGAACTCGGGGTCCGCGGCCTGGCGGGACTCGGTGGGCAGCTTCGTGCCGTCCACGCTGATCTCCACCGGGCCGTCGCTGCCCGCGACGATCTCCCGTCCGCCCGCGACGATGTCACCGTCGGCCAGGTTCATGGTCACCGGCGCGGTGTGGTCCACGTGGACCTCGGCGCGCGCCACCCTGGAGCCGTCCTCCGACTCCGCGACGACCTCGTACGTGCCGGCCTGGAGCGCCGTGGTGTCCCAGGTGTGGGTCTGCTGCGCCAGCAGTTGCACGGCGGGCACGTCCACGGACCAGTCGCGGTGGCGGCTCATCCCCGCGCTGTCGCCGATCTGGATGATCGTGGTCGGCGACACCGACGGGTCGGCCGCGCTCGTCCCGTCGTCGAAGACGAGCCGCAGGTCCCGGACGGTGAAGTCGTCGTTGTTGTTGACCGGGTCGTTGTTCATCGTGGTGCTGCCGGTCAGCACGCGGACGGTGTTGGCCCCGGCCTTGAACGCGGTCGCGGGGACGGCCGCCGTCACGCGCGAGTAGCCGCTGGCGCTCGTCGTGGGCTCGGCCACCTTGACGCCGTTGACCCAGATGCTGTTCTTGAAGCCGCTTCCCGCCTCGAAGCCGTCCGCGCCGAAGCTGATGGTGATCTTCGGTGGTGCGGTCGTGACCTCCTTCTCCTCCCCCTCGACGCTGAGGGACACCGGCTTGCCGTCCTGCCGGTCGGTGGCCGCCAGGGTGACCTTGCCGGTGAGGATGTCGCCGTCCTTCACCGAGAGCCAGATGCCCTGCTCGACCTTTCCGGTGGCCATGGCGGCCCCCGCGCCTCCGAGCGCCACGGCGAGCGCGGCGGTGACGGCGATCGGTGCCCGGAGTCTTCGCCACAGCTTGTGACGATCTGTCATCCCAGACCTTCCTTTGCGAATCCAGCGAGGTTCATCACCGCGGTCGCGGTGATCGCGCAACCGGCCAGCGTGATGCCGGTCGCCGCGACAAGGGGGGCCGCACGCGACAGGGCGCGGACGGCCGAGTGGGAGCGGGTCCGGCCGGCCCGCAGCACAAGGGCGCGGCCGTAGAGCGCGGTCAGGCCGGTGGAGAACAGCACCGCGGCCATCCCGGCACCGAAGATCAGTACCAGGGTGAGCGCGAGCCCGGTCCGCCCGCTGAACAGGCCGGACAGCAGCACGAGGAACGCCGAGGGCGACGGCGTGAGCCCCCCGGAGACACCCAGCAGCATCAGCCCGGGACGACTGGCCCCGTGCCCGTGTCCGTGCCCGTGTCCGTGCCCGTGTCCATGCCCGTGTCCGTGTCCATGGCCGTGGCCGTGCGCGTGCTGGTGGCCGCGGCTGGTGAGGTGGCGCCGCAGCAGCCAGCCGCCGAGGGCGACGACCATGACTCCCGCGGCCAGTTGGAGCCCGGCGGTGAGCCGCTCCATCCGGACCAGGTCCGAGAGGGAGAAGAAGGTCCAGGCCACCGCGATGGCCAGCACCGAGAGCGTGTGCATCACCGCGACGCTGACGCCCAGGTACGCCGCGTCCCGCACGCGGCCCCGCGACCCGATCAGGTAGGCCGCCGCCAGGCTCTTGCCGTGGCCGGGACCCGCCGCGTGCGCGGCCCCGGCGGCGAACGCGACCGCGACCGCGGCGGGGGCGAAGCCGGGGGAGTCGACGAAGGACAGCAGGCGGTCATGGAACCCCGACCCGAAGTCGGGCCACTGAATGATCATCGGGCCGCGCGCCGCCGCCCGGCGCGGAGCCGGCGGGCGCCGAGCACGGCTCCTCCGGAGGCGAGTAGCGCGACCGCCGCGATCGCCGCCGCGGTGGGCCACGACGCCGTACCGTTGGAACCGGCACCGGCCCGATCGGAGCGATCCAAGGACCACGTATGCGT
Organism: Actinomadura sp. NBRC 104412; assembly: GCF_030269515.1. GTDB lineage: Bacteria > Actinomycetota > Actinomycetes > Streptosporangiales > Streptosporangiaceae > Spirillospora. Next base: position 379,413 of record NZ_BSTM01000004.1, on the reverse strand, counting down.
CGGCGCGGCCTTGGTATAGGTGTGCCGCTCGCCCTGGGCCGTGCTCGCGAGCGTCCGGTACGAGGCGTGCAGGTCGGTCAGCATGGTCACCGTGACGGAGGCCGAGGTGACCGCACCAGGGCAGGCGAAGTCCAGCACCGCGCCGTCCGCCGCGAGGTTCCCGGTGGAGACCACCTTGCCGGGGCAGGCCGCGTCCTTCTCGGTGACCCGGATGTTGCGGAGCAGGTACTCCCTGAGCCTGGGCGACTCGGCGAGCAGTACCGCATCGGACTTGTCGGACTCCTCAGGCACCAGCGCGCCGTCCCTGTAGACATAGGTGCGCTTCCCGCCGAGGACGCGCAGCGCCAATGCCAGCGCCGTCAGGTCGTCCGGGGCGGCGCGCCAGCGTGCCCGTACGGTGGCGCCCTCGCGGCTGATCTCAAGCCGCTGCGGGTCACCGAACGGATGCGCCTGCGCCTCGGCCGTCCCCCCGCCCAACGGTGCGCCCAGCCCGCCCAGCGGTGAGGCGACGAGGGCGCCCGCCGTGACGAGGCAGGTCACCAGTGCCCTCAGGACCCGTGTCCGGCCCGCTCGATCTCCGTACATAGCCGGAGAAGGTAGGAAGTGCGATCTTTGAGAACTTTGGGATCGTGCGGACACCAGCCGGACATTGGGTGAACATTGATCGATCATCACCGTCCCGTTGCCGTCGGCAGGGGCGGCGTGTCGTGGCCGGACTCGCCCCTTCCACGCAGGATGATTTGCGATAACACTGGCGATGGAGGCAGGCTTGGGGACGAAAGTCCCCAGCGTGGCGAGGCCGCCACGGGGACACGGCAGGGTCCTGGAGACCGCGTTATGCGCCGCGCGTTTCCGGGCCGACGGCACGGGCCTGGGACGGGAATGCCCAGGGACGACGGCGCTGAAGGAGCCCGACGATGACCGAGCGAGACGGCACCCAGGGACCGCAGTGGCCGTTGCCTGACGACAAGGACACCCCCGCGGGCGAGCAGCAGCGCGAGCAGGAACAGCAGGAACCCCCACAGCGGCCGCTCGGCGACCGCACGGTGGTCTTCGGCGCGCCCCAGCTCGGCGGCCAGGGCGCGCGGCCGGGAGCCGGCCATCCGGGCGGCCCGCCGCAGCCGCCCCAGCCGTCGCAGCCGCCGGAGACGCGGCAGGAGGAGCGTCCCGCGCCGCCTCCGCCGCCGCCCACGATGATCGAGCCGATGCCGCCGCGGCAGCAGCCCGAGTCCGAAGGGCCGCCGCAGCCGCCCCAGCCGCCGTACGCGCCCCCGCAGGAGCAGCCGCAGTACGGGCAGCCCTCGCCGGGCGGCGGTATCTACGACCCGCCTCCGGGCGTTCCCGGCGCCGCTCCCGGCGGGTACGGGCAGGCGCCGCAGCCTCCGTACGCTCAGCAGCCCCAGCAGCCCCAGCAGGGCTACCAGGCTCCGCCTCAGCCGACGTCTCCGCAGGAGTCTCAGCAGGGGTACGGAGTGCCGCCCACGATCCCGGGTTACGAACAGCAGCAGCAGTCGCCCGGCTATGGGCAGCCCCAGTACGGGCAGCAGCAGAGCGCTCCCGAACCCGAGGCGGCCCAGCAGCCGCCGCAGGGCGGAGGCGAGGGCACGGCCGATCGCACGCTGATCGTCCCCGGGCCCGCCTCCGGCGCCCCCGAGCCGCAGCAGCCGCGGCCCCCCGTGGACGACCAGGCGACGCTGCACTGGTCGCCCGGCACCGACATCCCGGTCGCCACGGGTCCCGAGCGCAAGCCCGCCGACTCACCGTCCGGCTCGTCCGAGCCGTGGCAACCGCCGGCGCCGCCGGCCACGCCCGAGGGCGGTGACCACGAGCGCACCATGATGGTGCCCCCGCCCGACTCCGGCTACGGCGCGGCCGCGTCCCCCCTTGGGCAGGAGAGCCCGGCCTTCGGAGCCGCGCCCGCCGCGTCGCCGGCGGACGACAACCAGGCGACGCAGTCGTTCGACCCCTCGTCGCAAGCGGTGCAGGGTCCGGCGGGTGGCGACGCTCCGGCCAACCCCGAGCAGACTCGCCTGGACCTGGGCCGGCAGCAGTGGGGCCAGGCACAGCAGGGGTACGGGCAGCAGCAGTCGCCGTACGGCCAGCAGGAACAGCAGCAGCAACAGTTCGGCCAGCAGCAGTACGGCATGCCCGAAGGCCAGCAGCAGTTCGGCCAGCAGCAGCCCTCCCCGTACGGCGGCCAGCAGGAACAGCAGCAGCAGTTCGGGCAGCAGCCCCAGCAGGCGTACGGACAGCCGGGCCAGCAAGGACAGTTCGGCCAGCAGGGGCAGTTCGGGCAGCAAGGCCAGTACGGGCAACCGCAGTACGGCCAGCCCGCCACCTACGGCGGCGAGGCCGGCGGTGGCCGCTCCAAGGGCGGCAACAAGAACATGATGCTGGCCATCGCCGCGATCGTCGCGGGGCTCGTGATCATCGCGGTGGGCCTGATCGCCTTCGTGTTCTAGCCCCGTCGGGTGCCTGCGGGGCGGGGAAGGGCCAAACTTCGGCCAGATCTTCCCCAACCCGGGGCGGCTCGCGGCGCCCGCACCCTTCCGTTTCGGCGCCGTCCGTCCTGATTTCGGGATCGGGGAGCCGACGCGGGAACTCCGGTCGGCGATCGAGCGTTGTACGCACGTAACGACGGCTGTGCCCGGCTTGCCGCGCGCGGCCCGGCGGCGGTGCCGCGAAGGCGGCCATGGCCGGGCGGCGTTCACTTTGCACTTTGCCGCGGGGCTGGGTACTCTCTACCTTCGTGCCCGCACTGCGGGCCGCTCTGCGTGCGCGCGGGTGAGGCCGCCTCAGATGTACCTGCTCCAGGTGCATTTCCAAGGTGCACTGCACCGTGCCGCGCCAATCTCCCCGGCTTGATTCGGCCCCTGGGGCCGGGCGGTGGTGTGCGGAACCCGGAGAGGGCGACACGCCCGACCGCGTGGGTCGGAGAGAGTCGGGAAACCGGCAGGTCACAGCCACATGTGTGGTGGTGATTAAGGGTCCACGCACAGGTGGTCCAGACAGAAGACTTACCGGCTTGGTACGAGGGAGACGGAGACGCGGTGCCCACGATCCAGCAGCTGGTCCGGAAGGGCCGCCAGGACAAGGTGACCAAGAACAAGACGCCTGCCCTCAAGGGCAGCCCCCAGCGCCGGGGTGTCTGCACGCGCGTCTACACCACGACGCCCAAGAAGCCCAACTCGGCGCTGCGCAAGGTCGCTCGTGTCCGGCTCTCCAGCGGGATCGAGGTCACGGCCTACATCCCCGGGGTCGGCCACAACCTGCAGGAGCACTCGATGGTGCTCGTGCGCGGCGGCCGTGTGAAGGACCTGCCGGGCGTCCGCTACAAGATCATCCGCGGCACGCTCGACACCCAGGGCGTCCGCAACCGCAAGCAGGGGCGCAGCCACTACGGCGCGAAGAAGGAGAAGGGCTGATGCCGCGTAAGGGTCCCGCGGGGAAGCGGCAGCTGGTCGCCGACCCGGTGTACAACTCGCCGCTGGTCACCGCTCTGGTCAACAAGATCCTCCTGGACGGCAAGCGCTCGATCGCGCAGAGCATCGTCTACGACGCCCTCGAAGGGTGCCGCGAGAAGACCGGCAACGACCCGGTCGTCACGCTCAAGCGCGCGCTCGACAACGTCAAGCCCACCCTGGAGGTCCGCAGCCGCCGTGTCGGCGGTGCGACGTACCAGGTCCCGGTCGAGGTGCGGCCGGCCCGCAGCACCACCCTCGCGCTGCGCTGGCTGGTCGTGTACGCCCGGCAGCGTCGTGAGAAGACGATGACCGAGCGGCTGATGAACGAGCTGCTCGACGCCAGCAACGGCCTCGGCGCGTCGGTGAAGAAGCGCGAGGACACCCACAAGATGGCGGAGTCCAACAAGGCTTTCGCCCACTACCGCTGGTAACCCCGGCGGTCAGGAACCACCACGAGACGACGCGAGGACACAGTGGCTACCAAAACCGGTGTAGACCTGGCCAAGGTCCGCAACATCGGGATCATGGCCCATATCGACGCGGGCAAGACCACGACGACCGAGCGGATCCTGTACTACACGGGCATCAGCTACAAGATCGGCGAAGTGCACGACGGCGCCGCGACCATGGACTGGATGGAGCAGGAGCAGGAGCGGGGCATCACCATCACCTCTGCTGCCACCACCACCGAATGGCCGGTCGAGGACGTCAAGCACACGATCAACATCATCGACACCCCGGGGCACGTCGACTTCACCGTCGAGGTGGAGCGCAACCTGCGGGTGCTGGACGGTGCCGTGGCGGTGTTCGACGGTGTGGCCGGCGTGGAGCCGCAGTCCGAGACGGTGTGGCGGCAGGCCGACCGCTACAACGTGCCGCGCATGTGCTTCGTCAACAAGATGGACCGCGTGGGCGCGGAGTTCCACCGCTGTGTCGACATGATCGAGAACCGTCTCAACGCGACCCCGCTGGTGCTCCAGCTCCCGGTCGGGGCCGAGGCCGACTTCAAGGGCGTCATCGACCTGGTGACGATGAAGGCCCTGCTGTGGAACGAGGAGGCCAAGCTCGGGGAGATGTACGACGTCGTCGACATCCCCGACACCCACGTTGAGGCCGCCCGCGAGTGGCACGACAAGCTGGTGGAGACGCTGGCCGAGAACGACGACGAGGTCATGGAGCTGTACCTGGAGGGCGAGGAGCCCACCGTGCAGCAGCTCTACGCCGGGATCCGCCGCGCCACCATCTCGGCCAAGGTGACGCCGGTGACCTGCGGCAGCGCGTTCAAGAACAAGGGCGTGCAGCCCCTGCTGGACGCGATCGTCCGCTACCTGCCGTCCCCGCTGGACGTGGAGGCCATCGAGGGCCACGCCGTCCGCGACGAGGAGCAGGTGCTGACCCGCAAGCCCAGCGAGGACGAGCCGTTCGCCGCGCTGGCGTTCAAGATCATGAGCGACCCGCACCTGGGCAAGCTGACCTTCGTCCGGGTGTACTCGGGCGTTCTGGAGTCCGGCGCCAGCGTGATGAACTCCGTCAAGGAGCGCAAGGAGCGGATCGGCAAGATCTACCGGATGCACGCCAACAAGCGCACCGAGATCGAGCGCGCGGGCGCCGGTGACATCGTCGCGGTGATGGGCCTCAAGCAGACCACCACCGGTGAGACGCTCTGCGACGAGAAGGACCCGATCGTCCTGGAGTCGATGAACTTCCCGGCGCCGGTCATCCACGTCGCGATCGAGCCGAAGACCAAGGCCGACCAGCAGAAGCTGTCCACCGCGATCCAGCGGCTGGCCGAGGAGGACCCGTCCTTCACGGTCCGCACCGACGAGGACACCGGGCAGACGGTCATCTCCGGGATGGGCGAGCTGCACCTGGAGATCCTGGTCGACCGGATGCGGCGGGAGTTCAAGGTCGACGCGAACGTGGGCCGCCCGCAGGTGGCCTACCGCGAGACGATCACCAAGAAGGTCGAGAAGGTCGAATACACCCACAAGAAGCAGACGGGTGGCTCCGGCCAGTTCGGCCGCGTGATCATCGACCTGGAGCCGCTGGGCGGCGGGTCGGACGGCTACGAGTTCGAGAACAAGGTCACCGGTGGCCGCATCCCGCGGGAGTACATCCCGTCGGTGGACGCCGGGTGCCAGGAGGCCGCCGAGTTCGGCGTGCTGGCCGGGTACCCGATGGTGGGCGTCAAGGTCACCCTGCAGGACGGGGCCTATCACGAGGTGGACTCCTCGGAGATGGCCTTCAAGGTCGCCGGTTCCATGGCGTTCAAGGAGGCGGCCCGCCGGGCGGCCCCCACGCTGCTGGAGCCGATGATGGCGGTCGAGGTCACCACGCCCGAGGAGAACATGGGCGATGTCATCGGTGACCTCAACAGCCGGCGCGGTCAGGTCCAGTCGATGGACGAGCGCTCGGGGAACCGGGTCGTCAGGGCCCTCGTGCCCCTTTCGGAGATGTTCGGCTACGTGGGTGATCTGCGCAGCAAGACCCAGGGCCGGGCTGTTTTCACCATGCAGTTCGACTCCTACGCGGAGGTTCCCTCGAACGTCGCGCAGGAGATCATCGCCAAGGCCCGGGGCGAATGATCTTCGGATCAGCCTTGATCGTCCCGCTCGCATAGATCACAGCACAGCCAGACATACGGAGCGGCCGGCTTCCGGCCGAGGATCGCAACAAGGAGCAACCAGTGGCGAAGGCCAAGTTCGAGCGGACCAAGCCGCACGTGAACATCGGCACCATCGGTCACATCGACCACGGTAAGACCACCCTTACCGCGGCGATCACCAAGGTGCTCCACGACCAGTACCCCGACCTCAACCCCTTCACGCCGTTCGACGAGATCGACAAGGCGCCGGAGGAGCGCGAGCGCGGTATCACCATCTCCATCGCGCACGTCGAGTACCAGACCGAGTCCCGGCACTACGCGCACGTGGACTGCCCCGGTCACGCGGACTACATCAAGAACATGATCACCGGTGCCGCCCAGATGGACGGCGCGATCCTGGTGGTCGCGGCCACCGACGGCCCGATGCCGCAGACCAAGGAGCACGTGCTACTGGCCCGCCAGGTCGGCGTGCCGTACATCGTCGTCGCGCTGAACAAGTGCGACATGGTGGACGACGAGGAGATCCTGGAGCTGGTCGAGCTCGAGGTCCGCGAGCTGCTGACCGAGTACGAGTTCCCGGGTGACGACCTGCCGGTCGTGCGGGTGTCCGCCTACCAGGCCCTCCAGGGCGACGAGAAGTGGGCCGCGAGCATCACCGAGCTGATGAACGCGGTCGACGAGAACGTCCCCGAGCCGGTCCGCGACACCGACAAGCCGTTCCTGATGCCGATCGAGGACGTGTTCTCGATCACCGGCCGCGGCACCGTGGTGACCGGCCGGATCGAGCGCGGCGTGATCAACGTCAACGAGACCGTCGACATCATCGGCATCAAGCCGGAGTCGACCTCGACCACGGTCACCGGCGTCGAGATGTTCCGCAAGCTGCTCGACCAGGGCCAGGCCGGTGACAACGTCGGCCTGCTGCTGCGCGGCATCAAGCGCGAGGAGGTGGAGCGCGGCCAGTGTGTCATCAAGCCGGGCACCAACACCCCGCACACCGAATTCGAGGCGCAGATCTACGTCCTGTCCAAGGACGAGGGCGGGCGGCACACGCCGTTCTTCAACAACTACCGCCCGCAGTTCTACTTCCGGACCACGGACGTGACCGGCGTCGTGAACCTCCCCGAGGGCACCGAGATGGTCATGCCCGGCGACAACACCGAGATCCGCGTCGAGCTGATCCAGCCCGTCGCCATGGAGGAGGGCCTGCGGTTCGCCATCCGTGAGGGTGGCCGCACCGTGGCCTCCGGCCGGGTCACCAAGATCATCAAGTAGCAGCGTCGCCGGTTCGGCGGCCCGCCGGCACACAGCAGGCGGGCCGCCGAACCGCGACAACAGCAGGAAAACCCAGCGGCACCGAGTGAATCGCTCCGGCGTTCGGCACAGGCCCAGACGGCCGAACGGACGGGAGACAGATCGCTCGCCAGAAGTAAAGGACACCGAGGCCACCATGGCGGGACAGAAGATCCGCATCCGGCTCAAGGCCTACGACCACGAGGTCATCGACACCTCCGCGAAGAAGATCGTTGAGACGGTGACGCGGACGGGCGCCAAGGTCGCCGGCCCGGTGCCGCTGCCGACCGAGAAGAACGTGTACTGCGTCATCCGCTCGCCGCACAAGTACAAGGACTCGCGGGAGCACTTCGAGATGCGCACGCACAAGCGGCTGATCGACATCATCGACCCCACGCCCAAGACGGTCGACTCGCTGATGCGGCTCGACCTTCCGGCCGGCGTGGACATCGAGATCAAGCTCTAAAGGGACGCACCGAGATGAGTAAGCAGAGGAAGGGCGTCCTGGGCGAGAAGCTCGGCATGACCCAGGTCTTCGACGATGAGGGCCGGATCGTTCCGGTGACCGTCGTCCAGGCCGGGCCGTGTGTCGTCACCCAGATCCGCACCCAGGAGAAGGACGGCTACACCGCCGTCCAGATCGGGTACGGGCAGATCGACCCGCGCAAGGTGAACAAGCCGCGCACGGGTCACTTCGAGAAGGCGGGCGTCACGCCGCGCCGCTACCTCGTCGAGCTGCGGGCGGACGACACCTCCGGGTACGAACTCGGCCAGGAGATCACCGTGGAGGTCTTCGAGGCCGGCCAGAAGATCGACGTGACCGGGACGAGCAAGGGCAAGGGCACCGCCGGCGTCATGAAGCGCCACGGTTTCCGCGGCCTGGGCGCCTCGCACGGCACCCAGCGCAAGCACCGCTCGCCGGGCTCGATCGGCGGCTGCGCGACCCCCGGTCGCGTCTTCAAGGGCCTGCGCATGGCGGGGCGGCACGGCAACGCCCGCACCACCGTGCAGAACCTGACCGTCCACGCCATCGACACCGAGAAGAACCTGCTGCTGATCAAGGGCGCGGTTCCCGGGCCGAACGGCGGCGTGGTGCTGGTCCGCGATGCGGTGAAGGGAACGGGCAAGTGACGAACAAGCTCGACATCGACCTGCCTGCGGACATCTTCGACGCCAAGACCAGCGTCCCGCTGATCCACCAGGTCGTGGTGGCGCAGCAGGCCGCGGCCCGGCAGGGCACGCACGCGACCAAGACCCGCGGCGACGTCCGCGGCGGTGGGCGCAAGCCGTACCGGCAGAAGGGCACCGGCCGGGCCCGCCAGGGCTCGACCCGCGCGCCGCAGTTCACCGGCGGCGGCACCGTCCATGGCCCGCAGCCGCGGGACTACTCGCAGCGCACGCCCAAGAAGATGAAGGCGGCCGCGCTGCGCGGCGCGCTGTCCGACCGCGCCAGGCACGGCCTGGTGCACGTCGTGGACACCCTCATCGAGGGCGACACCCCGAAGACGAAGACGGCGCTGAAGGCGCTGCGCGAGGTCTCCCAGGCCAAGCACGTCCTGGTGGTCCTTCACCGCGAGGACGAGGTGACCTGGAAGAGCCTGCGCAACGAGCCGTCCGTGCACCTGCTCGTCTCCGACCAGCTCAACACCTACGACGTGCTGCGGAACGAGGAGGTCGTCTTCACCAAGGCGGCGTTCGACGAGTTCGTGGCGCGCGCGAGCAAGAAGGAGGCGGCGAAATGACCAAGATCGCCGATCCCCGCGACATCATCATCGCGCCGGTGGTCTCGGAGAAGAGCTACGGGCTCCTGGACGAGAACAAGTACACCTTCATCGTCCGGCCCGACGCCAACAAGACGCAGATCAAGCAGGCCGTGGAGGCGGTGTTCAACGTCAAGGTGACGAGCGTGAACACCCTCAACCGGCCGGGCAAGCGCAAGCGGACCCGGTTCGGCTACGGCAAGCGCAAGGACACCAAGCGCGCCATCGTCAGCCTGGCCGAGGGCGAGCGGATCGACATCTTCGGGGGCCCGGCCTAGAACGGGCCGGGACGCCACCGAAGAGCAGAAAAGGGATGAACGAAAAAGATGGGCATCCGTAACTACAAGCCGACGACCCCGGGGCGTCGCGGCTCCAGCGTGGCCGACTTCGTCGAGATCACGCGCCGCGAGCCGGAGAAGTCGCTGCTGCGTCCGCTTCCCAAGAAGGGCGGCCGCAACAACCACGGCCGCATCACCACCCGGCATCAGGGCGGTGGGCACAAGCGCGCGTACCGGCTGATCGACTTCCGCCGGCACGACAAGGACGGCGTCCCGGCCAAGGTCGCGCACATCGAGTACGACCCCAACCGCACCGCGCGGATCGCGCTGCTGCACTACGTGGACGGCGAGAAGCGCTACATCCTCGCCCCGCGCGGGCTCAAGCAGGGCGACCGGGTCGAGAACGGGCCGGGCTCGGACATCAAGCCGGGCAACTGCCTGCCGCTGCGCAACATCCCGACCGGTACGGTCGTACACGCCATCGAGCTGAGGCCCGGCGGCGGCGCCAAGATCGCCCGCAGCGCGGGCGCGGGCGTCCAGCTGCTGGCCAAGGAGGGCAAGTACGCCACGCTGCGGATGCCGTCCGGCGAGATGCGGATGGTGGACGTGCGGTGCCGCGCCACGGTCGGCGAGGTCGGCAACGCCGAGCAGTCCAACATCAACTGGGGCAAGGCCGGCCGCATGCGGTGGAAGGGCAGGCGCCCGACCGTCCGCGGCGTGGCCATGAACCCGATCGACCACCCGCACGGCGGTGGTGAGGGCAAGACCTCCGGTGGTCGGCACCCGGTCAACCCCAAGGGCAAGAAGGAAGGCCGGACCCGCCGGGCCAACAAGTCCAGCGACCGGCTGATCGTCCGGCGTCGCAGCAAGAAGAAGCGGTAGGAGTCGTTCGTCATGCCACGTAGCCTTAAGAAGGGCCCCTTCGTGGACGACCACCTGATGAAGAAGGTGGACGACCAGAACGAGAAGGGCACCAAGAACGTCATCAAGACGTGGTCGCGGCGCTCCATGATCGTGCCGGAGATGATCGGTCACACGATCGCCGTGCACGACGGCCGCAAGCACGTGCCGGTGTTCATCACCGACGCCATGGTGGGGCACAAGCTCGGCGAGTTCGCGCCGACCCGCACCTTCCGCAGCCACGTCAAGGAAGACCGCCGTAGCCGCCGCGGCTGACGGCGGGCAGAGAGACCGTAGAAAGAGGGACAGCGATGGAAGCCAGGGCCCAGGCGCGGTTCATCCGCGTCACGCCCAGGAAGGCCCGCCGCGTGGTGGACCTCATCCGCGGCCTGCCCGCCGCGGAGGCGCAGGCGGTGCTGCGCTTCGCCCCCCAGGCCGCGAGCGAGCCTGTGGGCAAGGTGCTGGCGAGTGCCATCGCCAACGCCGAGCACAACTTCAACCTCGCCGCCGACACGCTCGTCGTGAGCCGGGCGTACGTGGACGAGGGGCCGACGCTGAAGCGTTTCCGGCCCCGCGCGCAGGGCCGTGCGTACCGCATCAACAAGCGCACCAGCCACATCACGGTGGTTCTGGAGTCGCGCGATGAGGCCGCCGCGTCCAGTGGTGGCAGGAAGCAGAGGAGGGCCCGGTAGTGGGTCAGAAGATCAACCCGCACGGGTTCCGGCTCGGCATCACCACCGACCACAAGAGCGTGTGGTTCGCCGACAAGCTCTACAAGGACTACGTCAAGGAGGACGTCCAGATCCGGCGCATGCTGCAGAAGGGCATGGACCGGGCTGGCATCTCCAAGGTGGAGATCGAGCGGACCCGTGACCGTGTCGAGGTCAACATCCACACCGCCAGGCCGGGCATCGTCATCGGCCGGCGCGGGGCGGAGGCCGAGCGGCTGCGCGGCGACCTGGAGAAGCTGACCGGCAAGCAGGTGCGGCTGAACATCCTTGAGGTGAAGAACCCGGAGATAGACGCCCAGCTCGTCGCGCAGGGCGTGGCCGAGCAGCTGTCCAGCCGGGTGGCGTTCCGCCGCGCGATGCGCAAGGCGATCCAGTCGGCGATGAAGTCGGGCGCCAAGGGCATCAAGGTGCAGTGCGGCGGCCGTCTCGGCGGCGCCGAGATGTCGCGGTCAGAGTTCTACCGCGAGGGCCAGGTCCCGCTGCACACGCTGCGCGCCGACATCGACTACGGGTTCTACGAGGCCCGTACGACGTTCGGCCGCATCGGCGTCAAGGTGTGGATCTACAAGGGCGAGGCGGCGGCGACCCGCGCCGAGCGCGAGCAGCAGGCCGCTCAGCAGCGCGCCGCGGGCGGCGGCGGTGGCCGCGAGCGCCGCGGCGAACGGCGTGGCGGCGGCCGTGGTGGCCGCGGCGGACGCGGTGGCGAGCGCGGCGAGCGCGCGTCCAGGCAGCAGCAGCAGTCGGAGCAGCAGCCGGCTCAGCAGAGCGAGGCCGCTGCGAGTGGTGAGGGGAGCTGAGTAACCCATGCTGATCCCTCGCAAGGTCAAGCACCGCAAGCAGCACCACCCGAGGCGCCGTGGCATGGCCAAGGGCGGCACGCGGGTGACGTTCGGCGAGTACGGCATTCAGGCGGTCGAGGGCGCGTACGTGACCAACCGGCAGATCGAGGCCGCGCGTATCGCGATGACCCGGCACATCAAGCGTGGCGGCAAGGTGTGGATCAACATCTTCCCGGACCGCCCGCTGACCAAGAAGCCCGCCGAGACCCGGATGGGGTCCGGTAAGGGCTCGGTCGAGTGGTGGGTGGCCAACGTGAAGCCGGGCCGTGTGATGTTCGAGATCTCGTACCCGAACGAGACCGTGGCCCGTGAGGCGCTGACCCGTGCGATCCACAAGCTCCCGATGAAGTGCAAGATCGTGAAGCGAGAGGTGGGTGAGTCCTGATGGCCAAGGGTCTTACCGCCGAGGATCTGCGGACCGAACCCCAGGACGTCCTGGTCACCAAGCTGAAGGAGGCGAAGGAGGAGCTGTTCAACCTGCGCTTCCAGGCCGCCACCGGACAGCTGGAGAGCCATGGGCGGCTGCGCACCGTGAAGCGCGAGATCGCCCGCATCTACACCGTCATGCGCGAGCGCGAGCTCGGCATCGTCACGGTGACCGAGGAGGACGCCGCGGAGGGCGACGATGAGTGAGCAGACGAGCGAGCGGACCGAGCGGCAGCGCAACACCCGGAAGGTCCTCGAGGGCCTGGTGGTGAGCGACAAGATGGACAAGACCGTGGTCGTGTCCGTCGAGGACCGCGTCACCCACCGCCGCTACCACAAGGTGATCCGCCGTACCACCAAGTACAAGGCGCACGACGAGGCCAACGAGTGTGGCGTCGGCGACCGCGTCCGTCTCATGGAGACCCGGCCGCTGTCGGCGACCAAGCGCTGGCGCGTGGTGGAGATCCTCGAGAAGGCCAAGTAACCGAAGGCCGCAGGCAAACCCATTGGTTCCACCAGGCTCCGCCCAAGCGAGGCGGAGAACCGGTGTGACGAACAGGAGTCAACGTGATCCAGCAGGAGTCGCGACTCAAGGTCGCCGACAACACGGGTGCCAAGGAGATCCTGTGCATCCGGGTGCTCGGCGGCTCGGGTCGGCGCTACGCGGGAGTCGGCGACGTCATCGTCGCGACGGTGAAGGACGCCCTTCCCGGAGCGGGCGTGAAGAAGGGTGACGTGGTCAAGGCCGTCATCGTGCGCACCCGCAAGGAGCGCCGGCGGCCGGACGGCTCCTACATCCGTTTCGACGAGAACGCGGCCGTCCTCATCCGGGACGGCGGCGACCCCCGCGGCACCCGGATCTTCGGCCCGGTGGGCCGTGAGCTGCGCGAGAAGAGGTTCATGAAGATCATCTCGCTCGCCCCGGAGGTGCTGTAAGTGAAGATCAGGAAGGGCGACGAGGTCATCGTCATCGCCGGCAAGGACAAGGGCGCGACCGGCAAGGTGCTGCGCGTCGATCCGCGCCGCGAGCGCGTCGTCGTCGAGGGCGTCAACCTCATCACCAAGAACATCAAGGCCGACCAGCAGCGCGCGGGCAAGGAGAGCGGCCGGGTCACGGTCGAGGCGCCGCTGCACGTCAGCAACGTCGCGATCGTCGAGGACGGCAAGCCGGTCCGGGTCGGATACCGCATCAACGAGGACGGGACGAAGGTCCGGATCTCGCGGCGCAGCGGTAAGGAGATCTGACCATGACCGAGACGACTGAGGCCCGTCCCGTCCCGGTGCCGCGCCTGAAGGTGCGCTACCGCGAGGAGATCGCGCCCGCGATGCGCGAGCAGTTCGGCTACGCCAACGTGATGCAGATCCCCGGGCTGACCAAGATCGTGGTCAACATGGGGGTCGGCGAGGCCGCCCGCGACGCCAAGGTGATCGAGGGCGCGGTCCGCGACCTCACCGCGATCACCGGCCAGAAGCCGATGGTGAACCGGGCCCGCAAGTCCATCGCCCAGTTCAAGCTGCGCGAGGGCATGCCGATCGGCGCGCACGTCACGCTGCGCGGCGACCGGATGTGGGAGTTCCTCGACCGGCTGCTGTCCACGGCGCTGCCACGGATCCGTGACTTCCGCGGGCTGTCGCCCCGGCAGTTCGACGGCAACGGCAACTACACCTTCGGGCTGACCGAGCAGGTCATGTTCCACGAGGTGAACCCGGACCGGATCGACCGCACCCGGGGCATGGACATCACGGTGGTCACCACCGCGAAGACCGACGACGAGGGCCGGGCGCTGCTGAGGCTCCTGGGCTTCCCGTTCAAGGAGAACTGAACGATGGCGAAGAAGGCTCTGATCGCCAAGGCGGCCCGCAAGCCCAAGTTCGCTGTGCGCGCATACACTCGGTGTTCGCGCTGCGGGCGTCCGCGGTCGGTCTACCGGAAGTTCGGCCTGTGCCGGATCTGCCTCCGGGAGATGGCCCACCGCGGCGAGCTGCCGGGCATCACGAAGTCGAGCTGGTAACCAGCCGAAAGCTTGTAATAACCACCAGGGCGCCTGTGGAAGGCGTCCACGACCACGCCAAAGGTCCACGGGGAACACCAAGGAAACCGTGGCGAGGGAGGGCCTGTAGCCCATGACGATGACCGATCCGATCGCAGACATGCTGACGCGTCTGCGCAACGCGAACTCGGCGTACCACGACTCGGTGTCGATGCCGTACTCGAAGATCAAGGCGCATATCGCCGAGATCCTCCAGCAGGAAGGCTACATCTCGGGCTGGAGCGTCGAGGACGCCGAGGTCGGCAAGAAGCTCGTGATCGAGCTGAAGTTCGGCCCGACCCGGGAGCGTTCGATCGCCGGTATCAAGCGCGTGTCGAAGCCGGGTCTGCGGGTGTACGCGAAGAAGGACAACCTGCCCAAGGTCCTGGGCGGGCTGGGCGTCGCGATCATCTCGACGTCGTCCGGCCTGATGACCGACCGGCAGGCCGGCAAGCGCGGCGTGGGCGGGGAAGTCCTCGCCTACGTCTGGTGAGGGGAGGGCACTACACATGTCGCGTATCGGACGTCTCCCCATCACCGTTCCCAGCGGCGTCGACGTGCGGATCGAAGGCCGGCAGGTCAGCGTCAAGGGGCCGAAGGGCGAGCTGAGCCACACCGTCGCCGAGCCCATCTCGGTGGAGCTGGTGGACGGCAAGGTCACCGTGTCCCGGCCGGACGACGTGAACGTCAACCGGGCGCTGCACGGCCTGACCCGGTCGCTGATCAACAACATGGTGGTCGGCGTGACCGAGGGCTTCCGGAAGACCCTGGAGATCCACGGCGTCGGCTACCGTGTGGCGGCCAAGGGCAAGAACCTGGAGTTCTCGCTCGGGTACAGCCACCCGATCGTGGTGGAGCCGCCGGAGGGCATCAGCTTCACCGTGGAGCGGCCGACCCAGCTGGTCGTCGAGGGGATCGACAAGCAGAAGGTCGGCGAGGTCGCCGCCAACATCCGCAAGTTGCGCAAGCCGGACCCGTACAAGGGCAAGGGCGTGCGTTACCAGGGCGAGCAAATCCGCCGCAAGGTCGGAAAGGCTGGTAAGTAGTCATGGCAGGCACCAAGACCCTGGCCCGCAAGGCCACGTCGGCCCGCGCGCGGTCGCGCAAGCGCCGGCACTTCCGGGTCCGCAAGAAGGTCGTCGGCACCGCCGCGCGGCCGCGCCTGGTCGTGACCCGCTCCACCAAGCACGTGTTCGTCCAGGTGATCGACGACACCGTCGGGCACACGCTGGTGTGCGCCTCCACCATGGAGGCCGACCTGCGTGCCTTCGACGGCGACAAGACGGCCAAGTCCCGCCGGGTCGGCGAGCTGGTGGCCGCCCGCGCCAAGGAGGCCGGGATCAGCGCCGTCGTGTTCGACCGCGGCGGCAACAAGTACCACGGCCGCGTGGCCGCCGTCGCGGACGGCGCACGCGAGGGGGGCCTCGAGCTCTGATGGCCCTGATCTTCGACAACGGGAAGAGGAACCACTGATGGCAGCGCAGAGGCGTGGTGGCGGTCAGGGTGGCGACCGTCGCGACGGCCGCCGCGACGACCGCCGCGGTGGCGCCGACAAGGGCCAGTCGTACATCGAGAAGGTCGTGGCGATCAACCGGGTCGCCAAGGTCGTCAAGGGCGGTCGGCGCTTCAGCTTCACCGCCCTGGTGATCGTCGGTGACGGCAACGGCACCGTCGGCGTCGGCTACGGCAAGGCCAAGGAGGTGCCCGCGGCGATCGCCAAGGGCGTCGAGGAGGCCAAGAAGCACTTCTTCAAGGTGCCGCGGATCCAGGGCACCATCCCGCACCAGGTGCAGGGCGAGGCGGCGGCCGGGGTGGTGCTGCTGCGCCCGGCCAGCCCCGGTACCGGCGTGATCGCCGGTGGCCCGGTGCGCGCGGTGCTGGAGTGCGCCGGCATCCACGACGTGCTGAGCAAGTCGCTGGGCACCGACAACGCGATCAACATCGTGCACGCGACGGTGGACGGGCTCAAGTCGCTCAAGCGGCCCGAGGAGATCGCGGCCAAGCGCGGTCTGCCGATCGAGGACGTCGCTCCCGCCGCCATGTTGCGGGCGCGCGCCGCTGGCAGCGAGCCGCGGGCGGAGGCGTCATGACCGAGCGGAGCGAGGGCATGATCGCTGCATTTGACGGGGGGCCTGGGGGGTTGCCCCCCCAGAAAGGAAGGGCCTCCTGATGGCACGGCTGAAGATCACCCAGACCAAGTCGGTGATCAGCGAGAAGCAGAACCAGCGTGACACGCTGCGCACCCTCGGCCTGAAGAAGATCGGGCAGAGCGTGGTGCGGGACGACCGTCCCGAGGTGCGCGGCATGATCCGGACGGTGAACCACCTGGTCGCCGTCGAGGAGGTCGACTGACGATGGCCGATCTGAGCAAGGCCGGCGGGGGTGCCGAGGGCACCCCGCTCGGGCTGCACGATCTGCGCCCGGCCCGCGGTGCCAACCGCCCCAAGACCCGTAAGGGACGGGGCGAGGCGTCCAAGGGCAAGACCGCGGGCCGCGGCACCAAGGGCACCAAGGCCCGTGCCACGGTGCCGGTCGGGTTCGAGGGCGGCCAGATGCCGCTGATCCGCCGGGTTCCCAAGCTCAAGGGCTTCAAGAACCCCAACCGGGTCGAGTACCAGGTGGTCAACCTGGACCGGCTGGCCGAGCTGTACCCCGAGGGCGGCGAGGTCACGGCGGAGGACCTGGCGGCCCGTGGCGCGGTGCGCCGCAACCGCCCGGTGAAGATCCTCGGA
Source organism: Actinomadura sp. NBRC 104412 (assembly GCF_030269515.1). Taxonomy (GTDB): domain Bacteria; phylum Actinomycetota; class Actinomycetes; order Streptosporangiales; family Streptosporangiaceae; genus Spirillospora. The sequence goes on along the minus strand of NZ_BSTM01000004.1, from coordinate 362,355 downwards.
ACCGGCGAGATCTCCGTCGCGGTCCAGGTGAAGGCGCACGCCTTCTCCGGATCCGCCAAGGAGAAGATCACCGCTGCCGGCGGCTCCACCGAAGAGCTGTCCCGGTAAGCGGCGAGGGAGAAGGACCCGTGATGCCGGGGACGCGCCCGATCGCGCGCGCCGGGGCGGCATGTGCCGGTGGGGGGGCGACCCCCCACACCCCCCGGGGGAGCAGGCCGTCGCGGTTCCCTGCGCTCCGCCGGCGCTCCGCTCCGGGACCCGGAACGGCGGCCCCGGCGCGACGGCGCGCGGCCCCGGCATCATCTGCTGTTAGAGTCTCACCGGCGGCGGTGTCGGCAACTCCTCGGCGCCGCGCCGTCCATGGACCCGAACCCGGCCCCTCGTCGGCGGCCAAGGATTCGCCAGTCGCGCAGGAGGAATGGTGCTGACCGCGTTCGCCCGGGCTTTCCGTACGCCGGACCTGCGTAAGAAGATTCTGTTCACGCTCTTCATCATCGTGATCTTCCGGATCGGCTCGGTGCTGCCGTCCCCGGGCGTGAACACCGAGGTCCTGCGTGAGACCGCCGATGCGGCGAGGGAGAGCAACCAGCTCTACGGGCTGGTCGACCTGTTCAGCGGCGGTGCGCTGCTGAAGCTGTCGGTGTTCGCGCTGGGCATCATGCCCTACATCACGGCGAGCATCATCCTGCAACTGCTGACGGTGGTGATCCCGCGCCTGGAGGCCCTGCGGAAGGAGGGCCAGGCCGGCACCACCAAGATCACGCAGTACACCAGGTACCTGACCGTGGGCCTGGCGATCCTCCAGGCCACCGGCATCGTGGCGATGGCCAGCACGGGGCAGCTCTTCCAGGGCGTGGCCGGCAGCGGTGACGTGCTCTACGACAACGACATCTTCACGATCATCACGATCGTGATCGTGATGACCTCCGGCACCGCGGTCATCATGTGGCTGGGCGAGCTGATCACCGACCGCGGCGTCGGCAACGGCATGTCCTTGCTGATCTTCACCCAGGTGGTGGCGGTCTTCCCCGCCCAGTTCTGGAGCATCTACACCAGCAAGGGCGGCTTCGTCTTCTCCATCGTGCTCATCGTCGGCCTGGCGATCATGGCGGGCGTGGTGTTCGTGGAGCAGGCGCAGCGGCGGATCCCCGTCCAGTACGCCAAGCGGATGGTGGGACGCCGGATGTACGGCGGCACCTCGACCTATATCCCGCTCAAGGTCAACCAGGCCGGCATCATCCCGGTGATCTTCGCCTCGTCGCTGCTGTACCTGCCGGTGCTGGCGACCCAGCTGTGGCCGGAGACCGACTGGCTGCAGCGCATCCAGCCGTACCTGGCGCAGGACAACCCCTGGCATATGGCGATCTTTTTCGGCTTCATCGTGTTCTTCACGTACTTCTACGTGGCGATCACCTTCAACCCCACCGAAGTCGCCGACAACATGAAGAAGTATGGTGGGTTCATCCCAGGTATCCGTCCGGGCCGGCCGACCGCCGAGTACCTCGACTACGTGCTCACCAGGATCACCACGCCCGGTTCGCTGTACCTGGGTGTCGTCGCCCTGATCCCGATGGTCGCGTTCGCGCTCATCGGCGCGAGCCAGGACTTCGCGTTCGGGGGGACGAGCATCCTCATCGTCGTCGGCGTCGGACTGGATACCGTGAAGCAGATCGAGAGTCAGCTCCAGCAGCGCAACTACGAGGGCTTCCTCCGGTAGTGCGTATCGTCCTGGTGGGCCCCCCGGGAGCGGGCAAGGGGACACAGGCCCAGTTCATCGCATCGCACCTGTCCATCCCGAAGATCTCGACAGGTGACATCTTCCGCGCGAACGTGAGCCGGGGGACGGAGCTGGGCCGGCAGGCCAAGAAGTACATGGACCGGGGCGACCTGGTGCCCGACGAGATCACCATCGCGATGGTGCGGGACCGGCTGGCCGAGGACGACGCCCGGGACGGCTTCCTGCTGGACGGCTTCCCGCGCAACGTGCCGCAGGCCGAGACGCTGAAGAAGATCCTCGCCGAGTGGGACGTCAAGCTGGACATCGTCCTGGAACTGATCGTCGACGAGGACGAGGTGATCAGGAGGCTGTCGGGGCGGCGCACCTGCGAGCGGTGCGGGCGGATCTGGCATGTCGACTTCGACGACAAGCAGGACGACATCTGCGACGACTGCGGCGGCCACCTCTTCCAGCGCGACGACGACAAGGAGGAGGTCGTCCGGCACCGCCTGGAGGTGTACCAGCAGGAGACGGCTCCGCTGGTGCAGTTCTACGCCGACGAGCGGATCCTGGTCGGCATCGACGCGACGGGGCCGGTGGAGGAGGTCACCAACCGGGCCCTGGCCGCGCTGCGTCCTCTGGAGCGCTGAGAGGCCGTCTCCTGGACCGCCCGCCGCCCGTCCTCGCCGGCCTGTCGCGTCGCCCGCCGCGCCCGCTTCGCCGCCAGGTCCCCCGATTCCGGATTGCCCGTAAGATCGGGAATGAGGGGGATTCATGTTGAGACGGCGCAGGCGGCACGGCATCCAGGTCAAGACCGCCGAGCAGGTGGAGCTGATGCGCGCGGCCGGGCTGCTGGTCGGCGAGACGCTGGAGAGGCTGCGCGAGGCGGTCAAGCCCGGGATCACCACGATGGACCTGGACGTGCTCGCCGAGCAGCACATTCGTGACCATGGCGGCGTCCCGTCGTTCAAGGGCTACCACGGCTTTCCCGCGACGATCTGCACCTCGGTGAACGAGGAGATCGTGCACGGCATCCCCAGCGCCGACCGGGAGCTGCGGGACGGCGACGTCCTCTCCATCGACTGCGGCGCGATCGTGGCGGGCTGGCACGGCGACTCGGCGATCACCGTTCCGGTGGGCGAGATCACGCCGGAGGAGGCGCGGCTGCTGGAGGTCACCGAGGCGTCCCTGTGGCACGGTCTGGCGGCCGGAACGGCCGGGGCCAGGCTGACCGACATGTCCCACGCGATCGAGTCTCATATCCGCTCTCAGGGCTCCTACGGCATCGTCGAGGGGTACGGGGGCCACGGCATCGGGACGCGGATGCACATGGACCCGCTGATCCCTAACCACGGGGAGCCCGGACACGGCCCCGTCCTGGAGCCGGGCATGTGCTTCGCGGTCGAGCCGATGGTCAACCTCGGCACCAAGGACACCGTGGAGCTGGCCGACGGCTGGACGGTCGTCACCGGCGACGGCCGCCGTTCCGCCCACTTCGAGCACACCTTCGCGGTCACCGAGGACGGCCCCCGGGTCCTCACGGCCCTTGATGAGGGCCGGGAGTGGTTCACGAAGCTGGGAATCGTCGAGGCTGGGAAGTAGCCTTCCCTTCTGACAGCAGTGAAGGGGCCGGTATGCCGCCAAATCCTGATATCCGGGCCTCTGACGCCGACCGTGACCGCGTGGCCGGGTCGCTGCGCGAGCACTGTGCCCAGGGCCGCATCACCATGGACGAGCTCCAGGAGCGGCTTGAGTCGGTCTACGCCGCCAAGACCATCGGGCAGCTCCAGGAGATCACCTCCGACCTGCCCGAGGAGGACCTGTACGAGCTGCCCGTGCCGGCGTCCCAGCGCACGACCGCCGCCCCGGCGACGCGTTACGAGACGGGCACGGAGTCCTTCCGGACGGGACGCCGCGCGCTGTGGACCACGTGGGCGGTCATCAGCTCCCTCAACGTCACGCTCTGGCTGGCCCTCGCCCTCACCGGCACCCTGGTGTACCCGTGGTGGATCTGGGTCGCGGGGCCGTGGGGCGCCGTTCTGCTGATCGGAACGCTCCTCGGCCAGCCCAGACGCCCCAGCCGCTGAGCGTCCCGGCGCTGAGCGTCGCGGCCGCTGAAGGCCGGGGCCGCTGAAGGCCGGGGCCGGGCCGGGCTCACTCCACGTCCATGAGCGGCCGGTGGCTGCCGCTGGGAACGAAGTGGGTGGTCGCGCCGCCGTCCTGGCCGATCAGATGGACGGCGAAACCGGCCGGCTCGCCGGTGACCGCCGCGCGGCCGGGCCGGCTGAGGTCGAGGAACAGTTGCCGGTAGGTGCTGGGGCAGGTGGTGCTGACCCGGCCCGCGAACGTGCCCGCCGAGCCGCGGTGCACATGGCCGCTGATCACCCGGATCACCTGCTCGTGGCGCCGGATGACCTCGGCGAACCCGGTGGTGTCGCGGAAGCGCATGTCGTCGATGAACCGGATCCCGATCGGATAGGGCGGGTGGTGGGTGGCCACCACGGTGGGGGTGCCGGGCTCGGCGGCGAGGGTGTCGTCCAGCCAGGCCAGTCGCTCGGGGTCCATCGCGCCGTGCGGGGATCCGGGGACGGTGGTGTCGCAGCAGACGAGCCGTGTCCCCGCCACGTCCACCGCGTACTGGACGGGCGCCAGCGGCCCGTCGGCGGTCGCCGCGACGGCCGGGTGAGCGCCGAAGGCGGCGCGCAGCGCGTCCCGGTCGTCGTGGTTGCCGGGCATCGGGTGGACGGGCATCGGCAGCGGTGACAGCAGGGCGCGCAGCCGGTCGTACTCGGCGGCCTGCCCGGCCTCGGTGAGGTCGCCGGTCAGCACCACCGCGTCGGGCCGGGCGGGCAGGGCCAGCAGGGCGGACACCGCGGCCCGCAGGGCGCGCACCGGGCCCGAGTCGTCGGGCACCACGCCCCGTTCGTCCGCGGTGATATGGGTGTCGCTGAACTGCGCGACAATCGCCATTGCTGCCTTCCCTCCGGCACGCTCACGCCCTCCCGCAGGGCCATGGATGCGGGCGGTGCCCGGTGCCTTGCCGGCGGCCGTCCTCCGTGCCGGGTGCCGTCCGATCCGATCCTCGCCTTCGCGGGCGGGCCTGTCGATCCACCCAGGCGAAAGCAAGATCACTCCTGTCGGGAAGATCCCCGATTCCGCGCGGGACATGTCCGCCGCGGTGGGGCGGCGTGCCGGGACGGGTCAGGCCACATGCGGGATGACCGCGGACAGGGCCGAGGTGACGTCCTCGGGGGCAGGGGCGATCGACGGGACCACGTCGCGCAGCGCCAGCCAGCCGTTGATCGCCTGGACGGTGGGCCGGGCCTCGCGTAGCTGCGGGTCGTCCACCTCGTACCAAGCGGCGATCTTGGACCAGCGCCAGAGCCGGTGGCCCGCGCTCGACATCTCCGAGGCGGGGAAGCCGCCCGGTCCCCGGGCGCCGGTGATCGACAGCCGTACCGAGTCGACCGACCGGCCGACCCGCTCGGCGATGTCGCGGATGGTCAGCAGCGGGTCGGCTTCCACCCGCTGGACACGCAGGCCGGGCGCGCTGGTCTCCACATGCTCCACCAGCTCCATGATCGCCGCCGCCAGCGTGGGCCCCTGCCAGCTACAGGAGGCGTTGCCCGGCCGGTCGGCGTGCTGGGGCTCGGTGATGATCGAGACCGTGACCTGGCCGTACGTGCGGTCGAACAGGGCGTCCAGTTCCTCCTCGTAGAGGGGACGGCTGAGGATCAGCGCGAAGTCATAGCTCGGCATGCCGATCCTCCTTGGACTCCTCCTTGGACGTCCTTCCTTCCGGAAAGGTACAACGCGCGGGCGCTGTATGCTGGGGACGGGAGCGGTGTCGGGCACCGGAACATGCGTTGATTTCACAATCGGCGGTCCGGTGACGTAGACTCCTATGTCGGTCCTGCTGTCGGCCGCCCACGATTCCTGCCCGGAGATTCGATCTCGGCATGGTCGCGGCCGGAGTCCCGTGGAGATCTCTTATCACCAGAGTTCTGACCGGGGGTCCCGCGGGCCGGTCCCAAGAGCCGATCAGTGAAGCGCGGAGGACATGCCCAAGAAGGAAGGCGCCATCGAGATCGAGGGCACCGTCATCGAGTCCCTCCCCAACGCCATGTTCAGGGTGGAACTGGACAACGGGCACAAGGTGCTCGCCCACATCAGCGGCAAGATGCGGATGCACTACATCCGGATCCTGCCGGACGACCGCGTCGTCGTGGAGCTGAGCCCCTACGACCTTTCGCGCGGCCGGATCGTCTACCGCTACAAGTGAATCGATAACCCACTGGGGTTGCCTTCCTCATGCGTGGCGGCGTGAGGGTGACCCTGAACGAAGGAGACCCAGTGAAGGTCAAGCCGAGCGTCAAGAAGATCTGCAACAACTGCCGCGTCATCCGCCGGCACGGCCGGGTCATGGTGATCTGCTCCGACCCGCGCCACAAGCAGCGCCAGGGCTGAGGCCCCGGCCCGGCGACCGGCACCGCCGGACCGGCACAACCGAACAAGACAAGCGCGTCGCGATCTTTCACCACGTGGCCGTACGACCCTGGATCGGGTCGTGCGGCACCGGTGTCCCCGGGGCCGGAGGCACGGCCTCCTCCACGGGGACCCGCGCGGGTGAAGGGGGACCCTCGGACGGAGGCCGAGGCCGCCACCCGGGCAGGGTGTTCGCGGGAGCGGCGCGCACACACCTCCGCGACATGAAGGGAACTGCCCTAGATGGCACGCCTGCTGGGCGTCGACCTCCCGCGCGACAAGCGCGTGGAGATCGCTCTCACCTACATTTACGGCATCGGCCGTACCCGGGCGCAGGAGACGCTGGCCAACACCGGTGTCAACCCGGACCTGCGCGTCCACCAGCTCGGCGACGACGAGCTGGTCAAGCTGCGCGACTGGATCGAGGCGAACTACAAGACCGAGGGCGACCTGCGCCGCGAGGTCCAGGCCGACATCCGGCGCAAGATCGAGATCGGTTGCTACCAGGGCATCCGGCACCGCCGCGGGCTTCCCGTGCACGGCCAGCGCACCCAGACCAACGCGCGGACGCGCAAGGGCAAGAAGAAGACCGTGGCCGGCAAGAAGAAGGCCGGGAAGAAGTGAGCGATTCCCTTCCGGCCCTCGCCGGGACGCCGGACCGTCCGAACGTGCAGAGGACGCACATCATCCAGTAGTCCGGCCTCCGGCGCCCGCCGGATCCGGATCGACGACCTCAGGAGTAGAGAGAGCAGATGCCTCCCAAGAGCCGTGCCGGCGCCAAGAAGGTGCGCCGCAAGGAGAAGAAGAACGTCGCTCACGGGCACGCCCACATCAAGAGCACGTTCAACAACACGATCGTTTCGATCACCGACCCGAACGGGAACGTGATCTCCTGGGCCTCCTCCGGCCATGTCGGGTTCAAGGGCTCGCGCAAGTCGACCCCGTACGCCGCCCAGCAGGCCGCCGAGTCGGCCGCCCGGCGTGCCATGGAGCACGGCATGCGCAAGGTCGACGTCTTCGTGAAGGGCCCGGGCTCGGGCCGTGAGACCGCGATCCGGTCGCTGCAGGCGACCGGGCTCGAAGTGGGCTCGATCCAGGACGTCACGCCCGTTCCGCACAACGGCTGCCGGCCGCCGAAGCGCCGTCGGGTCTGAGGGGGAGATTCAGGACAATGGCTCGTTACACCGGCGCCGACTGCAAGCTGTGCCGTCGCGAGAAGATGAAGCTGTTCCTCAAGGGCAGCAAGTGCGAGGGACCCAAGTGCCCGATCGAGATCCGGCCCTACCCGCCGGGTGAGCACGGGCGCGGCCGTCCCAAGGAGACCGAGTACCTGCTCCAGCTTCGTGAGAAGCAGAAGGCCAAGCGCATCTACGGGGTGCTGGAGCGGCAGTTCAGCAACTACTACGTCGAGGCCAACCGGCAGGGCGGCAAGACGGGTGAGAACCTGCTGTCCCTGCTGGAGCGGCGGCTCGACAACGTGGTCTACCGCGCGGGCTTCGCCAAGTCCCGCGACATGGCCCGCCAGCTGATCCGGCACGGCCACTTCCGGGTCAACGGCAAGAAGGTCAACATCCCGTCCTACCTGGTCAGCGAGGCCGACATCGTCGATGTGCGGGCCAAGTCGCTGGAGATGACCCCGTTCCAGGTCGCCAAGGCCGAGGCGGGCGAGCGCCAGGTCCCGGCGTGGCTGGGGGTGGACGCCGACCGGATGCGGATCTTCGTGCACTCGCTGCCCGTCCGGCAGCAGATCGACGCTCCCGTCCAGGAGCAGCTGATCGTCGAGCTCTACTCGAAGTAAGGGCTCGTCCAGGCAAGGGCTCACGGCCCGTCCCGGCCGGCCTCCGTCCCGTACGGAGGCCGGCCGGGGACGGGCAAGTACCATGGAGCACGCGGTCGTCAAATAGCGGGCACCGCGGAAAGAGAGAATTCCCATGCTCATCGCTCAGCGTCCCACCCTCACCGAGGAGCAGGTCGACGAGTTCCGGTCGCGGTTCACCATCGAGCCGCTGGAGCCGGGCTTCGGCTACACGATCGGCAACTCGCTCCGCCGCACCCTGCTGTCCTCGATCCCCGGCGCCGCCGTCACCAGCATCCGGATCGAGGGCGTGCTGCACGAGTTCTCCACCGTGCCCGGGGTCAAGGAGGACGTCACCGACATCATCCTGAACCTCAAGGAGCTGGTGGTCTCCTCCGAGCACGACGAGCCGGTGGTGATGTACCTGCGCAAGCAGGGCCCCGGCGAGGTGACCGCGGCCGACATCGCGCCGCCCGCCGGCGTCGAGGTGCACAACCCCGACCTGCACATCGCCACCCTCAACAACAAGGCCAAGCTGGAGATGGAGCTGACCGTCGAGCGCGGTCGCGGCTACGTCTCGGCGGCCCAGAACAAGCAGCCGGGCCAGGAGATCGGCCGGATCCCGATCGACTCGATCTACTCGCCCGTCCTTAAGGTCACCTACAAGGTCGAGGCGACCCGGGTCGAGCAGCGCACCGACTTCGACCGCCTCATCCTGGACGTGGAGACCAAGCAGGCGATGCTGCCGCGGGACGCGGTGGCCTCCGCCGGCAAGACCCTCGTCGAGCTGTTCGGGCTGGCCCGGGAGCTCAACGTCGAGGCCGAGGGCATCGACATGGGCCCGTCCCCGACGGACGCGGCGCTGGCCGCCGACCTGGCGCTGCCCATCGAGGAGCTCAACCTCACGGTCCGCTCCTACAACTGCCTCAAGCGCGAGGGCATCCACTCGGTGGGCGAGCTGGTCGCCCGCTCCGAGCAGGACCTGCTGGACATCCGCAACTTCGGCGCCAAGTCGATCGAAGAGGTCAAGCAGAAGCTCAGCGACATGGGCCTGTCCCTGAAGGACTCCCCGCCCGGGTTCGACCCGAGCGCGGCGGCCGACAACTACGGCGACGACGACACCAGCTACGCCGAGACCGAGCAGTACTAAGCACTCTCCATTCCAGGCCGGGGGCCGCGAACACGGGCGGCCCCCGGCCTGGAACCAGGCTGACGCCGGTACCTGATACGGCCGGCGCAGGAAGGAACGACGATGCCTCAGCCCACCAAGGGCGCCCGTCTGGGCGGCAGCCCCGCGCACCAGCGGCTCATCCTGGCCAACCTGGCGACGGCGCTGTTCGAGCACGGCCGCATCACCACCACCGAGGCCAAGGCCCGGCGGGTGCGCCCGCTGGCCGAGAAGCTGATCACCAAGGCCAAGCGGGGCGACCTGCACAACCGCCGCCAGGTGGCCAAGGTGATCCGGGACAAGGGCGTCGTGCACGAGCTCTTCACCGAGATCGCGCCGCGCTACGCGAACCGTCCCGGCGGCTACACCCGGATCACCAAGATCGGGCCGCGCCGGGGCGACAACGCCCCGATGGCCGTGATCGAGCTCGTCCAGGAGGAGCTGGCCGCCTCGACCGGCCGTCCCGCCGCGGCTCCGCGGTCCAAGGCCGCCGTGGTGGCGCCCACCCCGGCCGAGGTCACCGAGAAGGGCGAGGCCGAGGACGAGGTGACCCTGTCCAAGGGCGAGGACGCCGAGACCGAGGCCACCGACACGGCCACCGACGAGGGCGACACCAAGAAGTAGCAGGTCAGGGCGCCTTTTGGTGCGTTCGACATGCGCTCGGGCCCGCCGGTCCCTTACGGGACGGCGGGCCCGATCTTTGCCAGACTGCTGTCATGGTCACGTTCATGGTCACGTGAGAGGGGTGGGATGACCGCGCTGGTACGGCTCCGGCTCGACATCGGCTACGACGGGTCGGGGTTCGCCGGCTGGGCGCGCCAGCCCAACCAGCGGACCGTGCAGGGCGTCATCGAGGACGCCTTGGCCCGCCTGCTGCGCCTCGACCCGCCTCCGGCGCTCACCGTGGCGGGCCGCACGGACGCGGGCGTGCACGCGCGGGGCCAGGTGGCGCACGTGGTGGTGCCGGTCGCCTCGTACTCAACGGTCAACGGCACCATGCCGCGGCGGCTCGCGGGCCTGCTGCCGCCGGACGTGCGGGTGTGGCGGGTGTCGGTCGCCCCGGAGGGGTTCGACGCGCGCTTCTCCGCCCTGTCGCGCCGGTACGTGTACCGGGTGTGCGACGACCCGGTCGGGGTGGATCCGCTGCGCCGCCACGACGTCCTGTGGCATCCCCGTCCGCTGGACCTGGACCGCATCAACACCGCGGCGGCGATGCTGCTGGGTGAGCACGACTTCGCCGCGTACTGCCGCAAACGGGAGGGCGCGACCACCATCCGGGAGTTGCAGCGCTTCGAGTGGCACCGTGAGGAGCCCTACGGCGTGAGGGACGCCGCGCGGGGCGACGTGCCGCGTCCGGCGGTTCAGCAGCGGGGGATGGTCGTGGCGACCGTCGAGGCCGACGCGTTCTGCCACTCGATGGTGCGCGCCCTCGTCGGGGCGATGCTGGTGGTGGGGGACGGCAGGCGCGCCGTGGAATGGCCCAGGGAAGTGCTGTCGCGGCGGGTCCGCGACTCGGCAGTGAACGTGGCGCCCGCGCACGGGCTTTCCCTGGAGGAGATCCGCTACCCGGAGCCGGAGAACCTCGCCCAGCGCGCCCAGGAGACCCGGCGTGTCCGCACGCTCAACTCCGGGTCCGGCTCGGGGTTGTCCGGTGACTCCGTGGCCGGCTAGCGCCGTGCCATGGTTCAGCCTCGGGCGCGCGTGTCGATGGGACGCAGCGCGTACCCCACGAACTGTTCGGCGACGGCCTTGAGCATCGGGTCGCCCGGCAGTGGCCGCTTGCCGTTGGCGTACGTCGCGTACGCGTAGACGATGTAGCGTCCCCTGACCGTGCTGGCCGCGTACCCGCCCGCCCGGTCGATGTCGGGGGCGCGCTTGCCGGGCATCCCGCGGAACCATTCGTATCTGCTCGGGTCGCCGGCCGTGTTGGCTTTGAGCGCCGCGGCCTTGGTGGGCAGCACCGCGATGCCGGACGTGACGGCGAGGGACCGTTTCCTGTCGAGGTAGGTGACCCGGACGACGCTGCTGCATCGCAGCGCGGTGAGCGCCTTCGCCATCGCGCCGCGGGCGACCAGGGCGCACTGGTGGTTGACCGAAGAGCGGTCGCGGGCGTACGCGCGCCCGGCCAGGACGATCCGCGAGGTCGGGAACGCCTCGGTGAGCGCCAGCGGCTTCGGATCGGTGCGCACGCTGTCGATGACGGACGGTTCCGAGGGCGGCGTCGGGGTACTGGAGGGGCTCTGGGACGGGGCGGGGCCGTTCCGCGCGACCTGCGGTCCCGAGGTCTCGGCCGCCCCGGCGCGGCGGGTGGTGCTGTCGGAGCCCCCGTTCGCGACGACGAAGCCGCCGGCGCCGATGAGCAGCGCCACGACGGCCACACCCCCGCCGATCAGCAGCGCCTTGCGGCGTCCACCGGAGGCGCGGCCCGTGCCCTTGCCGCTGCCCGTGTCCGTGCCCGTGTTGAGCAGGCCGTCGGCGAACGGCGTGCTGTCGATCGAGAGCCCGCCCTCCGCGTGGTAGACGGGCGTGATCACCTGGGGACGGGTCTCCTTGGACGCCTCGGTCACGACCGGAGCGGGCATGGGAGTGGGTATCGGAGTGGGCGTTGTGGGCGTTCGGTCGCCGTCCTCGGGTGGTGTCGTCCCGGGTGGGAGGAACGAGTCGGGCGAGAGGACCTGCCCGGAGACCTCCGCCTCCGGGGCCGGGGGATCGGGCTCAGGCTCCGGTGCGGGCTCGGGCTGGGCCGCGGGCTCGGGTTCCGGTTCCGTCGCCGTGACGGCGGGGATGCCGTCCGGGTCGGTGTCCCGGGACGCGGGGCGGGGGCGCTCGACGATGGGCTTGTTCGGGACGGCCCGCCGGGTGTCGACGCTCGGGACGCCCGTCCCGGCGACCAGCGTGCCCGGGATCTCCTCGGGCTCCGCCGCCTCCTCGGACTCCGACGCCTCGGGCTTCGCCTCCTCGGGCTCTGCGGCCCGCTCAGGCTCCGGCGCGGGTTCGGGCGCGGTGGGAGCGGGCTCGTCATCATCCGCCCACCACGGCTTCTGCAGGCCGATCGGCAGCCGGATCTCGACGGGCACGGAACCCTCGTCCGCCGTCTTCTCGCCGGCGGCGGAGGCGGCCTCGGCGGCGGGCGGCTCGGCTTTGCCGAAGCTGGGCGGCGCGGCCGACGCCGGGACGGGGGGCGTTTCCGCGTCCTGCGGCCGGTCACCGGCCTCGTGAGATCCAGACATAGCCACGAAGTATTCGTCCAGGTCAGTTTTGGAAGGGCTTGCCCTCGGTCTCGCGGTAGTGCAGCGCGAAGCTGAGACCGCTGCCCCGGATGAGGTGCTGCCCGAAGGTCGAGACCACCGAATGGTACTTGGTGGCGACCCTCTTACCATCCGGGCGCTGCACCCAGGTCATCACCAGGTAGTGCCCGCGCGCCTCGGCGGTGCCCAGGGCCTCGCCCCTGCCGATCGTCTTGCTGTATCCGGCGCCGCGCAGCGGCTTCAGGAAGGCGTCCTTGGCGGTGGCGGCCCGCTGCGCGACCTTGGCGGCGTCCTCGGTCTCCAGGTTGAACACCCCGACCGTCCCGACCAGCAGCCCGTCGCGGCGGGCGTAGGTGGCGCGCAGCACCTGCGTGCAACCGCCCCTCTTCATCGCAACCGACAGCTTGGCTCCCTCGACCGCACCCGTGCAGGAGCGGTGGATGTGCCAGGCGGTGCGCACGTACTTCTTGCCCGAGCCGGTGAACGCGGCCTTGCCGAACACCTCCTTCAGTGACAGGGCGCTCGGGTCGGTCGCGCGGCTCTTGAGCTTGACCGGCTCCAGGGTGGGCTGGGTGGGGGACGCCTTGACGGCCGGTGACCGCGCGGGGTTGGAAGCGTTCCCGGCGTTGGCCGACGAGTCGTCCCGAAGCATCGAGGAGAGCACCACGCCGCCACCGACGAGCAGCAGCCCGGCCGCCGCCGCACCCCCGACGATCAGCGGCAGGCGCCGCCTCTCCCTCGGCATGCCACCGCCGCCCGGACCCGGCATCCCCATCTCCGGCATCCCAGGGCCATGCATTCCGGAATCGTGCATTCCGGGACCGTGCATGCCCTGGTCGGGGCCGTTCGGATCGGGCATGCCCGGCGGAGCCTGCCTCGCGGGGCCCGGCATCCCAGGGCCTTCTTCGTACGCGCCGCCGTAGGTGTCGTCGCCGAAGCCGCCGGGCGAGCCGAAGCTTCCGCCGGGCGAGTACGGCACGTTCGGCGGCGCGTACGGGTCATCGCCTTGGGGCGGGCCGGGGAAGCCGTTGCCCTGCGGCGTCCGGTAGGGCGCGCTCGTAGAGGCGGGCTGGGTGAGGTCGGCCCGGTCCTGCTCCCAGGGCGCGTCGTAGGGGGACGCCTGGCCTCCCCCGACCGGCCAGCCGCCCGGTTTGCCTTGATCGCCCGGATAACCCATGGGTCGGACCTTACCGTTCCCTTCGTCTGGTAGCTGACCTAACGGAACAACACCATGACATGGGGAAGAACGCAGCGCGGCTGGTTTGGGAAAGGTCACATGCCGCCGGTCAGGGGTCTAGACCCAGCCGAAATTCTGCGTCCAGTAGGGGCCGCCGGGGCCTTGGGCCATCCCGACGCCGATCGCCCGGAGCTTGCAGTTGAGGATGTTCGCGCGGTGCCCGGGGCTGTTCATCCACCCCTGCACCACGGCCGCCGGGGTGGCGTAGCCCTTGGCGATGTTCTCGGCCCCGGGCTGGGAGTACCCGGCCGCTTCCATGCGGTCCCACGGGCTGTCGCCGTTGCGGGACGTGTGGTCGAAGTAGTTGTGCGCCGCCATGTCCGCCGAGTGCCGCTTGGCCGCGAGCATGAGCTTCGCGTCGATCCGCAGCGGCGAGCAGCCCTCCTTGGCCCGCTCCTTGTTGGTGAGGGTCACCACGGTGGTCTCGGCCACGGTCGCTCCGCCGACGCGGGGGGTGCCGCCGCCGGACGACCCGCCGCCCGGACTCGCGGACTTCGACTCCTCCGGACGCGGGGTCGCGCGTTTCGTACCGCCCGGGAGGGGTTTGAGGGGCAGGGCGCTCTCGCCGGGCGACGGGACAGGGTCCGCGTCGGCCGCGTCCCGGCGCGTGCCGAGGTCGGTGCCGGGCGGAGGAGGGGCGTTCCCGGGCGCCGCCCGTCCCGCGAAGACGGGCTCGGACCGCAACTCGGGGAGGACGAGCCGATCCAGGGCCACGCCGGTCCCGACGGCGAGGGCCGAGGCGGCGGCCACGGCCGTGATGGTCAGCGCGCGCTTGGGGCCGGAGCGCCGGTCCGGCCGCCTTCTGGAGCGGCCGCCGACGCGGTGTCCTGACGGGCGGCGGTCGTCGTCCCGGTCGCGGCCGGGACGGTGCGTTTCGGTGGGTCCGGCGGGGTAGGTCGGCATCGGCGGGGCTCCCGGTTCTCGTCGGCACAGCGTCGTTGGCACCTGCCGTGCGGCAGGGCCTGGCCGGCGTCGCCGTGATGGACCGGTCGCGCGAACTTTATCCCGATAGGCCACTTACGTCCCGGCAATCCCTCAAAAAGACGATCACCTGGTGCGGGCCCGGCTCACTTTGCCCAGCGCCCCTGCGGCCGGGTATGCTGACCTACTGCTGTATGCGGTGACGCCTGTCCTCGGGCGGGCCGCGAATCGCCGGTGTCCTCCGCGTCGTCGGCTGTCGTCAGCCGTCGTCGGCTGTCCGTCGGCTCGCGCGGATCCGGATCACCGGTCTCCCGGGAGCGCCTGGTCGGATCAGCCTCTGATCGGCGCGAGCAGGAATCCGCTGAGAAAGTCGACGAGAAACGAAGGCTACGACCGTGCGCACGTACACCCCAAAGCCCACTGACGTGCAGCGTCAGTGGTACGTCATCGACGCGACCGATGTCGTGCTGGGTCGGCTCGCCAGTCAGGTCGCGCAGCTGCTTCGGGGTAAGCACAAGCCGATCTACGCGCCCCATCTCGACACCGGTGACTTCGTCATCGTCGTCAACGCCGAGAAGGTGGCGCTGTCCGGCAACAAGCTCGAGCAGAAGCGTGCCTACCGGCACTCGGGCTACCCGGGCGGGCTCCGCTCGGTGACCTACGCCGACCTGATCCGCAAGCACCCCGAGCGGGCCGTGGAGAAGGCGATCAAGGGCATGCTGCCCAAGAACTCCCTCGGCCGGAAGATGTTCGGCAAGGTCAAGGTCTACGCCGGTCCGGACCACCCGCACCAGGCGCAGAAGCCCGTGCCGTTCGAGATCACCCAGATCAAGCAGTAGCGACATCCCGCCGCCGTTCGCGCGGTGGCACCGGCCCGCGCCGGCGAGCGCGCGGCCGGACTCGAAACAGTGGCCGCCGGGGCACCCGACGAACGACACCGGGCCCGCCGCCCTGGCTAGAAGACCCCAAGGAGAACCGTGACCGAGCCCGCCGCCGAGACGTCCGCCGAGGGCGTCGAGTACGACTCGTACGAGGACGCGCCGTCGGAGTACACCACCGAGACCCCGGAGGCCGCGGACACCGGCTACCTGGGCCAGCCGGTCGCGACCGGCCCCGCCGCCGGCACCGGACGCCGCAAGCAGGCCATCGCCCGGGTGCGGATCGTCCCCGGCGAGGGCAAATGGACCATCAACGGCCGCACCCTCGACCAGTACTTCCCCAACAAGGTGCACCAGCAGATCGTGAACGAGCCGTTCGTGCTGCTGGGCCTGGAGGGGCAGTTCGACGTGCTGGCACGGGTGAACGGCGGTGGCACCACCGGCCAGGCCGGCGCGCTGCGGCTGGGCATCGCGCGGGCGCTCCAGTTCGCCAACATCGAGCACCGCCCGGCGCTGAAGAAGGCCGGCTTCCTCACCCGCGACGCGCGGGTGCCCGAGCGGAAGAAGGCCGGTCTCAAGAAGGCCCGTAAGGCTCCGCAGTACAGCAAGCGTTGATCGCAGTACGAGCCGCCGCACCCCATGGCGTTTCCGCGGCCGGTCCCCATGGCCGGCGGCAGGGTGCGGCGGCTCGTCCGCTTTCCGGCCCGCTCTCCGCTCCCGCATGGCCCGTGCGCCCCGTGCACCCTGTGCGCCGTCTGCCCTGTGCACTCTGGACGCCTCGTGCGCCCTCTGCACGCGGTACGGCGGCATCCGGCCACGCGAAGAGCGCCATGCGGGCCGGGTCCGGCTGCTTTCATGGCCTTCATGACAGACGACCGCGAAGCGACGCACCCGCGCGCCTGCGGTCGGGTCACCCGTGGACGCGCGCCGTCCGTCCAGGACGTCCGGGACGACCGGGCATGCTTGCCGCGGATACGGGCACAAGATCGACCGCGCGCCGGACGGGGCGCGCTCTGGGCTCGACCGCGTGGATCCGGCGAACCGGCGTTCCGGAGGTGTCCCGCGGTCTCTTGTTCGTATCGGGAGTTGAACAGTGGGTCGTCTCTTCGGGACCGATGGGGTGCGCGGGCTCGCCAACCGCGATCTGACCGCGCCGCTGGCCATGGACCTGTCCGTCGCGGCGGCACGGGTCCTGGGTGAGGCGGGCGCGTTCGAGGGGCATCGTCCCGTGGCCGTGGTCGGGCGCGACCCGCGCGCCTCGGGGGAGTTCCTGGAGGCCGCGGTGGTGGCCGGGCTGGCCAGCGCGGGCGTGGAGGTGCTGCGGCTGGGGGTGCTGCCGACCCCGGCGGTCGCGTACCTCACCCACGCACTGGACGCCGACCTCGGCGTGATGCTGTCGGCCTCGCACAATCCCGCTCCCGACAACGGCATCAAGTTCTTCGACCGCAGCGGCTACAAGCTGCCGGACGAGATCGAGGACAGGATCGAGGGGACGCTCGGCCAGGACTGGGACGCGCCCACCGGGTCCCTGGTGGGCCGCGTCAGGGACGCGCACGGCGCCGTCGAGCAGTATGTGGCGCACCTGCTGAGCACGGTGCCGGTGTCGCTGCACGGGTTGCGCGTGGTGGTCGACTGTGCCAACGGCGCGTCCTCCGACGTGGCGCCCGAGGCGCTGCGCCGGGCCGGCGCCGATGTGATCGCGATCGGCGCGGCCCCGGACGGGCTCAACATCAACTCGGGCTGCGGATCCACCCACCTGGAGGCGCTGCAGAAGGCCGTGCGCGAGCACGGCGCGGACGTGGGCATCGCCAACGACGGCGACGCCGACCGCTGCCTGGCCGTGACCGCCGACGGCGAGCCGGTGGACGGCGACCAGATCATGGCGATCCTGGCGATGGACCTGCGGGAGTCGGGACGGCTGACCGGTGAGACCGTCGTGGCCACCGTGATGTCCAACCTCGGCTTCAAGATCGCGATGCGTGGCGCGGGGATCGACGTCGTGGAGACGGCGGTGGGCGACCGGTACGTGCTGGAGGCCATGAAGGAGGGCGGGTTCGTCTTCGGCGGCGAGCAGTCCGGCCACGTGATCATGCTGGACCATGCCACGACGGGCGACGGCGTCCTGACCGGCCTGCACCTGATCGCGGCGATGGCGCGCAGCGGGCGCCCGCTGGACGAGCTGGCCAAGGTGATGACCCGGCTGCCGCAGGTGCTGGTGAACGTGAAGGGCGTCGACAAGTCCCGTGCGGGCGGCTCCCCGGAGCTGGCCAAGGCCGTCGCCGAGGCGGAGGCGGAGCTGGGCGACAACGGGCGGGTGCTGATCCGTCCCAGCGGCACCGAGCCCATGGTCCGCGTCATGGTGGAGGCCGCCTCGGAGGAGCAGGCCAGCGCGACCGCCGACCGCTTGGCCGAGGTCGTCCGTACCGTCCTCGCCTGACGGGGAACGAGCCGGGAATAGGGTGATCAGATGAGCAGCGAGTCGAACGAGCCGAACGAGACGGCCGAGCAGGCCGGGCAAGCCGAGGAAGGGCGCAAGCGCAAGGCGCTGCCGCGGGTCCGTACCGAACGCGGCGTGGGGGCGCGGGCGACCGGGGCGACGGTCACCGGGGCGTCGGCCACGGGGTTCACGGTGCGGGCGGGCAACGCCTTCGGGTCGCTGGCGCTGGGCTCGATGGCGCTGGGAGCGCTGGCCGTCGGCGCGGTCGCCATCGGCAAGCTGGTGGTCAAGCGCGCGGTCGTCCACCATCTGCAGGCGGGAACGGTCGAGATCAAGCACCTGAAGGTCGGCCGCCTCGACATCACCGAGTGATCGGCGCCGCCGGCGGATGATCAGCAGCTCTCGGTGAAGGCCCGCAGGGCGTCGCGGTCGGCGCGGGTGACGGGAAGCCCGTACTCCTTGGCGACCGCGACGTACCTGGCGGCGTAGTCGCACTGGAACGCCGTGCGCGGCTTCCACTCGCCGGGGCCGGAGTCGCCCTTCTGGCGATTGGGGACGCCCCATACGGCGAGCAGGTTGTCGAGGTCGTTGGCGAAGCGTTCGCGGCGGTCCTCGTCCCACTCCGAGGCGCCCATCCGCCAGGCCAGCGCGAGCGGGTAGACGTGGTCGATCTGCACCTCGTCGGCGTCGGACTTGACGAAGGTGATCGTCCTGCCCGTGTAGGGGTCGTGCAGCGTCCCGGCGACGACGACGCAGTCCCCGCGTTTGCGTACGTCCCGCAGGTCACGGGCGAGGACGTCGTTGCGCTGGTCGCAGCCGTTGCGGTCGATGTCCTTCCAGCGGGTGCCGAAGCGGTCGCGGTCGTAGCCGCCGCCGGGCCGTTCCGTCGCGACCCGCAGGCTTTCCAGGTCGCGGACCGAACGCGCGGTGGACGACACCCGTGGGGACGCGGCTCCCGCTGAGGGATCGTCCGACAGGCCCACCTCCACGCTGCACCCGGCCACGCCCGTGGCGAGTGCCAGCAGGACGGCCGTCGTCGCCCTGGGCCACGGCATGCCTTCACCCGCCTTCATCTGTACCGTCGCATTGTCCCCGCTTTGCCGGACTTTACTGATGGGGCGCGGTCCGCGATGCGGCACCATGTGGGGATGCTGCACTTGAGAGCGATCGTGCCGGAGGACCGTACCGACGCGGTCTGCGCCGTCCTCGCGGGCTGCACGGGCGCCACCAACGTCGTCGTCCTGCCGGGCGCGGCCCGGTCCCCCCGTGGCGACCTGGTCACCGCGGACATCGCGCGCGAGTCGGCGAACGAGGTCATCGAGGAGTTGCAGGGCCTGGGCATCGAACGGGACGGGGCGATCTCGTTCGAGCACATCGACCTGTCGCTGTCCAGCGGCGCCGAGGCGGCCGAGCTGCGCGCGCCCGGCCACGGCGACGACGCGGTGGTCTGGGAGGAACTGGAGCGGCGCACCGAGGACGACAGCAGGATGACCTGGTCGTTCCTGGTGTTCCTGGTGCTGGCCACGCAACTGGCCGGGATCGCCGCGCTGATCGACTCGCCGGTGCTGGTGGTCGGCGCGATGGTGCTCGGCCCGGAGTTCGGCGCGATCGCCGCGATCTGCTACGGCCTGCTGCACGGCCATGGCCGCCGGATCCTGGTCGCTTTGCGCACACTGGTCGTCGGGTTCATGCTGGCCGTCCTGGTCACCTACGTCTGCGCGCTGGTCTCCCGCTGGATCGGGGTGATCGAGTTCGACCGGCTGCCGGAGTCGCGTCCCATGACCGCGTTCATCTACAGTCCCGACCGGTGGTCGTTCATCGTGGCGCTGCTGGCGGGCGTGGGCGGCGTGCTGTCGCTGACCTCGGGCAAGTCGTCGGCGCTCGTGGGCGTGTTCATCTCGGTGACCACCGTCCCCGCCGCGGGGAACCTGGGGGTGGCGCTGGCGCTGGAGCACGGCACCGAGGTCACCGGGTCGCTACTGCAACTGGGCGTCAACGTGGCCGGCATGATCATCGCGGGCACGCTCACGCTCCTCCTGCAACGATGGATATGGACGCTGTTCCTCCGAAGGAAGGGGATGTTCCCGAGGCGTCATGGCTCTCCAGAGGGACGTCTGGGTGCCGGCAGGGGACTAGGTTCATAACATGCCGATCATCGCGACCGACGCGCTGACGATGCGGTTCCCCCGGGTGACCGCGCTGGACGCCCTCTCCGTGGCCGTGGAGCCCGGCGTCGTCGGCCTGGTCGGGGCCAACGGGGCGGGCAAGTCCACGCTCATCAAGATCCTGCTCGGGCTGCTGCCGCCCACCTCGGGCCGCGCGTCCGTCCTGGGCCTGGACATCGCCCGCGAGGGCGAGGCGATCCGGGAGCGGGTCGGGTTCATGCCCGAGTACGAGTGCCTGCCGCCCGACGTCTCGGCCACCGAGTTCGTCGTCCACATGGCGCGGATGTGCGGGCTGCCGCCGACCGCCGCCCGCGAGCGCGCCGCCGACACGCTGCGGCACGTGGGCCTGTACGAGGAGCGCTACCGTCCCATCGGCGGCTACTCCACCGGCATGCGGCAGCGGGTCAAGCTGGCGCAGGCCCTCGTCCACGACCCACAGCTGATCTTCCTGGACGAGCCCACCAACGGGCTCGACCCGGCCGGCCGCGACGAGATGCTCGACCTGATCCGCAGGATCGGCACCGAGTTCGGCATCAGCGTGCTGGTCACCTCCCACCTGCTGGGCGAGCTCGAACGCGTCTGCGACCATGTGGTGATCATCGATGGCGGCCGGCTGCTGCGGTCCCAGGCGGTCGAGGCGTACACCACGGCGAGCGGCGTCCTGACCGTCGAGGTCGACGAGGGGCGCGACGCGCTCGGGCAGCGGCTGTACGACGCGGGCCTCTCGGTGCGTCCCGAGGGACGGTTCCTGCTCGTCGACATCGCCGGGGAGTCCACCTACGACCTCATCCGCGACACCGTGGCCGAGCTGGAGCTGCGGCTGGTCCGCATGGAGCAGCGCAGGCACCGCATCGAGGAGGTCTTCGCCACCGGGCCGCCCGGCCCGGAGGGCGGGGGAGCGCCGCCGCCTCCCGTGGACTACGCGCCTCAGGGGGCTCCGCGATGAGCGTCAGCACGATCCACGACATCGGCTACCGGCACTACGAGGGCCGCAGGCTGGGCCGCGCGTACATGACGCGGTCGCTGTACCTGCACAACCTGCGGGCCGCCTACGGTCTCGGCCGACCGGCGCGGGCGAAGGTGATGCCGTTCCTCCTGGCCGCGATCATGCTGTTGCCCGCCGCGGGCTCGGTGGCGGCGTTCGCGCTCACCAAGGAGGCGGAGACGCTGATGCGCTACGCCTCGTACGCGCCGACCCTCCAGGCGATCATCGCGATCTTCATGGCCACCCAGGCGCCGGTGCTGGCCTCGCGGGAGCTGCGCTTCCACGTGATCCCGCTGTACTTCTCCCGCCCGGTGGGCCATCTGGACTTCGTCCTGGCCAAGCTGGGCGCCATGGTGACGGCGCTGTTCGCGCTGATGGCGGTGCCGATCACCGTCCTGTACGCGGGCGGCCTGGTGACCAGCGCGCCCGACCCGGGCGAGCAGCTCGTGCGCTTTCTCACCGCGCTGGTCGGCTGCGCCCTGTACGCGCTGGTGCTGGGGGCGATCGGGCTGGTGGTCGCGGCGTTCACGCCACGCCGCGGGTTCGGCGTCGCGGCCGTCATCGCCGTGTACCTGGTCACCGCGGCCTTCGTCGCGATCATTCAGGGGCTCGCGGAGATGGAGTCCAACTGGTCCCTGGCGGGCTGGGCCGGGCTGTTCGCGCCGTTCAACCTGGTCGACATCGTCCAGGTGCGGCTGCTGGGCGCGCAGAGCTCCTCGATCGCCATCGCGCCCGGGCTGCCCGGCGGACTGGTGGCGCTGGCGATGTGCCTGGGCCTGGCGGCCGGCTCGGTCGCCGTCCTGTACGCGCGGTTCCGGAAGGCGGGGCTTTCATGAGCAGCGGCGAGGCCGTTCAAAACTTCCGGAAGCCCTCCCCTGGGGGCGGCACGGCCGAACTCCGGCTGGAGGGCGTGTCCCGCTGGTACGGGAACGTGGTGGCGGTCAACGGGATCTCGATGACGATCGGGCCGGGCGTGACGGGCCTGCTGGGGCCGAACGGCGCGGGCAAGTCGACGCTGATCCACATGATGGGCGGCTTCCTGCCCCCCTCGTCCGGGACGGTCACCCTGGACGGCGCGCCGATCTGGAAGAACCCGGACGTCTACCGGCGGCTCGGCCTGGTGCCCGAGCGTGAGACCGCCTACGACTTCCTCACCGGGTGGCAGTTCATCCTGGCGATGGCCAAGCTGCACAGGCTGCCCGACCCGGCCGGGGCGGCGCGGCGGGCGATCGCGCTGGTGGAGATGGACTACGCGGCCGGCCGCACGATCGGCGGCTACTCCAAGGGCATGAAGCAGCGGATCAAGATGGCGTCCGCCCTGGTCCACGATCCGCCGGTGCTGCTGCTGGACGAGCCGTTCAACGGGATGGACCCGCGGCAGCGCCTCCAGCTCATGGAGCTGATCCGCCGGATGGCCGCCGAGGGCCGGACCATCCTGTTCAGCTCGCACATCCTGGAGGAGGTGGAGCGGCTGGCCCAGCACATCGAGGTGGTCGTGGCGGGCCGGCACGCCGCCTCCGGCGACTTCCGCAAGATCCGCCGGCTGATGACGGACCGCCCGCACATCTTCATGGTGCGCTCCGGCGACGACCGCCGGCTGGCCGCCGCCGTCATCGCGGACGGCTCGGCGCGCAGCGTCCAGCTCACCGAGAAGGGCCTGCGCGTGGAGGCGGTCGACTTCCAGCGGTTCACCTGGCTCCTGCCACGGCTGGCCCGCGACGCCGGCGTCCGGCTGTGGGAGGTCTCGCCCTCCGACGAGTCCCTCGAAAGCGTCTTCTCCTACCTGGTGGCCCGATGAACGGCCGCCGGGGACCGGGAAGCGCAGTGAACGAGGCGGGGAGAGCATGAACTCGACGATCGCGATGATCACGCTTCGGTCGATGCTGGGGCGGCGGCGGGCGCTGATCCTGCTGGGGCTGCCGGCGTTGATGCTGGTGCTGGCGGGGATCCTGCGCGCCACCGGGATCGCCGACATGGAGGTGTCGGTCACCGTCCTGCAGCGCATCGCGCTGATGACCCTGCTGCCGCTGCTGGCGCTGATCGCGGGGACCGGGGTGATCGGCCCGGAGATCGACGACGGCCAGATCATGTACGTGCTGACCAAGCCCGTGCCGCGGCAGGTGATCGTGCTGACCAAGCTGGCGGTGGCGATCGGGCTGGTCGTGGTGTTCGCGGTGCTGCCGACCCTGGTGGCCGGGCTGCTGCTGATCGGGACGGCCGAGGGACTGGCCTCGGCGTTCACGGTGGGCGTGCTGGTGGGCGGCATCGCCTACGCCGCGATCTTCGTGGCGCTCGGTGTGGTCAGCCGGAACGCCGTCACGGTCGGGCTGCTGTACGCGCTGGTGTGGGAGAGCCTGCTGGGCAACTTCGCGCCGGGCGCCAGGTCGGCGTCCGTCCAGCAGTGGGCGCTGTCGGTGACCGACGCGCTGACCGGCGCCGCGGACGTCACCTCGACGGTCGACCTGGGCGTGGCGGTCCCGCTGCTGGCGCTGGTGACGGTCGCCGGCGCGCTGCTCGCCGTGGTACGGCTGCGCTCCCTGTCGGTGGCCAGCGCCGAGTGAGGCCGGTGAGGCGCGTAGGACGTGCCAGGGGACGCGCGGGTTGACCCGGTGACCCAGCTGGACCACATCGCCCGCGTTGTCTTGTAGGTGGAGCGAGAGACCGATACCGCCTGCCACCGCTGCCGCTGCCCCGGCGCCCAGGCGACGGCCAGGCCGGACGGTGGTTCGAGGCCGGGGACGACACGCTGCGCCCGCCTGGCGGCCTTCTTCCAGGGCGGATCGAGCAGAGGCTCGGGAAGGGAGTCCATGGCCCGGAACCCTAGGACACGGGCCCGACAGGACGGGTCAGATCCGCCGGAGCCGAAATCGCTGGACACTGTGGTCGCGGGCCTTGTGCAGGACGAGGGTGGCGCGGGCCCTGGTCGGCAGGATGTTCGACACCAGGTTGATCTCGTTGACATCCCGCCAGATCCGCTGCGCGAACGCGGCCGTCTCGTCCTCGTCCAGCTCGTGCGCGTACTTGTGGAAGTACGACCGGGGGTCGGTGAACGCGGTGCGGCGCAGGGCGAACAGCCGGTCGATGTACCATTGGCGGATGTCCTCGACCCGCGCGTCGACATAGATCGAGAAGTCGAAGAAGTCCGACACGCCGAGCTGTCCGGGCGGCGGCGCCTGGAGGACGTTGAGGCCCTCCACGATCAGGATGTCGGGGCGCCGCACCACCTGCGACGCGCCCGGGACGATGTCGTACTCCAGGTGCGAGTAGACCGGGATCTCGTGCTCGGGCGCCCCCGCCTTGATCGACGAGACGAACCGCACCAGCGCCCGCCGGTCGTAGGACTCGGGGAAGCCCTTCCTGTCCATGATCCCGCGCTCGGTCAGGATCCGGTTGGGGTACAGGAAGCTGTCGGTGGTGACGAGTTCCACGGTGGGGTGCTCGGGCCAGCGCGCCAGCAGGGTCCGCAGCAGCCGGGACGTGGTGGACTTGCCGACCGCGACGCTGCCCGCCACGCCGATGATGAACGGGGTGGGCTCCACCCGTTCCCCCAGAAACGTCCCGACGGTGTCCCGCAGGCCGCCCTCGGCCAGGAAGAACAGGTTGAGCAGCCGGGACAGCGGCAGGTAGACCTCCTCGACCTCGGTGATGTCGATCGGGTCACGGAGGCCGCGCAACGCGTCCAGCTCGCCCGGTGTCAGCGGCAGCGGGGTGTTCTCCCGGAGCGCGCGCCAGGCGTCGCGGGAGAGTTCCACGTAGGGGCTGGGAACGCTGTGAGGACCAGACACGCTGTTCCATCCGCTCGTCATGGTTGAACAGTAATCACCGGTCTCACGCGTATACCGGCGCTTCCGCGGTCGTTCACGCTATAGCCACGCCTCTACGGTGGATGAAGGTGGGGCCCGGGAAGGCGACCGCATAGGCTTGCCCCCATGTGCGGAATCGTTGGGTACGTCGGCGCCAAGCCGGCATTGGACGTCGTGGTCGAAGGGCTGGCGCGGCTGGAGTACCGCGGCTACGACTCGGCCGGGGTGGCCGTCCTGGCCGACGGGAGGCTGACCACGGCCAAGCGTGCGGGGAAGCTGGTCAACCTGCGCAACGCGCTCGAAGAGGAGCCTCCGCCCGCCGGCACCACCGGGATGGGGCACACCCGCTGGGCCACGCACGGCCCGCCGAACGACCGCAACGCGCACCCGCACACCGACTGCACGGGGACGGTCGCGGTCATCCACAACGGGATCATCGAGAACTTCGCCAGGCTGCGGGCCGAGCTGGAGGAGGCCGGTCACAAGCTGCGCTCCGACACCGACACCGAGGCCGTCGCGCACCTGCTGGAGGACGAGCTGAAGCGGGGCGGCGGGCTTCCCGACGCCATGCGGCGCGTGTGTCGGCGCCTGGAGGGGGCCTTCACCCTGGTGGCCGTCCACACCGGCGACACCGACCTGGTGGTGGGCGCCCGCCGCAACTCACCGCTGGTGGTCGGCCTGGGGAAGGGCGAGAACTTCCTGGCCAGCGACGTGGCCGCGTTCATCGCCCACACCCGCGACGCGATCGAGCTGGGCCAGGACCAGGTGGTGGAGCTGCGTCCCAACGGGGTGGTGGTCACCGACTTCGCCGGGCGTCCCGCCGAGGTGAAGGAGTACCACGTCGACTGGGACGTGTCGGCCGCGGAGAAGGGCGGCTACGACTACTTCATGCTCAAGGAGATCGCCGAGCAGCCGCGGGCGGTCGCCGACACCCTGCTCGGCCGGATCGGCACCGACGGCCGGCTGATCCTGGACGAGATGCGGATGCCCGACCAGGAGCTCCGCGAGGTCGACAAGGTCATCATCGTGGCCTGCGGCACCGCCAACCACGCCGGGCTGATCGCCAAGTACGCCATCGAGCACTGGGCCGGGCTGCCCTGCGAGGTGGAGCTGGCGCACGAGTTCCGCTACCGCGACCCGATCCTGAACCGCTCCACGCTGGTCATCGCGATCTCCCAGTCGGGGGAGACGATGGACACGCTGATGGCGGTCCGGCACGCCCGCGAGCAGCACGCCAAGGTGCTGGGCATCTGCAACGTCAACGGCTCCACGCTGCCGCGCGAGTGCGACGGCGTCCTGTACACCCACGCGGGGCCGGAGATCGCCGTCGCGTCCACCAAGGCGTTCCTCACCCAGCTCGTGGCGGTGTACCTGATCGCGCTGTACCTGGCGCAGGTGCGCGGCACCAAGTGGGGCGACGAGGTGTTCGCCATGATCCAGCTCCTGGCGCAGATGCCGGAGAAGGTGGACAAGGTCCTGGAGACCATGGAGCCCGTCCGGGAGCTGGCCCGGTCGCTGGCGGGCGAGCGCTGCGTGCTGTTCCTGGGACGGCACGTGGGCTTCCCCGTGGCCCTTGAGGGCGCGCTGAAGCTCAAGGAGCTGGCGTACATGCACGCCGAGGGCTTCGCGGCGGGTGAGCTCAAGCACGGCCCGATCGCGCTGATCGAGGAGGGCCTGCCGGTCGTGGTGGTGGTCCCGCCGCGCGCGCGGGACGTGCTGCACGACAAGATCGTGTCCAATATCCAGGAGATCCGGGCCCGTGGCGCCCGCACCATCGTGATCGCCGAGGAGGGCGACACCTCGGTCGAGCCCTACGCCGACACGCTGATCGCCGTCCCGGCCGTGCCGACGCTGCTCCAGCCCTTGGTGACCACGGTGCCGCTCCAGGTGTTCGCCTGCGAGCTGGCCACCGCCAAGGGACACGACGTCGACCAGCCGCGCAACCTGGCCAAGTCCGTCACGGTCGAGTAGCGGGGCGCGCGGATCGCCGCCCGCGTACGCCGTGCGGACGGTCGCCGGGCGCGTGCGGGTCGCCCTGACGGCCCCGGGTCAGGCGCCGCGTTCGGGCATGTCCGAGTCGCCTGCTTTGAGCCGGTGCAGCAGGGCGCGCCACGCGCCGGGTTCCAGCACCAGGGCGCCGGCGGCGGGCAGCGTCCCGTCCCTGATCGCGATCAGGGGTCCGGTGGGAGCCTCCGCCCGGGCGACCTCCACGCAGCCGTTGTTGGTCTGGCAGCGTCTGCTCCGCCGCCAGCCGTGCCCGCTCGTCCCGTCGGTGAGCATCCGATCTCCTCGCCGTGGCCCGGCGCGCCATGGCCGGTACGCCGTGGCCACCGTGCCGGCCACGGTGCCGGCCGCCGTGTGGCCACCCTGCGGCCACCGCGGTGTGGCCGACGCCAAATGCCTCCAAACGCCATTAAAGGTCACGAGTCGGCTGACCTGCCCGCCACCGCATACTGGCGCGCCATGCCGGGGTGGGTGACCGGCCGGACACCACGGCCCCGGCACCATGCCCCCCGGCAGCATGCCCCCGGACATGACGAAGGCCCGGGCGGAGGTTCCGGCCCGGGCCCAGCGTGTCCTCAGGAGGACGGTTCGAGATCCCCTCGCTTGATCCGGTCGGTGAACGAGCGCCATTCCCCGGTGGAGAACAGCAGGACCGGGCTTGCGTCGCCGTACGTGGCGTCACGGGCGGCGATCGCCCGTGACGGGGCAAGTGCGGCGATTTCGACGCAGGAGCCGTTGGCGGCGCAACGGCTGCTCTTGCGCCAGGAGATCGGGTCGGTTTCAGCGGAGGCCACGCGACATCCTTTAGTTCAGTGGCTGCGATTCGATACTTGTTCCTGCCATGCGTTGAGAATCTCCGCGATGAAGTCCCGGGACTCGGCGGCACCCAGCGCCGCCTCGGCCAATGTGTCGTGGGCGAGACGGAAGAGATGGGTGGTCATCTCGTCCTCGAAATGGCTTACCGCCAGACTCTCGGTATGCACGATATCGGGGAACGTGACGTCATGGGAAGCAGCGAACTCAAGCAGCGTGAAAGAGCCCTCCATGAGTGGGTGTGGCGCATTCATTGGGAATACCTGGAGCCGTACATTGGGCAACTGCATAATGGTGGTCAGATGCCGCATCTGATCCAGCATGACCGAATTATCCCCGACCAGTCGCCAGAGCACGGATTCGTCGATGATGACCCACAATTCCGCCGGGTCGGGGACGCGGTGCAGGATGCCCTGGCGCCGCATCCGCACCTCGACCCGCCGGTCGATCTCGCGCGGCGGGGTCGCCGCGATGGTGTTGTAGCCGGACACGACCGTGCGGGCGTACGCCTCGGTCTGCAGCAGCCCCGGGATGATGTGCGTCTCCCACTGCCGGATCAGGCTCGCCTCGTCCTCCATGGCGATGTAGTCCGGGTAGCCGCCGATGAGGTCGCGATACTCCTCCCACCAGCCGCGTTCGGCCGCGTCCCGGGCCAGCGCGATGATCTCCTCCCGGCGCGGGCCCTCCACCTCGTACAGGTCGAGCAGCAGCCGCACATCGGCGATCTTGGCGCCGGTGCGGGCGTTCTCGATCCGGCTCACCTTGGCGGTCGACCAGGCGAGGCGGTCGGCGACCTCGTCTCCGGTCAGCCCGTTCTGCTCGCGCATCCGGCGCAGTTCGGCGGCGAGCCGGCGCTGCCGGACGGAGGGACGGGGGGATGCGCTCATCGCTGCGGCCTCTCCACCCCTGCCGAGCCCTTCCCGCGCGGCCCGCGCCATTGCGACGCCGCGGCGGGCTAAGGCTCTCCGATGGGGATTCTTCAAAACTGTGGGGTACGGGATCGCCCGTGTAGAGGAAACCGTAACTTGCACGGCAACCTGCGCGCGCGGGTATTCGATCGGAACGCCACTGTATTCCGAGCGACAGGGATCGCGTGGTCGCGCCAGGTCAGGCGCGGCACGGCGGATTGGCCGGCGGGTGCGAGGGGACGGAGGGTGCCGCCGTGGGATTCTGGACGGGTGATCGTGGGTGTGGGCATCGACGTCGTGGACATCGCCAGGTTCGAACGTGCGCTGGAGCGCACCCCGGGGCTGCGGGGACGTCTGTTCACCGAGGTGGAGCGTGACCTGGCCGGGCGCTCGCTGGCCGCCAGGTTCGCCGCCAAGGAGGCGCTGGCCAAGGCGCTGGGCGCGCCGCGCGGGTTGCAGTGGACCGACGCCGAGATCGGACGGGCCGGCGACGGCCGTCCGACGCTGAGCGTCACCGGGACGGTCGCTGCCGCGGCCGCCGAACGCGGCGTCACCCGCTGGCACGTCTCGCTCAGCCATGACGGCGGCATCGCCACCGCCATCGTGGTCGCCGAGACGGGATGACCGGGATGACCTGGGCAGACTCGGGAGTGGACTGACGTGGGGACGGAGGGCGGATGAGGTACGCGCACGAGGTCGGCAAGGTTCGGGCGGCCGAGCGGGCGCTGATGGCGCGGCTGCCGGAGGGCACCCTGATGCAGCGGGCCGCGGCCGGGCTCGCGGCCGTCTGCGCCGGGCTGCTGGACCAGGTGTACGGCGCGCGTGTCGTGCTCCTTGTGGGCAGCGGCGACAACGGCGGCGACACCCTGTACGCGGGCGCGCGCCTGGCACGCCGCGGGGCACGGGTCCACGCGGTGGCGGCCGGTTCGAAGATCCACCCGGAGGGGCTGGCCGCGCTGAAGGCGGCCGGTGGCCGCGCGGTGCCGCCCGAGTCCGAGGCGGCCGAGCTGATCGCGGACGCCGACCTGGTCATCGACGGGCTGACCGGGATCGGCGGGTCGGGTTCCCTGCGCGAGCCGCACGCCACGCTGGCCAAGCTCGCCTCGGCGTCCACCGCGACCGTCGTGGCCTGCGACGTGCCCAGCGGTGTCGACGCCGGCACGGGACGGGTGGACGGCGCGGCCGTGCGCGCCGACGTCACCGTCACCTTCGGCACCCACAAGCCCGGCCTGCTGATCGACCCGGGCGCGGCGCACTGCGGCGTGGTGAAGCTGGTCGACATCGGTCTGGGACCCCACCTGAGCGACCCGGACGTGGTGGCCGCCTGGCCCGAGGACGTCCAGCCTCCCGAGCCGCGTTCCGAGTCGGACAAGTACCGGCGCGGCGTCGTGGGCATCCTGGCGGGCGGCGAGGGCCTCACGGGCGCCGCCGTCCTGTGCACGGGAGGCGCCGTGCACGGGGGCGCGGGCATGGTGCGGTTCGCGTCCGTCCCGCACGCGGTGGAGCTGGTACGGCACCGCTGGCCGGAGGCCGTGACCACGGTGATCGAGCCCAAGCCGGACGCGCTGGGGAAGATCGGGCGGGTGCAGGCGTGGGTGGTGGGCCCCGGCCTCGGGACGGGCGAGGGGGCCGAGTCGCTGGTCGAGGCCGTGCTCGCCACGGACCTGCCCGTCCTGGTGGACGCCGACGGGCTGACCATCGTGGCCCGCCGCCGTGAGCTGCTGCGCCGCCCGTCCCCGACCGTGCTGACCCCGCACGCGGGCGAGCTGTCCCGGCTGATCGACGCGGACCGGGAGGCGATCGAGGCGCGGCGGCTGGAGCACGTGCGCCGCGCCGCGTCGGAGCTGCCCGCCACCGTGCTGCTCAAGGGTTCGACGACGCTGGTGGCCGAGGTGGACCGCCCGGTCCGGGTGAACCCGACCGGCACGCCGTGGCTGGCCACCGCGGGGACGGGCGACGTCCTTTCCGGCCTGATCGGGGCGCTGCTGGCGGGCGGGATGGCGCCGCTGGACGCCGCGGCCGCCGGGGCGTACCTGCACGGGCTCGCCGGGCGCATCGCCACCGCCGGACCGCCCGCGGTGGCCGGGCCGTCCGCGCCGTTCCTGCCGTCCCCGCCGTTCACGGGCAAGGGGACGGACGGGCGCGCCGCCGAGGCGCCGATCAGCGCGTATGACGTCATCGAGGCGCTGCCCGCCGCCTTCCGCGCGATCTGGTGACAGAGGGTGAAGCAAGCCTGGCGAACCCCATAGCGGACGCTTGCGTCCAAAAGGGAAAGAAATCCCGTGGGATGGGCCCTGCCGCGCGTGACCAGGCGCGATCACGGCACGGAGGCGGCACACTTGGTGACCATGAGCAGTCCTGCGGAGGCACGCGTCGACCTCGGCGCGATCGGCGACAACGTCGCGCTGCTGCGCGACCGGGCCGCCGGTGCCGAGGTCATGGCCATGGTGAAGGCCGAAGGGTACGGACACGGGCTGGTGCCCGCCGCCCGCGCCGCGCTGGCGGGAGGCGCCACCTGGCTGGGGGTCGCCAAGCTCGCCGAAGGGCTGGAACTTCACGAGGCCGGGCTCGCCGGGCGCAGCGGCGTGCGGACGCTGGTCTGCCTGGGCGTGCCGGGGGAACCCTACGGCAAGGGCGTCCAAGCCGGGCTCGACCTGGCCGCGGGCGCGCCGTGGCTGGTCAAGGAGATCGCGGAGGCCGCACGCCGAACGGGCGTTCCCGCGCGGATCCACCTCAAGGCCGACACGGGGATGTCACGGGGCGGCGCCACCGGCGAGGACTGGCCCGCCCTGGTGGACGCGGCGCTGGCGGCCGAGGCCGAGGGCCTGCTGCGGGTCGTGGGCCTGATGTCGCACTTCGCCTGCGCCGACGAGCCGGGCCATCCGTCCATCGGGCGCCAGCTCTCGGCGTTCCAGGAGATGGTGGAGCACGCCGAGAAGGCCGGGATCCGTCCCGAGGTGCGGCACCTGTCCAACTCCGCCGCCACGCTGATGATCCCCGAGGCGCGGTTCGACCTGGTGCGTCCCGGGATCGCCGTGTACGGGCTGACCCCGGTGCCGCGCGAGGGCACGTTCGGGCTCCGTCCCGCCATGACGCTGGTCGCGGGTGCGGCGCTGCTCAAGCGCGTCCCTGAGGGCAGCGGCGTCTCCTACGGCCATACCTACGTCACCGGCCGTGGCACCAACCTGGCGCTCGTCCCGGCCGGCTACGGCGACGGCATCCCCCGGCACGGGTCGAACGTGTTGGAGGTGCTGGCCGCCGGGCGGCGGCGCCGGATCGCCGGCCGGGTCTGCATGGACCAGTTCATGATCGACCTCGGCGACGACACGCTGGCCGCCGGGGACGAGATCGTCCTGTTCGGGACGGGCGAGCGCGGCGAGCCGACCGCTCAGGAGTGGGCGGACGCGCTGGGAACGATCTCGTATGAGATCGTCACGCGCATCGGGTCACGGGTGCCCCGGGTGTACACGGGGGGTCCCGGGGCCGGTCCCCCCAGGAGCGCGAAGCCTGGGAACGCGGAGCCCGGGAGCGTGGGAACAGGGAGCGTGGATGGTTAGCAAGCGCGGGCGCAGGATCGGCATCGCCGGGGCGGTCGCGGGCGTCGGCGCGGCCGGGATCGGCGCCGCCGTGGGGCTCCGCCGGCTGGCGGTGGGCCGGGTCAGGCTGCGTCCCGACCCGGACGCCGACGAGCCGTTCGGCCAACTGCGCGGAAACGCGCTCACCGTGCTGGCCGACGACGGGGTCCCGCTGCACGTGGAGATCGACGAGCCCGACGACGCGCCTCTCACCGCTCTCGGGACGAAGCCCGGCGGGTCCGGTGGGTCCGGGGGTCCGCCTCCGGGGGATCGGCTGACGATCGTGTTCAGCCACGGCTACGCGCTCAACCAGGACACCTGGCACTTCCAGCGCCGCGACCTGCGGTACTCGCTCGACAGCACGGTGCCGGGCGGCGGGGACGGCGCGCGCGGCAGGAGGCAGGCCGGTCGCGGGCGGCCCAGGCTGGTGTTCTGGGACCAGCGCAGCCACGGCCGTTCCGGGCGCAGCAAGCCCACCCACGCCACGATCGAGCAGACCGGCGAGGACCTGTACGCGGTGCTGCGCGCCACCGTCCGTCCCGGCGGCGAGGTCGTGCTGGTGGGCCACTCGATGGGCGGCATGTCGATCATGGCGCTGGCCGACCGGCATCCCGAGGTGTTCGAGGCGGGGCGCGACGGCCCCCGCGTCGTGGGCGTCGCGCTGGTCAACACCTCGTGCGGCAACCTGACCGAGATGACGCTGGGCCTGCCGATGGTGCTGGCCAAGGTGCTGCGGCCGCTGGCGCCGGGCACGCTGCGCGGCCTGGGCCGCCGTGCCGACCTGGTGGACCGCGCCCGCGCGCTGGGCGCCGACCTGGCCTTCATCGTCACCCGCCGGATGGCCTTCGCCGACCGGCGGGTGAGCCCGACCGTGGTGGACTTCCTGGAGCAGATGATCAGGGCCACCCCGATCGACGTGATCGCCGAGTTCTATCCGGCGCTGATCGCCCACGACAAGCTGGACGCGCTGGAGACGCTGGGCCGGGTGCCCGTGCTGGTGGTGTCCGGCGGCGAGGACCGGCTGACCCCGCCCGAGCACGGCCGGAACATCGCCGAGGCTCTGCCGGACGCCGAGTACGTCGAGGTCGGCGACGCCGGTCACGTGCTCCCGCTGGAGTACCCGGGCGTGGTGACCGGCGGCCTGCGGCGGCTGGTCGACCGGATCCGCGCGGGACGTGAGGAACGCTCCGCCTGACCCTCGATTCGCGCTCGGGCCCCTGATCGCATGTACTGGAAGCGCGCGGTCGATCGGCGATTTCGCCTATGCCGCCGCGGTGAGGGAGCGGCAGGGGCGGTTCCGGATACGAAAGGCGTTTCCGGGTGACGCCGTTGAACCGCAACAAAGTTCCATAAGCCCAAGGAAGTCCGAGGAAGCCGGAGGAAAGGGAAGAAAATGCTCGTCCTGATGCGGCCGTGCGGCACCGGGAACTCGCATGGTGCGGGGGATGCCGCGCTCGGCATGCGTGCCGCGTTCCGGCGGAACGGCGGCCATGGACGGGCGGCCGGGAAATGAGCGAGATGAGGCAGGAGCGGAGCGAGCACAAGGCCGCGGACGAGACCCCGCACAAGAGCGTGGAGATCCACCTCGAAGTGCCCACGGCGGCCGGCATGCGGTCGCTCGGCGCCCGTCTCGGGGCCCTGCTGCGCGCCGGGGACCTCCTGGTGCTCACCGGCGACCTGGGGGCCGGTAAGACCACACTTACGCAGGGTATCGCCGAGGGGCTGAAGGTGCGCGGGCCGATCACCTCGCCCACCTTCGTCATCGCGCGGGTGCACCCTCCGCTGGCGGACGGGCCCGCGCTGGTCCACGCGGACGCCTACCGGCTGGGCGGTTTCGCCGAACTCGACGACCTCGATCTCGACGCCATCGCCGAGGATTCGGTGACGGTCGTGGAATGGGGCCGGGGGCTGGCGGAAGGGCTCGCCGACGGCCGGCTGGAAGTGATCATTGAGCGCGGCGACGACGCTTCGGAGACCCGCGAACTAAAGATCATCGGGGTCGGCGAACGCTGGTCCGGACTGCCCGCCGAGCTCGCTTGACACCCCGCGACTCACCCGACACGAGAATCTTTCGTGTTTTTACCCTAAGCCTGGGGGATCTCACATTACGGCGGGATGACATACTCTTTGCCGAACGAACCTCACCTTCAAGGCATATCAGCTTTCCCTCGGAGGGTTCCGGTGAGCGGTAACCATCGCGGCGGAGGTCAGCGGACAGACGGCCCCGGCTGGGAGGCCGACCGGAACCGGCAGAGCGGCGGTTACCCTACGGAAAGCGGCGACTACGGATACAGACCCTCCAGTGGGAAGGAGTACGACCCGAGAAGTGGCGAGTACCGCACGGTGAGAGGCGGCTACCTCCCCGCCGACTACGGCGCGCCCGACCGTGACCAGGACCCCACCCGCACGGGCGGCGGCTACGGCTCCGGTGGTTACACCACGGGCGGATACGGCTCCGGCGGCTACCCGGCCGGATCCGGCGGCTCGGGTGGCTACAGCTCGGGTGGCTACGGCTCGGGCGAGTACAGCACGGGCGGCGGTGCGTACAGAAGCCGGGAGAGCGGTGGCTACGGCGTGAGCGGCAGCGGCGCGTACGGTTCGCGCGGCGACACGTACCGTCCCCAGGGCGGCGGCAGCGGGGACTACGGGCTTCGCGGCGCCGAGTACGGCTCCACCAGCGGCGACTACCGGCGTAACCAGCCTCCGCCCCGCAGGTCGCCCAGCAGCGGCGGGTACCGGACGGGCACGGGAAGCCACCGCATCGTGCGCGAACGCAGGACCGGGCGTAAGAGGCTCCCGTTCATCCTGGCGGGTGTCGTGGGGGCCGTCGGCGCCAGCGTGCTGGCCGCCTTCGTCCTCCTCGGCGGGGTCGGCTCGGGCGGCGACGACGCCGGGCAGGTGGGAACCGCCACCGCCGGGAGCTCCCCGACCTCCAAGGCCGAGCGCTCCATCGTCCCCGACGCCTGCGAGCTGCTGAACAAGCAGGTGGCCGACAAGCTGGCGCCCAAGGCCGACCGCACCCGCGCCGACAACTACCAGAGCAGCGACCGGCGGAACCAGTGCGTCTGGGGCGCCTACACCGGCGACAACAAGCGGCAGCTCACCGTCGAGCTGCGCGCCATCGAAGGGGGGCCGAACCAGACCCCCACCGATGTCGCGCGCGGTGTGTTCGACAACGAGCGCAAGGCTGACGAGTCCGGCAAGTCCCTGCTCGCCGGGCAGGAGCTGACCGAGAAGGCGCCGATACAGGGCGTCGGCGACGAGGGCTATGTCGTCTACAGCGTGGACGAGTCCCAGGGCTCCGGCGAGGCCATCGCCAACATCCGCGTGGTCAACGTCCTGGTCACCATCCACTATTCGGGCGGCAACGGCGGCAAGCCCCTCAATGCCGACAGCGCGGTGGGCGGCGCCACCGAGGCCGCCAAGAGCGTCGTGGGAGCCCTCGGCTCGCGCTGAGGCCGGAGCACTGCGCGTCCCGCGACGCGATCCGGTCACGCGGCGCCTACAGTACGCTTTCCATCCGTGCTGGTCTTGGCTTTCGACACCGCGACGGCCGCGGTCACCGTCGCCTTGTACGAGTGGTCGCCGGGCGAGGGCGTGCGGCCCCGCGGCTCGGCGGACGGTGTCGACCGGCGCAGGCACGCGGAACTGCTCACCCCCGCCATCGCCGACGTGATGGCGGAGGCCGGGGCCGCCCCCGCCGACCTCAGCGCGATCGCCGTGGGCGTGGGCCCGGGCCCGTACACCGGGCTGCGGGTGGGGCTGGTCACCGCGCGGGCCATGGGCGAGACCCTGCGCGTACCGGTGCACGGCGTGTGCACGCTGGACATCATCGCCTGGGCCTCGGGACGCACCACCCCCTTCGCCGTCGCCACCGACGCCCGGCGCAAGGAGGTCTACTGGGCCCGGTACGCCTCGTCCAAGGAACGGGTCACCGAGCCCGCCGTGGGCCGTCCCGCCGACGTACTGGCCGACCGGCCGGACGCGCTGCCGGTGATCGGCGAGGGGGCGGCGATCTACGCCGACGTCCTGGCCGCCTCGGGAACCTCGCCGGAGCCGCTGCTGCCCACGGCCGGGGCGCTGGCCGAGCTGGCCGTGTCCCGGCTCTCCGGCGCCCCCGGACCGGAACTGCTTCCACCCGACCCGCTCTACCTGCGCCGTCCCGATGCCAGAGAGCCGGGGCCACGCAAGAAGGTGACCCCGGCGTGAGCGGCACGGGCCTGAAACTGCGCCGGATGGAGACCGCCGACGTCCCCGCGGTGCTGCGGCTGGAACGGACCCTGTTCCCCGACGACGCCTGGTCGGAGGAGATGCTGCTCGGCGAGCTCGCCGACCAGCCCCGCACCCGTCACTACGTGGTGGCCGAGGCACCCGGCGGCGAACTCATCGGCTACGCAGGGCTCGCCGCCGCGGGCGACCAGGCCGATGTGCAGACGATCGCCGTCAAGCCCCAGCGGCAGGGCGGCGGCGTCGGCACCGCCCTGCTCACCGAACTGCTGGACGAGGCGCGGCGGCGCGGCGGCACGGAGGTGTTCCTGGAGGTACGGGCCGACAACCACCGGGCGCGGAGGCTCTACGAGCACTTCGGGTTCAAGCGGATCGGCCTCCGCAAGGGCTACTACCAGCCGTCCGGAGTCGACGCGATCGTGATGCGCCGCCGGCTGGACGTCACCGCCCCGCCCCACCCCACCGGCTCCGCGCGGGAGGACCAGACACCGTGATCCGAGACTCCGAGCCCCTCGTGCTCGGCATCGAGACCTCCTGCGACGAGACCGGCGTGGGCATCGTCCGCGGCCACACCCTGCTGGCCGACGCCGTCGCCTCCAGCGTGGAGGAACACGCCCGGTTCGGCGGCGTCGTCCCGGAAGTCGCGTCACGGGCCCACCTGGAGGCCATGGGGCCGACCGTCGAACGCGCCCTGGCCGACGCGGGCGTCGCCTTCGACGACCTCGACGCGTTCGCGGTCACCGCCGGCCCCGGGCTGCCCGGGGCGCTCATGGTCGGCGTGGCCGCCGCCAAGGCGTACGCGCTGTCCCTCGGCAAGCCCCTGTACGGAGTCAACCACCTCGCCGCCCATGTGGCCGTCGACCAGCTCGAACACGGCGCCCTGCCCAAGCCGTGCGTGGCCCTGCTGGTCTCGGGCGGACACTCCTCGCTGCTCCTCGTCCCCGACATCGCCGGTGAGGTGCTCCCGCTCGGCGCCACCGTGGACGACGCGGCCGGCGAGGCGTTCGACAAGGTCGCCCGCATCCTCGACCTCGGCTTCCCCGGCGGCCCCGTCATCGACCGGCGCGCCCGCGAAGGCGACCCGGCCGCGATCCCCTTCCCCCGCGGCAAATACGACGACGGCACCTACGACTTCTCCTTCTCCGGCCTGAAGACCGCGGTGGCCCGATGGGTCGAAGCCAAAGAACGCGCCGGAGAACCGATCCCCGTGGCCGACGTCGCCGCCTCCTTCCAGGAAGCCGTGGTCGACGTCCTCACCCACAAAGCGCTCAAGGTCTGCCGCGACAACGGGGTGAAAGACCTCCTCATCGGCGGCGGCGTCGCCGCCAACTCCCGCCTGCGCGCACTCGCCCAGGAACGCTGCGACGCGGCAGGCATCCGGCTACGAGCACCCCGCCCCAAACTGTGCACCGACAACGGCGCCATGGTCGCCGCCATGGGCGCCGAACTGATCTCCACCGGCCGCCCCCCATCCCCACTGGACCTGCTGGCCGACAGCGGGCTTGCTTTTTAGGCAAGCACGAGCTGCGCTCCTCGCCTGGCGGCTCGTCGCTTGTCGTGCTTGCGGCGATCGCTGCATCGCTCCGACTCGCCCAGGGGCTCGCTCCGCGATCAGGGTCTCGCTTCGCTCGCCCCTGCCTTCGGTCGCGATCGCAACGCCTGGCCGCCGTCCGGGGCTGGGGTGACGGGCTGGGGTGGGTGCTGTGTTTATTGGCGGTGCCTGCGGCGTCGGGCGCTGGGCGCCCTCCTTCTCCGGCACCGCGTGCGATCGCTGCATCGCTTCGACTCGCCCTGGGGCTCGCTTCGCGATCAGTTCCTCGCAGGCTCGGAACTGCCTTCGGTCGCGATCGCAACGCCTGGCCGCCGTTCGGGGCTGGGGTGACGGGCTGGGGTGGGTGGACCCCAACCCCGAACGACCCCAAGCACCACCATCGCGCCCAAACCCACGGACGAGCGCCAGCGAGACCCTGACCGCGCAGCGAGCCCCCCAGGGCGAGGAGCGCAGCTCGCGGATGCAATAACCACCTCGCACCCACCCCCAGCCCCCAACGCCAGCCCCGAACGGTCGCCCAAGCGTTGCGATCGCGACCGAAGGCAGGGGCGAGCGCCAGCGAGACCCTGATCGCGCAGCGAGCCTCTAGGCGAGTCGGAGCGATGCAGCGATCGCCGCAAGCACGACAAGCGAGGAGCGCCAGCGACGAGCGCAGCTCGTGCTTGCAATAAAGTCGGAGCGATGCAGCGATCGCCGCAAGCACGACAAGCGAGGAGCGCCAGCGACGAGCGCAGCTCGTGCTTGCAATAAACACGGGTTAGGTGTATTGCGATAGGACGGCGGCTAGGTAGTTCTCTACTAGGGGGATGGTGGCCTCGCCTATGTGGTGGGTGTCGTCCTCTGGGAGCAGGTCTAGGACGGAGCGCAGGTCCCAGTACGGGTCGTGTGCGTAGCCGCCTGAGACCTGGTCGAAGGCGGACACGAACTGGTCGGCGGCGCGGGAGCCGTAGCGTAGGGCGAGGTGCAGGCGCATGTGGGCGATGTCGATGGCCAGAGGGCCGTATGAGGCGTCCGACCAGTCGACGATCCCGGTGAGCCTGCCGTAGGACCACAGGGTGTTGTCCGGGTTGTAGTCGCGGTGGATGAAGACCGAGGGCGCGTCGGGTGCGGGTCTGGACGCCATCTCGAAGGCGCGTTCCCACAGCGCGGGGCGTAGCGCGTGCCGGGGTGGGCGGCGCTGGTCGAGCCTGTTGTACGGGACGTAGGGCGGCATGCTCGCCCCGCCTGCCCTGCCGTGCACCGACAGCAGCGCCGCGGCGAGCTGGATGAGGTATTCGGGCAGGTCGGCGGGCGCTGGACGGGGTGGATGCCCGCCGAGCTGGGTGATCAGGAGGGTGGGCGCGTCGCAGTAGGCCCCGGCCGGGTCGGCGGCGATCAGTGCCGGGGTGGGGACCTCGCAGCCCGCCAGTAGTGTCAGCGCGGCGATCTCGCGTTCCGGGGAGAACTCGGCGTCGGCGAAGCGCGGGTCGCCGCCGCGGGAACGGGCGCCGGTGCGGGCCCAGCGGCGCAGCACCAGGCGGTGCGGGCTGCCCGACGGGCTCTCGACCAGCAGCGCGTGGTTGGCGTGCGCGGAGCCGCCCGCCAGTGGCCGCAGCAGCCGCACCTCCGCTCCCCGGCCCAGGCACTCCTCCACCCAGCGCAGCGTGGCGCGGCTGGGTTGCGAGCCGGTCGGAAGGCAGGGTGCCGATGGGTGCGTCACGAGATCCATGAAAACGGATGGGGCCGCGAATCGGGAGTGATTTTGCGAAGACGGAACGTAACAAAATGCACGTCATCGAGGTGCCTTGATGGCAATGCTTCGGACGGTTCCGTCGATTGCCGGACAAACCACAGGATGCGCGGGGCGGTCTCGGGCCTTCCTTTTGACGTTCTCAATCCTTGTCCTCGCGGCGGGTCCGCAGCAGTGCCTCGGCCAGCGCCAGCATCGTCTCCTCCAGCGTGCACAGGCGCTTCAGCATGTCCTCGTGGGCGCGGGTGATGTGGTCCTCCACCGACTCGGCCCGGCGGTCCACGTGGCGCGCCACGGTCGCCTCGACCTCGTCCCGGTCGGGCCGGGCCCGTAGCTGTTCGAGCAGCGGGTCGACGGCGTCGGCCAGGTGCTTCTCCAGCGCGTCGAACCGGTCGCCGTGGTCGAAGGCGGGCCGCCTGACCAGCTCGTTCACCTTTGTCTGAAGCTCGTCGAGGGCGGCCAGCCGCCCGTCCAGCTTGCCAGACAGGCCCTCCAGGCGGCCGTCGAGACCGTCCAGCCTGCCGCCGACGCCCTCCACCCGGCCGGTGACCGCCTCCAGTCCCTGCTCCACCCGGTCGGCCATCTCGCCCAGCGCGTGGTCGACGCGGGTGGACACCGCGTTGATCGAATGGTCCAGCCGTTCGGCGCGGTGCCCCAGCTCGGCCAGCGACTTGTCGAGCCGGTTGAAGCGCACCGAGGCGGCCTCCATGCCGCCCTGGAGCCGGTCGAGCCGCTTGGCCATCTCCTCCATGCGCTGGGACGCCTGCCGGGTGGCCTCGGCGATCCGCTCCGCCGAGTCGATCGCGGTCTGGACGCGCGCCAGGGCCTCGTCCACGTTCTCGGCCATCACGCCGACGTCGGCCCACAGAGCGGGCAGCTCGGCGACCGGCTTGACCCGTTCGCCGACCGCCTCGATGTGCTCGGCCAGCCCCTCGGCCCAGCCGGGCGGCTTGCCCGACAGCTCCTCCACCTGGCCGCGGACGCCGTCGAGCTGCCCCGTCAGCCCGCCCAAGCCCCCCTCGCGCACCTCGCGCAGCGCCCACTCCACGCCTTCGAGGCGCTGGCGGATGTCGTCCAGCGCCTGGCCGCCGCTGGACCGCTGCGAGTACACGTGGTCCTGAGCCGCACGGGCGAGCAACTCCCGCATACGGTCGGAGACCGGCTGGCCTCCCGTCTGCAGGAAGTTGTGATTCGTTTCCACCCGATGCTCCTTCGTGCGCGTTCGGAAATGGACGCGCGGTAATCAAATCCGAACCGTCAACTGTAGTGCGCGCGTGACACGCCCCCCACGCCGATCCAAGGACGGTTATCGCGCCGCGGGAAGGAAAAGGGCGATCCGGCCGGGCGGGATATCCGGTGGTTTCCGGCGAGACCGGCGGAAGGCGGTGAAGACCGCGTCGGCAGCGGAGTTCGACAGGTCCGGCACGGCAAGATCATTTTATTGGCCGGCCGGGGCGGATGTGGGTTCGCGCCTTTTCGCAGGCGAATGCAGGACGAAGATCTCCGGTCTTTTATGGTGCCCGGCTTGTGAGCAGGGCGATCGGGTCATCGCCCACCCGGGTGAGCACCAGCGTCAGCTCACCGCCGTCCCGGTCCGCCGCGCGGCGGCCGAACCCCAGGTCGTGCCGCAGCCGGTCGATATCGATCGCCGAGCCGCGTTTCTTGATCGTGAGCGAGCCGGGGCGGCGCCGGCGCAGCTCGGCGCGCAGCCGCTTGACCGAGAACGGAAGCACGTCCTCGATCTCGTACGCTGCGGCGAACGGGGTCGGCACCAGCGTCCCGGAGGTGATGTAGGCGATCCGCGGGTCGGCCAGCCATCCGCCGACCCGCGCCGCCACCTCGGCCACCAGCCCGGCGCGGATCACGGCCCCGTCCGGCTCGTACAGGTAACGGCCCCAGCCCCCGACCGGCGGCTCGCCCAGGCCCTCCTCCGGGGTCAACGTCGTGATCTTCCCACCCGCGCCGTCCCTTGGGATGAGGGTGGCGCGGCGGCGTGCCGAGGCGGGCCCGGCCAGGTCGCCGAGCCAGAGCGCCGCCTCCTTGACCTCGCCGCCGACCGAGATCCATTCGGCCTCCACGGCGTCCCAGATGGCCTCGTGCGGGATGCCCGGCGCCACCTTCACGCAAGCGGCGGGAGCCTGCCGCGCCAAGGCGAGCACCGCGTCCAGGGGCGGTTCGTACGAGCGGGGGTCGAAGACGCGGCCCCGCGCGGTGCGACGTCCCGGGTCGGCGAACACCGCCGCGTACCCGGCGGGGTCCTGAGCGAGCGCGTCGCCCACCCGTACGGAGGCCAGGCCGTCCAGCCCCAGCGCGGCCAGGTTGGCGCGGGCGAC
This sequence comes from Actinomadura sp. NBRC 104412, assembly GCF_030269515.1. GTDB lineage: Bacteria > Actinomycetota > Actinomycetes > Streptosporangiales > Streptosporangiaceae > Spirillospora. The sequence continues at coordinate 320,375 of NZ_BSTM01000004.1, read as the reverse complement.
CTCGGCGGTCAGCGGGTCCCGCTCGACGCCCTCACCGGGGCATCCGGCGCGCGCCCGCGCGATCAGGTCCGCGCCGATGCCGCAGCCCAGGTCGAGCACCGTCCCCTTGGTGCCCAGCACGTCGGCGAAGCGGCGGGCGCGGTAGGCGGCGACGCCGGCCCGGGTGGACTGCTCCAGCCCGGCATGCGTGAAGTACATGACATCGGCGTCCAACCCGAACTTGGCGCGGGCCCTGCGCCGCAGGCGCGCCTGCGTGAGGGCGGCCTGCACCAACTCGGGTGGGTGCTGCCCGCGCAGCCGCGTGGCGGTGGCCAGCAGGCCGCTCTCGCTCAGGTCCGATCGCATGGCCGCCGCCAGCGCCTCCCGGCCTTCGGGAGCCCGCAGGTCACCGAACGCCTGGAGGTCCATAAGGTGGACGTTAACCGTTGGGAGGACGTTCGCTCACGGCGTCTCCCGTACGGCCGTGTTCATGTTGACTGGCCACCGGGCACGGAATAGTCTCCATGCTGGCACTCTCGATGTGAGAGTGCCAACACAGCGACAAGGTCGGTCTGGCACCCGCGACGACAGGCCGGTCCGGGGTCGCCTCTTCTGTCACAGTTGCCGGTCGGCCAGCCTTGGCCGGCCGAGGATCAATCGAAGGGGAGGTCAGATCGTGACGACCGCCACCAAGGTTGCTCTCAAGCCGCTCGAGGACCGCATCGTCGTCCAGCCGCTTGAGGCCGAGACCACCACCGCGTCGGGCCTGGTCATTCCCGACACCGCCAAGGAGAAGCCCCAGGAGGGCACCGTCCTGGCCGTGGGCCCTGGCCGGGTCGACGACAAGGGTGAGCGGGTGCCGCTCGACGTGAACGTCGGCGACGTTGTGCTCTACAGCAAGTACGGCGGCACCGAGGTCAAGTACAACAACGAAGAGTACCTCGTCCTCTCGGCCCGCGACGTCCTCGCGATCGTCGAGAAGTAAGCACGCAGCACGTGATGCACCGCCCCGGACCGGCCCGCTGCTAGCAGGGGCGGCCGGGGCGGATCGCGTTGCCCGCCTGGCGCGCGTCCGGCCGCCGCGGCCCTCATCGGGCAGGCGTGCCGTACGCGCCGCCGTACATGAAGTGGAGTTTCCCGCATGGCGAAGATCCTGGAGTTCGATGAGGACGCTCGCCGGGCTCTTGAGCGCGGCGTCAACGCTCTCGCGGACGCCGTCAAGGTGACGATCGGCCCGCGCGGCCGCAACGTCGTCATCGACAAGAAGTTCGGCGCGCCGACGATCACCAACGACGGCGTGACCATCGCCCGCGAGGTGGAGCTTGAGGACCCCTACGAGAACCTGGGGGCCCAGCTCGCCAAGGAAGTGGCGACCAAGACCAACGACATCGCCGGTGACGGCACCACCACGGCCACCGTGCTGGCGCAGGCCCTGGTCCGCGAGGGCCTGCGCAACGTGGCCGCCGGCGCCTCGCCGCTGGCCCTCAAGCGCGGCATCGACCAGGCCGCGCAGCACGTGTCCGACCAGCTGCTGAAGGCGGCCAAGGAGGTCGGCGAGCGCGAGTCGATCGCGCACGTGGCCACCATCTCCGCGCAGGACGCCCAGATCGGCGACCTGATCGCGGAGGCGTTCGACAAGGTCGGCAAGGACGGCGTCATCACCGTCGAGGAGGCCCACACCTTCGGCCTTGAGCTGGAGTTCACCGAGGGCCTGCAGTTCGACAAGGGCTACCTGTCGCCGCACATGGTCACCGACCCCGAGCGCATGGAGGCCGTCCTGGAGGACGCCTACGTGCTGATCGTGGACGGCAAGATCTCCAACGTCCAGGAGTTCCTGCCGCTGGCCGAGAAGGTCGCGCAGACCAAGAAGCCGCTGCTGGTGGTGGCCGAGGACGTCGAGGGCGAGGCGCTGGCGCTGCTGGTCGCCAACAAGATCCGCGGCACGTTCGTCTCGGTCGCGGTCAAGGCGCCCGGCTTCGGCGACCGCCGCAAGGCGATGCTCGGCGACATGGCCACCCTGACCGGCGGCCAGGTGATCAGCGAGTCCATCGGCCTCAAGCTGGACTCGATCGGCCTGGAGGAGCTGGGCCGGGCCCGCCGGATCACGGTCACCAAGGACGCCACCACCATCGTGGACGGCGCCGGCGCGGCCGACGAGATCCAGGCCCGGGTCAACCAGATCAAGGTCGAGATCGAGAACAGCGACTCCGACTGGGACCGCGAGAAGCTGCAGGAGCGGCTGGCCAAGCTGGCCGGCGGCGTCTGCGTGCTGCGCGTCGGCGCGGCCACCGAGGTGGAGCTGAAGGAGAAGAAGCACCGCCTGGAGGACGCGATCTCGGCGACCCGCGCGGCCATCGAGGAGGGCATCGTGTCCGGCGGCGGCAGCGCGCTGGTGCACGTGGCGAGCGGCGGCTTCGACGCCCTCGGGCTCTCGGGCGACGAGGCCACCGGCGCCGAGGCGGTCCGCCGCGCGCTGGTCGAGCCGCTGCGCTGGATCTCCGAGAACGCCGGCCAGGAGGGCTATGTCGTGGTCTCCAAGGTCCGCGAGCTGGACCAGGGCCACGGCTACAACGCCGCCACCGGCGAGTACGGCGACCTCATCGCGCAGGGCGTCATCGACCCGGTGAAGGTGACCCGCAGCGCGGTCACCAACGCCGCCTCGATCGCCGGCATGCTGCTCACCACCGAGGCACTGGTGGTCGACAAGCCGGAGGAGGAGGAGCCCGCCGCGGCCGGCGGCCACGGCCACGGGCACGGCCACTGACCCGCGCCCGCTGACGGCCATGTGACGGCCATGTGACGGCCATAGGAGGATCCCCGCCGGGTTTCCGGCGGGGATTTCTCTTTTGTCCGGTTTGTGCGTATGTCGTGGATTACTTGCGGTTCACTGTTGTCCGGGTTGTTTGTTGACGTTTGTTGTGCCGCGAGGGGGATGGCTCGCACACATCGGGGTCGCCCGAACGCGATGCGTGACAATCCCGTCCCCGCCCTGACACTGTGACCATTCCGTTGCCGTTCACAGTGGAGACAGGCCCGACCGCGCTGGGCATCATGCTCAACGTGACCGAGGGATGCTTCGCCGGGACCACGACCGCGCGCGCTGCCGACCCCTCGGAGGGGACGGCCCCTCCAACCCCCCGCGATGCCGGCCGCGGGGTGCGGGCGCTGCGCATAGCGAAAGCGGTCCAAGCGAGTGCCGACGAAGGGGACCTCAAGGAACTCACCTCTCTCGCCGTCGAGGGTGACCCGAGCGCCATCGAGGTGCTGATCGGGCACGTCCGCCCGATGGTCGTCCGCTACTGCCGGGCCCGGCTCGGCCGGGTCTCCGGGCAGTACCACATCGCCGACGACGTGGCGCAGGAGGTCTGCATCGCGGTGCTGTCCGCGCTGCCGCGCTACCGCGACATGGGACGCCCGTTCGCCTCCTTCGTGTTCGGCATCGCCGCGCACAAGATCGCGGATGCGCTGCGCAGCGCGGTCCGCGCCGCGGTCCCCACCGAGGACCTGCCGGACGGCCCGGACGACCGGCCCGGGCCGGAGGAGACCGTGGTCCGCTACATCGAGGCGCAGCGCGCCCGCGACCTGCTCACGCGCCTGCCCGAGCACCAGCGCGAGCTGGTGCTGCTGCGCGTGGTGGCGGGCCTGTCCGCCGAGGAGACCGGTAACGTTCTGGGCATGTCCGCGGGAGCGGTGCGGGTGGCGCAGCACCGGGCGCTGGCCCGGCTCCGGGCGATGGCCAGAGAGGAGTCGATCGCTTGACGGAACGGAGCCAGGGCGCCCCGGATCCGGACAAGTCGGTTATCGAGCGCCCCCTGCCTTCGGCCTCCGGCGCCGTCATCCCGATCAACGGACGCGCGGCCCCCGAACCGCCGCCGGAGCCGGTGCCGCTGACGGGCGACGCGTACGCCGTCCGCCGCACCGACGCCCTCATCGACGCCCTCGGAGGCCGCCGCACGGCCGGCGACGACCCCGGTCTCGGCCTGGCCCATGACCCGGCGGTCAACCTGCTGAAGGCCCTGCTCAGGGACGTCAACGAGCCGTCCGTGGCCGCTTCTCCCGACCAGGGGGCGGACGGGCCCGACCGGACGGGACCGCCGCGGGGCCCGCGCCGCCGCGGTTCCCGCACGATCGTGGCGCTCGGCGTGGCCGGTGCCGTCCTGGCCACCACCGGTGTCGCCGCGGCCGGTCCGGGGGAGGCGCCCCCGCAACAGGACGCCGCGGGGCCTGTCGAGGACATCTCCAAGTCCTCCACGCCCTCCGCAACCGCGGCCACGGAGACCGGGACGACGGTCCTCGCGGGACCCCCGGCCCCCGTACGGCGCCCGCCCGAGCCCGAACGCGACCGCCCAAGCGAGGACACGAAGTCCAGGGAACGCAAGGACGGGCGGCGCGAAGGCCCGCTGGCGCGCGGCCCGTTCAGGCGAGGCGGCTTCCCCTACCACTCGATGCGGGCGGACCGCACAGGCCGGAGCGAAGCCTCGTTCCCGGACGGCAGGCCGTCCCGCATAGGGGAGTCCCTGATCCGCAAGGGATGGCGCGTAAGGCTCGGCGTCCCCGACCCCTGGCGGGACCGCTGACCAGCAGCTCGTCAGTGCGCTTCGACTAAGTAGTGCGCCTCGACCCGCCGGAAACTAGGATTCCCTGCCTTCTTCGCTGTCGATGACGCCGTCCACATAGCCGCGGGCGTACTCCCAGCTGACGTAGTCGACCGGGTCGGGGGACAGGGCCGGTTCGTGGACCCTGGGAAGGCCCTGGTCGAGCAGGTGGCGCAGGTTGCCGTGGAGCAGGTCCCAGTCGATGTAGTGCGGCCTGCCGCAGTCGCCGCAGTCGACGGTCAGCCCCCGCACGCCGAGCGGCTCCAGCAGGGCCCGGAAGACCTCCAGGTCGGCGAGGTCGGCCAGCACGTCCTCCCGCTCCGCCACGCTGAGCGGAGCGGCATCCTCGCCCGGGTCGCCGAGCGAGGCGGCCGGGTCCTCCGGGTCGCCGGCGAACGGGTCGAGCGGCGCGTCGTCGTGCACCCCTCCACGCTACTGCGGCGGCCCCCGTCCAGTGCACCCCCCGCGTCCATCCGCGTGTGATCGGCCCTGTCCAACCGTCAGGACGTCCTGACGGTCACAACGGAAGTCTGACGGGCTTTTGGCGGGAATGCAGGCATGAAACCGGGCGTTCTGGGATGTCACCAACACCACTCACCGTCGCGGCCGAAGCTCCGACGGGTGGCGGGCACAGGTCCTACCATGGGACCCACGCCGCCATGACCTGCGCGATCAGGGTCGGTCGCCGCCCACCGGCACCACCAGGGGAAGGGTAGTCATGAATCCCGCAGCCGAGCCCGCCGCCATCATCCCGGAGGGCCTGACCTTCGACGACGTGCTGCTGCTCCCGGGCTACTCGGATCTCCAGCCGGGCGAGGCGGACACCACCACCCGGCTCACCCGCGAGGTGACCCTGAGGATCCCGCTGGTGTCGGCGGCGATGGACACCGTCACCGAGTCCCGCACCGCGATCGCGATGGCCCGCCAGGGCGGGATCGGGGTGCTGCACCGCAACATGTCCGTCGAGGAGCAGGCCGCCGAGGCCGACCGGGTCAAGCGGTCCGAGGCCGGGATGGTCACCAACCCGGTGACCTGCCTGCCGGACGCGACCCTCGCCGACGTCGAGGAGCTGTGCGCCCGCTACCGGATCTCCGGCGTCCCGGTCACCGACGTGCGCGGCGTGCTGGTCGGCATCGTCACCAACCGCGACATGCGCTTCGAGACCGACCTGTCCCGGCCGGTGCGCGAGGTCATGACCCCGATGCCGCTGATCACCGCCCCGATGGACGTGAGCCGGCAGGACGCGTTCGCGCTGCTGTCCCGGCACAAGGTCGAGAAACTGCCGCTGGTGGACGGCGACGGGCGGCTGCGCGGGTTGATCACCGTCAAGGACTTCACCAAGAGCGAGCAGTATCCGGCCTCCACCAAGGACGCCGACGGCCGGCTGCTGGTCGCGGCGGCCGTGGGCGTGGGCGAGGACGCCGTGCGCCGCGCCAAGGCCCTGGTCGAGGCGGGCACCGACGTGATCGTGGTGGACACCGCCCACGGCCACTCCAAGGGCGTCGCCGACACCGTCGCCGCGGTCAAGGCCGGCTGCGGGGTCCAGGTGGTCGGCGGCAACGTCGCCACGTACGCGGGCGCCAAGGCGCTGGCCGAGGCCGGGGCGGACGCCATCAAGGTCGGGGTGGGCCCCGGCTCCATCTGCACCACACGCGTGGTGGCGGGCGTGGGCGTCCCGCAGATCACCGCGATCGCCGAGGCCGCGCGGGCGGCCAAGGAGGCGGGCATCCCGGTGATCGGGGACGGCGGCCTCCAGTACTCCGGCGACATCGCCAAGGCCATCGTGGCCGGTGCCGACACCGTGATGCTGGGCAGCCTGCTGGCGGGCGTGGAGGAGTCGCCCGGCGAGCTGATCTTCGTCCATGGCAAGCAGTACAAGTCGTACCGGGGCATGGGCTCGCTCGGCGCGATGCGCAACCGGGAGCGCGGCGGCTCCTACTCCAAGGACCGTTACGCGCAGGCCGAGGTCGCCAGCGAGGAGAAGCTGATCCCCGAGGGTGTGGAGGGGCAGGTGCCCTACCGTGGCCCGCTGGCCAACGTCGCCCACCAGCTCGTCGGCGGACTGCACCAGTCGATGTGGTACGCGGGCACCCGCACCATCCCCGAGCTTCAGGAGCGCGGCCGGCTCATGCGGATCACTTCCGCCGGGCTCAAGGAGAGCCACCCCCACGACATCCAGATGACCGTGGAAGCCCCGAATTACCAGGGACGCAACCACTGACCGTAGCATCGTCCCCATGGCTGCTGAGGTGGAGATCGGCCGGGGGAAGAGCGGGCGCCGGGCGTACGCGTTCGACGAGATAGGGATCGTGCCGTCGCGCCGTACCCGCGACCCTGAGGAGGTCAGCGTCGCCTGGCAGATCGACGCCTACCGGTTCGAGATGCCGCTGGTCGTGGCGCCGATGGACAGCGTGGTCAGCCCGGCCATCGCGATCCGGGTGGGACGGCTCGGCGGGCTGGCGGTGCTCGACCTGGAGGGTCTGTGGACCCGGTACGAGGACCCCGAGCCGCTGCTGGCCGAGATCGCCTCGCTGGACGATCTCCGCGCCACCCGCAGGCTCCAGGAGATCTATGCCGAGCCGATCAAGGAGGAGCTGATCGGCCGCAGGATCGAGGAGATCAGGGACGCCGGGGTGACCGTGGCCGCCCGGCTGTCGCCGCAGCGCACCGCCCAGTTCCACAAGGCCGTGATCGACGCGGGCGTGGACCTGTTCGTGATCCGCGGCACCACGGTGTCGGCCGAGCACGTGTCGGGACGGGCCGAGCCGCTCAACCTCAAGCAGTTCATCTACGACCTGGACGTGCCGGTGATCGTCGGCGGCTGCTCGACGTACACCGCGGCGCTGCACCTGATGCGGACGGGCGCGGCCGGGGTGCTGGTCGGGTTCGGCGGCGGGTCGGGGCACACCACCCGCACCGTGCTGGGCGTGGCGGTGCCCATGGCCACGGCGGTGGCGGACGTGGCGGCGGCGCGGCGCGACTACCTCGACGAGTCCGGCGGCCGGTACGTGCACGTGATCGCCGACGGCGGGATGACCAACAGCGGCGACATCGCCAAGGCGTTCGCCTGCGGCAGCGACGCGGTGATGGTCGGCTCGCCCTTCGCGCGGTCCAACGAGGCCCCGGGCCGCGGCTACCACTGGGGCAGCGAGGCCCACCACGGCGACGTGCCCCGCGGCACCCGCATCGACCTGGGCACGATCGGCAGCATGGAGCAGATCCTGTTCGGCCCCTCGCATGTGGCCGACGGCTCGATGAACCTCATCGGCGCGCTCCGCCGCGCGATGGCGACCGCCGGATACACCGAGCTGAAGGAGTTCCAGCGGGTGCAGGTGGTCGTCGCGCCGCCCGCCCCCTGAGGCGGTCTGCCGCGGCCGGGCGTCCCGGAAGCGGAGCGCCCGGCCGCATGGTGCGGGCAGGCGCTCCCCCGATCGGCCGATGTCACAGCGGGGTGCCGTTGAGCGCGGAGCCGGCGATCGCCTCGCTGTCGCAGCCCAGGCCGGAGAACAGATCCTTCGGCATCTTGCCGCCGAGGTTTCCCGGCATGTCGGGCAGGCTCGGCAGGTCCTTCGGGCCGCCGGCGCCGAACCCCTCGGGCAGCTTGAACCCCTTGGGCAGCGCCGACCGGGCGCCCTTGGTCAGCGAGTCCTGCTGGACGGTGGTGGCCTTCAGGCTCCTGTCGCTGTTCAGCGTTCCGACGACGACGGTGTACTTGCCGGTCTCCAACTGCTCCAGCCGCGCCTGTTCCTGCTTGACGACCTTGGTGGAGCCCGACGTGGCGACCCGGATGCGGGTGCCGCCCGGCCCCGTCACGGTGAAGCCGTCGGAGCCGACGTCGCTGACGGTGCCCATGGCCGTGCCGCGCGAGGCCATCATCGAGGCGATGCCCGGTCCCATGCCCTTGGGCGGCTCGGGCAGCTTCATCTGCGCGGGGGTGACGAGCACGCTCTCGGCGGTGATGGTCTCGCCGGACTCGTCGCCGTCTCCGCGCACCATGACGCGTGTGCCGTCGGACAGGTCGGCCAGGCCGCCGACGACCTGGCGGGTCATCGTGGACGCCGCGGACGCGTCGACCTTGATCTGCTTGCCCTGCGACGTCTCCACCACCAGGGCCGAGCCGTCCTTGGACCGCAGCGTCCCCGCGGCCACCTTCAGGCTCTGGCACTCGGTGGGCAGCAGGCCCATCGCGGCCACCTGCTGGGCGTCGAAGGTACCGGGGGTCCGGGCCGGGTCGTCGGCGGGGCCCTGCTGCCACAGCCCGTACCCGGCGGCGGCGATCAGGCCCGCGGAGGCCGCCGCGGCCAGCAGCGGCACCCCGCGCCGGCCGCGCCGGGCGGTCGCGCCGCGCCGTGGCCGGTCGATCTCGTCGAGCACGCCCCACAGGATGTGCGGCGGCGGCGCGGTGATCGGGACGGCCTGCCGGACGGCCTGCGCCGTCGCGCGCCACCGCTCCACCTCGGTCCGGCAGTCCGGGCACTGTTGAAGGTGCGGGTTGGTGAGCTCCGTCACGTCCGGACGGCTCGCGGCGACGAGCTCTTCGAGGCTCAGGTGAGCCGAGGCGTTGGTCATGACGTGCGTCCCCTTTCGGGTATTGAGCGGATGAGTGCGGCCCGCGCCGCGGACAGCCTGCTCTTGACCGTCCCGACGGGTATCTCGAGAACCTCCGCGGTTTCGGCGAGCGACAGGCCGGTCCCGAAGACCAGGCCGAGGACCTCGCGGTGGTGCGGCGCGAGGTCTTTGATCCGGTCCATCACCGCCTGGGCCGACACCCGGTCCAGGGCCCGCTCCTCCGGTCCCGGCTCGGTGGCCGGGCGGTCGGTCAGCGCCTCCTGGGCGACGAGACCGGGACTGCGCCGACGCTGCCGGTCCCGGCACTGTCGGCGGGCGATCGCGATGATCCACGACCGCACCGACGACTCGCCCCGGAACCGTCCGGCGCCGCGCCAGACGGCCAGCATCGTGTCCTGCAGGATCTCCTCGCTGAACCCGTGGTCGCCGGTGAGCAGCACGAGGTGGGACAGAACCGTCCCCGCGTGCCGCTCGTACAGGGCCACCAGTGCGGCGCGGTCCCCGCGTGCGATCGCCGGGACGAGTTCCCGGTCGTCCCGCTCGGACGGCTCCGCCTGGGAGGGTCCGAGCGTCACGAGGCGAGGTCCGGCGTCGTGTCGGATGGGCTCCACCGTGTGTCCTCCAACTGGTACACCTCCCGGGAACTCCCGGTGTCGTCAGGTAGGTAGCGGCGACTCGGTGAACGGTTCGCCCCGTCGCGCACGGACGCCCTTTACGGGGCACGCCGCGTCCGCTCCCTGGTGGAGTGTGGGCGCAGGTCAGGCGGGAACTGGGCCGGATGTGGGGCGTCTCACCCCCTTCCGGACGTCATCCCGGGGTGAAATCGGACGATCCAGGTGTGGGGGCGTCCCTACTGTTGGGTAGTTACCCTTCGGACACGCACACCGCACAGGGGGAATCGCGATGACGAGATCACCGGTGACCGGCTTGGGCAGCTCACGCCTGGGACCGGCGGAGCGGGCGAGCGCGTTCGAGGAGATGGCCCGTGAGGAGTTCGACGTCGTCGTGGTCGGGGCGGGCATCGTCGGTGCCGGCGCCGCGCTGGACGCCGCCACCCGTGGTCTCTCGGTCGCCGTGGTGGAGGCGCGCGACTTCGGCTCGGGGACGTCCTCGCGTTCCTCCAAGCTCATCCATGGCGGGCTGCGCTATCTGGAGCAGTACAACTTCGACCTGGTGCGGGAGGCGCTGACCGAGCGGGCGGTCCTGCTGCGGCTGGCGCCCCACCTGGTCAAGCCGGTGTCGTTCCTGCTGCCCACCACCCACCGGGTGTGGCAGCGGTTCTATTTCGGCGCCGGGGTCGCCCTGTACGACGCGCTCTCGCTCAGCATCGGCACCTCGCGGGGCGTGCCGTCCCACCGGCACCTGACCCGCCGGGGCGCGCTGAAGCTGGCGCCCTCGCTGCGCAAGGACGCCTTCGTGGGGGCCATCCAGTACTGGGACGCGCAGGTCGACGACGCCCGGTACGTGATGACGGTGCTGCGCACGGCCGCGGAGTTCGGGGCGCGCATCGTGTCCAGGACGCAGGCGGTCGGGTTCCTGCGCGAGGGGGAACGGGTCACCGGCGTGAAGATCCGCGACCTGGAGGGCGGCAGCGAGATGGAGGTGCGCGCCAAGCAGGTCGTGAACGCCACCGGCGTGTGGACCGACGACATCCAGGAGCTGGTGGGCGGGCGCGGGCAGATCCACGTCCGGGCGTCCAAGGGCGTCCACCTGGTCGTGCCCAAGGACCGCATCCACTCCTCGACCGGCATCATCCTGCGCACCGAGAAGTCGGTGCTGTTCGTGATTCCCTGGGGACGGCACTGGATCATCGGCACCACCGACACCGCCTGGGACCTGGACAAGGCGCATCCGGCGGCGTCCCGCGCCGACATCGACTACGTCCTGGACCACGTGAACGCGGTGCTGACCACGCCGCTGACGCACGACGACGTCGAGGGCGTGTACGCGGGGCTGCGGCCGCTGCTGGTCGGGGAGACCGAGGAGACCTCGCAGCTCTCGCGCGAGCACGTCGTGGCGCATCCCGTCCCCGGCCTGGTGCTGATCGCGGGCGGCAAGTTCACGACCTACCGGGTGATGGCCAAGGACGCCATCGACGCGGTCGCGCACGGCCTGGACGACAAGGTCCCCGAGTCGTGCACGCACACCATCGCGCTGATGGGGGGCGAGGGGTTCCAGGCGATGTGGAACGCCAGGCACCGGCTGGCGGCCGCGTCGGGGCTGCACGTGGCGCGGGTGGAGCACCTGCTGGGCCGGTACGGGACGCTGGCGAACGACCTGCTGGAGCTGATCCGCGAGCAGCCCGACCTGGGCAAGCCGCTGACCGGCGCCGACGACTACCTGCGCGCGGAGATCGTGTACGCGGCCACGCACGAGGGCGCCAGGCATCTCAACGACGCGCTGGCCCGCCGTACCCGGATCTCGTTCGAGACCTGGGACCGCGGTGTCGGGGTGGCGCAGGAGGCGGCCGACCTGATGGCGCCGGTGCTCGGCTGGTCCAAGAAGCAGCGCGACCAGGAGATCGAGTACTACGGCAAGCGGGTCGAGGCCGAGCGCGCCTCGCAGAACCAGGAAGGCGACCAGGAGGCCGACGCCCGCCGCCGCGGCGCGCCCGACATCGTCCCGACGACCATGCCGTGAGGCCCTTCTAGGCGAGGGCCTTGCCGAGGAGGAGGCGCATCCCCTGGCCGTACAGCTCGGCCGGCACCCGTTCCGGGTCCAGCAGGTGCTGCATGGCCAGGCCGAAGTCGAGCGCTCCCGCCAGGGCGGCGCGGTCCCGCGCGGGGATGTCGTCCACCTCGTTCAGGCACTCGGCGAGGTTGGCGCGGCGTTCGGCGTACCACTCGGCGATCCGCCTGCCCGCCGCGTGGTCGCGCATGCCGTACAGCCAGAACTCCACCAGCAGCAGGAACGTCAGCCGCGCGTTCTCGTCGGCGATCCGGCAGGCGTACGCCCGTCCGGCGCGCTCGAACCGTTCCGCCTGCGACTCGTGGCCGCCGCCGGGCTCCATCCCGCCCGAGCCGCCGGCCTCGCCCGAGCCGCTGGCCTCGCCCGAGCCGCCGGTCTCGCCCGCGGGGCCGGTCTCGCCGGCGGGGATCGCGGCGAGCAGCTCGGCACCGCCCTCGGCGCCGATCCCGGTGTCCGTCCAGCGTTCGAGCAGGGCCAGCAGCAGGTCGGTCTTGCCGGTGAAGTTGGAGTAGACCGCCCCCTTGGTCAGCCCCGCGTCCGCCGCGATGTCGTCCAGCGAGGCGCCGTGGATGCCGCGTTCCGCCCACAGCCGCTGGGCCGCGGTGAACAAGGCCGCCCTGGTGTTCTCGCGGCGCTCCCTGCGCGCCCCGCCCCTGCCCTTGGGCCGTCCGGGCGCGGCGCCGTCACGGGGAGCGCCGCCGCCCTGGTTCCCGCTGCCGCCGTGTTCCGGGTACGCGCCCCTCTTCCGGGCGTCGATCATGAAGCCACCTTTCTCGCGCCACGACGACGCGCCCGGGGCGGGCGCGCGGCAGCAAGCGCCCGGCCCGGACGGCGTCCAGCGCCGGAGTCGTTCCTTTCCGGGATACACCGGCCGGGCGGGCCAGGGTGGCGACTTGGTGAAATCGGGTGTGACCGCCATCACCGGAAGCGCCTGATTACTTACCAGTAGTAGGGTGCTGGCATGGCATCCCCCACCGTTCCCGCGGAAGGTGCGACGCACCGGCTTCCCGAGCCCCTGATCGACCGGCTGACGTCCCGGATCGTCGCGGGCGGCGGTCACCCGGCCGCCATCCCGGCGCCGTTCACCGGCGAGACGCTCGCCATGATCCCGCTGTCCACGGCCGACGACGTGCGCCTGGCCTACGAGCGCGCGCGGCGGGCGCAGCGCGCCTGGGCGCGGCTGCCGGTGGGCGAGCGGGTCAAACCGTTCCTGCGGCTGCCGGAGGCGCTGGTCGCCCGGCGCGACGAGATCCTGGACGTCATCCAGCTCGAAACCGGCAAGGCCCGGCGGCACGCGCTGGAGGAGTTCCTCGATGTGGCGCTGTGCTCGCTGTACTACGCGCGCAACGCCCGCTCGCTGCTGCGCCCGAAGCGCCGCCGGGGCATGCTGCCCGGCCTCACCCGCGTCCAGGAACTGCGGCACCCCAAGGGCGTCGTCGCCCTGATCGCGCCGTGGAACTACCCGTTCGCGCTGGGCGCCTCCGACATCGCGCCCGCGCTGATGGCCGGCAACGCGGTGATCCACAAGCCGGACACCCAGACCTGCCTGTCCAGCCTCTGGGTGCTGGACCTGCTGATCTCGCTCGGGCTGCCGCGCGACCTGTGGCAGATCGTGGTGGGCGAGCCGGCCGAGATCGGCGACCCGCTGATCGAGGAGGCGGACTACGTCTCGTTCACCGGGTCCACGCGGGGCGGCAAGGCCATAGCGGAGAAGCTGGCGCCGCGCCTCGTCGGCTACTCGCTGGAGCTGGGCGGCAAGAACCCGATGATCGTCCTGGACGACGCCGATGTCGAGCGCACCGCCCGCGGCGCGCTGCGCGCCTGCTTCACCAACGCGGGCCAGCTGTGCATCTCCGTCGAGCGGATGTACGTGCACGAGGCCGTCTACGACCGGTTCGTGCCGCGCTTCGCCGAGCTGACCCGCGCCATGCGGCTCGGGTCCGAGCTGGACTTCTCCGTGGAGATGGGCTCGCTGACCTACCCGCGCCAGCTCGAGGCGGTCACCCGGCACGTCGACCAGGCCGTCAGGGAGGGCGCCACGGTGCTCGCGGGCGGCAAGGCCCGTCCCGACCTCGGCCCGCTGTTCTACGAGCCGACCATCCTCACGGGCGTCACCGGCGCCATGGACCTGTGCGCGAACGAGACCTTCGGCCCCGTCGTGGCCGTCTACAAGGTGGCGGACGAGGAGGAGGCCATCGAGCGCGCCAACGACAGCGACTACGGCCTCAACGCCTCGGTCTGGACGAGGGACACCGCGCGCGGCCGCAGGGTCGCCGCCCGCGTCCAGGCCGGGACGGTCAACGTCAACGACGGGTTCGGCGCCGCGTACGCCTCCTACGACGCGCCCATGGGGGGCATGAAGCAGTCCGGCGTCGGGCGGCGGCACGGCGCGGAGGGGCTGCTGAAGTTCACCGAGCCGCAGACGATCGCCAGCCAGCACCTGGCCGACCTGGAACCGCCGGGGTCGCTGTCGTACGAGGCGTTCGCCGACCTCATGACCTCCGGCATCAAGGCCATGAAGCGGCTGCGGATCAAGTAGGGGGGCCGTGATGGGACACGACTTCGACGTGCTCGTCATCGGGTCCGGGTTCGGCGGCAGCGTCTCCGCACTGCGGCTGACCGAAAAGGGCTACCGGGTCGGGGTGATCGAGGCCGGCCGCCGCTACGACACCGCCGGGACGGACGCCTCCCCGAGGCATCCCGGCCTCCCGAAGACGAGCTGGAGGATCTCCCGGTACCTGTGGGCGCCCGCGCTCGGCCTCACCGGCATCCAGCGCATCCACCTGATCCGCGGCGCCAGGGCCAGCCGGGTGCTGGTGCTGGCCGGGGCCGGTGTCGGCGGCGGCTCGCTCAACTACGCCAACACCCTGTACGTGCCGCCCGAGCCGTTCTTCCGCGACCGGCAGTGGGCGCACATCACCGACTGGCGGGACGAGCTGGCCCCGTACTACGACCAGGCGCGGCGGATGCTCGGCGTCGTCCAGAACCCCACGACGACCCCTGCCGACGAGGCCGTCAGGAAGGTCGCCGAGCGGATGGGCAAGGGCGGCACCTTCGTCCGCACCCCGGTCGGGGTGCATTTCGGCGAGGGTCCGGGCGTGGAGAGCGGCGACCCGTACTTCGGCGGGGCCGGGCCGCGGCGGCGCGGCTGCATCGAGTGCGGCGAGTGCATGGTGGGCTGCCGCCACGGCGCCAAGAACATGCTCACCGAGAACTACCTCTACCTCGCCGAACGGGCGGGCGCCAGGATCATGCCGCTGAGCCGGGTGACGTCGGTACGGCCCCTGGGACCCTCCGCGGACGGACGCACCGGGTACGAGGTGGAGATCGTGCGGACGGGCTCGTTCGGGCGCGACCGCAAGACCTTCACCGCCGAACAGGTGGTCTTCGCGGCCGGCACGTACGGGACGCAGAAACTGCTGCACAAGCTGAAGCGGACCGGGCTGCTGCCGCACCTGTCGGACCGGCTCGGCGCCCTGACCCGCACCAACTCCGAGGCGATCCTGGGCGCGGGGCGCCGCAACGGCCGTCCGGGCCTGGACTTCTCCCAGGGCGTGGCGATCACCTCGTCGTTCCATCCGGCGCCCGACACCCACATCGAGCCCGTCCGGTACGGCAAGGGCTCCAACCTGATGGGCCTGTTGCAGACCCTGCTGGTGGACGGGGACAGGCCGGGGGAGCGGCACCGGCACCGCTTCCTGAAGTTCCTCCGCGAGGCGGCGCGCCGTCCCCGGGACATCGTCCAGTTGCTGGACATCCGCGGATGGTCCGAGCGCACCCTGATCGCGCTGGTCATGCAGAACCGCGACAACTCCATCACCTTGAATCCCAAGAAGGGCCTGTTCGGCTGGGACGTGCGCGCCACCCGTGGCCACGGGGAGCCCAACCCGACCTGGATTCCCGAGGGGCACGAGGCCGTGCGGCTGCTCGCCGAGGAGACCGGCGGCCTGCCCGGCGGGTCGTGGGCCGACCTGTTCGACATCCCGATGACCGCGCACTTCCTGGGCGGCTGCGTCATCGGTGACTCCCCGGAGACCGGCGTCATCGACCCGTACCACCGCGTGTACGGGCATCCCGGCCTGCACATCGTGGACGGGTCGGCGGTGTCGGCCAACCTGGGCGTCAACCCGTCCCTCACCATCACCGCGCAGGCCGAGCGGGCGATGGCGTTCTGGCCCAACAAGGGAGGCGAGGACCCGCGTCCGGAACCGGGCGCCGCCTACCGGCGGATCCAGCCGGTGGCCCCGAAGAACCCGGCCGTCCCCGACGCCGCCCCGGCGGCCCTGCGCCTTCCTGTCGTTCGTACCGTGACCTCATGAACGCCGCCGAGGAGGCCGCCCGGATCGTCGGCGATCCCTACGCGAGGCCGTGCGCCACCTGCCCGCGGACGACGCGGCGCGGCTCAAGGCCGCATACGAGAAGGCCCGTCAGGCGCGATAGGCCGCCCAGGTCCGGTGCATACGGGCGCCCTGGCCGCTGGTGAACCGGTTCATGCAGGTGTCGAAGCCGTAGTCCATGAAGTTGTGGATCGGGTCTTTGCCGGGAGCGGGGCAGGTGTCCTTGCTCACGGGGCAGCCGTTGGTGGCCTCGCGCTCCTGCGGGGTGTCGGCGACGTAGTCCCCGGGCTCGGTGCAGCCGCCCTGGAAGGTGTGGTACAGCCCCAGCCAGTGGCCGATCTCGTGGGTCGCGGTGTGCCCGAGGTTGAAGCTGGGGATCGACCCGCCGGGAAGGCTCTGCGGGTGGACGACGACCCCGTCCATCTGGGGATCGGCCCGGTACCGCCACGGGAAGGTGGACCACCCGAGCACGTCCAGGCCCATGTCGGCGCTGTAGAGGTTGAGCGTGCCCGCGCCGCCCCTGTGGAGCCGGGTCTTGTACGCCCGCTCGTGCCGCAGCGGCTCGCGGTACCAGGCGCGGTTGTTGCTGCGGGTGATGGCGCGCAGCGAGAAGACGAACCCGGTCCTGGCGCCGGGACCGGAGCCGCCGTGCGCCCTGTTCAGCACGTCGATCTGCCTCCGGATCCTGGCCTCGGACACGTTCCCCGTGGGGCCGTCGTGCAGGACGTGGAAGTACACCGGCACCCTGACCGTGGCGCGGGGCTTCACCGTGCCGGAGCCGGGCTGGGCGGCCGGTGGCTGAGCCTGCACGGGGTCGCCGCCGGGCTGCTGGAACACCCCCAGCGAGCCGATGAGCTGGCTGAGCTCCTTCTCGATCGTGGCGGCCTCGATCGGGGACACGTCGTTACGATCGCGGGTCATGTGGCCCCCCGGGCGGGGACGGAGCCGGGCCGCGGTGGCGGTGCCCGGCACGCAGTCCTCCGACCCGTGCACGTGACCCCTGTGCGCCGCCTGGGCAGCGCCGGGACCGTGCCGGACCGGGGTCTGCGGGATGGGGGCGGCCGAGGATACGGCGGGGACGGCGGGCACCAGCGCGGCGATGAGCGTGGTGGCGAGGAAGGGCTTCACGGCACTCCCGGAGGAAGACGCATCGAAGACGGTTTGCGAGAGGACGGACGGCGAGACGGACGGAGAGACCGACCGCGGACGGGCGATCACTATAGGTAGTCGATTGATATCAAGGAGCGACCATTCGACACCCGCCGCTTGAGGAGAACCGGACCGTCCGTTACCGAGTGGATACCGTCGGCGAGTATCGCCTGGAGGTGGGCGGCGGCGCGGCGCCCACCCGCCCATAGACTGGGATCTCCACCGATCCCGCTCTCGCGAAAGGCACTTCCTGGTGGCTGCCGACCAGTCCAACGACCGCTCTCCGGGCGACGCCCAGGAGGTCTCGCGGCCCGTCCCCGGCCAGGACTTCGACACCGTTCTCGTTGTCGACTTCGGGGCGCAGTACGCGCAACTGATCGCCCGGCGGGTGCGCGAGTGCCAGGTGTACAGCGAGATCGTTCCGTCCACGATGCCGGCGGCGGAAATGCTGGCCAGGCGGCCGAAGGCGATCATCCTGTCCGGCGGCCCCGCCTCGGTGTACGAGGAGGGCGCGCCGGTCGCCCCGGACGGCCTGTTCGAGCTGGGCGTCCCCACGTTCGGGATCTGCTACGGCCACCAGGTGATGGCGCAGGCTCTGGGCGGGACGGTGGAGAACTCCGACGTCGCCGAGTACGGCGGCGCCACGGTGGCGGTCACCGACCCTGGCACGCTGTTCGCGGGGCTGCCCGGCGAGCAGGCGGTGTGGATGTCGCACCGCGACTTCGTGAGCCGGGCCCCGGACGGGTTCACGGTCACCGCCAGCACCGACGTGACCCCCGTGGCCGGCATGGAGGACCCGGCCCGCGGCCTCTACGGCGTCCAGTTCCACCCCGAGGTGCTGCACACCGAGCACGGCATGGAGATCCTGCGCCGCTTCCTGTACGAGGCGGCCGGGTGCCGCCCCGCCTGGACGATGGTCAACATCGCCGAGGAGTCGATCGAGGCGGTGCGCGCGCAGGTCGGCGGCAAGCGCGCGATCTGCGGCCTGTCCGGCGGCGTGGACTCGGCGGTCGCGGCCGCGCTGGTGCAGCGGGCCATCGGCGACAGGCTGACCTGCGTCTTCGTCGACCACGGCCTGCTGCGCAAGGGGGAGGCCGAGCAGGTCGAGAAGGACTTCGTCGCCGCGACCGGCGTCAATCTGTACGTGGTGGACGCCCAGGAGCGTTTCCTGGCCGCGCTGGAGGGCGTGTCCGACCCCGAGACCAAGCGCAAGATCATCGGCCGGGAGTTCATCCGGGTGTTCGAGGAGGCGGCCCGCGCCATCGTCCGCGAGCACAGCGGGGGGCCGAGGGGTTCGTCCACCGCGAATGACGAGGGCGCCGAGCCGGTCGAGTTCCTCGTCCAGGGGACGCTCTACCCGGACGTCGTGGAGTCGGGCGGCGGCACCGGCGCCGCCAACATCAAGTCGCACCACAACGTGGGCGGCCTGCCCGACGACCTGCGGTTCACGCTCGTCGAGCCGCTGCGCGCCCTGTTCAAGGACGAGGTGCGGGCGCTGGGCGAGCAGCTCGGCCTGCCTGCGGAGATCGTCTGGCGGCAGCCGTTCCCCGGCCCGGGACTGGGCATCCGGGTCATCGGCGAGGTCACCAGGGAACGCCTGGAAATCCTGCGGGACGCCGACGCGATCGCCCGCGAGGAGCTGACCCGGGCCGGCCTGGACCGCGACGTCTGGCAGTTCCCCGTGGTGCTGCTGGCCGACGTCCGCTCGGTCGGGGTGCAGGGCGATGGCCGCACCTACGGCCACCCCGTCGTGCTGCGCCCCGTGACCAGCGAGGACGCGATGACCGCCGACTGGGCACGGCTGCCCTACGAGGTGCTGCAAAGGATCTCCACCCGGATCACCAACGAGGTACGGGAGATCAACCGGGTGGTGGTGGACATCACCAGCAAGCCCCCTGGCACCATCGAGTGGGAGTGAGGGAGACCCTTTCCCAAGCCGGGTCAAGCCTGATGCGGGTCAAGTCTGCATCAGGCAACGGTCGGGTCGTCGCGATCCTCCCGGCGCCCGCCGCGCCGGGTCAGCATGCTGGCCCGCATGGCCTCGTACTCCCTGGACGATGTCCGCGCCGTCTGCAAGCGACGCGACGCCTGGTGGACCGTGCTGCTGGTCGATCCGCTGGCCGTCCGGCTGACCCGGTGGCTCGCCGCGCGAAACCGCGTCACCCCTGACCGGATCACCGTGGCCGCGTTCGCGCTGGGCATCGGCGCGGCGTGCTGCTTCCTGCGGGGGACGCCCGGCTGGCTGGTCGCCGGCGCGCTGCTCTACCATGCCGGGTTCGTCCTGGACTGCTGTGACGGGAAGATCGCCAGGCTGACGGGGACGGGCTCCCCGTTCGGCGCCTGGCTGGACTTCATGCTCGACCGTGTCCGCGACGCCGCCTGCGCGGTCGCGCTCGCCTACGGCCTGTACGGGACGACGGGCGACACCGCCTATCTCGGGATGGGCTGCGCGATCCTCGCCCTGGACATGGTCCGGTACGTCAACGGCCCGCAGATCCACAAGGCGCGCCGGAAGATGCGCAGCCGCATGCGGGCCGCCGGGCTGGACGCGAAGGTGTCGGCGATCGAGATGCGGCCCCCCGGGTTCAGGCTCAAGGGACTGGACATGCCCGCCCTCTACATGCGGCTGCGCGCGGCCCTGCTGCGCCGGAGGATCCGCATGCACCTGGTGAGCGGCATCGAGTTCCAGATGGCCGCGTTCGTCGTCGGGCCCCTCACCGGGCTGGTGCTGCCCATCGTCGCCGTCGCGGGCGCGCTGATGGTCGTCTTCGAGCTGGCCCTGGTCATCCGGTTCTGCCAGGCGTCGCGTGGATACGTGGCGCCGCCGCCCGAACCCGTCGAGCCCGGGTCCTCCCCTTCCGGGCGTACCGCGGTCACGACGGGTGTCTAGGGCAGGCGGCGTCCTCCGACAGGGCGCCCCGCGACCGGGCGTCCTAGAACCAGGGGCGGTGGGCGCGGGCGAACAAGGTCACGCCCGGCCACGACTTCACCGGCAGGTGGCGCTCCACGAACGTGATCAGACGCAGCGCCTCGTTGGTCACGGGGCGAAGCTGTGTCATGTCCTCACGGTGCCGGGCGCGGTGGCGGCGCATCCGGACCAGCGGGCGCAGCAGCACGTTCCAGTTCCACAGCCGTTCCACCACCAGCCCCGCGCCCTCCAGCAGGTCGACCAGGTCGAGGCGGGAGTAGCGGCGGACCCGTCCGAGCGCGACGTCATGCGCCGACCACAGCGCCATGTCGCAGGGGACGGCGATCAGCGCGGTGCCGCCGGGCCGCAGCACCCGGGCGATCTCGGCGGCGGCGTCGCGGTCCTCCTCGATATGCTCCAGGACGTTGAACGCCAGCGCCAGGTCCTGGCCGCGGGACGGCAGCGGCAGGTAGCGCGCGTCACCGTGGTACGCCTCGATCCCCTGGGAGAGGCACAGGTCGACGGCGGTGGTGGAACTGTCGACCGCGATGGCCTCCCAGCCGTGCTCCCGCAGCACCCGGGTGTTGCCGCCGCCCGCCGCGCCGATGTCGACGGCCGTGCCCGGCATCGCGGTGCGGCGCAGCTCCCGGGCGAGGATGCCGCGGCGCTCGCGGTACCACCAGTTGTCATCCTCGAGTTCGACGATCCGCTGAATCTCGATGGTGTCCACGCACCCAGCGGACGGCATGGCGCCGCCGCACCGCCACCCGCGCGCCGGTACAGACC
Organism: Actinomadura sp. NBRC 104412; assembly: GCF_030269515.1. Classification (GTDB taxonomy): domain Bacteria; phylum Actinomycetota; class Actinomycetes; order Streptosporangiales; family Streptosporangiaceae; genus Spirillospora. Next base: position 299,364 of record NZ_BSTM01000004.1, on the reverse strand, counting down.
CGATCGTTGACCGTGCTTTTCCCCAGGTTTTCGGTTGGGCTCAGGACCCGCGGCGCCGCCGTACCAGGAAGCGGACGACCAGCGCCAGCACCAGCACGGCGGCCAGCGCGGGCACGGCGCGCTTGGCCACCGACGGGCCCGCGACCTCCAGCAGGTCGATCGCGTCGTCCGGGCCGGCGCTCCGCCGGAGGGGGGTGACGACCGGGTCGTCCGAGGACGTCGACTCGACGGGGCTCGCCTGGCGCTGCCGCGGCACCTTGGGCGTGTCCTCCGCGGCCGTCTCCGGCTCGCTCTTCTCCGGCTCGCTCTTCTCCGGCGCCGCCGGTTCCGGCTCGGGTTCGGACTCCAGCCGGGCCGCCAGCTCGGTCGCGAACCGCGTGATCAGCTTGGCGCCGACCTCCGAGAGGATGTTGCGCCCGAACTGGGCGGGACGGCCGGTCACGTCCAGCGTGGTGCGGACGGTCACACGGGTCGAGCCGCCCTCGTCGGGGACGGGGTGCAGTTGGGACACCACGGTCGCCGACGCGGTGCCCGAACCCCGCGCCTCCTTGGCCGCGGCCTCCAGCGTGATCGTGCGGGACGACTCGTCCGCCGAGGTGATGCGGGCGGTGCCTCGGTAGGTGATGGTCATCGCGCCGACCTTCACCCTCATCCGGCCCGAGTACTCCTCGCCGTCGACCGAGTCCAGCGTCGCGCCCGGCATGCAGGACGCCACCCGTTCCACGTCGAGCAGCACCGACCAAGCCTGATCCACCGGTACCGGAACGGTGAATTCGTGGTCGAGCTCCATGTTTTCGGTCCTTCTCATCCGGGGGGCCTGTCCGTGACCTTACGACCCGGCGCCGTCGCGCCGCCAGGCGCCCCCTGGGGCGGAACGCCTGACTCCTCCGGCGTTCCGCCCCGGGCGGGACCGTCAGACCGCGGCCGCGGCCGCGGCGGTCAGCGCCCGCGCCGTCAGCACCGTGGCCAGATGCCGCCGGTACTCGGCCGAGCCGTGCAGGTCGGTCGGGGGCGAGGTGCCCTCGGCCGCCTTGGCGCCCGCGCCGCGGAACGCGTCCTCCGACACCGAACGGCCCGCGATGAACTCCTCGACCGCGGTCGCCCGCACCGGCGCCGGACCCATGTTGGTCAGCGCCACGCGGGCCTCCTCGATCGCCCCGCTCTGTCGGCGGACCGCGGCGGCGACGCCCACCACCGCCCACGCCTGCGCGGTGCGGTTGAACTTCTCGTAGTGGACGCCCCAGCCGGCGCCGAGCTTGGGGACGCGCACGCCCACCAGCAGCTCGTCCGGTTCCATCGCCGAGGTCATCCAGTCCACGAAGAAGTCCTTCGCGGGGATCTCCCGTGCGCCGCGCACCGAGCGGACCAGGAACACCGCGTCCAGCGCCACCGCCACGGCGGGCAGGTCGCCCGCGGGGTCGGCGTGCGCCAGCGACCCGCCGAACGTGCCGCGGTGCCGCACCGCCGGGTCCGCGACCGTCGCGGTGGCCTTGGCGATCAGCGGCGCGTGCTCGTTCACCAGCGGATCGCCCATCACCTGGTAGTGGGTGGCCATCGCGCCGATCACCAGCGCGTCGCCCTCGTCCCTGATCTCCCTGAGCGCGTCCACCCGGTCCAGGTCGATCAGCGCGTCCGGGTAGGCGAGCCGCAGCCGCAGCAACGGCATCAGGCTCTGCCCCCCGGCCAGCACCTTGGCGTCCTCGCCCGCCTCGGCCAGCGCGGACACCGCCTCGTCGAGCGAGCCGGGACGGACGTAGTCGAACTTCGCGGGGATCACTGCGCACCTCCAGCCTGCTCGGTCGCCTCGCGCAACGCCCGCCAGACCCGTTCCGGCGAGCACGGCATCGGGACGTCGTTGACGCCGTACGGGCGCAGCGCGTCCACGATTGCGTTGACCACGGCCGGGGTGGACGCGATCGTGCCGGCCTCGCCGACGCCCTTCACCCCGAGCGGGTTGGACGTGGCCGGGGTCTCGGTGCGGTCGAGCGTGAAATCGGGCAGGTCGGCCGCCGAGGGCAGCAGGTAGTCGGCCATCGTGGTCGTCTGCAGGTTGCCGTCGGCGTCGTACACCGCCTCCTCGTACAGGGCCTGCGCGATGCCCTGCGCGAGACCGCCGTGCACCTGGCCCTCCACGATCAGCGGGTTGATCACCTTGCCGATGTCGTCCACCGCCACATACGAGCGGATCCTCACCATGCCGGTCTCGGTGTCCACCTCGGCCGCGCACAGATGGGTGCCGTGCGGGAACGAGAAGTTCTCCGGGTCGAACGTGGCGTCGGCGTCCAGCGAGGGCTCCACGCCGTCCGGCAGGTCGTGCGCCGCGAACGCGGCCGTCGCGACCTCCTGGAGGGTGCGGCCCTCCTCCGACACGCCGCGCACGCTGAACCGGCCGCCGGTGAACTCCAGGTCCTGCTCGGACGCCTCCATGAGGTGCGCCGCCACCTTGCGGGCCTTCTCGATCACCTTGTCGCAGGCGTTGTAGAGCGCGACACCGCCGACCGCCAGCGAACGGGACCCGTAGGTGTCCATGCCCTTCGGCGCCACCGCCGTGTCACCGTGCAGGACGCGGACGTCCTCGAACGGCACCCCGAGCCGGTCCGCCGTGATCTGCGCCCACGCCGTCGCGTGCCCCTGGCCGTGCGGGGACGACCCCGTGACCACCTCGACCACGCCCGACGGCAGGACCCGCACCGCGGCGTGCTCCCAGCCGCCCGCGCCGTACGACAGCGACCCCAGCACCCGGGACGGGGCCAGCCCGCACATCTCCGTGTACGTGGACACGCCGATGCCGAGCTGCACCGGGTCGCGGCGCTCCCGCCGGTCGGCCTGCTCGGCGCGGAGCTTGTCGTACTCGAACAGGGCCAGCGCCCGGTCCGTGGCCGCCTCGTAGTTCCCCGAGTCGTAGGTCAGCCCCGCGATCGTCTCGTACGGGAACTCCTCGTGCTTGATCCAGTTGCGGCGCCGCACCTCGATCGGGTCCAGGTCGAGCTCGGCGGCCAGCTCGTCCATCATCCGCTCCAGCGCGTAGGTGGCCTCCGGCCGTCCCGCGCCCCGGTACGCGTCGGTGGGCGTCTTCGTGGTGAAGATCCCCCGGCATGTGAACGAGTAGGCGTCCATCTTGTAGATGCCGTTGTACATGAACGCGCCCAGGATCGGGATGCCCGGCGTGACCAGCATCAGGTACGCGCCCATGTCGGCCAGCAGGTCCACCTTGAGCCCGCGGATCCGGCCGTCCCGGTCCGCCGCGAGCGTGATCTTCTGGATCTGGTCGCGGCCGTGGTGGACGGTCAGGTTGCCCTCGCTGCGCGACTCCGTCCACTTGACCGGGCGGCCCAGCCTGCGGGCCAGCAGCAGGAGCAGCACCTCCTCGGCGGTCACCTGGAGCTTGGAGCCGAAGCCGCCGCCGACGTCCGGGGCGACGACCCGGATCTGGTGCTCGGGGATCTGCGTGACGACCGACAGCATGAGCCGCAGCACATGCGGGATCTGCGTGGCCGAGTACAGCGTGTAGCCGTCGCCGTCCGGCACGGCCAGCACGGCGCGCGGCTCCATCGCCGACGGGATCAGCCGCTGCTGCACGTACCGGCGCTCCAGCACCACCGGCGCGTCCCGCATCGCCGCGTCCATGTCGCCGTTCTCGAACACCCACGTGTAGCTCTCGTTGGTGCCCAGCGACTCGTGGACCAGCCCGTCCGCCTGCTCGACCGCCCGTTCCATGTCGACGACGGCCGGCAGCGGCTCGTAGTCCACGTCGATCTCTTCGAGGGCGTCGACGGCGGTGTAGCGGTCCCGGGCCACGACGATCGCCACCGGCTCCCCGACGAACCGCACCTCGTCCACCGCCAGCGGCGGATGGTCGGGGATCTTGATGTCCTCGGTGACCGGCCACGCGCACGGCAGCGAGCCCTGCTCCTCGGCCAGGTCGGCGCCGGTGAGCACCGCCACCACCCCGGGACGGCCGCGCGCCTGCTCCACGTCCACGCCGGAGATCCGCGCGTGCGCGTGCGGGCTGCGCAGGAACGCCACATGCAGCGTGCCCTGCGGCTGGATGTTGTCGGTCCACCGGGTCCGCCCGGTGATCAGGCGGGCGTCCTCGGTGCGCCGCCGCGGGGTGCCGACCTCGCCCGCCGGGGCCTCGTTCGTCGCGGTCATGTCCTCACCTCCCGCTCTCCGCCGGTGCCGCCGCCTTCGCCGCCTGCCCGTCGGCGCCCGCCCGCATCTCGGCCGCCGCGGACCGCACGGCGCGGACGATGTTCTGGTAGCCGGTGCACCGGCACAGGTTGCCCTCGAGCCCTTCCCTGATCTCCTCGTCGGAGGGGTCGGCGTTGTCCCGCAGCAGGTCGATCGACGCCATGATCATGCCGGGGGTGCAGTAGCCGCACTGGAGCGCGTGCTCCTGGTGGAACGCCTTCTGCATGGGATGGTCGCCGCCGCCGGTGCCCAGCCCCTCGACGGTGGTGATCTGCTTTCCGTCCGCCTGGACGGCGAGCACGGAGCAGCTCTTCACGCTCAGCCCGTCCATCAGGACGGTGCAGGCGCCGCAGTTGGTGGTGTCACAGCCGACCGGGGTTCCGCCTTTGCCTAGCCGGTCACGCAGGTAGTGGACGAGCAGGAGACGCGGTTCGACGTCGTCCTCATAGGTCACGCCGTCGACCTCGACCTTGATTTGAGCCATTCGTTCTCCCAGGGGGTGTCTCGGGTGGGGCTGGCAGGGAGAGACGTCCCTGGGGGCGGTGCGCGCTGGGGTGCGCGCCGGTCGGGCCACGGCACCGGGGCCTCCTCCGAGGGGGAGGGCGAGCGAACGACGCTACGAACCTATTCCGTGGTTGAAGCGTGTACTAGTCCCTGGTGTGTCCTATTTCACGCTGACCGCAACTGACCAATGCAGTGAACCGGGATGGACGGTGGGTGAAACGTGACGAACGGTCGGTGAACCGCCCCGAACGGCACCGTCCGTCCCGCCGAACGGACGGCCGCCTTCGGCCGACCGGCCGCGGAGAAGCCCGCCGGCGGGTGCAGGGAACGGTGGTGGACGCACACCGCCGGCGGGCAGGCCGAAAGGCTCGGTGGCCGCTCAGTGCACGCGCAGCAGCACCGGCCAGGTCTTCGGGCCGACGATCCCGTCGACCTCGACCCGTCCCCACGCCTGGACGGCTCGGACGGCCTGCTCGACCGTGGTGTCGAACGGCCCGTCCACCGTGCCGATCTCCGGGTGGGAGCGGGCCATCAGCAGGGCCCGCAACGTCTGCACGTGCTCGCCCTCGGCGCCCTTGCGGAGCATGGGGAGCTTCTTCACCAGATCCTCCGTCCACTCGATGAGCCGTGCCGCCGGGGCCACCGGGCTACGAGCCTTCCCGGGGTCCGGGAACTCTCAGCGGCCTTGCCGTCCTCGCCGGAGCCGTTCTTGCCGAAGCCGTTCTTGCCGGTGGGGCCGGGTTAGTGAACGCGCAGCAGCACCGGCCACGTCTTGGAACCGACGACGCCGTCGGGCTGCACCCGTCCCCACATCTGCACGGCTCGGACGGCCAGCTCGACCGTGGTGTCGAACGGCCCGTCCACCGTGCCGATCTCCGGGTGGGAGCGGGCCATCAGCAGGGCCCGCAACGTCTGCACGTGCTCGCCGTCGGCGCCCTTGCGCAGGGTCGGCAGTTTGCCGACGATCTCCTCCGTCCAGTGCGCGGAGCCGTATGCGGGCCTTCCGAAGCCGGCGATCACGCTCGACGCACGCACCCTGCGCTTGCAGGCGTCACCGGTGTTGCCCTCGATCGTCTGGACCCGTCCGCCGCCCAGGACCTTCTCCACCACTCCGACATGGTCGATCGCGGTCACCCGGTTGGTCTCGCCCCAGTCGAAGAACGCGATCCATCCGGGCTGGGCCCCGTCGACGTTCTCGGTCGTCCCCGAGGACCATCGGTCGATCTTCTTGAAGTCCTGCGCGTGCCACACGGTGTAGGCGCGGTCTCCACCGGGCAGCACCGCGTCGGCGTTGCCGCTCTGGCGGGCCCACTCGGTGACCGCCATGTCGCACCACGGCGCCTTGAGGAACTCCTTGCCGTGCCGCTTCGCGTAGGCCCTGATGATCGCGTTGGGCCGCCCGGACATCCCCAGGGACGTGCGGGCCGCGGCGATCATTCCATCGGCGCTGCCCATCAAGTCCCCTCGATCCCCGTGTAGATGCCGTTCTCGTCGGGCTCGCCGTACAGCTCGCGCAGAACGTCCTCTTCGTCTGCCTCGGTGGCTCTGTGCACATCGGGATGCACGTCCACGTGCTCCATCTCCTCGGGCAAACTCACGGATCCCCCAGCGGTCGCTTCCCCATGTTGGTGCAAAGAGTAATCATGTGACTACCAAGAGTGCAACAATGTCGGGTCAGGTCGCTAGCCACATCCGGCCGGGGCGTGCTGAGGCGCCGGACGTTGGCGATCATTGAGCGGAACGGATATTCGGGGAGATCGCATGCCGCCTGCGAGCGCCCGGCCGCGTCGGCCGGGGTTTCTCATCTACTACCTGTACGAGGACGAGGCGCCGGCCCGGCGGGCGGGGCCGGTGGTGGCGGGAGCGCGCAGGACCGCCACGGTCGTGGCGGTCCTGGCGTTGATGACCCTGCTGAGCCTTACCTTGGGGCCCGCCTTCCAGTCGTAGGGGTCATTCGGCCCTGGCGGTCTCGGGACCGGTGATCCGTTCCATCAGCGGCAGGGTCAGCCCGATGACGGCGAGGGAGCCCGCGAGCCCGCCGAGGACGGTCAGGTAGTAGCCGAGTCCCGGCGCGACCAGGGTGTAGTCGAGCTGCGATCTCAGGAACAGCTCCGCGGCCAGGAAGCCCGCGCCGGTCGCCGCCATCGCGGTCACCAGGAGCGGGACGGCGCTTTCGAGCAGGACGACCCGGCGCATCACGCCGATCGGGACGCCGGTGAGGCGCAGCAGGCTGAACGGGCGCTTGCGGTCGTTCAGGCTCCCGACGACGCCCACCGCCAGGCCGCATCCCGCGATGCACAGGCTGACGATGATGACGACGTTCACCAGGCGCTGGTAGCCGGTGAGCATGCGGGCCGTGTCGGTGTCCGCGCCGGACTCGGCGACGGTGGCGGGCTCGGTCATCAGCGGGAACGCGCGGGTGAGGGCCGTCCGCGCCCGCTCGATCGCTCGCGGCGAGCCGTCCGTCCTGACCATGACGGCCTGGACGGGGAGGGCCCGCAGCCGTTCGGGGGCGACCGGTGACGCGGGCCAGACGGTGCCGCGGCGGTCGTGCTCCTCGTCCAGCAGGATCCAGGCGAAGTGGCTCGGGACGGCGGCCGTCGTCGCGCCGGGCGCGCAGCGTCCGAAGCCGGTGGCGCCGGCCAGATCCGCGCAGGAGATCAGCATGTCGCGCGAGCTCGGATCGCCGGGGTCGCGGGGACCTGACGGGTCCGGGTGGAGCACCATGGCGCCGTGGACGCCCGGGACCGCGCGCACCTCGTCCAGGGTCCTGAACGGCACGGAGGCCGATCCCGACCGGGGGCCGCCCGCCCCACGAACCGTGCGGTGCTCGAGGTCGGCCACCAGCGTGCTCGCGGCCGTCCTGTCGCCGCGCTGCGTGCCGCGTTCGGCGACGAACGTGGTCATCACCCCGATCGCGGTGGTGGTGACGAACAGGGCGAGGACGAGCCCGCTGATGGCGCGGAAGCCCGCCTTCGGATCGTCCGAGAGCCGCCGTCCGGCGATCAGCGCGGCGGGACGGCGCGCGCGCCGCGCCATGATCCGCGCTCCGGTCATGGTCAGCCACGGGCCGGTGACGACCAGGCCGGCCATCATCAGCAGGACGCCGCTCATGTACGCCGCGATCTGCCCGTTGGTGGTGTCGGGGCGGCGGCCGAGGAAGTAGGTCAGCTCGGCGATCCCGGCGATCAGCGGGATCAGCCGGTACGCCCTGGGCGCGCTCGGGGTGACCCGCCGGGCGACGCCCAGCGGCGAGATCCGTACGCGGCGCAGCGCCCACCACGCCGCGATCGCCGACGCGACCGGGACGCCCAGCCCGGCGAGCGCGATCTGCGCCGGGCTCAGCGACAGGTCGCCCGGGTAGAAGGACTCACCGGTGAACGGTACCGCCGCCAGCGGCACGCGCAGGAAGAGGAACAGGCCGAAGCCCACGGCCGTCCCCGCCGCCGCGGCCACCGCCGACTCCACGGCCGCGATCACCGAGATCTGCCGGGGCGTGGCGCCGACCAGCCGCATCGCGGCGAACCGCCGTTCCCTGCGGGCGGCCGACAGCCGCGTCGCGGTGCCGATGAAGATCAGCACTGGGACCAGCAGCGCCCCGGAGGTGACCGCCAGGACCAGCGCGACGACGTCCTCCTCCATGCCGTACCGGCACTGCCAGCAGGTGCCGGGCGACAGCGTCGCGATACTGGTGATCGGCCCCGCGCCGTGCGCCCCGGTCAGGTCACGCGGCGCGTGCCCGACGACGACGATCAGGGAGTCGGGGGACGGGAGCGCCTCCTTACCGATCGTCCCGGCCAGAGACCCGGGGTAGCGGTCACCGAACTCGGCGGCGGGTTCGGAACGGAGCATCTTCTGCAGCGCGGGCGAGGCGTAGTACTGCCCCGGCCCCGGCACTCTGGGAATGCCCGGCGGGACGGGCGACCGCGGCCCCGTGGCGGCCACATCGACCCGGATGATGCGCTCGTCCTTGTAGTGGTCGGTGGCGACACGCCCCAAGAGCGGGTGCGGGGACGGCTCGGCGTGCGGCGACGTCACCTCGGCTATCCCCGAGTTGAGCCATGCGAACCTGGCGTTCTGCTCCTGCACCCCGTTGATGCCCGCCACCGTGACCAGGAGCAGCGCCACACCGATCGCCACGGCCGCCGCCGTCAGGGCCAGCCGGACGACCCCCTCCCTGCCGCCGCGCAGGGTCAGGCGCAGCCCGAACCCGATCACGACGCCCGCGCGGCCGGGAGCCCGCTCACCTTTCCGTCCCGGACGATGACCTCACGGTCGGCGTACGCGGCCACGCGCGGCTCGTGGGTCACGACGACGACGGTGGTGCCCCGCTCCCTCGCGGCGGCGACCAGAAGGTCCATGACCTGTTCCCCGCTGAGCGAGTCCAGCGAGCCGGTCGGCTCGTCGGCGAACAGGACCTCGGGGCCGGCCACCAGGCCGCGCGCCAGCGCCACCCGCTGCGCCTGCCCGCCGGACAGCTCGCCCGAACGGCGTTTCTCCAGCCCGTCCAGGCCGAGCCGCGCGCACCAGTCCGCGGCCTCCCTGAGCGCGGCCGGCCTCTTGGCGCCCGCCAGCAGCAGCGGGAGCACGATGTTCTCCTCGGCGGTCAACTCCGGCACGAGCTGGCCGAACTGGAACACGAACCCGAACCGGTCGCGGCGCAGGGTGCTCCGCGCGGTCTCGCTCAGGGTGTCGATCCGGCGGCCACCGAAGTGGATCTCGCCGGAGTCGGGGACCAGGATCCCGGCCAGGCAATGCAGCAGCGTCGTCTTCCCCGACCCGCTCGGCCCCATGATCGCCAGGATCTCCCCGGGATGGGCCGCGAGCTCGGCTCCGCGCAACGCCGGCGTCCGCCCGAACGACAGGACGACGTCCCGCGCCTCGATGATCGGCCCGGTCATGAGCGCACCGTCTCGGCGAGCGCGTCGAGCCGGGCCGCGGTGAGGTCCATCCAGCGCAGGTCGGACTCCAGATGGAAGAGCCCGTGGTCGGCGAGCAGCGCGTCCACCAGCCCGCCGGTCCGCTTGACCTCCGTCAGCTCGCGCATCCGCCTGAGGTGCGCGGACCGCTGGGCGTCGAGATAGCCCGCGGCGTCCCGTCCGAGCATCAGCGCCAGGACGACCTTCGCGAACAGCACCGTCTGCAAGTGCGGCACCGCCTCCACCGGCTCGGCGAGCCAGGTCTCGAACTCGGTCGCCCCCTTGTCCGTGATCACGTACCGCTTGCGCTCGGGCCCGGCACCCGCCTCGGACTCGGCGACCACCACCTTCCCGTCCCGCGCGAGCCGCCCCAGCGTGGCGTACACCTGCCCGAACGGCAGCGGCTTGCCCCGGCTGAAGAAGGCGTCGTAGTCCCGCTTGAGGTCGTAACCATGGCTGGGCGCCCGCTCAAGCAGGCCGAGAAAGGTCAAAGGAACACTCATGAGGGCGACTATACGCTGAGCGTATACATCCCGTCTATACGCTCAGCGAATAGCCGCGCCACCAGGTGAGACAAGCGCCGAAGCAGGCGCCTGGCGATCAGTCCACAGGGATGGTGTAGGCCGGCTCGTAACGGTCGACCGGGACGATGATGTCGGCCGTCTCGACGGGCCGCTCCCCGGAGTACGTGCGCTGGCTGACCATCACGATCGTCCCGATGGGCTCGTCCAGAAGGCGCGGCCTCCTCGGCCAGGATCGCTCGCGGGGTGACCACCTCGGTGGCGAGTCCCACCTCGACGCCGATCGCGCGCATCCGCGCTACGACCCCGGCCCCGGCGTGCGGCCCTTCTTCAGGCAGCATGACAGGCGTGCCACGGGTGATGTCCAGCGGCTCCCACGAGGTGGACAGCATGGCGGGCTCGTCGTCGGCCAAGAAGGTGTAGCGGGTCCGCATCACCTCGGCGCCCTCCGGCACGCCGAGCCGTTCGGCGATCGCCGGCGGCGCCGTGGCGGTCTCCGAACTCGCGCGCCAACTCCCGGTAGGCCCCTGGCTTGCCATGTCGGCCCGGAACGGCGACCCGCCACGCGACTCGCGGTACCAGGACCGGGTGAGCCGCCGGACCTGCGGCCGCCTGCGGACGTACGTACCCGAGCCCGAGCGGGACTCGACGTACCCCTCGGCGACCAGGAGCCGTACGGCCTCGACGGCGACGCGGTCGGAGACCTCGTACTCCCGCGCCAGCTCGTGCCGGGACGGGACCTTGTCGCCCGGCGCGAGCCGTCCCTCCACGATCCGGCGCCGCAGATAGTCGGCGATACGCAGGTAGCCCGGCTGGGCTCAGGACCCCGCATCATGCCTTTCTACGCAACCTGGCCATCGACGCCCTCCGCCTCGCCGGACGCACCGACATCACCGAAGTCACTCGCTGGGACTGCCGCAACATGACCAGGCCATTCACCATCCTCGGACGCAATCATGATCTTGGAACGGCCGTGGGGCCCGCCTTCGCGGTCACGCTGATCTGGCAGTTCACCTCGATGTGGAACGACTTCCTTTTCGCGGCCTTTCCTGGCGCGCCCGACAGCTGGCCGGTCACCGTGATATTCGACAACACGGCGGGTTCGGGCGCGGTCGCCGTCCAGTACGACCAGCAGATGGCCGCGGCGCTGCTGGCATCGCTTCCGGCCCCGGCGCAGGACGCGCGAAATCCTGTCAAGCTTCCTGGTTGGCCGCATCAGGTCAAGATCATGCCGTGCGGTGTTCCGCGGTGAGAACACGGTTCATCTCACGACCCATCAGCTGCTTTCCTTCTCGTCCACCCCATGATTCCGCGAGGAACCCAGCGGAGAGGGGACGGCGCCCTGCGGCGCCGATCATGGCGTAATCCCCGCCATCGCGCATCGGGGCGGACGAGGTGGAGGCCATCCCCCTCCAGAGGAGAACCGACCGATGAACCCCACCCGACTGGCGGTCGCGGGCGCGGCGTCCGCGCTCCTGGCGCTGGGCATGGCGGGCCCCGTCTACGCCAACCCCGACCACAACTCCGACCACAACCGCTTTGGGAGGGGGGCTCCCGGGGGGTACGGCCACACCGAGGACCAGCCCGAGTCCCGGTCGCCGTCCCGGGGGTTCTCCTTCGGTTCGGACGATGTGAAGCTGTCGACGAACAGGGCCGTGCCGAACGGCAAGACCAGGTTCACGGTCACGTGCCCCAGCCGGCCCACCATCAGCGGCAACGCCTACACCCACAACCCGGTCCCTTTCACCAAGACCGGCAAGAACACCTGGGAGCACACCGGCACGTACAAGTCGACCCTGCCCAGGGTGATCACCGCAAGGGTGACCTGCGCGGGCTGCGGCACGGTCACGTTGTCCACCACCCCGGAGAAGGGTGACATGAAGCCGGGCAAGCCGACCGGCAGGATCCCCACCGGGCGGATCGACACCGGTGACGGCAGCACCCAGATGGCGTCGGGCCTGCCGCTGGCGGCCGGTTCCTCGGCCGCGGCCGCGCTGGCCGCCGCCGGCCTTGGCGCTTTCGCACTGCGCCGGATCGGGCGGGAGCGTTCCTGAATTGCCCGAGCGCATCACCACCACCGCCGGTCGCCGCGCCGCGTGCGCGGCGGCCGGCGCGTTGCTCACCGCCCTGCTGCTGAACGCCTGCGGGGACGACACAGCACCCGCGGCGGGCGGCCCCTCGGCGTCCCCCTCGGCCTCCCCGGCTCAGGGGGCGCCCAAGGACGCGGCGCCGATGGCCGAGTCGCGGCCCACCACACTCAAGATCCCGAAGATCGGCGTGTCCGCCCCGATCGGCTCGATCGGATTGCGTCCCGACGGGAGCATCGAGGAGCCGCCGCTCAGCCGTCCGAACCTGACCGGCTGGTACAAGGAGGGGGTCACGCCCGGCGAGGCCGGGCCCGCGGTGATCCTCGGCCATGTCGACGCCAACAAGAGGGCCGCCGTCTTCTACCGGCTCAAGGACCTGAAGGCCGGCGACCTGATCCAGGTGAACCGCGAGAACGGCACGGTCGCCACGTTCTCCGTGCAGGGCACGCAGAGCGTGGACAAGAACGCCTTCCCCCACGAGCAGGTCTTCGGCGAGCAGATCGACTACTCATCGCTGCGCCTGGTCACCTGCGGCGGCGCGTTCGACCCCTCCAGCGGTCACTACAAGAACAACGTCATCGTCTACGCCAAGCTGGTGCAGACCGCCTGAACGGCCCGTTCCCCTCCGGCACGCCCCCGTCCGGCCGGGAGTCGAACAACCGGCGCTTGACGTCGGCGACCGGAATGGCGCCCGGGTAGTGGTTGGGCTCGGCACCCTGCAGATCGGTCCGGTAGTGCCAGGCTGTACCGCGCTTGTCGGTGAACCCGATCAGCATGTTCTCGTTCAGCCACGGTCGGGGGTTGCTGCTTGTTGCGGCATGCGCCGACAAGATGGGGCATGACGTCGGAGGCTGCGGCCAGACGGTGTGGGCTGAGTTCGTCTGGTCGGCGGTAGACGAGGCCGGATAGGCGCATTGCCAGGCGGGGCTGGCGGACGGGGTGCTGTGGTACCGGCTGATGCTCGACCACGCCCCGCTGGACGAGGCGGCGGGGCGTGATCTCGCGCGGTTCGTGCTCCGTGGTGTCAGCGCACGGTCCCCTTAACGGGCGGGTCGCAGGGACTTGGAGTAAAGGGCCTTGCCGTCGATGTCGCGGAGGTGGACGGTCAGTTCTCCGCTCGGGGCGTCGATGGCCACCTCGCCGAAGAACTGGAAGCCCATCGCGGGGGACGTGTTGGCCGCCGGGGGGAAGGCTTGGAACGCGAGCTGCGGGCCGAAGGTCGATTCCAGACTGTTCGGGCCGAAGGCGCCGGCGTTGAGGGGGCCGGAGACGAACTCCCAGAACGGGTCGAAGTCCTTGAAGGCGGCCTTGGACGGGTTGTAGTAGTGGGCCGCGGTGTAGTGGACGTCGGCGGTCAGCCACACCATGTTGCGGACGCGGTTCCTCTTCGCGAACGAGAGCAGGTCGGCGATCTCGCGTTCGCGGCCCAGCGGGGCTCCGTTGTCGCCCTGCGCGATGCCTTCCTGGGCGCTGCCGTCCGGGACGATGAGGCCGATCGGCAGGTCGGCCGCCATCACCTTCCATGTGGCCTTGGAACGCCGCAGTTCGCTCTTGAGCCAGGCGAGTTGCTCGGCACCCAGCACGCCCTCGCGGTGGGTGGGGGAGTTGTTGGGGCCGTTGGCGTCCTTGTAGGTGCGCATGTCGAGGACGAAGACGTCCAGGAGGGGGCCGTAGGGAAGGCGGCGGTACAGCCGTCCGCCCTTAGGGGCCCGGACGGCGGTGGGGGTGTACTCGAACATCGCGCGGCGGGCGCGGGCGGCCAGGACGTCCACGCGCTTCTCGGTGTAGGCGGGCAGGTCCAGGATCTCGCCCGGGTACCAGTTGTTGGTGACCTCGTGGTCGTCCCACTGGTAGATCATGGGCACCCGGGCGTTGAAGGCGCGCAGGTTGGCGTCGTGCAGGTTGTACCGGAACTGCCCCCGGTACTCCGCAAGCGTCTCGGCGACCTTGGTTTTCTCGGGGGTGACGAAGTTCCGCCACGTGCGGCCGTCCGGCAGCGCCACCGTCTCGGACAGCGGGCCGTCCGCGTAGACGAAGTCGCCGCTGCACAGGAAGAAATGGGGGTCGCGTGCGGCCATCGCCTTGAAGATGCGGTAGCCGCCCAGCTCGGTGTTGATGCCCCAGCCCTGCCCGGCCAGGTCGCCCGACCACACGAAACGGAGGTCGGTACGGACGCGGGGCGCGGTCCGCAGGCGTCCCGTGACCGGCTCGGAACGGACGGAATGCCGGTCGGTGTCGGCCAGGATCACGCGGTAGTGCAGTTCCTCACCGGACGGCAGGCCGCGCAGGAACGTCTTCCCGGTCAGGTCGGTCTCCGGGGTCAGCACGGGGCCGGGGATCCGCCTGGCGTCCCGGAAGTCGGGCCTGCGGCTCACGTCCACCAGCATCCGGGCGGGACGGTCGGAGCGGGCCCAGATCACCGCGTCGTGGGCGGTGACGTCGCCGCTCTGAACGCCGTGGGTCAGCCGCGGCCGGTCCCGGTGGACCAGTCCCGGCGAGGCGAGGGCCGGGCCTCCGCCGACCAGGCCGCCCAGGACCGTTCCGGTGCCCGCCACCAGGCCACCGCGCAGGAAGCTCCGTCGATCCGGTGTCATCAATGGCTCCGTTCTCATCGAGCGTCGTAGAAGTCGCATGGTCCTGCGGACCGGTGGACGGAGCGTGAACGCCGGGGATCCAGCGATCTTCGGCTGATCGACGCAGATCGATTTGACATCGGCCGGTGGGAACCGATGTCCTTGAGCCATGCCAGCGCGAGTCTCCGTCTGCGGTCCCGTGGCCCTGCGCCGCGTGGCCAGCGCGCTGTGTCGTCCTTCGTGTCGTTGAGCCAGCAGCCCTGATCCGCTCCGACCGGCCGGTTCCGGCCGTACAACGAAGGACCTTCCGTGAACCTCGACATGGTTCCTGATCTCACGATGCGCGGGCAGGACGACCCGCATGGCCGTGCCGTCGCCCTCCGTCCCCCCACTGTGGGGCAGCTCGCCGCCCGCGTCCACGCGCTGAGCGCCAGCCCCGGCGACTGGTGGCATCTGGCCAGGTTCGAGCGGGACGAGCCGGTACGGGTCCCGCTGGCGGAGACGGACGGCGTCCGGTTCTGGCTGGTCACCTGGCCGCCCGGCTATCGCACCGGGGTGCACGACCACAACGACATCTGCCTGTGCGAGGGGCCGTCCTCAGGCGTCCGGCCACTCGGGCGAACCCGCGTGAACACCTTGATCGCGGGCGAGCTCACGGAGGTGCGGATCACCCCGCGTGGCGTGACCGAACGCTCGCTGCGGACCAATCGCGTGCGCGTCCACGGCGGCGGGAGCACGCACGAGCTCACCAACCCAGGTCCCGCGTACGCCATCACCCTTCACGGCGACCTGGCCTAGCGGGCCATCGCCTTCTCCTGACGCTCGCTAGCGGTGGCGGCGGGAGCGGGTGATGACGCGGACGATGCCCACCAGGCCCAGCCCGACGACCAGCGCGGGGGCGATCACCTGGGGGCGGTCGATGGGGTCGTCCGCCAGGCCCCCGACGAGGAAGACCGCCGCGACCAGCATGAAGAACAACCCGGTCAGCACCGATCCGACGTCGAACCTGCGGCGGCGGGCCGGACCGTCGGCGCGGGGTTCGGGACGATGCTCAGCCACGGGACACCTGCACATCCCCGATCCGGCCGCGGATCCGCAGTGCGATCACGGGCGGGTTCTTCACGCCCGGGGTCTCGGGTTCGAGCACCTCCCGCGAGCGGGCGCCGGGGCCGCTGATCGTCCGTGCCGCCACCTGGAGGTCGCCGAGCGCCACCCGCGCGTCGAGCTCGACCCGCGCGCCCGGCGGCAGCGTGACGTCCAGCGTGCCGACGGTGACCCTGACGTTGACCGCCACCCGCTGGCCGGGGCCGAGCGGCAGCCGGGTCAGGTCGAGCCGCCCGGCGCCCGCCCCCATCGTGTACTCACGCTGGATGCCCCCGGTGTCGGTGGGCCGCCACTCGACCTCGCCGTACCGGGTGTCGGGCGGCGCCTCCGCGACGACCGAGGTGGTCAGCAGGGCGCAGGTGAGGACGGTTCCGACGGTGGCCAGCCCGCGCACCCTGAACCAGCCGCCGGCCAGCAGCCCGCACCCGACCACGGCCAGCGCCACCGAAAGCAGGATCATCGTCTGCTCCGGGGCCGGGTGTGCCTGCGCCGTCGGCCAGAACGCCGCCGCGGCCGCCATGGCCGCCAGCAGCGTGATGGAGGTCAGCGCGGGACTTCCCTGGCGCTTCTTGGCGATCCGGGCGTCCCGGGAGCCGTGCGGACGCCTCGTCCGGTCCTCCTCCGGCGTGGCGGCCGTGGCCCCGGCGGCGGGCGGGCTCAGCGTGGCGAGGTCGATCATCCCTTCGGGCAGCCCGCCCCCGGACGGCGCCTCCTTGTACAGCGAAACGGGCGTGGACGCCCGCATCTCGGCTTGGTCAGAGGGGTCGAGCGGGTAGCCCTGAAGCCGCTCGGGGAACGCCCGCGCCTCCAACGTCAGATCCACACCGCGACCGTGCGCGACCAGCAGGATGAGCCCGAGCACGGTGAGCACCGCGAACGCGCCGGTGGACACGTGCCCTCCCAGCAGCCCGGCCAGCCCGTTGCCCAGCACGTTCAAGGCCACGATCGCGCAGAGCAGCGCACCCATGATGGACAGGACGGCGGGAGCGTCGAACCTGCGGCGGAACAACTGCTCGGCCACCGAGGCGCGGTCCGGCCCGGCCGGCATGAACAGCGCGGCCGCGATGTAGAGCAGGATCCCCTGCCCCTGCGTCAGCACCAGGATCCCGAACCCGACCCGGAAGACGATCGGGTCGATGCCGGTGTAGCGCCCAAGTCCCGTGCACACCCCGCCCAGGACGCGTCCCTCGGGCACACGCGCCAGCCGTGAGGGCGGATCCCTCCGTACCGCTGTGCTCTCCTCCTCGACCATGCCCCCCATCGTGGTCCCTTCGCGCCCGTACGCGGTATCGGGGACCACCCTGATCCGACCCTGAGGAGATCTCTGCGGCTTCAGGGCAGCGCCCTGATGCGCATGCGGGCGCACCATGTGAGCATCGGTAACGTGGGAAGCGCGATGGTGACAGAGGACCCTGCCACGGCGCAGGCTACGCCCTCCGGGCCGCCGGCGCGGCTGGAGCGGCGCCCCGACGGCAGGCTGATCGCCGGGGTGTGCCGCGGGCTGGCCGGCCACCTGGGGGTGGAGGTCTTCGTCGTGCGCGCGGCGTTCGTGCTGCTGACGCTCGCCAGCGGGCTCGGGGTGGCCGCCTACATCGCCTTCTGGGTGCTGGTCCCGATGCGTCCCCGGGAGGACGGGAAGCCGTCCAGGCTCGGCGGGCACGACTGGGGGCAACTGCTGGCCTATACCGCCGTCGCGGGCGGGTTGTCGGCGCTGACGTGGGGCGCGGGTTTCGCGCAGGCGGCGCTGTGGCCGTTCGTCGCGGGCGGTGTCGGCGCCTCGATCCTCTGGCAGCAGGCCGACCGCGAGCAGCGGGCGCGCTGGGTGGTGCCGCTCCGCCAGATGTGGCTGCGCAGCCTGCTGGGCGTGCTGCTGGTCGTCGGCGGGATCGGCGGGTTCGTGGCGCAGCGGGTGGACGTGTCGCAGGCCCGGTCCGTCCTCATCGCGATGCTGATCATCCTGACCGGGGTCGCGGTGATCGTCACGCCCTGGGTGGTGCGGCTCTGGCAGGACCTGGAGGCCGAACGGCACGAGCGCATCCGCTCCCAGGAGCGCGCCGAGCTGGCGGCTCACGTGCACGACTCCGTCCTGCACACGCTGACCCTGATCCAGCGGAACGCGCACGAGCCCCGCGAAGTGCAGCGGCTGGCCCGCTCCCAGGAACGCACCCTGCGGGCCTGGCTCTACCAGCCGCGCGCCGACCCCGGCCAGACCTTCGCCGCCGCGACCCGCGCGACCGCCGGTGAGGTCGAGGACGACCACGGCGTCCCCATCGAGGTGGTCTGTGTCGGCGACACCGACCTGGACGAACGGCTCGGCGCCGCCCTCCAGGCCGCCCGCGAGGCCATGGTCAACGCCGCCAAGTACGCCGACTCCGCGTCGGTGTCGGTGTACGCCGAGGCGGAGGGGGACACCGTGGCCATCTTCGTCCGCGACCGGGGCAAGGGCTTCGACATCGAGCAGATACCCGAGGACAGGATGGGCGTGAGAGGGTCCATCATCGGACGCATGGAGCGCAACGGTGGCACCGCGGAGATCCGCACCGCCCCGGGCGAGGGCACCGAGGTACGGCTGGAGATGAAGAAGGCGTGAACGTGAGCGGCCGCGGGCCTGCGGGCGGCGCGGGCTCGGATGCGAGCGGAGCGAGCCGATGAACACCGTCGTGCTGGTCGACGACCACCAGATGTTCCGGACCGGGGTGAAGGCCGAGCTGGGCGAGTCCGTGCAGATCGTCGGAGAGGCCGGGGACGTGGACGAGGCGGTCTCGGTGATCAGGGCCGAGAAGCCCGACGTGGTGCTGCTGGACGTGCATCTGCCCGGCGGGGGCGGGATCGAGGTGCTGCGGCGGCTGCACGGCGCGGTGCCGTCGCGGTTCCTGGCGCTGTCGGTGTCGGACGCGGCCGAGGACGTGATCGGGGTGGTCCGCGGCGGCGCGCGCGGCTACGTCACCAAGACGATCTCGGGACCCGAGCTGACCGACGCGATCGCGAGGGTCGCGGAGGGCGACGCGGTCTTCTCGCCCCGGCTGGCGGGGTTCGTCCTGGACGCCTTCGCCGCGTCCGACCTCCCGGCCGTGGACCCCGAGCTCGACCAGCTCACCCAGCGCGAGCGCGAGGTGTTGCGGCTGATCGCCCGCGGCTACGCGTACAAGGAGATCGCCAAGGAGCTGTTCATCTCGGTCAAGACGGTCGAGACGCACGTGTCGAGCGTCCTGCGCAAGCTCCAGTTGTCCAACCGGCACGAGCTGTCGCGATGGGCGGCGGCCCGCCGCCTGGTCTGAGCCGGCCCGTGACCTGGGCCGGCCTAGAGCACGTTCGGGAGGCGGGCCGGGCACCCCGGTTCGCAGCGCTCGGAGTGGTGCGCGACGCGGCGCGCGAACGAGCGGACCATCCGGTCCAGGAACATCCTGAGCAGGGGGCCCGTGGCCGCGTACTTGGGCTCGAACCTGGCCTCCCACCGGATCAGCGTGTCGAGTCCGCGCGGCACCAGTGTCACGTCCGCCCGGTACTCCTTGACGGGCAGCCCTGAGACCGCGACATAGGCGTAGTGGCGGGGAGGGTCGTACTCGACGACCTCTTCGCGCGCCGGGGGGATCGCCCGGATCGCCCCGACCCCGTTGGGCGTCGGGCTGCCGGCCCGCTCGCGCCGTGCCCTGGACGGGAAGTTGCCCCACTCGCTCCACGCCTCCGCGACCGCCAGATGCTTGAAGATCACTTCGGCGTCGGCGCGCGAGGTGGCGGTGGCCCCGATCGTGTACGGTCCGGTCCGCTCTGGCATCACCGTCTCCCCGCGAGTCAGGATCATCACCGTAACCAGCGGCGCGCCGGGCAACAAGGCGAGCAGGTCAGGGGCCCGCGGCTCAGGCGGTGCCGATCACCTGGAACCCCTCGGCGAGACGGCCCTCGGGCAGCCCGGCGAGCGAGGCGTTGTGCCCCAGGAAGCGGCGTATCGACCGCTCCAGCTCCTCACCCCGGTGGGCGGTCTGGGAGGCGTGCGCCTTCAGCGCGGCGAGCTTGCGGTCGGCGGTGTCGGTGATGTCCACGTAATGGTTGACGAGGGGTCCTCCGCAGGTCCACACCTCGCGCACCGTCCACTCGGTCAGGCCCTCCTTCTCCAGCAGCTCGGGGAAGGCGTAGGGGTTGCGCGCGTCCGGGTAGACCGCGTCCAGGGTCGCCGCGCCCACCGCGCGGTGGTCGGGATGGCTGGGATAGATCCGCTGGTAGTTGCGCTCGGCGCTCTGGGTCAGCACCCGGTCGGGCCGCACCTGCCGGATCACCCGGGCGATGTCGCGGCGCAGATCCAAGGTGGCCTCCACCCGCCCGTCGGGATAGCCGAGGAACCGCACGTCCCCGACCCCCACGCGGTCGGCGGCGGCGTGTTGCTCGGCGCGGCGCAGCTCCGCCATCTCCGCCCGGCTGAGGCCGTCGTCCCTGCCGCCCGCGTCGCCGTCCGTCACGATCAGGTAGGTCACCTCGATGCCCCGGTCGGTCCAGCGCGCCACGGTGCCGGCGCAGCCGAAGTCCACGTCGTCGGGATGCGCCATCACGGCCAGCACCCTGCGGACCTCGCCGTCGTCCAGAACGTTGGTCACGGCTCAACGATAGGCCGTGCCACCGGCGCCGCTGATCTTCCAGAGGACGGCAAGCACGATCCATGCCCGCTTGGGTCTGGGATGCGAGGCCGGACAGGGGTAGAGCTGAGACATGCGCAAACTCATCAATGCCCCGGCGGACGTGGTCTCGGACGCACTGCGCGGCCTCGCCGCCGCGCATCCATTCCTGCGGGTCGACCCGGAGCAGCGCGTCATCGTCCGGGGCGACGCGCCCCGTACCGGCAAGGTCGGCCTGGTCTCGGGCGGCGGCTCCGGCCACGAGCCGCTGCACGGCGGCTTCGTCGGGTACGGGATGCTCGACGCGGCCGTTCCCGGCGAGGTGTTCACCAGCCCCGTCCCCGACCAGATCCTTGCCGCGACCACCGCCGTGCACGGCGGCGCGGGCGTGCTCCATATCGTGAAGAACTACACGGGCGACGTCCTGAACTTCCGGATGGCCGCCGAGCTGGCCGAGGACGAGGACATCGAGGTCGTCCCCGTGGTGGTGAACGACGACGTCGCGGTCGAGGACAGCACCTACACCGCGGGCCGCCGCGGCACCGGCGCGACCGTGTTCGTGGAGAAGATCGCGGGGGCGCTGGCCGAGGAGGGCGGCGACCTGTCCGCGGTGGCCGCGGTGGCCCGCGAGGTGAACGAGCGCAGCCGCTCCTTCGGCGTGGCGCTGACGTCGGTCACCGTGCCCGCCGCGGGAGAGCCCACCTTCGAGCTCGGCGCCGACGAGATCGAACTGGGCATCGGCATCCACGGCGAGCCCGGCAGGGAACGCGTCAAGACCATGCCCGCCGCCGAGATCGTGGACGCGGCCCTCACCGCCATCGACGCCGACATGCCGCTGTCCGGCTCGGAGGTGCTGGTGATGGTCAACGGGATGGGCGGCACCCCGCTGATCGAGCAGTACATCGCGTACGCGGCGGCCGCGGACTGGCTCGCCGGGCACGGGGCGACCGTCGCGCGCCCGCTCGTCGGGCCGTACGTGACCAGCCTGGAGATGGCGGGCGTGATGATCTCGGTGTGCCGGCTCACGCCCGAGCTGACCCGGCTCTGGGACGCCCCGGTCGAGACCCCCGGCCTGCGGTGGGGCCGATGAGCGCCACGATGGACACCGCGCTGACCGCCGCATGGATCCGGCGCGCCGCCGAATGGGTCGCCGCCGACGCCGCCAGGCTGACCCGCCTGGACGCGGCCATCGGCGACGGCGACCACGGCCACAACCTCACCAGGGGCCTCGCCGCCGCCGTCGACGGCCTCCAGGAGGACGTTCCCCCGGGCAAGGTGCTGATCGCCGCCGGGCGTGCCATCGTGTCCAAGACCGGTGGCGCGTCCGGCCCCCTCTACGGGACGGCGCTGCGCCGGGCCGGCAAGTCCTTCGGCGACGCGGAGGAGATCGACGCGGCCACGCTCGGCACCGCGCTCAAGGCCGCGCTGGACGGCATCGTCGAGCTGGGCCAGGCGGCCGAGGGCGACAAGACGATGGTGGACGCGCTCGCCCCCGCCGTCGCCGCGTACCAGGCGACCCTGGCCGATGGCGGAGACCTGGCCGCCTGCGCGCGCGCCGCCGCCGACGCGGCGGAGCAGGGCGCGGACGCGACCGTGCCGATGCAGGCCCGGAAGGGCAGGGCCAGCTACCTGGGCGCCCGCAGCGCCGGGCACCTCGACCCCGGAGCCGCCTCCACCGCCCTGATCATGCGCGCCCTGGCCGACACCGTGACCGGCACCCTCCCGGGCGCCGAGACCGCGATCGAGGGCTGAGGGGTACGCGCATGGTCGGGATCGTGGTGGTCTCGCACAGCCGGACGCTCTCGGAAGGCGTCGCCGAACTCGCCCGCGCGCTGGGCGTCGGGAAGGCCGCGGTGGAACCCGCCGGCGGCGACGCCGAAGGCGGCATGGGCACCAGCATCGAGCTGGTCGAGCGGGCCGTCGAGACGGTCCAGGACGGCGACGGCGTGGTGCTGCTCGCCGACCTGGGCAGCTCCGTGCTGACCGCCAGACTGGTGATCGAGGACGCCGACGGCGATGTCGTCCTCGCCGACGCGCCCCTGGTCGAAGGAGCCGTCGCGGCCGCCTCCATGGCCGCGACCGGCGCCGACCTGCCCACCGTGGTGGCCGCCGCCGAGTCGGCGTACGAGCACCGCAAGAAGTAACGCCGTGACAGGGCGAGGCCCCGAGGGGGTGGTGATCTTCATAGTCGCCCGTAAAACAGTGTGGTGGGCAACGTCCGTCGTGCCCCCACCGTAGACTCGCACATGATGTCGAAGACCGATGCCCCTTCCCTGCTCGACGGCCTGAACCCGCAGCAGCGTGACGCCGTGGTCCACTCCGGCGGGCCGCTGCTGATCGTCGCGGGCGCGGGGTCGGGTAAGACGCGCGTGCTCACCCACCGGATCGCGTACCTGCTGAGCGAGCGGGACGTCCATCCCGGCCAGATCCTGGCGATCACCTTCACCAACAAGGCCGCGGCCGAGATGAAGGAGCGGGTGGACGCGCTGGTGGGGCCCAGGTCCCGGGCCATGTGGGTGATGACCTTCCACTCCGCGTGCGTGCGGATCCTGCGCCGGGAGGCCAAACGGCTCGGGTTCCCGTCGGGGTTCTCGATCTACGACCAGGCGGACGCGCAGCGGCTGATGGCGCTGGTCTGCCGGGAGCTCGACCTCGATCCGAAGCGGTATCCGCCCAAGTCGTTCTCCGCCCAGGTCAGCAATCTGAAGAACGAGCTGATCGACTACGAGACGTTCAAGGACCGGGCGTCCACGCACATGGAGCAGACGCTCGCCGAGGCGTACGAGATGTACCAGGCCCGGTTGCAGCAGGCCGGCGCGATGGACTTCGACGACCTGATCATGATGACGGTCAACCTGCTGCAGGTGTTCCCGGAGGCCGCCGAGCACTACCGCCGCCGGTTCCGGCACGTCCTGGTGGACGAGTACCAGGACACCAACCACGCCCAGTACGAGCTGGTGCGGGAGCTGACGGCGCCGGTCGACGGGCTGGGCGCGGGCGAGCTGTGCGTGGTGGGCGACGCCGACCAGTCGATCTACGCGTTCCGGGGCGCCACGATCCGCAACATCCTGGAGTTCGAGCGCGACTACCCCGACGCCAGGACGATCCTGCTGGAGCAGAACTACCGCTCCACCCAGACGATCCTGTCGGCGGCCAACGCGGTGATCGAGCGCAACGCCGACCGCAAGCCCAAGAAGCTCTGGTCCGACCAGGGCGAGGGGCACAAGATCATCGGCTATGTGGCCGACAACGAGCACGACGAGGGCGCGTTCGTCGCTCAGGAGGTCGACAGGCTGACGGACGAGGAGGACGTCCGTCCCGGTGATGTCGCGGTCTTCTACCGCACCAACGCCCAGTCCCGTGTGTTCGAGGAGGTGTTCATCCGGGTCGGGCTGCCCTACAAGGTGGTCGGCGGCGTCCGGTTCTACGAGCGCAAGGAGGTCCGCGACCTGCTGGCCTACCTGCGCGTGCTCGCCAACCCCGAGGACACGGTCTCGCTGCGCCGCATCCTGAACGTGCCCAAGCGCGGCATCGGCGACCGCGCCGAGGCGTGCGTCGAGGCGCACGCGTCGCGCGAGCGGATCTCGTTCTGGCAGGCCCTGCGGGTCCCGGAGGACGTCCCGGGCATGGCGACCCGTTCGATCAACGCCGTCCGCGAGTTCGTCACGCTGCTGGACGAGCTGCGCGAGGCCGCCGGGACGGTCACCCCCGCCGCGCTGATCGACCAGGTCCTGCTCAAGAGCGGGTACGTCGCCGAGCTCCAGGCGTCCAAGGACCCGCAGGACGAGACCCGGCTGGAGAACCTCCAGGAGTTCGAGGCCGTGGCGCGCGAGTTCGAGGAGCGCCTGGACGGGGAGTCCGCCGAGGGCCGCCTGGTCGAGTTCCTGGAGCAGGTGGCCCTGGTCGCCGACGCCGACTCGATCCCCGGGGGCGCCAAGGGAGGCCCCATCCCGCCCGGCGAGCGGCCGGAGGAGACCGACCAGGGCGTGGTCACGCTGATGACCCTCCACACGGCCAAGGGCCTGGAGTTCCCGGTGGTGTTCCTCACCGGCATGGAGGACGGGGTCTTCCCGCACCTGCGCGCCATGAGCAACCCCAAGGAGCTCGAAGAGGAACGCCGCCTGGCCTATGTGGGCATCACCAGGGCCCGGCAGCGCCTCTACCTGACCCGCGCCACGATGCGGAGTTCGTGGGGGGCGCCTCAGGTGAACCCGCCGTCCCGGTTCCTGGGCGAGGTGCCCGAGTCGCTGGTGCGGTGGGAACGGTCGGCGTCGTCGGTGTCGGGGTCGGCGATGGCCCGGATGGCGGCCCGCCCCGGCGTCCAGTCCCCGGGGAACCGTCCCGTTCCCTCCCTGTCGCCGGGCGACAAGGTCACGCACGACTCGTTCGGCCTCGGCACGGTGGTGACGGTCGACGGCGCCGGTGAGCGCGCCGCGGCCAGCATCGACTTCGGCGGCGAGTACGGGGTCAAGCGCCTGATCCTCCGCTACGCCCCGGTCGAGAAGCTCTGACGGAAGCCCTGACAGAAGCCCTGGCAGAAGTCCTGACGGCTAGGACGCGGCGCGGACGGGGAAGCCGCTGAGGGTGGCGTGCAGGTGGTCCGCCATGGCGCGGCCGAAGACGGGGTCGTTGATGCCGGTGTCCAGCTCGTGGATCTCCACCCGGGTGCCGGACAGGCCGTCCCGTACGGCGTCGAAGAGCGCCGTGTCGGCGGCCGGGTCGTGGAACGGCCCGCCGGGCGCGCTCAGCGAGGAGAGGCCGCGCAGCGGGACGTAGACGGCGGTGGGGGCGACGGCGTCCCGGAGCCTGGCGGCGACGCGGCGTCCCAGTTCGGCGGCCTCGGCGGGTGTGGTGCGGACCAGCGTCGCGGGCCGGGGGCTGTGGACGCGTAAGCGCCGCCCGTCCAGCCGGGCCGGGACGGCGCCGCCGAAGCGCGCCAGGTCGAGCCCGCCCAGGCTCACCACCTGGGGGACGCCGCCGCGCACGGCGCCCGCGAGACGCCCCGGGTACGGGTCGCCCGCCAGCAGTTCGGCCGCCAGGTCGGCGGGTGTGGCGTCGAGCGCGGCGGTCAGCATGCCCCCGGCCGTCAGCGCCTCGTAGGCGCGGCCCGCGCCCTGGAACAGCAGGACCTCGTATCCGAGGATGCCCAGCAGCTCACGGGACGCCTGGGCGCCCTCGGACGTGACGTCCGCGGCCGTGACGCCGATGATCGGACCGTCGCCGCCCTCGGCGGGATGGCCGGTGACCATGCGTGCCATCGCGGCGGCGGCCGTGGGGAAGGGGTCCATGCCGTCCATGAGGACCAGCCCGGTCGCGTCGGGAGGCGCGTCGCCCGGATCGTGCACGAACAGCTTGGGCACGCCGTCCGGCAGGGCGCGCATCGCGGCGGTGGCGATCGCGGAGTTGCCGTGGCCGCCGACGGCCAGGACCCCGTCCAGCCGCCCGGACCGTAACAGCCGGCTCGCCACCTCGGCGGCGCCGCCCGCCATGGCGCCGATCGCCGCGTCGCGGCCGGTGCCGCGGGCGAGGGGGGCGCCGAAGGCCCCGGCCACCTCCTCGCGCGGTATGTCGGGCGGCACCCGCGGGACGTCCAGGATGCCGGTGTCGACGAGAACGACCTCGGTGCCCAGGGAGACGAGCCTGTCGCGCAGCCATGCGTACTCCAGGCCCTGGACGTCCAACATACCGATCAGTACGACGACGGGCATATGAGCACTGTTCGTCGCCTCCGGCGGCCGGACAAGCGGCGGCGCCGCCGCAGTTTTCTGGCGTTTGGGCGTCCAGGGCTTACCCGGTGAACAGGTGCGGGCGCGGCGCTGCTCCGGTGACCCGCCGCGCGGCCGGGTCAGAGGGGCGGCGCCCACCCCGGCGCGATCCGCCGCAACAGGCCCGGCTCGCCCCGTAGCACCTCGTCGTGCGAGATCACGAAGTCGCCGTTGGGCTGCCACCCGTTGAACGCCGTCCCGATGACGCGATCGGGCAGGAACGCGGCCACGGGAGCGGTCCGGGGCTGGGTGTAGAAGACCGGCGCCCCCCAGTCCGGCGGGGCCTCATCGGTTCCGAGGATCACCCAATGGTCGGTGAGCACCGAGGCGGCGAGGTCCGGCACCGCACCCGTGTGGCAGTCGATCGCCGGCAGCGCGAACCGGCCCGGATCGTGCGGCTCGTACCACATGAGCAGCGGGTTCGCCGCCATGGCCTCCCGGTTGTCGAAGCAGCACAACGCCACGGCGTAGTCCGGGTACAGCGCCGCGTAGAAGTCGAACAGCGGCCGGTTGACGGGGATCCGCTTGTGCTCGGGCACCAGTCGCAAGGCGTCCGGGATCAGCGTCGGATCGGTGGCCAGCACCACGGTGTAGATGTCGTGGTCGAAGACCTGCACCGGCGGAGGCCCGCCCGGGGCCGCCCCCGCGGGAGCGCCGGGCCCTCTCCCGTACGAGAACGGCCGGACGGCGTCCAGCATGTCACGCAGTACGCGCGAGCAACCGCTGGTGTCGATGAAGTTCGCCTGGGTCATGCCCTTCGCGGGCAGATGCAGCAACATCGCGTTGGGCCCGGAGGCGAGGTTCTGCGCCGTGTTCTGGTATCCGAGTACATGGACCCGCCCATGCTCGGGGTGATTCCGAAGCCCGTGATAGAGGATCGTCCCTGTGAACCTGGCCGGCGCCGCCGCGACACACATCCGGCCATCCTAGGGTTCACGCCGCATTTCTTTCACCCTGGACGGGCGGGCAGGGCGAAGTGGCCGCGGCCGGTCCTGTCCCCTGCCGGGACATGTGGGAGCCTTGTCGTTCGCTGATGGGGCACGGCGAAGGCACGAGAAGACGCGGGAGGACACGAGGAAGTGGGGCGTTCGGTGGCGGGCGGGCTGCGCATCTCTCGGCGTAACGCGCGGTTCCAGCAATGGGAGGCGCTGTCGCGGAACCAGAACAAGCGCCGCCGTGCGGGGCAGTTCCTGGTGCAGGGCGTCCGCCCGATCACCCTGGCGGTGGAGCGCGGCTGGCCGGTGGTGGCGTTGATCTACGACGCCGAGCGGACGCTGTCGCGGTGGGCGTCCGAGATGCTGGAGCGCTCCGAAGGCGAGCGCGTCGCCATGGCCCCCGACCTGCTGCGGGAGCTCAGCGGCAAGGAGCAGGAGGTCCCCGAGCTGGTGGCCGTGGTCGCGCTGCCGGACGAGGACCTGTCGCGGATCCCGGTCGGGCCGTCGTTTCTGGGCGTGGTGTTCGACCGGCCGAGCGGGCCGGGCAACATCGGCACGATGGTGCGTTCGGTGGACGCGTTCGGCGGCGCGGGCCTGATCGTCACCGGGCATGCCGCCGACCCGTACGACCCCAAGGCGGTGCGTGCGTCCACCGGGTCGCTGATGGCGGTGCCGGTCGTGCGCGTCCGCTCGCACCAGGAGGTGCTGGAGTGGACGCGGCGATGGCGCGTGGCCGGGCGCCCGCTGACCGTGGTCGGCACCGACGAGGACGGCACCGCCGACATCCATGAGGTCGACCTGACGGGCCCCACGCTGCTGGTGGTCGGGAACGAGACATCCGGGCTGAGCGCGGGCTGGCGGCAGGGCTGCGACATCATGGCGCGGATCCCGATCACCGGGACGGCCAGTTCGCTCAACGCCGCCAGCGCCGCCACGGTCGCCCTGTACGAGGCGGCCCGCCAGCGTGGAGCGCGCGCGTCAGGAGACGGGCGGGATCGGCAGGGGACGCTCTAGGGCGGCCAAGGTCAGCAGGACCAGGGACGCCGTCCAGCCGAGCGGCGCCACCGAGGCGGGCTCTCCCGCCGCGTCGACCTTCTCGGGCAGGACGCCCAAGGGGGTGCGGTGCGTGGCGAGCCAGTCGAGGTGGTCGAGGGCGTCCAGGGTGCGGCCCGAGGAGGCGGCCGCCAAGGCGAACAGGCCCATCTCCGGGGTCCAGGCCACCTCCGGATTGCCCGACCACTTCTCTCCTGGGAGGACACCCCCGTTGGGCAGGCGCTGCCGGTGGAAGGCGTTGGCGATGGCCGCGGTCACCCCGGGGTCGGGCGGTGCGAGCGGCGGTGCCACGAAGGTGACCGACGTGTCCATCAGTCCGCCCGGGATGGGGGAGCGCGGGTAGCCGTAGGGGGTGAACTGGCGCGCCACGGCATCCGATAACCGCGAGGCCGCCTTCGACCAGGCGGCCGCCTTGTCCCTGCGGCCGATGTCGAAGGCGTAGGACGCGGCCGAGCGAAGTCCTGTCAGGACAGGCCCCACCACGCCCAGAGTGGGACGGCGCGGGTCCTCCTCAGTGCCGGGCTTGCGCTCCCAGTAGTCGGACGAAGGCGGCGGCAGCCCTTCCGCGTCCAGGGAACCGGCGAGGTGGTCGGCGGCCCGGGCCACCATCGGCCACAGCTCCGGCAGTCTGGCCGCGGCCGAAGGGTCCTGGACGTGGAACAGCCAGGCCGCCCAGAGCACCCACCCCAGGGAGTCGAGCTGCGGCTCGCGGCCGTCGGTGACGGCCGTCCCGTCGGGGTGGTAGCGGGCAGCCCAGAGCCCGTTCTCGTTCTGGACGTTCGCGAGGAAGCGGAGGATCCGCCGCGCCTCCTCGGGGCGGCCGGTCATGGTGAACGCCGCCGCCGTGAACGCCGAGTCCCGTGGCCACGAGTAACGCCATGGCCCGTACCAGGACGCCAGGGACGCCCCGTTGGGACGGGTGAGCAGGCGCAGGTCGAGCAAGGCCCGCGCGGCCATCTCCCCGAACACCTGCCTGCTGCCCGTGGGGACGGCGGCGCCCCCATTGGGGATGGTGCCCGCCAGAAGCCACTGCCTGTCGGAAAGCACGGCTTGCATAACCCTCGGGTCGTTCGCTTCCACCGTGATGTCGCTATCGGTGCCGAAGGGGACCAGCCGCACCCGCCCGTCCCTCAGCCGTACGACGGAACTGCCGGGGAGGTACGCGGCGCCCTTGGCGTCGTCCTGCGTGAGCGGCACCCCGTTGTAGGGCCAGCCGCCACCGCCGACCAGCCCGGGGCTGGACCAGCCCGGACCGCCCTGGTCGGGGAGCGTCGCGCCACAGGTGGCGACGAGCGCCGCGACCAAGAGCAACACGGCGATGCGCCGGACCCTTCGCAGTGTGGTGCCCGGAGGCACCCTGACCAGGTCCTCGGCCACCGCCGTTACTTCCCCTGCCGGCCCGGCTCCACCGCACCGCCCCCATCGTCGAGACTAAGTTCGGGTTAAGTACATCAGTCGACACAAATGAGTTCCTCCTCCTTAAGGCCCATACCCTCACAATTCACTCGACCATCCCCCGTCACACCGGGAAACGCCCAGGTCAGAGCTTGGGTGGACCCCGGCGGCCTCATCACGGACACGGGGAGACTAGGCTGCATCGACGGAGCGGACCGCAGGGTTGGCACTCCGCACGGGCGCCCCCCGTGTCCCACACTCGTGCGGTCATCGGCTGTCGAATCCCGAGAAGGACGCCTCGTGGACCTGTTCGAACATCAGGCGAAGGACCTCTTCGCCGAGTACGGGGTACCGGTGCCCACCGGCAAGGTCGCCCATACTCCCCAAGAAGCCCGGGCCATCGCGGAAGAGCTCTTCGCCGCGGGCAGCAAGAAGGTCGTCGTCAAGGCCCAGGTCCTCACCGGGGGCCGGGGCAAGGCCGGCGGTGTGAAGCTGGCCGACGACGCCGCCGAGGCCGAGTCGCTGGCCGGCCGGATCCTCGGCATGGACATCAAGGGCCACACGGTCCGCAAGGTGCTGGTCGAGCAGGGCAGCGCGATCGCGGAGGAGTACTACTTCTCCTTCCTGCTCGACCGCGCCAACCGCAGCTTCCTGTCGATCTGCTCCGCCGAGGGCGGGATGGAGATCGAGGAGGTCGCCGCCACCAACCCCGACGCCGTCGCCAAGGTGGAGGTCTCCGCGCTGGACGGCGTGGACCGGGCCAAGGCCCGCGAGATCGCGCTGGCCGGCCGGCTGCCCGAGGCAGCCGTGGACGGCGCCGCCGAGCTGATCGAGCGGCTGTGGGCGGTGTTCGCCGACGAGGACGCCACCCTGGTCGAGGTCAACCCCATGATCCTGACCGCCGACGGGCGCGTGATGGCCCTGGACGGCAAGGTCACCCTGGACGACAACGCCGGGTTCCGGCAGGAGTCGCACGAGGTCCTGGCCGACAAGGCCGCCGCCGACCCGCTGGAGGCGCGCGCCAAGGAGAAGGACCTCAACTACGTCAAGCTGGACGGCAGCGTCGGGATCATCGGCAACGGCGCGGGCCTGGTGATGTCCACCCTGGACGTGGTCGCCTACGCGGGCGAGGAGTTCGGCGGTCAGAAGCCCGCCAACTTCCTGGACATCGGCGGCGGCGCGTCCGCCGAGGTGATGGCCAACGGCCTGGAGATCGTGCTGTCGGACGCCGACGTCCGGTCGGTGTTCGTGAACGTCTTCGGCGGCATCACCGCCTGCGACGCGGTCGCCAACGGGATCGTGTCCGCCTACAAGCTGCTGGACGAGCGGGGCGAGACCGTCGACCGCCCGCTGGTGGTCCGGCTGGACGGCAACAACGCCGAGCTCGGGCGCGCGATCCTCAAGGACGCGGCGCTGCCGGGCGTCGAGCAGGTCGACACGATGGACGACGCGGCCAGGCGGGCCGCTCAACTGGCGGCGGGGGCATGACCGATGGCCATCTGGCTCACTGAGAACAGCAAGATCATCGTGCAGGGCATGACCGGTTCGGAGGGCATGAAGCACTCCCGTCGGATGCTCGCCTCCGGCGCCAAGGTCGTCGGCGGCGTCAACGCCCGCAAGGCCGGGCAGAGCGTCGACTTCGACGGCACCACGCTGCCGGTGTTCGGCACCGTCGCCGAGGCCATGGAGCGGACCGGCGCCGACGTCTCGGTGGTGTTCGTCCCGCCGAGGTTCACCAAGGACGCGGTCGTCGAGGCCATCGACGCGCACATCCCGCTGTGCGTGGTGATCACCGAGGGCATCCCGGTGCACGACACCGCGTACTTCTGGGCGTACGCGCAGAAGAAGGGCGACAAGACCCGCATCATCGGCCCGAACTGCCCCGGCATCGCGTCCCCCGGCGCGTCCAACGCGGGCATCATCCCGGCCGACATCACCACCCCCGGCCGGATCGGGCTGGTGTCCAAGTCGGGCACGCTGACGTACCAGATGATGTACGAGCTGCGCGACATCGGCTTCTCCACCTGCGTCGGCATCGGCGGCGACCCGGTCATCGGCACCACCCACATCGATGCCCTGCGGGCGTTCCAGGACGACCCGGACACCGACGCCATCGTGATGATCGGTGAGATCGGCGGGGACGCGGAGGAGCGCGCGGCCGCCTACATCGAGCAGCACGTGACCAAGCCGGTCGTCGGTTACGTCGCGGGCTTCACCGCCCCCGAGGGCAAGACCATGGGCCACGCCGGCGCGATCGTCTCCGGCTCGGCCGGCACCGCGCAGGCCAAGAAGGAGGCGCTGGAGAAGGTCGGCGTCCGGGTCGGCAAGACCCCCAGCGAGACCGCCCGCCTGATGCGCGAGATCATGAAGAACCTCTGATCCCCGATCAGAGACGGCGAAAGACGCCCGAGCCGCCCGGCGGCCGGGCGTCTTTCGCCTCCGGGTTCCCACCGGCGAGGCCCGCGCCCGCGTGCCCATTACGCCGAGTGATCGCCCGCCGCAACGGCGACACGCCGGGCGGGCCTCCCGTCCCGCGGGCGCCGGGCTGCCAGCATTGACCGCGTGAGAGAAGCCAGCCCCAGACAAGGCGCCACCGCGGACGACCTCCGGGCGGCGGCGGCCGTGGCTCCGCGCCCCCTGTACGTGTCGGGGCTGGTCGGTTCGCTGTGGTGCATCGGCATCGGGCTCGCCGTGGTCACCACGCTCACGCTCGTCGGCTGGATCGCCGCGCCCCGGGCCGCGATCGGCTCGGGCCTGCCCGGGGTGTTCCGCACGGCGGTCAACCTGTGGCTGGTCGCCCACCATGCCGGCTTCTCCGCGCCGCAGGGCAGGGTCGGGCTGCTGCCGCTCGGCCTGATCGTCCTGCCCGGCGCCCCGCTCTACCGCAGCGGCGGCTGGATGATCCGCGCCGCCGGGACGCCGGGCCATCCGGGAGGCGTGCGGAAGGGCTCGACGGGCGTGGTGCGGGTCGCGGCGGCCCTGGCCGTCCCGTACTCCCTGCTGGCCGTGCTGCTCGCGCTCGCCGCCTCCTCGGACACCGTACGGCCGTCCGCCTGGCAGGCACTGGTCGCCGCCTTCGTCGTCGCCTTCGTCGCGGGCGCCCTGGGCGCTGCACGGGCGCTGGTCGCCGCGCGCCGCGGACGGGTCAGGTCCGGGCTCGGCGCGCTGCTGCGGCTGCTGCCCGCACGCCCCCGCTCGCTGGTGATCGGCGTGTCGGGCGCCATCGCCGTCCTGCTCGCGTCCGGCGCCGTCCTCGTCGGGGCGTCGCTGGCGCTGCACCTGAGCGAGGCGGCCGAGATCTACGACCTGCTGGCGCCCGGGATCGTCGGCGGGATCCTGCTCCTGCTGCTGGAACTGGCGTTCCTGCCGAACGCGGTCATCTGGGGGATGGCGTACACGATCGGCCCCGGCTTCGCGGTCGGCGCGGGCACGGGCGTGTCGACCTCGGGGGTGTTCTTCGACGTCGTCCCCATGTTCCCGGCGCTGGCCGCGCTGCCCGAGCCCGGTCCCGCGCCGCTGGTCTCGCTGCCGGCGCTGGCCGCCCCGTTCATCGCCGGAGCCGTGGGCGGGGTGCTGACGATCCGCGCCATGCCGAGCCCGGTGTACGAGGGCGCGCCGCTCTGGGGCTTCCTGACCGGGGCGCTGACGGGGCTGGTCGCGGCCGTGCTGAGCGCGCTCGCGGGCGGCCCGCTCGGCGACGGGCGGATGGCCACCGTGGGCCCGTCCGCCTGGCAGGTCGGGCTGCTGGCCGCCCTGGAGGTCGGGATCTCGGCGGCGATCGCGGCGTGGCTGGCCAACTGGCGCATCCTCCGCGCGCTGGAGAACGCGCCGGAAGGCGCGCGACAAGGCCGGCCGGGCCGGACCGAGGGGACCAGGCGAGGACGGGTCAGGCGCCGCCAGGAGCCCCCGCCGCCGGTCGTCCCGGCGCCGCCGTCTCCGTCGGCGTCCTCGTCCCGGTCACCGCGTCCGGCGCCGGAACGCTCCGCGCCGGTTCGCAAGCCCTCTCCGCACGTCCCGAGCCCGCTGGAGTTCGAGGAGGCCGAACCCGTCCTCGGGCCGCGCAAGCCCGCCAGGGCCAAGGCCAGGCGCCGCCCCCGGTCGCCCGAGCCCCCGCCCGAACCGCCCGCGGCGCCCGCCGAGGAGGAGGAAGTCCTGGTGGACGGACCCACCGCCGCCCACCCCGAAAGGGAGGCCGCGCCGCCGGGACGCGCCGTTCCCGCGCCGCGCGGGGACGCTGAGGACGAGGAACGCACCGAGACCCGAGGCGGCGCCATCTACGTGCTCAAAAACGAGCCCGACGACCGCCCGCACGGCCACGACGGCTGACGCCGCCCGAACGACTCAGGCTCAGAAGAAGTCGCTGTAGGGCTCCAGTTGCTCCTTGGGGATGCCGAACTTCTTCCCGACCTGGGTGATGAAGCGATCCTTGCAGACCTGCTCGTCGGTCGTGGTGTTGGCGGAGGACAGGCACTCCTGGCGGCTGCTCAGCTCGGGCCACAGCATCCCCATGACGACCAGTTGGAGGCCCGCCAGAGCCAGCCCGAACGAGGCCAGCACGATCGCCGGGACCACGCCGGTCACCGGGGTGCGCGAGCCGGTCGCGAGCTTGCGCGCCCTGATCGCGATCACGATGGCGGCGATGCCCAGCACCAGCCCGATCGGGAAGAAGAAGAGCGACAGCACGAGCGCCCCGGCGCCCAGCCACAGAGCCCGCACGCCGGTCCGGTTGGGGTCCTCGCCCTGCCGTCCGGGCCCTCCGCCGGTCGTCTGGACGGTTCCCTGCCCGGCCCCGCCGTCGCCCCGTCCGGGCTGCTCACTCACTTTGGATCCTCCTGACGCCGAGCCTGGGTCCGTGCGGATGACGACGCGTCCAGCAGTCCCGTTAGGCTGGGGCGGGGCCCGGTGCAGCCACGCCACCTGCCCCGACGTCCAATCCGTCCACCAGCACCGTTCAAGGAGTCATGGTGTCCGCCCGGCTCGTCGTCCTCGTCTCCGGAGCGGGGACCAACCTCCAGGCGCTGCTCGACGCGTGCGCGGATCCAGCTTATGGCGCCCAGGTGGTCGCCGTGGGCGCCGATCGCCACGGTACGGGTGGAATCGCCCGCGCCGAGCGCGCCGGGCTGCCGACCTTCACCGTCAGGGTCTCCGACTTCCCCGACCGCGCCGCGTGGGACAAGGCGCTCACCGAGGCCGTCGACGAGCACCGGCCCGACCTGGTGGTGTCCGCCGGGTTCCTGAAGATCCTCGGCCCGGCGTTCCTGGCCCGGTACGGCGGCCGCACCGTCAACACCCATCCGGCGCTGCTGCCCGCGTTCCCCGGCATGCACGCCGTACGCGGCGCCCTGGAGTACGGGGTCAAGCTCACGGGCTGTACGGTGCACTTCGTCGACGAAGGCGTGGACACCGGGCCCATCATCGCCCAGGAGGCCGTGCCCGTCCGCTGGCACGACGACGAGGACTCCCTCCACGAGCGCATCAAGCAGGTGGAGCGGCGGCTCCTGGTGGAGGTCGTCGGGAGGCTCGCCCGCGACGGCTGGACCGAGAAGGGCCGCCGGGTCTCCATGAAGTGCAGGGTCTGCGGAACGCCGTCGTCCGCCGATGGGACGTCCGCCAACACGGAGGGGAGCTCGGCCGGTGAGTCGGGTGGGGATTAAGCGCGCGCTGATCAGCGTGTACGACAAGACCGGGCTTGAGGAACTGGCCAGGGGCCTGCACGAGTCGGGGGTGGAGCTGGTCTCCACCGGGTCCACGGCGGGCCGGATCGCCGCCGCCGGCGTGCCGGTGATGAGGGTGGAGAAGCTGACCGGGTTCCCCGAGTGCCTGGACGGCCGGGTGAAGACGCTGCACCCCAAGGTGCACGCCGGGCTGCTGGCCGACCGGCGCAAGGACGACCACCTGCAGCAGCTCGACGACCTCGGCGTGGAGCCGTTCGACCTGCTGGTGGCGAACCTCTACCCGTTCTCCGAGACCGTCGCCTCGGGCGCGCGCCCGGACGAGTGCGTCGAGCAGATCGACATCGGCGGCCCGGCCATGGTCCGCGCCGCCGCCAAGAACCACGCGAGCGTCGCCGTCGTCACCGACCCGTCCGCGTACGGGGACGTGCTGGAGGCCGTCAGGGCGGGCGGCTTCACGCTGGAGGAGCGCCGCCGTCTGGCCGCGCGCGCGTTCGCGCACACCGCGTCCTATGACGTGGCCGTGGCGTCCTGGTTCGCCGGCTCCTACGCGCCCGACGAGACCGCCGCCGACGCGGGCTGGCCCGATTTCCTCGGCGCCACCTGGGAACGCTCGGACGTCCTGCGGTACGGCGAGAACCCGCACCAGCGGGCCGCGCTGTTCAGGACCACGGCGGGCGAGCCGGGGCTGGCCGGGGCCGAGCAACTGCACGGCAAGGAGATGTCCTACAACAACTACGTCGACGCGGACGCGGCCCGCCGCGCGGCCTACGACTTCACCGAGCCCGCGGTCGCGATCATCAAGCATGCCAACCCGTGCGGCATCGCGATCGGCGCGGACGTGGCGGAGGCGCACCGCAAGGCGCACGCCTGCGACCCGGTGTCGGCGTACGGCGGGGTGATCGCGGTCAACCGGCCGGTGACCGCGGAGATGGCCCGCCAGGTGGCCGACATCTTCACCGAGGTGATCGTGGCGCCCGGCTTCGAGGACGAGGCGCTGGACCTTCTGACCCGGAAGAAGAACCTGCGGCTGCTGCGGGCCGCCGAGGGCCCGAAGGGCGCGGCCGAGTACCGCCGGATCGACGGCGGCCTGCTCCTTCAGTCCGTCGACCGGGTGGACGCCGCCGGGGACGACCCGTCCACCTGGCAGCTGAAGGCGGGCAAGGCCGCCGACGAGGGCACGCTGCGCGACCTGGCCTTCGCCTGGAGGGCGTGCCGCTCGGTCAA
This sequence comes from Actinomadura sp. NBRC 104412, assembly GCF_030269515.1. Taxonomy (GTDB): domain Bacteria; phylum Actinomycetota; class Actinomycetes; order Streptosporangiales; family Streptosporangiaceae; genus Spirillospora. The sequence continues at coordinate 262,811 of NZ_BSTM01000004.1, read as the reverse complement.
GTCCAACGCGATCCTGCTCGCCGCGGACGGCGCCACGGTGGGCGTCGGCATGGGCCAGGTCAACCGGGTCGACTCGGCCCGGCTGGCGGTGTCGCGCGCCGGGGACGAGCGGGCGATGGGCGCGGTCGCCGCGTCCGACGCGTTCTTCCCGTTCCCGGACGGCCTTGAGGTGCTGGCGCGGGCGGGGGTGCGGGCGATCGTCGAGCCGGGCGGCTCCATCCGCGACGACGAGGTGATCGTCGCGGCGGAGCGGGCCGGGGTCACGCTCTACTTCACCGGCGTGCGGCACTTCTTCCACTGAGCCCGCACGGGGACGGTCCCGGCTGGGCGGTTCAGCCGATCATGGGCGATTTTACGATTGCCCGTTGGTAGCCTCGGCCGGGTCGCGCCTTACCCCCCGCGACCGTCCGGGCGCGACCGTCGCCACGTGTGACCGTCCCCTCGCTGGAGCAGTCCATGGATGTCCTCGTTGCCCTGCTGGTGATGAGCACGGCCCAGACCGCCGCGCTGCTCACCGACCTGCGCCAGGTGATCGGCCTGGTCGCGGCCCTCGTCACCGCGATCGCCGCCGCCCGGCTCGGCTGGCACGGCACCGACCGCGTCCTCGCCCGGCGCTCCAGGGCCGACAAGGACTGAGCCGGCCGGGCTTCCGCCTGGCGGGTCACGCCTTCCCGTCCGCACGGCCCGCCTCGCTAAGCTGGTGTTACGCGACTGGCGCGATCAAGGTGGAGGCGACCACCGGGGAGCGGAACAGTCCGTACGCCGCGCGCCTGGGCGGACGGGACCCCGAGCCTGGTTCCCGCGCGCCCCGCGAGGTTCCCGGCCACGATTCAGCGCGGAGGTGCGGATGACGGCACGAATCCTGGACGGCAAGGCCACGGCGGCCGAGATCAGGTCCGAACTCAAGGGGCGCGTGGAGGCGCTGCGGGAACGCGGCGTGACCATCGGCCTCGGCACGGTCCTGGTCGGCGACGACCCCGGCAGCCACTCGTACGTCAACATGAAGCACCGCGACTGCGCCGAGGTCGGCATCGAGAGCATCCGGCGCGAACTGCCCGCGGACGCGTCCCAGGACGACGTCGAGCGCGTCGTGGACGAGCTGAACGCCGACCCCGCCTGCACCGGGTACATCGTCCAGTTGCCGCTGCCCAAGGGCCTGGACGAGCAGCGGGTGCTGGAGCGCATCGACCCGCTCAAGGACGCCGACGGCCTGCACCCGGTCAACCTCGGCCGGCTGGTCCTCATGCAGCCCGCGCCGCTGCCCTGCACGCCCAAGGGCATCGTCGAGCTGCTCGCGCGGTTCGACGTCCCGCTGCGCGGCGCCGAGGTGACGGTGATCGGCCGCGGCGTGACCGTCGGGCGCCCGCTCGGCCTTTTGCTCACCCGGCGCAGCGAGAACGCGACGCCCACCCTCGCTCACACCGGCACCCGCGACCTGGCCGCGCACACCCGCCGGGCCGACATCGTCGTGGCCGCCGCCGGAGTGCCCGGCCTGATCACCGCCGACATGGTCAAGCCCGGCGCCACCGTCCTGGACGTGGGCGTCTCCCGGGTGGACGGCAAGCTGGCCGGCGACGTGGCCGCCGATGTCCGCGAGGTCGCCGGGTGGGTGGCGCCCAACCCCGGCGGGGTCGGGCCCATGACCCGCGCGATGCTGCTGTCCAACGTCGTCGAGGCCGCCGAGCGCGCCGCGTCCGCCTGAGGCGTCCCGGTCACGCCCTGCTTCACACCCCTCACACCCGCTCGAACCCCGCTCACACGTACGGGGCCGCGAACGATGCGCGGCCCCGTACGTGTGATGTGACGATCGCCTCAGAGTTTGCGCTACCCGGGCGAGGCGATCGCACGGTCAGATCAGCTCGCCCTCCTGCCCGCCGCGGTCGGGTGGCGGCCCGGACCCGTCACGTGACTCGCGGGATGGGGCGCCCCGGGGCGGCGTACCTCGGGTCCCCGGCGGGCGCCGTCGATCGGCGGCCGGTTCTGCTGAGGCACGTGCACCGGAGGGAGGGGACGGACGAGGCCCATCGCGATGACCTCGTTGGCGAGCCGGGTGCGCCGGTTGGCGCCCTCGGGGATACGGAATTTCTGGTAGAGCCGCAGCAGATGCTGCTTGACCGCGGCCTCGGTGACGACGAGGTCCCCGGCGATCTCCCGCGCGGTGGCGGGGGCGACGAACGCCTCGTCCGACAGCGCGGGACGGCACAGCGACGTGAGCACGTCCACCTCGCGGCGGGTGAGCTCGGGCGCCACGGCGCGGCGCAGCTCGACGTCCGGATCGACCTCCTCACGGGGGATGCCCCCCATCCGGCAGCGTGCCGTCCCGAAGCTGACGACGTCGCCGTCCTCCAGGACGCGGCGGGCGATCGGCCGGCCGTTGACACGGGTCCCGTTACGGGACAGTCCCATGTCGACGACGTACACGTACGGGCCGCGCCGAACGATCTCTGCGTGCAATCGGGACACACTCGGGTCGTCGAGGCGGATGTCGACTCCCCGCCCGCGCCCGACCGTCGTGACATCGGGGCGCAGCGGCATCACCAGCCCGCTGTCCTCGATCCGCATGAACGGCCCCTCCACGGCAGTCCTCCCAGCTAGTTAGCGACCCCTGTCTGGCGGGTTACCCGTCCGGGTAAACCGTCACACCCTCCTACTGGTCAGTAGGACCGATGACACGGGGCATGTGGCGTCCATCGGGACCTTCTGGGCCACAGCAGTCACGCCCGGAAGGGTGAAGGGTTCCGGTGAGAAGGGCCCCCGTGGCGGAAACCTCCCACGTAACGGCGCCGTCGTTGCAACGATGTGGCGCCGCGGCGGGCACCCGTTCAGGGATGGGCTCCAGGACGGGCCGGAACCGGCTAACGTCACGTTCATGTCGGAGAGGCCGGACGGGATCGGGTACGCGGGCACCACGGTGCGCCGCCGGCGCCGGCGGCGGCCGGGCGCGCCCGGGATGTCCGCGCAGGACTGGGTCGCGCGGATCCCGTACATGATCGTGCTGACCGGCGTGATGGCCGGGCTGGGGCTGTGCTCGCTGCACTACTTCCGCAAGGGCTCGGTGCTGATCGCCGCCGCGCTGCTGTTCGGCGCGCTGGCCCGCCTGGTGCTGCCGGAGTCGCGGCTGCGCATGCTGGCCGTCCGGAGCCGCTCCTTCGACTGCTGGACGCTGGTGATCCTCGGCGAGGCCGTGGCGTTCGTCGCGCTCAGCGTCCCGCCCATGCACCGCGCCGGACTGATGATCGCCGCGGGCTTCGGGGTGCTGATCGCGGTGGTGTTCGTGGCGCGGGGAATACGGTTCCTGCTGCGCAGGCATGGTACGGGTCAGGCCCAGGTCTAAGGCTGTGGCCGCACTCGGATAGCCTTCCGAGTTGAGCCTTACAAGGATGAGTCACGTTCGTCCGGCCTCGGCCCCGGGGCGGAACCAGCGACCTCGCGGAGGACGGAACGGCTCAAGCCGGCCGGTGTAGGAAAGGGACAGCCACAGCATGCCCAAGATCAAAGTAGCGGGCCCGGTCGTCGAACTCGACGGCGACGAAATGACGCGGATCATCTGGAAATTCATCAAGGACCAGCTGATCCTGCCCTACCTCGATGTGGACCTGAAGTACTACGACCTGGGGATCGAGGAGCGTGACGCCACCGACGACCAGGTCACCGTCGACGCCGCCAACGCCATCGCCAAGTACGGCGTCGGGGTCAAGTGCGCGACCATCACCCCCGACGAGGCCCGGGTCGAGGAGTTCGGCCTGAAGAAGATGTGGCGTTCGCCCAATGGAACGATCCGCAACATCCTCGGCGGCGTGATCTTCCGCGAGCCCATCGTGGTCTCCAACATCCCGCGGCTGGTCCCCGGCTGGACCAAGCCCATCATCATCGGCCGTCACGCGCACGGCGACCAGTACAAGGCCACCGACTTCGTGGTCCCCGGCCCGGGCACGGTGACGATCACCTACACCCCCGAGGACGGCTCCGACCCGATGGAGTTCGAGGTCGCCAAGTTCCCCGGCGGCGGCGTCGCCATGGGCATGTACAACTACGACGACTCCATCAGGGACTTCGCCCGCACCAGCATGCGGTACGCGCTGGACCGCGAGCTGCCCCTCTACATGTCGACCAAGAACACGATCCTCAAGGCGTACGACGGCCGCTTCAAGGACATCTTCCAGGAGGTCTTCGAGACCGAGTTCAAGGCCGACTTCGACGCCAAGGGCCTCACCTACGAGCACCGGCTGATCGACGACATGGTCGCCGCCGCGCTCAAGTGGGAGGGCGGCTTCGTCTGGTCGTGCAAGAACTACGACGGCGACGTCCAGTCCGACACCCTGGCGCAGGGCTTCGGCTCGCTCGGCCTGATGACCTCCGTCCTGATGACCCCGGACGGCAAGACCGTCGAGGCCGAGGCCGCGCACGGCACGGTGACCCGCCACTACCGGCAGCACCAGCAGGGCAAGCCGACCTCCACCAACCCGATCGCGTCCATCTTCGCCTGGACCCGGGGGCTGGAGCACCGCGGCAAGCTCGACGGCCAGAGCGAGGTCGTCGGCTTCGCCCGCGCCCTGGAGCAGGTCTGCGTCGAGACCGTCGAGGCCGGCCAGATGACCAAGGACCTGGCCCTGCTGGTCGGCGGCGACACGCCCTGGCTCACCACCCAGCAGTTCCTCGAGGCGCTGGACACCAACCTGCAGAAGAAGATCAACGGCTGAGCCGTGCCCTCGAAGGCCGCCCCGGCGATCCCGGGGCGGCCTTCGGCGCTTCACAGGGGGACGCGGCGTCCCACGCCCGCCTCGGTGGCGAGGGCGACGATGCGGGCGGCCGCGGCGGCGTCCTGCACGCCCAGGCCCACGCTGTTGTAGAAGATCACGTCGTCGGGGGAGCGGCGCGGAGCGGCGGCGCCGGTGACGACGTCGCCGAGCGGGACCAGGTCCAGATCCGGGACGTCCACCAGCGGACCGGCCTGGGCGCGGGCGGTCGCGACATCGTCCACGACGACGGCGGCGGCCCGGTCGAGCAGGTCGCGGCCGACCTCGTGCCGGTCGGGGGCGAACGAGCCGACGCTCAGCACGGTGCAGCCCGGCGCCAGCCAGGACGCCTCCAGAACGGGCGTGGAACTCGTCGTGCACGTCGCCACCAGGTCGGCGCCGGAAACGGCCTCACGCGCCGAGGAGACGGCCTCCACGGGCAGATCCAGCCCGGCACTGAGCGATGCGGCGGCACGCGCGCACGCCGCCGTGTCGCGCCCCGCCAGGCGCACCCTTGTCAGGGGACGGACCTGGGCCAGGGCGCGCACATGCGCCCGGCCCTGGACGCCGTGGCCGATGACCGCGAGGGACGAAGCGTCCGGCACGGCGAGGTGGTCGGCGGCGACGGCGCTGGCCGCGGAGGTGCGCAGCGTGGTCACCGCCTCCCCCTCGATGATCGCGACGGGCCGTCCGTCGTCCGGGTCCAGCACCGTGACCAGGGCGTGCACGCTGGGAAGGCCGCGCGCCGCGTTGCCCGGATTGACGCTGCCGAACTTGCCGATGGGACCGGTCCCGGGCAGCCGCGACGCGTACGAGAAGGCGATGTCGCCGTCCGGCCCGGGAAGCAGCGCGCGGGGCGCGAGCCGGGCCTCCCCGCGCCCGAGCGCGCCGAACGCCTCCCGCTGGGACTCGATGGCCAGGCCCACATCGAAGACCTGCTCGACATCGGCGGCGCTGAGCATGAGGAGTTCCGTCACGGCCCGCAGGTTAGTCTCCGCCTATGGGGGCACCCAGAAGCGGGATCGCCGTGCGCGATAGCCTGACCGGGAACTATCTCGACAGCGAGAGACAGAGGCAATGACCAACACCCCAGTGGACGTCACCGTCACCGGCGCCGCAGGTCAGATCGGCTATGCGCTGCTGTTCCGTATCGCATCGGGCCAGATGCTGGGCGCCGACACCCCAGTACGCCTCCGCCTGCTGGAGATCCCGCAGGCCGTGAAGGCGGCCGAGGGCACCGCCATGGAACTGGACGACTGCGCGTTCCCCCTGCTGGCCGGGATCGACATCTTCGACGACCCCACCAGGGCCTTCGAGGGCGCCAACGTCGCACTGCTGGTAGGCGCCCGTCCCCGCACCAAGGGCATGGAACGCGGCGACCTGCTGGAGGCCAACGGCGGCATCTTCAAGCCGCAGGGCGAGGCGATCAACGCGGGCGCCGCCGACGACATCAAGGTCCTCGTGGTCGGCAACCCGGCCAACACCAACGCCCTGATCGCCCAGCAGCACGCGCCGGACGTCCCCGCGTCCCGGTTCACCGCGATGACCCGGCTCGACCACAACCGGGCACTGGCCCAGCTCTCCAAGAAGGCGGGCGTCCCCGTCGACAAGATCACCAAGCTGACGATCTGGGGCAACCACTCCGCCACCCAGTACCCCGACCTGTTCCACGCCGAGATCGCCGGCAAGAACGCCGCCGAGACCGTCAACGACCAGGACTGGCTGGAGAACGACTTCATCCCGACCGTCGCCAAGCGCGGCGCCGCGATCATCGAGGCCCGCGGCGCGTCCTCCGCCGCCTCCGCCGCCTCCGCCGCGATCGACCACATCCACACCTGGGTGCACGGAACCCCCGACAACGACTGGACCTCCATGGCCGTCGTGTCGGACGGCTCGTACGGAGTCCCCGAGGGCCTCGTCTCCAGCTTCCCCGTGACCACCCGCGACGGCGAATGGGAAATCGTCCAGGGCCTGGAGATCGACGACTTCTCCCGCGCCCGCATCGACGCCTCCGTCGCCGAACTGGCCGAAGAACGCGAAGCCGTCCAAAAACTCGGGCTAGTCTAGTTTTGCAGCTCGCACTGCAAATGAACACACTCGCACCCACCCCAGCCCCCAACCCCAGCTCCAAACGGCGGCCAGGCGTTGCGATCGCGTCCGAAGGCAGTTCCGAGCTTGCGAGGAACTGATCGCGCAGCGAGCCTCTAGGCGAGTCGGAGCGATGCAGCGATCGCCGCAGGCGCGACAAGCGACGAGCCGCTAGGCGAGGAGCGCAGCTCGCGCATGCAAATAAAGAAGGGTGAGGGGGCGGCAGCGTGGAACAGGCGTTTCAAGTCGATCTGCGTGGTGTGGTGGACCTGCTCAGCAGGCACCTGTACTCCAGCCCGCGGGTTTACCTGCGGGAGCTGCTGCAGAACGCGGTGGACGCCATCACGGCGCGCGGTGGCGGGTCGGGGGCGGTGCGGATCGAGACGGGCGGCGGTGGGCTGCGGGTCCACGATGACGGGATCGGGCTGACCGAGGAGGAGGTCCACCGGCTGCTCGCCACGATCGGGCGTTCGTCCAAACGGGACGAGCTCGGGTTCGCCCGGCACGACTTCCTGGGGCAGTTCGGCATCGGGCTGCTGTCGGGCTTCCTGGTGGCCGACGAGATCGAGGTCGTGACCCGGTCGGCGCGGGACGGGGCGCCGGAGCAGGCCGTGCGGTGGACCGGGTACGCCGACGGTCGTTACCGGGTGGAGCCCGCCGGCCGTGACGCGCCGGGCACGACGGTCTCGCTGCGCGCCCGTCCCGGGTCGGCCGAGCTGCTGCGGCCGGAGATCGTGAAGGGGCTGGCACGCTCGTACGGGTCGCTGCTGCCGGTCGACCTCACCGTGGACGGCGAGGCGATCACCGGTGAGGGGCCGGCGTGGCACGCGGCGCATCCCGATCCGGCGCGCCGCCGTCGCGCTCTGGACGCCTACTGTCAGGAGCTGTACGGGTTCGTCCCCTACGACGTGATCGATCTGGACGTTCCCGAGGCGGGCCTGACGGGTGTGGCGTTCGTGCTGCCGCAGCCGGTGGCGCCCACGGCGCGGGGCGCGCATCGTGTGTACCTCAAGCGGATGCTGCTGGCCGAGAACGTCGAGGCGCTGCTGCCGGAGTGGGCGTTCTTCGTCCGGTGCGTGGTGGACGCGAGCGAGTTGCGGCCCACGGCGAGCCGGGAGGCGCTGTACGAGGACGAGCTGCTGGAGTCCACGCGGCGGGCCCTCGGCGAGCGGCTGCGGCAGTGGCTGGTGCGGCTCTCGGAGACCGACCCGGTACGGCTGCGCGGCTTCCTGCGGCTCCACCAGCTCGGCGTCAAGGCCATGGCGCTGCAGGACGACGACATGTTGCGGATCGTGGACCGCTGGCTGGACTTCGAGACCTCGGCGGGCCCGATGACGCTGGCCGAGTTCCGCCGCCGCCACCCCAAGGCGCGGTACGTGACCAGCGTGGAGGAGTTCCGGCGGCTGTCGGCGGTGTCGGGCGCGCAGGGCGTGGGTCTGGTCAACGGCGGCTACGTGCACGACACCGAGATCATCGAGCGGCTGCCCGACATCGACCCGGACGCGGCGCTGCTCCGGCTGGACGCCGCTGAGCTGACCACCCACTTCGGCGTCCTGGACCCCGTGGCGGAGCTGGAGCTGCGGCCGTTCCTGGCGGCGGCGCAGCGCGCGGTGGAACGGCTCCGGTGCGAGGTGGTGATCCGCGACTTCGACCCGGCGTCGCTGCCCGCGCTGTACCTGACCAGCCGCGCCGCCCAGTACCAGGCGGAGATGACCGAGGCCAGGGAGATGGCCGACGAGCTGTGGTCGGACGTGTTGGGGGCGCTGAGCGGCGCCGTCACCGCGGACCGTCCGCAGCTCGTGCTCAACCACCGCAACCCGTTGGCGCGGAGGATCACCTCCCTCACCGACGAGGCGCTGATCGAGCTGGCGGTGCAGGGCCTGTACGGGCAGGCGCTGCTGTACGGCCAGCATCCACTGCGGCCCGCCGACACCGCGGCGCTGAACCGCTCCTTCCTCGGGTTGCTGGAGTGGGCTGTGCACGGTACGGGCGGACAGGAATCTGGAGAGGGCAAGTGAGCTTCGAGCAGGTCCAGGAGTTGATGGAACGGGCGTACTCACTGCCCTACGGCGAGGCGCGGACGGTGGTGGTGGAGGAGGCGCTGCGCCGCGCGGAGGAGGTCGGCGACAGGGCGCTGATCTTCGACGTGCGGATGGCCCTGGGCACCGCCTACGGGTACGGCGGTGAGCCGGTGAAGCGGTTCGGCACGTTCAGCCGGTGCCTGGCCGAGTACGACGCCGACCCGGCGTTCTACGGTGCCCGAGCGGCGCATCTGCTGCTGTGGGAGTTCAAGGGCATCGTGTCGTCGCTGACGGACTTCCCCGAGGTGCCGCTGGACCGGACCCGTGCCGTCCTGGACGACATGGAGCGCCGCTACAAAATGGGCGGGCACAGCCTTCAGGCCGTGTACGGGCGGCGCACGCTGGTGGCCAAGCATCTCGGCAACGCCGACGCGGCCGACCGCTGGTTCGCGTTGTGGCACACCACCCCGCGGGACGCGCTGTCGGACTGCGAGGGCTGCGACCCGGGCCTCAAGGTCTCCTTCCTGGACTGGCGAGCCCGCGACGAGGAGGCGCTGGCCATCGCGGAACCGGTGGTCACCGAGAATCTGACCTGCACGGAGCAGCCCCAGACGATCCTGACCCAGATGCTGCGCGTGTACGTGCGCTCGGGGCGGCTGGAGGAGGCGCGCGGCGCGCACCTGCGGGCGTACCGGCTGCTGCGGTCCCGGCTGAACGAGCTGGAGCTGATCGGCGATCATGTGGAGTTCTGTGCCCGGACGGGCAACGAGGCGCGCGGACTGGAGATCGTCCAGCGGCATCTGGGGTGGCTCGACCGGGCGCCCAACCCCTACGCCGACCTGTGGTTCTCGGCCGCCGCCGCGCTGCTGCTGCGGCGGGTGGAGGAGATCGGGCACGGCGAGCTGACGATCGTCCGCCCGGCGGCGGAGGAGGGCGCCGAGCCGGTGGAGGTGGCCGTCGGGGAGCTGCGTGCCGAGCTGGCCAGGCGGGCCGAGGAACTGGCCGCCAGGTTCGACGCGCGCAACGGCAACGAGCACCAGAGCGCGGTCGTCCGGGAGATGCTGAACGCCGAGCCCCTGGTGGAGCATCTGCCGCTGACAGAGTACGACCGGGCTCCCACAAGCGTTACCGTCCCCTCGACGCCCACGGGCACCGTCGAGGCTCACGCGGACGTCCACGACCTGGACGCCCTGCTGGACATCGGCGAGCGGGAGTGGCAGGACGGGCGGCTCGACCGCGCCGTCCCCGCCTGGCTGCGGTTCGACGAGCTGGCGGCGTCCGCCGAGCTCACCACGCTGCAGCGGGCCCGGCGGACGGACGCGGAGGGCGCGCGGCGGTACGGTGAGAACGACATCGACGGCGCCGTGGCCGAATGGAGGCGCGCGGCCGAGCTCTACGAGGAGGCCGATGACCTGGTCTCCCGGCATGCCGCGCTGGGCCGGGTAGGCGCGCTGCTGTGCGGTCAGGGCCAGACCGGCGAGGGTTTCGAACTGCTGAACGCCAGTGCCGCCTACCTGGACGAGCACGCCGCGGGCACCAGGCGTGCGCTCGCCGCCCGCCTGCGCCTGTCGGGCACGCTGCTGAACGAGAACCGTGCCGACGAGGCACGGGCGGCCCTGGACGGCCTGGAACCCGAGGCACCCCTGGACGCGGGCGAGGTCCTGCTGATGCGTGCCCGTACCTTCCTCACCACGGGCGAGACGGACACCGCTGCGCCGCTGCTGCACAAGGCCCGCGAGCTCTTCGCGGGCATCGGTGAGAAGGGGCAGCTCGCGGACACGTGCCTGCTGCTGGCCAAGGTGCTGTCGCACCGGGCGCACCAGGCCGCCGAAGGGCACAAGGAGATTCTGGACGAGGCGCTGGGCCTGCTCGACGAGGCGGTCTCGTCCGCCCGGGAGGCGGGCAACGCCTGGCTGGCGACCGTCGCGCACGCCGAGCGCGGCAGCCTGCTGCTGGTGATGGAGCGCCCGGGTGACGCCGTACCCGATTCGGCGGAGGCGGTCGCCGGGTTCACCGCGGCGGGCGCCATGCCGCAGGCGACGTACGCGCGGCTCGACCTGGCCGGCGCGTACTACTCGACCGGCCGCCACCTGGAGGCCGCCGAGGCGGCCGAGGAGGCCATGCCGGTCCTGAGCCGGCTCGGCGACCCCGACGCCTTCCGCAGGGCACGGCTGCTGCTCGCCCACGCCCAGCGGGAACTGGGCGAGGAACAGGCCGCCGACCTGTTCACCGAGCTGGCGGGCGAGGAGGACGACGACCCGCAGTCCGCCGCGGGCCTGCTGGAGATGGCGGGGGAGGTGCTGACCGCCCTCGACAAGGACGCCCTCGCGGCCGAGAGGTTCGGCGCGGCGGCCGACGCGTTCGAGACGGCGGGCGACCCGTACGGCGCCGTCCGCGCCCGCAGGCAGGCCGGGATGTGCCTGCTGTGGGCCCGGCGGCCCGAGGCGGGACTGGCGGAGCTGGCGCGGGCCCGCGCCGCCATCGGCGGGATCCCGTCGGACAACCCCGCCGCGATCACCTGGGAGACCGCCCGGGTGGGTTACGACGAGGCCCGGGTCCTGGCCGAGCTGGGCCGTCTGGACGAGGCGCTGGCCAAGGTCACCGAGGCGATCGGCGGCTTCACCGAACTGGACGAGAAGGCGGCGGCCGAGACCGCCACCGGGCTGCGCGACGAGATCAAGGCCGCGTTGGAGAACACGGAGTAGCCGCTAGCGGGGAAGCCCGCCGTCCATCGAGATGCGCCGCGCCCCGGCGGACGGTGTCGCCTCAAGGAACGCGGGTTCGGCCAGGTCGCGTTCCCGGTACGCGGCCGTGATCGCGTCCCGGACGGACCCGGCCCGGCCGGTGGCGGTCAGGACGATCACCGAGCCGCCGAACCCGCCGCCGACCATGCGCCCGCCGCGGGCCCCGGCCCGCAGCGCGGCCTCCAGGGCCAGGTCGGCCTCCGGCCAGGAGATCTCGTACTGGTCGCGCAGGGACAGGTGGGAGGCCGTCAGCAGCGCGCCCAGCTCCTGCTCCGCCCCGGCGCGCAGCAGCCCGGCCGTCGCCTCGACCCGGTGGTTCTCGGTGACCACGTGCTGGACGCGGCGGCGCAGAGCGGGGTCGTCCAGCCGGGACAGCGCGGCGCCCAGGTCCTTCACGTCCCGCAGAGCCGGGACGCCCAGCAGCGTGGCGGCGCGCTCGCATTCGGCGCGGCGCCGCCCGTAGTCGCCGTCGCCGAGGACGTGCCGGGCCCGGGTGTCGATCACCAGCAGGGTGAGGTCCTTGCCGGGCAGGTCGAGCGGCACCTGCGAGGACAGCCCGGTGCGGCAGTCGAGCAGCAGCGCGTGCCCCTCGGTGCACAGCAGCGACGCCGACTGGTCCATGATCCCGCAGGGGACGCCCGCGTACTCGTTCTCGGCCCGCTGCGCCAGCCGTGCCAGCTCGCGCCTGTCCGGCTCGACCCCGTACAGCTCGCACAGGGCCAGCGCGGTCGCGCATTCCAGCGCGGCCGAGGACGACAGCCCGGCGCCCTGCGGAAGATCGGAGTCGAACAGCAGCGAGGCCCCGCCGATCCCCAACGGCCGCAGCAGGTCGGCCACCCCGAACGGGTAGGCCGCCCACGAGCGGATCGTTCCCGGCCCGCGGCTCCGCCCGAGGTCGACGGTCGCGCCCTGGTCGGCAGCCTGCAACGACTTGAGCTCCAGCACTCCGTCGTCCCGCCGGGCCGCCGCCACGCCGACGCCGCGCGGCAGCGCGAACGGCAGGACGAGACCGTCGTTGTAGTCGGTGTGCTCGCCGATCAGGTTGACCCGGCCCGGGGCGTGCCAGACGCCCTCGGCGTCCCGCCGGTACGCCTCCGCGAACGCGGCCTCCAGCGCACTGATCATCATCGGCGGTGCTGGATGAACGCCCAGGCGTCCGCGACCATCGCGCGCAGATCGCGCTCCGGCTTCCAGCCCAGCGTCGACTTGATCTTCTCGGCGGACGCCACCAGCACCGCGGGGTCGCCGGCCCGGCGCGGGCTGACCTCGGCCGGGATCGGGTGCCCGGTCACCTCCCTGCACACCTCGATGACCTCCCGGACGGACGAGCCGTTGCCGTTGCCCAGGTTGAAGATCTCGTGGACGCCGGGCCGGCAGGCGTCCAGCGCCAGCAGGTGCGCCATGCCCAGGTCGACGACGTGGATGTAGTCGCGGACGCAGGTGCCGTCGGGCGTGGGGTAGTCCTCGCCGAACACGGTGACCCTGTCCTTCTCGCCCAGCGCGACCTTCAGCACGTTGGGGATCAGATGGGTCTCCACGGCGTGCCGCTCGCCCTGCCCCGGGGCGTCCCCGTCCTCGGGCAGCCGGGCGCCCGCGACGTTGAAGTAGCGCAGCGAGATGCCGCCGATCCCGTGCAGGCGCGCGTACTCGGCGAGCGCGGTGTCGATGGCCAGCTTGGACGCCCCGTAGGGGTTGGTCGGGCGGGTCGGGTCGGTCTCCAGGATCGGGGTGGACTCCGGCTCCCCGTACGTCGCCGCCGTGGACGAGAAGACGATCCTGCGTACTCCGGCGGCCCGCATCGCCTCCAGCAGGGCCAGCGACTCGCCCAGGTTCCTGTCCCAGTACAGGCCCGGCTTCTGCATCGACTCGCCGACCAGCGACATGGCCGCGAAATGCAGCACCGCGTCGAAGCCGCCGCCCGCCAGCACGCCGTCCGCCGCGTCGCGGAGCGTGCCGGTCACCAGCCGCGCTCGGGCGGGCACCGCGTCGGCGTTCCCGGTGGACAGGTCGTCCAGCACCACCACCTCGTGCCCGGCCTCCAGCAACTGGGCGGTGACGACGCTGCCGACGTAACCGGCGCCGCCGGTGACGAGCAACTTCACGAAGGACCTCCTGGACGCTTGACGCCGCCGGCGCGGGGCACGGACGACCCCGAGGGCTTGCGCCGGGACCCGTCCAGGCTAGCGGCTGGCCTTGGAGGGGACGGCCGAACCGGTAACCTGGCAGTTCGCCGCCCGGCGGCCCTGAGGAGAGAGCGACCTCGGCCATGGAACGACCGACCCGGCGAGTCTGGCGCCCGCTGGTGTGGCTGATGACCCGGTCCACCGACCTGATGGTCCGCCTGACCGGAGGCGACCCCCGCGCGCTCCGCGAGGAGGTGACCGCGGAACGGGTGCGGGCCCTCGTCGCGGGCAACAGCCGGCTGGGCGCCGACGAGCGGGCCCTGATCGAGGAGGTCTTCGCCGCGGGCGAGCGCCCGCTGCGCGAGGTGCTGGTGCCGCGCACCGAGGTGGTGTTCCTGGACGCGGCGCTGCCGCTGGACGCCGCCGCCCGGATCGCCGCCGACAGCCCGCACTCCCGCTTCCCCGTCCACCGGGGCTCGCACGACGAGGTGATCGGGTTCGTGCACATCCGGGACCTGCTCATCGGCGCCGTGACGGCGGACGACCCCGGCGTGCCGGTGGGCGACCTGGTGCGTCCCGTCCCGTACCTGCCCGCCACCCGGCGGGTGCTGCCGGTGCTCACGGAGATGCGCCGCGCGGGCCACCACCTGGCCATCGTCATGGACGAGTACGGCGGCACCGCGGGGATCGTCACCCTGGAGGACCTGGTCGAGGAGCTCATCGGCGACATCCGCGACGAGTACGACGTGCAGGACCCGCAGGCGCGGCGCCTGCACGGCGGGGTGGTCGAGGTGGAAGGTCTGCTGAACCTCGACGACTTCGCCGCCGAGACCGGAGTGCGGCTGCCCCCGGGCCCCTACGAGACGGTCGCGGGCCACATCATGGCCGCGCTCGGCCGGATCCCGGCCGCCGGTGACGTCGTGGAGACCGCCGGGTGCCGCCTGTCGGTCGTCCGGATGGACGGGCGCCGGGTGGCGAGGGTGCGCGTCGTCCCGGCGCCGACCCCGCATCCGGCGACCCAGGCCCAGGCTCATGCCTCCTCGCAGGCCCCGTCCCAGGCCCCCTCGCAGGCGGCGGTGCCGCGGCAGCCCGTCTCGGGGCAGCGGCCGCACCAGCCGCAGGCCCCGGCCGGTGACATCGCACCGAAGCGGGCCTGAGAGAATCTATCCGTGCACATGTCCGAAGCGTCCGACCAGAGCGGCGGTCCCGGAGCCACCGGCAGGGTGAGGCCGCGCGTGCTGTCCGGGATCCAGCCGACCGCCGACTCCTTCCACCTCGGCAACTACCTGGGCGCGCTCCGACAGTGGGTCGCGCTCCAGGACACCCACGACGCCTTCTACTGCGTGGTCGACCTGCACGCGATCACCGTGCGGCACGATCCCGAGGCGCTGCGGCGCCGCACCAGGGTCGCCGCCGCCCAGTTGCTGGCGATGGGCCTCGACCCCGATCGGGCGACCATCTTCGTGCAGAGCCAGGTGCCCGAGCACACCGAGCTCGCCTGGGTGCTGGGCTGCCTCACCGGGTTCGGCGAGGCCGGCCGGATGACCCAGTTCAAGGACAAGTCGGCCAAGCAGGGCGCCACCGGCACCACCGTCGGCCTGTTCACCTACCCGGTCCTTCAGGCCGCCGACATCCTGCTCTACAGCCCCGAGCCCGGCCCCGGCGAGCGTTCCCTCCGGGTGCCGGTGGGCGAGGACCAGCGACAGCACCTGGAGCTCACCCGCACGCTGGCCCAGCGTTTCAACCACCGTTTCGGCGACACCTTCGTGCTCCCCGAGGCCCACATCCCCGAGGGCGCCGCCAAGATCACCGACCTGCAGGAGCCGACGGCCAAGATGAGCAAGTCGGCCTCGTCCCCCCAGGGCATCATCGACGTGCTGGAGGAGCCCGGCCCCATGCGCAAGAAGATCATGCGCGCGGTCACAGACACGGGCACCGAGGTGCGGTTCGACGAGGAGGGCAAGGCGGGCATCGCCAACCTGCTGCGGATCTACTCGGCGATGGAGGGCGTGCCGATCGCGGACCTGGAGCGCCGGTACGAGGGCTCGGGCTACGGCCGGTTCAAGAAGGACCTGGCGGCACTGGTGGTGGACACCTTCACCCCGATCCGCGAGCGGACGCTCAAGCTGCTGGACGACCAGGACGGCCTGGACCGCATCCTGGCGGACGGCGCCGGCAGGGCGGCAGCGGTGGCCCGGCGGACCATGGAGGTGGTGCGTGACAGGGTGGGATTCGCGGGACGCGCGCTCGATCGCTAGCGGCCTCGCTGTGAGCGGTCCCGCCGGCGGCGCGGCCCCGGGCGTCCGGGGGGACGCGCCCGACGGTGACGGCGAGCCCGTCCGGGGAGGGTGGACGACCGCGCTGCGGCGCGGCGCCGAGCCCACGCGGACGATCGGCGTCGCGATCCCGATCCCCGATCCGCACGGCAGCCGGTTGCAGCGCATCCGGGCGGCGCTCGGCGACCCCATGGCGTACGCCATCCCCACCCACATCACGCTGCTGCCCCCGACCGAGGTGCCGTCCGATCCCGGCGCGCTGACCCGCGTCGAGGACCACCTGCGCGGCGTGGCCCGCTCGGAACGCCCGTTCACGATCAGGCTGCGCGGCACCGCGACGTTCCGGCCCGTCTCGCCGGTGGTGTTCATCGCGCTGGCCGAGGGCATCGCCGACTGCGAACGGCTCCAGCGGCGGGTGATGTCCGGGCCGCTGGCGCGTGAGCTGGAGTTCCCTTACCACCCGCACGTCACGGTGGCGCACCACCTCCCCGAGGAGGTCATGGACCGCGCCTACAAGGACCTGTCCGGATACGAGGCGTCCTTCGAGGTGCGCGGCTTCTCGCTGTACGAGCACGGCGCGGACGGCGTCTGGCGCCCGCGCCGCCACTTCGCCTTCGCGTCCGTCCCGCCGGCGGCACCGCCCGCGGACGCCACCGCGACGGGCTGACCGCCCTCCGTCCGGCGGCCGGGCCGGAGGGCGACCGCCGCTTGGTTCGTCAGGAGGGGGGTACGGAACGGGCATGCGGCGGTTGATCAACAGGGCGTGGGGCAAGGCGCGGTCCTCGCGGAGGTCGGGGACGGCCCTGCTGCGGTCCTGGCGCCGGCGGTGGTCCTGGCTCGACCATCTCGTCCGCGCGTACCGCCGCTACCAGGACAAGCGGGGCGACCGGCTGGCCGCCGCGCTGACCTGCTACGGGTTCCTGTCGTTCTTCCCGCTGCTGGCGCTGGCGTACGCGCTGCTGGGCTATCTGGTCGGGGTCAGCGACGAGGCCAGGAGGCTGTTCGTCGAGGCGGTCGGCACGCTGCTGCCCGGGTTGTCGGAGCAGCTCGACGTGGAGCGGATCGCCCGGTCCAAGACCGCGGCCGGGCTCATCGGCCTGGCCGGGCTGCTGTTCACCGGGCTCGGCTGCGTGCAGGTGCTGCGCGAGGCGCTGCACGACATCTGGGACCGCCCGCGCCCCGAGGGCGGCTTCCTGGTGGCCAGGCTGTGGGACGGCGGGGTGCTGGCCTTCCTCGGCGCGATGCTGATCACCGGGATGGCGGTGACCACCCTCACCACCTCGGCCAGCCACACCGTGCTGGAATGGCTGGGGCTGGACGAGGTGACCGGGGCGGGCGCCGCGCTGCGCCTGCTGTCCCTGGGCATGGCGATCTTCTTCGACGCCGTGGTGTTCCTGGTGCTGTTCAGCCGGCTGTCGGGCACCGGGGCGCCGTGGCGGACGATCTCCCGCGGCGCGCTGGCCGGCGCCCTCGGCTTCGAGCTGCTGAAGCAGCTCGCCGCGCTGCTGCTCGGCAACACCACCCGCAACCCGGTGTACGCGTCGTTCGCCGTGCTGGTCGGGCTGATGATCTGGATCAACGTGGTGTCGCGGTTCCTGCTGCTGGTGGCGGCCTGGACCGCGACCCGCAGGGCGGTGCTGGAGGCGGACGTTCCCGACGACGCTCCGGCGTCCACGCGCCTGCGGGCCAAAGCCCGGTGCGGCTGAGCCCCGCGGCTCACGGCTCCCGCCGGCTCACGGCTCCCGAGGGCTCACGGCGCCCGGCGGCTCACGCGTCCCTGTCGTCCAGCTCGTCCGACCAGCGGGACGCGGCGGGCGCGGCGGACGCGCCGGTCAGGTTCGCCGGCTGGTTCATGCCCCTGCGGAACTCGGCCGCGACCCTGCGGCGGCGGATCGCCAGGAAACCGGCCCAGCCTGCGACCACGGCCGCGATGGCCCCTCCTGTCGCCGGCACCGCCCAGTCGCCCATCAAGCCGTCGTCGTCGCCCGCCTTGGACGGCAGCGGCGCGTTGTCGCCGACGGCCTTCTTCTTCTGCCGGGCCTGCGCGTCGACCGGCTGCACCAGCGTGCCGACCGGCTTGACCTTGCCACGCGCCGCGAACCCCCAGTCCAGCAGCTCCTTGGCGAGCACCGAGGGCTGCTGGTCGGCCTTCATCAGCGAGATCACGATGGTGTGGCCGCCGCGGCGGGCCGCCGCCACGAAGGTCTGCTTGGACGCGACCGTGTAGCCGTTCTTGCCGCCGATCATGCCCTTGTACTCCTGGGACTGGCCCGGCAGCATCCGGTTGTGGGTGTGGATCGGATAGCCGCCGACCTTCTTGCCCGCCTTCCGCTGCTTCTTGGTGGGCGGCGCGGGGAACCGGTGGTCGACGGTCTCCACGTACTTGCGGAAGCTGGGGTTCTTCAGCCCCTCCCGCAGGATCAGGGCCAGGTCGTAGGCCGAGGTGTGCTGCGTCTTGACGGTCAGCCCCAGGTCGGTGTCCAGCCCGTTGGGCGAGCCGGCCAGCGTGTCATGCGCGTTGATCCGCCTGGCCTCGGCGTTCATGTCCGCGAGCGTCTTCTCGACGCCCCCGTTGGCCTGCGCGAGCCCCAGCGCGGCGTCGTTGGCCGACATCATCATCAGGGCGTAGAACAGGTCGGAGACCTTGTACTGCATCTTCGGGGTCATGCCGACCTTGGTGCCCTCGACGTCGCAGGTCTCCTGCGTCGGGCGTACCAGCGCGTTCGGGTTCAGCTTGGGGACGAGCGTCAGCGCCGTGAGCGTCTTGATGGTGCTCGCGGGCAGATAGTGGCCGTGCGGGTCCTTGGCGGCCAGCACATCGCCGGTGTCGGCGTCGGCGATCAGGTACGAGGCCGCGCCGATCTTGGGTGCGGCCGGCGCCCCCTCGCTCCGGTCGACGATCACGCCTCTGCCGCCGAGCCGCGGTCCGCCGACCGGTTCCTCGGGTCGGCCCGGGTCCGCCGCCGCGGGCGGTGCGAGCGGGGTGAGCAGCGATCCGGTGATCAGTGGAACGGCCAGCGCGGCGGCACCGCGCCGTGCGCGCGCCGTGCCCGGCGTCCTCGCGTTCCCTGCCGTGTCCGATGCCCGACGATGTCGAAGTGGCCGTCCTCGCAAGCCTGTGCCGCCCCTTCTGAGAACCCACGCCGTTACGGTCGCCCCGCTCATCGCTCGTGACCTCAGAAGAGTAGAAGACTCGGCGACGGTAGCGGAACAACATCTTTCCGATAGAACAGTCAGTTGTTGCTCTTGAGCGCTCTTTAGTGTGATAGCGGAATAACTTGGATAGTTCGGACGAATGCGGCGCATGGCCGGGACGGTGCGCCGGGCTGGATGTCCGCCGGTTCCGGTCATGACCCGATCGTGCCCCGGATACCGTCCGATATTCGCCCGTCACCCACTGTGTTCATCGGGGTCGCGCTCGACGGGGTTCCGGACGGCCTGACTAGTGCGATCGAGTCATGCCGGGTTGACCATATGGTGACCGAAAAGAATGACACTGTGTGATCAGTGCCCGCCCGGATGAGTCAAATGATCCCCATAGGGCATGGTTTTCCGATGGGCGGGGGGCACGGGGCGCCATCATGAGAGGGGTAGCCGGGGCCTGGAAACGGTCTAGTCCAGGCTTGGGTGCCCGCTGGTTGAAATGCGCCACGTGCCACGCAGCGACCTGCGAGGATTGTGGACGGAGGTTGGGCCGTGGCCATTGACTTCAACCCGTCGCGTGGCGCGACGCTGGGCGTGGAGTGGGAGCTCCAACTCGTGGACGCCGAGACCCGGCAACTGCGCCAGGACGCCCGCGAGGTGCTGGCCTCCCTGCCCATGCTCAGCGAGGGCGGCGACATCCCCAAGATCCGGCACGAGCTGATGGAGTCCACGGTCGAGATCGTGACCGATATCTGCCAGACGGTCGGGGAGGCCAAGGACGACCTGGCCGCCACGGTCGCCGAGCTGCGCGCCGCGGCCGCCGAGCGCGGCATCACGCTGGCCTGCACCGGCACCCACCCGATCAGCGACTGGCGGGACGCGGTCATGGCCCCGGTGCAGCGCTACGCCGACCTCATCGAGGAGATGCAGTGGCTGGCCCGCCGCATCCAGACGTTCGGCGTCCACGTCCACGTGGGCGTGAGCGACGTCGACAAGGCGATCCCGATCGTCAACGCGCTGTCGTGCTACCTGCCGCACTTCCTCGCCCTCACCGCGTCGAGCCCGTACTGGAGCGGTCACGACACCGGCCTGGCCTCCAGCCGGGCCGTGGTGTTCGGCCAGCTTCCCACCGCCGGTCCGCCCCACCTCCTGGACGACTGGGCGGCCTTCGAGGATTACATGGATACCTTGCTGCGTGCGGGTACCATCCGGAGCATCAAGGAGGTGTGGTGGGACATCCGCCCGCATCCCGATTTCGGCACCGTCGAGATCCGGATGTTCGACGGGATCCCCACACCCCGCGAGCTGGGCATGGCCGCGGCGCTCTGCCAAAGCCTGGTCACGCTCTTCGAGCAGCAGCTGGACCGTGGTTACACGCTGCCGCGTCCGGCGGCCTGGGTGGTGCGCGACAACAAGTGGCGCGCCACCAGGTACGGGCTTGACGCCATCGTCATCACCGACGACGCTGGCGCCACCGCCCCGCTCCGCGACGACCTCTACGAGCTGATCCGCGAGCTCGAACCGGTGGCCGACCGGCTCGGCTGCGCGGAGGAGCTGAAGGTCGCCGGGGAGGTCCTGGAGCACGGGGCGCCCTACGAACGGCAGCGCGCGATCCGTGCCGAGGGCGGCACCGTGACCGACATGGTGGACGCGGCGATCATGGAGTTGGCGCAGGACAGGTTCGTCACTCTCGGGGAGGTGGCAGGTGCCGCGAGCTGAGGAGCCCGAACCCGCGGGACCACCACCGGAGGGTGACGGGGACCGCACCGAACAGACCAGCGGGCGGACGCCTCCGGGCGCCGCCCCGGCGCAGGGGACGCAGATGACCCGAACGGGACCCGGGGTGATGCCCGGGCTTGAACCACCGGAGCGCCCGGAGCGCGGCGAAGCCGCCGGCCTGGGCGGCGCCGCGCTGCAGCTCCAGCTCGACGCGTTCCTGTCCCGGCAGGAGAGCGCGCTGATCGAGTTCCGCCGCGATCTTCACATGCACCCCGAGCTCGGCTACGCCGAGTACCGCACCACCAAGCGGATCGCCGAACGCCTCACCGAGGCCGGGCTCGACCCCCGGGTGCTGCCCCGGGGCACCGGCCTGATCTGCGACATCGGGCCCGAGGACGGCCCGACCATCGCGCTGCGCGCCGACATCGACGCGCTGCCGCTCCAGGACGAGAAGTCCGGCGTCCCGTACCGCTCGACCGTGCCGGGCGTCGCCCACGCCTGCGGGCACGACGTGCACACCACGATGGTGCTCGGCGCGGGGCTGTTCCTGGCGCAGCAGGCCGCGGCGGGGCTGCTGCCCGGCCGGGTGCGGCTGCTGTTCCAGCCCGCCGAGGAGACCCCGGGCGGCGCGCTGGA
This sequence comes from Actinomadura sp. NBRC 104412, assembly GCF_030269515.1. Lineage (GTDB taxonomy): Bacteria > Actinomycetota > Actinomycetes > Streptosporangiales > Streptosporangiaceae > Spirillospora. Next base: position 241,324 of record NZ_BSTM01000004.1, on the reverse strand, counting down.
CGTGATGGCGGCCGGCGGCATCTGCGGGGTCGACCGGGCCTTCGCGCTGCACTGCGACCCGCGCATCGAGGTCGGGCAGCTCGGCCTGCGCACCGGCCCGATCACCGCGGCCTGCGACAAGGTGTACGTGAAGGTGACCGGGCCCGGCGGCCACACCGCCCGCCCGCACCTGACCGCGGACCTGGTGTACGCGCTCGCCAAGATCGTGACCGAGCTGCCGTCCGCGCTGTCCCGGCGGGTCGACCCGCGCTCCAGCCTGTCGCTGGTGTGGGGGCGGGTGTCGGCCGGCTCGGTGGCCAACGCCATCCCCGACGACGGCATCGCCGAGGGCACCGTCCGCTGCCTGGACGACGAGGCGTGGCACCGGGCGCCCGAGATGATGAAGTCGCTGCTCCAGTCGGTGGCGGCGGCCTACGACGTGGAGGCGTCGCTGGAGTACGTGCGGGGCGTCCCCCCGACCGTGAACGAGGCCGCCAGCGTCCAGATGTTCCGGGACGCGGCGGCGCAGGTGCTGGACGAGGACGCCGCCGTCCCCACGCCGCAGAGCCTGGGCGGCGAGGACTTCGGCTGGTACCTGGAGTCGATCCCCGGCGCGCTGGCCAGGCTGGGCGTCCGCACCCCCGGCTCCGCGGGCGAGTACGACCTGCACCGCGGCGACTTCGACGTGGACGAGAGCTGCATCGCCGTCGGCGTCCGGGTGCTGACCGCCACCGCCCTCAACGCGCTCTGGGGCGGCGGCCGGTCCGGCGAGGCCGAGCCCGTCGAGGGCGCCGCCCTGGCCTGACCCGCACCCGTCCCCCCACCGAACGGACACCGCAATGGGCGATCAAAGGCCCGCGCAGCCCCTTCCGTTCCCCCGCGTCCACCGCCCTGACCTGGGCGATCTAGGTCCACACCTTGGTAACGGACGCATTGCGAAACGGTGCACGCGTGCCTTTTTACCTGATTTGCGGGGTAGCGTCCGATCGATTTCATGGGGAACGGAAGGAGCGCTGTCTTGCGCCGTGGAATGAAGATGTCGCTCGTCACCGTGACGGGCGCAGCGCTGCTGCTCAGTGCTGCCGCGTGCGGTGGCAAGGAAGCCTCCAGCGGGGGAGAGGGCGACAAGAAGACCCTGAAGGTGGGGCTGGCCTTCGACATCGGCGGGCGCGGCGACCAGTCGTTCAACGACTCGGCCGCGGCGGGCCTGGACCGGGTGAAGAAGGACCTGAACATCACCACCGAGGAGATCTCGGCCAAGCCCGACGAGCCCGACGCCGACAAGGAGTCCCGGCTGCGCCTGCTGGCCAACCGCGGCTACAACCCGGTGATCGGCGTGGGCTTCGCCTACACCAACTCCATCATCAAGGTCGCCAAGGACTTCCCGAACACCAAGTTCCTGGTCGTCGACGCCGACCAGTGCAAGGTGGAGGGCAACAACGTCATGGGCGCCTGCTTCTCCGAGGAGCAGGGCTCCTACCTCGTGGGCGCGGCGGCGGCGCTGAAGTCCAAGACCGGCACCATCGGCTTCATCGGCGGCGTGAACGTGCCGCTGATCCACAAGTTCCAGGCCGGGTACGAGGCGGGCGCGAAGGCCGCCCGCCCGGACATCAAGATCGTCCCGGCCAAGTACCTGACCCAGCCGCCGAACTTCGACGGCTTCAAGAACCCGGCCCTGGGCAACGAGGCCGCCAAGGGCCAGCTCGACGCCGGCGCGGACGTGATCTACCACGCCGCGGGCGGCGCCGGGATCGGTGTCATCAAGACCGTGGGCGCGGCCGGCAAGTGGGCGATCGGGGTCGACTCCGACCAGTACAACCAGCCCGCCGTCGCCGACGTCAAGGACCACATCCTGACCTCGATGGTGAAGCGGGTGGACGTGGCGGTCTTCGACTTCGTCAACTCGGTCGCCAACAACACGTTCAAGCCCGGCACCAAGAAGTACGACCTGACCAACGACGGGGTGGGCTACGCCACCTCCGGCGGCCAGCTCGACGACATCAAGGCCAAGCTGGACGCCTACGCGACCGACATCAAGTCCGGCAAGATCACGGTGCCGGTCAAGCCCTGACCGGCGGGTCCTGACGCGCCGGGGCGGCCCGCCCGTGACGGGCCGCCACCGGCGCCGATCCGCGGCGCGCCCGCGCCGCGCCGAAGCGCACCGTGGCCCGCCCGCGCCGGACGGCGGGCGGGCCGACCAGCGATCAGAAGGGGCACGCGTGCCTGACGATCTCCCCGCGGACGGGCCGCGGGAGGAGCGCCCCCAGGCGTCCACCACGCCCACGGCGCCCGCCACACCGGCCGTGCGGCTCACCTCGATCACCAAGCGGTTCCCCGGCGTGGTGGCCAACAGGGACATCGACCTGACCATCGAGCGTGGTGAGGTGCACGCGCTGTGCGGTGAGAACGGCGCCGGCAAGTCCACGCTGATGAAGATCCTGTACGGGATGCAGCGGCCGGACGAGGGCACCATCGAGATCGACGGCGAGCGGGTGACGCTGCGCACCCCGGCCGACGCGATCGCGCGCGGCATCGGCATGGTGCACCAGCACTTCAAGCTGGCCGACAACCTGACCGTCCTGGAGAACGTGATCCTGGGCGCCGAGCCCCGGCGCCGCGGCCGGATCGACTTCGCCGCCGCCCGCGAGAAGATCAAGACGATGTCCGAGCAGTACGGGCTGCGGGTGGACCCGGACGTGCTGGTGGAGTCGCTGGGCGTGGGCGACCGGCAGCGGGTGGAGATCCTCAAGGTGCTCTACCGGGGCGCGAAGGTGCTGATCCTGGACGAGCCCACCGCCGTGCTCGTCCCGCAGGAGGTCGACGAGCTGTTCGGCAACCTGCGCGAGCTGCGCGCCGAGGGCCTGACCGTGCTGTTCATCTCGCACAAGCTGGACGAGGTGCTGTCGGTGGCCGACCGGATCTCGGTGCTGCGCCGCGGCACCACCGTCGCGACCGGCCTGGACCCGCGCGAGACGACCTCGCGGCGGCTGGCCGAGCTGATGGTCGGTTCCGAGCTGCCCACGCCCGAGCTGCGCACGTCCACGGTCACCGAGGACGTGCAGCTCCAGGTGGACGGGCTGACCGTGCTCACCCCCGAGGGCCGTCCCGTGGTGGACGGGGTGTCGCTGCGGATCAGACGCGGCGAGATCGTCGGCCTGGCCGGGGTGGAGGGCAACGGCCAGGGTGAGCTGATCGAGACGATCATGGGGATCCGGCACGCCGACGCCGGGACCATCTCCTACGGCGGCGAGGACATCACCCACTGGCCCACCCGGCGCCGCCGCGAGGCCGGGATCGCCTACATCCCCGAGGACCGGCACCGGCACGGGCTCATCCTCGAAGGCACGCTCTGGGAGAACCGGATGCTGGGCCACCAGACCCGGCGTCCCAACGTCCGCGGCCCCTGGGTGGACCGGCGCGGCGCGCGCCGCGACACCATGCGCATCGTGCGCGAGTACGACGTGCGCACCCCCGGGATCGACGTCCCCGCCGCCGCGCTGTCGGGCGGCAACCAGCAGAAGCTGATCGTGGGCCGGGAGATGTCCGGCGACCCGCACCTGCTGATCGCCGCCCATCCCACCCGCGGCATCGACGTCGGCGCCCAGGCCGCCATCTGGGAGTACCTGCGCCAGGCCCGCGCCGCCGGCCTGGCCGTCCTGCTGATCAGCGCCGACCTCGAGGAACTCATCGGAATGTCCGACACCCTGCACGTGATCCTGCGCGGCCGGCTGGTCGCCCAGGTCGATCCGGGCACGGTCACCCCCGAGGAACTGGGCTCGGCCATGACCGGCGCCGAGAACGGGGCCGCCTCATGAGCGGCGTCGTGGAGAAGGCGCCGCCCGGTCCGCCGGAGCCGCCGGTCCCGCCCGGACCTCCCGGCGCGGACGTCCCGGCGTGGAAGGCGATCCTGCGGGGGCTGGGCCCGAGCGGGCTCGGCCTGCGCGTCGGCGCGCCGGTGCTGGCCCTGCTGATCTCGCTGCTGATCACGATGGCGCTGCTGCGGATCACCGGCGCCGACCCGTTCAGCTCGATCACCGCCATGATCGACTACGGCACCACCGACAACTCGATCGTGGACATCCTCAACCGCGCCACCCGCTACTACCTGTCAGCGGTGGCGGTGGCCATCGGGTTCCGGATGGCGCTGCTGAACATCGGCGTGGACGGGCAGTACCGGCTCGCGGCGATGCTGTCGGCGGCGCTGGGCGGCGCGCTCACCCTGCCCGCCCCCATCGGCCAGTTCCTGGTGATTTTGTCGGCCATGCTGATCGGCGGGCTGTGGGCCGCGATCGCCGGCGTGCTCAAGGTGACCCGCGGCGTCAGCGAGGTGCTGTCCACGATCATGCTGAACGCGATCGCCACCGGCCTGATCGCGTACCTGCTGAACGACGACCGGCTCGCCGAGGTGCGGCCGGGCAGCAACAACGTCGCGACCGCGCCGATCCCCGAGTCGGGACGGGTCGGCCCGTTCAACGACGCGCTGACCGCGATCTTCTCCGGCCCCGGGCTGGCGCTCGTCCTGGTGCTGGGCGCCGCGGCGATCATCTACTCGGTGTACCGGCGGCGCGGCGACGGCGCCGGTGAGAACGGTGGCGGCGCGGCGCCCTCCCTCGCCCTGGGCGTGCTCGGCGCCGTCGTGTTCGTCGCCGTCACCGCCCTGGTCGTCGCGCCCACCCTCACCGACCTGCCCGGGACGGTGTACGGGCTGCTGCCCCTCGCGGTCGTGGTCGGCGTGGTGTTCTGGGTGGTCATCAACCACACCCGGTTCGGGTTCGACCTGAGGATCTCCGGGCTGTCCCCGACCGCGGCCCAGGCCAGCGGGGTCAGCGCCCGCCGCATGATCGTGATCACGATGGTGGCGTCCGGCGCGGTCGCCGGGCTGATCGGCATGCCCGAGCTGCTCGGCGCGTCCTACGAGTACTCCCTGAACTTCCCGGCCGGGCTCGGCTTCACCGGCATCACGGTGGCGCTGCTGGGCCGCAACCATCCGGCGGGGATCGCGCTGGCCGCGCTGCTGTTCGCCTTCCTCGACCAGACCTCCGACGTGCTCCAGGAGGTCGACGTCCCCAAGGAGATCGTCGGGGTGATGCAGGGCGTGGTCGTGCTGACCGTCGTCATCGTCTACGAGCTGGTCCGGCGCTGGGAGATCCGCCTCCAGCAGCGCACGGTCGCCGACGAGCTCGCCACCGGGCACGACCTTGCGGCGACGGGCGGCGCGGCCGGTTCCGCGAAGGGGGCGTCGTCGTGAGTGTGACCACCGCGGTCGCGAACAAGGTCAGGCCCGCCGAGAAGAGGCGGCGGGTGCGCTGGCCGCACTACCTGATCCTCGCCGGCGTGCTGCTGGTGCTGCTGTCGCTGGTCCGGGTCATCACCGGGGCGGACGACGTGACCTCCAGCGGCACGGTCAGCGCGGCGCTGCGCCTCGCCGTGCCGATCCTCCTGGCCGGTCTGGGCGGGCTCTGGTCGGAACGCTCGGGGATCATCAACATCGGCCTGGAAGGCATGATGATCCTCGGCACCTGGACCGGCGCCTGGGCCGGATACCAGTGGGGGCCGTGGATCGGGGTGCTGGCCGGGATAGTCGGCGGCGCGCTCGGCGGCCTGCTGCACGCGATCGCCACCGTCTCGTTCGGCGTCGACCACATCGTGTCCGGTGTGGCGATCAACATCCTGGGGCTCGGGCTCACCCAGTTCCTGGCCGGACTGCTCTTCAACACCGGCGAGGCCAAGCTGCTGGGCGGCGGGCCGCGGCAGTCGCCGCCGGTCGAACCCATCGGCACGCTGACCTTCCCCGTCCTGTCCGGCGGGGAGATCTTCGGCTGGAAGAGCCCGGACGCGCTGGGCTCGCTGGAACGGCACCACTGGTTCCTGGTGTCGGACGTGGCGGGGATCCTGCGCGGCCTCACCACCGGGATGTCGCTGCTGACCCTGCTGGCGCTGCTGCTGATCCCGCTGAGCTACTTCGTCCTGTGGCGGACGGCGTTCGGGCTGCGGATCCGGTCGTGTGGCGAGGACCCGTACGCCGCCGAGTCGCTCGGCGTGCACGTCTACCGGATGAAGTACGCGGCCGTCATCATCTCCGGCGCGCTGTCGGGGCTCGGCGGCGCGTTCCTGGTCACCGTGGCGTCCCCGGTCTACCAGGACGGGCAGACCGGCGGCCGCGGCTTCATCGGCCTGGCCGCGATGATCTTCGGTAACTGGCGTCCCGGCGGGATGGCCACCGGCTCGCTGCTGTTCGGCTACACCGACGCGATGAACGTGCGCAGCGGCGGCGAGGCGGTACACGCCCTGCTGCTGTTCGTCACGGTCATCCTCCTGGCCGTCGCGGTGTGGCAGTTCGTGCGCGGCAACCGGCTGCGCCCGCAGGTCGTCACCGACCTCGACCGGCGGCGGATCCGCAACGCCTACCTGGGCGGGGCGCTGGCGGTGCTGGCCGCGGCCGGGCTGTTCGTGTGGTTCATGGCCGCCGAGACGGTGCCGGGCGAGCTGGTCTCGTTCACCCCGCACCTGACCACGCTGCTCGTCCTCGCCCTGGCCAGCCAGCGGCTGCGGATGCCCGCCGCGAACGGCCAGCTGTACCGGCGCGGCGAGGCTTCATGAGCGTGGTGGACTGGCCGGCGTTGCGCAGCGCCGCCCGGGAGGCGATGGGCCGCGCGTACGCGCCGTACTCGAACTTCCAGGTGGGAGCGGCCGCCCTGACCAGCGACGGGCGGATCGTCACCGGGTGCAACATCGAGAACGCCTCCTACGGTGTGGGGCTGTGCGCCGAGTGCAGCCTCGTCAGCGCGCTGTACGGGGAGGGGGCGCCGTCCCGTCCACGGCTGGTGGCCGTCGCCGTCGTCGACCGCAACGGCGCCGCGCTGATGCCGTGTGGACGCTGCCGCCAGCTTCTGTACGAGCACGGCGGCCCGGACATGCTGCTGGAGACCGTCAGCGGCATCCGTCCCATGTCCGAGGTGCTGCCGGACGCGTTCGGACCCGACGACCTGAGGAGCCGCTAGGTGGACGCGATCGACGTCATCCGCGCCAAGCGGGACGGCGGCGAGCTGACCCCCGAGCAGATCGACTGGGCCGTCGCCGCCTACACCCGCGGCGAGATCGCCGAGGAGCAGATGGCGTCCCTGGCCATGGCGATCCTGCTCAACGGGATGACCCGCGCCGAGGTCTCCCGCTGGACCCAGGCCATGATCGACTCGGGTGACCGGATGGACTGGTCCGGCCTGGACCGTCCCACCACCGACAAGCACTCCACCGGCGGCGTCGGCGACAAGATCACCCTGCCGCTGGCCCCGGCGGTCGCGGCGTGCGGCGCCGCCGTCCCGCAGCTCTCCGGACGGGGGCTCGGGCACACGGGCGGGACTCTCGACAAGCTGGAGTCCATCCCTGGGTGGCGGGCCTCCTTGAGCGCCGATGAGATGCTGGGCGTGCTGCGGGAGGCCGGTGCCGTGGTCTGTGCCGCGGGCAGCGGGCTGGCGCCCGCCGACCGCAAGCTCTACGCGCTGCGCGATGTCACGGGCACGGTCGAGTCGATCCCGCTGATCGCGTCGTCGATCATGTCCAAGAAGATCGCCGAGGGCACGGGCGCGCTGGTGCTGGACGTGAAGGTGGGGTCCGGCGCGTTCATGAAGACGCCGGAGACGGCGCGGGAGCTGGCCGAGACCATGGTCGCCATCGGCGACGACCACGGCGTGCGGACGATCGCGCTCCTCACCGCCATGGACCGTCCCCTCGGCAACGCGGTCGGCAACGCGGTGGAGGTCGCGGAATCGGTCGAGGTGCTGGCGGGCGGTGGCCCGCCGGACGTGGTGGAACTGACCATCGCGCTGGGACGCGAGATGCTGGCGGCGGCGGGGATGGCCGGCGCCAAGGACCCCGCCGACGCGCTCCGGGACGGCACCGCCATGGACGTGTGGCGGCGGATGATCCGCGCCCAGGGCGGTGACCCTCTGGCGCCGCTCCCGGTCGCGCGTGAGTCGCACGAGGTGCTCGCCCCATCCAGCGGCGTTCTGAAGCGTCTGGACGCCTTCGGCGTGGGGGTGGCCGCCTGGCGCCTCGGAGCGGGACGGGCACGTAAGGAAGACCCCGTGTCGGCGGGGGCCGGGATCATCTGCCATGCGAAGCCCGGTGAGAAGGTCACGAAGGGTCAGCCGCTGCTGTCGCTGTACGCGGACGACGTATCGCGTTTCCCCCGCGCCCTGGAGGCTCTGGAAGGGGCCGTGGAGGTAGCCGAATCGGTGGCCACCGACCCTGAGCCGCTGATCCTGGGGCGCGTCGGCTGAGAGTCGGCATGTGACGCCGACCGTACGGAACCGAGCGGGCGGTAGTCTCCTCGTTCGTGCGAATCCCGGCGGACCAAGAGATCCGTGCCCTGCATGAGCGGTATGCGCCCACACAGGAGGCGTTCGAGTCGGTCTACACGCACTGTGTGATCGTGTGCGAAGTGGCGGAGCAACTGGTCGAGCGTGGGTCGCTCGCGGTCGACGTCGAGCTTGCCCGCGCGGGATGCCTTCTTCACGACATCGGCGTCTACCGCCTCTACGATTCCTCTGGACGGCTCGATCACACGCGCTATATCCAGCATGGGCTGCTCGGCCATGACCTGCTTCGGGACCTCGGGTTCCCGGAGACGCTCTGCCGGTTCTGCTCTCACCACACCGGAATGGGCCTGACTCGTGACGACGTCCTCCGCCAGGCCCTGCCCATTCCGGTGGCCGACTATCTCGCCGAGTCGGCCGAGGAACGATTGGTCATGTACGCCGACAAGTTCCACAGCAAGGCGAGCCCGCCGGTGTTCCTGACCGCCGACGCCTACGCCGTGCGGGTACGGGAGTTCGGCGCCGACAAGGAGGCCGCGTTCGCCACGATGCGGCGCCGCTACGGCGAACCCGATCTCAGCGCGCTGCGGGCCGCGTACGGCCACGGGGCGGCATGAATCCGCCAGGCACGAGGTGGTTCGTGGGCGAGAGTTGACGACGTGCGCACGTGAACCGGCGGGTAGATTGCGAGGATGACCGATCGTCCGTCACTCGAAGACATCCGGCGCGCGCCCAAGGTGCTCCTCCATGACCACCTGGACGGCGGGCTGCGCACGGAGACCGTCGTGGATCTCGCACGGGACGGCGGGTACGAGGACCTGCCGACGACGGATCCGGGGAACCTGGCCACCTGGTTCACCGAGGCGGCCAACTCGGGCTCGCTGGAACGCTACCTGGAGACCTTCGCGCACACCGTCGGCGTCATGCAGTCGGCCGAGGCGCTGACCCGGGTCGCCTACGAGTGCGCCGAGGATCTGGCTCGGGACGGTGTCGTCTATGCGGAGGTCCGGTACGCGCCGGAGCTGCACACGCGGACGGGTCTGTCGCTGGAGCGCGTGGTCGAGGCCGTGCTGGAGGGGTTCGACCGGGGCGGGCGCGACCACGGGATCAAGATCTGCGCGCTGGTGACCGCGATGCGGCACCAAGCGCGCAGCATGGAGATCGCCGAGCTGGCCGTGCGGTACCGGGACGACGGGGTCGTCGGGTTCGACATCGCCGGCGCCGAGGCCGGGTATCCGCCCACCAGGCATCTGGACGCGTTCGAGTACCTACAGCGGGAGAACGCCCACTTCACCATCCACGCGGGTGAGGGGTTCGGGCTTCCGTCCATCTGGCAGGCGATCCAGTGGTGCGGCGCCGACCGGCTCGGTCACGGGGTGCGGATCATCGACGACATCACCGAGGACGAGGACGGGAACCCGCAACTGGGGCGGCTGGCCCACTACGTGCGGGACAAGAGGATCCCGCTGGAGATGTGCCCCACGTCCAACATCCAGACCGGCGCGGCCAAGTCGATCGCCGAGCACCCCATCGGGCTGCTGCGCGACCTGCGGTTCCGCGTCACGGTCAACACCGACAACCGGCTGATGAGCGGCACGACGCCGTCCCTGGAGCTGGCCAAGCTGGTGGACGCGTTCGGCTACGGCTGGGACGAGCTCCAGTGGTTCACGGTGAACGCGATGAAGTCGGCGTTCATCGGGTTCACCGAGCGGCTCAAGTTGATCAACGAGGTGATCAAGCCCGCCTACGCCGAACTGCGGGGGACGGCCTGAGGTCCTGGCATGATGCGGTCATGACGCCGCTGCTGACGATCCGGTCCACCCCCGCGCGGGTGGGGGCGTGGGCGTGGATGGCCTTCGCCGCGCTGAACCTCATCGACATCGCCCTGCGGGGACGGGACACGGCCTCGGCGGTCATGGCGGCGCTGCTGCTCCTCGGCTGCGGCATCGCCTACGTCCTGGGCCTGCGCCCGGCCGTGGTCGCGGACGAGGGCGGGTTCACCGTCCGCAACCCGCTGCGGGACGTGCGGGTGCCATGGCGGGCCGCGAAGAAGGTCGAGGCCACCGACGCCCTCACGTTCAGGTTCCGCGCCGCGGACGGGGAGGAGCGCAAGGTCAAGGCGTGGGTGCTGACGACCTCGCCGCGCGCCCAGGCCAGGGCGGAGCGGCGGGCCGCGCGGGACGCCCGCGACGCGAGGCTTCCCCAGCAGCACGCGGCGCGGCTCAAGGGCCGTACCCCCGTGACGTACGCCGCCCAGCGGCTCAACGAGATCGCCGACCGGCAGCGCCCGAAGGGCGGGACCCTCACCGAGACCGGCGAGGGCGGCGTGATCAACTGGTCGGTGTCCGCGGTCGCGGCGCTGGCCGTCCCCGCCGCGCTGGTGATCGCCGCCGCGGTGCCGGCCGTGCTGGCCTAGGACGGGAGCAGCCCCGCGAGGGCGTCGCGGAGGGCGTCCAGATCGCGCCGCGCCTCCTCGCGGACGGCGGCCACGTCCTCCTCCGGCCGCACCGGACGGACCACCTCCAGATAGCACTTCAGCTTCGGCTCCGTCCCGGACGGGCGGACCACGACGCGCGCCGAGCCCGCCAGCCGCAGCCGCAGGCCGTCGGTGGGCGGCAGCCCGTCCACGCCGCGGGCGAGGTCCTCGACGCACTCGACGGCACGTCCCGCCAGCTCGGACGGGGGAGCGGCGCGCAGCCGGCCGACCGCCCCGGAGATCAGGGACGGATCGCCGACCCTGATCGACAACTGCGCGGTCGCGTGCAGCCCGTAGCGGCGCGCCTGGTCGTCCAGGAGGTCGGTGAGCGTGCGCCCGTCCCGCTTGGCCGCGGCGGCGAGCGCGGCCACGGTCAGCGCGGCCCCGATGCCGTCCTTGTCCCGGACGATCACTCCGTCCGGACCGCCGACGCTGTAGCCCAGGGCCTCCTCGTAGCCGTAGACGAGCCCCTCGCCCGCCCTCATGATCCATTTGAAGCCGGTGAGGGTGCGGGCCGATCTCGCGCCGTGCGCGTCGGCGAGCGCCGCCAGTAGGGACGAGGACACGATCGTCGTGGCCAGCAGCCGATCGCCGGTGGTGTGCCGCAGCACGTGCTCGGCCAGCAGGCCGCCCACCTCGTCCCCGGTAAGCCTCCGCCAGCCGCGCGGCGTGGGAACGGCGACGGCGCAGCGGTCCGCGTCCGGATCGTTGGCGATCACCAGATCGGCGCCGGACCTCTCGGCCAGCCCGATCGCGAGGTCCATCGCGCCCGGCTCCTCCGGGTTCGGGAACGCGACGGTCGGGAAGCGCGGGTCCGGATCGCCCTGCTCGGGCACCACCGTCGGACGCGGGAACCCGGCCCGCTCGAAGGCCCGCAGCAGCACGTCGCGGCCGACGCCGTGCAGGGGCGTGTAGACCGTCGCCACGTCCCGGGCGTCCCCGAGCGGAAGGGCCTCCAGCGCCTGGAGGTACGCCTCGACGATCTCCTCGCCCAGCACCGTCCAGCCGTCTCCGAGAGGCAGCTCGTCCACCCGGCCCACCGCGTCGATCCCGGCGGAGATCTCCGCGTCCAGCGGCGGGACGATCTGCGCCCCGTCGCCCCAGTAGACCTTGTAGCCGTTGTCGCGGGGCGGGTTGTGGGACGCGGTCACCATCACCCCCGCCGACGCGCCCAGATGCCGTACGGCGAACGCCAGCACGGGCGTGGCCAGCGGACGGGGAAGCAGCCACGCCCGCAACCCGGCCCCCGTCACGACCGCCGCCGTGTCCAGCGCGAACCGCTCCGACCCGTACCGGGCGTCGTAGCCGATGACCACGCCGCCCCTCCGCACACGAGCCGCCAGCCCGGCGGCGGCGCGCATCACCGTGACCCGGTTCATCCGGTTCGGACCTGCGCCCAGCTCGCCCCGCAGCCCGGCCGTGCCGAACTCCAGCCTGGCCCCGAACCGGTCGGCCAGCGCCGCCTCATCACCGGCGTCCAGCAGCTTGCGCAACTCCCCGGAGGTCTCCGGATCCGGGTCCTGCGCCAGCCATTCCTCCGCCCGGCGCCGCAACTCCGCGTCCATCCGACTAGATCTTCGGGACGAGCGTGGCCAGCAGGGAGCCCATCCGGGAGGCCGCGGCACGGCCCGCCGCCAGCACCTCCTCATGATCCAGCGTTCCCTCGGCCAGCCCGGACGCGATATTGGTCACCAGCGAGATCCCCAGCACCTCCGCGCCGCCCTCACGGGCCGCGATCGCCTCCAGGACGGTCGACATGCCCACCACGTCCGCGCCCAGCGTCCGCATCATCCGGATCTCCGCGGGCGTCTCGTACGTCGGGCCCCGCTGCGCCGCGTACACGCCCTCCGCCAGCGACGGATCCACCTCGCGCGCCAGCGCCCGCAGCCGCCGCGAGTACACCTCCGTCAGATCGAGGAACCTCGGCCCGGTCAGCGGGTTCGCCCCGGTCAGGTTGAGCTGGTCCGAGATCAGGACCGGGTCGCCGACCTTCTGCGTCTCCGGGCGCAGCCCGCCCGCCGCGTTGGTCAGGATCACGGTCCGTACCCCCGCCGCCAGGGCCGTCCGGACGCCGTGCACCACCGCGTCCACCCCGAGGCCCTCGTACAGGTGGGTGCGCCCCAGGAACACCAGGGCGTTCCGGCCACCCACTCTCACGGCGCGCAGCCGTCCCGCATGGCCATCGACCGCGGGCGGGGCGAAACCGGGCAGGTCGGTGACCGGGAACTCGGCCACGGGCGTGCCCAGCGCGTCGGCCGCGGGCACCCAGCCGGACCCCATCACCAGGGCCACGTCGAAGGACTCGATGGCCGTCCGGGCGCGCAGCCGCTCCGCCGCGTCCTCGGCCAGTGCATAGGCGTCGTTGCTCACCCTGCCGACATTACCGGCGCGACCTCAGTCGCCGATCGACTTGCACGGACGGGACCGCAGGTCCTTCACATAGTCGTCCGGAGCCCCCGCGGCCTCCGCCGCGTCCGCCAGGATGCCCAGGTAACGGGCCGAGGGCAGGCCGCCCTCATAGTCGTCCAGGACGTACAGCCAGCACAGGACGTCCCCCTCCAGCGTCGACACCCGCACCCTGATCTTGCGGTAGACGCCGAGGGCCGCGCCCTCCCACTCGTCCAGCTCGCTCTCGTCCCAGGCCGGGACGTCGTAAAGCACCACGAAGACCTGCTCGTCCTCGTCCTCGACCACCGTGGCCAGCGCCCCGTCCCAGCCCACGTCCTGCCCGCCGAAGGTGAGGCGCCAGCCCGCCAGCCAGCCGGTACCGCGCATCGGCGAATGCGGGGCCCGTGCCGCCATCTGCTCGGGATCCATGTTGGAGGCGTACGCCGCGTACAGTGCCACGGTCGCCAAGCGTACGTCAGCGGGCCGGGCGCGGGGCCTGGTCGGGCCACTCCCATCGGTAAGAAACAATGGAGACGTGACCCGCATCGTGATCATAGGAGGGGGACCGGGCGGTTACGAGGCCGCACTCGTCGCCGCACAGCTCGGCGCCGACGTGACCGTCGTCGAACGCGACGGCCCCGGAGGAGCCTGCGTCCTCACCGACTGCGTCCCCTCCAAGACGCTCATCGCCACCTCCACCCGGATGGCCGTGATGTCGGAGTCCGAAGGGCTGGGGCTGCGCTTCAACGGCGGCCCCGACGGCGAGGTCGGCGGCCTCGAAGTGGACCTGGCCACCGTCAACAAGCGGGTGAAGGACCTGGCCAGGGCCCAGTCGTTCGACGTCGCCGAACGGCTCGCCTACGAAGAGGTCAAGATCGTCCGAGGCGAGGCGCGGCTGGTCGAGCCGCACGTCGTCGCCGTCGGCGACCGCCACCTCCGGGCCGACGTGATCCTCATCGCCACCGGCGCCACCCCCCGCGTCCTGCCCGGCGCCGAACCCGACGGCGAACGCATCCTCAACTGGCGCCAGCTCTACGACCTCCCCGAACTCCCCGAAGAGCTGATCGTCGTCGGCTCCGGCGTCACCGGCGCCGAACTGGCCGGGGCCTACCTGTCACTGGGCTCCAAGGTCACCCTCGTGTCCTCCCGCGACCGGATCCTCCCCACCGAGGACGCCGACGCCGCCGCCGTGCTCCAGGACGTCTTCCTGCGCCGCGGCATGAACGTGATGTCCCGCTCCCGGGCCGCCGGAGTGGAACGCTCCGGCGACAGCGTGATCGTCACCCTGGAGGACGGCCGCAAGGTCGAAGGCTCGCACTGCCTCATGACCGTCGGCATGGAACCCAACACCCGCGGCATCGGCCTGGAAAAAGCCGGAATCGCGCTGAGCCCCCAAGGATTCGTGCAGGTCGACAAGGTCTCCCGCACCAACGTCCCGCACATCTACGCCTCCGGCGACTGCACCGGCATCCTCATGCTGGCCTCAGTAGCGGGCATGCAGGGACGCATCGCCATGTGGCACGCCCTGGGCGAAGCCGTCCAACCACTCAAACTGGGCTGGGTCGCATCCAACATCTTCACCGACCCCGAAGTCGCCTCGGTCGGCGTCACCCAGAAAATGGTCGACTCCGGCGACGTCAACGCCCGCACCGTGATGCTGCCCCTGTTCAGCAACGCCCGCGCCAAAATGCAGGGCTTCGAGGACGGCTTCGTCAAACTCTTCTGCCGCCCCTCCACCGGCATCCTCCTGGGCGGCGTCATCGTCGCCCCCCGCGCCAGCGAACTGATCCTCGGCGTCTCCGTGGCCGTCCAACAACACCTGACAGTCGAACAACTAGCCCAAACCTTCGCCGTCTACCCCTCCCTCACCGGCAGCATCACCGAAGCCTCCCGCCGCCTAATGACCGAACACCAGTACTAGCTTTTTTGGCAAGCACGAGCTGCGCTCGTCGCTGGCGCTCCTCGCTTGTCGTGCTTGCGGCGATCGCTGCATCGCTTCGACTCGCCCAGGGGCTCGCTGCGCGATCAGGGTCTCGCTGGCGCTCGCCCCTGCCTTCGGTCGCGATCGCAACGCCTGGGCGCCGTTCGTGGCTGGGGTGTCGGCTGAGGCGATTGCGAAAGGTGTTTATCTCGGGGTGCGAGTTTGCCTGGCGGCTCGCTGCGCTTGCCTCTGTCTTAGGTCGCGATCACACCGATTGGGTCGTCGGGCTTGAGGTAGCGCGGCTTAGCCAGATGCGCACCCAGCCCATGTGGGGGCAAGGGGCGAAGCCCCAACGGGGGTGCAGGGGGCGGAGCCCCCTGCCGGGGTCGTAGGGGCGGAGCCCCTACCCGGGGTCAGTGGCCGCCGTCGCGAGCCGTCAAGGCGAGTGGCGGTGGTCGCTGGCCCCGGCATCGGGGGGTGTGGGGGTTGCCCCCCCCCACATATGTCACAGCCCCAACGGGGGTGCAGGGGGCGGAGCCCCCTGCCGGGGTCGTAGGGGCGGAGCCCCTACCCGGGGTCAGTGGCCGCCGTCGCGAGCCGTCAAGGCGAGCGGCGGGGGTCGCTGGCCCCGCAGCGGGGGGTGTGGGGGGTCGCCCCCCCACAATGAGTCGCCACCGTCGCGAGCCGTCAAGGCGAGTGGCGGGGGTCGCTGGCCCCGCAGCGGGGGGTGTGGGGGGTCGCCCCCCCACACTAGAAACTGCCGCCGAAGTCGCCGCCTCCGAAGTCCCAGCCGCCGCCTATGTCGCCGCCGTCGCCGGTGAAGCCGCTCATGTCGCCGGCGCCGTAGCCGCCGCCTAGGCCGCCGCCCAGCATGGAGCCGATCCAGGTGCCGATGAACAGGCCGCTGATGAGGTCCATGCCTCCGTAGGAGTTGTAGTAGCCGCCCGCGTAGGGCGCGTACGCCGGGCCTGCGTCGTAGTAGGGGCGGCGTCCGTCGCCGTACGGGACCATGCGGATGTCGGGATTCTGGCCCTTGAGGATGGCTTGGGCGTCCATTGCGCAGGCTGGGACGGAGCGTACGGTGCCGCCTGGGGGTGCCCAGGAGACGTCCTGGACGGACGGGCCGTGCTGTGGGTTGAAGAAGCACGGTGCGCGCCGTTCGGGGACGGGTTCGCCCGCCAGGCGTGCGCGGGTGGCGGTCATGTGGTAGCGGCCGTCTTCCAGGGCGGTGGTGACCTTCTCCATGTCGGCGGGCTTGGTGGCCTTTTCGGTGGCGGCCTTGGCCTCGTCGTAGGAGTTCATCGCCCGCTCGTAGTCGCGGCGGGCGTCGGGGTCGAGGTCGGGGTCCATGACGTTGAGGTCGAGCGCGGCGATGTCCTCGCCGAGCAGGGTCACGTCCTCTTCGACGCCCTTCTTCAGCTCGGCCATGCGCTGTGCCTCGCGTTCGCGGCGGCGGTGTCCGGCGACCAGGAAGACACCGAACACGCCCGCGGCGATCAGGACGAGCACGCCGACGGTGACGAAGCCGCCGATCATGCTGGTTCTGGCGTTGGCCTCGGCCTGGCGTTCGGCCTGGTCGGCGAAGGCGGTCAGCCTGGCCTGGACGTCGCCGCTGCCCGGGGCGGACCTGGCGATCACTTGGTTGATCTCGCGGCTGTCGAGGTCGTCGGAGATCGCGGCCATCTTGGTGCCGTCCGCGGTGATGGCGACGTAGGTGTCGCCCTTGCCGACGCGTTCCTTGACGGATTCCAGCATGGGGCCGACCTGTTGCCGGGTGACGCCGTTGCGGACCACGACGGCGCGGATGTCGGCCTCGTCCTGCCGGTCGAGGGCGGACCGTACGGCGTTCTGGTCGAAGGACGTCTGCTGGCGTGCTTCCTGTGTGACGTACAGCCGGGAGGTGGTGAGGCCGTTGGCGATGACGGAGACGTCGTCCGCCCGCGCGGGGGCGGCGAAGCCGAACAGCGCGAGCATGGCGGCGGCAGCGGCCAGCGCCATCGCGCCACGGCGCAGGATCCGTCGCGGCCGGGTTTCGGTGCTCATGGTTGAAGTCTGCCTCCTCACCAGGTAGACGAGCAGGCGCGACGGTACGTTCCGTCGTCCCGGGTATACCCGATGAAAAGGGCAGAAGCCGCTCAATCTTGGAAAAACAGCCCGGTCAGTCCTTGATCTTGCAGATCACCGCGCCGTTGGAGACGGTCTGGCCCACCTCGGCGGCCAGGCCGGTCACCGTGCCGTCCTTGTGCGCGTTCAGCGGCTGCTCCATCTTCATGGCCTCCAGGACCACGATGGGGTCGCCCGCCGACACCCGTGCGCCCTCCTCGGCCACCAGCTTGACGATCGTGCCCTGCATGGGGCTGACCAGGGCGTCCCCGGACGCCTGGCTCTTGGCGCCCTTTTTGCCCGTGCGCCGCCTGGCCGGTGCGGATCCGGAGCCGCCGGACGGCGCGGCGCCGAGCCCTGAGGGCAGCACGACCTCGATGCGCTTGCCGCCGACCTCCACGGTCACCCGCTCGCGCCCTCCCGCGTCCTCGTCCGGCTCGGCCACGGGTCCCTCGTACGGGGGGATCGTGTTGTCGAACTCGGTTTCGATCCACCGGGTGTGCACGGTGAACGGCTCCGACTCGTCCGCCGGGACGAACGCCGGGTCGTCCAGCACGGCCCGGTGGAACGGCAGCACCGTCGGCATCCCCTCGACCAGGAACTCGGCCAGGGCGCGGCGGGAGCGCTCCACCGCCTGCCGGCGTGTCGCGCCGGTCACGATCAGCTTGGCGATCATCGAGTCGAACTGCTGCGGGATGGTCTGGCCCTCCTCGCAGCCCGCGTCCAGGCGCACGCCCGGACCGGACGGCGGCCGCCAGGCGGTCAGCGTGCCCACGGACGGCAGGAAGCCGCGCCCGGCGTCCTCGGCGTTGATCCGGAACTCGATCGAGTGGCCGCGCAGCGGCGGGTCGTCGTAGCCCAGTTCCTCGCCGTCGGCGATCCGGAACATCTCCCGCACCAGGTCGATGCCCGTGACCTCCTCGGTGACCGGGTGCTCGACCTGCAACCGGGTGTTGACCTCCAGGAACGAGATCGTCCCGTCCTGGCCCACCAGGAACTCGCACGTCCCGGCGCCCACGTACCCGGCCTCCCTGAGGATGGCCTTGGACGAGTCGTAGAGCAGCGCCACCTGCTCGTCGGACAGGAACGGCGCGGGGGCCTCCTCGATCAGCTTCTGGTGCCTGCGCTGGAGGGAGCAGTCGCGGGTGGAGACGACGACCACATTGCCGTGCCTGTCGGCCAGGCACTGGGTCTCCACGTGCCGTGGACGGTCGAGGTAGCGCTCGACGAAGCACTCCCCGCGCCCGAACGCCGCCACGGCCTCACGTACCGCCGACTCGTACAGGTCCTCGACCTCGTCCAGGCTGCGCGCGACCTTCAGCCCGCGCCCGCCGCCGCCGAACGCCGCCTTGATCGCGATCGGCAGCCCGTGCTCCTCGGCGAACGCCACGACCTCGGCCGCGCCGGACACCGGGTCCTTGGTGCCGGCCACCAGCGGCGCGCCCACCTTCTGCGCGATATGCCTGGCCTGTACCTTGTCGCCCAGCGCGGTGATCGCGGCGGCCGGCGGGCCGATCCAGGTCAGCCCGGCGGCCTCGACGGCCTCGGCGAAGGCCGCGTTCTCGGCGAGGAAGCCGTACCCGGGGTGGACGGCGTCCGCTCCCGCCGCCACCGCCACCTTCACGATCTTGTCGATGTTCAGATAGCTGTCGGCGGCGGTCTGGCCGCCCAGGGCGTGGGCCTCGTCGGCAACCCGAACGTGCGGCGCGTCCAGATCGGGCTCGGCGTACACCGCGACGCTGGCGATCCCCGCGTCGCGGCAGGCACGGGCTATGCGGACCGCGATCTCACCGCGGTTGGCGATCAGGACCTTGCGCACGTGGTCTCCTCCTTCAACCTTGCACGCGCAGTCTAGATAACCGCCTTCTCCCGAATTCGTAAGGGGGCGCTTCCGCGGACGCGTCCGCAGGTGCGGCGCCTGGGGGGAGGGGCCAGGACAGCACGAAGGCAGGCCCCTCGGGACCTGCCTTCGCGTGTGGCTTGGATGTCGTCCGCCGGTCAGCGGCCGTAGCGCTTCTTGAACTTCTCGACCGCTCCGGTCGTGTCCAGGACGCGGCCCCTGCCGGTGTAGAACGGGTGGCTGGCCGACGACACGTCCACGTCGATGACGGGATAGGTCTGGCCGTCCTCCCACTCGATGGTCTGGTCGCTGGAAGCCGTCGACCGGGTCAGGAACGCGTAGTCGGCGCTCCGGTCACGGAAGACGACGGCCCGGTACTCCGGGTGGATGTTCTTCTTCATGGGACCTCCCACTCGCGTGCAACACGGTGATAATCATTTCCATTCCGGCGCCCCGCCCCGCCCGGTGTATCTTCCGGGTGGATCTCGCCGACGACCGGGAGCCCGATGGACGTCAAGCGACTGGGCCTGATGCTGGCCCTCGCGGCCCTCGCCGGGCTGTGCCCGTCCACGCAGCCGTTGCGGGCGTCCACCGTGGACCGGGAGACCGAGCGCCAGCTGACCGTGGCCGCGTCCACCCTCGTGCGGCTCCGCTCCCAGGCCCTCGTCCCCAAGTCCAGGAACGAGCGCCGGCGCCGTATGCCGCGCGAAGTCCTCGGGGTCGCCATCTCCCCGAGCCTGGCCCGTGCACAGGAACGCGCCCTGCGCGAGTTGGAGAACCGCAACCGCGCCCCGGTCGAGGGCGGGCCCGCCTTTACGGGTGCCCGTACCCGGCTCGAACCCGCCCGTACCATCCGCACCGGCGACCGCATCACGCTTGAGGCCATAGAGCACACCGAGGTCCGCTACGGCGGCGGCAAGGTGACCCAGTCGATCCGTCGCCGCTTCGAGTTCATGACCAGGGGCGACCGCATCACCCTGCTCGACGAGCAGGTCGTCGACCGCGGCGCCCACCCCATCAACGACCCGGGTCCCATCCCGGCCGGCTCCCGCTGACGGACCGCACCGCTTTCCGCTCGAATGAAATGGTCAATGCCGCCATGCCGCCATAGTTGCCCGCCTGACCTGCGAATTTCTTGACGCGGCGTAATGATGGCCGTCAGCCCGCGCGGACGCGGGGTCGGAGTGCAACGGTCTTACGAGGTCAAGCCCGGCGCCTGGCCGCCTTCGGCCAGGCGTGTTCCTCGCATTAGGGCAAAAATTCTCATTCGACCTTCAAGGTACGGGTGGATTATCGTGATCCCCTAGTCGTAGGCTGTCGGCATTGCGCAAAGGTTCGGCAGGGCCTGGGACGTTCCGGCGACGAAAGGGCCGAGCATGACCGACAAGAGGGGCGCCAGCATCGCGCGCTGGAAGAGCTGTCCCGCATGTTCGCCAAGCACTCCCGGAACCTGGACGCGCTGATCAAGGATCTGAACGGACGGACGGTCGGCAGCACGGAGATCTGGTGGGGGCCGCAGGCCGACCGTTTCCGCAGTGCCTGGGCGGAGGCCAAGGGAGCCTTCGACAAGATGGCCGTCGCCCTGGAACAGGGCAGCCAGGACATCAAACGCTCGCAGCAGAACATCGAGGCCGCCACGCGCTGACCCCACGATCCCTTTTGGACAGCGGGTCCCGGCCAAACCCCCCGAGGCCGGGACCCGCCCCCCTTTACTGACTTACCATGGTCCCAGTCAGCGCCTCGCCGTCGCGTTCCCCGGCGTCCCGGAGGTGACCGCATGTCAGGTCGACGGGGGCCGGTGTTCCCCGGATACCTGAGCATTCTGCTGGTCGCGGTCCTCGGACTGGCGTTGCAGCTCTCCCCGCAGACCACCCGGATCGTGCAGCAATGGGCGCTGCCGGTCATCGTCGTCTGCCTGCTGCTGATCCCGTGCGTGCTGGCCTGGGAGAAGGCGCAGGACCGGCGCTGGCGCGCCCTGCCGGCATGGCGCCGCGACCGCGCGCCCTACCCCGGGCTGGACGCGTTCACCGAGGACGACGACGGGGTCTTCTTCGGCCGCGACGATGAGATCCGCGAGCTGAGGGAACGGCTGCACGGCGGATCCGGCGCCCGCGAGCGGCCCGGGCACCGGTCGATCGCCGTGATCGGCCCGTCCGGGGTCGGCAAGTCCTCCCTGGTGTACGCCGGTCTGCTGCCCCGCCTCAGGCAGCAGCGGCGATGGCTGGTCGTGCCGCCGGTCATCCCGGAGGGCGACCCCGTCCAGAGCCTGGCCGTCGCGCTGGCCGACGCGTCCGATGACCCGGGCGACGACGTCGGCGAGCTGGCCGCGCGCCTCCGCTCCGACCCGGCCGAGGCCGGGCGCCGCCTCGCCGCGCTGCACCGCGGCCACCGCACCCGGTCGGTGCTGATCGTCATCGACCAGGCCGAGGAACTGCTCTCCGCCGACGACCCGTCCGCCTTCCTCGCACTGCTGCGGGACGCCCTGGACGCCGATCCGAGGCTGCACGTCCTGTTCGTGCTCCGGTCGGAGTTCCTGACCACGTTCCTCAGCGGGAGCTGCGCCGACCTGTTCCGGCACCCGTTCACGGTCACACCGCTCGACCGCGCCGCGCTGCGGACGGTGATCCGGGAGCCGGCGCGGCGCGCGGGCCTCACCTTCGACCCGCCCGACCTGGTCGACCGCATCGCGGAGGACACCGGGGACGGCACCGCGCTGCCGCTGCTGGCCTACCTCATGCACGAGCTGTACCTGGGCGCGGGACGCGACCTCACCATCACAGCCGCCGGCTACCAGCGCAACGGCGGGGTCTACGGAGCCCTGACACACCGCGCCGACCTCGTGCTGGCCGAGCTGGAAGCGCTCGACCCGGCGCCGCCCGTCCTGCCCACGCTGCTGAAGCTCGTCCGGTTCGCGGAGAACCGGCCGACCCGCAGGCGCGTGCGGAGAAGCGCCCTGAACGATGCCGAACGCCTCGTCATCGACGCGTTCGTCCGGGAACGCCTGTGCACCAGCGGGCAGGACGGCGACGACGCGGTGGTCGAGGTCTCGCACGAGGCGCTGTTCTCCGCGTGGGCGCCGCTCCGGCAGACCATCGCCCTGCACGCCGAAACGCTGCGCCGGATCGCCGACCTCGAACAATGGGCGCGGGAATGGGACCGTTACGGCCGCCAGGACGCCTACCTGCTGCGAGCCGAACGGCTGACCGCCGCCCAGGAGTGGCTGGCCGAAGCCGGCGGGCCCGGTGCCGTCGAACCCCTGGTGGCGCAGTTCGTGGAGTGCTCACGCGTCTCCGACGGCGACGCGATGGAACGGCTGTCGGACACGATCGCCAGGCAGGTGCTCAACGGCTACGAGTCCGATCCCGAGAACGCCCTGCTGCTGGCGCTGGCCGCGTACGAGGACTGCGCGCCGACCGTGCTCGCGCGGCGCGCGCTGTCGTCCGCGCTCGCCGTCTCCCGGGTACGCGGCGTCCTGCACGGCCACGAGGGAACGGTCTGGTCGGTGGACTGGTCGCCCGACGGCTCCCGGCTGGTGTCCTCCGGCGCGGAAGGCACCGTCCGCATCTGGGACGTCCGTACCAGGACCCAGCTCGCGGCACTCGACGGGCACGAGGGCCCGGTGTGCGCCGTGGCGTGGTCACCCGACGGCCGCCTGCTGGCGAGCGCGTCCGATGACGGCACGATCCGGGTGTGGGACGCCGCCGACCACGTCAGGGTGGCCGTGCTGCGCGGGCACACCTCCATGGTCTGGGGGGTCGCCTGGTCGCCCGACGGCTCCCGGCTCGCCTCCGCGTCCCGTGACCGGGAGATCCGCATCTGGGACCCGTCCGCGGGAACGTCCCTGATGGTGCTGCGCGGCCACGGAGGATGGGTCAGGACCGTGAGCTGGTCGCCGGACGGCACCCGCCTGGCCAGCGCCTCCGACGACCGTACCGTCCGGATCTGGGACGCGCGGACCGGCGGGGAACTGGCCGCCCTGCGCGGCCACGAGGAGACCGTCACCCGGGCCGCCTGGTCACCCGACGGCACCCGCCTGGCCAGTTCCTCCTACGACCGCACCGTGCGCCTGTGGGATCCCGAGTCCGGCGCCACCACCCGGACGCTGCGGGGACACGCCGACCTGGTCTGGGAGCTGGCCTGGTCACCGGACGGCGAACGCCTCGCCACCACGTCCTTCGACCGTACGCTCCGGCTGTGGTCGGCCGAGGACGGGGCTGAGCTGGTCGTCCTGCGCGGACACGCCGAGGTCCTGCGCGCCGTGGCCTGGTCACCGGACGGCACGTGGCTGGCGAGTTGCTCCGGCGACCGCACGATCCGGCTGTGGGACGCCGAGCGCGCGGCCGAGGTCACGGTGTTCCGCGGCCACGAACGGGCGGCGGTCGCGGTCGACTGGTCGTCCACAGGGCGGATCGTCTCCGCGTGCAAGGACCACACCGCGCGCGTCTGGGCGGACGACGGCACGTCCAAAGTCCTGCGCGGCCACACCGACGAAATCTGGTCCGTGGCGTGGTCACCCGACGGAGAGCGCGTCGCCACCGCCTCCCACGACGGCACCGCCCGCATCTGGACGGCCGACGGCGCCGAGGTATCCGTCGTGCGCCTCCACGACGACTGGGTCCGCGATGTGGCCTGGTCCCACGCGGGCTCACGACTCGCGACGGCCTCCGACGACCGCACCGTCAGACTGTGGGAACCGGCCCAGGACGCCGCCCCCTTGGTCCTCGACGGCCACAAGGACACCGTCCGCGGCGTGAGCTGGTCACCCGATGACGAACGCCTCGCCTCCGGCTCGCACGACGGCACCGTACGGATCTGGGAGGCCCGCACGGGCCGGCACCTCATGACGCTGAACATGCAGGGCAGCCCCGTACGGGCCCTCTCATGGTCCCCGGACGGCCGCCTTATCGCCGCCGTCTCCGACAACACCCAGGTCGTGATCTGGGACGCCGCCCAGGGCACGCGGACGGGGGTGCTGTCGGGCCACGACGGCTGGATCTGGTCGATGGCCTGGTCACCCGACTCCCGCGTCCTGGCGACGGCGTCCGCGGACGGCACCGCGCGCCTCTGGGATCCCGAGGCCGCCCACGAACTCGCCGTGGCCGCCATGCACGACGACGACGTCTGGGACGTGTCCTGGTCCCCCGACGGCCGGCACCTGGCGACCGCGTCCAGCGACCGCACCGTGCGCGTCTGGGAGGCCATCACCGACGGCGAAACCCTGGCCGCCCGAGCCCGCGCCAGGGTCTTCCGCCTTCTCACGGAGTCCGAACGCCGCTCCCTCATGCTCCCCGACCCGAGATAATCGCTCGACCCGCCATCACCGGGTGGGTACCGTCCCAGGGCATGAGCGGGCTTCCGGAGTTCTACATCGCCGTGGATGTCGAGGCCGACGGGCCGATCCCCGGGCCGTACAGCATGATCTCGCTGGGCATGGCCGTGGTGGGCCGCCCGGACCTGCGCTTCTACAGCGAACTGCGCCCGATCTCGGACGACTTCGTGCCGAAAGCGCTGGCGGTCTCAGGACTCGACCGTGACCGGCTGCTCCGCGAAGCCCCCCCGGCCGAAGAGGCGATGGCGGCCGCCGCAAAGTGGATCAACGGCCTGCGCAGCGAAGGCCGCCCGGTCTTCCTGGCCGGCCCCGCCGTCTTCGACGGGATGTTCGTCCACTGGTACTTCATGCGCTTCCTAGGCAAAAGCCCGTTCTCCGCCAGCGGCGCGGGAATCGACCTGCGCAGCTACTGGATGGGCCTGCAAGGCTGCGAATGGGTCAGCACCCGGAAGAGCATCATCAAACAAAAACTGGGCGTCGAAGGCTACCCCCACACCCACCACGCCGGTGAGGACGCCGCAGAACTGGCCGCCGTCTTCGAAGCCATTTTGGCCTCCAGAGAAGACAACAAGTAACCACTCACACCGGCGTGCCCCCCGAACCGCCACTGGCGATCCGCCTAAACGCAAACACCTTCACCACATCCCACCGACACAATCAACCTCCATCCGACCGCTCCTTGCCACAGCGGAAAAGAACGACGACGTGGATGGTACGAGGGCAAGCACGGCCAATGATCAACCACCCTCGCCCCAGGTCACCTCTTCGTGATCGGTGAGCACACCCGCGCCGCCATCAAAGCCCCACAGAACACTGAGCGTCGCCTCATCCCCGACTCTCTCGCTCATTCCGGCTTCGGTGTGCACTTGTGGATTTCGCCGGATCGCTGTTGCGCGACTCGCATGCTGGTGCCCCTCTTGTCGGTCATGGTGCGTACTGGCCGGATCCGACCAGGTGTCGGCGGGTGTTGACTGGTTGCCGACAAAAATGCAAATCAGGGGAGATCATTGATCATTATGGGTTTCGGTGGGTGGGAGGGCTACCTGGATTCCGGTGGTGGTGCCTGTGGCGACGAAGAGGCCGCGGCCGGTGGGGCCCGCCAGGGACGCGTTGCGGGGGAGGCGGAGGCCGAAGAGGTCGCCGTCGTCCGGGGAGTCGACGGACAGCAGGACGCCGGAACGGGAGCGGCGGGTGTCGGAGAGGAAGCCACGGTAGCCGCGTCCCAGGTCCTGTGTGGTACCGCCGATGACGACCGCGTGCTCGCCGTCGCGGGCGCTGCGGAGGATGTCGCACAGGGCGTCGTCCAGGTCGGTCTCGTCCAGGAGTTCGGCGTCGTCGACGATCACCGCGTAGCGGTGTTCGCCGCCGAGGGTGTCGAGGAGGTCGTCGGGCGTGGAGTCGGACGTGAGAACGCCGAGAACGCCCGGGCGTCCCGCGAGGGTGCGCAAGGGGGAGCGGCGTGGCGTGATGAGGACTACGGGGACGAGGCCACCGGCGACGGCCGGATCCAGGAGTGAGTGCACGATCGTGCGGAGTGTGGTGGAGCGTCCGGAACGGGGTGGGCCGGCGACCACGAAGCCTGGGCCCTCGTTGAGAAGGTCGATCCCGATGGGGGTCAGGGTGTCTCCGCCTACGCCTACCAGGGCCCAGAGGGCGGAGGGGGCGAGGAAGTCGGGGTCCAGCGCCATCGCCTCGCGATAGGTGACGCGGACCGGCAGTTCGTCTACGCGGATGGGACGTTGCCTGCGTGGGAGGCGTCCGTAGCGGGTGACGCAGGTGCGAGCTATCTCCTGGAGGGCCGATATCTGGGACGTGCCGGACGGGTCGTCGCTGAGCAGGCCGATCTGCGATTCGCGCAGGGGTTGTCCTGGGGACGAGATTTCCAAGGCACGGCCCGGCGGCATCGCTGCCGGGATCTGCTTTTCCTGTACGCCCGCGTACCCGTAGTCGTTGGGGTCGGACATGCGCAGGATGAGACGGCGGTCGAAGACGGTGGAGACCTGGCCGGTGAGCCCGGAACGGTCGCCGGTGAAGACGGCGCGCAGGCCCACGGACGCTCCCTCCCGCAGCAGGCGCAGGACGGCGTCGACAAGGCGGCCGTAGTCGTAGTGCTCGAAGGCGCCCAGGAAGCCCTCCCAGCGGTCGAGCAGCAGGACCATCCAGGGGAGCCGGTCGGTGGCGGCCACGGCGGCGCGCTGCTCGTTGAGGGACGCGAAGCCCGCCTCGGCCAGGAGCTGCTGGCGGCGAGCGACCTCGGTGGACAGCGCGGTCAGCAGGCGTTCGCAGCGGTCGATCTGGTCGCGCGTCACCACCGCACCGCAGTGCGGGAGCGCCACCAGGGGGACGAGCGCGTTGGCGCCGCAGTCGATGGCGTACAGGTGGACGTCGTACGGCGAGCACGCTCCCGCCAAGGAACCGGCGATGGTGCGCAGCGCGGTGGAACGGCCCGATTGGGCCGAGCCCGCCACGTAGAGGTGGCCGCCGTTGGCGATGTCGAGGGTCAGGGGTTCGCGGCTTTGCGCGGCGGGAAGGTCGGTTATGCCGAAGGTGATGGCCGGTACGTCCACGACTGATCCGCCTGCGGCCGTGCGCGGCTCTAGCCGCACCTGCTCGGGCAGTGGGGTGAGCCAAGGGGACGGCTGGCGTCCTATACCGGCACGCCGTGCGGCTTCATCGACCGCCTGGACGAGGACGGCCAGGTCCGTGACCATCGTGTCGTCGGCGGGTTCGCGCGGCGAAGGCAGCGGGTGCCCCAGGCCCTGCCACGGCATGGGCAGGACGGTAGGGCGCTCTTCCACTACCGTGCCGGGACGGCGCCCCCCTACGCGGGCCGACTGCATGGCGTGCAGCTCGGAGGCACCCGAACGCACGTAGCACCGCCCCGGGATCGCCTTGGAGATCTGCGCGGCCTCAGGGGAGTCCACAACGTCCGTGGACTCGTCAGGGTCGGTGACGCGCAGCGCGATGCGCAGGTTGGTGTTGGCCCGTATGTCCGCGGTGACGACCCCGGCAGGGCGTTGCGTGGCCAGGATGAGGTGCACCCCTAGCGAACGTCCTCGCCGCCCGATGTCGACCAGGCCCGCGACGAAGTCGGGCAGCTCCGCCACCATGGCGGCGAACTCGTCGATGACCAGGACGAGACGCGGCATCGACCCCAGGGTCTCGTCGGAGGCGCGCAGGTCGTTGTAGTCGTCGATGTCCTTGGCACCGGCCTCCAGCAGCGTCTCCTCGCGGCGTCGCAGCTCGGCCGACAGCGACTCAAGGGCCCTCTCGGTGGCGTGGCCGTCCAGGTCGGTCACCATGCCGACGGTGTGGGGCAGCCGGGCGCAGTCCTTGAACGCGGCGCCGCCCTTGTAGTCGATGAGGACGAACGTCATCTCGTCCGGGCGGTTGGCCACGGCGAGGGACGCGATAAGGGTCTGCAACAGCTCGGACTTGCCCGCGCCGGTGGTCCCCGCTACGAGCCCGTGGGGGCCATCGGCGCGCAGGTCGATGAAGTGGACGCCGTCAGTGCTCACGCCGACGGGCACATGCGTGGTGCGTCCCCCCGTACGGGCCCAGGAGCCCAGCACGTGCTCCGCGGTGGGTTCGGGCATGTTCAGCAGGTCCAGGAGCCGGACATGGGATGGGACGGCCTCTGCGGCGTCCTCACGCGACACGTCCCGGACGGGGGCGAGAGCGCGTGCGACGCGGTCGGTCCACGCGGGGGACACCTGGTCGGCCAGGACGGATCCCAGCACGTCGAGTCCCTGCCCGCGCAGGCGCAGCGCGACGTCGCTGCCGGGTTCCCAGGCGGCGACGGCGGTGCACTCCTCGGGCAGGAGGCGCTCTTCGTCGTCCACGCAGATCGCGTACACCCCGTACTCGGGGCCGCGCGAGAGCAGCATGGGCATGCCCGGCATGCGGCGCAGCGCGCGAGCCCCGTCCAGGACGACCAGGACGTTGTACGGCACCGCCTCGGCGGGCTTGCCCTGCCCCAGGAAACCGGACGCGGCGTTGGCGGTCCGGCGGCGTTCCGTCACCCGCATGGCGAGTTCGGTGATGCGGTGCGCGACGGACTCGGGGTCGGTGCCGACCAGGGCCATGCACTCTTCACCCTCGCGTGGCGCACAGTGCGGCAGCCAGCGCACCCAGTTCCACTCGTCCCCCGCCTCCGCGCCCGAGCTGAGGACGACGATGGCCAGGTCGCGCGGGCTGTGCAGTACGGCGGCCTGGGCGACCAGCCATCGCGCAAGCGCGCGCGAGGCATGCCGCGGTCCCGTGAGGCCGATGACGCCCAGCTCTGGAAGAGGCAGCGCGACCGGCACGAGATGCGCCGTGGGGACCTGAACCTCGTCATGCTCGGATTCGCCCGTGGGGCCATTGCCGCCGCCCACGAGTTCTATGCGCGAGGGCATGTCGGTAAGGCCGAGGCGCAGGTGCAGTGTGTCGCCGTCTCCCATGCGACGTTCCCATAGGCGCCGCCGCGGCCCGGTCGCGGTGAGCAGGACCTCGGCCGGGTCGGGGTGCGCGGCGCGGCGTTCGGCCTGATCCTCCTGGCGCAGCCGCTCCAGCCGGCCGCCGAACTCCGCCGCCTTGCGCCGGTACTCCTTGAGCGCCTTCTTGTACGACTTGCGGCCGTGCATCCGGTCGGCGACCCACTCGCCGACCGTCATCACCGGCCAGGCCAGCGCGAACAGCGCCCACCACCACTGCCCCATACCGAACGCCATGACCAGCCCGAACGCGGAGAAGAGCAGTGCTCCGAACAGGCGCAGCCGCTCACGCGGATTGCGTTCGGGACGCTCGGGCACCTCCAGGCGGCGCGCCCGCCCGGCGGGGTTCAGGCGGGGCGGGCGGTTGAACGCCAGACCGCCCTCGGGCAGCGGCTCCAGATGCGTGTCGGCGGCGGCGCTCGGCGCGAGCGTGAGGATGCTCGACCCGACCGCCAGCATGCCGCCGACAGGCCAGGGAGTGATGGACGTGAGCGGCCGCCCGTCCAGCAGCGCGCCGGAACCGGCCGTACGCGCGGACGGCTCGACCTCCACCGTCTCGCGTCCCACCGTGATGCGCAGCGAGCGGGCGGGGACACCGGGGTCGGCGACCATGATGTCCACCCCGTCACCCGAGCCGAGCGTGGCGGTGCCCAGGCCGAGCCGGTGCACCGATCCCGCCGCGGGACCCGACACCACCCGTACCTCCACCAGGCCGGTCGGCTCGGCGAGGACGGTCGCCGCGGCGGCGCGCTGCTCCACGGCGACGACCGCGCCGTCCCGCAGTTCCCGTACGGCCCTCGCCTGCGGGTCCAGCATCCGGCCTTCCACCCAGAGCGGCCGCTGCTCGGCGCCGCTCGCGATGGCGCGCTCCGCCGCGAGCCGGGAAAGGCCGTCCTTCGAAAAGCGTGGCTTCAAGGGTTCTGACCGCGGGTTCGGTGACGAGTTTCCACCCTTGCCGTCCAAAGCGGTGAAAAGGGACCGGGCGACGCCGCCGACGGTCGCCTCGGAATCGACGTCGATCACGACATCCCTGGGCCCGCGGCCGGTCAGCGCCGTGAACGAGATCCGCATGCATGCCCTCCTGTCGCCCCGCCCGGGTCACGGCTCATTATGCGGACCGGGCCCCGGCGGCGGGCGGCATCGCCGTTTTCCGCCGTGCCGCGCCGCCGCGCCGGGAGGCCGGTTCCGAACCGATGTGACGAGAGCGCACTCCTGTGACGGAACGACCGTGACAACGAAGAATTCACCAACCCTGTCAGTGATTTCCGTGACGTTCCGTAAGAACGGAAGTGGTCGCCGTACCCCCTGGTCAACGGCGTGCACGGGGTGACGGTCGAGGCGGACCTTCGCGAATCCATTGACGCGGCCTCTCCCGCACCGCAAGCATGGATCGCCCGATACAGCGGGGATCGCGCAGAGGCGAGTGCCTGCGGGGGCGGAAGGGAGTTCGTGGGCAGTGCGATGAAGTCCAACCAGTCGGCCGTCTCGGGCGGCGTGGCGACCACCCCGCCCGGCCAGGGCGGCACGGACGGGCTCGGCCGGTCCGGGCTGGGCGCCTCGGGCGGGCAACGGCTTCCGGTGGCGCCGCGCGAGCGCAAGCCGGCCCTGGCCGCGCTCGCCGTGCTGCTCATCCTCGGCGGCGCGCTGACCAGCGCGTACCTGGTGATGGCCAGCGGCCAGCGGGTGTCGGCGATCCGGATCGCGCAGCCGGTCGCGGCCGGGCAGCCGATCCCGCTCAGCGCCCTCGAAGAGGTGCAGGTCAGCGATACCGGTGCCGACTACTACATCAACTGGTCGGAGCGCGGCGACGTCATCCGCACCTACGCCGCCGTCCCGCTGGTGCCGGGCGCGCTGCTCACCAACGCGATGGTGAGCCGTACCAACGACGCCGCCAAGGGACGGGTCGTGGTCGGGCTCGCGCTCAAACCCGGCCAGTTCCCCGCGCGCGGCCTCCAGACCGGCAAGCGCGTCAGCCTGTACGCGGTCGGCGGCGGCACCGGCGGCGGGCCCCGCGCGGGCACGCTGCTGTCGGCGGACGCGATCGTCGTCGGGATGTCGCAGGGCGCCGTCGACTCCAACCGGCTGCGCGGCGACCAGACGAGCGTGGACGTGGCGGTGGCGCCCGCCGAGGCGCCGCAGGTGGCCCAGGCCGCCTCGGCCGGGGCGATCGCGGTCGCGCTGATCCCCGAGGGCACCAGGCTCCCGCCCGCCGGCGGCCGGTCCCCGCCTCCGCCGCCGGAGGACTCGCCGACACCGGACGCCGGATCGCAGAGCCCGCCTCCGGGCACCGGGCAGACCGGGCAGAACGGGCAAGGTGGTCAGGGCGGCGACCAGGGTGGTCCCGGCGCCGGTCTCCAGCCGGACAACCGCAACCCGACCTCCGGTACGGGTGGTAACTGACCGTGGCACTCATCGCGCTCGCGGCCGACAAGGGAGCGCCGGGCGTCACGACGGCCGCCGTCGCGCTCGGTGCGGTCTGGCCGCGCCCGGTCCTGGTGGCCGAATGCGACCAGGCGGGCGGCGACCTGGTCTACCGGCTGCCCGCCGCCGCGTCCGCCGCGCCCGGCACGGCCCAGGACGCGTCCCGTGAAGGCGGCATGCTCAACCCGTCCCGCGGCCTGCTCAGCCTGGCCGCGACCGCCCGCCGGGGGCTGCGCCCCGAGCAGATCGCCGAGCACTGCCAGCGGCTGGTCGGCGGGCTGGACGTGCTGGTCGGCATCACCAACGCGGAGCAGGCGCAGGGCATGACCTGGCTGTGGGGGCCGCTCGGCCGGGCGTTCGCCTCGCTCGCGCCGGTGGACGTGCTCGCCGACTGCGGGCGCCTCGGCGCCGGCACCCCGCTGAACGATCTGCTGCGCGAGGCCGACCTGATCGTCCTGTTCACCCGCGCCACCCTGGAGCAGGTCGCGCACCTGCGGGAACGGGTGGCGGCGCTGTCGTCGGAGCTGAACGGGGGCCCGCCGATCGGGATCGTCGTGCTGGCCGACCCGCGCGACTTCCGCTCCTCCATCGCCGAGGTCGGCCGGATCATCACCGGCGCCCGGGTGCTGGGCGGGCTGGCGCTCGACCCCAAGGGCGCCGAACTGCTGTCGGGACGCTGGGGCGGACGCCTCGACCGTTCGCTTCTCATCCGCTCGGCCCGCGAGGTCGCCGCCACGCTCGTCAGCGGGCTCACCCCCGTCCAGGAACTCCAGCCCGTCCAGCAGCCCGTGCAGCCCGTCCCGCAAGCCCAAGCCTTGCCGGCACAAGTCCCGCCAGTCCAAGCCCCACCAGGCCAAGCCTCGCAAGTGCAGGCTCCGCCGACACAAGTCCCGCAAACCGTGCATGACCCGTCCCTCTGGTACGCGCAGGCCGCGCAACCGCAGCAAGCGCAAGCGCCCGACCAGCAGTCGCAGCCGCCCGCGCAGGTGAACGGTCCGAGCGGTAAACACCACGCGCCCGCGCGGCCGTACCAGGAGCAGGGACCCCAGTACCAGGAGGGGAGGCGCTAGGTGGATCACGGCCTGGTCAAGCGGCTGCGGCAGGAGGTCGGCGACCGCCTCGCCCAGCAGCGTCGGCTGGACGCCGCCTCCGGGCTGCCCCCGATGACCCCGGAGGACGAGCGGCAGTTCGCCCGCGCCCTGATCGGTCAGGTACTGGAGGAGTACGCGCGCGGCGAGATCACCGCGGGCCGGCGTCCGCCCAACGCCGAAGAGGAGGAGGCGCTGGCCGCCGGCGTGCACGCCGCGCTGTTCGGGGTGGGCCGCCTCCAGCCGCTGCTGGAGGACCCCGAGATCGAGAACATCGACATCAACGGCTGTGACCGGGTGTTCATCGGGTACGCGGACGGCCGCGAGGTCATGGCCGAGCCGGTGGCGGAGAGCGACGAGGAGCTGGTCGAGCTCATCCAGATCCTCGCCGCCTACAGCGGCCTGTCGTCCCGCCCGTTCGACAGCGCGAACCCGCAGCTCGACCTGCGGCTGCCGGACGGGTCCCGGCTGTCGGCGGTGATGGACGTGACGGTGCGTCCCGCGCTGTCGATCCGGCGTGCCAGGCTCGGCAAGGTGTTCCTGTCCGACCTGGTCGGCAACGGCACGTTCAGCCCGGAGGTGGGGCAGTTCTTCCGCGCCGCCGTGCACGCCCGCAAGAACATCATGATCGCCGGTGCCACCAACGCGGGGAAGACCACGCTGCTGCGCGCCGTGGCCAACGAGATCCCCCCGAACGAACGGCTGATCACCGTGGAGCGGGCGCTGGAGCTGGGCTTGGACGCCTTTCCCGAGCTGCATCCCAACGTGGTGGCGATGGAGCAGCGGCTGCCCAACTCCGAGGGCCAGGGCGAGATCTCGATGGCCGAGCTGGTCCGCAGGTCGCTGCGGATGAACCCGTCCCGGGTGATCGTCGGCGAGGTGCTGGGCGACGAGATCGTCACCATGCTGAACGCGATGACGCAGGGCAACGACGGCTCGCTGTCCACCATCCACGCCAACTCGTCGGTGGAGGTGTTCAACCGCATTGCCACCTACGCGATCCAGTCGGAGGAGCGGCTGCCGGTCGAGGCCACGCACATGCTGATCGCGGGGGCCATCGACTTCGTGGTCTTCATCGAGAAGCGCAACGACTACGCGCGCGGCGGGCGGCTGCGCCGGTTCGTCTCCAGCATCCGCGAGGTGACCGGCGCCGACGGGCGGGTCCTGTCGTCGGAGGTGTTCGCGCCCGGACCGGACGGTCACGCCGTGCCCGCGGCCCCGATCGCGTGCGCGGCCGACCTGGCCGAGTTCGGCTACGACGGCGCCGGGGGTGACTGGTGACCACCGGGGTGGGGGGCCGCTGATGTACGCGCCCGACGTCATGCTCGCGGTCATCGCGGGCGGGCTCTGCGGTGGCGGGGTGATCC
The DNA here is from genome assembly GCF_030269515.1 of Actinomadura sp. NBRC 104412. Lineage (GTDB taxonomy): Bacteria > Actinomycetota > Actinomycetes > Streptosporangiales > Streptosporangiaceae > Spirillospora. The sequence goes on along the minus strand of NZ_BSTM01000004.1, from coordinate 207,622 downwards.
TGCTGGTCCTGGCGGTGCGCGGGCTGCCCGCCCGGTCCGGGCCGCCCCCGCGCCGCAGCCGCGAGGAGATCGTCAGGACGCTGTCCACCCGTACCGCGCTGGCCGTGATGGTCGGGCTCGCGGTGCTGGTGGTGACGCGCTGGCCGATCGCCGCGATCGGCACCGGCGTGCTCGTGCTGGCCTGGAACGGGCTGGCGGGCGGCGCCGCCGAGGAACGCCGCAGCATGGCCCGCCTGGAGGCACTCGCCGCGTGGACCGAGTCGCTGCGCGACACGATCGCGGGCGCCGTCGGGCTGGAACAGGCGATCCCCGCGTCCCTGCGCGCCTCCTCGCCCGTCTTGCAGCAACCTCTGCGCACCCTCGTCGACCGGATGCACACCCGCGTCCCGCTGCCGGACGCGCTGCGCCGTTTCGCCGACGATCTGAACGACCCGTCCGCCGACCTGGTGGTCGCCGCGCTGATCCTGAACGCGAGGCTGCGCGGCCCCGGCCTGCGCGACATGCTGGGTGCGCTGGCCACGTCCGCGCGTGCCGAACTGGACATGCGCCGCCGCGTCGAGGCCGACCGCCGCGCCACCCGCCGCAGCGTCCGCATCGTCGTGGGCGTCTCTGTGGGAACGGCGATCGGGCTGGCCGTCTTCAACCACAGCTATGTCGAGCCGTACGACGACTTCCTCGGCCAGCTCGTGCTGTGCCTGGTCATCGCCCTGTACGGGGCCGGGTTCCTGTGGCTGCGGCGGCTCGCCAGGTACGAGATGCCGAGCCGGTTTCTGACCTCGGCCGGCACCGCATCCGGCACGGCGTCCCGTACAGCGCGTCCGGGCGTGCCCGGCGAGGTGCCCACGACCGTCGCGGCCTGGCAGGGCAAGGGCGGAGCGGAGAAGGGCGGCGTGAGATGACCGGGCCGTTGCTCGCGGGCGCCCTTTTCGGCGCCGGGCTGTACCTGTTCGTCCGGGCGTTCTTCCCGTCCCGTCCCGGGCTGGCCAGGCGGCTGGCCGCGTTCGACGCCGCCCGCCGCCGCGACCTTGAGGACGCGCGCGCCGAACGCACGTCGCCCACCTTCGAGCGGGTCGGGACGCTGCGCTCCAGGGTCGGCAGGGAACTGGCCCGGTACTGCGAGTACCGGGGCTGGAAGCTGCACTCGATCCGTGCCGACCTGGCCATCACCGAACGGTCGCTGGAGGGCTTCCTGGCGACCAAGTTCCTGCTGCCCGCCGCCGCGCTGTTGTTCATCCCGGTCGTGGTGGCGTACTTCGCGCTGCTGGGCCTGGGCGTCTCGTTCCAGGTCCCGATGTGGATCTGCATGTTCTTCGCGGTGCTGTTCTTCTTCTTTCCCGACATGCAGTTGCGGCAGGAGGCGGCCGGGCGCCGCCAGGACTTCCGGCACGTGGTCGGCGCGTTCCTGGACCTGGTGTCGATGAACCTGTCGGGGGGACGCGGCGTGCCGGAGGCCCTGATGACCGCGTCCACCGTCGGCGAGGGCTGGGCCATGCACCGCATCAGGGACGCCCTCGCCAACGCCCGCATCACCGGCCAGACGCCCTGGCAGGCGCTGGGCAACCTCGGCGACGAACTGGACATCGCCGAGCTGCGAGACCTGGCCGGTGCGCTGGCGCTGGTGGCCGACGACGGCGCCCAGGTCCGCAAGTCGCTGTCCGCCCGCGCCGCGTCCATGCGCAGCCGCGAGCTGTCCGAACTGGAAGGCAAGGCGGGTGAGCGCTCGCAGTCGATGCTCGTCGCCCAGCTCTTGCTCTGCGCCGCCTTCCTGGTCTTCCTGGCGTATCCGGCGCTGATGAGGGTCATGGCAGCGTGAACGAGCGAAGCGAGGTCACGATGCCTGTTGTTGTCGGGGGGTGTGGGGGGTCGTCCCCCCATGGGGGATACGGCGTGAGCGAGCGGAGCGGGGTCGTGGTGCCTGTTGTTGTCGGGGGGTGTGGGGGGTCGTCCCCCCACGGGGGATACGGCGTGAGCGAGCGGAGCGGGGTCGTGGTGCCTGTTGTTGTCGGGGGTGTGGGGGGTCGTCCCCCCATGGGGGATACGGCGTGAGCGAGCGGAGCGGGGTCGTGGTGCCTGTTGTTGTCGGGGGGTGTGGGGGGTCGTCCCCCAACGGGGGGTGCAGCGTGAGAGACATGTCTGAGAAGGAGGATGGATGGGTTCGATGAACCCCTGGAACGACCCGGTCGTGGTCTACCTGCGGGCCCTGCTCGGCTGCCGCTGGCACAGGTTCCGCAACGAGACCAACCGCAGCGCGGGGGCCTCGGCGATCGAATGGGCGATCATCACCGCGATCCTGGCGGTCATCGCGCTCACGATCGGCGCGACGATCCGGAACCTGATCGTCAACAAGGCCAACAGCATCCGGACGGAGTAGCGGTGGCCCGCCGGGACGGTCGCGTGCCCCGGGGGGACCGGGGCGCGTCCTCGCTTGAGTGGGCCCTGCTGACGCCCATCCTGATCCTGGTGATGCTGGTCGTGGTGCAGTTCGCGATGGTCTACCACGCGCGTCACGTCGCGCTCGCGGCGGCCCAGTCGGGTGCGCGGGTGGCCCGTACCCAGCCGGTGGGAGGGGGCTGGGAGGGCGCCGCCCGGGAGAAGGCCGCCGGCGACGTCCAGAAGATCGGCCGCGATCTGATCAGCGGGTTGCGGGTGGAGACCGGCGAGGTCGGCGATCAGCGCTGGGTCGAGGTGAGCGGCGAGGCGGTGCGGGTCGTGCCGTTCATGACGTTCCGGGTGCGGCAGCGTTCCCAGGGGCCGATCGAGTGCTTCCGTCCCGACGTGGGTGAGGGCATCGCTTGCGAGGGAGGTGCGCCATGATGCGGCGCGCGCCCGACCGCGGGTCGATGTCGATGGAGATGGCCCTGGTCACCCCTCTGTTCGTGGTGTTCCTCATGCTGCTGGCCGGTGCGGGCCGGCTGGTGGACGCGCAGAGCCAGGTGGACGGCGCCGCCCGTGACGCCGTCCGTTCGGCGTCCATAGCGCGCAGTCCCGAAGGCGCCGTGCGACTGGCGCAGCAGGCCGCTGACGCCAACCTCAACGGACGGGACTGGTGCGCGGGCGGCCCCGTGGTCGTCACCGACACCAGCCAGTGGGGGCCGGGCGGACGGGTCTCGGTGACCATCAGCTGTGACGTGGACCTGGGCGATCTGGCGTTCATCGGACTGCCCGCCACCAAGACGCTGCGCGGCAGGGCGCTGGCGCCGATCGACACGTTCAGCTACCGCGGCGGCGACACGGGCGAGGACGCGCAGTGATGTGGAAGCGGACGGGGGGCGATGACCGGGGGACGGCCGGGATGTACGTCGTCCTGTTCACCCCGGCGGTGTTCCTGCTGGCCGGGCTGCTGGTGGACGGCGGGCTGGCGATCCACGCGCGGCAGCGGGCGGCGGACATGGCGGAGCAGGCGGCGCGCGCCGGCGCGAACGAGATCGACACCGAGACGCTGCGGCGCACCGGCGAGCCGGTGATCGACCCGGACCGCGCCCGGGTGGCGGCCTGCGACCTGCTGGCCGGGTACGACGCGGAGATCACCGCGTCCCAGTGCTCGGCGGACGAGGAGCGGGTCGAGGTGACCGTCCAGTTGACCGTGCGGCTCCAGTTGCTGGGCATCGTCCCCGGGATGAGCGAGTTTACGATGACGTCGACGGCGTCCGCCCAGCCGGTCACCGACGAGGATCAGTAGGGGAACCGATGACGGCACGGCACGCAGGCGACAGGCGGCCAGGGAGCGTACGGCCGGAGAACGTGCGCGACGCGTCCGGGCGGCGGCTGGGGCAGGGCGCCGCCGCGCCCGTACGGGTGCGCGCACGGCGCGGCGCGGGGGACGTGCTCGCCGGGCTGGGCGCGCTGTTGGCGTTGGTCGCGCTGCTGGTGGGGGTGCCGTTCGCGCTGCTGACGCTGTTCGAGCCGCCGATCCCGGACACGATGCCGGGGCTGTCGGACCTCACTCGGCCGATCGGGGATGGGTCGCTGATCCCGATCCTGGTCGCGCTGGTGTGGCTGGCCTGGCTGCAACTCGCGTTGTGCGTGATCGTCGAGGTGTACGCGGGCATCCGCGGGGTGGGCGTGCCCGCCCGGGTGCCGCTGGCGGGCGCCACCCAGTCGCTCGTCCACCGCCTGGTCGTGGCCGCGCTGCTGCTGTTCACCGCCACCACCACGATCATGCCCGCGTTCGGCGGACGTGAGCTGCACCAGCAGCGGCCGGTGATGACGCAGGCGCAGAGCCTGCACCCGATCGCCGCCTCCCCTGAAGTCCCGGCCGAGCAGCCCGTGCGGCCGGTCGCCGCCACGTACACCACCCGGACGGCCACGGCGGCGCAGCCGGTGGACCTGGAGAGGGAGGCCACCACCAAGATCTACCGGGTGCAGCCTCCGGAGGGCCGTCACCACGAGAGCCTCTGGGAGATCGCGGAGAAGTGCCTGGGGGAGGGGCGCCGCTACAAGGAGATCTTCGCGCTCAACAAGGGCCATGTGCAGCCGGACGGCAGCCGGCTCACCATCGCGAGCCTGATCCGTCCCGGCTGGATACTCGAGATGCCGGCGGACGCCAAGAACGTGCAGGTCATCCCGTCCAAGGATCTGGGCGACTACTTCCGGCACGGGCATGCCGTCCCGGACCGCCAGCCCGAGCGGGAGCGCGCGCCGGCGCCGAGCCCGCAGCCCGACAGGACACCGGAGGCGCAGCCCAGCCCGGAGCCCGACCGTCGACCCGAGTCCGGACGCGACCAGGCTCCCGTCGCGCCCGCACCCGCGCCCCGGCCAAGCGCCCCCGAGACCAAGGCCCCTGAGAGCAGGGCTCCTGAGACCAGGGCGCCGGAAACGAAGGCCCCCGAGAGCAAGGCCCCGGAGTCACAAGCCCCGGAGACACAAGCCCCCGAGACGCAAGCCCCGGAGACCAAGGCGCCCGAGACCAAGGCGCCCGAGAGCAAGGCGCCCGAGAGCAAGGCGCCCGAGAGCAAGGCGCCGGAGAGCAAGGCGCCGCGGCCCGGTGATGAGCTGGGCGGGGAGGCCGGGACGGGCGGCGCGTCCATTCCCGGGCGGGACAACGTGAGCGCCGAGGAGACCTTCCTTCCGTTCGAGCTCGGATGGGAGCACGGGCTGGCCGGGGCGTCACTGCTGGCGGCGGGCGTGCTCAGCGCGCTGGGACGGCGGCGCCGCGCGCAGTTGTGGCATCGCGCGTTCGGGCACATGATCGTCCGTCCGGAGGGGGCGGCGGCGGAGACCGAGCGGGCGCTGCGGATCGGCGCGGACGACGGCGCGGTGCGGCTGCTCGACCTGGGGCTGCGGCAGTTGTCGAAGTCGATGGCGGCGGGCGGGCGGACGCTGCCCACCGTGTACGGGGTGCATCTGGGCCAGGAGAGCCTCGACCTGTGGATCGCGCCCGCCGACCGTAACCCGCCGGCGCCGTGGCAGTCCTTCGACGACGGCCAGGTGTGGCGCCTGTACGCGGACGCGCTCGACGTCCTCGAAGGCGCGGACCTCGCCGACGTGCTCGCCCCGTACCCCGGGCTGGTCTCCATCGGCACCAACGAGGGCGGGCGGATCCTGGTCGATCTGGAGGCGGCGCACGGGCTCATCGCGCTGCGCGGCCCGGAGGAGACGCGGCGGTCGGTGCTGGCGGCGCTGGCGCTGGAGCTGGCGACCAACCGCTGGTCGGACCATATGCGCATCACGCTGGTCGGGTTCGGCGGCGAGCTGGCCGAGAACCTCGCGGAGATCGCACCGGACCGGGTCCGCGCCGTCCCCACGCTCCACGAGGCGCTGCCGGAGCTGGAGGGACGCGGCGAGGAGGTGCGGCAGGCGCTGGCGGCCTCAGGGGTGGACTCGGTGCTGACGGGACGCTGCCGCGGCGTGTTCGGCGAGGCGTGGATGCCGCACTACCTGATCATGGCGGACGAGCCCACCCCGCAGGAGGCGGACCGGCTGGTCGCGCTGGCCCGCACCGGCACCCGGATGGCGGCGGGCTATCTCGTGCCCGGCGAGGTCCAGGGCGCCACCTGGACGTGGGAGGTCGACGCGGACGGGCGGTTGCAGGCGGGCGTGCTGGGTTTCGAGGTGGACGCCCAGCTGATCCCCGAGGAGCACTACCGTGCACTCGGTGACCTGTTCCGCAGCGCGTCACGGCTGGAGTCGGTGCCGCTGCCGGAGCCGGGGGCCGGTGGCGAGCCGAGCGAGCCGCCCGGGGCGTCGGGCACGCAGCGGCCGTCGGTGGACATCCGCCTGCTCGGTCCCATCGAGATCGACGCGCCGGGGCCGATGGACGACAGCCGCCGGGCGCTGTGCACGGAGGTGCTGATCTACCTGGCGACCCATCCGGGCGGGGTGCATCCCACGGTGCTGAGCGGGGCGATCTGGCCTCGCGGGGTCAGCGCCGGGGTGCGGGACGCCTGCGTGGCGCGGGTGTCGGACTGGCTGGGACGGGACGCGCGCGGACGCCCGAACCTGTACTACGACGACCGCGGCCGGATCAAGCTGGGCTCCGAGGTGCGGGTCGACTGGGCCGTGTTCCGCTGGCTGGTGTGGCGGTCGGCGGCCGAGCCCGCGTCCGAGACCGCCTACATGGCGTACGCGCTGGATCTGGTGCGCGGACCGGTGCTGGCGGACCGCCCGCGCGGCCGTTACGGCTGGCTGGTGACCGACGACCTGGAGTACGAGGCGACCGCCCGCGTCATCGACGTCGCGCACCGGCTGGTCCTGCTGCGGCTGGACGAGGGCGACCCGCACGGCGCGATCAGCGCGGCCCGCGCCGGCCTGCGCCTCGCGCCCGACGACGAGGGGCTGTGGCGCGACCTGCTCCGCGCGACCCACGCGACAGGGGACGTGGCGCAGGTCCAGGTCGTGGTGGACGAGCTGCGGACCCGTGTCGGACGTGACCCTCTGATGGACCAGCTCCAGCCCGAGACGGAGGCGCTCGTGGAGGAACTCGTCCCGCAATGGGTGCCTCAACGGTAGAGGCCGGTGCCGCCCAGCGAGACACGGCCCGGTTGAGGGTGGACGCATGGGCTGCCCGGGTGCCCGCCGACCCGGACCTTGTGGAAGGGACGCCCTGTCTGGGTGGACAGCGCGTACACCGTGCCGTCCAGCGGGTCGGACAGCCACAGCGCGCCGCCGTCCGGTGAGACGCCGCCCGCCAGCAGGGGACGCCCGCCGGGGAGCCGGAACAGCCGTGACACCGTGCCGCCGGCCAGGTCGTACGCCGAGACCGTGCCGTCGCGGCCGACGACGAACAGGCGGCGGTAGGAGCGGTCGAAGACGAGGCCGTGCGCGCCCGGCCCGGTTCGGACGAATCCGGTGGCGCGCAGCCGGGCGGCGTCGACCGTCCACAGGCCGCCCTTGGCGGGGTCGGCGACGAGGAACGTCCGGCCGTCCGGGGAGAGCCGCAGGTCGCCGGGACGCGCGCCGCGCGGCAGCTTCAGTTCCGCGGTGACGGCCCGGCGGGCCAGGTCCACCCGGACCAGCTTCCTGGACGCGGGGCATGTCGCCACCAGGGACGAGCCGTCGGCGGAGAAGCCCGCGCGGTAGGCGCCCGTGCAGGGCAGCCTCAGCGTGCCCAGTGGCTCCATGGTGTGGGGGTGGCGGAAGTCGATGCGTCCCGGTCTCGCCGCAGGGACGATGGCCGTGCGGCCGTCCGGGCTGAAGTAGGGCACGCCGGGACGTGAGATCCGCAGCGGCTCCCCGCGCCGGGCCGGGTTCGGGGCGACGGGGCGGAACACGCCGCCGTCCAGGTCGGTCACCCAGAGGCGGCGCAGGTCACCGGCAGGGACGATCAGGTCAGGGGTGCCGCCGACCCGGATGCGGCCCGCGAGCCGTCCCGTCCGCTGGTCGATCACGTCGACCGTGCCGGTGGCGGCGTTCGGCACGTACACGCGGGGCGGCAGGCCACGGGCCGTGGGCGCGAGCATGCCCGGCCCGGCCGCGGCGTAGACGTTGCCACCGGGCCGCTGCGGAACGGGTGCGGGCGCCGGGGACGTGGGATGCGGCGGGGCGTACGGGGCGGGGCCGCCCAGCGCGATCCTCGGGGCGTGCGGCGAACCCTCGCCCGGCCTGTAGAACGGGACCGGCGAGTCGCACCCGGACACGGCCAGCAGGGCGACCGCGACCACGCCGCAAGTGGCGTGTCGCGTGCCGCACGTGCTTCGCCGTCCCCCCATAACGGCGGAACTGTATCGCGGTGGCCACACAGTGTGTGCGGGCAATCACCAAACGCGCAGGGTCGCGATGTCCGTCAGCCTGACTTGCCGATCCCGATGCCGAACTCGCGGTAGACCCGCTCCCAGAACCCGTCCCGGAGAAAGGTGCGGGCCTCCTGGTAGGGGCGCAGCGAGGAGCCCAGCTCCTTCTCGGCCTCGATCAGCAGCTCCTTGTCGATCACCGGGGGCAGGATCGGGCCGGGCAGCAGGTCGCGGATGTTGTCCCGTCCCCGCTCGAACAGCCACTTCTGCGCGACATGCTCGCCGATCTCCAGCATGTGGTCGCGGTCGGGCCCCAGCTTGCCGTCGCTGATGGGCGCGCCGGCCGTGGAGGTCATCGCGGCGGCCACGGTGCCGGGCGTGACCTGCGTCCCGGCGTTCGCGGCGACCTGGCCCGCGCGGGCGCCCGCCGGAACCGGGGGCGGCTTGACCGCCGGGGTGCGTCCGGCGAACACCTGGGACGGGGACGGAACGGCCGCACGCCCCGGTGTGGCGGGAGCCGAGGGGGCCGCCGGGACGGGCAGCACCTTGGCCTTGGTGAAGTAGGGGCGGAGGAAGTCGGCGGACAGCACCTCGACCGTGTCGGACTCCCACACGAGCCATTCGGCCTGGTTGGAGCCGTGCGTGGGCTCGACGCCCCACAGGTGCACCCGGACCCCGTACGCCTGGGCCGCCTCGACCGCGGGCAGCATGTCCTCGTCACCGGCGAGCAGCACCGCGTCGGTGATCGCCCGGTGCCGGGCCAGCGCCTCCAGGTCCTCACGGAGCTGCGCGTCGACCCCCTTCTGCTGGCCCTGCGCGTTCAGGTTGCCCAGCCGCAGCTTCACCAGCGGCAGGTTGGCGATCACCCGCTGGTCGACGGTGGGCTGCTTCTTGGGCGCGGCGTCGAACCAGTAGACCCGCAGCAGCTCACCTACGAGCCGTGAGTCGGCATGGCCGGTCAACGCCTTGATCAGTTTCTCGGCCGCGACGCGGTACTCGCGCCGGGAGCCACAGTCGAGAAGCAGCGCACCGGAGGCCGCGTAGAGGTATCCCGCGTCGACGAACACGGCGTATCGAGCGGGCTGTGGAACGAACTCCGAGGTGGCCATGGCCTTTCACCTTATTCGTGCACGCGCCTTTCCTGTGTACGAACCACGGTTCCATGTCCTGGCCGCGCGACCGCACACACCCGCTGTGTGTGGTTATTCCACGTTGCGCGCGGTATTCACCCGAGCCCTGTCAGGCGGTAAGGGGGTCCTCACCGCGGGTAGGCACTGGCCCGCCACGCCCCGTCCCCCCGAGGCCGGACCACCTCCGAGACCGAGCCCCGGAGCAACCGCTCCCGGTCCGCCCACCGCGACACCGGCCGGGGACCGGCACCGTCCCGCGCCCGCGCGGCCCTGGTCCGCGCCGCCAGCACCGCCACCACGGCGGCGATCTCCTCAGCCGTCGCGTCCCCCCGAACCACCTGCAAGAGCGGCTTGTCACTAGTGCTCACGTGATCTCCTAACCAAGCCCGCATCGCTGGCAAGCTCGCTGATGTGGGGAGACGGCCAGGATATACAGGGCCTGCCGTCGGCCTCTGGCCGTGGGGCTCCTCAGGCGAGGACAGCAGGCCCCGAGCGCGTTGACGACGCTCTAGGTATGGACTCGTGACCACACCCATTTTCCGTGTGGAGATGTCCGGTGGACTCCGCACTCGGACGACAGCGCCTCGATGAGCGGCAAGCCCCAGCCCCCAGCTCCGTCCTCATGACCAGGCGTGAGCGCGAGAGGGTCGGGTTGTACGTCCAGCAGCGACAATTCCACGGCCGGCCTGACCGTTGGCATGGAGTCGGCGGAATCCCACACTCCTAGCAGGACTGCGTCCGGTTCGCGTGTGAACCGCACCCGGATCTCGCCGTCCGGTGTGGCCTCCACGGCGTTGGCGACCAGTTCTCCGGCTATCAGGTACATGTCGTCGGCGATCTCCGGATGTCCCCACTCGATGAGCCGGAACCGGATGTGAGTGCGCACTTGGCCGGGTGCCGTCCAGGCGGCAAGGCACGTCATGTCCAGTTCTCCTGACGTGCCCGCCCAGTGTGATTGTTCCGTGAGCTTGGCCGTCCGTCCGGACGGCGTTCTGGCCCTAGCATCGGGCATGGGTCCGACCTCCCACGTCGGATCAAGGTCCCGGTCCGATGTGTGCGCATCGGACCGGGGCCGCCCTCACTTCCCCGCATCACCGGTCGACCGATGGCAGGCTGTCCCCGTCAGAATGCACTACTCTACGAGCAGACGCAATATTGCATCTGAAATTCTGCGGATGGAGCTGGAACGTGGCGCGCCAACAAGATCAGGGGAACAGTCCGACGCTCCTTGCTCGACGGCTCGCCGTGGAGTTGACGGCACGGCGGGAGGCGGCGGGGCTGACACGTGAAGAGGTGACGCGCCGCCTTCACTGGGCGGGGTCCACGCTCTTCCGCATCGAAACCGGACGCACCAAGCCGCAGCCACGCAGTGTGCGCGAGCTGCTTGATCTTTACGGCGTGCCGACGGCGGAAAAGGAAGGGTTGATCCAGCTCGCGCGCGACGCCCGCAAGCCTGGGTGGTGGCACTCCTTCCGGGGCGTGCTTCCCAACCCCTACGAGGTGTTCATCGGTCTGGAGGCCGGAGCCACCACGATTCGTACCTTCGAGGCACTCGTGATTCCCGGCCTGCTCCAGACGCCGGACTACGCGCGTGCCGTGATCCGGAGCGGACGGCAGGAACTGGAGCCGGAAGAGATCGAACGCCGGGTGCAGGTGCGCGTGGCCCGCCAGCAAATCCTCACTCGGCCGGACCGTCCGCGGCTCTGGGCGGTTGTGGACGAGGCCGTTCTGCATCACATGGTGGGCGGCCGAACGATCATGCGAGACCAACTGGACCACCTCGTCGGAGCCTCGGAACAAGGCAAGACGACCATCCAGGTCGTGCCGTTCACGGCCGGGGCCCATGCTGGGACGAGCGGGCCCTTCGTCCTTCTCGGCTTCGCCGAACCGGCCGTTCCGGACGTGGTGTACCTGGAGACCATTCCGGACGGCGTCTACCTGGAAGGGGCCAGGGATGTCGAGGCGTTTATGCTTGCATTCGACCGACTGCTTGCGGCCGCCCTCCATCCGGACGACTCGATCGCGCTGATCCGGCGGCTGGCAGATGCAATGGGCTGAGCGCGGTTTGAGGGAGGTGCGAAATGCGCAAGTTCGACTCGACCCGTGCCAGGTGGCGCAAGAGCTCGCGAAGCGGCCAGAACGGCAACTGCGTGGAGGTCGCGCGCGTCGATGAGCTTGTCGCCGTTCGTGACAGCAAGAACCCGGATGGCGGGCGGCTCGACGTCGGCGTCCAGCGTTTCGCCGCCCTGGTCGTCCGCATTAAGCGGGACGAACTGTCCCTCTGAACCCAGCGAGCGGCAACCCCGTCACAGGGGAATGTTGCCGTGCTTCTTCGGGGGAAGGGTCCTGCGCTTGTCGCGAAGGGCGCGGAGGGCCCGGATGACCTGGCCGCGGGTCTCGGACGGCTTGATGACGGCGTCCACATAGCCGCGTTCGGCCGCGATGTACGGGTTGGCCAGCGTGTCCTCGTACTCGGTGATCAGCTCGGCGCGGCGCGCGTCGGGGTCGTCGGCGGCGGCGAGCTCGCGGCGGTACAGGATGTTCACCGCGCCCTGCGCGCCCATCACGGCGATCTGCGCGGTGGGCCAGGCCAGGTTGATGTCGGCGCCGAGGTGCTTGGAGCCCATGACGTCGTACGCGCCGCCGTACGCCTTGCGGGTGATCACGGTGACCAGGGGGACGGTGGCCTCCGCGTAGGCGTACAGGAGCTTGGCGCCGCGCCGGATGATGCCGTTCCACTCCTGGTCGGTGCCGGGCAGGAAGCCGGGGACGTCCACGAACGTGAGGACGGGGATGTTGAACGCGTCGCAGGTGCGGACGAAGCGGGCGGCCTTCTCGGACGCGCCGATGTCGAGGGTCCCGGCGAACTGCATCGGCTGGTTGGCGACCACGCCGACCGAGCGGCCCTCGACCCGGCCGAAGCCCACGATGATGTTGGGCGCGTACAGCTCGTGGACCTCCAGGAACTCCCCGTCGTCCAGGACGTGCTCGATGGCGACGTGCATGTCGTACGGCTGGTTGGGGGAGTCGGGGATGAGGGTGTTCAGCTCCTCGTCCTCGGCGTCCGGGTCGACCGCGACGTCGAAGGCGGGCGGGTCGGCGAGGTTGTTGGACGGCAGGTAGGACAGCAGCGCCTTGACGTACTCCATCGCGTCGTCCTCGTCCGCGCCCTGGTAGTGCGCGACGCCGGAGCGGGAGGCGTGCGAGAGGGCGCCGCCGAGGTCCTCCATCGTCACGCTCTCGCCGGTGACCGTCTTGATCACGTCGGGTCCGGTGATGAACATGTGCGAGGTCCGGTCGACCATCACGACGAAGTCGGTGATCGCCGGCGAGTACACGGCGCCGCCCGCGCAGGGCCCCATGACCAGCGAGATCTGCGGGATGACGCCGGACGCGTGCACGTTCCGCTTGAAGATCTCGGCGTAGAGGCCGAGGGCGACGACGCCCTCCTGGATGCGCGCCCCGCCGGAGTCGTTGATCCCGATCACCGGGCAGCCGGTCTTGAGCGCGTGGTCCATGACCTTGCAGATCTTCTCGCCGAACACCTCGCCCAGCGAGCCGCCGGAGACGGTGAAGTCCTGGCTGAACACGGCGACGTGGCGGCCGTCGACCGTGCCGTACCCGGTGACGACGCCGTCGCCGTACGGCCGGTTCCGCTCCATGCCGAAGGCGGTGGAACGGTGCCGCGCCAGCTCGTCGAACTCCACGAACGAGCCGGGGTCGAGCAGGGCGTCGATCCGCTCCCTGGCGGTCATCTTGCCCTTGGCGTGCTGCTTTTCGACCGCGCGCGCCGAGCCGGCGTGCACCGCCTCGTACCGGCGCCGCTCCAGTTCCGCGATCTTGCCGGCGGTGGTGTGGACGTCGATCTCGGCCTGCGGTTCGGGGGCTTGCGTCGCCATGCCGGTCAGGGTAGCCGGGGGTGGGATGGGCGGCCGGTACGGGGGTGGCCCCTACCCTTGTGCCGTGGCTACGAAGACACGCGACATCCTCCGCCAGGACCTGCCCGACCAGCTGCGCCGCGACGTGCGGATGCTCGGCGCGATGCTGGGCGACGGGCTGGTGGAGTACGGCGGCCGGGAGCTGCTGGACGACGTCGAGCGGCTCCGGCACGCCGTGATCGCGGCGCGCCGGGGGGAGATCGACGGCTCCGAGGTCGCGAAGCTGGTGGACGGCTGGACGCTGGAGCGGGCCGGGCTGGTCGCGCGGGCGTTCACCGTGTACTTCCACCTGGTCAACCTGGCCGAGGAGCACCACCGGATGCGGACGCTGCGCGAGCGCGACGTCCGGGACGAGACCGTGCCCGGTTCCGTGGCCGCGGCGGTCGCCGAGATCCGCGGCGCCAACGGCGGGGAGTGGCCGGCCGAGGCCGTCGAGGAGCTGGAGTTCCACCCGGTCTTCACCGCCCACCCCACCGAGGCCCGCCGCCGTGCCGTGGTCACGTCCATCCAGCGGATCAGCGACCTGCTGGGCAGGCTCGACGCGTCCCCCGGCGCCGGCGAGGCCGACGAGCTGAGGCGGCGGCTGCGCGAGGAGATCGACCTGCTCTGGCGGACCGCGCTGCGCCGCCACACGCAGCTCGACCCGCTGGACGAGGTCCGCACCGCGATGGCCGCGTTCGACGAGACGATCTTCCGGGTGGTCCCGGAGATCTACCGGACGCTGGACGCGGCCCTGGACCCCGAGGGCACCGGCACCCGCCCGCCGCGGGCCCGCGCCTATGTCCGGCTGGGAAGCTGGATCGGCGGCGACCGGGACGGCAACCCGTACGTGACGGCACGGGTCACCCGGGACGCCGTGATGATCCAGGCCGAGCACGTGCTGCGCGCCCTTGAGGCCGTCTGCGCGCGGATCGGCCGCGAGCTGACCGTCCACGCGTCCACCACCCCGCCCTCGCCCGCGTTGCGGAACGCGCTGGCCGCCGCCCGCACCGCGCAGCCCGCGCTGATCGGCGAGATCGCCACCCGTTCACCGGACGAGCCGCACCGCCAGTTCCTGCTGTACGCGGCGGCGCGCATCGCCGCCACCCGTGAGCGCAACGCCGACCTGGCCTACTCCTCGCCGGGCGAGCTGCTGGACGACCTGCTGATGGTGCGGGACTCGCTCGCGGCGGCGGGCGCGGTACGGCTGGCGTACGGGCGCGTCCAGAACCTGATCTGGCAGGTCGAGACGTTCGGCTTCCACCTGGCCGAGCTGGAGATCCGCCAGCACTCCGAGGTGCACGAGAAGGCCCTGGCGGAGGTGCGTGCGCAAGGGGCGCTCTCGGAGATGTCCGAGGAGGTCCTGGAAACCCTGCGCGTCGTTGCCTGGATCCAGCGGCGGTTCGGGGTGGAGGCGTGCCGGCGCTACATCGTCTCGTTCACCCGGTCCGCCGACGACGTCGCCGCCGTGCACGAGCTGGCGGCCTCGCTCGGCGAGCACGCGCCCGTCCTGGACGTGATCCCGCTGTTCGAGACCGGCGAGGACCTGGAGCGGGCGCCGTCCGTCCTGGACGGGATGCTGGAGATCCCCGCCGTCCAGCGCCGGCTCGCCGACACCGGGCGCCGCATGGAGGTCATGCTCGGCTACTCCGACTCCGCCAAGCAGCTCGGCCCGGCCGCCGCCACCCTGCGGCTGTACGACACCCAGCAGGCCCTGACCGCGTGGGCGGCCCGCAACGACGTCAAGCTCACCCTCTTCCACGGCCGCGGCGGCTCGCTGGGACGCGGCGGCGGCCCGGCGGGGCGGGCGATCCTCGCCCAGGCGCCCGGCTCGGTCGCCGGGGGGTTCAAGGTCACCGAACAGGGCGAGGTGATCTTCGCCCGGTACGGTCACCCGCGGATCGCCCGCCGCCATGTCGAGCAGGTCACCCACGCGGTGCTGCTGGCGTCCACCGACGCCGTGCAGGAGCGGGCGCGCGAGGCCGCCGCCCGATTCCGCCCGCTGGCCGACACGATCGGCGAGGCGGCGCAGGCCGCGTTCCGCGCGCTGATCGAGACCGAGGGCTTCGCGTCCTGGTTCGCCCGGGTCAGCCCGCTGGAGGAGATCTCCGACCTGCGCATCGGCTCCCGTCCCGCGCGGCGCAAGGCCGCCCGCGGCCTGGAGGACCTGCGCGCCATCCCCTGGGTGTTCGCCTGGACGCAGACGCGCGTCAACCTGCCCGGCTGGTACGGCCTGGGCTCCGGGCTGGCCGCCGTCGCCGGGAGCGCCTACGACCTGGGCGAGCTGCGCGAAGCCTACGAATCCTGGCCGCTGTTCGCCTCGCTGCTGGACAACGCCGAGATGAGCCTGGCCAAGACCGACCGTGACATCGCCGAGCGGTACCTGGCCCTGGGCGGACGTCCCGAGCTCACCGAGACCGTCCTCGCCGAGTACGACCGCACCCGCACGCTCGTCCTGGCCGTGACCGGGCACGAACGCCTCTTGGAGAACCGCAGGGTCCTGTCCCGGGCCGTCGAACTGCGCAACCCGTACGTCGACGCCCTGTCTCACCTTCAGCTTCGCGCCCTCGCCGCGTTGCGCTCCGGAAAGGTGGACGACAGCGAACGCGCCCACCTGGACGACCTGCTCCTGCTGTCGGTCAACGGCGTGGCGGCCGGCCTCCAGAACACCGGCTGAGCCGCGCTCAGCCCGGCCAGTCCGGCGTGCGCTTCTCGTTGAAGGCCGCGATGCCCTCGCGCCGGTCGGGCGAGAGGACGGCGGTGCGCCAGGCGTTCTCCTCGATGTCCAGGGCGGCGTCCAGGCTGCCCGTCCCGGCGCCGAGGCGCATGGCGCGCTTGGCGGCCCGGACCGCGACCGGGGAGTTCCCGGCGATGGTCGCGGCGATCGTCAGCGCCTCCGCGCGGGCCGACCCTGCCGGGACCTTCCGGTCCACCAGGCCGTACGCCTCGGCCTCCTCGATGCCGAGGCGGCGGCCGGTCAGCACCAGGTCGGCCGCCCGGCCCGCTCCGAGCCGGCGCGTGGCGAGCTGGGTGCCGCCGCCGCCCGGGACCAGCCCCACGGTGACCTCGGGCAGGCCGAACACGGCCGACCCGTCCGCCACGATCAGGTCGCAGCTCAGCGCCAGCTCGCAGCCGCCGCCCAGCGCGTACCCGTGCACGGCGGCGATCACCGGCTGCGGCAGGTTCAGCACCCCGCCGAACGCGGCCCTGAGCACCGGCCGCTGCGCCATGATCTCCTCGTCGCTCATGGCGTTGCGTTCCTTCAGGTCGGCGCCCACGCAGAAGGCCCGCTCGCCCTCCGCGGACAGCACCACCGCGCGGATGCCGGGATCACCGGCCACCCGCGCGCACACGGCGGCCAGCTCCCGCGCCATGGCGGTGGACAGGGCGTTGAGGGCCTCCGGCCGGTCCAGCACGATCTCGGCGACATGTTCGTTCGGCTCGCCGCGCCGCAGCGTCACTCCACTCACGCCGAGCACTCTAGTGAGGCGCCACCGCCCGTCCAGAGCGGCGGCGCGCGTACGACCAAAGGCTGATGGGGCTCGGCGGGGGTCGTGAGGTTGGATGGAGGGGTGAGCGACTCACCGTACGCCGACCTTGACCGCCCGCCGCTGCACGAGGCGGCGCTGCGCGGCGCGCTGGTGCGTCCCGGCGGGCTGTGGCGGGACGTCCGGGTCGTGCGGGAGACAGGGTCCACCAACGTCGACCTGGCCGCCGCGGCCCAGGAAGGGGCGCCCGAAGGGACGGTCCTGACCACCGAGCACCAGCACGCGGGACGCGGACGGCTCGGGCGCGCCTGGACGGCGCCGCCGCGGTCCGGGCTGATGTTCTCGGTGCTGCTGCGGCCCGCCGTCCCGGTCGAGCGGCTGGGCTGGGTGCCGCTGCTGGCCGGGGTGTCCACGGCCAACGCCGTCCGCAGGATGACCGCCTGGTCGGAGGAGGGTGACCGGTTCTTCCCCGAACCGGGCGACCGGCCGCGCGCGGACGTGGCCGTGGACGCCCGCCTGAAATGGCCCAACGACCTGCTGGTCGGCGAGCGGAAGCTGGCCGGGATCCTGGTCGAGCGGATCGGCGGGGCGCTGGTCGTCGGGATCGGCCTGAACGTGGGACTGCGCGCGGACGAGCTGCCCGTGCCGACCGCCACGTCCCTGGCCATCGAGGGCGCGCCGCTCAGCGACCGCGCCCCGCTGCTCCGCGCGATCCTGCGGGAACTGGAGACCTGGTACCGGGAGTGGACCTCCCTGGACGGCGACCCGGAGACCAGCGGCCTGCGCCCGGCGTACAAGGACCTGTGCGCCACCCTGGGCCGCCGCGTCCGGGTGGAGCTGCCCGGCGGCGAGACGGTGGAGGGCACGGCGGGCGACATCGACCAGGACGGCCGCCTGCTGATCACCACCGACCAGGGCCGGGAACGCGCCGTCGGCGCCGGCGACGTGGTCCACGTACGGTGATGGCGAATCGGTGGGGCGTCGCTGTGGAGCCGGGGTGTCTGCAACGGGGTGCTCGGGTGAGATTTGACCGGACGTGCGGGGGGCAGCCTGCTGGGAATTGGTGGGGGCATTGCTGTGGAGCCGGGGTGTCTGCAACGGGGTGCTCGGGTGAGACTTGACCGGACGTGCGGGGGGAGGGTGGCGAGCAGATTGGTGGGGGCATCGCTGCGGAGCCGGGGTGTCTGCAATGGGGTGCTCGGGTGAGATTTGACCGGACGTGCGGGGGGCAGCCTGCTGGGAATTGGTGGGGGCGTCGCTGTGGAGTCGGGGTGTCTGCAATGGGGTGCTCGGGTGAGATTTGACCGGACGTGCGGGGGGCAGCCTGCTGGGAATTGGTGGGGGCGTCGCTGTGGAGTCGGGGTGTCTGCAACGATATGTCGTGAGACTTGACCACGTCGCCGCCGGTGCCGGGTGCGCCGCCGGTGGGCTGAGGGGCAGGGGAGATGCCAGCAGAGCCCGGGCCGGGAGCACCACCGGATCCGAAGGAGATCGAAGAGCTCCTTCTCGGCGGCAAGCTGCGCCACACCCGGGTCGACGTCGTCCAGCGCGCGGGGGTGACCAGGGAGTTCTCCAGCCGTGTGTGGCGGGCGTTCGGGTATCCGTCGATGCCGGACGCGGAGGTCGCCTACACCGACGACGACGTCGCCGCGCTGTACCGGATCCGCCGGCTGATGGACGACGGCGTGCTGGACGAGGACGGGGTGATCCGGCTGGTCCGCGCCTTCGGGCAGACCATGACGCGGCTGGCGGAATGGCAGGTCAATCTGCTCAGCGGCACTCCGGGGGCCGATTCCCAGGAGACGCCGAATCCGGAGGCGGCCCGGACCATCCAGAAGATCGCCGAGAAGCACATGGGGGAGTTCGAGCCGCTGGTGGTGCACGCCTGGCGGCGTCAGCTCGCCGCCGCGGGCACCCGCGCGATCGCGGCGTCGGCGACCCGGGAGGCGGGGTCGGCCGCGGCGCGCCCGCGGATCGCCGTGGGCTTCGCGGACATGGTGTCCTTCACCCAGATGAGCCGGGAACTGGAGGAGCTGGAGCTGGCCCGGCTGGTGGAACGGTTCGAGGAGACCGCCTCCGACATCGTGGCCACGTGCGGCGGGCGGCTGGTCAAGACGCTGGGCGACGAGGTGCTGTTCTGCGCGGACAGCCCCGCCGTGGGCGGCGAGATCGCGCTGTCGATCGCGTCGGCGATCAAGGACGAGACCGAGGTCCCCGACGTCCGGGTGGGGGTGGCGCACGGCCCGGTGCTGCCGCTGATGGGGGATCTGTTCGGGACGACCGTCAACCTGGCGGCGCGACTGACCTCGCTGGCCAGGCCGGGCTCGGTGGTGATCGACGAGGAGCTGGCGGGACGGCTGGAGGGGGAGCCGGGCTTCGCCATCACCCGGCTCGTGCGCCGTCCCGTCCGCGGGCTGGGCATCATCCAGCCGTACGTCCTGCGGCGCGCGGGTACGAGGACGGCGTCCACCGCGTCCTCCGAGCCGGGGCCCGGGGAGGCGACGTGAGGGCCGGCCGCTAGTCGGCGCTGCCGTAGTCGCCGGGGTGGCCGGTGAGGCGCTGGAGGTAGTTCTGCTCGCCCAGCGACTCGACCAGGCTCAGCTCGGTCTCCAGGTAGTCGATGTGCTGCTCCTCGTCCTCGAGGATCTCCTCGAAGAGGCGCGCCGAGGTGATGTCGCCGCGGGAGCGCAACAGCTCGATCCCCGGGCGGAGCCTGGCCACGGCCTCCAGCTCGATCTGGAGGTCGGCCCTGAGCTGCTCGACCACGGTCTGGCCGATGCGCAGGGTGCCGAGCTTCTGGTAGTTGGGCAGACCTTCGAGGAAGAGGATGCGGTTGGTCAGCCGTTCCGCGTGCCGCATCTCGTCGATGGACTCCTCGCGGGTGTGCTTGGCGATGCGGGTGAAGCCCCAGTTCTCCTGCATCTTGGAGTGCAGGAAATACTGGTTGATCGCGGTGAGTTCGGCGGTGAGCTGTTCGTTCAGCAGCGCGAGGATCTCGTTGTGGCTTTCCATACCGCCCCATGCTTCCATGCCTGGACGCTCGGAGACATCAGCAGCCTCCCGCTTCGGCCTCGGATCTTGTACGGAGGGCCGGAACGGGGTACGGCGGGCTGTCTTCTAAGCGGCGGTCGGCGAGGCGGACTCCCTTCCATCGTCGGCGGCGCGTACCGGCAGCGCTCCCGCGACCGGCACCGGTCTCCGGTAGGGCGGCGCGCCGGTCTCGACCGGCGTCACCGGGGACGCGGGGCCGCCGGTGATCGCGTCGGCCGGCTCGCCGGCGGTGCGGTACTCGCTGATGAGGGCGTACAACCGCCGGGTGCAGGCCCCGCAGCCCGGCTTCATCCCGCAGGCGGCCTTGACCTCCTTGGGGGAGCAGACCCCGGTGGCCATGCAGCCGCGCACGTCGTCTTCGGTGACGGCGTTGCAGATGCAGACGTACATCCTGCGGCTGACCCCTCGTCCGGCGCGGGCGGTTAGGCGACCCTCATTAAGGTAAGGCTCCCCTAAGGTAGCCCACGGACGTCCGGTCTGGCCACCCTCCTCCCGGTGATCCTTGTGCCGCCCTGGTCGGCAACGTGCGGAATGTCCCGGTGTGAGGCCCCGTCCTCGGGGAAGCATCCCGTCCGGAACTCGACGGGAGGGCGGGACGTGGCAGAGTCAGCGCCGGGGGCGGGCCGCCCCCAGACCCCCGCGGCCTCGCCCGGACGGCGGTTCGGGGTCTGGCCCGGGGACGCGCCGATGCTGAGCCATGGCGACGAGCTGGGCCGTACGCAGCGGGGCAACAACAACGCCTACTGCCAGGACAACGAGATCTCCTGGGTCGACTGGGAACGGCTCGGGCCCGGCGACGGGGCGTCGCTGTCGGGCTTCGTCCAGCGGTTGGCGCGGCTGCGCAGGGAGCATCCGGTGTTCCGGAGACGGCGCTTCTTCGTGGGGAGGACCGCCCGCCGCGCCGGTGCCGAGCTGCCCGATCTGGTGTGGCCGGCGCCCGGCGGAGCGGAGATGACCGACGCCGACTGGTCGGCCGGCTTCAACAAGTCCTTCGCGATCTTCCTGAACGGGGACGCGATCGCCGAGCCCGATCCGCGCGGCCGCCGCATCGAGGACGACTCGTTCCTGCTGCTGTTCAACGCGCACGATGGCGACCTGGAGTTCACCGTGCCCCCGGCTCGGTACGGGACGGCGTGGGCGGTGACGGTGGACACGGCCGCTCCGGCGGTCACGGAGGAGGACTCCCCGAGGGTCAAGCCGGGCCAGGCCGTGCCGGTCGCGTCCCGTTCGGTCCAGGTGCTCCGCCGTGTCTGAGCCCGGCCCCGACATCCCGTCCGGCACGTACCGGATCCAGCTGTTCGGCCTGAACGGCGGCCGTTACCTGGGGTTCGAGGAGGCCGGGGAGCTGGCGCCCTACCTGGAGGCCCTGGGCGTGTCGCATGCCTACCTGTCACCGATCCTGCAAGCCGCGCCCGGCTCCACGCACGGCTACGACGTGGTCGACCACGGCCTGGTGTCCGAGGAGCTGGGCGGGCTGGAGGGCTATCGCGCGATGGTGGGGCGCTTCCACGAGCACGGGCTCCAGGTGATGGTGGACGTGGTGCCCAACCACATGGCCGTCCCGGACCCGCCGGAGCTGAACGGCCCGCTGGCCGGGGTGATCGAGGAGGGGCCCGAGTCGCCGTACGCCCGCTGGTTCGACGTGGACTGGGAGGCCGGCGGCGGCCGGATCGTCCTGCCGGGGGAGGGCGAGCCCAACTACCGGCGGTTCTTCGACATCTCGGGGCTGATCGCCTTGCGCCAGGAGGACCCGGTGGTCTTCGCCAGGACGCACCGCCAGATCCTCATCCTGATCGCCGAGGGGCTGATCGACGCGTTGCGGATCGACCATCCGGACGGGCTCACCGACCCGCGCGCCTACCTGGAGCGGCTGTCCACGGCGGTGTCCGAGCTGGGCCCGCCGCTCTGGACGGTGGTCGAGAAGATCACCACGGGGGCGGAGCGGCTGCCGTCCGACTGGCGCTGCGCCGGGACGACCGGGTACGACGCGCTCGGCGTGGTCGGCGGGCTCTTCATCGACCCGGAGGGCGAGGAGCCCCTCACCGACGCCTATACCGCGTTCACCTCGGGTCCGCGCGGCTTCACCGGCGTGGAGTACGAGTGCCGCCGGTACGCGGCCGTGCACGGGCTGCGGCCCGAGGTCGCCCGGCTGCACCGGGTGCTGTGCCGCGTCCTCGACGTCCCCGAGGAGGACGTGGAGCGGCGCGACGATCTCCGTGAGGCGCTGGTCGGGCTGCTGGCGGCCATGCCGGTGTACCGGGCGTACGTCGTCCCGGGCGAGCCGCCGCCGCAGCAGGCCATGGACGTCCTGGAGGAGGCCCTGAGGAGGGCGCGCGAGCGGCTTCCGTCACGGCTGGGCCGGGACCTGGACCTGATCGTCCGGCTGGCGCTGGGCCACGATCCGCGGGGCGGGGGTGACGGCGCCGCCGCCGAGTTCGTCGTCCGGTTCCAGCAGACCTGCGCGCCCGTCGCGGCCAAGGGCGGCGAGGACACCGCGTTCTACCGCTGGTCGCGGATGATCGCGCTGAACGAGGTCGGCGGCGACCCGGAGCGGTTCTCGGTGAGCCCGGAGGAGTTCCACGAGTACTGCGCGGAGATCGCCCGCGAGCGTCCCTGGACCATGACCACCCTGTCCACGCACGACACCAAGCGGCAGGAGGACGCGCGCGCACGCCTGGCCGTCCTCGCGGAGCTGCCGGAGCAGTGGCGCGCCGCCGTCGAGAGCTGGCGGATGTGGGATCCGAAGGGCTCGCCCATGGAGCCCGAGCTGGAGTACCTGCTGTGGCAGACGCTCGTGGGATCGTGGCCGGTGTCGGAGGAGAGGCTGGCGGAGTTCCTGACCAAGGCGATGCGGGAGGCCAAGACCCGTTCGTCCTGGCTGGAGCCCGATTCCGACTACGAGAACGCCGTCCTCGGCCACGCGCGGCGGGCCCTGAACAACGCGGGCCTGGTCGCCCGGGTGAGCGGGTTCGTGTCGCTGCTGGAGCCGTACGCCCGCGTCAACGCGCTGGGGCAGAAGCTGGTGCAGTTGACGATGCCGGGCGTACCGGACGTCTATCAGGGCTGCGAGCTGACCGGGCTGGCGATGGTGGACCCTGACAACCGGCGCCCGATCGACTACGACGCTCGCCGCGACCGGCTCGCCCGGCTGGACGACGGTCGGCCGCCCCGCGATCTGGACGATGAGAAGCTGCTGGTGACGTCCCGGGCGCTCCGGTTGCGCCGGCACCGTCCGGACTGGTTCGGGAGCGCCCACCAGCGCATCGCCACGTCAGGGCAGGCGGCATCACACGCCGTGGCCTTTCTCCGGGGCGAGGCGCTGACGGTGGCGACGAGGCTGCCCAGAGGACTGGAGCAAGGCGGAGGGTGGGCCGACACCTATCTTGAGGCCGCCGCGGCGCGGTGGCGGGACGTTCTCACTGGTGAGGTCCACCAGGGGCCGCTGCTGGGTTTGGCGGATGTCCTGCGAACGTACCCGGTGGCGTTGCTCGTCCCGGACGCCCTTGATTTCGACGGGAACGGGGCTTCTGCTTGACGCGGTTCGAGGTTTGGGCGCCCAATGCCGAACGGGTGCAGGTCGCCGTCCGGCAAGGGGAGACCCTGGTGCGCCATGCGATGAGTGGCCTGGAGGAGCGTCCCGGCTGGTGGGGTGCCGATGTCGCGGCTGCGGGGCATGGCACCGACTACGGCTACGTCCTGGACGAGTCTGATGAGGTGCTGCCCGACCCCCGCTCGCCGTGGCAACCGCACGGGGCGCATGGTGTCAGCCGTGTCTACGAGCACGGCCGGTTCCGCTGGACCGACCACGGGTGGCGGGGGCGTCCCCTGCCCGGCAGCGTCCTGTACGAGATGCACGTGGGCACGTTCACCCAGGAAGGGACGTTCGATGCTGCCGTGCAGAGGCTCGATCACCTCGTAGCACTGGGAGTGGACGCCGTCGAGGTGCTGCCCATCGCGTCCTTCCCTGGGCAACGCGGCTGGGGGTACGACGGCGTCCACCTGTGGGCCCCGCACGAGCCCTACGGCGGCCCGGACGGCTTCAAGCGTTTCGTGGACGCGGCCCATGCGCGTGGGCTCGCGGTCATCCTGGACGTGGTCTACAACCACCTCGGCCCCAGCGGTAACAGGCTCGGCTCGTTCGGGCCGTACTTCACCACCACCTACAGCACCCCCTGGGGCGATGCGGTGAACTTCGACCAGGCCGGGTCGGACGAAGTACGCGCGTTCGTCACAGGCAACGCGCTCATGTGGCTGCGCGACTACCACGTGGACGGGCTGCGCCTGGACGCCGTCCACGCCATCAACGACCACAGCGCCGTCCACATCCTGGAGAAACTCGCCACCCATGTACGCGCCCTGTCGGCCCACCTGGGACGCACGCTGTTCCTCGTGGCCGAGTCCGACCTCAACGACCCGAGGATCATCACTCCGCAGGAGGCGGGCGGGTACGGGCTGGACGCCCACTGGGACGACGACGTCCACCACGCCCTGCACGCCACGCTGACCGGGGAACGCCAGGGCTACTACTGCGACTTCGGCTCCCTCGACACCCTGGCCAAGGCCCTGACCAGGGCGTACGTCCACGATGGCGGCTGGTCGGCCTACCGGGGGCGGCGGCACGGGCGCCCGGTCGACGTGGAACGCACGCCGGCCCACCGCTTCGTGACGTTCCTCCAGAACCACGACCAGGTGGGCAACCGTGCGTCCGGCGACCGCGCCAGCGCCACGCTGCCACCGGGGCTGCTCAAGGTGGGCGCCGCCCTGCTCCTGCTGGGGCCGTTCACGCCGATGCTGTTCATGGGCGAGGAGTGGGCCGCGAGCACGCCGTGGTGCTACTTCACCGACCATGGGGAGCCGGAGCTGGGACGGGCCGTGACCGAGGGCCGCCGCCGCGAGTTCGCCCGGCACGGCTGGGCCGGGGAGGTCCCCGATCCACAGGCTGTGGAAACCTGGCGGCGCTCCATCCTCGACTGGACGGAGCTCGCCGAGGAACCCCATCGTGAGCTGCTGGAATGGCATCGTGCCCTGATCGCGCTGCGGCGGTCCCGGCCCGAGCTGAACGATCCGCGGCTGACACGGACCGCCGTGGACACCGGCACGGCCGAAGCCACGGCCGGCGCCGAGGAGCCCGCCCGCTGGCTGGTGCTGCGCAGGGGAGGGCTGCGGGTGGTCGTCTGCTTCGACGAGCGTCCCTGCCGGGTGCCGCTGCCGCGCCTCGATCCGTCGGCGCGGCTGCTGCTGGCGTCCGGCCCGGCGGTACGCCTGGAGAACGGCACGCCGGGCGCGTTCGTCACGCTGCCCGGCGCGGCGGTCGCCGTCGTGGCCTGATCCGGCCGCGTCCGGCGCCGCGCCCGGAGCGCCGCCGAACCGGTCAATCCGGAGAATGAGCCGGGTCAAGTCACCCCATCAGCGGGCGACACACTTAGATCGGGTGTTCAGGGAGATTCCCCCTGAAAGGGATCGGGCGGAACCACGTCCCGGACACCCGGAAACGCCCCGCCACGGCGTGATTGGCCGGGCTTACGCCAGGCCACGTCCCCCGGCGACCGGGAACCATCGTGTTCGTTGATGTACTACGAGTGGCAAACCGCAGGTCAAGAGGCTGGAGGCTGCCGGGAAACGGTCAAGAATGGTCATACGATCGGTCCCATGACCTCAGTACTGCTCGCCGAGGACGACACCTCGATCTCCGAGCCTCTCGCCCGCGCGCTGCGGCGTGAGGGGTACACCGTTGAAGTCAGCCCGGACGGCCCGCAGGCCCTGGAGCGGGCGCTCGGGGGCGGCGTGGATCTCATCGTCCTCGATCTCGGACTGCCCGAGCTGGACGGGCTCGAGGTGGCGCGCCGGGTACGCGCCGAGGGGCACGGCGTCCCGATACTGATCCTGACCGCGAGGGCCGACGAGGTCGACACCGTCGTGGGCCTGGACGCCGGAGCCGACGACTACGTCACCAAGCCGTTCCGGCTGGCCGAGCTGCTGGCCAGGGTCCGGGCGCTGCTGCGCCGCGGCAGCACCGAGACCCCGATCGTGCAGGGCGTCAGGATCGACGCCGAGTCGCGCCGGGCCTGGCTGGGCGACCAGGAGCTCCAGCTCACCACGAAGGAGTTCGACCTGCTGCGCGTGCTGGTGCGCGACGCCGGCAAGGTCGTCACCCGCGAACAGATCATGCGCGAGGTGTGGGACACCAACTGGTGGGGTTCCACCAAGACCCTCGACATGCACATTTCCTGGCTGCGCCGCAAGCTCGGCGACGACGCCGGCAGCCCGCGCTACATCACGACGGTGCGCGGTGTCGGCTTCCGGTTCGAACGCGGCGACTAGGGCGCGCCCGGCCAGGGCGTGCACGCTAGGGGCGCGCCCTGGGGCGGACGCGCCCGCAGCCCCGTCCGCCATGATCACGCGGCCGCGCCGCGCGCCGGGTCAGAGACGGCGCGCCGGCTGGCCGTGTGGTCGTGGCTTCACCCTCGAAGGAGCCCTGATGAGGCGCCGACTGCTCCTGTCGACGCTCGCGGTGGCGGTCGTCGCGATCCTGCTGCTCGGCATCCCCCTCGCCTATGCCACGCACAAGCTCATCTACGAGGAGGCCCGGCAGTCGCTGGAACGCGAGGCCGCCTCGATCCTCGGCGGCGTCGGCTTCAGCCTGGAGTCCGGCCAGCCGATCACCAACCAGAAGATCTCCCAGGAGTATCCGGGTCGCTACATCGTCATAACCCTGGCCAACGACCAGGTGGTCACCGCGGGCGACCGCCCGGCCAGGGGCACCCCCCTGCTCACCGCGACCGGCACCGGCGGCGGTGTGCGCGTCCAGGTGTCCCGTCCCGCCCAGGACGTCCAGGACGAGGCGCTGCGGCTGATGGTGCTGATCGGCAGCCTGGCCGCGCTCGGCGTCGCCGTCACCGTCGGCCTGGCCATGGTCCAGGCGCGCAAGCTCACCCTGCCGCTCAGCGACCTGGCCGAGACCGCCGACCGGCTCGGCACCGGCAACGCCCGGCCCCGCCGCCGCCGGTACGGGATCGCCGAGGTCGACCGGGTCGCCGAGGTGCTGGACCGCAGCGCCGTGCGGATCGCCGACCTGCTCGCCGCCAGCCGCGAGTTCGCCTCCGACGCCAGCCACCAGCTCCGCACCCCCCTCACCGCGCTGTCCATGCGGCTGGAGGAGATGATCGAGGCCGCCGACTACCCCGACGTGGTACGCGAGGAGGGCGCCGCCGCGGTCGCCCAGGCCGAACGCCTGGTCGCGGTGGTGGAGCAACTGCTGGCCCGGTCCCGGCACGACCGCACCGGCGCCGCCGTCGCCGCCCCCATCGACGACATCCTGGCCCAGCAGATGGAGGAGTGGCGGCCGATCTTCCGCAGGGACGGCCGCGACATCCGGCTGACCGGGGAACGCGGCCTCATCGGCGTGACCAGCCCCGAGGGGCTCTCCCAGATCATCGCCACCCTGCTGGACAACTCCCTGGTGCACGGCGCCGGTCCGGTCACCATCACCACCAAGCTCGGGTCCAGCTCGGTGGTGGTGGAGATCGGCGACGAGGGCGCGGGCATCCCCCCGGAACTGGAGGCCAGGATCTTCGAGCGCAGCGTCAGCAGCGGCAAGGGCACCGGTCTCGGCCTCTACCTGGCCCGCTCGCTGGCCGTGGTGGACGGCGGGCGGCTGGAACTGATCCAGTCCCGTCCCGCGGTCTTCGGCGTCTTCCTCCGCCAGGCCGCCGAGGCGCGCCTCGCCTCCGAGCGCGTCGTGATCGGCCCGGCGTAGTGTTTATTTGCGGCGCCTTGGCGTCAGGCCCTGACGGCCTTCCTTCGGCGGCGCCGCGTGCGATCGCTGCATCGCTTCGACTCGCCTAGGGGCTCGCTACGCGATCAGGGTCTCGCTGGCGCTCGCCCCTGCCTTCGGTCGCGATCGCGGGGGTTGGGCGCCGTTCGGGGTTGGGGTTAGGGGCTGGGGTAGGTGCGAGGGTGTTTATTTGCAGGTGCGAGCTGCGCTCCTCGCCTTGGCGGCTCGTCGCTTGTTGCGCCTGCGGCGATCGCTGCATCGCTTCGGCTCAGTGGGTTCGGCTGAACTCGGCTTGATCGTCGGCCTTGCTCAGACGCGGGCCGATCGGGCGGCCCAGGCCGTGGGGCGTGTGCGCGTGGCCGTTGACCCGCTGCGCCGCCTTGGTCCCGGGGAGCGCGGTGGTCTCGGGAAGCCCGGAGGCGGCCTCGACGGGCAGGAAGACCCACTTCTTGTACGACCAGAAGCGGAACAGCGTCGCCACCCCGGTGCCGACGATCAGGGACACGTTGTAGGCGACGGGCCCGGTCAGGTGCAGCACGTAGTGGACGAAGCCGATGAAGATCTGGGTGATCACCAGCCCGACGCCGTTCAGGGCGAAGAACAGCGTGTACTCGCGGCCCAGCCCCGTCCGGTCGCGGTGGCGGAACGTCCAGAACCGGTTGGCCACGTAGGCGAACGTGGTCGCCACCACGGTCGCGATGGCGTTGGACGACAGCGGCCCCATGCCCACACCCGAGTGCAGCGCGTTGCTCAGCGCCACCGTGATCACGAAGGCGACCGCCCCGACGCTGCCGAACTTCGCCAGCTCGCGCACCAGGTAGGCGAACCGTCGGTGGAGGCTGGAGAGCAGGTTCACGAAGGGGAACCGTCCTTCCGGGTACGGCCGCCGAGGCGTCGGCGCGGTTCGGCTCTTGCGAAGGCACATCGAGGATAGACGGATGGGACGGATGGGACGTCCTTGTTCCGCTGAAGCCACCGATCCGGGGCGACCCCGGGCGGAACACCGGTCCTCCTGCCCGTGACCGGGGAGATCACACTTCTTCGGACGCTCCCGAAGCCGCGTTCGTTCACCTGGAGGCCGCCGGAAATCTCCGGAAAGCTCCCTGACCCCCGGCCACGGCCGTGACGAGGGACGATGGACGGCGCCGATGACCGGGCAGGCCGTCCCGGCGGATAACCTGCTGGGCGTGACAGACCCAGCACAGATGCCCGTGGTGGGGATCGCGGGCGGCGGCCAGCTTGCGCGGATGACGCAGCAGGCCGCGATCGGGCTCGGCGTGTCGCTGCGCGTGCTCGCCGGCTCCGCCACCGACTCCGCGGCCCGCGTCAGCGCCGACACGCGGGTCGGCGACGACTCCTCCCTCGACGACCTGCGCGCCTTCGCGAAGGGCTGCGACGTGGTGACCTTCGACCACGAGCACGTCCCAGGGGCGCACATCCGCGAGATCGAGGAGTCCGGGACCCCTTGCAGGCCCGGCGCGGACGCGCTGCTGCACGCCCAGGACAAGCTGGCGATGCGGCGGCGCCTGAGCGAGATCGGCGCGCCGTGCCCCGCCTACAGCCATGTGCCCGAACGCGCCCCGATGGCGTTCCTTGAGGTGTTCGCCCGCGGGCACGGATGGCCGCTGGTCCTGAAGGCCACCCGCGGCGGCTACGACGGCAAGGGCGTGTGGGTCGTCGAGTCGCTCGACCGCGAGGCACGGGACCTGCTGAGCCGCCTGGTCGCCGAGGGCGTCGACCTGATGGTCGAGGAGCACGTCCCGTTCCGCCGCGAGCTGGCCGCGCTCGTCGCGCGTTCCCCGTACGGGCAGGGCGCCGCGTACCCGGTCGTGGAGACCGTCCAGCGGGACGGCATCTGTGTCGAGGTGATCGCGCCGGCGCCCGGACTGGACGAGGAACGCTCGGTCGAGGCGCAGCGGCTCGCCCTCGACATCGCCGAGAAGCTGGGCGTCACCGGGCTGCTGGCGGTGGAGCTGTTCGAGACCGACCGGGGCCTGGTGGTGAACGAGCTGGCGATGCGCCCGCACAACTCCGGCCACTGGACGATCGAGGGCGCCCGCACGTCCCAGTTCGAGCAGCACCTGCGCGCCGTCCTTGACCTGCCGCTCGGGTCCACCGAGCCCACCGCCGCCTACACCGTGGTGGCCAACGTGCTCGGCGGCGACGACCCGGCGGTCTACCGCCGGTACCCGCACGTGATGGCCCACGACCCGGGCGTCAAGGTCCACTTCTACGGCAAGGACGTCCGTCCCGGCCGCAAGATCGGCCACGTCACCGCGATGGGCGACGACCTGGACGAGGTCCGCGAGCGTGCCCGGCACGCCGCCGAGTACCTGCGATGGGGCCCCGAGATGAAGGACAGGGCATGACGACCGTCGGCGTGGTGATGGGCAGTGACTCCGACTGGCCCGTGATGAAGGCGGCGGCGGAGGCGCTGGAGGAGTTCGGCGTGCCCTACGAGGCCGACGTCGTCTCGGCGCACCGCATGCCGCACGACATGATCGCCTACGGGACCGGCGCCGCGTCCCGCGGCCTGCGCGTGATCATCGCGGGGGCGGGCGGCGCCGCGCACCTGCCCGGCATGCTGGCCTCGGTCACGCCGCTGCCGGTCATCGGCGTCCCGGTGCCGCTCAGGCATCTGGACGGCATGGACTCGCTGCTGTCGATCGTCCAGATGCCCGCCGGGGTCCCCGTCGCGACCGTCGCCGTCGGCGCGGCGCGCAACGCGGGACTGCTGGCGGTGCGCATCCTGGCCGCGTCCGACGAGACGCTCCAGGCGAAGATGAAGGACTTCCAGCAGGACCTCTACGCCCAGGCCAAGGCCAAGGGCGAGCGCCTGCGGGAGAACATCGGCTAGCGGCGCAGGGCCCACTCCACGGCGGGGCAGCGGTTCATCACCACGTCCAGGCCCGCCTCCTGGGCCCGCCGTGCCGCCGCCTCGTCGATCACGTCCAGCGGCAGCCACACCGCCTTCGCGCCGGCCGCGATCGCCTCGGCCACGGCCTCGCCCGCGAACTCCGCGCGCCGGTACACGCCCACCACATCGACCGGGCCGACGTCCTTCAGCGAGGTGTGCCCCGGCTCGCCCAGCACCGTCGCCCCGGACGGATGCACCGGGAAGATCTTTTTTCCGCGCTGCTGCAGCAACCGGGCCTGGTTGTAGACCTCCCGCTCGGGATTGTCACCCAGGCCCACGAACGCCCACGTCCGCGACTCGTTCAGCAACCGCCGGATCACATCCTGATCGGCGAACGGATCCACAAGAGCATCAGCCATGCCCGTGACAACCACGGCACGGTAAAGAAGCTTCCCAGGGCCGGCGGTCAGGGCCGGCCGAGGGCGCGGTAGGTCCAGCCGGCGGTGCGCCACCGCTCGGGGTCCAGGGCGTTGCGGCCGTCGACGATGTTGCGTTCGGCCACGGCGTCGGCCAGGTGGTGGGGATCCAGGTCCTTGAACTCCTGCCATTCGGTGAGGAGGAGCACCGCATGGGCGTCGCGTACGGCGTCCAGGACCGAGTCGGCGAAGTCGAGGGTGGGATGGACGCGGCGCGCGTTGCCCATGGCCTGCGGGTCGTACACGGTGACCTTGCCGCCCTGCGCGCGGATCGTGGCGGCCACGTCCAGCGCCGGAGAGTCGCGGACGTCGTCGGAGTTGGGCTTGAAC
The DNA here is from genome assembly GCF_030269515.1 of Actinomadura sp. NBRC 104412. Classification (GTDB taxonomy): domain Bacteria; phylum Actinomycetota; class Actinomycetes; order Streptosporangiales; family Streptosporangiaceae; genus Spirillospora. The sequence goes on along the minus strand of NZ_BSTM01000004.1, from coordinate 176,431 downwards.
GCGGCGCCCAGCACGCCGACCGTGCGCCCGACGAACGAGCCGCCGAGCTGCGCCCTGGCCAGGTCCACCATCCGGATCCGGCGGCGGATGTTGATCTCGTCCACCTCGCGCAGGAACGTCAGCGCCTGGTCCACGCCCAGCTCACCGGCCCTGGCCATGAACGCGCGGATGTCCTTGGGCAGGCAGCCGCCGCCGAACCCGAGGCCGGGGCCCAGGAACCGGCCGCCGATGCGGTCGTCGTAGGAGAGCGCCTCCGACAGCTTGGTGACATCGGCGTGCGCCGCCTCGCACACCTCCGCCATCGCGTTGATGAACGAGATCTTGGTGGCGAGGAACGCGTTGGCCGCCACCTTGACCAGCTCGGAGGTGGGGTAGTCGGCGACGACGAACGGCGTCCCCTCGGCCAGCATCGAGGCGTAGATCTCGCGCAGGATCTTCTCCGCGCGCTCCGCCGCGCCCTGGTCGGCGGGCACTCCGGCGACGATGCGGTCCGGCTTCAGGGTGTCCTGGACGGCGAAGCCCTCGCGGAGGAACTCCGGGTTCCAGGCCAGCACCGCGTCCCCGTCCGCGGGGGCCAGCAGCGCGATCCGCTCGGCGAGCCGCTCCGCGGTGCCGACCGGCACCGTGGACTTGCCCACCACCAGGCAGGACCGGTGCAGCAGCGGCGCCAGCGAGGACACCGCGTCCTCCACGTAGGTCAGGTCGGCGGCGTACTCGCCCGCCTTCTGCGGTGTGCCCACGCAGATGAAGTGGACGTCGCCGAACCCGGCGGCCTCCTCGTAGGAGGTGGTGAAGCGCAGCCGCCCGTTCGCCAGGTTGCGCTCCAGGATCTCCTCCAGCCCCGGCTCGTAGAACGGCAGGTCACCGGCCGCCAGTCTGGCGATCTTCGTCTTGTCGACGTCCAGCCCCAGGACCTGGAAGCCCAGGTCCGCCATGCAGGCGGCGTGGGTCGCGCCGAGGTAGCCGGTGCCGATCACCGTCAGCCGGTGCGTCAAGGCGGTTCCTCCATCCCGATCCGTATTCCGATCCGTCGGCCGTTCACGTCCGGTGATGGACGTATTACCCCGCCGTGCCGGTCATTCCCATCCTGCCGCCCCGAGGGATCGACGGGTCTTCCCGCGAACGCCGGGTGGATCCGCCGTGGCGAGCCCCCCGCGCGTCCGGCGCAGTGTACCGGCGGGTAGTCTGCGCGCTATGAGCCCCGACTTTCCCGGTTACGCCCCGTCGGAGGAGCACGAGCTGCTCCGGGCGACGGTCCGCGAGCTCGCCGACGCCAAGATCGCGCCCTATGCGTCCGCGGTGGACGAGGAGTCGCGCTTTCCGCAGGAGGCCCTCGACGCGCTGGTGCAGAACGAACTGCACGCGGTGCACATCCCCGAGGAGTACGGGGGCGCCGGGGCCGACGCGCTGGCCACCGTGATCGTGATCGAGGAGGTCGCCCGCGCGTGCGCCTCCTCCTCGCTGATCCCGGCGGTCAACAAGCTGGGCACGGTACCGGTGTTGCTGGCGGGCTCCGAGGAGCTCAGGAAACGGTATCTGACGCCGGTGGCGCGGGGCGAGGCCATGTTCTCCTACGCCCTGTCCGAGGCCGAGGCCGGCTCGGACGCGGCGTCCATGAAGACCCGCGCGGTGCGCGACGGCGACCACTGGGTGCTCAACGGCGCCAAGATGTGGATCACAAATGCCGGCGTCTCGGAGTACTACACCGTGATGGCCGTCACCGACCCGTCGGCGGGCGCCCGCGGCATCTCGGCGTTCGTGGTGGAGAAGTCCGACGCGGGCGTGTCGTTCGGCCCCAAGGAGCGCAAGCTGGGGATCAAGGGCTCGCCGACCCGCCAGGTCATCCTGGAGGACGTGCGGATCCCGGCCGAGCGGATGATCGGCGCCGAGGGCACCGGGTTCAAGACCGCCCTGGCCACGCTCGACCACACCCGCATCACCATCGCCGCCCAGGCCCTCGGCATCGCCCAGGGCGCCCTCGACCACGCCCTCGGCTATGTCAAGGAGCGCAGGCAGTTCGGCAAGGCCATCGCCGACTTCCAGGGCGTCCAGTTCATGCTGGCCGACATGGCGATGCGGCTGGAGGGCGCCCGGCAGCTCACCTACCACGCCGCGATCAAGTCCGAGCGCGCGATGCGCGGCGCGAAGGTGCCCGACCTGACCTTCGTCTCCTCGGCCTGCAAGACGCTGGCCTCCGACGTCGCGATGGACGTGACCACCGACGCCGTCCAGCTTCTCGGCGGCTACGGCTACACCCGCGAGTTCCCGGTCGAGCGCATGATGCGCGACGCCAAGATCACCCAGATCTACGAGGGCACCAACCAGATCCAGCGGATGGTGATGGCCCGCCAGCTCCTGAAGTAGGCACCTCCCGTTCCCCACGGTATGGGGACGAAGTCGCCTGTCGGCGGTGATCGAGTGGCTATTCTGCTGGCCTTGTGACGCAGGGCCGGCCGACCACATCGAGGATCATCCCGGAGGCTGCCATGGCCGAACCCGAGCGGGACGTCGAGGAGATCGACGTCCCTTACCTCCCCGAGCCGGACGAGCCGGACGAGGGCTTCATCGACCCCGAGGACACCTACACCGAGGGGGCCGGCTCATGAAGCTGGAAAGGCGCTCGTCCTTCGGCTGGGGCCCGACCGCCGCCGGGTTCGCCGCCTGCAAGAACGGCCTGGTCATCCACTACGACGGCAGCGACCAGGGCCTGGCCGGGAAGTCACACGAGGCGTGCCGCACCTACTGGAGGAACACCCGCCGCTTCCACATGAACACCCGGGGCTGGGCGGACATCGGGTACTGCGTGGACGAAGAGACCGAGATCCTGACCGCGAGCGGATGGAAGACGTTCCGTGAGGTCCGGCCGGGAGACGTCGTCCTGACCCTGAACCACGAGACGGGCATGTCGGAGTGGCAGCCGCTCGACGACGTCTACATCTTCCCCGCCCGGCCGCGCGAGATGATCCGCATGGAGGGACGTGGCCACTCGTCGCTCACAACGCCAGGGCACCGGTGGGCGGTCGAGAGGTTCTCCAGGCGGGGTGGCCCGGACAGGAACGGACGGCGACGGACGGAGCAGGGCCACGAGCGCCGATGGGTGACCAGCGAGACGATCGGCTACTGGGATCGGATCCCCATCGCGGCCGAGTGCGCGGACCTCCCCTCCGAGCCGAAGTGGTCGGACGCGCTGGTCGAGACGATCGCGTGGTTCTGGACCGAAGGCCATATCAAGCCCCAGTCCGGAAGTGGCCTGTCCAGCACGGGCGTCGTCCTGTACCGGAACGAGGGCCGGAACGCGGCGCGCATCAGGGCTGCGCTCACCGGCGTCTTCGGGCCGCCCGTGGACCGGTTCCCCCGCACAGGCAGTCGGACGGACGGCGTCCCGCGATGGCGTGAGACGCTCAGCGCCGGCGACGGTCGCCGCCTCGTGGAGTTCCATCTGTCGAGCGACGCGGGACGCGTCATTCTCGAACACGCGCCGGGTGGTGTCGTCCGGCACGACTTCCTGTTGGCGCTGACTCGAGCACAGCTCGAGTTGTTCCTCAACGTCTCACTGCTCGCGGGCGGCGACAACGGGCGCACGGTCACCCGGCGCCAGATGGTCCATAAGAGCAGGGAAAGGGCGGAGCGGTTCCAGTTCGCCGCCACCCTCGCGGGCATGGCCGGCACGCTGCGCCAGACCTCGGCGGGCATGTGGGTCGTCCATCTCCGGCACGTGACGAGCTTCGCCCCACGTCCCGCAGCCGCGCGCGGCGCAACATTCGACATCAGCCGGGAGAACTACGACGGCCAGGTGTGGTGCGTGCGTACCCAGAACTCGACGTGGCTGGCTCGCCGCAGGGGCTCTGTCTACTTCACCGGGAACAGCTTCGCCGCGTGCCCGCACGGGATCGTTCTGGAGGGGCGTGGCTGGCAGCGGCAGCAGGCCGCGCAGCCCGGCGGCAACTCCACCTGGACGTCGGTGACGCTGGCCACCGGCCCGTCGGAGGACCCCACCACCGCGCAGATCAACGCCGTCCGCGAGCTCCGTGCGTGGCTGCGCGGCAAGGGACTGGCTGCCGCTGTGCGGGGCCACCGCGACTTCGTCTCGACCTCATGCCCGGGCGACCGGCTGTACCGGCTGGTCCGCGACGGCACGTTCACCGGCAAGCCCACCTCGCCCGAGGAGGACGACATGGACCCCACCACCCCCGTGCAACTGGCCCCCGAGTTCAGGCAGGGCGGCCCCAAGGACCAGTTCAGCAAGGACTCCTACCAGGCCGGATACCTGTGGGTGGCGGCGGTGTCGGAGATCCGCCAGGCGCGCCTGGAGATGGCCGAGCTCAAGCGGTCGGTCGACGCCATCATGGCGCGGCTGGACGCCTTGGACGCCCAGAACGGCGCGGGCGGCTGAGAACCCTTACTTGCAGAGCTTCTCGGTGGCGGTGCCGGTCTCCAGGTGGCGCGGCGAGGCGCTGGGGCTGGGGGACGGGGCCACGTCGACATCCTCGGCCCCCTTCCAGTCGGCTCCGACCATGACCTGGACCCGGGAGCCCAGCGAGGACACCTTCTTCAGGCGGGCGCCGGGGATGGCGGCGGCCAGCGTCCTGGCCTCCTCCGCCCGGGACGGCCCGTACTGGATCGTGGTCTCCTGGAGGCCGCGCCGCGCCACGCCCGGGACGACCGTGGCGCGGAAGCCGATCCGCCGCAGCTCGCCGCCCGCCCGGGTGGCCAGGCCCGGAGTGCCGATCGCGTTCAGCACGCTGACCTGCACGTCCTCGGGCGGGACCGTGGGGCCCGCGGGCTTGGTCGGGGACGGCGTGGCCGGCGACGGCGTCCCGGAGCCGACCGGCTGGTCCCGCCTGATCTTGGCGAAGAGCTCACCGGCCTGCCGCTGGTCCCATAGGACGGTGGACTGCGGCGAGGTGGTGTTCCACAGCGTCGCGGGATGGTCGCTGTTGGCCAGCGGCACCTTCGCGAAGGTGAGGTTGTCGGTGGACAGGTTCTTCATCTGCTCGGCGAGGTCGGGCAGGTCTTCGGCGAGCTCCTTGTCCACGCGCAGGGACTTGAGCGCGGCGTTGAGGAACCTGGTGGACTTGCGCGGGTCGCTGAGGGTCTTGGTGCTGAGGGCCTGCTTCATCATCGAGGCGATGAACTGCTGCTGCCGGTCGATGCGCCCCAGGTCGCTGCCGTCGCTCAAGCTGTAGCGGGCGCGGGCGAAGCCGAGCGCCTTCAGGCCGTCCACATGCGACTTGCCGGCGGGCAGGACGAGCCCGCTCTTGGTGTCGTTGATCGGCCGTTCGGTGCAGACGTCCACGCCGCCGAGCGCGTCCACCATGCTGACGAAGCCGTAGAAGTTGACCTCGACGTAGTGGTCGATGGACACCCCGGTGGCCTGCTTGATCGTGTCGACCGTGAGGTCGGGCCCGCCGAACTGGTAGGCCCAGGTCAGCTTGCCGGGACGGGACGGGATCCGCGCGCCCTTGGCGCCCTCGGACCCGTTCGACCGGTGCGCGGGGATCGTCACCAGCGAGTCGCGGGGCAGGTTGACGATCGTGACCCGGTCGTGGTCGCGCGAGATGTGCAGCAGCATCATGGTGTCGGAGCGTTCGCCGGGCTCGTGGCCGAGCTTGGCGGCCCGCTGCTGCTCGCGGGTGAGCCCGTCGCGCCGGTCCACGCCCGCGACCAGCACGGTCAGGGGGCCCTTGGGGCCGCCGCCGTCCAGCCCGCCGACGCTGATGCTGTCGATCATCCCGGTCACGTAGTTCTGGAACGCCCAGGCGCCGCCCGAGGTCGCCAGCACCATCGCCGAGATGGCGCCCGTGAGCATCAGGAATCTGCGCTGCCTGCGGGCGGCCAGCGCCGCGCGGCGGCTCAGCCCCGGCCCGGGACGGCGCGGACCGCGCGGGCTCTCCACCGCGACCCGGGGAGCGGGCATCCCGTCGACGGTGACGCCCTCGATGTCCTCCTCGGCGTCACCGCCCGCGCCGCCCCGCCCGTCGTCCCGTGGACGGAAGTAGCGCTCCATCGGGTCGGGGTCGCCGTCCGCCCGCCTGGGCCCTTCTGCCATGCCGGCCGCCGCCTCCCGGGAAACAACAGTGACGCGAGTGTTCCCACTCTAAAGTGGGGGCTCGCCGTCCGTTCGGTTCCTGGGCTTCGTGTCCTTGCAGTAACGTGGCGCCGTTCCGCAATCCCTCTCCCCGGACGGCCGGGCGGTTAGAGCTCGACATGAACGAACGAGAGAAGGCCCCGCGACCCGACATGAACCCCTCTGCCTCTTCCTCTTCACCCGCCCATGCCAGCGCGCAGGGCGACCCAGGGCAAGCCGTGGGCGACCGGACGTGGCCCGCGGTGTCGGTGGTGATGCCGGTTCTGAACGAGGAACGGCATCTGACCGAGGCCGTCCGGCGCATCCTGGGGCAGGTCTACCCGGGCGAGCTGGAGCTGGTGCTGGCGGTGGGGCCGTCCCGCGACCGCACGGAGGAGATCGCCCGGCGGCTGGCCGCCGAGGACCAGCGGATCATCGTGGTGCCCAACCCCACCGGGCGCACCCCGCAGGGCCTCAACATCGCGATCAAGGCGTCCCAGTACTCGATCATCGTCCGGGTGGACGGGCACTCGCTGCTGCCCGACGACTACATCAGGGCCGCGGTGGAGACGATGGAGGAGACCGGCGCCGACAACGTGGGCGGGATCATGGCGGCCGAGGGCGTCACCCCGTTCGAGCAGGCGGTGGCCCGCGCCATGACCTCCAAGATCGGGGTGGGCAACGCCCGGTTCCACACCGGCGGCGAGGCGGGCGAGGTGGAGACCGTCTACCTGGGCACGTTCCGGCGCAGCGCGCTGGAGCGGGTCGGCGGGTACGACGAGACCTTCGTCCGTGCCCAGGACTGGGAGATGAACCACCGGATCCGGCAGACCGGCGGGACGATCTACTTCACCCCGCGGATGCGGGTGACCTACCGGCCGCGTCCCAACCTGCGGGCGCTGGCCAAGCAGTACTTCCACACCGGGCGTTGGCGGCGCGTGGTCGGCCGCGAGCATCAGGGCACGCTGAACTTCCGCTACCTGGCGCCGCCGATCGCGGTGGTGGCGATCGTGGCGGGCGTGGTCGCCGGGGCGTTCGGGTTCTGGCCCGGCTGGATCATCCCGGGCGCGTACGCGGCGGGCATCGTGATCGGCGCGGCCGTGGAGGGCCGGGGCCTGCCCCCGTCGGCGTGGGTGCGGCTGCCGCTGGTGTTCGCGACCATGCACCTGTCGTGGGGCGTCGGCTTCCTCACCAGCCCGCCGGGACTCGGCCAGCCCAGCCCGGCCAAGAGCTGACCGGCGGCAAGGCGGGGCCGAGCAGATCGGCACCGTGGATCGGCACCGTGGATCGGCCCTGCCGCTGGGCGGCGCCCGGCGGTACCGTGGACGGGATCGGCCGTCCGGCGGTAAGGGGTCATCATGTCCAACGGCGCTCGCCACGGCATCGGTGTACTGGTCGGGTTGGTCGTCACCCCGGTGGTCGCGTTCTGCCTGCTCTACGGGGTCGGCCGGATGACGGATTTCTTCCGGGTGCCGGCCCTGGAGGGGAGATGGCCGGACCGGCTGATCGCGTTGGCGGTGCTGGTGGTCGCCGCGGTGCTGCTGGGGCTGGTCATGGGCTCGCGGCTGTCACCGGTCGCGTCGCTGGTCCCCGGGGTGGTCTTCACGGCGTTCGGGCTGCTGTGGCTGCTGATGCCGGAGTTCGCCGGGGAGCGCACGGGGAACATGCTGCCGAGGTCGCTCGACTTCGGCTACGGGGTCGTCGCCCCGTACGGAATCCTGCTGCTTCTCGGGGTCGCGCTGCTGGTGGCCTCGATGTCGCCGTCGCGTTGGCGGGTGGCGGGGGCGTCCCCCGCGCGGTCCCGGTACGGCATGCCTCCCGCTCCGATGGGGCCGGGCGGCGCCGCTCCGCCGCCCCAGTACGGGGCACCTCCCGTTCCCGCCGGTCAGTACCGGCCGGCCCCTTCGCCCCATGCGCCGGGCCCGGCCGTACCGCCGCCCTACTCGCCTCCGGGCGCCTCGGGGCCTCCGCAGCCGCCGTCCGACGTCCGCTCTCCCCAGCCTCCGCCCGCCCCTGAACCCGCCCCCGAGCCGCCGCGTCAAGGCGGCGGCGAGCAGCGGCAGGAGGCCGGGGAGTGGACGCAGATGTACGGCGGTGACGACCTGCGCCGCGGCCAGGGCGGCTCAGGCGGCTAGACCGCCCCCGCCTCTGCCCGCTTCTCGTTGAGGGCGCGCACGACTCCGGGTACGTCGTTCACCACCATCGCGTCGAAGCCCGCCTCGGCGTACACGGTGGCGTCCTCGGCCTTCGGGCACCAGACCAGTGCTTCCAGCCCCGCGCGGTGCGCCACGTCCACACTGTGCGCCAGGGGACGCAGCCGCGTGTCGGGGTGCTCGATCCCCAGCGACCCGGTGTGCAGCCCGACGGCCTGCAACCCCAGGCCCGCGGCGGACGGGATGGCGTGCCACAGGGGGAAGCGCAGCCAGGTGAGCAGCCCCAGGGGGACGCCCGGCAGGTTCTCCCGCAGGTACGTGAGCAGCGAGGCGTCGAACGAGGTGACCAGCAGCGGGCGGCGCCGCGCCTCTCTCCGCAGGGTGGGCACCAGCAGGGACCCGGTGCGCCGGGACGGCGGGTCCACCGCGTCCTCGAGGATCGTCTTGACGTCCACGTCCACCGGGACCTCCGGCGGCAGCGCGTCGAACACCTCGGCCAGCAGCGGCAGCCCGCTGGCCGCCGCGTGCGTGTCGACGATGAACGCGCCGTCGGCGGTGGTGGGGTCGTGCCGCAGCACCAGCGCGTCGTCGGCGGTGCGGGTGACGTCGATCTCGATCCAGGACGCGCCCGCCGCGAGCGCGGCCAGCAGCGAGGGGACGGTGTTCTCGGCGACGGTGCCAGTGCCTCCGGGCACGGCCAGGTCGCCGGAGCCCAGTCCGCGGTGCCCGATCACGGCGGGCCGGTTGTCGAAGATCACGTGTTGTCCTCCGGGGGGTCGACGGGGGAGCCGGTCAGCGGGTCGGTGGGCGTGCCGCCCGCCAGATGCTCGGCCAGGACGAAGTCGAGGGGATGGGTGACCTTGAGGTTGCGTTCGCTGCCCTCCACCACCTTGATCGGCACGTCCGGCAGATAGCGGTGGACGATGCCGCAGTCGTCGGTGGCGACCAGGTCCGGGTCGGCCAGCGCCACGTCGTACGCGGAGCGCAGGACGCCGAGGCGGAAGCCCTGCGGGGTCTGGAACCGCACCAGCGACGCGCGCGGCGGCATGCTCGCGACGAGGCCGTCCTCGACGGCGACGACGGTGTCGGAGCACGGCACGCCGACCGCGACGGCCGCGTGCTTGTCCAGCGCGTCCAGCACCCGGCCGATCACCCCGGCGTCCACGAAGGGGCGGGCCGCGTCGTGGAACAGGACGCGCGTGTCGGCGCCGTGGCCGGCCAGGGCCCCCAGCGCCGCCGCCGTGGACCCGGTGCGCGTCTCACCGCCCTCGATCACTCCCGTCACCTTACGGAACGGGGTGGCCAGCGCGGCGGCCGTGCGCAGATGACCCGGGGCCATCACCACCAGCACCTCACCCACGTCCGGGTGCTCGTCGAACGCCGCGATCGCGTGCGCCAGGATGGGGCGCCCGCCGACCTCGACGAGCTGCTTGGGCACCGGCGACCCGGCGCGGCGGCCGACACCGCCGGCCAGTATCACTGCGACCGTCCGTCTCTCCATGCACCGTCCCGTCGCGTATTGTGATCGGCGTGTCGCACTGTGCAGTGTTCACTGGTCCTCCGGCGCGCCGGACGCCCGGCCGGAGGGATCGATGACCGTAGCCGTGATCCTCGCGACCGGACGGGCACTCGGCGCGCCCGGGACGGACCCGCCCGCGCACCTGGCCCGGCTGCGCGACCTGCTCGCAACGGTCAACGTACCGGACGTCCATGTGATCGGACGTCCGGGAGCGGGCGTGGCCTCCGGGGCCGTGGTGGCGCCGGGGGCGGGCGCCGGCTCCGCGATCGTGTCCCCGGACGTGGCCGGTGACCTGCGGAGGATCGCGCAGCTCGCGCGGCGCGCCGACGTGCCCGTGGTGATCCTGCCCGCCGATCTGCTGGTGAGCGCGGGACTGCTGGACCGGTTCGTGAACGGCACCGCGGCCCCGCTGGCGGCGGTGACCGTGCCGCCCGGTGAGGCGGGCCAGTCCGGGACGGCCTCCGCCCGGGTGCGGAGGGGACGTGTCGTCCAGGTGGGCCTGGTCCCGAAGGTCAACGCGGCGTTCCCGGGGGTCCTGCGGTTCGACGTGTCCGAAGGGCGGGCGATCGCGGAGCTGGCGGAGAGCCTCGCCGACCTGGCGGGGCCGGGCACGGAGGGCGACGCCGCCGGGTTGCTGCTGGCGGGGCTGGTGCGCCTGGGCAGGCCGGTCGCCTCCCATCCGGCGCGGGCCGCCAAGGGCGGGGTCTGCCGCCGCATCGCCGCCGATGAGCCCGGCGGCGCCGCGCTCCGGGAGGCCCGTGTCGCGCTGGAGGCCGCGGATGCCCGGTACGAGGACGACCGGCGGCTGGCGGCGGCGGTCAAAAGCGACGATGGCTTCTTCTCCACGTTCGCGGTCAGTTCCTACAGTCCGCGCCTCGTCCGCTGGCTGGCCGGGCGTGAGGTCACCCCCACCACGGTCACGGCCGTGTCCGTGGTGTTCGCGCTGCTGGCGGCGCTGTGGTTCAGCGCGGGCACCCGCCCCGGGATGGTCACCGGCGCGGTGCTGCTCTACCTCGCCTTCGTCCTGGACGTGGCGGACGGGCAGCTCGCCCGCTACACCGGGCGCCGCACCGAGTTCGGGGCACGGCTGGACATGATCTGCGGCCACGGCAAGGAGTACGTGGTCTACCTGGGCCTTGCCTTCGGGTCGGCCGAGGCCGCCGGGGGCGGCGGGGACGCGTGGGCCCTCGCGGTGGCGGTGCTGATCCTCCAGGCGGTGCGGGATGTGATCGACGCCTCCTACGAGGCGCGCACCCGCCCGCCGCACGTGCCGCTCCAGCGGACACCGGTCAATCTGGAGCGCGCGTTCGTGGCCAATCTGGAACGGGCGCTCATCGCCAGGCCGGACGGCCGCCTGAGCCGGTCGCGCGCCCTGTACTGGGCCAGGAAGGCATGGGCGCTGCCGGTCGGGGAGCGGGTCGCGCTGGTCGCGCTGACCGCCGCCCTCTTCGACGCCCGCGTGACCTTCCTCGCGCTCCTCACCTGGGGCGTGATCGCCACCGTCATCACCTTGGCCGGGCGGATCCGGCAGGTGTCCGCAAGCCGGACGGCATGACGACTCCCGGACGGCTTCCGGCGTACCGGGACGACGGGGCCATCTCGCTGATGCTCGGCCGGCTGGCGGGCGGGTACGTGGCTCCGCTGCACGGGTTCGCGGTCGCGATGGCCGTCGCCGGGGTCCTGCTGGCCGCGCGGGTCGGGGAGCAGCGGACGTTGGCGTTGTTCGCCCCCGTTGTCGCGTTGCTGCTGACCGGACCGTCTGCAGGGCATCTCCACGACGGCAGGATCGACTGGCTTGTCCCACCGGGTATCCGCGCGATCGAGTATGGTTACCTCGCCGCGCTGGGGTTCGCGCAGGACGTGGCGGCACCGCTCGTTTTCGTGCTGATAGCGGTCCTGGCGTACCACCACCACGACATCGTGTACCGCTCCCGGCAGGGGCACCGGCCATCGGCCCGGTTCCCGGTGCTGCGCCCCGGGCTGGGATGGGACGGCCGGATGCTGCTCGTGGCCTTCGCGGGGCTGTCCGACCTGCTCCCGTTCGCCTATGCGACGCTCGCGGTCTACCTTGGCGTGACACTCGTTCGCGGCGGCGTCCTTCCGCGGGTGCCGTCCGCGGAGGGCGTCCGCGTGGGGACGCGGGGTGGTGTGACACTCGACCTGGAGGAAGAGGAAGCATGATCGGTATGGTGCTGGCGGCGGGCGCGGGCCGGAGGCTGCGGCCGTACACCGACACGCTCCCCAAAGCACTGGTCCCGGTCGACGGCGACACCACGATTCTGGACATCGCCCTCGGCAACCTGGCCGAGGTGAGCCTGACCGACATCGTGATCGTCGTCGGCTACCGCGCCGAGGCGGTCGAGCGGCGCACCGCCGAGCTCGAACGCCGCTACGGGGTGTCGATCACCCTCGTCCACAACGACAAGGCCGAGGAGTGGAACAACGCCTACTCCCTGTGGCTGGCTCGCGAGCACTTCTCCAAAGGCGTCCTCGTGGTCAACGGCGACACGGTCCATCCGGTCGGCGTGGAGAAGACGCTACTCGCGGGCCGTGGACCGGACATCCTGCTCGCGGTGGACAACGTGAAAACGCTCGCCGACGAGGAGATGAAGGTCACCCTCGACGAGCGGGGACGGCTGCGGCGGATCACCAAGAAGATGGACCCGTCCTCGGCCTACGGCGAGTACATCGGCGCCACCCTGATCGAGCCCGCCGCCGCCGGGCCGCTCGCCGACGCGCTCAAGGCCACCTGGGAACGCGACCCGGACCTCTACTACGAGGACGGGTACCAGGAGCTGGTCGACAGGGGCGGGGAGATCGCCGTCGCCCCGATCGGCGCGGTCGACTGGGTCGAGGTCGACGACCACGACGACCTGGCGAAGGCGCGCACCATCGCCAAGACCTACTGATCGCCGAGACCCGCCGGAGGAACAGCCGAAGCCGGACACGCACAGCCCCCACCGCGACGGCCGTAGGACCAGATCGGCCGCACCAGAGCGGACGTCCCGACCGACGATCCGAGCGAGGAAGTCCCCGATGCCCCTGCTGACCCGGATGCTGACCGCCCCGCTGTCCATCGATGTCAGGCGCGGGGCCGTCGCGTCCCTGGGCGACCTGCTCGCGGACCGGCGGATCGCCACCGAGGGCCGGGTGGCCATCGCGGTGGGCCGCGGCCAGGGCGACCAGATCGCCGACCATGTCCGCCCGTCGCTGACGCACTGCGAGGTGTTCCAGGTCGAGGGCGGCACGGTGGAGGCCGCGGTCTCCCTGGGCTCCAAGCTGCGCGGCGGGTCGTACGAGGCCGTGGTCGGCATCGGCGGCGGCCGCACCATCGACGCCACCAAGTACGCGGCGACGCTCGCGGGCATCCCGATGGTGTCGGTGGCCACCAACCTGTCCCATGACGGGATCTGCTCTCCGGTCGCCTCGCTCACGCACGACAAGGGCAAGGGCTCCTTCGGCGTGGTGATGCCGCTGGCGATGGTGGTCGACCTCGACTACGTGCGGGCCGCGCCCGTCCGGCTGGTCCGGGCCGGGATCGGGGACGTGGTGAGCAACTTCTCCGCGGTGGACGACTGGATGCTGGCCGCCGACGAGTGCGGCGAGCCGGTGGACCGGATGGCGCTGACCGTGGCCCGCACCGCCGCCGAGGCGCTGCTGCACCAGCCCGGGTCGGTCGAGTCCGACCGTTTCCTGACCGTGCTGGCCGAGGGGCTGGTGCTGTCGGGCATGGCGATGGCGTTCGCCGGCTCGTCCCGCCCGTCCAGCGGCGGCGATCACGAGATCCTGCACGCGATCGACCAGCTTTTCCCCGGCACCGCCAACCACGGCGAGCTGGCCGGGATCGGCGCCGCGTTCTGCTACCAGCTCCGCGCCATGCATCTGGGGACGGGCGCGGACCGGCTGGAGGAGATCGTCTCCTGCCTGAGGCGGCACGGCCTGCCGGTGCTGCCGTCCGAGGCGGGCCTGACCGTCGAACAGTTCGCGGATGCCGTTCACTATGCCCCGCGGACCCGGCCGGGCCGCTATACGATCTTGGAGCATCTCGGTCTCGACCGGGACGCGATCCTCAAGGCGGTGGAAGAGTATGTCCAAGCCCATGGCCACTGACCTGCCCGAGACGCCGCCGGTGGGGGACGGGCGGCCGTCCCGCAAGGCGGCGACCGTCGCCGACGTGCGGCGCTGGGGCCAGCCTCCGGGCCTGAAGGACCGGCGCAACGAGGAGCACTGGGCGGGCCGCCTCTACATGAGGGACCTGTCGCCGTACGTGGCCTGGCTGGCGATGCGGTTCGGGTTCAGCCCCAACCAGCTCACCTACATGATGATGGCCTGCGGCGTGGCCGCCGGGCTGGTGGTCTCGCTGCCCGCCACCGGCACCGGCGCGCTGTGGACCGCTCTCGGCGGCGCGCTGCTGATCCAGCTCTACCTGCTGCTGGACTGCGTGGACGGCGAGGTGGCCCGCTACCTGCGGCAGACGTCGGTGGCCGGTGTCTTCCTGGACCGTATCGGCCACTACCTCTCCGAGGTGTCGCTGCTGGTCGGGCTCGGCCTCGCCGCGCAGGGAGGCTGGGCCACCGGCGGCTACGCGGAGCTGGGCCTGGTCGCCGCACTGGGCGCCGCGCTGATCAAGGCGGAGACCGACAACGTGGTGGTGGCACGCGCCAAGTCGGGCCTGCCCGCGGATCCGGCCGGCGGGGAGCGCGCGCTGCGGCCCCGTTCCACGGGTATCGCGCTGGCCCGGCAGGCGGCGTCCATGCTCCGCTTCCACCGCATCATCGGCGCGGTCGAGCTGTCCCTGCTGATCCTGGCCGCCGCGCTGGTGGACGTGCTGCTCGGCACCGAGACCCCGGCGGCGGTGCGCGTCCTGACCGTCGCGGTCGCGGTGGTCGCCGTCGCGCAGACCCTGCTGCACCTGGTGAGCATCCTTGCTTCGCGGAGACTGAAGTGAGCTGGACGGGAGCCCTGTGAGCCTGGACGAAGAATTCGCCGCCCCCGCCGTGGACGCGGGCGTTCCGCTCTCGGTCGTGGTGCTCACCATGGGCAACCGGCCGAAGGAGCTCGCGCGCGCCGTGCGCAGCGCCCTCGACCAGGAGCACGTCGACATCGAGGTCGTCCTGGTGGGCAACGGCGTCGCGGGGGACTGGACGCCCGGCGAGGACGAGGTCTTCGACGACAAGCGGGTGGTGATCGTCCGGCTGCCGCGCAACGTGGGCATCCCGGCCGGCCGCAACCGGGGCGTCGCCGAGGCCGGCGGCGAGGTGATCCTGTTCCTGGACGACGACGGCTGGTACCGCTCCAACCGGCTCGGCGCCTACCTGCGGGACCGGTTCACGGCCGACCCGACGCTGGGCGTCGTCTCGTTCCGGGTCCGCGACCCCGAGGGCGGGCGCGGCGAGCGGCGGCACGTCCCCCGGCTGCGGGCCGGCGACCCGGAGCGTTCCTCCGAGGTCACCACCTTCCTCGGCGGCGCCTGCGCGATCCGGCGGGCCGCCTTCGAGGCCGCGGGGGGGCTGCCGGAGGACTTCTTCTACGCCCACGAGGAGACCGACCTGGCCTGGCAGATCCTCGACGCCGGGTACCGGATCGTGTACGACGCGTCCGCCGTGATGTTCCACCCGGCGGTGCTGCCGACCCGCCACGACATGTTCTACCGCTACAACGCGCGCAACCGCGTGTGGCTGGCCCGCCGGAACCTCCCGTGGCCGATCGGGCTCACCTACCTGGCCGTGTGGGTGGCGATGACCGTTCTGAGGGAGCGCAGGCCCGCCGCTCTGCGCCCCTGGTTCAAGGGTTTCGCCGAGGGCTGGCGCAAGCCCGCGGGCCGGCGCCGTCCCATCTCCTGGCGCACCGCCTGGCGGATGACCCGCACCGGCCGCCCTCCCATCATCTAGGTCAGCCGGGCAGGTACGTCCAGGCGGTCAGCCGGCTCTCCTTCACCGTGACCTGGGCGCGGATGTAGGCGGCCGGGTCGACCGGTGCGGGCGCGTGCCGGACGACGCTGTCGTAGACCTGGTCCGACACCACGAACCCCAGCGGCGCGGACGAGCGATTGAGCCTGGTCTTGAGCGCGGGCGCCTCCAGCAGGCGGGCGGCCCGGATGATCGCGTACCCGTTGACGCCGTGCGGGTCGGCGGTGACGGGACCGACGTCCAGGGCGGCGCGCAGCCGGATCCGCGCCGGCTCGCGCGCTTCCCGGTTGTGCCGTGCCAGCCCGGCCGACAGCCGTCCGACCAGCGGGTGGACGATCAGACCGGCCGGGATCCCGGCGGGCACGACGATCAGGGCCCCGTCGCCGCGGTCCTCGTGGTGGCAGGCGGCCCAGGGGACGCCCGACCGCTCGAACGCCTCCTCCAGCAGGAGGTACAGGACCCGCCTGATCTCCTGCCGGTCCTGGTCGTTGCGGTACGGGGCCGAGAACCCGGCGACGTCGACGAAGAGGACGGCGCAGTGCTGCCCCGCGAGCGGCGGCACCGGGGCGCCGGGCGGCCTGGTCGAGCGGGTCAGCCGGTCGTAGATCTGGCGTTCCAGCACGGCCACGACGCGGGGATGGTCGTTGAGGAAGGCGTTGAACACGGCGGCGGACGAGGTCATCACCCGCATCGGGGTCAGCGCGGTCACGGTGGCGGAGCGCTCCTGCACGAGCAGCATGGCCCGTTCGCCGACGATGTCGCCGGGGCCCCGCCGGGCGATCTCCCGGTCGTCGCCCGCCACGCCGGTGGACACCCTCGCCTGCCCGGAGCGGATGATGATGACCCGGTCGGCCTGCTGGTCCTTGCGCCACAGGACGGTGCCCTGGGCGTAGTCCTCGCGTCCCATCAGCTCGTCGAGGGCGCCGCGCTCGGCGGGGGTCAGCTCGCTCCAGAACGTGTGGGGCGGAACGAGGTCGAGCGCCGGGCCGCGCCGCCGTCCGTCCCGTATGGGTGTGTTCGGCGTCCTTTTGGCGGGCGCGGCGGAGGCGGGCACGGCACGAGGTCGCTCAGCGCGGGGTTGCTCGATGCTGGGGGTCACTGCCTGAGGTGGCGTGCGAGGTGGCATGTGGGGTGGCATGTGGGGTGGCATGGTGCGCAGCAGGGTCGCCAGGGTCGTCGTGAACGCCGTCGTGCCGAACTCCATGAGCTCGCGGACGTCCGAGGGTGACTGCGCCGTCTGGATACCGCGCCGGGCCAGCCCCAGCAGCATGATCGTGCAGCCCACGATCGGGATGGCGGCCAGGAGGGCCAGGCTGAGGACGACCAGCACGGCCAGGCCCGGGGCGGCCGCCACGGCGACGGCGGCGCCCCCGGCACCGGCGGCGCAGGCCACGATGGTGCCCGGTGCGCCGCCGCGACGGCGGTTCCGTCCGCGGCTGAAGCGAGGTTCCCGTCCCATGTCTCGTACGGTACGTCAACGCGCATACGATGTACATATGATTGATGTACGAATCGAGCAGATACGAGATGATATGTGTACTACATGTCACATTCGGGTATGTCGTCACTGGGTTGACGTTGATCCTCAGGCGTCATTGGCGCACACTGTGTGCATACGATGAGCGGCCAGTGGGCATACGACAAGGACCGGCGGCGACGCCGCGCCCCGATGAAGGAGACCCGTGATGAGCAAGGGCGAATCACCCCTGGTCGACAGCCCGCAGGATGGGCGCCATGGTGACCCCCCGGCCGCCAAGGAGCGGATCACGGTCAATCTCACCGCCAGGGGCGCGAGCGCCCTGGCCGACCTGGTGAAGCGAACGGGCGACTCCAAGACCGACGTGATCAACCGCGCGCTGGCCCTCTACGGCTTCTTCGAGTCGGTCATGGACGAGGGAGGCGCGGTGTTCGTGCGCAGGGCCGAGTCCGATGAGCCGGAGCGGGTGCACTTTCTCTGAGCGGCGCGGCCGCTTCCTCCCCTTCGTGCGGACCGCTGCCGTTCTCTGACGGGGGATCGGTCTCGAAGGGGACCCGGCGGCTCAGGCGGGCGTTCCGCACGTCCTTCTGGAACAGCGCGCCCGCGGGATAGCCGGGGATGCTCGTCGACCGCCGCACGAGCCGGAACCCCTGCCTCAGGTAGTAGCGGTGCAGGGCGTGGTTGTCCGCCCAGACGTCGATCCTGATCCACCGCGCGAGATGCCTCCTGCGCGCCCGGACCCCGGCCCAGTCCAGCAGGTGCGCTCCGATGCCGAGGCCGGCGTGTTTGCGGTGGACGACGAGCCGGTGCAGGTACAGGGCGGGTTCCTCGCGCTCCTGTGCGGTCCACAGCAGGTCGTCGGGCTCGGGGGTGAGGGTGATGGTGGCCATCGGTGTCGATCCGTCCCACAGGAGCCAGGTCTCGCCCGCGCTCAGCGAGTCGTGAACGCGGCGGTCGCGTTCCTCGCGGTCGGGCCACGGGCGCTGCCACTGGGTGGTGCCCATCGTGCGCAGCCAGGCGGCGGCGTTCTCGATGAGGCCGAGTACGGAGGGCAGGTCGTCGGGTGAGGCCAGGCGAAGCCGGAAGCTCGCTCCCACGTTCGATCCTGTTCGCGGCGGCAAACCAGACGGTCGCGGGTGGCCGCGGTGAGCGATCCATCCCTGCGTGGTGGTTAGGGGCAGATAATCACCGTAACGCACCGGACGCCGGGTTCATGGGAGCGAGGTGTTCTTGCGCGGGACCTTCCCCGCGCGGCCGTGCTCGCACAGGCCGGCCGCCGTGCCTCCCAGCGGGGTTCGGCACGGCGGCGTCGCAGACCGGTCCGGCCGATCAGTTGGAGTAGGCCGCGCGCACCTTCGCGTCGAACGCCTCGGGCGCGTCCCGGTGGTCCCTGAGCTTGCGGTACGGCCGGGTGAACGCGCCCGCGCCGACGCTGAGGGCGACCGCCTCCGGTGCCGGCAGGACGTCCTCGCCCAGGTAGCCCTCCCCGTCCAGCCGGGTGCGCTCACCCTGGCGGCCGCTCACGAACCGGCCGAACCGCCAGCCGGTCTCCTCGTCCCAGACCAGGGCGCGGTACTCGCCCTCGACCCGGCACACGATGGTGGCGTCGCGCGGGTCGGAAGGGTCGAGCCAACTGCGCTCCAGCTCGACTCCCTGCGCCCGCAGGGCCTGGACGGTGGCGGTGACGTAGGGCCGGAGCAGGTCGAGGGCTGGGTCCTCGTGCCGAGCCGGCATGCTTTCGTCTGACATCGGGTCTCCATCTAGTGTGAACGGGCGACTCGCGAGGGGCCGCCCAGTTTGTGGAAAACGCAGGTACGACGGATCGCGGCGAGTACGCCGAAGAGATCGTGTTGCGGCCGGGCGAACCGGCCGAAGCGGAACCCGGCGGGATCCGGAACGGCACTTCCCCAGGAACGGGAGTTCTCCCGGAAAAGGGGTCAGCCGAAACTAGAGATCATGAACGCCGTTGCCCAAGAATCCTCCAGTTCGTACGGCCTGCCCCGACTACTGCGAGTCGTCGATCGGCAGACGCGCCTCGATGATGAACTCGTTGCGGTCCGTGGGATAGACGGTCAGCGTGTATCGGCAGGGACGGTCGGTGGTGTCGTACGCCGTCCGCCGGTGCACGAAGATCCAGACGCTGCCTTCGGCCGGTAGGTCGAAGAAGGACCGTTCCTCGTCCTCGGGCGGTCGCACCGAGAGAAAGTCCTTGTAACGCGCCTGCTGGATTCCCAGGGCCTCTTTCAGGTAGGCCATCGTCCCCTTCTCGATGTCCACGGCGTTCATCAGCTCGACGGCACCGCGCTGGACGAAGGAGAACGGGTAGTACGACGTCTGCATCGACCAGGGGACGGGGTTGCCGGCCTCGTTGGTGATGTAGCGGCGCTGGTGACGGCCGATGAGCTGTTCGCCCTCCGGGACGTCCAGCGCCTTGCTCATGAGCGCGTCGGCCGGCTTGACCAGGACGTCGGGCGTGGACGTGCTGGCCCTGCGGTGCTGCTTGTCGGCCTCCGCGACCCAGGCTTGGCCCTCGCCGCCGCTGAAGCCGGTGTCCTCCTCGGGAGTGAGGGTGATCCGGAACTTCTCCGGCGGCTTGACGACGAAGTTGCCGCGCCCCTGGCGGGACTCCAGCAGGCGCAGGACCCTGAGCCGGCTGATCGCCTCGCGCACGGTGTTGCGCGCGGCGTCGTACTCCTCCATCAGGGCCTTCTCGGTCTTGATCTGCTGACCCGGAAGGAGCAGGCCCTCCTCGATCTGCCGTTGCAGGTCGTTGGCGATCTCCTCATAGCGCGCCGGCATGCTGCCTCCTTGGTCCCCAGTGGCCTGTAAGGCGATCAGGACATCCCACCCGACCGAGGCGACTGATGGAGATGTTCATGATCTCAGGTTTAAGAGTGTTTTGTCTGGGTTATCTCCTAAGTGGTTGGGATGACTGGGATGGCTTAACCCCTCTAGATGAGCCTACCCGGTCAGGACAGTCGTAACACTGGTACGAGGCAGAACAGTAGTACGAGATAGGCGAGTCAGGCCATCAGACTCGGTCAACGCATCCATTTCGATACAAAGTTCCGAACGGGACGGAGAAAGAGGAGGTCAGAGCGTTGATCAGCAGGACGAGCCGCGGTGCCGAGGAGCCCGCCCGGGTGCCGGAGGCGGTCTCGTGCCCGCCGTCCGCCGGGCGCCCCGCGCACCGGCCGATCCGGTAATGATGACCGCCCCGCCGGAAGGGGCCGTGCCGTGGCGCGCCGGGGGCCGCCGCGGACCCGGAACCGGGCGGGGCACCGAGCCAAGGGAGCGTCTCGTGAAATCCCGGGTGATCACTCACCACGACGATCTGAGCTGGCAGGAACCGACCGAACGCGCCGATCCGGTCATCCTCACGGAGCCCGCGGGGGCGGAGCTGTGGGGCGGAACGGCGCACGCCGAGGCGGGCCGTCCGGAGCCGGCCGTGCCCGGCCGCCCCGACGCCGGCGGGGACGCGGAGGGCGGGGACGACTGAACCGGGGGACCGGGACGGGCCGGAGCGCGAACTCGCCGTCCCGGACGGGGCGTCAGCCGCCGGTGAGGGTGCCGTGCCAGCGGGGGTCGGCGGTGAGGACCGTGAGGTGCTGGGTGGCACGGGAGACGGCCACGTAGAGGACGCGCAGGCCGCGGGGGGACTGGGCGGCGACCGTCTCGGGGGCCACGATCACGGCGGCGTCGAACTCCAGGCCCTTGGCCTCCAGGACGTCCAGCACCTGCACGCGGTCGGGGAAACCGGCGGCGAGGCGGTCCCGGGCGGCGGGGTCGCCGGCGGGGACGATCAGTCCGATCGTCCCCTCCACCCTTCTCAGCAGGTCCTCGACGGTCTCGCGGGCGGCCGTGGCGTGCTCGGGCTCGGGGACGACGCGGATCACCGGGTCGATGCCCGAGGTGCGGACGGCGCGGGCGGGGTGGGCGCCGGGCAGGGCCAGCGCGAGGACGCGCGCCGCGACGGCGGCGATCTCAGTGGAGTTGCGGTAGTTGGTGGTGAGCTCGTACTCGTACCGGGTGCGCCGCGGGGACGGCTTGCGGCGGCGCCCCCTGCGGCCGGAGGAGGGCTCCGTGGCGCCCAGCGCCGCGTCCATCGCGGTACGGGCGGCGTCGAGGTCCTCCCAGGCGCTCTGGGCGGGGTCCTCGACGATCGTCCAGCTCGCCTGGCGACCACGGCGGCCCAGCATGCGCCACTGCATGGGGGACAGGTCCTGGGCCTCGTCGACCACGATGTGGGCGTACTCGGGCCGCTCCTCGACCACGCCGTCGTCGACCCGGCGCGAGCGCTCCAGCCGTTCGATGGAGGTGGTCAGCTCCTGCATCTCCGGCTCCCACGTCTCGTCCGCGACCTCCTCGCCGGTGAGGATGTTGACGCCGTCCACCACGAACGGATCGTCCTCCTGCGGCTTGGGACGGCGGCGGGACGGGCGGGGCGGCGCGCCGAGCAGGGCGTCGATCTCGTCCAGCAGCGCGACGTCCTGGTAGCTGAGGACCGGCTCCGCGTCCGGGCGCAGGGCCCGGGACCAGGCGGACGACAGCAGCCGCACGGCGTCCCGGTCCAGGTCGCGGCCCGCGGCGCGGCGCAGCCGCTCGGCGTCGCCGAGGGAGCGCAGCACGTCGATCGGGCGCCGCAGCGGCCACCACGCCACCAGGAAGTCGGTGAACGCGCGCTGCTCGCGGACCCGGGCGAGGAACTCGGCCCGCATGGCGTCGCCGCCGCCGTTGGAGCCGCCGCCCGTCGCGGGCCGGGTCTCGGGGCCGTCCAGGGGCTCCAGGCCGTCGGCGGCGAGCAGGGCGTTCCACACGCTCAGGTCGCCCTCGGCCGCGGTCGCCGCCGCCTCCGGCCCGCCCAGGTCGCGGAACGCGGCCCAGAGGGCGTCCAGGAGGGCCTCGGCGGCGCGCCCTCGGGCGGCGTTCACGCTGCCCCGGCTCCGGCGGTGCACGTCGTTGCGGATCTTGTCGAGGCGGGCGCGGTCGAGCCGCACCACCACGCCCTTGTAGACCACGCGCAGGTCGTCCGGCGCGCCCGGGACCTGGTCGGTGACCGCCCGCCGCAGCACCCGCGCCATCGTCTCCGAGCCCTTCAGCCGGGCCAGCTCGGGCGTGTCGTGGACGGTACCGGTGACGCCCTCCACCAGGTCGCCCAGCGAGCGGAGCGTCGCCGAGCCCTCGCCGAGCGACGGCAGGACGCGCTCGATGTACGCGGTGAAGCGGCGGTTCGGGCCCACGACCAGGACGCCGCGCGAGCCGAACCGGCGGCGGTGCCGGAACAGCAGGTAGGCCACCCGGTGCAGGGCGACCGCGGTCTTGCCGGTGCCGGGCGCGCCGCGCACCAGGACCGTGCCGTCGGCGGGGGCGCGGATGACCTCGTCCTGCTCCCGCTGGATCGTCGCCACGATGTCGCGCATCGCGCCCTCGCGGGCCCGGGCGAGCGAGGCCAGGAACGCGCCGTCACCGACCACGGTGAGCCGGTCGGCGGCGGCCGGGTCGAGCAGGTCGTCCTCCAGGTCGACCACGGTGTGCCCGCGCGAGTGCAGCACCCGGCGGCGGACGACGCCCCGGGGGTCCTCGGGGGTGGCGCGGTAGAAGTCCTCGGCGGCGGGGGCCCGCCAGTCGATCACCAGCGAGTCGTGGTCGGGGGTGCGGACGCCGATCCGGCCGATGTACCGGATCTCGCCGCCCGCGGGACCGGGCGGGAGCGCGCTCGTGGCGCCATCGCCGTTCCCCTCGTTCGCGGGGCGCGGTGCCAGGTCGAGACGGCCGAAGACCAGGCCGTCGTCGGCGACGTCCAGTGCCTTGGCGCGCAGCGCGGCCTGATGCACCATCGCGTCGCGGTCCACCAGGGAGCCCTTCGTGCCGGCCTGCGACTGCCGGTAGCCCTCGCGGATCATGGCCTGGGCCTCGACGCGCATCTCCTCCAGCCGCGCGTACGCCCGGTCGACATAGCGCTGCTCGGCGGCGATCTCGCGATCCTTGACCGTGACCGGCCGACCCTTCACCTGGGACGACATGCAGGCGGCTCCCTAGCGTCACGACTTCCCGCGCGGGGGCGACGCCCGTCCCCCCGCTCCGTCCCGCGCCGCGGGTGCGCAGGGCGAAGGGACAGCTTATTCGGTCGGCGCCGAGTTCCCCGAAATCGTCCATCCCACCCATCCCGGGCGGGCCAGGCTCGGTCAGCGTTGGTTCAAGGCGGGCCCGGCGGCGTGCTCAACCGGCGGTCACCCGTCCGAGGACGCGGTCCATGAGGCGCGGAACGAGCCGTTGTGCAAGCACGGTCGCCCTGGTCAGCGGGTCGGGGAAGACGTACAGGCCGCCGTCTCGC
Organism: Actinomadura sp. NBRC 104412; assembly: GCF_030269515.1. Classification (GTDB taxonomy): domain Bacteria; phylum Actinomycetota; class Actinomycetes; order Streptosporangiales; family Streptosporangiaceae; genus Spirillospora. The sequence goes on along the minus strand of NZ_BSTM01000004.1, from coordinate 152,972 downwards.
GCCAGCGACCGGTCGACGGCGTCCAGGACCGCGCCGGGCGGCATGCCCTTCATCCTGCCGGTGGCGGCCGGGTCGGCGGCCGCGGCGGCGCGGAAGCCGGGGGTGTCCACCTGGCGCGGGCACACGACGCGGAACCGCACCCCGCTGCGCGCGTGCTCCCGGCTCAGCGTCTCGGCGTAGGCGTTGATCGCCGCCTTGGACGCCGCGTACGCCGACGACTTGGCCACCGGCACCCAGGACGCCGGCGAGGAGAACAGGACCAGCTCGCCCCGGCCGCGCTCCAGCATGCCCGGCAGCGTGGCGCGCACCACGTTCACCGTTCCCAGGAAGTTGATCCGCAGCACCCGCTCGACCTCGTCCAGGGACTGGTCGAGGGCCCGCACGAGCGGGCCGGTCGCGGCGGCGTGCACCACCCGGTGCACCGTCCCGGCCTCGGTCACCACGCCCTCGACGGCCTTGAAGTCGGCGACGTCGCAGGTACGGGTGTGGGTGTTGGGCGAGCGAAGCGAGGTGCGGGCCAGTCCGTCCTCGTCCAGATCCACCGCGACCACGTCCCAGTCGGCGGCGGCGAGGCGTTGCGCGGCGAGCGCTCCGAGCCCGCTCGCGGCACCGGTGACCAGGGCGGTTCTCCTGGCGGCGGCGGTCACGGCCGCACCTCCTCGGCCTCCCCGAAGACCATGGAGGCGCGGGCGACGGTCGTGGTGCTCAGGGCGCGGGCATGGCCGAGTCCTATCTCGCGCAGCTCCTCGGCCACGGGATGGTCGCCGAGCCGGACCCGCGCGCCGCCCGGACGCACCCGCACGCCCGATGCCTCGACCGTCCAGGAGATGCGGCGAGTGGTCCCTTCCAGGCAGGAGTAGGCGTCGAGGTCGGGCACGGCCCTCCCGGAGGGCACGGGCACCGGCAGTCCGGACCTCACCGCCAGCTCGATCGCCGTGCGGCCGCCGAACCGGACGGCGCACCGCTTGGTCCGCCCGGCGAGGTGCAGGGGAATGTCGGCGAGCTCCTTGGGGAAGCCCCAGATCGACCGGCCCGCCTCCAGCGTGAACTCCTGGTTGACCGGCAGCCAGTGGACGAACACCCCGGTCCCGCGCCGCCCGTCCGGGTGCCTGACCAGGAAGGCGACGCCGAACTCGTGGTACGGGCCGAGATCGCCGTCGGCGTACCGGACGCAGACCAGCGAGCAGACGGCCTTGCCGCGCCAGGGCCGCGCCGCCTCCAGCCCGGAGTAGGCGATCAGCGCCTGGACGGGCGCGGCGGGCACCGCGAACATCGCCGCGGCCAAGGCCGCGTCCCGGACGCGGACCGGCATGGCGACCCGCTCGCCGTGGACCAGATGGTGTCCCGCAGTCACGCCTCCAAGTAGAACAGGTTCTTGTTTCGCTGTCATCCTGCGGCGCCGCGGCGCGCCGTCTCCGCCTCCCCGGCTCAGCGAAGGTGGGCGAACCGCTCCCGCCAGGCCGCGTACCAGGACGCGAACCAGGGGTGATCCTTCGCGAGCGGCAGGATGTAGGTGACGGTCTCGGCGAAGTAGCGGCGCTGGAAATCGGGCGCGACCTGATCGAGGCGCTGCACGTTGCTCGCCCGGTCGGCCAGCTTCACGGTGATCGCGTCGCGCGGGGCGTCCCGCAGCCGCCGCAGGTAGGCGGCCTTGGCCGCGCGTTTCGCCTGCCGTCCCGCGTTGCCCGCCGGGGGCTTGGTGACCCAGTCGACGAGCTCGGCGACCCTCGGCCCGAACCGCTCCTCCACGTCCCGGACGGTGGCGTCGGTGTCCTCGACCACGTCGTGCAGCAGCACGGCCGACAGGATCTCCGGGTCGGTCTCGCCCGCGCCGCGGACCAGCACCTCCAGCGCCTCCAGCAGGTGCTCCACGTACGGGACGCCGGTGGGGCGGCGCTGGTCCCCGTGCCAGCGCTCGGCCGCGACCGCCGCCTTCTCCACCTCCTCCAGCGTGGCGGCGTCGAGGTCCCCGCGGGCCTCGAGGTCCGCGCGTGCCTGCGGCCAGGTCCGCCAGCTGATGAAGATGTCGTCCACGGGATGCTCCGTCTCGGCCTGTCGACTCGCCCTATCTTGTCTCTCGCCGTCTCTCACCGTCTCTCACCGACCGTGTCGCGGGGGCGCCCGCGTCAGGGCATGGTGGAGAGGTGTTGGCAGCAACGTACGTCACGCGGCTGTAGGCGGAGCGGAAACGGCCGGGAGAACGGCAGGGAGAACGGCAGGGAGGCGGCGCGGTCGTGGTCGGCGGTCGGCAGCGGTCCACGCAGGGCGCGAAGGCGGCCGGCAGAGGTCGCGTGGTGGTGGGGCTGCTCTGCGCCGCGCTGGCCGTGGTCGTCGGCGTCACGGTGGTGAGCCGGTACGTCCTCCAGGCCGAATGGTGGCAGGTGCGGCACCATGTCACCTCCGCGCCCGCCGTCCCGCAGTCCGCGATCGGGCCGCCGCCCGGCCCGCTGTCGGTGAGCTGGCAGAGGTCCGCGCCCGCCCGCGCCGGGGCGCTCTCCGGCTCCGGGGTGGCCTACCAGGTCGCGCAAGGCCAGGTGGTCACCGCCTCCGGACGCGGTCTCGAGGTGGCGGACGCGCGCACCGGCACCGACCGCTGGAGCTACCACCGCTCGGGCTGGACGATGGCCGGCTGGTCGGCCACCGGGTCCCGGCTGGTCGGCTACTTCGAGCGCACCGGGAACAGGGACGAGCGGCAGATGGTGGCGTTCGACGCGCTCTCCGGCGGGCTGATGTGGCGCCGGGACGACACCGAGCGGCCGGCGGCGGCCAGCCGCGCCACGCTGCGCTGGCCGGGCGGCTCCGGCATCGTCACCACCACCGACGAGCGCCGCCGCACCCTGTACGGGCGGTCGGCCGACGACGGCTCCACCCGGTGGACGCTGAAGCTGCCCACAGGCTGCCGGCTGTTCGAGGACGCCGCGCACCCGGCCGACGGCGACGAGTCCCTGTCGGTGCTCGCGCTCGACTGCCCGGACCGAAGCCGCCTGCTGGCGGTCGAGCCCGGTTCGGGCCGGGTGCGCTGGGTCCGGTCGCTCGGCTCGGGCGAGTCGCCCGAGGTGCGCGTGCTGGAGGGTGTCACGGTCGCCGCCGATGGCACGGCCCTGCGCGCGTACGACAAGGACGGCACCCAGGCCGCGGTGTGGAACGGGGACGAGGTCTGCGGCGACGCCATGTGCCCCGCGGTCATCCACAAGGGCCACCTGGTCGTCGCCTACCGGCCTGACGACTCGCCCACAGGCACCGGCCGGATGGAGTCGGTCGAGGTGACCTCCGGCCGCTCGGAATGGGCCCGGGACGTCCCCTGGTACGCGGCCGTCACCGAGGCGGGCGGGCGGCTCTACGCGCTGCGTCCCAAGCTGGATTCCCGGTTGATGCCGGCGGGGATCGACGTGATCGAACCCTCCGATGGCCGTACCGGGACCGTTCCCGCTCCGTTCGTGCTGGACCCCGCGCTGACCGGGGTGCGCCCGTGGCTGGCGGCGGCGGGCGGGCTGCTGTACGTGGCCGTCCCCGAGGCGGCGCCCCGTCCCACGGGGTCGGCCCATCTGTTCGCGCTGCGGGGCGGGCGCGCAGGCCCTGGGCCCGCCGAGCTGGGCGGCGTCGCGGAGAAGGACTGGCCGGACGCCTGCGGCCTGGTCCGGGGGCCCGACTTGGCCGCCGCCCACTTGGCGGGCGCCCGCGCCACCGGGACCGGCCGGGCCACGGTGGGAGCGATCGGGCTGCCTCATCCGGTGACCTGCACGTACGAGCAGCAGCAGCCCGATCCGGAAGGTCCGGTCGAGCCGACGCCCTCACCGACCGGCTCCGCCCCGCCAAGGTCGGCGGTCTCGGCCGCCGGAAGCCCATCCCGGTCCCCGTCCCCGTCACCCTCGACGTCCGTGCCCGCGTCGCCCTCGCCCTCGCCCTCGCAGCAGCGGTGGGGCAGGCGCGGGCTCACGGTGACGGTGAAGTGGGTGGCGCCGACCGCCCCGACCGCGTCCGCCCTGCTCCAGACGTTCCAGGCGACCCAGTCGCAGGCGCGTCGCCGCACCGACATCGGCGCCGACGAGGCGTACGAGATCGGCCCCACGGCGGGCACGATCGCGCTCCGCGTCGACCGCTACATCGTGATGGTGGACGCGTCCCAGCCGCCCGGCGCGGCGACCCGCCTGGCCCGCGTGGTCGCGACCCGGCTGCCGACCCTTCCCTGACCGGGGCTCAGATCCTGCCGTCGGCCACGGCGCGGTCCGCGCCCGGCTCCCCGCCCGGGACGGTGGCCTGGGACGCCCAGTTCTCCAGGTGCTCCACGAACCGGGAGGCCTGCGCCGGCCAGTGGAAGCCGGCACGGGCCGTCTCGTACCCGCGCCGGGCCAGGTCCTCGCGCAGGCTCGGGTCGGCGCGCAGCTTGCGGACGGCGTCGGCGGCGGCGACCGGGTCGTTGAACGGGACCACCAGCCCCGACCCGGACGGCTCCACGATCCGCACGGCCGGCGGGTTCGGCGTGGTGATCACCGGGATGCCGCGGGCCATGTACTCGACCACCTTGGTCGGCAGGGAATGCCGGTAGTTCGGCTCGTCGTGCAGCAGCGCGAGGCCCGCCATCGCGCCCTCGACGATCCGCAGGGCCCGGTCGTTGGGGACGAAGCCGTACCAGCGCAGCACGGACTCCCGCTGCGCCTCGCGCAGCCGCGGGCGGATGTCGGGGTCGGCGGACCCGATCAGCTCGACCGTGATCCCCTCCGGGGACAGCAGCCGGGCCAGCTCGATCATGTCGAGGGCGCCGCGCGCGGCCGACAGATGCCCCACGTACACCGCGCGGCGGTCGTCGGGCGGGCCGGGCGGCTCGTCGGCGACGTAGGTGGTGTTCGGCACCACGGGATGCCGTTCGCGGAATCGCTCCCGGTAGCCCTCCTCGGCGAGCAGTAACCGGTAGCGGCGCTCGCTGCGCAGCTCCAACCTCCGCACCAGGAGCCGCAGGACGGGACGCAGCGGCGTCGGCACCCAGCCCTTGGCGGAGAGCGCCGCCGCGGTGTCCTCGTGGACGTCCCAGACGACCGTGCGCCGCCGCACCTCACGCGGCAGCGCGATCAGCAGCTCCGGGTCGTGCAGCAGCACCACGTCGGCGTAGGCGGCGTGGTCCTCCAGCGCGCGGTGCGCGGCGCGCAGCGCCTTCAGCCGCCTGCGGCCGGTGGCGCGCGGCACGTCCACCGGGCTGATCTCCCGCCAGGGGGTCACGTTGCATGCCCGGAACGGGGCGATATACGTGACCTCATGGCCCGCGTCGAGCAGGGAGCGGATCTGCCGATGCAGAATCCGAGCATCTTCGGGATGATGCACAATCGTGCAGACGCAGACCCGCATTCCACTCACTCCGGATGGGTTCCGATATTCCCACTCTGGATTCTGGGTGCGGCGCGGAAATCGCAGATGAATTCCGATTGTCCGGCCGGTGCACGCCGCCGGTCGGGAAGCGGCCCCCGCGGAGCGTCCCGCGGTGAGGTCACAGCAGCTCGACGGTCTCGCCGCGGGCGTCCCTCACCCGGCCCCTGGTGTCGAACAGCAGCCTGGCGTGCCGGGACAGCGTCGCCGTGTCGTACTGCGAGTGCCCGGCCAGCACGATCGCCAGGTCGGCGGACTCCAGCGCCGCCACCAGGTCATCGCCGGCCGAGGGCATCTCCGCACCGTCCACCCGCCAGCCCTTCACGTACGGGTCGTGGTAGCAGACGTCCGCGCCGAGAGCCAGCAGCCGCCGGGCGATCGGGCGGGCGGGCGACTCGCGCTGGTCGGCGATGTCGGCCTTGTAGGTCACCCCGAGCAGCAGCACCCTGGCCCCGTTCAGCGCGCGGCCCTGCGCGTTGAGCAGTTGCTGCGCGCGTTCCACCACGTAGCGGGGCATCCGGTCGTTGATCTCCTGGGCCAGCTCCACGAACCGGAACGGGTACCCCAGCGACCGCACCTTGTAGGACAGGTAGTTCGGGTCGATGGGGATGCAGTGCCCGCCCACCCCGGGTCCGGGACGGAACGGCTGGAAGCCGAACGGCTTGGTGGCCGCGCAGTCGATCGCGTCCCACAGGTCGATGCCCAGCTCATGGCAGAAGATCGCCATCTCGTTGACCAGGGCGATGTTGACGTGCCTGTAGGTGTTCTCCAGCAGCTTGGCCATCTCCGCCTCGCGGGTGCCCTTGGCCTGCACCACCTCGGCGACGAACTTGCCGTACAGCGCCGCGGCGGCCTGCGCGCACGCCGGCGTCAGCCCGCCCACGATCTTGGGCGTGTTGGCCACCCCGAACACCGGGTTGCCCGGGTCGATCCGCTCGGGCGAGAAGGCCAGATGGAAGTCCACGCCCGCCACCAGGCCGGACTCCTCCAGCAGCGGCCGCAGCACCTCGTCGGTCGTGCCCGGGTAGGTGGTCGACTCCAGCACCACCAGCATCCCCCGCGACAGGTGCGACGCGATCGTGGTGGCGGCGCCGCGGACGGCGGTCAGGTCCGGCCCGCCCTCGTCCGACAGCGGGGTGGGCACGCAGATCACCACGTTCCGCGCCCCGTCCAGGACCGCCTCGTCGGTGGTCGGCGTGAACCCGGCCGCCAGCATGGCCCCGACCTGGGCGTCGGACACGTCGTCGATGTGCGAGCGGCCGGACCGCAGCCCCTCCACGACCCGCTGGTCGCGATCCAGCCCCGCCACCGTCAACCCCGCCTGGCAGGCTTCCCGTACCAGCGGCAACCCGACATAGCCGAGTCCGATGACCACCAGATCCACCCGGCGGCTCCCTTCACGAGACTGGGTGACAGACCGCCGCGTAGGCGTCCCGGTACCGGGACGCGACGGCGCGCCAGGTGCGTTCCGCCCGCACCCATTCCCGGGCGGACCGCCCCATTTTCCGGCGTTGTTCGTGAGCGTAAATGAGCCCGGCCAGCGAATTCGCCCAAGCCGTTACATCTTCCGGTATTGTTAACGTACCGGTCACACCGGGTTCGATGATTTCGCGCAAAGCCTTGACATCACTCGCTATTACCGGGATCCCGCCCGCCATGGCCTCCAGCGGCTTCAGGGGCATGACCAATTGGCAGACCCGGTCGGCGCGCCGGGGGACGGCGAACACGTCCAGGAGCGCGTGGTACCGGCGGACCGACCCCATCGGCACCCTTCCGGTGAACAGGACCCGGGCGTCGGCATCCGGCACCTGCCTCCGCCCGTTCCCGTTCCCGTTGGCCGCGGCTGCGGCCCCGGCCCTGTGGTCCTCGACCCGCAGCCCGTGCCCGGCGGCCCGTCTCATCAGCGCGCCCAGCTCGGGACCGTCCCCGACCAGCAGCAGGGTGACCGGCGTGCCGCCGTCCCGCAGCAGCGCCGCCGCGTCGATCAGCGTGTCGATGCCCTCATAGCCGTAGAACGACGAGGTCAGGCCCACGACCGGGGTGTCCTCGCGCAGGCCGAGCCCGGCGCGGAGCCCGGCGGCGTCCGGGAGCGGTTCGAGGAAGGCGTCGTCCACCCCGTTCGGGACCGTGAAGATCTTGGCCGGGTCTATGCCGCGTCCCGCGATCTCCTCCCGCATCGCCTCGCCCAGCGTGACCACCGCGTCCGCCTCGGCCATCCGCCGCGTCTCCAGCTCGCGGGTCAGCCGGTAGAACGGGTCGTCCGCGCTGTGCGAAGGATCACGGGACAGCCAGGAGTCCTCCAGGAAGCCGCGCACCTCGTACACGACCGGCAGCCCGTACCGCCGTCCCAGCTCCAGCGCGACCGCCGCGTTCAGGTGGTTGCTCACCGCGTGCAGCACACGCGGCCGTACCGTCTCCATCAGGCGTCCTGCCAGGTCGGCGCCCTTGGCGATATCGCGCAGCGGGTCCCTGGCGGGCAGCCAGGGCAGCAGCCGGTGGTACGGGACGCCATCGACCTCCACCCGTGGCCGCGCGTCCCCGATCCCCTGGCTGAGCGGGTAGCCGAGGCGCGTCACGACGTGCGTGTCAAAGCCCATCTCCCGCTGCGCCAGCGCGATCCGGTGGGTGCGGACGGTGTAGCCCGCGTTCGTGGCCGGCAACGCGTTGGTCACGAACTGGAGGATCGCCCCCGCCGCCCCACCGTCCCCGCTAGCCCCACCGCTCCCGCAGGCCGCCGTTTGTTCACCTGCGCTTTCCCTGGGGTGGGTACGCTCCCCACGCTTCGTTCCGTCGGCGGCCCGTTCCGGAAGGCCGGCGAACGTCGTGCCATCGAGCAAAGCCTGCAGGTCAGAGGATTCGCGGCGCGGATCGCGGGGACGAGGGACCAGCAGACGCGAGCCGCGCAGTCTCGCGCCGGGACGGCCCGGGACCATCCGGGCCAGCAGGCGGACGGCGAGCCTGGGCGCCCGGCCGGGATCGTCACGGAGCTGCCGCCAGGTCAGTCCCAGCAGGTAGACGGTTCGTTTGAGCACGGCGGGCGAGCGTAGGCAACCCCGATGAACAGAAGGGAAATCGTGTTGGCGTCCATCGTGCACGTATTGGGGGCCCGGCCGAACTTCGTCAAGGCCGCTCCCGTGATCGAGGCGCTCGCGGCCCGCGGGGCACGGCAGGCGGTCGTCCACACGGGGCAGCACTATGACGAGCGGATGTCGGACGTCTTCTTCCGCGAGCTGGGCCTGCCCGAGCCGGACGTCAACCTGGGCGTGGGGTCGGGCAGCCATGCCGTGCAGACGGCCGCGCTCATGACCGGGCTTGAACAGGAGTTCATCGGCCGTTCACCCGGCCTGGTCATCGTGTACGGAGACGTGAACTCGACGATCGCCGCCGCGCTGGTCGCGGCCAAGCTGGGCATTCCGGTCGCCCATGTGGAGGCCGGGCTGCGCAGCTTCGACATGACCATGCCCGAGGAGGTCAACCGCAGGCTCACCGACCAGTTGTCGGACCTGTGCCTGGTCACCAGCCCGGAGGCGATCGGGCACCTGGCGGACGAGGGCGTGGACGTGGCGCGGTGCCATCTGGTCGGCAACCCCATGATCGACACGCTGCTGAAGAATCTGGACACCTTCGACACCGACGCGGTCCGCGCCGCGCACGGGCTGCCCGACCGGTACGTGCTGGCCACGCTGCACCGGCCGGCCAACGTCGACTCGCCCGACACCGCCGCCGTGCTGGTCAAGAACGTGCACGGGGTGGCGGACATGGTGGAGGTGGTGATCCCGGTGCATCCGCGCGGGCGGGCGAACCTGCTGGCCGCGGGGCTGGACGACCATGACGGCGTGCATGTCCTGGAGCCGCTGGGATATATCGACTTCCTGGCGGCGGTACGGGGGGCGGCGGCCGTGGTGACCGATTCGGGTGGCCTACAGGAGGAGACCACGATCCTCGGGGTCCCGTGCCTGACGGTGCGGCCCAACACCGAGCGGCCGATCACCATCACCCACGGCACCAACCGGCTCGTCGGCTTCGACGAGCTCGTCCCGCGGACCAGGGCGGCGCTGGAGGAGGGCGCCCGCGGCACCACGCGCACGCCGCCGCTGTGGGACGGCGCCGCCGGCCCCCGCTGCGCAGAAGTGATCATGGAGTTCCTCGGTGACTGATCGATCGTCCGCGGCGGGATCGGGCGCCGCGTCCACAGCGAAGGCGAACCGGCAGATCGCCCGCCTCAGGGCCCTGCTCAAGGAGCGGGAGGGCCGCGTCCAGGAGCTGGAGCGGCGGCTGATCGCCCTGGAGAAGTCCACGACCGTGCAGTTCGGCCGGCTGGTGGCCGGTGCCGCCCGCGCCCCGAAGCGGCGCGGCACCAAGCTGCCCCGTGAGCTGTACCGGCTGTGGAGGAAGCGCAACGTCCCGGCGGTCGAGCCGACCGTGCAGCGGAGCGGCAAGCTGGAGCTCGACGATGTGGAGCGCCCCGAGGACCGGCTGCTGGTCTCCCAGCCGTACGACGGCCTGATCATCGCGGGGGTGCTCGGCAGGGAGACCGCGGCCCTGCTCGGCGAGCACGCCAAGGTGATCTCGCTCTACCCCCATGACGCCATCACCGTGCTCGACACCGCCGACGCCGATCTGCTGGTCGTGGACGCGGCGGCCGGCGAGCCCGGCGGGCCGTGGGCGTACCTGGGCGTCCCCGGCATGTACGACCGCGACCGGGTGCTGATGGAGGTGCGCCGGAAGGCCGCCGAGCGCGGGCTGCCGCTCGTCCTGTGGGGCGAGGCGCCGCCGCCGACCCTGGCCGTCCTGAAGTGGGACGCCCGCGTGACCGCCGCCTCCGAACTGGCCAAGCTCACCTTCGCCGCTTCCTGAAAGGACCTTCCGTGCGACCACGCGCACTCGTCTACGGCGACGTCGATCTCAACCTGATCGACGGTTCGGCCATCTGGGCCCAGGGGATGGTGCAGACCGCCGCCCTGGCGGGCTGCGAGGTGACCCTGGTGCTCAAGGCGCCCGTCCTGACCGGGCGGCTGGTCGACCCGCTGCGCGCCCTGCCCGGCGTGACCGTGCTGAGCCCGCACGCCGAGGGCCTGGTACGCGGCAAGGAGCCGATGGTGACCAGGCAGGCCGCCAAGATCCTGGCCCGGGTCGACGAGGAGCGGCCGTTCGACCTGGTGGTGGTGCGCGGCATGCTGCTGGCCGCGCGGCTGGCGTCCAGTCCGCTGGCCGGGCGGCTGTGGACCTACCTCACCGACGTCCCGCAGTCGGCGGCGGCGTTCAGCAACGAGGCCAAGGGCCAGTTGCGGCGGATCGCCGACGCCTCCAGGCTGCTGCTGTGCCAGACCGAGGAACTGCGCGGCTTCCTGGAGAGCGCCGTCCCCGCCACGGCGGGCAAGAGCGTCCTGTTCCCGCCCGTGGTGGCCCTGCCGGAGGGCCTGGCCCCACGGGAGGGCGGCCTGCCGGTCGGGCGTGCCATGAAGCTCGTGTACACGGGCAAGTTCGCCCCGCGCTGGAACACCTACGAGATGACGCGGCTTCCGCGGCTGCTGGCCCAGCGCGGTGTGGACGCCGAGGTGCACATGGTGGGCGACAAGATCCATGACGATCCGGCCGACCGAGGCTTCGCGGCACGGATGCGGCAGGCCCTGGAGTCCAGCGAGGGCGTGATCTGGCACGGCGGGCACCCGCGCGCGGAGGCGATGCGGCTCACCGCGGCCGGTGACGTGGGCCTCTCGTGGCGGAACGCCGGCCTCGACGCCAGCCTTGAGCTGTCCACCAAGCTGCTGGAGTGCGGCGCTCTGGGCGTCCCCGTGGTGCTCAACCGGACGCCGATGCACGAGCGGCTGTTCGGCGCCGACTACCCGCTGTTCTCCGCCACCGAGGACGACGTCCTCGACGCCCTCACTTTGATCGGCAAGAACCCGGACGTGTACACGCTGGCCGTCGAGCGCTGCCGGGCGGCCGCGGAGGGCTTCACCCTGGAGGCCGCCGCCGGGCGCCTGCGCCGCTGTCTCGCCCAGACGTTCCCCGAGCCGTCGCCCGCCGTGCTCGCGGCCACCCCGCCCGCGCCGCCCGGCGGCGGCCCGGAGCAGGGCGAACGCAAGCTGCGGGTCGCGGTGGCCAGCCACGACCTGAAGTTCTTCAGCCGCCTGCTGGACTACCTGAGGTCGCGGCCGGACATGGAGGTCCGCGTCGACCACTGGGCCGCGCTCAAGGTGCACAACCCCGACCGCAGCCGGGAAATGATCGAGTGGGCCGATGTCATCGTCTGCGAATGGTGCGGCCCCAACGCGCTCTGGTACGCCGAGCACAAGCGTCCCGGCCAGCGGCTGGTGGTGCGGCTGCACCGGTTCGAGCTGTACGCGTCCTGGCCCCGCGACCTCGACATCGGCGCGGTCGACCAGGTCGTCTGCGTCAGCCCGCACTACGCCGAGCTGACCCGGGAGGCCACCGGCTGGCCCGCGAGCAAGATCACAGTGATCCCGAACTGGGTGGACGACCACCAGCTCGACCGTCCCAAGCTGGCCGGGGCCGAGCACCATCTCGGGATGATCGGCATCGCGCCGTCCCGCAAGCGGCTCGACCTGGCCCTGGACGCGCTGGAGATCCTGCGCCGCGAGGACCCGCGCTACACGCTGTTCATCAAGTCCAAGCTGCCGTGGGAGTACTGGTGGATCTGGCAGAAGCCGGAGGAGCGCGCCCACTACGAGCGGGTCTTCAAACGGATCCGCCGGTCACCGGCGCTGGCGGGCGGCGTGGTGTTCGACTCCTACGGGAGGGACGTGGCGTCCTGGCTGCGTCGCATCGGCTTCGTGCTGTCCACCAGCGATGACGAGAGCTTCCACCTGTCGCCCGCCGAGGGCATGGCGTCGGGCGCGGTGCCGGTGCTGCTCGGCTGGCCGGGGGCCGACACCATCTACGACACCCGCTGGATCCAGAGGGACGCGACCGCGATCGCCGAGTCCATCGCCGCGACCGTCCGCGAGGGACGCTGGGAGTCGGAGAGGGCGTTCGCACGCGAACAGGTCCGCGCCGCGTACGGGCTGGACAAGGTGTGCCGCCAGTGGACCGACCTGCTGGCGGGCGCCCTGGAGCCCACCCAGACCATGCGCGTCGCCTGAGCCCGTCCGTGTGTCTCAGGGTGGCGGGTTCGGGACCTGCTCGCCGAGGAACACGCGGCGCACGGCACGCTCCGCCGCGTGCCCGTCGTCCCACGGGCAGAACCTGGCCCGGAACTCCGAGCGCGCCTTGGCCGCGGTGTCGCTCCACGCCGTCCGGGAGGCGAACGCGTCGATCAGCTCGGCCTCGGTGGTGGCGACCACTCCGGGGGAGGTGGAGGTGATGTCGAAGTTCAGCCCGCGGGTGTTCTGGTAGGTCTGCAGGTCGTTGACGTACAGCACGATCGGCCGGTCGAGGTTCGCGTAGTCGAACATGATCGAGGAGTAGTCGGTCAGCAGCGCGTCCGAGGCGATCGCCAGATCCTCGACGCGCGGATGCCCCGACACGTCGATCAGTTGGTCGGCGGGCCAGGCCATGTCCCGGATCAGGTCCTTGAGCGTGTAGTAGTAATGGGCCCGCAGCAGCAGCACGTAGTCGGGACCCACTTCGCTCAGGAACCTGCCGATGTCGAACATCGGCGTGTAGCGCGCCTGGTAGTCGCGGTGCGTGGGCGCGTAGAGGATCGCGATTCTGCCCTCCGGCAGGCCCAGCTCGGCGCGCAGCCGGGCGCGCTCGTCCTCGGTGGCCCTCACCAGCCGGTCGTTGCGCGGGTAGCCGATCTCCAGCATCTGGTAGCGGCACGGGAACCCGCGGTCCCACGCCTCGGTCGACAGCGGGTTGGACGACAGCAGGAAGTCCCACCGGTCCGACCGCTTGATCAGGGCGCCCACGTCCAGGTCGGCCGAGCTGACCGGAAAGTCCATCTGGTCCAGGCCCATCCGCTTCAGCGGCGTCCCGTGCTGGGTCATCAGGTGCACCTGGCCGCGCCGCTTGACGATCCGGTTGGGCCAGTTGACGTTGTTGACGAAGTACTTGGCGCGTGCCATCAGCCGGTAGTACCGCGGGGTTCCGGGCAGGACGTGGTCGACGCCCTCGGGCAGGCTGCCGAGGCCGTCCGGGCCGACCACCCAGACGCCACGCACCTCCGGCGCCAGCTCCTTGGCCGCCTCGTAGATCGCCGCCGGGTTGCAGGAGTACCCGCGGTACCAGTACGCGGCGTACATCGCCAGGTTCTCGTCGATGGGCATCCGCAACTGCACCCGGTAGTACAGCGACTTGATCCGCGTCTTCACCGACCTGCGCAGCCTGCGCGCGGCCTTCCTGCGGTACTCGCCGGCCTTGACCCTGAGCTTGCGCCTGACCTTGAACCGGAACACCAGCCGCCGGTAGCCGCCGTAGTCGCCCTTCTCGACCAGCCGGTGCTTCTTGGCCACCAGCGGGTCGTCCGGCGGCCGGTAGTCGGCCGGCTTGTAACGGCGGGCCAGCGCCGACATCTCCCGGAAGAACCGCTCCCTGTGGGACGGTTTCACCCGATCGCGCCGGTCGAGGATCACCATCAGATGCCAGATCGTCCGGTTGTACATGAGGGGCCGGAACTGATCGGCGCGCGGTCCCATCGCGTCCATGAACGCGAACACCCGGTCGTACTGGGCGAACACGTCGAAGTGCTTGTCGCTGAAGGTCTTGGTGATCGCGCCGCGGCGGCGCTGCCGGTAGATGACGCAGACCCGGTCCAGCATGCTGATCTTCTCGGCGGCCATCAGCAGCGGGTAGGTGACGTTGATGTCCTCGTAGTAGCCCTTGCTGAATCGCAGCCCGTGCTGGAGCAGGAACTCCCGCCGGAACGCGCGGTTCCAGGCGGTCATCATCAGCTCCAGGACGCTCTGCCGCTCCTCCGGCCTGAACACCTCGGGCGGCGGCGGCTCGCGGAACAGGTGGTTGGCGATGTTGCGGTGCAGCCGGCCGTTCCAGTACGAGCGGGCGTAGTCGAACATCAGCACGTCGGGCCGGGTCCGCTCCAGCCGCTGCTGGATGGCGCGCACGGCGCCGTCGGTGGCGTAGTCGTCGCTGTCGACGAACCACACGTAGTCGCCTGTGGCCATGTCCAGCCCGATGTTGCGCGCCTCGCCCAGGCCCACGTTCTCGGTGAGGTGCTTGACCCGGACGCGGGGGTCGCGCCCGGCGAACTCGTCCAGGATCGCCCCGCAGCCGTCGGGAGAGGCGTCGTTGACCGCGATGAGTTCGAGGTTGGGGACGTCCGGAACGAGGAGCGACTCAAGGCATTGCCGGAGGTACCCCTGCACCTTGTGCACGGGCACGACGACGCTGAGCGAGACGCTGGTGTTGCTGCTCACGATGAACCAATCGGTTTCGGGGGCATGACTACTGGCCGGCGCCGGTCAGGGGCCGCGTGCCGGAGCCGGACCGGGGCCCGGTCATCAGCAACCACCGGGCTCGGGGTTCGACCGCCCATCGGGTGGCGGTCTGGACGGGGCGGGTCGACAACAGGACACCGAGGGCCACCGCGGCAAGGGTGACGGCCACGATGCCCAACGGGGTGCGCACGGCCGGCAAGGCCAAGACGCCCGTGTAGTCGAACGTCTTCACCACCAGACCGTGCAACAGGTACACGTACATCGTCCTCGTACCCATTTCGGTGTACCACGTGCGCCCGCGAGGCATGGCCGCGAGGAAGGCCGCTCCCAGCACCGCCGCCGTCAGCAGTGCGGCGGCCCGCCCGGCCGTGCCTTCGAGCGCGGAATACCCCATCTCCTGGTATCCGCTGTCCCACCACAGGAGCCGCATGTCAATGGACGGCAGGTCGAACGGGCCGTGTTGCCACGAGAAGAACGCGATCGGCGCGGCCACCAGGACGGCCACGCCCAGCCGGCGTGCGGCCGGGCGCCTCAGCCGGCGCGCCCGCTCCGGGTCGATCACCAGGCCGAGCACGAAGAACGGCAGCAGACCGGCCATCCTGCTCAGCGTGCCGTCCTCGGCCCAGATCCACAAGCCCGCGCCCAGCGAGACCACCACCGCCACCGCGACGGGATGGCGCAGATGGGCCCACAGCGGCGCGCTCAGCCGCCAGCACACCAGCGCCACCAGGAACCACATCAGGAAGTGCGGCATGAACAGCTCGGCGATCTCGAAGGGCTCCCCGCGCAGCAGGACGATCTGCGCCCGGTACGGCACGATGAAGATCAGGTACGGAACCACCAGGGTCGGCAGCAGCGTGCGGAACTTCTCCGGCGAGCGCATGAAGCCACGGGAGAAGTAGCCGGTGATGAACACGAACACCGGCATGTGGAAGGCGTACACCGTCTTGTACGCCGCGTCGACGGCGGCGCCGGCGTCGTCGAACTCGGCCCAGACATGGCCGACCACGACCAGCAGGGCCGCGACGAACTTGGCGTTGTCGAAGTAGGGGTCGCGTTGGTTCTCGGATCGCCGGCCGACCGTGTCGCCGGGGGGAGCCGTCCGGACGTCGGGAGCGGCCGGAGCCGTTCCTTGGCGGGGAAAGGTCACTCTGATGTCTCCGGCTGGACTGTGGTGCTGGGCCACCGCCTCCTGAGGTGGGCTGGTCGGGGAACTGGTGAGTGCGATGGTGTCGGAGTGTAGTGGTTCGGTACGGGTACGCAACGGACCGCGCGCGACGCATGGTTGAGATCAAGGCAACCTCGGACGCGGAGATCCGGCCGCCGAGCCGACGATCAGCCGCGGGCTGACGATCCGCCCGGTAAAGCGGCGAGGGCCCCCTGGGGTGTCCCCCCGGGAGCCCTCCGTGCTCGCCGGTCGTGCCCCTCCATGGTGCAGAGGCCACATATCGTCCGGGTTACACGCGATGCCCTTTGTATGTCGTACGTCTCACTTCGCTCGGCGGGTTCACGCTCCGTTGCCGCCCACGGCCGCCTCCCGCGCCCCGTGCGGCGCGGGCTCGCCCTCCGGCGCGTCGGGCGGCAGCGTGCCGCGGAAGTCGGCGACCGTGGCCTCCAGCTTGGCCATGGTGCGGCTGTAGTCCCGGCTGGACAGCCAGAACTGGTAGATGATCGCCAGCTCGAAGGCCATCAGCCCGGCGCCCGCCACGACCGTCACCGGGATGATCGCGCCCGGCACCGCCGCGTCCAGCACCGGCGCCACGATGAACACGGCCATCTGGAACTCGATCCCGCTGAACAGGTGCGGGCGGATCCGGCTGCGCTGCAGCGCGTTGCGGATGCGCGCGTACCAGGGGAAGCGCTTGTTGAACTCGGCCTGCAGGACGACGGCGGGGTTGTCGGCCACGACCCGCTCGTCCATGTCGGCCTCGGGGTCGGGCCGCAGCACGTCCTCGGCCGAGCGCAGCTCGGCGTTCATGTCGACCGCGAAACCGTCCTCGGCCCGCCGGCTGGCCTGCTCCAGCGCGTCGGCCTCGGCGCGCATCGCCCTCAGCTTGTTCCGCATCTGGGAACGCACCTTGTAGATCTCCAGGGCGTCCATGTAGCGGAGCATGTCCAGGAAGACCACGGCCACGGCGGTCCAGATGTAGGCCACGTTGCCGGTGGCGGCGTACTGCCCGGCCATCAGCGCGATCGCGCAGGCCAGCACCCGGACGCGGTCGAAGATGTAGTCCAGCCAGGCGCCGAAGACCGAGCCGGTGCCCTTCAGCCGGGCGATCTTGCCGTCCATGCAGTCGAGCGTGAAGGACAGGTGGTACAGCAGCGCGCCCAGCAGCAGGAACGGCCAGGAGGCCACCACGAAGCAGGCACCGGCGCCCAGGCCGAGCACCAGGGCCCCGACGGTGAGCTGGTTCGGGGTGATGCTCGTGCGGTTGGCGGTCACGCGGACCAGCCGGGAGGCCAGCGGATCGACCAGTATGACCGTCCACCACGCGTCACGCGCCTTGTACGTCCGTTGCCGAACGTCCTCGAGCGTGAAGTTCGCCATGGGGTGGTGTCCTTTCGTCACGAAGCGAGCCCCCGGACCGCAGAAGCGGACAAGATGGTATCGGCTGTCCGAACGGGGTTCGCCCGGTTGTCATCGACTCGTCACGCCAGGGGGTCAGCCCCGTATCGTGTTCGCACGGCGGCGAGCCGCGGTTCCCCCGGGCCGTCTCAGGGGGGTGAAGGCCCAGGTCATCTTGGGTTCCAGCGCCCAGCTCATGGTACGGACGACCGGTCTGGAGCACAGGAACGTGCCGACCGCCGCGGCGCCGATGATCACGACGATCAGCCCGGGGACGGTGTCCAGCCACGCCGCGTCCCACCAGTCGGTGAACGCCAGCAGCCGGGTGACGAAGCCGTGCAGCAGGTAGGCGTACAGGGTGGTCGCGCCGAGATGGGTGAACCACGTGCGGTGCTTGGGCACGACCGCCAGGAACGAGGCCACCAGGACCGTCCCGCAGACCAGCATCGCGAGCCGCATCACCGTGCCGGTGAGGTTGTCCACGCCCAGCTCCGCGTGCGGGTGCTTCCAGTAGACCCAGCTCACCGACATGCGGTGCATGACCAGGTACGCCACGCCCAGGCCCAGGGCCAGCGAGCACGCGCCCACCATCCTCGCGGCGGGCCGTTTCAGCAGCTCGAAGTGCTCGGGGCGCAGCATCAGCCCCAGCACGTAGAACGGAAGCAGCCCGATCACCCGGTGGATGTCGAAGGTGTCGCCCAGATCGCTCATGTACGACAGCAGCGAGAACCCCACCGCCACCGCCAGCGGCCACCGGATCTGCTGCCAGACCGGCGTGGACAGCCGCCAGAAGAACAACGCGCACAGGAACCAGGTGAGGAAGTACGGGTCCAGCAGGCTGATCTTGAGCCCGTTGCCGCCGACCGCCGTGTCGTACAGCGAGTAGGCCGTCTCGAAGACCAGGTACGGCACGCCCAGGTTGGTGATCACCTTGCGCGCCTTGCCGCCGGAGAACGTCCAGTTCCGCGAGAAGTAGCCGGTGATCACGATGAACAGCGGCATGTGGAAGGCGTAGATGAACAGGTACAGGCCCCTGGCCATCGGCACGTCGAGCCGGTAGGCGAGCGAGTGCCCGATCACCACCAGCAGGATCGCGAGGAACTTGGCGTTGTCGAAGAACGGGTCGCGTTCCTTGCGCGGTCGCGTCGGTGCGGCGGCCACCTCCTCTTCCGGCGCCCGCCGGGGCGGTCCGCCGCCGTTCTTCGCGGTTCGCGAGTCCTGGTGGGTGGGAAGGGGAGCTGATGCCGTCACCCTGGGAGTCCTTGTCGAGGTCGGCTATTCCTTGCAGATGTCGTCGGTGGCCTTGACCTCGCCCGCCTGGGTGGGGATCCCTCCGGATTGGCTGTTCTTCAGGGCGCTCCAGTTGGATCCGACGACGAGGTCGACGACTCCGGGTGTCCCGCTCTTGCGCGGCGCGGGCTGCGGCGGATTGGGGAGCAGCGCGTTGACGGTCAGGGCGTGCTGGTCCGCGCCCGGACCGTACAGCACCCGGGTGGTGGCGGTCGGCTTGGCGTTGCCGCCGACGGTGACCTGGAAGCCCTGTGACTCCAGGTCGTCGGCGACCCGCTTGGCCTGGCCGTTGATGCCGCTGGCGTTGTAGACCCGCACCCGTACCTGGCTCGGCGGGATCTTGGACGTGGTGGCCTGCTTGGGCTTGTCGCTCGGCACCGTCTTGTCGTTGCGGACCGCCGCGAAGAACCGGTTGGCGTCCGGCTGGCGGAGCGCGACCCGGTTGGGGTCGGGCGCGTACGCCCCCCACGGGACGGTGACGAACCGCAGCTTGCCCGAGGTCATGCCCTGCATGCCGGACGCGATGCGCATCATCACCTGCGGCGTCAGCTCGCTGTCGGTGGTGAGCGACTTGGTGGTGGCGTTCATCAGTTGCAGCAGCCTGTTGGGGTTGGACAGCACGCCCGCGCTCATCGCCTTGTTGGCCAGCGCGCCCATGAACTTCTGCTGCCGCTTGATGCGGTCGGTGTCGGAACCGTCACCCAGGCCCTTGCGGGTGCGGACGTAGGCCAGCGCCGTCTCGCCCTTGATGGTGTGCCTGCCCTTGCCGAGCCGCAGCTTCGACTGCGGGTCGTTGACCGCCTTGGGGAGGCAGACCTCGACGCCGCCGACCGCGTTGGTGATCGCCTTGAAGCCGTTGAAGTCGATCTGGACGAAGTGATCGATCTTGATGTTGGTGAAGCCCTCGATCGTCTTGATCACGCAGGACGCGCCGCCGTAGGTGAACGAGGAGTTGATCTGGCCGACCGACTGCGGCTGGGTGCGGTGGCCGTTGGGCAGCTTGCAGGACGGGATCGGGACCATCAGGTCGCGCGGGAAGCTGATGCCCAGCGCCTGCCCGCCGCCGGGCGACAGGTGCAGCAGGATCATCGTGTCCGAGCGCGGCGGGTCCTTCACCATGCTGCGGCCGTACTTGGCGTTGGCGCCGGCCCGGGTGTCCGATCCCAGCAGCAGGATGTTCATCGCGCTGTTGAGCTTCTTCGGGCGGTTGGGGCCGAGCAGCGCGTTGGCGTCCTCGTGCGCGATGTTGCCCAGCGCCTTGCGGTAGACGCCGTAGGCGGTGAGCGACCCCGCCACCATCACCACGGACAGTCCGACGGACACCCAGCCAAGGACGCGCCAGCCGCGTCGACGCGCCGAGGGTGCCACTGCCTCATCGGCGTCGTCGACGTACTCCATGTACATCGGGTTGCTGTTCATCGGCTCCGTGATGCGGCGGGCTCGCCGAGGGGACGGCGACCCGCCTGCGGGGTCGGAAACACACTGAGGTTAGGTCAGAGCAGCCTGCGGGCGGACCCGGTTGGGTCATTCCATTCGGGCACACCCGCCACCGCCGTCACATGCTCCATGGTCAAGCGTCGGTCAAGGGAGGGTTTGGCGAAGTTTCGTTGGATTATGACGGAAGCACCCGAGGCTAGTGGTGCAAGAAGGCCCGCGAGTATGCCATCGAGTGTGGTGTAGGCCATGTCAACCAGAACTCGATCACGTGCGTCGAGGTGCCATTTCCCTGCGGCCTCATGGGCCTCCTCCACCAACCGCGCCCCGGTGAGTGTGTCCTTTGTCACATCCAATGCGGGTGTCTCGGGCGTCACCTCCGGCCCTGGAACGAAGCGGTCGCCGTGACCGCGCACCTCCACCGCGTAGTCGACGACGCCGGGCGGCGCGGCGGTGAGGCCGCCGCCCAGCGCGTGCAGCGAGAGGCCCACGACCTCCTCGGCGTCCCGGTCGGTCGCCATGCGGTCCAGCACCTCCTCCGCGGACACCAGGACGTACGGAGAGGGGACGTCCAACGGTTCGGCCGTCCCGTCCATCTCGCGCGGCACCGCGACCATCCCGGCCGTCCAGCAGGCCATCAGCCACACGGCGGTCTGCCAGTGCGGCGGCAGGACCAGCACCACCCGCGTTCCCGGTTCCGCGCCCAGCCCGTCCACCAGCAGGTTGGCCGTCTTGGCCACCCAGTTGTCGAAGGTGCGCGCCGACAGCTCGACCCGCTCGCCGGTGGCGTCGTCGTAGAAGGTGACCAGGGGCCGGGTCGGGTCGCCGGCCACCCTCCGCCGCAGCAGGTCCGCAGGTCCGATCGCGTTCATGAGGCATGAGCGTAGAGGCGCAGCGTAGAGGTGTGAGGTACTACGCTCCGCATCGATGACACACCCTCACTCGACGACGCCCGCGCCCGACCGCCCGGGTACGGACGCGACGCCGCCGGAGACCGCCGCGCCCGGACGCACGGACCGCGCCGGGCGGGTGCTCGCCCTTCTCCCGGTGGTCCCGGCGCTGCTGGTCGTCGCCTGGCTGGTGGTGTCGCTGCCGCTGCTGCTGGCCGGCTGGTTCCGGCCGCTTCCGGCGATCGGGCTGTTCGTGCCCGTCGCGGCGCTGGTGCTGTGGCCGGTGCTGCGCGGCCGGCAGGACGGTCTCCGCGGCGGCGTCCGCGGTGAGGTGTCCTGGTGGGCGCCGGGCGGGGTGCTGGCGATCGGACTGGTCTTCCTGGTCGTCCAGGTGCTGATGCTGGCCGAGCAGATCATCGTGCGGCGCGACCCGGCCTCCTACGTCCAGTTCGCGACCTGGTTGCAGGAGCACGGCTCGCTGCCGATCCCGCAGGACCGGGCGGCGTTCGGCGGCGGCGACCCGGTCCTGCGCTACGGCAGTCCGGCGTTCTACGAGGTGGGGGACGACCTCGTCCCGCAGTTCATGGCCGGGCTCCCGCTGCTGCTGGCGCTGGGCGGGTGGATCGGCGGCACGTACGCGATGCTCGTGATGGCCCCGCTGATGGGGGCCTGCGCGGTGATGGCGTTCGGCGGGATCGTGGCGCGCCTGGTGGGGCCGCGCTGGGCCTCCGCGGGGGCGCTGCTGCTGGCGCTGACGCTGCCGATGGTGTGGGTCTCGCGCTCCACCTACAGCGAGCTGCCCACGATGATCCTGCTCTTCGGCGGGCTCGCGCTGGTCTGCGACCTCTCCCGGGACGCCGATCGGGACGACCGGGTGAAAGCGTTCCTCGGCGGGCTGGCGCTCGGGCTGATCGTGCTGGTGCGGATCGACGGGCTGCGGGACGTGATGCCCGCCGTGGTGTTCGCGGGACTGCTGATCGCCTGGCGGCGCCGCACCGGCGTTCCGCTGGCCGCCGGGCTGTTCCTGGGCGCGGGCGCGGGGCTGGCCGAGGGCTTCCTGCTGTCCCGCCCGTACCTGGACTACCTGCACAGGTCGCTCGTCCCGCTGCTGCTCATCTGCGGGGCGCTGGTGGTCGCGACGGCGGTCATGGCGATCGTGCTGCGCTGGGAGGTCACCGCGTCCCGGCTGCGCCGGGCGGGCGCGACGCTGCGCCGGGGCCGGGGGCCGGACGCCGCCGCCGTGTTCGCCGTGCTGGTCGTGGCCGCGTTCGCCGTCCGCCCCCTGGTGCAGACGGTGCGGCGGGAGCCCGCCAACTCCGACGACGAGCTGAACGTGGCGTTCATCGAGTTCGTGCAGCGGCTCAGCGGGCTGCCGATCGACGGCACCCGTCAGTACTCGGAGATGTCCCTGTACTGGATGATCTGGTATATCGGCCTGCCCGCGCTGCTGCTGGCCACGCTCGGCGCCGCGCTGCTGGCCAGGCGGCTGGTCCAGGGCAGGGCGCCGCGATGGCTGCTGCCCTACGCCATGATCGCCTGGACGACGGTGCTGGTGCTCTACATGCCGAACATCACCCCCGACCATCCGTGGGCGTCGCGCAGGCTGATCGCCGTGGCGATCCCCGGGATGCTGCTGTTCGCGATCTGGGGCACGGCCTGGACGATGGCGCGGGTGAGGCGCACCGGCTACTCCCCGCGCACCGTCCGATGGACGGCGGTGGCGGCGGCCCTGCTGCTCCTGGCGCCCATCCTCACCGTGTCCGCCGGGATCATCGTCTCCAGGACCGACCAGGGCGAGCTGGCCGCCGTCCGCCGGATGTGCGACAGGCTCGGCCCGGACGCGACCGTGGTGGTGGTCGACCGGTCCAGCGCCGACCGGCTGCTCCAGGTCATCAGGGGCATGTGCGGGGTGCCGGCCGCCCGTACCCTCTCCACCGCGAGCCGGGACGACGTGCGCCGCGTCATCGGGCGGATCCACGCGGCCGGGCGGCGGCCGGTGATCCTCGGCAGCCAGGCCCGGCATGTCGCGCCGTACGCCACGCCCGTCCGGGCGGTGGCGATGCTCGCCCGCCAGGACGAGCGGACGCTGACCGAGCCGCCCAACGGGACCTGGAGCCTCACCCTCAACGTGTGGATCGCCGAACCCCCGCGTACCGCCCAGCGGGGATGAACCCCGGAATGAACGCGGATGAACGCGGGGATGGACTGCGTCCCGCGATGAGGAAATCGATACGCGAGGACGAGTATCCTCGCCGGGCGTGAGCACCGAGTCTTCAGCGCCGCCCCAGCTGCCCGCCGACGCGGCCGGGTCCGCCGGCGCCGACCCGGCGGGCGGCCATGTGCACGTGACGATCGTCCTGCCCTGCTACAACGAGCAGGACCACGTCATCGACGAGGTCGAGCGCATCTGCAAGGCGATGGACAACAGCGGCCACGCCTACGAGCTGCTGGCCGTGGACGACCGCTCGACCGACGCCACGCTGGAACGGCTGCGGGAGGCCGCCCCGCGGTTCCCGCACATGCGGGTGATCGCCTTCCAGCACAACAGCGGCTCGGGCACCGTCCGGCGGATCGGCAGCCAGCAGGCGCGCGGCGACATCGTGGTGTGGACCGACGCGGACATGACCTATCCCAACGAGCGGATCCCCGAGCTGGTCGACATCCTCGACTCCGACCCCTCGGTGGACCAGGTCGTCGGCGCGCGCACCAGCGAGGAGGGCTCGCACAAGGCGCTGCGGGTGCCCGCCAAGTGGTTCATCCGCAAGGTGGCCGAGCGGCTGACCAACTCCAAGATCCCCGACCTGAACTCGGGGCTGCGCGCGTTCCGGCGCGAGGTGTCGCTGCCCTACCTCAGGCTGCTGCCCCCGGGGTTCTCCTGCGTCACCACGATCACCATCGCGTTCCTGTCCAACCAGCACCCGGTGCGCTACGTGCCGATCGAGTACGCCAAGCGGGCGGGCAAGTCGAAGTTCAGGTTCTTCAAGGACGCCTACCGCTACATCCTCCAGGTGCTGCGGATGGTGATGTACTTCAACCCGCTCAAGGTGCTGATGCCGCTCGCGCTGTGGCTGGTCGGGATCGGGCTGGTCAAGGGCGTGTACGACATGATCGTTCACTTCGGCTACTTCGCCAACAACACGATCATGATTTTCGTCACCGGGTTGATCATCGGTTCGATGGCGCTGCTGGCCGACCTGATCGTCCGCTCCCGCGGCGATGTGTGAGGGCCCGCCGACGCCATGAGGGTCGCGATCGTGGGCCCGGCGTTCCCGTACAAGGGGGGCGGCGCGCACCACACCACCGAGCTGGCGCACCGGCTGGCGGCGGCAGGCCATGACACCGTGCTGGAGTCCTGGCGCGCCCAGTACCCCGGGTTCCTGTATCCGGGGCAGGCGACGATCTCCGAGCCGGAGGGGGAGCCCTTCCCCGGCACCCGGCACCGGCTCCACTGGGGCCGGCCCTATGGCTGGTGGCGCGTCGGCCGCGATCTGCGTTCCGTCGACCTGGTGGTGCTGACGGTGCTCACCTCCGTCCAGGTTCCCGCCTACCTCGGCATCCTGTCGGGGCTGCGGAAGGGCGCGCGGGCGGTGGCGCTGTGCCACAACGTCCTTCCGCACGAGCGCAAGCCCTACGACATGCCGCTGATGAAGGCCCTGCTGCGCCGGGTGGACGGCGTCCTCGTCCACTCCGAGCCGCAGGCGGAACTGGCCCGCGGCCTCACCTCACGCCCCGTGCGGGTGGCCGAGATGCCCGCCCACCTGCCCACGTCCACGCCCGGTGCCGCGCCCGCCCCGGCCGCGGTCACGGGACGGCGCGACCGGCTGCTGTTCTTCGGGATGATCCGCCAGTACAAGGGCCTGGACGTGCTGCTGCGCGCCCTGGCGTCCGGGCCGGACGGCGTCTCCCTCACCGTGGCCGGGGAGTTCTGGGGCGGTATGGAGCAGACCGAGGCCCTGATCCGCGAGCTCGGCCTCACAGGGCGCGTGGAGCTGCGCCCCGGCTACGTCCCCGCGGCGGAGGTGCCCGAGCTGTTCGCCTCCGCCGACGCGCTGGTGCTGCCGTACCGGTCGGCGACGGCGTCCCAGAACGTGTGGATGGCCCACGAGTACGGCGTCCCGGTCATCGCCACCCGCGTCGGCCGCTTCCCCGACCAGGTGCGGGACGGCGTGGACGGCCTCATCTGCGAGCCCGATGACGTCGGGTCGCTCGCCGACGCCCTGAAGCGCTTCTACGCCCCCGGCGAGCCGGAACGGCTGCGCGCGGCCGTCCGTCCCGTGGACCACACCCCGCTGTGGAACACCTACGTGGAGGTCCTCACGTCTACTGGGGAGCGCTGACCTGTTCCTCGGCCTGAACGCCCTCGTCCTGGACGGGACGCCTGTTGCGTCCCATCAGGAAGGCGACACCGGCCAGGCCGAGGTCGGCGAGCGTCAGCAGGACCCGGGACGAGAGCGCCACCAGGATCGGCCCACCGGTGGGCAGGACGGGGCTGAGCACCATCACCAGCACCGCCTCGCGCGCTCCGATCCCGCCTGGCGCGATGAACACCAGCAGGCCCACCACGAAGGCCAGCGCGTAGGCCCCGGCCGCTTGGAAGGGCAGCCCTGCGCCCTTCCCGCCCACAGCGGCGCACAGCATCCACAGGTGGACGCCGTACACGACCCAGCCGAGCATGGTCCAGCCCACGGCCACCAACGTCCTGCCCAGGCTGACCGGGTGTTCCAGCGGTGGCCGCTTCACCAGCTTCAGCGCGGTGTCCAGGCACCAGGTGACGATCCTCGGGTGCAGCGCCACCAGCAGCACCGGCGCCAGCGCGAACAGCCACCAGTACCGGTCCCTGGCGGCATCCGAGGTCAGCGGCAGCGTGACCGCGGCCAGTGCCAGGCCGGCCGCGCAGGAGGTGGCGATCGCCAGCATCTGGGAGCTGAAGCTGCGCAGCCGGGGCACCTTGTACTCCCGGGTCATCTCGATCTGCGTCAGCAGCGCCCACACCTTGCCGGGCACGTACTTGCCGAGCTGGGAAATCGCCGAGATCCGGAACGTCGCCCGCACGGGCAGCGGCGACCCCAGGCCGGCCAGGAACGCGCGCCAGCCCAGCATCCACACGAACGACCCGGCGCAGGCCACGGCGAACGCGCCCACCAGCGTCGCCCATGACAGGGCCCTGAACGCCCTCACCGTCTCCTCCCACTGGGCCGCCACGCTGTAGACGCAGAACCCGAGCGCGAGCAGCACGAGCAGGACCCGCAGCCCCCGTACCAGGATCGCTTTGGATCTCACGCTGTGCCCGCTTCCTCCGCCATGCCGCCCAGACTAGTGGGGCCACGCCTCTCTACCTTGCGTGTCGCCCGCCCGCTACCTGGAGTTCGTCTTGGCCGGGCTGACGGCGCCCTAGAGTTGGGCGGGATGAGTATTTCCGATGTGGTCGCCTTCATGGGGCACCAGGTACACGTGTGCCGGTACCGCGAGGCCGGGACGCTGCTCGACTGGATGGGGCCGGACCTGACCGGCAAGCGCGTCCTGGACGTGGCGGGCGGCGACGGCTACTGGGCCGGGCGGGCGCGCAGGCGCGGCGCCGAGGCCGTCTCGATCGACCTGATGCGCAGCAAGATGGAGTACGGCAGGACGCTGGCCCACGCGCCCGCGCTGATCGAATGCGACGCGCTGCGGCTGCCGTTCGCGGACGGCTCGTTCGACGCGATCCTGTCGGTCTGCGCCATCGAGCACTTCGACGACGGTGGCAGGTCCCTGGACGAGATGGCCCGCGTGCTCAGGCCGGGCGGCGAGATCTTCATGTCCGCCGACGTGCTGAGCCGCGCCGACGCCTGGCCGAAGCTGCGCGACGCGCACAAGGCCAAGTACCACGTCCAGCACACCTACACCCACGAGAGCCTGGGCAAGCTGATGGACGTGCGGGGGCTCGACGTGATCGAGCATTCCTACCAGTTCCGCACCGCCGCGGCCGAGCGGCTGTACCTGTCGCTGTCGGCGTACGGAGGCAAGGTCGGCTTCAACGCGGCGGCGCCGCTGATCCCGCTGGTGGCCATGACCGACCGCAGGGCGCCCAACGAGCGCGGCAGCATCGTGCTGATCCGCGCCCGCAAGCGTGACTGATCGTCACCGTCCGGTCCACGCCCAGCCCAACGAAATGTTTCACCTGGGTTGCGCTACGCCAGGAAGTGGGTGGCGTTGCTCACGTTCGGCCCTGTTCGGCGTAGGCTCGGGGTGGACGGGGGAGTGAGCCCCTTTCACTCCACCGGCCTTCGGGCGGTAGCCCTGGGGGACTGGGGGTCCGCCCCCAGAGAGAACACCAAGCCCGGATAGGGGTGGACCTTTGGCACCTCGGATTCTGCTCGACGCCACCGCGGTGCCCGCCGATCGCGGGGCGTTGGGACGGTACGTCGACGGTCTGCTGCGGGCCCTGCACGAGCTCGGGGCCGACCTCGCCGTGGCGTGCCAGCGCGCGGACGAGGAACGGTACGGCACGCTCGCGCCACAGGCCCAGATCGTCAAGGGCCCGGCCGCGCTGGCGCACCGGGCGACCAGGCTGTCCTGGGAGCAGTCCGGGCTGCCGTACGTGGCGCGGCAGGTGAACGCGGACGTGATCCACCTGCCGACGTACACGATCCCCATCCAGGCGGGCCGTCCCACCGTGGTGACCATCCACGACGTGACGCTGTTCGCCGAGCCCGAGGTGCACGACCCGGTGCGCACCACCTACATCAAGTCGGCGACCCGCACGGCGGCCCGCCGCGCGACCCGGCTGATCGCCCCGTCCCGTGCCACCAGGGACGAGCTGGTGCGGCTGCTGGGCGCCGACCCCGCGTGCATCGACGTGGCCTACCACGGCGTGGACCACGAGGTGTTCCACCGCCCGTCCGCGGACGAGGTCAAGCGGGTCTCCGACCGGCTGGGCCTGCACGGCCACCCGTACGTCGCCTACCTGGGCGCGCTGGAGCCGCGCAAGAACGTGCCCAACCTCATCAGGGGGTGGGTGCGGGCCTGCTCCGACTACCCCGACCCGCCCGCGCTCGTGCTGGCGGGCAGCGGCGGATGGGACGACGAGGTCGACGCGGCGCTGTCCACCGTCCCCTTGGAGCTGAACGTGGTGCGCCCCGGTTACCTGCCGTGGCCCGCGCTGCCCGGGTTCTTCGGCGGCGCGCTGGCGGTGGCGCTGCCGAGCAGGGGCGAGGGCTTCGGGCTTCCCGTGCTGGAGGCGATGTCCTGCGGCGCGCCCGTCCTCACCACGCGCCGCGGTCCCCTGCCCGAGGTCGGCGGGGACGCCGTCGCGTACACGGAGCCGGACGCGTCGTCCATCGCCGCCGCCCTGGAGGCCCTGATCGAGGACCCGGACCGGCGTGCCGCCCTGGCCGACGCCGCCTACGAACGTTCGCAGGGCTTCAGTTGGCACGCCTCCGCCGAGGCGCACCTGATGTCGTACGAGCGGGCCGTGGCCAAGTACGCCACCCCGGGGTGAAAAGGGCCGTGTCGGATAGCCGACCGTGCAGGTAGCGCCCGGTTGTTCATTCGTTGCCAGTAGGCTCTGCCGGACCGTTTCCAGCCGAGGAGGCCGGGGCGAGGACCGGCCGTCGTCGAAGTCGTGGAAGGAGCCTCTTGGAAGCGATCCTGTTGGTCGGCGGACAGGGCACCCGCCTGCGGCCGTTGACCATCTCCACCCCGAAGCCCCTCCTTCCCACGGCGGGTGTCCCCTTCCTGGCCCACCAGTTGGCGCGCGCCAAGGCGGCGGGCGTGAAGCGCATCGTGTTCGCCACGTCCTACCGCGCGGGGATGTTCGAGGCCGCGTTCGGCGACCGCGCCTACGGCGTCGACCTGGTCTACGCGTGCGAGGACGAGCCGCTCGGCACCGGCGGCGCCATCCGGAACGCGGCACGCGCCCTCACCTGCGGCTCCCACGAGCCCGTCCTGGTCCTCAACGGCGACATCCTGTCGGGCCACGACGTGGTGTCCCAGGTGGCGCTGCACGAGAAGGCCGGGGCCGCGGCGACGCTGCACCTGACGCCCGTGGAGGACCCGTCCCGCTTCGGCTGCGTGCCCACCGACGGGCGGGGCCGGGTCACCGCGTTCCTGGAGAAGACCCCGGATCCGGTCACCGACCAGATCAACGCGGGCTGCTACGTCTTCAGGCGCGACGCGATCGACGCCATCCCGCCCGGACGGGTCGTGTCGGTCGAGCGCGAGACCTTCCCCGAGATGATCGCCTCCGGCGCGGTCGTGATGGGCTACGTGGAGTCGGAGTACTGGCTGGACGTGGGCACCCCGCAGGCGTTCGTCCAAGGCTCCCGCGATCTGGTGCTGGGCCGGCTGGAGTCGTCCGCCATGCCCGGCCCGCCCGGCGAGCTGCTGGTCCTCGAAGGGGCCGACGTGAGGGAGGGCGCCGCGGTCGGCGGCGGCACGACGGTGGGGCGCGGCGCGGTCGTGGAGCCCGGCGCGACGGTGACGGGCAGCGTCCTGCTGGACGGGGCGTTCGTGGCGGAGGGCGCCACCGTGCGCGACTCGGTGCTGGGCCACGACGCGAGGGTCGGCCCCGGGGCGGTGCTGGACGGTGTCGTCCTCGGCGACGGCGCGGTGGTCGGTCCCGGCAACGAGCTGCGGGGCGGTCTGCGCGTCTGGCCCGAGGTCGAGCTGCCCGCCACGGCGGTGCGGTTCTCCGCGGATGCCTGAGGCGGCCGCCGCCGGCGAGCTCTCCGCCGGGTCCGGCAACGGCGCGCCGCGCGTGCGGTTGTGGGAGCCGGGGTTCGTGGTCGATCTAGGGCTGACGCTGCTGCCGCACCGGCGCGGGCGGCGGGACCCGGCGTTCCGGATCGAGCGGGACGGGACGATCTGGCGTGCCTCGTACACCCCGGAGGGCCCCGGGACGCTGCGGCTGCGGGCGCGCGGGCACGTCGTCGAGGCCGCCGCCTGGGGGCCGGGCGCGGACTGGCTGCTGGAGGGGGTCCCGGACCTGCTGGGGGCGCGGGACGTCCCCGAGGAGTTCGAGCCACGGCATCCGGTCGTCCGGGAGGCGGCGGCGCGCCATCCCGGGCTGCGGATCGGGCGGACCGGCCGCGTCTTCGAGGCCCTGGTCCCCGCGGTGCTGGAGCAGAAGGTCCTCGGCTTGGAGGCGTTCCGTGCCTGGTCGTACCTGCTGCGCCGGTTCGGGCGTCCCGCCCCGGGCAATCCGGCGCTGCGGGTGCCGCCGCCGCCCGAGGTGTGGGTCGGGATCCCGTCGTGGGAGTGGCACAGGTCCGGCGCCGAGCCGGTCCGGGCCAGGACGATCATCGGGGCCGCGCGGGTCGCGGACCGGCTGGAGGAGGACGCGGCCGAGCCCCGGCTGCGTTCGCTGCCGGGGATCGGCGTGTGGACGGCGGCGGAGATCCGGCAGCGGGCCGTCGGCGACGCCGACGCCGTCTCCGTCGGTGACTACAACCTGCCGGGGCTGGTGGGCTGGTCGCTGGCCGGGCGGAAGGTGGACGACGCCGGGATGCTGGAACTGCTCGCCCCGTACGCGGGTCACCGGCACCGGGTCACCAGGCTGCTCGAACTGGGCGGCGCGGCGCCGCCGCGCCGGGGACCGCGTCTTCCCGTTCGTGACTACCGGAGCTTCTGACGCCACCGTGCGCCGAAGCATCGTGCACTGAGACGTGCTTGCCGCCTACGGGAGGGATGTCGTCGTAGCGGTGCGTGGGCCGCCGCCAGAAGTGGCCGGGCTTCCAGTCGAGGCCGTCGCGGGTGTCGGTGCCGAACAGCGGTCCGAGGACGGCCAGGGCGACGAGGAGGAGGATGATCCACATGATGGTGTCCTTGCGGTGGGAACGGTTGGGGTGAGCCCTGGCCAGGGGCCCTTCACTGACCGCGGTGACGTCATTCTCGTTCGCTGAATCATTCAGGTCCAGCGACAGTTACTGCAGGATTCGTGTAAGAATCGCTTCACAATGTTGGATCTCGGCAGGTTACGGATGTTGCGCGAGCTCAAGCTGCGCGGCACGGTGGGCGCCGCCGCGGACGCCCTGGGCTACAGCCCGTCCGCGGTGTCGCAGCAGCTCGCCCAGTTGCAGAAGGACGCCGGTGTCGAGCTGGTCGAACGGGTTGGGCGCCGGTTGCGGCTGACCGCGGCGGGGGAGACGCTGGCCGGTCACGCCGAGACGCTGCTGGCTCAGGCGCAGCGTGCGGAGGAGGAGACGCTGGCCGCCAGCGGCCGGGTCGCGGGCGTGGTACGGCTGGTCGGCTTCCAGACGGCGCTGCTGCACGTGCTCGCCCCCGCGCTGCCGCGGCTGGCGGAGGCGTATCCGGAGCTGGTGGTGGACGTCCTGGACGAGGAGTTCCACCGGGTGCTGCAAGCGCTGGTGATGGCCGAGATCGATGTCGTGCTGACCGACGAGTACAGCCACCTGCCCCGCCCGCACCGTCCCGAACTGGCCGCCGAGGTGCTGATCACCGAGCCGATGCGGCTCGTGCTCGCGGAGGACGATCCGCTGGCCGGGACCGGGCCGGTGTCGATGGCCGCTCTGGCCGGTCGCGCCTGGGCGACGAGCCGCGCGGGCACCAACCTCGCCGACCTGCTCGAACGCACCTGCGTCGAGCTGGGCGGGTTCCGGCCGCAGGTGCGGTACCGGTCCAACGACGTCCTGGTGGTCCTGACGATGGTGGCGCGGGCGCGGGCCGCCGCGTTGCTGCCCTATCTGGCGGTCGCGGAGAGGGAGGTCGGTGTCGTGCCGGTCGACCTCGCCGAGGCCAGTGTCGAGCGTCGCATGGTGATGTGGACGAGGGTGGGCGCCGAGGTGCGGCCGTCCGTCCGCGCGGTCCTGGACGCCCTGCGCGCCTCGGCCGACGCGCTGGCCGCCCGCCTCCCCCTCCTCGTGCGCGGAGTGCCCGAGGGGGAATAGATTCGGCCGTGCGGCGGCTGTGCCGAATGTTCCTGATCGCGTAGTTCGTGGCCTTCGCCCCTCGGATTTTCTATGACGCTTGGCATAGAGTGCGCTTCATGAGCACTTCGAGTGAGGCGGTCGCGAGCCGCCGAGCGGAGGCGAGGCCATGAGCGGGGGCGGCGTGACCGAGAGCGCCCTCCGGCGGGCGCTGGCCAGGGCGCGCGACGGCAAGACACTGGATCTGGACGAGGCCACCACTCTGCTGCACGCACGCGGCGAGCAGCTTGACGACCTGCTGAATTACGCCGCGCGGACCCGGGACGCGGGGCTGGAGGCGGCGGGCCGTCCCGGCGTCATCACCTACAGCCGCAAGGTCTTCATCCCGCTCACCCGGCTGTGCCGGGACCGCTGTGGCTACTGCACGTTCGCGACCGTCCCGCATCGGCTGGAGTCGCCGTTCCTCAGCCCGGACGAGGTACTGGAGATCGCGCGGCAGGGCGCGGCGCTCGGGTGCAAGGAGGCGCTGTTCACCCTCGGCGACCGTCCCGAGGACCGGTGGAGGCAGGCGCGGGAGTGGCTGGACGCGCACGGCTACGACGACACGCTCTCGTACGTGCGGGCGATGGCCGTGCGCGTGCTGGAGGAGACGGGACTGCTGCCGCACCTCAACCCGGGCGTGCTGGGGTGGCGTGACTTCCAGCGGCTCAAGCCGGTGTCGCCCTCGATGGGGATGATGCTGGAGACGACCGCGACCCGGCTGTTCACCGAGAAGGGCGGCCCGCACTTCGGGTCGCCGGACAAGGACCCCGCCGTGCGGCTCCGGGTGCTGGAGGACGCGGGCCGCACCAACGTCCCGTTCACCACCGGCATCCTCATCGGCATCGGGGAGACGGCGCGCGAGCGGGCCGAGGCGATCTTCGCGATCCGCAGGACGATGCGGGAGTACGGCGCGATCCAGGAGGTGATCGTCCAGAACTTCCGCGCCAAGCCCGACACCAAGATGCGCGACACCCCGGACGCCGAGTTGGAGGAACTGGCCG
The DNA here is from genome assembly GCF_030269515.1 of Actinomadura sp. NBRC 104412. Taxonomy (GTDB): domain Bacteria; phylum Actinomycetota; class Actinomycetes; order Streptosporangiales; family Streptosporangiaceae; genus Spirillospora. The sequence goes on along the minus strand of NZ_BSTM01000004.1, from coordinate 120,170 downwards.
CGACGATCGCCGTGACCCGGCTGGTGCTGGGGCCGAAGGCGCGCGTCCAGGCGCCGCCGAACCTGGTGGACGACCAGTACGCGCTGATGCTGCGGGCGGGGATCGACGACTGGGGCGGCGTGTCGCCGCTGACCCCCGACCACGTCAACCCGGAACGCCCCTGGCCGCAGATCGACGAGCTGGCCGCCCGCACCGCCGAGCAGGGCTTCACCTTGCGGGAACGGCTCACGATCTACCCCGAGTACGTCAAGCGCGGCGAGCCCTGGCTCGACCCGCGCCTCGCCGCGCACGTCGCCGCCCTGGCCGACCCCGAGACCGGCCTGGCCCGGGAGGACGCCGTCGTCGAGGGACGCCCGTGGCAGGAGCCCGGTTCGGAGAGCGCCCCGGGTGGCGTCGGCGGCTACGAGTCGTTCGGCGGCACGGGCCGTACCGAGCTGCACGTCGAGATCGACACCACCGGGCGCACCACCGACCGCCGCGAGGACTTCGACTCCGTCTACGGCGACTGGGACGCGCTGCGCGAGAGGATGAGCGCGCCCGCGCGCTTCGACGCGGACGTGAAGGCCGCGCTCGCGTCGGCGGAGAAGGACCCGGCCGGGCTGTCCGACGACGAGGCCCTCGCGCTGCTGCACGCCGCCGGTCCCGAACTCGACGCCCTCATGCGGATCGCCGACGACCTGCGCCGCGAGGCGGTCGGGGACGACGTCACCTACGTCGTCACCCGCAACATCAACTTCACCAACGTCTGCTACACCGGCTGCCGGTTCTGCGCGTTCGCGCAGCGCCGCACCGACGCCGACGCCTACACCCTGTCCCTGTCACAGGTGGGGGACCGGGTGGACGAGGCGTGGGAGGCCGGCGCCACCGAGGTCTGCATGCAGGGAGGCATCCATCCCGACCTGCCCGGCACCGCCTACTTCGACCTGGCCCGCGAGGTGAAGCGGCGCGCGCCGGACATCCACCTGCACTCCTACAGCCCGATGGAGGTCGTCAACGGCGCCAGCCGCACCGACCTGTCCATCCGCGAGTGGTTGCAGGCCGCGAAGGAGGCGGGCGTCGACTCCCTCCCCGGCACCGCCGCCGAGATCCTGGACGACGACGTGCGCTGGGTGCTCACCAAGGGCAAGCTGCCCGCCGACCAGTGGATCGAGGTCGTCACCACCGCGCACGAGCTGGGCATCCCGACCACGTCCACGATGATGTACGGGCACGTCGACACGCCCGCGCACTGGGTGGCCCACCTCAAGCTGCTGCGCTCCATCCAGGAGCGGACGGGCGGGTTCACCGAGTTCGTGCTGCTGCCGTTCGTTCACCACAACTCGCCGATCTACCTGGCCGGGCTGGCACGTCCCGGTCCCACCGTCCGGGAGAACCTCGCCGTGCACGCGCTCGCGCGGATCCTGCTGCACGGCGCCATCCCCAACATCCAGACCTCCTGGGTGAAGCTGGGCGACGAGCTGTGCGTCCGGGTGCTGCGCGGCGGCGTCAACGACCTCGGCGGGACGCTGATGGAGGAGACGATCAGCCGGATGGCGGGCTCGGAGAACGGCTCGTTCAAGACGATCAGCTCGCTGGAGGCGATCGCCGCCGCGGCCGGCCGTCCCGCCCGGCAGCGCACCACCACGTACGGTGAGGTGCCCGCCGAGCGGCTGGAGGCGTCCCGCCGCACCGACGGCGTCGGCCAATTCGGGAAGAACCTTTCCGGAAACGGCCGGACGAGCCTTCCGCTGGTCGCCACCTGAGGGCCGGATGAACGGGGCCGGGCGGTTTCTCCGCCCGGCCCTTTTCGGGTGCGATATTCAACGTCCCGGCGTCCGGTCCCGAAGAAATCCACCGTGAATTCCGGGGTTTCCCGGGCACGGCGCGTCAGCGCACCTCGATGAACGCGTCCGGTTCGCGGGGCGGACGGGAACGCGGCGGCGCGGCGGCATGGCCGACGCCCACGGCGCCCATCGGGTCCCAGTCGTCCGGCAGGTCCAGGACGTCGCGGACGACGTCGCGGCAGAACATCGTGCTCGACACCCAGCACGAGCCCAGCCCCTCCACGGCCAGTGCGACCAGCAGGTTCTCCACCCCCGCGCCCATGGCCACCACGAACATCTCGCGCTCGGCGCCGGCGCGCCGCGCGTCGGGATAGGCGTGCGAGCCGTCCATGACCAGGCACGGCACCACCAGGTACGGAGCGCGGCGGAGCACCTCACCGCGGCGCAGCCGCCTGGCGATCGACTCCTCGGAGAAGCCGTCCCGCCGCAGGTCCGCCTCCCAGGCGTCGCGCATCGCGTCCAGCAGGCGCGTCCGCGACTCCGCGGACTCCAGCAGGACGAACCGCCACGGCGTGGTGTGGTGCGGCGCCGGCGCGGTGATCGCCGCCGCCACGGCCCGCCGGACCGCCGCGGGGTCCACCGGCTCGCCGGTGAACTCCCGGATCGTCCGCCGCGCGTGCAGCACCTCGGCCGACCCGTACCGGAACATGTCCTCGTCGGCGGGGCGCACCAGCTCCCGCGCGCCGGGGCCGTCGTCCTCGGTGACCAGCGAGCCCAGGCCCCGCACCACGGCGACGGGCACCCCGTCCAGCTTGCCCTTGACCAGTTCGGCGGCCGAGGCGACCTCGTCGGCCAGCGCCGTGATCGTCGCCTCCAGCCGGTTGCCGTACGCGTCGTCGCGGCCCCGCAAGTCCTGCAAGGCGGGCAGCCCGGCGGCCCCGATCGCGTTGTCGGTCAGCCCCATCCGCCAGGGCCGTCCCAGCGTGTCGGACAGCAGCACCGCCACGTTCAGGCCGGTCCGCTCGCGCAGGCGCGCGCGGATCCGGCGGGCCGAGGCGTCCGGGTCCTCCGGCAGGAGCAGCACGGTGCCGGGCTCGGTGTTGGACGCGTCCACCCCGGCGGCGGCCAGCACCAGGCCCTGCCGCGTCTCGACGATCCGGGTCTCGCCGCGCGCGTGCGTCCGCCGCGCGACCACCCGCACCGTCTCGGCGTCGATCGCCTTCTCCCGGTCGGCGGCGACCAGCACCCGGCCCTCCGCCTTGCTGACGATCTTGGACGTGATCACCACGATGTCGCCGTCCGCCAGCAGGCCCGCCGGCAGCAGCCCCGCGATGTCGTCGCCCTCCCGGATCTCGGGCAGCCCGGGGATCCCGAAGATCTCGACCCTCACCGCTTCAGCTCCAGGGCGAGGTCGAGGGCGGCGCGGGCGATGGCGGCGGTCGACTCAGGATCGCTCATCAGCAGCGGGCGGGAACGGACGGCCATGCCCTCGATCCCCTCCTCCGCCGTCGCCGCGTCGGCCTCGTCCACCAGCCAGCCGTCCAGCAGATCGGGCCCGTAGTGCTCGGCGACGGCGCGGGCCGAGGTCTCCACGCCGATCGCGGTCAGGCAGGCGTCGGCCATGCCCCGCACCGGAGCGCCCCCGATGATCGGCGACACGCCGACCACGGTCTTGGCCGCGACCGCCTCCCGGATGCCGGGGACGGACAGGATCGTTCCGATGCTCACCACCGGGTTGGACGGCGGGAACAACACGGCGTCCGCCTCCCTGACCGCGTCCAGGACGCCCGGCGCCGGCTTGGCGTCCTCCGCGCCCACCGCCGCGATCGACTCGGCCGGGACGGACGCGCGCATCCGCACCCACCACTCCTGGAAGTGCACCGCGCGCCGGCCGCGTTCGGGATCGTCGATCACCACGTGGGTCTCGACCTGGTCGTCGGTCATGGGGATCAGCCGGACGCCCGGCTTCCACCGGTCGCACAGCGCCTCGGTGACCGCCGAGAGGGGGTAGCCCGCGGCCAGCATCTGCGTCCGGACGATGTGGGTGGCGAAGTCGCGATCGCCCAGGCCGAACCAGCTCGGCCCCACCCCGTAGGCGAGCAGCTCCTCCTTGACGGTGAACGACTCGTCCGCCCGCCCCCAGCCCTGCTCCTCGTTGATGCCGCCGCCGAGGGTGTACATCACCGTGTCCAGGTCGGGGCACACCCGCAGGCCGAACAGGGAGATGTCGTCCCCGGTGTTGCCGATCACGGTGATCTCGGCCTCGGGAGCGGCCGCGCGCAGCCCCCGCAGGAACCGCGCCCCGCCGATGCCCCCGGCCAGGGCAACGATCCTCATGCGTCCTCTTTCCTCATGCACGTCAGCCTATGGCGCCTCGTGAGCCGGTACCGGCCGGGCGCCCGGATGTGCCAAGCTTTGGATCGGAACCCCATCGTCTGGACCAATTGGAGAGATGCCGCCGTGAACAAGGACGCCGTGCAGCGCCTGCGCGAACCGGTCGCCTGGGTCCTGCTCGCCTCTGCGGGGCTGCAACTGCTCGCCGGGCTCATCGCGCTCCTCGCCGGTGGCGGAGCCGCCGACGGCGGCGGGTTCAAGTACAGGGCGTTCGCGGAGATCACCGGCGGGTTCTTCACCCAGGCCGCCGTGGTCGGGCTGCTCGCGCTGGCGGTGGCGCTGGTCGCGCTCGGGCCCGCCCCGACCCGCCAGGCCCGCACCATCGTCATGGGCGCGCTGGGCGTGCTCGGCGGCATCGCGCTGTTCGGCGTGGTGTGCTGGTTCTCCTCGCTGCTGGTCGACTCCGACTTTGCGGGCGGCGGGCAGAAGCTCGCGGTGTTCCTGTACGGCGCGGCGCGGCTCGCGGTGATCGGTGTCACCGGCTGGTTCCTGTTCACCGTGTTCCAGCTCATGCAGCCGGTTCGCCCGCAGGGACCCGGGCAGGTGCCCCCGGGCGCGTACCCCGGCTACCAGCAGGGCCAGCCGCAGTTCGGCCAGCCGCAGCCGCAGCAGCAGTACGGGCAGCAGCCGTACGCGCAGCAGGGCTACCAGGCGCAGCCGTACCAGCAGGCCGCTCCCGAGAACCGGCAGGGCGCCGCCCAGCCCGGCTATGGGCAGGACCAGTACGGGCAGCCGCAGTACGGCCAGCCCCAATACGGGCAGCCGCAGCAGCCCCAGGAGGGGCAGGCGGGCCAGCAGTACGGCCAGGGCGGTTACCAGCAGCCCGCCCAGGAGGAAGAGGGCATCGGCGAATGGACCCGCGCATACGGCGGTTCCGGCGGCGACTCGGGTTCCGGCCAGTCGGGGGAGCAGCGTGACGAGGGCGGCGACTGGTACCGCGACAACCGTCCGCCCCCGCCGCAGTGACGGTGGTGACGGTTTCTCCACCCGGCCCTTCGGTCTGTGAGCCCTCTACCGGGCCTTCAACCCGGCCTTCACACTGAGGTAACGCGGGCGCGGTAACACGCGATTAACGGATCTTCGATGATCTCGGCCAAAGACCCGGCCGCCATAGCGCGAATTAGTCGCGTTTGTCCCCCTGGAAACTCGTTCCGCTTGACGGGGCGGGCGCCACACGCGTGTAATTTCCTGCGTGTAGTTCTATGCCTTCTCGGGGGATGGAGCTGAGGGAAGGCATTGACCAGGGGGCTCCACGGGCTAGGAGGTGCGCTGTGAGCGAGGTAGTGATCCCGCTGGCGCACGGCACAGACGGTGAAGAGTTGGGCTGGCAGGAGCGCGCCCTGTGCGCGCAGACGGACCCGGAGGCATTCTTTCCGGAGAAGGGCGGCTCCACTCGCGAGGCCAAGAAGGTGTGCCGGGCATGCGAGGTACGGGCGGAGTGCTTGGAGTACGCGCTGCAGCACGACGAACGCTTCGGAATCTGGGGCGGCCTGTCCGAGCGTGAACGCCGCAAGCTGAAGCGTCAGGCCGTCTGACCAGGCCGTTCGTCCGGCCCGTACCACGCGGCCGGACGGCGGCGACCGGCCGGGCCGGTCCGTCCCGATCCACCGGATCGGGGGCGGGCCGGCCCGGCCGCGCGTACAGTGTCACGCGTAGTCACGCGTACTGGTGGCAGCCGTGCCGGCCGGGGAGGCCGGCACGGCTGTTCCGGTTCCCGGCCCCTCACCATCCGTTCTGATCGGATGTGCCCCCCGCCCCCTCGCTCACCCGCTATCGTTCACCCCCCGTCCAGGAACACAGATCGAGCGGACCCGTGTCGCCCACTCTCGATCGCCATGTCGTCACGGCGGTCCTCGTCGCCCACGACGGCGCGCGATGGCTGCCCGAGACGCTGAAGGCGCTGCTGACCCAGACCCGCCCGGTGCAACGCGTGGTCACGGTTGACACCGGAAGCGCGGACCGGGGTCCCGCCGTGCTCACCGAGGTGGTCGGCGCCGGCAACGTGCTGACCCTGCCCCGCACCACCGGGTACGGCGAGGCGGTCGCCGAGGCCCTCCGGCATCCCGCCGCGCGGCTCGACGTCCCGCTGCCCGACGACGTGCCCGAGGACGAGCGCGTCGAGTGGGTCTGGCTGCTGCACGACGACTCCGCGCCCGCCCAGGACGCCCTGGCGTTGCTGCTGCGCGTCGCCGACTCCGATCCGAACGCCGCCGTGCTGGGCGCCAAGCTCCGCGACTGGGACGACCGGCGGACGCTCCGCGAGGTCGGCGTGGCCATGGACGGCGCGGCCCGCCGCGAGACCGGCCTCGACCGCCGCGAGTTCGACCAGGGACAGCACGACGGGCTGCGCGACGTGATGGCCGTCTCCAGCGCGGGCATGCTGGTGCGGCGGGACGTGTGGGAGCGGCTCGGCGGCTTCGACGTCGAGTTCGGGCTGTTCCGCGAGGACATCGACTTCTGCTGGCGGGCGCACGCGGCCGGGCACCGGGTGGTCGTGGTCAGCGACGCGGTGCTCTACCACGCCGAGGCGTCCTGGCGCGGCATCCGAGAGATCGGCATGAGCACCGAGTCGCGCCGCCGCCGCGACCGCCGCAACGCGCTCTACGCCCTGCTGGCCAACCTGCCGCTGCGCGTGATACCGCGTGCCCTCGTACGCAACGTCTGGACGACCCTCCACCGCGTCCTGTACCTCCTCGCGGTCAAGCGCAAGGAGGCCGCGCGGGACGAGCTGGCCGCGCTGGGTGACGTGTTGCGCCACCCGGTCCGGATGCGCCAGGCCCGTGCCGCTCGCGCCGAAGGCCGCAACCGCGTCTACCACAGCATGCGGCGCTTCCAGCCGCGCCGTGTCGCGCTGCGCCGGGTGTTCGAGGCGGTCGCGAACCGGCTCGCCGCCCGTGCCGCGTCCCGCCGCCACGACGCGGAGGACGACGAGTTCGCCGACGAGGGACCCGGCCCGCTGCGGCGCCTGCTCGCCCGTCCCGTCGTCCTGCTGATGCTGGGGCTGTGCGCCGTTTCCGTGGCCGCCGAGCGTTCCCTGATCACCGCGGCGGGACGGCTCGGCGGCGGCGCGCTGGTCCCCGCCTGGGGCGGGGCGAGCGACCTGTGGGCCCAGTACCTGTCCGGCTGGCACCCGGTCGGCGCCGGCTCCGACGCCGGGAGTCCCCCGTACATCGCGGTGCTGGCGGCGCTGTCCACGCTGATGCTCGGCAAGCCGTGGCTGGTGGTGTCGATCCTGCTGCTCGGCAGCGTGCCGCTGGCGGGGTTCACCGCGTACCTGGCCGCCCGGGTCCTGATCGTGGAGTCGCCGCGGAAGGGGCGCCGTGCGGCGGCGGGCGGCCCGCGGATCCCCGTGCCGGTGGTGCGCGCCTGGTTCGCCGCCGTCTACGCGCTCCTGCCCGTATCGACGGGCGCGATCGCGGGCGGACGCCTCGGCACGGCCGTGGTGATCGTGCTGCTGCCGCTGCTGGCCGTCCAGGCGGCCCGGATGTTCGGGCTGCCGCGCCGGGGAGGCGGGCGCGCCGGGCGCGGACGCGTACGGGACCGGGCGGACCTGCAACTGACGGGGCGCGCGGCGTGGACGGTCGCGCTGCTGCTCACGGCCGCGATGGCGTTCGTCCCGCTGATCTGGCCGCTCGCGCTGGTCGCCGGCGTGCTGATGTGGGCGCTGTTCGGGCAGCTCGGCGACGGCCCCGGCGCCGTCCGCGACCGGCGCAACCTGATCATCGCGCTGGCCGTACCGCCGCTGCTGCTCCTGCCCTGGACGGTGGGACTGCTGCTGCATCCCAGCCGGTTCCTGCTGGAGGCGGGGCTGCACGTCCCGGTCACGCCCGCCGCGTCCGCCCGCGACCTGCTGGCGCTCGACCCGGGCGGCCCCGGCACCCCGGCCCGCTGGACGCTGTACGGGCTGCTGCTGGTCGCCCTGTGCGCGCTGGCGCTGCGCGGCCGCCGGACGCTCGCGCTCACCGGATGGCTGCTGGCGATCTTCGGGCTGATGGTGGCGATCGTGACCAGCATGGCCACCGTCACCGAGGGCGCCGACCGCGCCGCCGTCTGGCCCGGCGTGGCGATGCTCCTGGCCGGCTCCGGGGTGCTGCTGGCCGCGACCGCCGTCGTACGGCGCGCCGTGGACGTCCTCACGACACGGCACCTGACGTACCGGATCGCCGGTGGCCTCATCGTGGCGGCCGCGGTGAGCACCCCGGTCCTCGCCGCCGGAGCGTGGGTGGTCGCAGGTGCGGGCGGCCCCCTCGGCCGTACCGACCCCGACGCCGTCCCCGCCTTCGTCCATGGGTCGGTGGGGGAGCGCACCCTTGTCATGCGCAGCGAGCCCACCGGCAGGGTCGCGTACACGATGCTGCGCGGTACCCGCCCGATGCTGGGCGAGGCCGAGACGCCCATGAGCGAGGACGTGCGCCGCCGCCTGGACGGGCACGTCGCCGGTCTGGCCGGGGGACGCGCGGGCGACGGGCGGGCGCTGATCCGGATGGGCGTCCAGTACATCCTGGTGCCCCGTCCCGCGCGGGACCCCCTGACACGCGTCCTGGACGCCACGCCCGAACTGACCCGGCTCAGCCGCACCGGCACGTTCGGCCTGTGGCGGCTGCCGTCGCCCACCGGGCGCCTCATGCTGCTGGACGGCGGGACCGTGACCCCGCTGGAGGCCACGTCGCCCGACGGGATCTCCGCGCGGGTCCGGATCCCGCCCGGCTCGGCGACCCGCACCCTGCTGCTGACCGAGCCCGCCGACGGCGGCTGGCGCGCCGGGCTGGACGGCCGCGAGGTCGGGTCCCGGACGATGGACGGCTGGGCCCAGGGGTACGAGATTCCGGCGCGCGGCGGCCTGTTCGAGCTGTCGCGGTCCATGTGGCTGCGGCACATCTGGGTGACCGTTCAGGGCGTGGCCTTACTCCTGGTCGTGGTCCTCGCGCTCCCCGGGGCCCCTCCCGAGGCCGCGCCCGCCGCGTCCTCCGGCCGAACGGGGCGCGCTGGGCGGCATGGGCGCAGGCGTGGGCAACGGGCCCGGGTGGTTGCGGGAAGCCTCGCCCGCCGTGCCGCGGTCGGTGCCGGACGTGGCACGGACGCGTTGCGCGCCCGTATCCACCACGACCCCCGTCCCGCCGCGGACATCCCCGAACCCTCCAAAGAGACCGTCGAGGAAGCCTTGGCAGATGAGGACGAGGTCGCGGTCGCCTCCGAGGAGCGCTCGTGAACCTGGAAAGGATCGTCCGCCTCCTCGGGCTGCGCTACGTCACGGCCGCGCTCGTCCTGCTCGCGCTCGCCGCCCTCTACGGCGCGGCGTCCCTCTCACGTCCCGAGGCGACCGCCGAAGCCTTCGGCAGCGGCGTGGACGACCCCCTCGCATCCGCCGTATCGGTGTGCCCAGGCCGCGAGAACGCACGACTGAGCGTCCAGGGGGCCTCCCCGAACCTCCTCAAGGTGAAGGCCCGTACCCCGGGACGCGCCGACGTCGTGCAGACGCCCAACGGCCTCGGTGTCGGATCCCTCACCACCCCCGGCGGCCTGTGGACGAAGGACCTCAGCGACGTCAAGGACTCCTACACCGTGCGTGCCTCCGGCGCGATGGCCGCGGGCCTGGAGGCCGAACAGACCACCCACTGGCCGAAGGGCGACGACCGTGGGCTGGCAGGGCTGCGCTGTGCGCGTCCAGGGACCGACCTGTGGTTCTTAGGGCCGGGACCCACCGCCGCAGAGAGCATCGACGTCCACCTGACCAACGTGGACGCCGAACCCGCCGCCGTGGACATCACCGCCCTCTCCGGGGAAGGACCGCTCGACACCCCCGATGGGCGCGGCATCCCGGTACCCCCCTACAGCACCAAAGTGGTGAGCCTGGGGAAGTCCCCTGAGGGCCTGGGCGAGATCGTCAAGACGGCCTCCGACCTGTCACTACGGGTCCGCGCCACGACCGGACGCATCGCCGCGTCCGTCCGCGTACGGATCGGCGACGGCAAGGGCGTCGAATGGCTCCCCGTATCCCCCGGGCCCGCGGCCTCGCTCATCGTCCCGGGCCTCCCCGGCGGCAACGGGCGTCGCAGCCTGCTCGTCGCGGTACCGGGCCAGGAGGACGCCGCCATCCGACTCCAGGTGATCACGTCCACCGGCACGTTCGCCCCCCAAGGCCAGGACACCCTGGACGCGCCCGCGGGCACCGTCACCACCCTCGACCTCGACCGCGCCCTCACCGGCAAACCCGCCGCCGTGCGGCTCCTGTCCGACCGTCCCATCGTGGCCGGCTTCAGCGCGCAACGCGGGGCCGACATCGCCTACGGCACCTCCACCCCGCCCCTCACCCCCGGCGGCTTCGGCGTCGTCTCCGACAACCGGTTCGACACCACCATCGCCCTCACCGCCCCCCGCGGCGACGCCACCGTACGGATCACACCCCTCGGACCCCAGAGCACGCCCAAGACCATCAAGGTGCCCTCGGACCGCACCGTGGAGGTCAAGCTCACGGCCGCCGAGAAGGGCTACGGCGTCGTCATCGTCCCCCAACCAGGCTCGGGACCTGTCCACGCCGTACGGACGCTCTCCACGGGCAAGGGCGACACCGCCCTCATCACAGCCCTGCCCATAAACCCGGCGCGTACCACCGTCCACCTGCCGCCCGTAGGCGACACCCAAACCGCCATAACCCCCTGAAGGGCTAATCGTCCGGCGAGTCGTAACTGGGATCCACCGACTCCGGCGACAACCCCAGCAGGTCGGCGACCTCCTCCACCAGCAGGTCGCGGACCAGCCGCCCCGTCTCCCGCTCCCCCGACGCGCGGGCCTCCACCGGACGCCTGAAGATCACGATGCGCACCGGCCGCCCACCCGTCCCCGGCCGCGTCTGCCCCAGCGGGACCGGACCGTCGAACCACGGCTCGACCGCCGGAACCTCCTCGACCGTGAACTCCACCTGGGCCAGCTCACGCCCCCAGCGGCGCCCCAGCCTGCGCACCTCGTCCCGCACAAGATCATCGAAGCGTTCCGCCCGCGTGCGGCTGACCGGCGTCCGCGGGGGCGTCAGAGGGCCACGAAGGCCGCGACCATGCCGATCGCGGCGCCGTACGCCTGCCACGCTGTTTAGATTACTCCGCTTCGGCGTCGGGCGCTGAGCGCCCTCCTTCTCAGCGGAGTGTGCGATCGCTGCATCGCTCCGACTCGCCTAGGGGCTCGCTCCGCGATCAGGGTCTCGCTGGCGCTCGCCCCTGGCTTCGCTCGCGATCGCGACGGCCGGGCGCCGTCCGGGGCTGGGGCCGGTGGCTGAGGTGGGTGGTTTAAGTGGTTTCTGTCCATGGCGACCGAACGCGCCGCCTGGAGCACGGTATGTAAGCCCTCCACAGGAAAAGACCGGGTAACGGCGACACGTACCCGCGGGTGGTGGCGGAGTCGGCGGCAGGGGGGTACGGTCGGCCATCGTGAGCCCCGTCCGCATCTGCTCCCGCACCGCCTGCAAGGCGCCCGCAGTCTTCACGCTCACGTACGTCTACCGCGACTCGACCGCCGTCCTGGGGCCCCTGGCCACCTATGCCGAGCCCCACTGCTACGACCTGTGCGCGGAGCACTCCGAGAGGCTGACCGCGCCCATGGGCTGGGAGCTGGTCCGGCTGCCCGTCGAGGAGCAGACCGAACCCAGCGCGGACGACCTGGAAGCCCTGGCCGACGCGGTACGGGAGGCCGCCCGGCCCACCCCCGGAGGCATCCAGGAGCCGGTAGGACAGGGCACCGAAGTAGGACGACGCGGCCACCTCCGTGTCCTACGCTCCGAACCCACCGGCCCCACCAACCCCAGCGGCCCCCAACCCGCTGGCACCCAACCCTCCCAAGACTGACCCACCCACCCACAGTCCCTCTGCCCCACCCCACCCCCACACAAAAGCCCCTCATCACCACCCTTCAGCCCCTCTCGGTAACAAACACACCTCGCACTACCTCAGCCGACAGACCAACCCCGGACGGCGCCCAAGCGTTGCGATCGCGTCCGAAGGCAGGGGCGAGCGCCAGCGAGACCCTGATCGCGTAGCGAGCCTCTAGGCGAGTCGGAGCGATGCAGCGATCGCGCGCGGTGCCGGAGAAGGAGGGCGCCCAGCGCCCGACGCCGCAGGCACCGCCAATAAACACAGAGGAGCGCCAGCGACGAGCGCAGCTCGTGCTTGCCAATGAACACAGTCGCACTCTCCTCAGCCCATTGCCCCAGCCCCGGACGGCGGCCAGGCGTTGCGATCGCGTCCGGAGGCAGTTCCGAGCCTGCGAGGAACTGATCGCGGAGCGAGCCCCTGGGCGAGTCGGAGCGATGCAGCGATCGCACGCGGTGCCGGAGAAGGAGGGCGCCCAGCGCCCGACGCCGCAGGCACCGCCAACAAACACAGTCGCGCCCACCTCAGCCCCCGACCCCAGGCCCGGACGGCGGCCAGGCGTTGCGATCGCGTCCGGAGGCAGTTCCGAGCCTGCGAGGAACTGATCGCGGAGCGAGCCCCTGGGCGAGTCGGAGCGATGCAGCGATCGCCGCAAGCACGACAAGCGAGGAGCGCCAGCGACGAGCGCAGCTCGTGCTTGCAATAAGACCAGCGATAGGCTCTTGGCTTCCGCAGGTTGCCGGGCAGTGGGGGGCGAGAGTGGGGCTCGACAAGGTCTTCAAGGCGTACGACATTCGCGGAGTGGTGCCTGATGAGATCGATCCGGGGATGGTGGAGGCGGTCGGTGCGGCGTTCGTGCGGGTGACGGGGGCGTCGTCCGTGGTGACCGCGCATGACATGCGGCCTTCGTCGGAGCCGCTGGTGGAGGCGTTCGCGCGGGGGGCGACCTCGCAGGGGGCGGACGTGGTCGAGGCCGGGCTCGGGTCGACTGACATGCTGTATTACGCGAGTGGCGCGCTGGACATGCCGGGGGCGATGTTCACGGCGAGTCATAATCCGGCCAAGTACAACGGGATCAAGCTTTGCCGGGCGGGGGCCAAGCCCATCGGGCAGGACACCGGGTTGAGGGAGATCCGGGAGCTCGTGGAGAGCGGGGTTCCGGACGGCAACGGGGCCACGGGGAGGATCAGCCGGCGCGATCTGCTCAAGGGGTACGCGGAGTATCTGAAGTCGCTGGTGGACCTGTCGGGGATCCGGCCGCTGAAGGTGGCCGTGGACGCGGGCAACGGGATGGGCGGGCGCACGGTGCCGTCGGTGTTCGAGGGGCTGCCGATCGACCTGGTGCCGATGTACTTCGAGCTGGACGGGACGTTCCCCAACCACGAGGCCAATCCGATCAACCCGGAGAATGTACGGGACCTTCAGGCCAAGGTGCGGGAGACGGGGGCGGACATCGGGCTGGCCTTCGACGGGGACGCGGACCGGTGCTTCGTGGTGGACGAGCGGGGCGAGATCGTCTCGCCGTCCGCGATCACCGCGCTGGTGGCGGTGCGGGAGCTGGCCAAGTACCCGGGCGCCTCGATCGTGCACAACCTGATCACGTCCAAGGCCGTACCGGAGATCATCGCCGAGCACGGGGGGCGGCCGGTCCGGACCCGGGTGGGGCATTCGTTCATCAAGCAGACGATGGCGGAGAGCGGGGCGGTGTTCGGGGGCGAGCACTCGGCGCACTTCTACTTCCGCGACTTCTGGTTCGCCGACTCCGGGATGCTGGCGGCGATGCACGTGCTGGCCGCGCTGGGCGGGCAGGACCGGCCGCTGTCGGATCTGCTGGCCGAGTACACCAGGTACGTGGCGTCCGGTGAGATCAACAGCGAGGTGTCGGACCAGGCGGGCGCCGCCGCGCGGGTGCGGGAGGCGTTCGCGGGACGGGACGGTGTGAGCATCGACGAGCTGGACGGGCTGACGGTGGGCACCGACGACTGGTGGTTCAACCTGCGGCCGTCCAACACCGAGCCGGTGCTGCGGCTGAACGTGGAGGCCGGCGACGAGCGGACCATGGCGGCGGTGCGCGACGAGGTCCTGGCCATCGTGAGAGAGGGATGAGATGAAGCTGGACGGCTGGCTGCTGGAGATCCTGGCCTGCCCCAACTGCGGCGGCGAGTTGCGCGCCGAGGACGGTGACAGCGAGCTGGTCTGCACCGGCACGTGCGGCTACGCGTATCCCGTGCGGGACGACATTCCGGTGCTCCTCGTGGACGAGGCCAGGACGCCTGCTCCATGAGCCAAGGGGTCGATCCGGGACGGCTGGACGATCCCGGGGCGATCGAGGCCGCCGATCCGGGCGGGATGCTGCGCCAGGTCGCCTCGTCGGCGGCGCAGTTGCGGGAGGCGCGGTTGCGCGCGGCCGAGGCGGGCGTGGAGACGCTGGCCGAGGACGGGCGGCCGCGGGCGATCGTGGTCGCGGGCATGGGCGGTTCGGGCATTTCGGGGGATGTGCTGGCGGCGGTATGCGGCGGGCCCGTCCCGATCGTGACGGTCCGGGGTTATCGGCTGCCCGGTTGGGTGGGTGCGGCCGACCTGGTGATGGCCGTGTCGTGCTCGGGTTCGACCGAGGAGACCCGTGCCGTGGCGGTGGAGGCGGCGCGGCGCGGCTGCCGGTTGCTGTTCGTGGGTACGGAGGGGTCGCCGCTCGCGGAGCTGGCCGAGCAGACCCGTGCGCTGTTCGTCCCGGTACGGTCCGTGGGGCAGCCGCGTGCCACGTTGTGGGGGCTGACCGTTCCGCTGCTGATGGCGGCCCGCGCCCTGAAGCTGGCGGACCTGCCGGACGCGACGCTGGAGATGGCCGCCGAGCGCCTTGAGGACGTGGCGCATCGGTGCCGTCCGAGCAGCGAGCCGTTCGTCAACCCGGCCAAGCGGGTCGCGCTCGACCTGATGGGGGATGTGCCGCTGGTGTGGGGCACGTCGCCGCTCGCGGGTACGGCCGCGTACCGGTTCTGCTGCCAGCTCAACGAGAACGCCAAGTACCCCGGCGTGTACGGGGAGCTACCCGAGGCGGCCCACAACCAGGTGGTGGCGTTCGACGGTTTCTTCGCGGGGGGCGGGGCGGCGGCCGACGAGGACGAATTCTTCCGGGATCGGGCGGGCGAGGCCGAGCACGGCCTGCACCTGGTCGTTCTGCGCGACACCGAGGAGCACCCGCAGGTCGCCAAGGCCCGCGAGGTCGCGGTGGATCTGGCGCGTGCGCGGGGCGTGGCGGTGACCGAGCTCGCCGCCGAAGGCGATCATCCGCTGGAGAGAATCGCGTCTTTGATCGCGCTTGCCGACTACATCACGGTTTACTTGGCTATCGCGTTGGGTGTCGACCCGACTCCGGTGTCGGCCATACAGGAGCTCAAGGCAAGGATTGCGGATACATGAGTGCTGAGGGCGGGACCAAGGCGATCGTCGCCGCGCTGGCCGCCAATCTCGGGATCGCGGCGTCGAAGTTCGTGGCGTTCGTGTTCACGGGGTCGTCGTCCATGCTGGCCGAGTCGATCCACTCGGTGGCCGACTCGGGGAACCAGGGCCTGCTGCTGCTCGGCCGCAAGCGGTCGGAGCGGACCCGCACGCCCCAGCACCCGTTCGGCTACGGCCGTGAACGCTACTTCTACGCGTTCGTCGTCGCGGTCGTGCTGTTCACGGTCGGTGCCGCGTTCTCGCTGTACGAGGGCATCCACAAGATCACCGACCCGCACCACGTGGAGTCGCCCGGCTGGGCGTTCGGCGTGCTGATCGTCGCGATCGTCATGGAGTCCTTCTCGTTCCGCACCGCGATCAAGGAGTCCAACCAGATCAGGAACGGCCGGTCCTGGGTGCAGTTCATCCGGCGGGCCAAGGCGCCCGAGCTGCCGGTGGTGCTGCTGGAGGACCTGGGCGCGCTGGTCGGGCTGATCCTGGCACTGTTCGGCGTCAGCATGGCCGTGGTCACCCACAACGGGGTCTGGGACGGCATCGGCACGGTGTGCATCGGCGTCCTGCTGGGCCTGATCGCGATCATCCTGGCGATCGAGACCAAGAGCCTGCTGATCGGGGAGGGCGCCGATCCCGAAGTGGAGCGGCAGATCGTGGCGGCGCTGGAGTCGGTGGAGGAGGTCGACCACCTCATCCACATCCGCACCCAGTACATCGGCCCGGAGGAGATGCTGATCGCCGCCAAGATCGCCGTGAATCACGACGACACGGCGGCGCAGGTGGCGCAGGGCATCGACGCGGCCGAGGCGAAGATCAGGGCGCAGTTCCCCGAGGCCCGGCTGATCTACCTGGAGCCCGCCCTCGACACCCCGGCCACGGCGGGGACGGAGAGCACGGTGGGCGCGGAGAGCGGCGAGGGCACGGAGAGCGCGCCGGAGGAGAGCGGGACGGAGACGCCGGCCTCGTCCTGAGGCGCCCGTCGCGCGCGGACCCCTCGCCGGCCGGCCGTCGTACCGGTCGACCCCAGCCCAGGCTTAACCGGACATGCCCCTGACGGGGCACACGGCTCCACCGGCCGGCGAGGGCGCCTCCCCACCCGGACCCCTGAAGCCGGGTGGTTCTGGTGTGACCTCGGCGACCCCGCGGGCCCCCCTGACCAGCGGGATCACCGTGATGGTCACGAACACGACATTACGCGGCTCGGGGGTCGGCGATCGTCCACCCAGAGGAGGGACATGATGTCGTCCTGCAGGGGGATGAGGGGGCGCCGCATAACACCGCACGGTGAGGTGCGAAACGGCGCGCAGCGGTCAGTATTGGGGGGTGACCAACGACCACTACCCCCAGACGGCGACGCCCCAGCCACCACCACCCGGCGGCGGGCCGCGGCCTGAGCGGGGGGCGGCCACCGGGTTCGGACCGGCGGTCGCCCACCACGCGTGGCGGCTGTCCGGACGGGTCGTGGCGGGCGTCGGCCAGCTCCTGCTGTGGATCCTCACCGGCATCGGGCACCTGCTCGCACCGCTCGGCCGCCGTATCGGCGCCAGGCTTTACGGGCGTGGCGTCTCGCGTCCACTGGGCCCCGGCAGCGACGGGCACACCCGCATGGCGCCTGGCGGCGCCACCGCGCCCCTGCCGCGCTGGATCCACGCCTGGAACGAGTTCACCGAGTCCTGGTACTTCGCGCCGCTCACCGGCCTCGCCCTGACCGTCGCCGCGCTCGCCGAACTGGCACCGCAACTGGAGTCCCCGGTCAGCGTCCCCGCAGGGTTCGCCTTGGCGGCCACGCTGCCGCTGGCGTGGCGCAAGGAGTACCTGCGTCCCGTCGCGGCGATCGTGCTGGGCGCGGTCGCGGCCAGCCTGCTCACGGGCCAGACGGTCCTGGTGAGCACCGCGTTCGCGGCCCTCTACACGCTGTACGCGCTCGCGCAGCAGCTCCCGCGCCAGTCCACGGGCGTGCTCGCGGTGGGCAGCGTCGTGGTCGTCGCCGTCGTCTACCTGGCCACCGGCACGCTCGACGACGTGCCGTGGCCCGCGACCGTCATCGCCGTGCTGGCGGCCATCGGCCTAGGAGACGCGCGCCGTACGGTGGAGACCGCCGGACGGACCCAGGCGGAGGCGCACGAACGCACCAGCGAGACCCTCACCCGGCTCAACACCGTCCAGCGGGAGCAGGCCGTCATGCGGGAGCGCGCCCGCATCGCCCGGGAGCTGCACGATGTCGTCGCGCACTCCGTGTCGATGATCGCGGTGCAGGCGGAGACCGCGCCGTACACGATGCAGAACCTTTCGCCCGAGGCCAGGGACGGCTACAACGAGATCGCCAAGACGGCCAGGGAGGCGCTGGTGGAGATGCGCCGGCTGCTGAGCGTGCTGCGCGCCGACGCGAAACCGGAGCCGGAGTCCGCCCCGCAGCCCCGCCTGGACCGGCTGCCCGAGCTCGTCCAGCAGCATCGCGGCGCGGGCGGGCACGTCGACCTGGACGTGCGGGGCGAGCCCCGGGTGCTGTCCGCCACGGTGGAGCTGTCGGCGTACAGGATCGTCCAGGAGGCGCTGACGAACGCGCGGCGGCACGCGCCGGGCGCCGGGGTCCGCGTCGAGCTGACCTACCTGCCCGACCGCCTGGCGGTACGGGTCCGGGACGACGGCGCGTCCGCGCCCACCATGGTGCTGCCGACCGGCGACCCGGCCGGGCGGACCCGGGTCGAAACCCCGGCTTCGGGTGAACAGGGCGGCGGACATGGCCTCGTGGGCATGCGTGAACGTGCGACCATGCTGGGCGGACGGTTCTCCGCCGGCCCGGCCGCCGAGGGCGGGTTCGTGGTGGAGGCCGAGCTTCCGCTGACGAGGGAGGAGAACCCGACCCGTGACCCCGGTTCCCCCGCGCCACCAGGACGCCCCTGAGCCCGTCCCGCCGGACGGAAGGCCGGGCGGCATGATCAAAGTGCTGATCGTCGACGACCAGACGATCGTGCGGGCCGGGTTCGCCGCGCTGCTGGACGCCCAGGAGGGCATCACCGTCACCGGCGAGGCGGGCGACGGCCGGGAGGCGGTCCGGCTGGCCGAGGAGACCCGCCCCGACGTGGTCGTCATGGACATCCGGATGCCCGGCATGGACGGCATCGAGGCCACCCGCAGGATCCTGGCCAAGCCGTGGGCCACGGGCGTCCGCGTCCTGGTGCTGACCACCTTCGACGTGGACGAGTACGTCTACGAGGCCCTGGCCGTCGGCGCCAGCGGCTTCCTGCTCAAGGACGCCACGGCCGACGAGCTGGTCTCCGCCGTCCGCGTCGTGGCCCGCGGCGACTCCCTGCTCGCCCCCCAGGTCACCGGACGCCTGATCCGCGAGTTCACCCGCCAGCGCCGCAACCGCCCGCAGCCCCCCTCGGAACTGTCCACCCTGACCGCCCGCGAGACCGAAGTCCTCACCCTCATCGCGGGCGGCCTCTCCAACAGCGAGATAGCCCAACGCCTGGTGGTCAGCGAACACACGGTCAAAACCCACGTGGCAAGGGTCTTCACCAAACTGGGCCTACGCGACCGCGCCCAAGCCGTCATGCTCGCCTACGAAGCAGGCGTCGTCGTCCCCGGCGAACAACGCTGACCAGGGCTGATCGGCGGTGATGAGGGCGACGCCCGCGCCCCCGTTTTCGTGTGGCCGTTGCCTATGGCGTGCAGGGATTCCTCGATTGGGTGAACGGGAGGCTTGAGAGAGGCAATGCCCGTGAATGATAAGGAATTCGACGCGCTCTTCTGAGGGGCGGGCGACGAGCACGGTCGCCTGCTCGACGAGTTGGATCCGGGCAGTCGGCGCACGGCTACGGGGGCTCTTGTCTCGGCGGCCCTGTTCGAGATGGCGGTTATCAGAGACGGCGAGTACGTGCCGGGAATCGAGGTCGTGGCCTTCGTGGCGCAGGCGCGATCGTCATTCGACGTTTTCGCCGAACGCGTCCTCTCGTGCGTGATGAGGGCTCCGCGAGTGATGCCGAGGTCGAGGCAATCCTCACTGATGCCAGGCGACTCGCTGATGATGTGATGAATATGTGACGGATGCTGCGATATCGGCTCGCGGATTCCTGTGGTCGTTGCGCACCCGGATGCCTGCGACGCTCGCTTCGGGGCGGGCAACGCTGAGATCAGGTGGGGCGGCGGCGTTGGAGGAGGCGGAGGGCTTTCTCCTTTTCGAAGTCGAGGGCTCGGGCCGGGGGTGCGGAGAGGCGGCCTATGCGTTCGCCGAGTTCCCGTACGCGGGCCTGGACTTCGGGTTCGGCCAGGACACGCAGGCCGAAGGCCAGTTCGGCGGGGCCGACGTCGTAGCGTTTCTCCAGGGCGAGGGCCAGGGCGACGGCGCGGAGCTCGGCGTCGCCGAAGCGGCGGTGGCCGTTGGCGACAGGGGTCCGGGACGCGCCGGACGGCTCTCGGGTGGCGGGGAGCAGCCCCAGGCTCTCGCGGTAGCGGAGCATCCGGGGGGACGTTCCGAGGCGCCGGGCGGCCTCCGTGATGCGCATGGAGTCGATTCTGACAAATTAGTGTGAGAAAGTCAGCTCCGCTCGTGCCTTCGGGCCGGGGCCGGGCCTAGACTCGCGGCAAGATCCGGCTCTCCCACCCCGATCGGCGGTGCGGCGGGCGCCGACCCGAGTGGACACACGAGGAGTTACGCAGGCATGGATTACAAGGTCGCCGACCTGTCGCTGGCCGACTTCGGGCGCCGGGAGATCCGGCTCGCCGAGCACGAGATGCCCGGCCTGATGGCCGTGCGCAAGGAGTTCGCGGAGTCGAAGCCGCTGCGCGGCGCCAAGATCATGGGCTCGCTGCACATGACGATCCAGACCGCCGTGCTGATCGAGACGCTGGTGGAGCTGGGCGCCGACGTGCGCTGGGTGTCGTGCAACATCTTCTCCACCCAGGACCACGCGGCCGCCGCGGTGGTGGTCGGCAAGGACGGCACCGCCGACGACCCGAAGGGCGTCCCGGTGTTCGCCTGGAAGGGCGAGACGCTGGAGGAGTACTGGTGGTGCACCGACCAGGCGCTCCAGTGGCCCGACGGGTCCGGCCCCAACATGATCCTGGACGACGGCGGCGACGCCACGCTGCTGGTGCACAAGGGCGCCGAGTACGAGAAGGCGGGCGCCGTCCCCACCGCGTCCGAGGACGACCCCGAGGAGTGGGGCATCATCCTCGACACGCTGCGCCGCACCATCGCCGAGAAGCCCGGCCGCTGGACCGAGACCGCCGCCGGGATCAAGGGCGTCACCGAGGAGACCACCACCGGGGTCCACCGGCTCTACGAGATGTCCAAGGCCGGCACGCTGCTGTTCCCCGCGATCAACGTCAACGATTCGGTGACCAAGTCCAAGTTCGACAACAAGTACGGCTGCCGGCACTCGGTGGTGGACGGCCTGAACCGGGCCACCGACGTGCTGATCGGCGGCAAGGTCGCGGTCGTGTGCGGCTACGGCGACGTCGGCAAGGGCTGCGCCGAGGCGCTGCGCGGCCAGGGCGCGCGGGTGATCGTCACCGAGATCGACCCGATCTGCGCGCTGCAGGCGGCGATGGACGGCTTCCAGGTCACCACCCTGGAGGAGGTGGTCGGCACCGCCGACATCTTCGTCACCGCCACCGGCAACTTCAACATCATCACCGCGGACCACATGGCCGCGATGAAGCACCAGGCGATCGTCGCCAACATCGGGCACTTCGACAACGAGATCGACATGGCCGGGCTGGCCCGGCTGCCCGGCATCGAGAAGATCGAGATCAAGCCGCAGGTGCACGAGTGGCGGTTCGCCGACGGCCACTCGATCATCGTCCTGGCCGAGGGCCGGCTGATGAACCTGGGCTGCGCCACCGGCCACCCCTCGTTCGTCATGTCGAACTCCTTCACCAACCAGGTCATCGCGCAGATCGAGCTGTTCACCAAGACCGACGAGTACCCGGTCGGCGTGTACGTCCTGCCCAAGCACCTGGACGAGAAGGTCGCCCGCCTCCACCTGGACGCGCTCGGCGTCAAGCTCACCACCCTCACCAAGGAGCAGGCCGCCTACATCGGCGTCCACGTCGAGGGCCCCTTCAAGCCCGACCACTACCGGTATTGAGTTCATTTGCAAGCACGAGCTGCGCTCGTCGCTGGCGCTCCTCGCTTGTCGTGCTTGCGGCGATCGCTGGCATCGCTTCGACTCGCCCTGGGGGCTCGCTTCGCGATCAGGGTCTCGCTGGCGCTCGCCCCTGCCTTCGGTCGCGATCGCAGCGCTTGGGCGACCGTTCGGGGTTGGGGTTGGGGGCTGGGGTGGGTGCGGCTGTGTTTATTGCAAGCACGAGCTGTGCTTCTCGCCTGGGGGCTTGTCGCTTGTCGTGCTTGCGGCGATCGCTGGCATCGCTTCGACTCGCCCTGGGGGCTCGCTTCGCGATCAGGGTCTCGCTGGCGCTCGCCCCTGCCTTCGGACGCGATCGCAACGCTTGGGCGACCGTTCGGGGCTGGGGTGAGGGGCTGGGGTGGGTGCTGTGTTTATTGGCAAGCACGAGCTGCGCTCCTCGCCTGGGGGCTCGTCGCTTGTCGTGCTTGCGTGTGATCGCTGCATCGCTTCGACTCGCCCTGGGGGCTCGCTTCGCGATCAGGGTCTCGCTGGCGCTCGCCCCTGCCTTCGGTCGCGATCGCAACGCCTGGGCGCCGTCCGGGGCTGGGGTGGGTGCGAGGGGGTGCAACGCTTGGGTTGTCACGGGCTGGGGCGGACCGGCTGAGATCGTCGCTTGGACGGCTGAGGTATAAGGGACTGCCGGACGGGTCGTGCCCGTCCGGCAGTTCTCATGAGGGAGCAGATGAGCGACATCGCGGACGTCTCGCTTGCGTACGAGGGCGTGAAACGGATCGGGTGGGCCGACCGGACGATGCCGGTGCTGCGGCAGATCCGGGAGCGGTTCGAGGAGGACCGGCCGTTGGACGGGTTCAGGATCGCGGCATGCCTGCATGTGACCACCGAGACCGCGAACCTCGTCCGTACCCTCCAGGCGGGCGGGGCGAGCGTCGCGCTGGCGGCGTCCAACCCGCTTTCCACGCAGGACGACGTGGCGGCGGCGCTGGTCCAGGAGTACGGCGCGGAGGTCTTCGCGCGGTCCGGCACCGACCGTGAGGGGTACTACCGGCACATCCGCCAGGCGCTGGAGACCGCGCCCGACCTCGTCCTGGACGACGGCTGCGACCTGGTCAACACGCTGCACACCGAGCGGCAGGACCTGCTGGGCACGGTGAAGGCCGGGTGCGAGGAGACCACCACGGGCGTCATCCGGCTGCACCAGATGGTGCGTGAGGGGGCGCTGCGGTTCCCGGTGGTGGCGGTGAACGACACCGACACCAAGCACATGTTCGACAACCGGTACGGCACCGGGCAGTCCACGCTGGACGGCATCGTCCGCGCCACCAACACGCTGCTGGCCGGGAAGACCGTCGTGATCGCGGGCTTCGGCTACTGCGGCCGCGGGCTCGCCGAGCGGGCGCGGGGGCTGGGCGCACGGGTGGTGGTGACCGAGATCGACCCGGTGAAGGCGCTGGACGCGGCGCTCCAGGGCTTCGCCGTCCAGCCGATGGCCGAGGCCGCCAAGCAGGGGGACGTGTTCATCACCGTGACCGGCAACCGGGACGTGATCGGCGCCGAGCATCTGCGGGTGATGAAGGATGGCGCGATCCTCGCCAACTCCGGCCACTTCGATGTCGAGATCGACGTGCGGGCGCTGGAGGAACTGGCGGTGGACGTGCACCGGGGCGTCCGCCCGCAGGCCGACGAGTACGTGCTGGAGGACGGCCGGACGCTGGTGCTGCTGGCCGAGGGGCGGCTGGTGAACCTGGCCGCCGCGGAGGGCCACCCGGCCGCCGTGATGGACATGTCGTTCGCCGACCAGGCCCTGACCTGCGCCTGGCTGGCGTCCGCGCACGCGTCGCTGGAACCGGCGGTGCACCAGGTGCCGAAGGAGATCGACACCGAGGTGGCGCGGCTCAAGCTGGCCTCGATGGAGATCGGCATCGACACCCTCACCGATGCCCAGGAGCACTACCTGCACTCCTGGCGGCTGGGCTCCTGAGGCGCCGTCCGTGCCGCGCGGAACGTACCGTCACCTGGAGCCGGACCTGGAGGAGCGCTTCCAGTGCGCGCCGGGCGCCGGAGGCTGGCGCTATGTCGGTGAACGCTCGGACGGGGTGCGCGTGGACCTGGTCGTGGACGCCCGCTGGCGGCAGATGAGAGTGGAGCTGGCCGGTCCCGACTGGTGGATCCGCGGCGGTGTGAGCGGGCACGACCTGATCTGGGTGCGCGGAGGGGGTCCGGAGGCCACGGAACGAAGTGTGCGGGCCCTGGGCTTCCTGGGGGAGTCGCCCGGGTTCCTCGTGGCGGTGTCGCGTTCGCTGCGGCTGGAGCCGGGCGGGCACGCCGACATCCGGCTCGTCCAGATCACGGGAACGGCGCTGTCCGCGCTGACCGTCGACCGGCGGTGGCGCCTGGCGGAGGTCACCACCTACGAGACCGAGACCGAACCGCTGCCGGTCGCGCGCTACGAGGTGGCCGATCTGGCCACAGGCGAGGTGCAGGTCTTCCACCTTGCTGGGGACGTGGTCCTGGACGCCCCAGGCATCGAGCTGGCGGACCTGGAGACCCCGCCCAGCCTGGCGTCCCTGCCCTGAGTCAGTACCGCGGCCGCGGACCAGGCGGCCCCGGCCAGCCAGGCGGCGGGCCGGGCGGGCGGTTCAGGACCTGCTGGTACGGGCCGGCGCCATAGTCGGGCGGCGGCAGGAACCGCGGCTGACCGGGTTGCGGATCGCTGAACGGCGGAGGCGCGGGCGGCCCTGGCCGCGCCGGAGCGGCCGGAGGCGCCCCCGCCATGGCCATCGCGGGCACGGGGGCGGGCGGCCGGACGGCAGGGGGCCAGGCGTGGCCCTGCTTGCGCCTGCGGCGTTCCTGGCGCTGCCAGAGGCGCCACTCCTCCCGGCGGCGCCGTTCGGCCAGCACGGCGGAGATGAGGATCTCCGGGCGCACCCCGGGCGGCGGGGGCGGGCTGACCACGGCGAGCACCTGCCTGGCGATCCGCTCGCCCAGTTCGTCCCGGATCTCGGGGCGCAGTTCCCAGAACCGGGACAGGTACTGCCGGGCCGTCATCGCCAGCTCGTCGGACAGCATCGAGACCTCAAGCGTGCGCGCCCACCCGGCGAGTTGCGGCGGCATCACCGCGACCGGGCCGTGCAGCGCCGAGTGCGGCACCCGCTCCTGGATGACGACGGTGCCGGCGAACAGGTCGCCGAGACGCTTGCCGCGCCGGTTGAACAGCGAGGTGAGCAGCGCGGGCGCCCCGTACAGGACGAAGAACTCCACGAACCCGGCCAGCGCCCGCACCAGCGCCTGCCGGAACCGGATCGGGCCGCCGTCGTCGGCCACCACCCGCAACCCGACGGCCATCTTGCCCAGTGTGCGGCCCCGCGACAGGGTCTCGAACATGCACGGGTACCCGACGATCACCAGCGCGACCGCCAGGATGCTGAGCCCGATCGACCACGCCTCGTCGGCGATCAGCGCGGTCATCCCGGCCAGGTAGAGCAGCACGTTCAGGATGAACATCTGGAAGAACAGGTCCAGCAGAAGGGCGCATCCCCGGCTGGCGAGCCGCGCCACCCGGATGTCGAGCGCGACGGCCTCGCCGGTCACGAGCTGGGGCAAGGGGCCTCCTCCGGAGCGGGCGGTGCGTGTCCATTGTGCCCGTATCGCAGCGGCGCCGGTGAGTTTCAGGCGTTAGTCTCGCCGGGTGGACGTCGACGCCTACGTGGCCGCGCACAACGCCGAGTGGCGGCGCCTGGAATGGCTGATCAACTCGAGCCGCAAGCTGACCGGCCCGGAGATCGACGAGCTGGTCGAGCTCTACCAGCGCACCGCCACCCACCTGTCGGTGGTCCGGTCGAGTTCGCCCGACCCGATGCTGGTCGGGCGGCTGTCGGGGCTGGTGGCGCGGGGACGGGCGGCGGTCGCGGGCGCGCAGGCCCCGCTGTGGCGGGACGTGTCGCGCTTCGCCACGGTGTCGTTCCCGGCGACCGCGTACCGGACGCGCTGGTGGTGGCTCGGCTGCGCGGTGCTGGGCAACCTGCTGTCGCTGGCGCTGGCGATCTGGGTGGCGCGCAGCCCCGAGGCGCAGGCGGCGGTCGGCACCCCGTACGAGATCCGTGAGCTGGTGGAACGGGACTTCGCCAACTACTACACCGAGCACTCGGCGGCCTCGTTCGCGTTCCAGGTGTGGATCAACAACGCGTGGGTGTCCGCGGTGGCGCTGATCTTCGGGATCCTGCTCGGCATCCCCACGATCTCCGTCCTGGTGGCCAACCAGCTCAACCTGGGGGTCGTCGCCGGGCTGATGTTCGCCTACGGCAAGGGCGACATCTTCTTCGGCCTGATCCTGCCGCACGGCCTGCTGGAGCTGACCGCGGTGTACCTGGCCTGCGGTGCCGGCCTCAGACTCGGCTGGACGGTGATCGACCCGGGGCGCCGCCGCCGCGGCCAGGCCCTGGCCGAGGAGGGACGCGCCGCGGTCGGCATCGCCCTCGGCCTGATCGGGGCGCTCCTGGTCTCCGGTCTCATCGAGGGCTTCGTCACCGGCTGGGTCCACACCACCTGGCTGCGCGTCGGCCTCGGCGTGGTCGCCGAGGCCGCCTTCCTCGCCTACGTCGTCATCCTCGGCCGCCGAGCCCTCCGCCAAGGCGAGACCGGCGACGCCGACATCCACCCAGATCTGGCCCCCACCTCCGGCTGACCCGGCCTGAGCGGGCGGATCAGACCAGTGGGTCAGACCAGAGCGGTCAGATCGATCTCCATGGGGAAGGGCCGATCGGTCTTCAACGTGAGGGAGTGGGCGCCCGCCGGTGCGTAGCTCTTGGTGGTGGGATTCAGGATGTGCGTATAGACGATCAGCCCGGCGCTATCACGTTCGATACGCCAGAAATACGGTATTTCGACTGATGCGTATTCTGCGGGCTTGTCCAGACGATCCGTGTTCACGCTGCCCTGGCTCATGACCTCCACGACGAGCATGGTGGACGACGGGAGCACCGGAATCTTGTCCGGATCGCCCTTGAAGACGATGACGTCGGGACGCCGGTTGGTCAGCGGGACCTCGGAGATGCGCAGGTCGACGTCGATCGTCACCTGCCACGGCTCCGGCAGGATTTTCTCCAATGCGCCTGCCAGCCGCCAGACGATGCGGTTGTGCCTTGGGGTCGCGGAGGGAGATACGACGATCTTTCCGTCGACGATTTCGATGTTCCGGCAGTGCTCTGCCGGCATCCGATCGTATTCCTCCGCCGTTAGTCCTTGTTCAGGAAGCGACGACATCCATTCCGGCAATGCGCCCATTTGCGTCCACTTCCTCGGAAGATGCCCGTAATAAGGGCTGGGTCTGCATGCTCCTCGCCCTTAGAGGGTACTGGGGAACTCGCCGGTGACCACGCGAAGGGTTACAGGCGTCCTGCGGCTTTGAGGGCCAGGTAGGCGTCGGCCAGGGCGGGGGCCAGTTCTTCTGGTGGGGCGTCGACGACCTCTACGCCGTGGGTGCGGAGTTCGGCGGTGAGGCGGCGGCGTTCGGCTCGGGCGCGTTCCGCGGCGGCCGCGTCGTACACCGAGGCCAGGTCGCCGCGGGCGCCGGCCATCTCGCCGACCCGGGGGTCGCCCACGGCGGCGAGCATGACCAGGTGGCGGGACGTGAGCTGGGGCAGCAGCGGCAGCAGGCCCTCCTCCAGCGCGGCGCCGTTCAGCTCGGTGAGCAGCACGACCAGGCAGCGCTGCCGGACCCGGGACAGCAGGGTGGACACCATCCCGGCGGCGTCGCACTCGATCAGCTCGGGTTCGAGCGGGGCCATCGCCTGCACCATCGCCGGGAGCACCTCGGTACGGGATGCGCCCTCCACGCGGGCGCGCACGCGGCGGTCGTAGGCGAGCATGTCGACGCGGTCGCCCGCGCGGGACGCCAGCGCGCCCAGGAGCAACGCCGCGTCCATCGAGCAGTCCAGCCGGGGGATGTCGCCGACGCGTCCCGCGGACGTGCGGCCGGTGTCGAGCACCAGATACAGGCGGCGGTCGCGTTCCGGGCGCCACGTGCGCACCATCACGTCGGCGCGCCGTGCGGTGGCGCGCCAGTCGATGGAACGGACGTCGTCGCCGTCCACGTACTCGCGCAGGGAGTCGAACTCGGTGCCCTGCCCGCGGATGAGCGCGACGTGCTGGCCGGTGAGCTGCCGCAGTTTGGACAGCTTGGCGGGCAGGTGGCGGCGGGACGGGAACGCGGGCAGCACCCGTACCGTCCAGGGCGCGGGGCGCGACAGTTGCCGGGCGGCCAGCCCGAGCGGCCCCCGGGAGCGGACGGTGACGGTGACCGCCTGCCGGTCGCCGCGCCGGGTGGGACGCAGGGTGATCTCGACGCGGCGGCGCTCACCCGCGGGCACGTCCACCCGTACGGTACGGGGCGCCGCGCCGGCGCTGGGCGGCCAGGCGTCGCGGACGACGGCCTTGAGCCTGCGCCGCCCCATGTTCTCGACGATCAGCGCGACACGGGCGGTCTGGCCGAGCCGGACGTTGGTGTCGCCCTCGCGGTGGAAGCGCAGCGCCCGCACGTTCCCGGCCAGGGCGAGGTCTGTGACCACGCCCAGCAGGAGCGCGGCCCAGACGCCCAGCAGCGCCCACCAGCTCTGCACGACGATCGGCACGGGGGCGCCGAGCAGGGCGAGCAGGGCGAGCCGTCCG
Organism: Actinomadura sp. NBRC 104412; assembly: GCF_030269515.1. Lineage (GTDB taxonomy): Bacteria > Actinomycetota > Actinomycetes > Streptosporangiales > Streptosporangiaceae > Spirillospora. The sequence continues at coordinate 91,943 of NZ_BSTM01000004.1, read as the reverse complement.
GTCAGCGCCATCAGACCATCACCTCGTTCCGGGGATCAGCGCGGCGCGGGGACGTGGGCGAGGATGCCTTCCAGCACGCCGTCCGCGGTGGCGCCCTCCAGCTCCGCCTCGGGACGAAGCTGGACGCGGTGCCGCAGGGTGGGCCGGGCCAGCGCCTTGACGTCGTCGGGGGTGACGTAGTCGCGTCCCGACATCCAGGCCCAGGCGCGGGACGTGGCCAGCAGCGCGGTGGCGCCACGCGGCGACACCCCCAGGGTCAGGGACGGGGACTGCCGGGTGGCGCGGCACAGGTCCACCACGTACGCGGCGACCTTCGGGTCCAGGTGGACGGTGCGGACGGCGGCCCGCCCGGCGGCCAGCTCGTCGGCGCCCGCCACCGCCTGGACGGCGGACAGGTCGCGGGGATCGAAGCCGGTGGCGTGCCGCTGGAGCATCGAGATCTCCTCGTCCCGGGTGGGGACGGGCACGTTCAGCTTCAGCAGGAACCGGTCGAGCTGCGCCTCCGGCAGCGGGTAGGTGCCCTCGTACTCGATGGGGTTCTGGGTGGCGCAGACCACGAACGGGTCGGGCAGCGCGCGCGGCGAGCCCTCCACCGACACCTGCCGTTCCTCCATGGCCTCCAGCAGCGACGCCTGGGTCTTCGGGGGCGTCCGGTTGATCTCGTCGGCCAGCATCAGATTGGTGAACACCGGCCCCTCGCGGAACTCGAACTCCGTGGTCCGGTTGTCGTAGATCAGCGAGCCCGTGACGTCGCCCGGCATGAGGTCGGGGGTGAACTGGACCCGCTTGAAGTCCAGGTCGAGGGCGCGCGCCAGGGTGCGGATCATCAGGGTCTTGGCGGTGCCGGGAACGCCTTCCAGCAGCACGTGACCGCGGCACAGCAGCGCGATGACCAGGCCGGTGACCACCGAGTCCTGGCCGACGACCGCCTTGGCGACCTCTCCCCGGAGGGCCTGGAGGGCGGCCCTGGCGGTGTCGGCCGCCGCGGCCGGCGCGTCATCGGCCGCGGCCTGCTTGTCGAGTCCGACGGGATGGTTCACGAGGTGCGTACCTGCCTTTCCAGGTCGTCGAGAAGGTCGCTGAGGCCCACCAGCTGGCCGTCGTCCGCAGGCTCAGGACCGTACAGGGCCACTCCGACCATCGCCTCGTCGTAGGTCGTGCGCTGGGCGACGGCGGTGACGATCTCCCGTGCGGAGGCGGGGTCGTCGGCGGCGCTGCGGGGCAGCCCGAGGAGGGGGACGAGCCGTTCCCTGGCCCCGGCGCGCAGCGCCTCGGCGGCGCTGCCGCGGGCCCGGTGCGCCCGATACAGCCGCGCCCGTCCCTCGACGGTCTCGGCGGACCGGACGACCACCGGCAGCGCCTCGGCCACCACGGGTCCGAGCCGCCGCGCCCGCCACAGCGCGAGCAGCACGACGCCGATGACCAGTTGCAGGAAGAACAGCTTGACGCCCAGTGGCAGCAGGCCGGTGAGGGTCTCCTCCTCGCTGCCGCTGCCCGGTTCGGGCAGGTCGGGGATCAGCCAGACCGCGGAGGAGCGCGCCCCGGCCAGGTTCATGCCCAGCGCGGCGCCGCCCTCCTCGTCCAGCCGTTCGTTGGTGAGCGGTGTGCCGGAGCCGAGCACCGTGATCGTCCGCTCGCCCGCGCGGACCTGGACGAGCCGATACACCCGCGAGTCCGTCTCCGCCTGGTCGCGGTAGCAGGCGGTGCCTCCGGCGGGGGCGGTGTAGGTGTCGGAGTCGCCGAAGTCGACCCGTCCGGCGAGCGTGGCCGCTTGCAGCGGGCACCCGGGCTCGGCGGTCTCCTCGAAGGTGTCGCCGGCCTTCTCCACGCCCGGGGCCAGCGCTTCGAGCACGTCCCGCGTGGGCTCGACCAGCAGCAGGTCGGCCTGGACGCCCTGGAGCCGCGCGATGTCGGAGCGGGTCAGCCGTTCCGAACGGGTGATGATCAGGACCGTCCCGGCGGTGGCGGCCGCTGCGGCGTCCCCGGCGTCCCTGGACACCCGCACGGGCGTCCCGTGCCCCCTCAGGATCTCGGCGAGCGCCCGGGTGCCGCGCCTGGTGGGGGACTCGGGGTCGCCGGCTTGGGCGGAGCCGGACGGGCGCAGCGCGGCCAAGCCGAGCCCGAGCACGATCACCGCGAGCGCGGCGGCCAGGATGCTGCGCGACGCCTTCCAGCGCCGCGCCGTGATCTGCCGTGCCGACGGGACGTCCCCGCCGTCCGCGCCCTGTGTGGCGGGGGCCGGGGCCTGCTCGGTGCCGGTCACCATCGGAGGCCCCCTTCCCCGGCGGCGCCCGCCATCGCCGCGTCCCCGTCCTCCTCGCCGTCCTCGGCGCCGCCGGTGCCGTCGCCGTCGCCGAGCGGGCGGGGGCGGGCCGCGCGGACCTTGTCGTCAAGGTCCCTCACGCGGGCGTAGGCGTCCGCGCTGCCGGGCCGGTCGCCGTACCAGACGTCGTCGAAGATCCGCACGCCCTCGCGCAGGTCGTCGGCCAGCGCGGGCAGAGCCTCGCCCGCCTCGGCGGCCAGCTCGTCCGCGGTGCGGCCGGGCCGCGGGGCGAGCACCGCGCGCTCCTCCAGGTTGCGAGCCAGGGCGCGCAGGCGTTCCCGGATCGCGTTGGGCCAGTCGGCGGCGGCGGCGAACTCCTCGGCGGCCGTGCGGTGGTCCTTGGCGGTGGTCGGCTCCTCCTCGAGCAGCGCCTCCTGCCGCGAACGGGTGTTGCGCCGTCCCCGCATGATCCAGGCGATCAGCGCGATCGCGACGGCCAGCAGCAGCAGGATGATCAGCAGCGAGAGCCGGCCGCCGCCCTCGCCCCGCCCCTCGGGGACCAGACGGTGGCCGAACAGCTCGTTCAGCCAGTCGACCACGCGTTCCAGCGAGCGTTCCAGCCAGGACGGCTCGTCCCGGTGGTAGATCGGCTTCTCCAGCTCGCGCCGGGCCAGCTCCCGGGCCTCGTCGCGGCCGATCGGATCGAGTCTCATGGCGTCCCCCTCGTCGCCCCGGGCTGAAGGGAGGGTCTGACGCGCCAGTGCGCGACGAAGTCGTCGCCGGGCTCCTCGCCGTCCCCGGCGGCGGCCTGCCCGTTGCCGGTGGCACGGGGCGCGGCGGCGCTCTCGTGAACGCGGGCCCGCAGTTCGAGGTCGAAGCCTTCGCGGCGCATCCTGCGGTCGATGTAGAGCAGGGCGATCACGCCCGCGTCGAACGGCAGCACCACCGTCCAACTGACGATGCGTCCCACGGTGTCGACGGTGAGGGCCAGGATGGTCGCGGACTGGTCCCCTGCGCCCCCGAAGAACAGAAGCTGGATCAGCAGGAACGGGATGCGCAAGGCGAAGAAGCCCATGAACACGGTGACGAGGATGGCCAGCAGCAGCGTCCCGCACGTCCGCCACCAGCGGCCCTTGGACAGCGTCCAGGCCCGCTCCAGCGCCCCGCCGGCCGTCTCCCGTTCCAGGACCAGCGCGGGCGCGGCCAGCACGAGCAGCACGTACAGCCAGATCATGAGGACCGCGCCGACGGGGAAGCCGATGACCGCGGCGAGCAGGATCGCCGCCGGATGCGCCTCCACCGCCAGGAACAGCACGAACGGCACCACCGGCACGATCATGGCGGCCAGCGGCAGCAGCGTGACGATCAGCGCGATCCCGATCAGCCGCCACAGCCGCGGCCGGGTGTCCCGCCAGGTCGAGCGCAGCGTCGCGCTCGACCCCATCAGCGCCCGGCCCAGCACCGGGCCGAGCATTCCGGCCAGCACCACGATCCCGAACGCCGACAGCACCAGGCCGAACGCCCCCAGCGCGAACTGGGTGCCGACGGACCGCACGATCCAGTCCGGGCTGACCTCGTCGCGGGCCGTGCGTCCCACGAAGTAGTAGGCCGCGATGGACCCGGCGACCTGGATCACCGCGGTGATCGCCAGCGACGGGCCCAGCACGGCGCGCGGGAACAGCCGGACGCAGGCGATCGCCCCGTCCAGCATCTCCGAGATCGACAACGGCCGGAACGGGATCTCGCCCGCGACCGTCGCGTCCATGTCCAGCGGGGGCGCCCTGTCCGGGACGGCGCGTTCGCCCCTGCCGTCCGGTATCGGCATTTCCGGCTCCCTGGGGATGACTCGTCCGGCCATCCTGTCACGGGCGGGGGACCACGATTGCCTGTCCGGGCGTGCCGGGGGACGATGGGCGCGGTGGAAGCCGGTCCACCGGCCGCGGTAGGCCCCGCTCCTCGCCGCCGGTCACCGCCGGTCGCCGCCCTCCGCCGCATGCCCTCGGGCCCCTCGGGACGGGCCGTACCGCGGTGGCGGGCGGGGACGCAGGTCGTTCCGCTTGCGAGGAGGGGTCATGTACGAGACAAACGCGGGTAACCTGGCACGCCAAGGTGTGCCTTCTGCTTCCCCTGCACGCCGCCGACTCCCGACTTTGTGACGATGAGGGCCATGAGAGGACGTGTACTGGTCGTCGACGACGACCTCGCTCTCGCCGAGATGCTGGGCATCGTGCTGAGGGGCGAGGGGTTCGAGCCGTCGTTCGTCCACGACGGTGACAAGGCGCTGGAGGCGTTCCGGGAGACCCGGCCCGACCTCGTGCTGCTGGACCTGATGCTCCCCGGCGCCGACGGCATCGACGTGTGCCGGCAGATCCGCGCCGAGTCCGGCGTTCCGATCGTCATGCTGACCGCCAAGAGCGACACCGTTGATGTGGTGCTGGGCCTGGAATCGGGCGCCGACGACTACATCATCAAGCCGTTCAAGCCGAAGGAACTGGTGGCGCGGGTGCGGGCGCGGCTCCGCCGTACCGACGAGCCGGCGCCCGAGACGCTCCAGATCGGCGACATCACCATCGACGTGGCCGGGCACTCGGTCAAACGCGGCGACCGGCACATCCCGCTGACGCCGCTGGAGTTCGACCTGCTGGTGGCGCTGGCCCGCAAGCCGCGCCAGGTGTTCACCCGCGAGGTGCTGCTCGAGCAGGTGTGGGGCTACCGGCACGCCGCCGACACCCGGCTGGTGAACGTCCACGTCCAGCGGCTCCGGGCCAAGATCGAGAAGGATCCGGAACGGCCGGAGATCGTGGTGACCGTGCGCGGCGTCGGATACAAGGCCGGTCCGGCCTGAACGAGCCCGTCCGGGCCCGCCGCCGCGGCGCGCGGGCGCACGACGAGCCAGGCGCGATGAACAGGCCGCGATGAACAGGCCGCGATGAACAGGCCGCGATGGGCAGCGCGATGAACAGGGCGCGATGAACAGGGTCAAGCGGGTCGCCCGCCGCGGGCTCGGCACGGGACGCCGGGTGCTGCGCGGCGCGGTCCGCCGTGCCTACGCGCGGTGGCGCCGCTCCATCCAGCTACGGGTGGTCACCTCGACCCTGTGCATCTCCGCGATCGTCGTCGCGATCCTGGGGCTGTTCCTGATGCAGCAGATCACCACCGCCCTGATGGACGGGAAGATCAAGGCCGCGCAGCTCCAGCTGAACGAGGGCCTGGGCGCCGTCGAGCGCGACCTGGGCAGCCCTCCGTCCAGCGCGGACGCGGACCGGCGGCTGGAGAGCGTCCTGAACGGGCTGAAGTCCCGCAGCGGCCCCTCCGGCCTGTACGAGGTCTACATCCGGGACGTGCGGGAGCCGTACTTCGACGGGTTCGCCACCAACGAGCTGCGGCAGGAGAGCGTCCCGCAGCGCCTCAGGGACGAGGTGGCCAAGGGGCCGCCGGGCACCCGCAACCACACCTTCGGGCGGCTGTCCTATATCGGCCGTCCCTCCGAGCCCGGCCTGATCGTCGGCGGCAAGGCGGGGCAGTACGAGCTGTACTACCTGTTCCCGCTGTCGGAGGAGCAGAGCACGCTGACGATCACGGGCCGTTCGCTGGCCGCCGTCGGGGCGGTGCTGGTGCTGCTGCTCGCGGCGATCGCGTCCCTGGTGACCCGGCAGGTGGTGATCCCGGTGCGGCTGGCCGCGCAGGGCGCGCAACGGCTGGCGGCGGGGCGGCTTGAGGAGCGGATGCGGGTCCGCGGCGAGGACGACCTGGCCCGGCTGGCCCGTTCGTTCAACGAGATGGCCGCCAACCTCCAGGACAAGATCGTCGAGCTGGAGGACCTGTCGCAGGTGCAGCGGCAGTTCGTCTCGGACGTCTCGCACGAGCTGCGCACCCCGCTGACCACCATCAGGATCGCGGCGGACATGCTCTACGAGTACCGCGACACCTTCTCCGACCCGGCGGTGGGGCGTTCCGCGGAGCTGCTGCAGAGCCAACTGGAGCGGTTCGAGTCGCTGCTGGCCGACCTGCTGGAGATCAGCCGGCACGACGCGGGCGCCGCCACCCTGGACGCCGAGTCCCTGGACATGCGCGACCTGGTGCTGCGCGCCGTCGGCGACATCCAGGGACTGGCCGAGCGCAAGGGCAGCAAGGTGGTGTTCCAGTTGCCCGGCGAGCCGTGCATGGCCGAGGTCGACCGGCGCCGTGTCGAGCGGATCCTGCGCAACCTCCTGGTCAACGCCGTCGAGCACGGGGAGGGCGAGGACATCGTCGTGTCCGTGGGCGCCGACCGTGACGCCGTCGCCGTGACGGTCCGCGACCACGGCGTGGGCCTCAAGCCGGGGGAGAGCCAGATGGTCTTCGACCGGTTCTGGCGCGCCGACCCGGCCCGTGCCCGTACCACCGGCGGCACCGGCCTCGGCCTGTCGATCTCCCGCGAGGACGCCCAGCTCCACGGCGGCTGGCTACAGGCATGGGGCGAACCGGGGCAGGGCTCGCAGTTCCGCCTCTCCCTCCCACGGGTGGCCGGTGCCGAACTCCGCGGCTCGCCGCTGCCGCTGGTGCCCCCGGGCGGCGACAGCCCTCCACCCCTCTTCGCGGAACTGGAGGCGGGCGATTGATCACCCCCGAACCGCCGCCGCTCGCGCACACCCGGCTCGGCCCCTCGGGGGACGGGCGATCGCGGGCGCGCCGCTGGGTATCCGCGTTCTGCCTGGGTGTGGCGGCCGCGCTGCTCGCGGGCTGCGTCAGCGTGCCGAGCGGCGGGCGGGTCGTGTCGGGACGGCCCGCCGAGGGGTCCGAGCAGGTCGATGACCCCTATGTCCGGCTGATTCCGGTACATCCGCGTCCCGACTGGGGACCGGCGCAGATCGTCTCGGGGTTCCTGGCCGCGTCTGCCAGCTTCGACGACGATCACGCGGTGGCCCGCGAATACCTCGCGGGACGCACGCTGTGGCGGCTCACCCCGCGGCCCGCCGTCACCGTCCTCCAGGACCGGCCCGACCTGGAGATCGTCAAGGAGACCGCGAACGCCGCCACGGTGCTGGTCACCGGCCGGCAGCTCGGCACGATCGACCCCAGCGGCCAGTACACGGCCGACCCCAAGCCCATCGACGTGCCGTTCCAGGTCGGCAAGGTCGCGGGCGGGGTGTGGCGGCTCACCGGCCTGCCCGCCGAGGCGCAGACCGGGCTGCTGCTCACCAAGAACGACGTGGACCGCGCGTTCCGTCCGGTGAACCTGTTCTTCTACGCGCCCGACCGCCGCACCCTCGTCCCGAACGGGATCTTCCTGCCGCTGGGGAACCGCCAGGAGCTGCCGACCCATCTGGTCCGGGCGCTGCTGGGCGGGCCGACGCCGTGGCTGGAACCCGCCGTGAACAGCGCGTTCCCCGCCGGGACCCGGCTGCGCGGGCGGGGCGTCACGGTCAGCAAGAACGTCGCCACCGTCGACCTGAGCCGGGAGGCCCTGTCCGGCAGCGTCGAACGGATGTCCGCGCAGCTCAGCTGGACACTGCGGCAGCTCTCGGAGATCAGGCAGTGGCGGCTGCAGATCGAGGGCGAGACGATCGCGCCGTCCGACGTGCCGAGCACGCAGCCCGTCCGGTCGTGGCAGGAGAACGCCCCCGACGGCGTCGTCGCCGACCAGACCGCCTACGTGGTGGGCCTCACCGGTCACCTGAACGTGCTCCAGCAGGGCGGCCAGCCGCAACCCGTCACCACCGGCGAAGGCCGCTTGTCCCGTCCCGCCGTCGCGCCCGACTTCGTGGAGGTCGCCGGGCTCAGCACCGGGCACGACCGCTTGCTCGCCCTCCACATGGTGGCGGGCGCCAGGGTCCGTACCGTGCTGAACGGCTCCCAGAAGGACTCGCGCTTCACCCCGCCGTCCTGGGACCGCGAGGGCAGGCTCTGGACGGTGGAGTACACCGACGACCAGTCCTGGCTGTGGGTCCGCGAGTCACGCGGGAGCGCCCCCGTGCGCGTCGCGCATTGGGGGCTGGGCGGGCGCAAGGTGCTGGCCTTCAAGGTCGCCCGGGACGGCGTGCGCGTCGCCGCGATCGTCGACGTGGAGGGCAGCGCGCAGGTGCAGATCGGCCGCATCGTCCACGGCGGAGGCACGGACGTCGGCTCGTTCCTGCCGGTCAGCTCCGAACTGGGCGGCGCCATCGACCTGGCCTGGAGCGACTTCGGGACGCTGGCCGTCCTCGGCCAGAAGACCACCGACTCGCAGGTGCTCGCGTATCTGGTTCCGGTCAGCGGCAGCGCCGTCCGCTCCCTGGGCGGCGGCTCCCTGGGCACCCCCCAGTCGATCGCCGCGGCCCCCAACGAACCCGTCCTGATCGGCACCCGCTCCAACGGGAAGAACAGCGTCTGCCGCCAGAGCAGCCCGCGCGAGCAGTTCAGCGAATGGCTCTGCAACATCCCGGGCGCCGACCCCACGTACCCGCGCTGACCTGCCCTCGCGCGAGGTTATCCACATTTCCCGCGCCCTATCCCGCCCCAGGGCTTCACGCCTCATCGTTGAACGTATGAAGCTCCTGGACGACCTGCTCGACCTGCTCCTTCCTCAGCTCTGCGCCGGCTGTGGGCGCTCTCCCGCCCTTCTGTGCGCCTCGTGCCTGGCGTTCCTGACCGAGAACGTGCCCCGTCCCGCGTGGCCCGACCCGATCCCGAGGGGGCTCCCGTCCCCTTGGGCGGCCGCGAGCTACGAGGGCCCGGTGCGCGCCGCGATCGTGGCCCACAAGGAACGCGGCCGCACCCCGCTGGCGGAGCCCTTAGGCCGCGCGCTGGCCACCGCGATCAGGACGGCCGTCACCCGTCCCGGCGTGGCCGTCGTGCCCGTCCCAAGCTCGCGTGCGGCCCTGCGGAAGCGCGGCCACGACCCCACCCGGCGCATGACCGTGGCCGCCGTCCGCGCCCTGCGCACGTCCGGTACGCCCGTCACGGGCCTGGACGCGCTCTACCACCGCCGCAGGGTGGCCGACCAGGCCGGCCTGTCCCATACCGCGCGAGCGCGCAATCTGGCGGGCGCCCTGGGCGTCGTCCCAGGAGCCCCGGTGGCGGGTCGCGACATCATCCTGGTCGACGACGTCATCACCACCGGCGCCACCCTGTCCGAAGCCGCCCGCACCCTGACAGCAGCAGGCGCCCACGTCCACGCCGCCGCCACCGTAGCGACCACCCCCAGACACCACCCCTCCCGCCGCCGCTGACCGAACTAACGGAGAGGGCGGGGAGGGGACGAGGGTGAGAATGTTCGTGTGGGGTCGGTCACAGGGTGCTGAGTTACATGGAGTAGCGGACGGGGGTCCGGTTTAGTCGGGACGCTCCGTGAATGGGGGTCGGCCAATGGTCACGTCGAGTGATGTGAACGGTAGAGATCTGTCAAACTCACCGGCTGGTCAGACAGCCATGACCTGCGCCGGTGATGGACGGGGGATGCACGCGGATTACGTTGGTGCAACGGCTTGTGAGCGGGTTCGGAGGGGGTGAGGCAGGTGGCGGCGCGGGCATCGGTGATGACCGTCCGTGAGTATTTCCTGGCGTCACCCCCCTGACATTCATGGCGTAAGCGGTTAGCGTTCCTGACATGGCACCCGCCCGGGTCCGTGGTTGCGTCGGATGGCGGCGCTCGTCAGGAGCGTGGCAGCCGGTCCGGCAAGCCGATGCCAGGCGCAGGCGAAACGGCCCACGTAAGGCGACTTCTCGTCGACCGATCACGGTGCGCCTTAGAGGTAAGTCCTGCCCCGTCGAGGGATCCGACATCCCCCGAACCGGGAGAAGGGCAGTAGTGGCGAGAGCGCCGCGAGCCCCTCAGCAGGCGGATGTGGGGACGAAGACCAGGTCGGCCGGGCGGGTGCGACCCCAGCGGATCGTGACGCCCGTCCCGCTCGTCCGAAGGGGCGGGGCGGGCGAAGATCGCAATCGGGAGAAGGGGGGTCCCGCGTGGACATCACCGTGAGGGGCCGTCACACCGACGTCAACGACAGGTTCCGGCGCCACGTCGACACCAAGCTGGCCAAGATCGAACGGCTGGACCGCAAGGTCATGAGGGTCGATGTCGAGGTATCGCAGGAACGCAACCCGCGCCAGGCCGACCAGTGGGAACGGGTCGAGCTCACGATCCGCTCCAAGGGCCCGGTGATCCGGGCCGAGGCCGCGGCGGACGATCGGTACGGAGCCCTCGACCTGGCCTTGGGCAAGCTGGAGTCCAAGCTGCGCCGCGAACACGACCGCAGGAAGGTCCACCACGGCAACCGGTCACCGGCCAAGCTCGCGACCATGGAGGCGATTCCCGACGCCACCGCGGACGCGGCGCCCGCGCCACAGGGCAAGGCCAGGAACGCCCGATCCCTGCCCGCGAAGCCCGCACAGGCCGACTCCGTACAGGCCGACCCTGCACAGGCCGACCCGGCCCCGGCGACGGCCGGCGACAAGGAGAGGGCGGACGAGCATCTGGTGCCGATCCCGACGGAGGGCGACTGCCCGCTCGTCGTGCGTGAGAAGTTCCACAAGGCCGACCCGATGGGCATCGAACAGGCGCTTTTCGAGATGGAACTGGTCGGTCACGACTTCTTCCTCTTCCGGGACAAGGCCACGGGCCACCCTTCCGTCGTATACAGGAGGAGAGGCTGGGACTACGGCGTCATCCGGCTCGTTGAGGAGTGATGTGCGGCATGCGTCACGTCGCGGTCGAGAGCGTGTCATGATCTAGAAAGGCGTCAACACAGCAAGCCGCGGACGCGGTGGTCCGGGGCAGTAGGGATCCGCGCCGAGCGCGCGCTTCCGAGGTGAGTCCTCGGCGGTGGACGGTCCCGCCCCCCGGTCCGCCCCCCGCCCGCGTGCCCCTCCGTTCCATCCAAGACCTCAGAGTGAAGGGGGGAAGCGGCGTATCCTCCACGCCGCGACTCAGGTGAGCGAGAATCCCCAGGCTCGCGGCGCCGCGGCGGCACCCCGGCAGGCCGCCTCCGGCGACACCCCGGCAGGCGAGGGCCCCGCCGATCCCATCCGCGTGCTCATCGTGGACGACCACGCGCTGTTCCGCCGCGGCCTGGAGATGGTGCTGCAGGGCGAGGACGACATCGAGGTCATCGGTGAGGGCGGGGACGGCCACGAGGCGGTCGAGATGGCGGGCGACCTGCTACCCGACGTCGTCCTCATGGACATCCGCATGCCGCGCCGCAGCGGCATCGAAGCCTGCACGGCGATCAAGGAAGCGGCGCCCAGCGCCAAGATCGTGATGCTGACCATCAGCGACGAGGAGGAGGACCTCTTCGAGGCGATCAAGGCCGGGGCCAGCGGCTATCTGCTCAAGGAGATCTCCATCGACGAGGTGCCGCAGGCGGTGCGCGCCGTCCACGGCGGCCAGTCGCTGATCAGCCCCTCGATGGCGTCCAAGCTGATCACGGAGTTCGCGGCGCTGGCCAAGCGCAGCGAGGAGCGCACGCAGCAGGTTCCCGCCCCCCGCCTCACGGAACGCGAGATGGAGGTGCTGCGCCTGGTCGCCCGCGGCCTGGGCAACCGGGAGATCGCCCGGGAGCTGTTCATCTCCGAGAACACCGTCAAGAACCACGTCCGGAACATTCTGGAGAAGTTGCAGTTGCACTCCAGGATGGAGGCCGTGGTATACGCGGTAAGGGAGAAGCTCCTCGAGATCACCTGAGGGGCGCCGCGGGTTACCGGGACGTCGGTGGTCACAGAGGATCTTCATCCGGCCCGGCCTCCACGAGCGAAGAGTGAACGCCGGGCCAAGGAGGGGATCACCATGACGGCGTCGCACCGGGACGTGGCGCCCCTGCTGGCTGCCTGGGCGATCGGCGCCTGCTCGCCGCAGGAGGCCGCCCTCGTCCGAGAACACCTGGCCGACTGCGCCGAATGCGCTGACGAAAGCCGCCGCCTGATCGCCTCAACGAACCCCGCCACCCCTCAGGCCCCTGACGACCCGCTACCTGATTCCCCAATGCCCGGCGCTCCCGTCCCGGTACCTGATGATCCGAAGCTGGTGCCTGGGGGGTTGCGGGCTCGGGTTCTGGGGGCTGCGGTGGGGCGGCGGGCGCCCGCGCCTGTGGTGCCTGAGTTCGCGGCGCCGTACGCGGCGCAGGTCTCCGTGCTGGACGCGCTGCTGGCTGAGCTGAGCGCAGGGGAATGGGCGACCACGGTCATCTATGACTGGAACGTTCAAGACGTCGTGGCGCATCTGTCCGCCACCGATCGTTTGTTGCTTGAGCAACTTCCGGCGATGTCGCAGGGAGACACCGGCGATGCTGATCGCCGATCTGGCGCGTCGGGAAACGATGTCCGTGGGAACGGGGGCCGGCGGGATGCCTCTGGGCTGGGCTCTGGAGGTCCGGGGGTCCGTGCGGGCGCTGGTTCGCCGCAGGAGGGTGCTGGGCGGTCCGGGGTCGAGGGAGGGGGTGGTGAGAATCGGGTGGAGGCTTATACGGCTGAGGCGATCCGGTTCGAGCGCGGGCGGCGTGTTGAGGAGACCTGGGGTAGTTGGCGCAGCCAGGCGCGGGAGCTTTGTGCCCGGCTGAACGCTCTGGAGGCCGGGCGGAAGGTCAACATCCTGCAGCCGATGCGGTTGGACAACGCGGTCGTCGCTCGTGCCTTCGAGACGTGGGTGCACAGCACGGACATCGCCAAGGTCGTTGGGCGGAACCTGCCTGCTCCTCTGCCTCAGCACCTCCACGCCATCGCCGCTCTTGGGGTGCGTGCCCTTCCGGCGGCCTGGTCGTTGCGCGGGCTGAGCCCTGAAGGACGGGCGAGGGTCGTGCTGGACGGCCCTGGGGGAGGCGACTGGCTCGTGACGCTGGGCGGGGACGGTGCGGCGGCGCCGGTGGTCACGCTGCGGATGGACGCCCTGGAGTTCTGCATGCTGGCCGCCGACCGTCGCGATCCCTCCAGCGTGGCCGCGTCCATCAGCGGGGACCAGACGATAGGCCGCCACCTGCTCGAGGCCGCGCCTGCCTTCGCCGGGCCATGAGGACCGGGCCGCGTGCTTTGACGAGCCTCCCGGACGGACGTTCGGCAGGTTTCGGGTCAAGCGGCGCGGCTTGGGCGGTTCGGGGGAGTGGCTGGGCGCTGGGCCTTTGAGGTTCCGCCTCCTGTCGATTGCCTGACCGGCCCTGCCGTGGACGGTGCGGAGCGGGTGCCCTTGGGAACCGGCAATCGGGTTTTGTCGGTGTTGTCGCTTAGCATCGGCGGCGTGGATGGCATCGAACTCAGCGCGGACGAGGCACGGCGGTTGCAGCTTCGCGCTCAGGGGCTGCTCGGGTCGGGCCTGCGGCGTGGCGGGATACGGGGGTTGCTGGGCGCGCTGGGCGCCGTCCAACTCGACACCATCTCCGTCCTGGCGCGTTCGCACGAGCTGGTGCCGTACGCGCGGCTCGGCGCCATCGGGCGGGACGCGGTCGAGGCGGCCTACTGGGGCGAGGGCGCGGGCTTCGAGTACTGGGCTCACGCGGCCTCGGTGCTTCCGCTGGAGGATTGGCCGCTGTTCTCGTTCAGGCGTCGGGCGTTCCGGGCGCGGGGGTGGCGCTGGCACAAGGTGCCCGAGGGCGTGTGCGAGGACGTCCTGAAGAGGCTCAGCGCCGAAGGGCCGCTGACCACCAGAGAGCTGGGCGGGGCTAAGGCGGGCGGCGACTGGTGGCAGTGGAGCGACCACAAGATCGCGATCGAGTGGCTGCTGGACATCGGCGAGGTCGTGTGCGTCCGGCGGATCGGGTGGCGGCGCGTCTATGACCTGGCGGAACGGGCGATCCCGTCCCGGCTGCTCGACAAGGACCCGGACGACACCGAGTGCCTGACCGGCCTGGTCGCCCGGTCGGCGCGGTATCTCGGCGTCGGGACGCGGACGGACCTGGCCGACTACTACCGGTTGAGGGCCGACCAGGTCGACGCGGTGGCGGAGGCGGCGGGGCTCGTCCCGGTCAAGGTCCAGGGCTGGCGCAACGGGGCGTGGGCCGACCCCGGGGCGCTGGCCGAGCCGGTACGGGGGCGGCACGCGACGACGCTGCTGTCGCCGTTCGACTCGCTGGTCTGGGACAGGGCCCGGACGTCACGGATGTTCGGGTTCGATCATCGCCTGGAGGCGTACGTGCCCAAGGCCAAGCGCGTCCACGGGTACTTCGCGATGCCGCTGCTGGCCGGAGGGCGCCTGCTGGGAAGGGTCGATCCGGCACGTGAGGGACGCACTCTGGTCGCCCGGCAGATCTCCTTGGAGCCCTGGGCGGTGAAGACGGCCGCCCGGAGGGGGACGGCCTTCGACGCCCTGCGCACCGCCTTGTGGCGTGCGGCGGAGTGGGTCGGATGCGACGCCGTACGGGTGGAGAAGGTCAATCCCTCCGAACTGGCGTCCCTGCTCGTGCTCGACCCGCCGGATTAGCCGCTGAGGCCCTGGGCGTTGGCTCAGGGTCGGCCCAGTACGTGCGCCGGGGGAATGCTCAACCGTGCGGGGTGTGTTGGGTATCGGTGTGGACGGGCTTGTCGAGTGTTTCACCGGCCCGGCCGCCGCGCCGTTTGGCTGAGCGGCTGCCGAAGACGGAGTAGTCGACGATCTCGGGGATCACCCTCGGGGCGTCCACCACGACATCGGAGAAGATCTTCACTACCCCGCCGACGATGCAGCCCACCACGATGATCGCGACGCCGATCCAGAACATGACCCAGGACGGGCCGATGGTCAGCGCGACCCCGCCGACGACGAAGCCGGTGATCATGATCGCGACGGCCACCCAGGAACCGGGGCGGCCGGCGTGCGAGCCGTGGCTCTCCTCGGGAAGGTACTTGTCCTCTGAGCCGGAGGGCGGCGCCTTCCGCTGTTCTTCGGAGCCGTCGTCGTCCTTCCGGGTGCCGGGGGCTTTCTCGGACATTTCACGCTCCCCTCGATCCGTGTACCGGGACCGAGTGATCCCGATGGGGCCTTAGAACCGCACCGAAGGGTCTTCCTCGCACCCGGAAAGCCAAACGGGACGCGCCGCGCGGATTGCGTCGCGACGTGACCTAGACCATTCTGGGTCTCGCCTACGATGGCATCGTACGTGTGGTGTGCGTGCCGCCCGAAGCGGTGACCCACGATCTGCAAGGAGCCTCCGAGAGTGCCGCCAGTCATCGATAAGATCCTTCGTGCGGGCGAGGGAAAAACCCTGCGCAAGCTCAAGAAGCTCGCGGATCAGGTCAACTCGATCGAGGAAGACTTCCTCGAGATGAGCGATGCCGAGTTGCGCGAGCTGACCGACAAGTACCGGGAGCGCCTCGCCGACGGCGAGACCCTGGACGACCTGCTTCCCGAGGCGTTCGCCACCGCCCGTGAGGCGGCCAAACGCGTGCTGGGGCAGCGGCACTACGACGTGCAGGTGATGGGTGGTGCCGCGCTGCACCTCGGCAACATCGCGGAGATGAAGACCGGTGAGGGCAAGACCCTGACCTCGGTGCTGCCCGCGTACCTCAACGCCCTGACCGGCGACGGCGTGCACATCGTCACCGTCAACGACTACCTGGCCAAGCGCGACGCCGAGTGGATGGGCCGTGTGCACCAGTTCCTCGGCCTCGACGTGGGCGTCATCCTCCCGCAGATGACCCCGGAGGAGCGCCGCGCCGCCTACAACGCCGACATCACCTACGGCACCAACAACGAGTTCGGGTTCGACTACCTGCGCGACAACATGGCCTGGAGCCTGGACGAGTGCGTCCAGCGCGGCCACCACTTCGCGATCGTGGACGAGGTCGACTCGATCCTGATCGACGAGGCCCGGACGCCGCTGATCATCTCCGGTCCGGCCGAGCAGAACTCCAAGTGGTACGCCGAGTTCGCCAAGATCGTCCCGCGGCTGAAGCGGGCCGAGCTGATCAGCACCGCCGGGCAGGTGGACCAGTACGGCCCGGGTGACTACGAGGTCAACGAGAAGAAGCGCACGGTCGGCATCACCGAGTCCGGCGTGGAGAAGGTCGAGGACTGGCTCGGCATCGACAACCTGTACGACTCGGTCAACACGCCGCTGGTGAGCTTCCTCAACAACGCGCTGAAGGCCAAGGAGCTGTACAAGCGCGACAAGGACTACGTCGTCATGAACGGCGAGGTCCTGATCGTGGACGAGTTCACCGGCCGCATCCTGCACGGCCGCCGCTACAACGAGGGCATGCACCAGGCCATCGAGGCCAAAGAGGGCGTGGCCATCAAGGACGAGAACCAGACCCTCGCCACGATCACCCTGCAGAACTACTTCCGGCTGTACGAGAAGCTCAGCGGGATGACCGGTACCGCCCAGACCGAGGCGGCCGAGTTCAACAAGACCTACAAGATCGGCGTCGTGCCGATCCCGACCAACGAGCCGATGATCCGCGACGATGTCGCCGACGTCGTCTACAAGACCGAGCAGGCCAAGTTCGAGGCGGTCGTCGACGACATCGCCGAGCGGCACGAGAAGGGCCAGCCGGTCCTGGTCGGCACCACCTCGGTGGAGAAGTCGGAGCGGCTGAGCAAGATGCTGCGCCGCCGCGGGATCCCGCACCAGGTGCTGAACGCCAAGCACCACGAGCAGGAGAGCGCGATCGTCGCGGAGGCCGGCCGTATCGGCGCGGTCACCGTCGCGACCAACATGGCCGGCCGTGGCACCGACATCATGCTCGGCGGCAACCCCGACTTCCGCGCCGACCTGGAGCTGCACGGCCGCGGGCTGTCCCCGCTGGAGACGCCCGAGGAGTACGAGGCGGCCTGGCCGGAGGCGCTGGAGAAGGCCAAGGAGGCCGTCAAGGGCGAGTACGAGAAGGTCGTGGAGGCCGGCGGCCTGTACGTGTTGGGCACCGAGCGGCACGAGTCGCGGCGGATCGACAACCAGCTACGCGGTCGTTCCGGTCGGCAGGGCGACCCGGGCGAGTCCCGGTTCTACCTGTCCCTGGAGGACGACCTGATGCGGCTGTTCAACTCCGCCAGGGTCGAGTCGATCATGACGCGCCTGAACATCCCGGACGACGTGCCGATCGAGTCCAAGATCGTGTCGAACGCGATCAAGTCGGCGCAGAGCCAGGTGGAGCAGCAGAACTTCGAGATGCGCAAGAACGTCTTGAAGTACGACGAGGTACTGAACCGGCAGCGCCAGGTCATCTACGCCGAGCGCCGCAAGGTGCTGGAGGGCGAGGACCTGCACGAGCAGGTCCGCAACATGATCGACGAGGTCGTGGACGGCTATGTGGCGGGCGCCACCGCCGAGGGCTTCGCCGAGGAATGGGACCTGGACAAGCTCTGGAAGGCGTTCAAGCAGCTCTACCCGATCTCGGTGACCGTGGACGAGCTGGTCGAGGAGGTCGGCGAGATCTCCGCGCTGGACGCCGAGACCCTGGCCGAGAAGATCCGCGAGGACGCGCAGGCCGCGTACGACAAGCGCGAGGAGGAGCTCGGCCCCGAGGTCATGCGGGAGCTGGAGCGCCGCGTGGTGCTGTCGGTGCTGGACCGCAAGTGGCGCGAGCACCTGTACGAGATGGACTACCTGCAGGAGGGCATCGGCCTGCGGGCGATGGCGCAGCGCGACCCGCTGGTGGAGTACCAGCGCGAGGGCTACGACATGTTCAACGCCATGCTCGACGGCATCAAGGAGGAGTCGGTCGGCTACCTGTTCAACCTCGAGGTCGAGGTCGACGAGCAGCCGGCGGCCCCCACGGTGGGCGCCGAGCCCGTCGAGGTGTCCAAGTCCGCCCCGTCCGGCAAGGTCTCCACGGAGAAGAAGGTCTCCACGGAGAAGAAGGCCAAGGACGCGGAGGAGCCCAAGGACGAGACGCCGCAGATCAAGGCGAAGGGCCTGGACAAGCCCAAGCGCGCCAAGAAGCTGGACTACTCGGCCCCGACGGTCGACGGTGAGGGCGGCGTCGAGCACCACAGCGAGGACTCCAAGGACCAGTACGCCGGGGTCTCCCGCAACGACCCGTGTCCCTGCGGGTCGGGCAAGAAGTTCAAGCGCTGCCACGGCGACCCGCGCAACCGGTAGTCGCCGTCCAGTGGCCACCGAAGCGTCGGCCCCGGAAGGATTCCCCTTCCGGGGCCGACGCTTATTCGACAGCGGTGCGAGGGCGAAGGCGCTGGTGCTGGTCGGTCACCGCGCCCGTTGGGCGGCCGGGATGGTGGTTTCCAGGGCGGTGCAGCGCCAGTCGCCTCGGGTGTGTTCGAGGCGTACGGCGAGGGCGTGGACGTGGCCGCCCAGCCTGACCACGGCGCCCGTTTCCAGGGCGCCGGGTACGAGGTCCTGAAGCCACGTCCGCAGGATCCGTGGAGGCGCCACCGGGGTCCGCCGCGCGGGCGTCCGCTGGACGGCCAGGCCCTGCCACACGTCCGGGACGGCGCGTCCGGCGAGGTGCCGGGGAGGGCGCGTCCCGGCGAGCACCTCGATGATCAGCCGGAGGGTGGTCTCGGCGGTCTCGCGTGGAGGCGGCGCGCCGACCACCGACAGGTGCGTTCGTCGCCGTTCCCGGGCCGCGTTCCCAGGAGCGAGCGCGAGGGCGCCGTCGGTGCGCGGGGGTCCGATCCGCGCGCTGATCCGTACGACGGTGGGACGGCGCGTCGCGGGGCGTCCGGGTACAAGGGCCGGGAGATGGCGGGTTTCGCGCATGGGGGCTCCTCGGGAGGCGGCGATGTCCACCACCACCAGAGGCACGCGCCCACCGCTTGATACGCGCGTGACCTCATGCGGCCACGCGAAGGCCAAAGGAGAACGGCGGCGGGCGTCGTGTGTGGGGGCGACGCCCGCCGCCGTTGGGGACGAGTCCTCCTGTGGGCGTGGGGGGAGGACCCTCAGGTCGTGCCGTCTGTGGGCTTGTTCTCCTTCGAGGCCGTCTCACCCGACGACGAGGACGGCGTGGATGACGCCGACGACGCGGGCGCGGCGGCGCCGGCGAGTTCGGGTTGGGCGGCAGGGTCGGCGGCGGTGGATTCCTCGCCCTCGGGTTCCCGGCCGGGGGTCGGGATGTTCAGCGCCCGGATCAGGAAGCTGAACAGCAGGTAGTAGATGACCGCGTAGATCAGTCCCAGGACGATCAGCCCGAACAGGTTCTTGGTGTTGTCCCTCGACGCGTTGATGAGCATGTCGATGGCTCCGGCGGAGAAGCTGAAGCCGAGCTTCATGTTCAGCGCGTCCGCGATGGCCATCGAGACGCCGGTGAGCACGGCGTGCACGCCGAACAGGATCGGGGCGACGAAGATGAACGCGAACTCGATGGGCTCGGTGATACCGGTGACGAACGCGGTCAGAGCGGCGGAGAACATGATGCCACCGACGGCCTTGCGGCGGTGCGGGGGCGCCGCCCGCCAGATGGCCAGTGCGGCCGCAGGCAGGGCGAACATCAGCACGGGGAAGTAACCGGCCATTGACCAGCCGGCGCCGTCCGCGCCGTTGGCGTAGCAGATGAGGTCGCCGGCGTAGGTCTTGCCGTTGACGGTGCACTCCGGGACCTGCGTCCAGACGACGTTGTTGGGGATGTGGTGCAGGCCCAGCGGGAGCAGCAGCCGGTTGATCACGCCGTAAACGCCGGCGCCGACGGTGCTGTTGTCCGCCATCCACTCGCCGAAGGAGGCCATCCACTTGCCGAGGAAGGGCCAGACGAAGCCGAAGACGATGCCGATGATCATCGCGGCGAACGCGGTGATGATCGGGACGAACCGGCGGCCGCCGAAGAAGGCCAGCCAGGTGGGCAGCTTGATCCGGTAGTACCGCTGGTAGAGCAGGGCGGTGACGATCCCGATCACGATGCCGCCCAGGACCCTGGTCGGGTTCTGCGCCGCCAGGTCGAGGACGGCTTGGGGTTCGGCGGGATTATCCGGGTTGTACAGGTTCTTGGTGATCCCGGCCTTGAGTGCCTCGTCGAACCGGATGAAGAACACGTTCATGCTGACGTAGTGGAAGACCATGTAGCCGACCACGGCGGCCAGCGCGGTCGAGCCATCGGACCTCCTGGCGAAGCCGACGGCGATGCCCACCGCGAACAGCAGCGGCAGCCAGTCGAACAGGGCGCCGCCCGCGGCCTGGAGGACCGTCGCGATCTGGCCGGCGCTGGGGTACCAGGACGTGCCCGCGAAGTCGATCCACGGGTCCTTGGTCTGGTCGTTCCCGATGACGTCGCCGAAGCCCAGCCGGGTGAGCAGCCCAGCCGCCGGGAGGACGGCGATCGGGAGCATCAGGCTGCGGCCGATGCGCTGCAGGACCGCCAGCGTCTTCGACCCTGGACGTGGCGCAGCGGTCCCGTCCACTGCGGTTGTCGAACTCATCAGGGGCTCCTCCAATATCGGGGGGTGACCGGCGCTGGTGCGGCCGGCCTGTTCGGGCTGGAGACGAGGGCCCGGACGGGCGGTTTACGTCCGTCTCGGCGGATTTCCGAGAGCGGTGTGGATCTGGTAGCGGTCGGCCCGGTAGGTCGATACGCCGAGTTCCGCGCAGACGCCCCCGGAGTAGGAGCGGCGTTGCAGGTTCAGCACGGCGCTGCCCCGGGGGATCTGCAGGTGCCTGGCCTCGGTGGCGTCGGCGAGCCCGGCGTCGATGGTCTGGTCGCCGGCGTCGAAGACCAGCCCGTACACCGCCTCCAGGACGCCGTACAGGGACCGGTCGGCCAGCCTCCGGTCGAGCAGGTCGGGGGCCAGCGAGGCCAGGATGTGCGAGCGTTCCACCGCCATCGGCTCGCCGTCGGCGGTGCGCAGCCGTTCGATGATGTGGATGTCGGTGCCCTGCTCGACCTCGAAGATGCGGGCGAGCCGGGCGTCGGCGGGCACGGTGCGGCGGTCGAGGTCGACCGCGCCCGGGCGCAGCCCGCGCGACAGCATGTCCTCGGTGAACGAGACGAGCCGGAGCGGCATCTCGATCTTGGGACGTGCCACGAACGTGCCCTTGCCCGGGACCCGGTACAGCCGTCCCTCCGCCACCAACTGGTCCACGCCCTGGCGGACCGTCATCCGGGACAGCCCGTACCGGGCGCACAGCTCCCTCTCGGACGGGATCGGCGCGTCGACCGGCAGCTCCGCCCCCTCGATCATGTCGAGGAGAATGCCCCGGAGCTGGAAGTACTTGGGCACCGGGCTGTGCGGGTCGATGGTCGTCACGGGCTTCCTCGCGGGCCGGGTCAGAGCGGCGGGACTTCCGTTTCGCCGTGTTCGCCTGTTCGTGCGTGGTCGTGCTGGGTCATACTGGGTCGTACTGGTCTAGGCCGGACTAGACCACAGCCCGCGACGGCATGTCAATGCATGATTCAATAACGACCGGATTTCGCCAGGGACGCCTCCCGCGATGAGAATTTCCAGGTCAGTGGCCGTTCGGGGGGCCTTCAGCGGGGGTCTTCCTCCGGTTCGCGGCCCGGGGTCGGCAGGTCGAAGCGCCGGATGACGAAGCTGAAGACCGCGTAGTACAGCACGAAGTAGACCACCCCGAGCCCGACGATCAGGGGCAGCTCGCGCGTGTTGTCCTTGGTGGCGTTGAGCAGCAGGTCGATCAGCCCGGCCGAGAAGCTGAACCCGAGCTGCGCGCCCACCGCCGCCATCAGGTACGTGGACACGCCCGTGAGCACCACGTGGATCCCGTACAGGGCGGGCGCCACGAACATGAACGAGAACTCGATCGGCTCGGTCACGCCGCAGACGAACGCGGTCAGCGCCGCCGACACCATCAGCCCGCCGACCGCGCCGCGCCGGTGCGGGGGCGCGGCCCGCCAGATCGCCACGGCGGCGCCCGGCAGCCCGAACATCAGCACGGGGAAGTACCCGGCCAGGAACCTTCCGGCCTCCGGGTCCCCCGCCATATAGCGGTCGATCTCCCCGTGCGCGACACCGCCCGCCGCCTCGTAGCCGCCGAAGACGAACCAGACCAGCGAGTTGAGGATGTGGTGCAGGCCGAACGGCAGCAGCAGCCGGTTGGCCACCCCGTAGATCCCCGCGCCGGCCGCGCCGAGCCCGGTGATCCATTCGCCGAACGAGTCGATCCAGCCGCCCAGCGCGGGCCAGACCAGCCCGAACGCGACCCCGAGCAGCAGCGCGGCGGCCGCGCTGACGATGGGGACGAACCGGCGTCCGCCGAAGAAGGCCAGCCAGGACGGCAGCCTGGTCTTGTAGAAGCGCTGGAAGAGCAGGGCGACCAGCAGGCCCACCACGATCCCGCCCAGGACCTGGGTCGGGTTCTGGGCGCCCAGGTCGATGGCCTGGGCGCCGGTGGGCGACCCGCCCAGGGCCGGCCCGGCGGTGGTCACGGAGTCGCGGAGCTGCTCCGAGTGCGCGAACATGACCTTGGTGACCCGGTCGAACACCAGGTAGGCGACCACGGCCGACAGCGCGGTGGAGCCGTCGGCGCGGCGGGCGAAGCCGATCGCCACCCCCACCGCGAACAGGATGGGCAGGTTGTCCATCACCGCGCCCCCGGCCGCGGCGAACACGTCGGCGACCCTCGTCCAGCCGAGCCCGTCCGGGCCCAGCAGGTCGTCCTGGCCCAGGCGGAGCAGGATCCCCGCCGCCGGCAGCGTCGCGATCGGCAGCATGAGGCTGCGGCCGATGCGCTGCAGCACCGTGAACGCCGCGGGCCAGCCGCCACCGCGGCCCCGCCGCGCGCCGCCCCGCCCGCCCCTTCCGTCGTCGCCGAGCAGCGCCGGGGACGTGCCCGGCCCGCCGGTCCCGCCGACGCCCCCCGCCGTGCCGGTGCCGCCCGCGCCGCCCGCCGCGTCCCGGCCGGTGCCGTGTTCGTACGCCATGGAGCCCAAGGTCCGACGACCTCCCCCGAAGAGATCCGGAGCGATCCAGCGGACCGAAGCGTGGAACGTCGGTTTGCTGGCGCTCTATCTGTTTCGTTGACTTGTGGGATATGGTGCGTACTGGTCTAGTCCGGACTAGACCAGTACGCCGCCAAGGCGGCGATCCGTGTTCACGGAGTCACAGAGAGTGCGCGCTCATGGCATCACTTCTGGTCACCGCTAGCAGCGTGATTGCCTCCCCTGAGGATGGCTTTACCCGCGTCTTGTCCCCGGGATACGTCCGGATGGAAAACGGCGTGGTGGTCGACGTGGGCGAGGGACGTCCCGGGAGCGCGCCCGACGTCGAGCTGGACGGCGGAACGCTGGCGCCCGGACTCGTCGACCTCCAGGTCAACGGGTATTACGGGTTCGACATGGTGGACGCCGACCAGGCCGGCTGGCGCACCGTCGTGAGCCGGCTGCCGGAGACCGGGGTGACCTCGTTCCTGCCCACGTTCATCACCGCGCCCGTCGAGGCGCTGGTCGGGGCGCTGCGCCGCACCCGCGACCTGCTGCCCGCGCTGCCGGAGAACACCACCCGCGTGCTGGGCGTCCACCTGGAGGGGCCGTTCCTCTCCGAGAAGCGCAAGGGCGCGCACAACGCCGCGTACCTCACCGACCCCACACCCGAGGCGATCGGCGCGCTGCTGGAGACCGGGCTGGTCAAGCTGGTCACCCTCGCCCCCGAACGGAACGGCGCGCTGGAGGCCATCCGGACCCTGGTGGCCAACGGAGTGCTGGTCAGCGTGGGGCACAGCGACGCGACCGCCGGCCAGGTCGCCGCGGCGGCCGACGCCGGGGCGCGCAAGGTCACCCACATCTTCAACGCCCAGTCCGGCGTCCATCACCGCGATCCGGGCGTGGCCGTGCAGGCGCTCGCCGACACCCGGCTGAGTCCCGGCCTCATCCTCGACCTGCACCACGTGTCCGCGCCCGCCTGCCGGCTGGTGTTCCAGGCGGCGGCCGGACGGGTCGTGCTGGTCACCGACGCCGCCGCGTCGGCCGGGATGCCGCCCGGCACCTACGACCTGGGCGGGGAGCCCATCGAGATGCCCGCGGAAGGCCCGCCGCTCCGCGCCGACGGCACGATCGCCGGTTCCGCGCTGCGCCTGGACGAGGCGATCGCCAACGCCGTGCGGATCGGGGTGGACCCGGTCACCGCCGTCGACGCGGCCACCCGCGTGCCCGCCGACCTGATCGGCCGTCCCGACCTGGGGCGCATCGCCCGCGGCGCCGCGGCCGACCTGGTGTGGCTGGACGAGGGGCACCGAGCGCGTGCCACCTGGATCGCGGGGCATGAGGTGTACTCGAGAGACCGGCGGGGGGACGCATGACGATGACCACCACCAGGATGCGCGCGGAGATCGGCGAGCAGCCCGAGGCGCTGCGCAGGACGATCGACGCGCTGCTGCCGCGCGTCCCCGACCTGGCCGCGCTGGCCGGGGAGACCCGGCAGGTGCTGTTCATCGCGCGCGGCTCGTCCGACAACGCCGCCGTGTACGGGCGGTACCTGGTGGAGTCGCACGCCGGGCGGCTCGCGTCGCTGGCGGCCCCGTCCATCGCCACCACCTACCGGGGCAGGCTGGACCTGGACGGGGTGCTGGCCGTCGCGATCAGCCAGTCCGGCAAGACCGAGGAGATCGTCGAGACCCTGGACTGGGCGGCCGGCTGCGGCGCCAGGACCGTCGCGATCACCAACGGGGACGGCTCGCCGCTGGCCGAGAGCGCCGAGGTAGCGCTGATCACCGAGGCCGGGGCGGAGATCGCCGTCCCCGCCACCAAGACCTACACCACCCAGCTCGCCGCGCTCGCCGTCCTCGCGATCGGGCTGGGCGCCCAGGAAGGCGGGCCGGCGGGCGGGGGCGGACCGCTTGACATCGCCGACCTGCGCCGGGCGCCCGACGAGGTGGCCCGGCTGATCGAGCTGACCGAGGCGTCCGACCAGCTCCCCGAGATCGTGGCGGAACTGGCGGAGGTGCAGGGCACGGTCGTGTCCGGCCGCGGCATCGCGTTCGGCACCGCCCTGGAGCTCGCCCTCAAGATCAAAGAGGCGTGCTACCTGCACGCCATGGGCCTGTCGTACGCCGATCTGCTGCACGGGCCCATCGCCGTGGTGGACGACCGGACCCCGGCGCTGCTGGTCGCGGCGGACTCCGGGCCGACCCTGCCGGGGACGGTGGCGCTGGCGCACCGGGTCCGCGACGCGGGCGCCCGAGCGTACGGTGTCGGTGGCGGCCCCGGGCTCGCCGCGGCCTGCTCGCGCGCGCTGCCCGGCCCGGACCTGCCCGAGTGGGTGGCGCCGCTGGGACTGATCGTCCCGGGGCAGATCCTGGTCGAGGCGCTGGCCCGCAGGCTCGGCGCCGACCCCGACGTTCCCCGAGGACTCAACAAGGTGACCCAGACCGACTGACGACCGCGACCGGATCCCCCTAACCCTCCGCAGGAGAGACCATGGACAAGGCCGAGGCCATCGTGAAGGCGCTGGGCGGCGCCGGCAACATCGTGGAGATCGAGCCGTGCGCCACCCGGCTCAGGACCGAGGTGTCCGATCCCGCCAAGGTGGACGACGCGGCGCTGAAGGCGGCGGGCGCCTACGGCGTGATGCGCAGCGGCCGGGTCGTCCAGGTCGTCGTCGGCCCCGAGGCCGACACGATCGCCAGCGACATCGAGGACATCCTCTGATCGACGACATCCACTGACCCTCCGGCCACGGAAGACCCCGCGGATACCCAACTGTCACCCTCAGTAACCCCTCACCATCCCCTACCCCAGGGAGCCGTAGCGATGACGCGAGTTCTGTCGCCGGTCGGCGGCACGGCCGTCGGGCTTGCCGGCGTGCCCGACCTGGTGTTCGCCAAGGCCATGGTGGGTCCCGGCACGGCGATCGACCCCGTCAGGGAGCCCGGCGACGCGCTGGCCCCCGTGGACGGCACGATCGTCAAGCTGCACCCGCACGCGTACGTGGTCGTGGACGCCGAAGGCCACGGGGTCCTGGTCCACCTCGGCGTGGACACCGTCCAGCTCAAGGGGGCGGGCTTCGAGCTGCTTGCCGCCGAGGGCGACCGGGTGGTGGCCGGCCAGCCGCTGGTCGCCTGGAACCCCGCCGCGATCGAGGCGGGCGGCCGTTCCCCCGTGACCGCCGTGGTGGCGCTGGACGCCGGCGAGGACGCGCTCAGCTCCGTGGTGGAGTCGGGTGCCGTCGAGAGGGGGGCCGAGCTTTTCGTCTGGAGCTGACGCAGCCGGGGGAGCCGCTGGTGCTGGTCCGCCCCGCCGCGGTGGTGTTCGACCTGGACGGGACGCTGATCGACACCGAACCGCGCAGCCGTGTGGTGTGGGCCTGGCTGTTCGACTCGCACGGGGTCGCCCACAGCCCCGACCTGATCGCCTCGTTCGCCGGACGGCGCGGCAGGGACGTGCTGGCCGAGCTGCTGCACCTGTTCCCCGGCCGCACCGTCGACGAGCTCGTCCAGCAGGCGATCTCCTACCGGCACGGCCCGGACTCGCCCGCCGTCGCTCCCATCCCCGGCGCGGTCGAGCTGGTGCGGCGCCTGCGCGACGCGGGCGTCCCGCTGGGCGTGGCCACGTCGGGGCAGCGCGTCCACGCCGAGAGGATGCTGGAGGAGCTGGGCGTCCGGGACTGCTTCGGCGCCGTCGTCACCGCCGACGACGTGACCGCGGGCAAGCCCGACCCGGAACCCTTCCTGACCGCCTGCGCGTGGCTGGGCGCGCCGCCGGAGCGGTCCGTGGGGTTCGAGGACGCGCCCGCGGGCGTGGACGCGGTGAAGGCCGCGGGCATGACCTGCGTCGGCGTCACCACCACGCTTCCGGCGCGGGCGCTGGCCGCCGCCGACCGCGTCGTGGCCGACCTGAGTGAAGTGGATGTTGTGCCGGGGCCCGCGCTGCGGGTACCGGGTGGCTGAGAGTGTGCCGAGACCCGGCGGTACCGACCTGCCGACGGGAACTACCGAGGAGTTGCTGTGACCGAGCGTAACGTCAAGATCGAGTCCAGGGTGGGTCTGCACGCGCGACCGGCCGCGTTGTTCGTGCAGACCGCCGCCAAGGCCCCGATGGACGTCACAGTGGCCAAGCGCGGGGGGACTCCCGTGAACGCCAAGAGCATCCTGGCCGTGCTGGGCCTCGACGCCCGCCACGGCGAGGAGGTCGTGATCGCCGCCGAGGGGGAGGGCGCCGACGACCTGCTCGACACCCTGGAGCGGCTGCTGAGCACCCCGGAGCCCGACGGTGCCTGACGGTTTCACGATGCCCCCCGTCCCGGGCCGGGGCCCGGGAGTCCTGCGGGGCGCCGGCGTGAGCCCCGGGGTCGGCGCCGGTCCCGTCCGTACCCTCGCGGGTGCCGTGCCCGAGCCCCCCGCCGGCGCCCGCCACGGCGGCGACGCCGCCGCCGAGAAGGCCGCGGCCGCCGCGGCGCTCGAAGCGGTGGCCGCCGACCTGGAGGAGCGCGGCGAGCGGGCCGCCGCGCTCGGCAACAAGGACGGCCAGGAGGTGCTGGGCGCGCAGGCGCTGATGGCCCGCGACCCCGGCCTGGCCGACGGGGTGGCCGCCAAGATCGACAACGGGCTGGCCGCCGCCCGCGCCGTGTTCGAGGCGTTCGGCACGTACCGGGACCTGCTGGCGAGCGCCGGTGAGTACCTGGCCGCCCGGGTGAGCGACCTGGACGACATCCGCGACCGCGCCGTGGCCAGGCTGATGGACCTGCCGATGCCGGGCGTGCCCGTGTCGGACACGCCGTTCGTGCTGGTCGCGCGGGATCTCGCGCCCGCCGACACGGCGCTGCTCGACCCGGAGATGGTGGTCGCGTTCGTGACGGAGGAGGGCGGCCCCACCAGCCACACCGCCATCCTGGCCCGTACCATGGGCGTCCCCGCCGTGGTGGCGCTGGCCGGCGCGATGGAACTGGCCGAGGGCACCCGCGTGCTCGTGGACGGTGGCACCGGGACGGTGCACATCGACCCGTCCGAGGACGAGGTGCGGACGGCCCGCGACGCCGCCGCCGCCCGCGCGGCGCTCCTGCGCGAGTCCACCGGCCCGGGCGCCACCAAGGACGGTCACCGCGTCCCCCTGCTGGCCAACATCGGCGGCCCGAAGGACCTGGACGCCGCGCTCCACCACGGGGCGGAGGGGGTGGGCCTATACCGCACCGAGTTCCTGTTCCTCGACCGCGCGACCCCTCCCTCCGACGACGAGCAGGAGCGGGCGTACCGGACGGTCCTGGAGGCGTTCCCCGAGGGCCGCGTCGTCGTCCGGACCCTGGACGCGGGCGCCGACAAGCCCCTGGCCTTCCTGCCGCCGCCCGGCGAGGAGCCCAACCCGGCCCTCGGCGAGCGCGGCCTGCGCATGGCCAGGTCGTACCCGGAGGTTCTCCAGGCGCAGCTCCGGGCTTTGGCCGCGGCGGCGTCCGGGCTGCCCGCCAAGCTGGAGGTCATGGCACCGATGGTGACCGACGCCGACGAGGCGGCGTTCTTCGCCAAGGCGTGCCGCGCCGCCGGGATCGAGCGTCCGGGCATCATGGTGGAGGTGCCCGCCGCGGCGCTGCGCGCCCGCGACCTGGCCGCCGAGGTGGAGTTCTTCAGCATCGGCACCAACGACCTGACCCAGTACGCCTGTGCCGCCGACCGGCAGATCGGCGGTCTGGCCCCGTTCCAGGACCCGTGGCAGCCCGCCATCCTCGACCTGGTGGCGATGACCGCCGGCCCCGCGGCCGACGCGGGCCGCGGGTGCGGGGTGTGCGGCGAGGCCGCCGGGGACCCCGCGCTGGCCTGCGTGCTGGTCGGGCTGGGCGTGACGTCACTGTCGATGAGCGCGCCGTCCCTGCCCTTGGTACGGGCCGCGCTGGCCCGGCACACCCTGGACGAATGCAGGCGCGCAGCGGCGGCGGCCCGTAAGGCCCGTACGGCGGGTGAGGCGAAGGACGCGGCCCGCGCCGAACTGCCCCTCCTCGCAGAACTGGGACTCTAGGGAACGAGACGGCCGCCGGCTCATCCGACGATGAGCCAGCGGCCGCCGTCCTGCCTGAGGGTGTACGTGGACGCGAGCAGGCCGCCGGGACGGGCGGGCGCGGTTCTCCAGCGCAGTGTCGCGAAGTCCACGACGAGGTCGCCGGGCTGGGATCCCGGCCGGGCGGTGGGCACGGTCACGCCTCGCAGCGCGGTCAGGTCCTGGGGCCGTAGCCTGCTCCTGGCCTGCGCGAGCCCCCTGCGGCAGCCACCCTCGGCGCCGAACACGGTGCGCTCGTACTCGGGCGCGAGGTGCGCGCACACCCGGGCGTCGTTGATCGCGATGCCGCGCAGGAATTTGAAGAGCGTCAGCCGCGCCGGGAAGGTGTCCTTTGGTGCGGCCGAGGCTTGCGTTGCCGCGCCCACGGAGGCCGGCGTCTCCAGGCCCGGCTCGGGTGTGAGCGGCGGCATGGTGACCTCGTCCGTCCCTCCGCACGCGGCGGTCGCCAGAACGAGGACGGCCGAGGAAGCCGCGACGCGGAACGCGCGTGACGCAAGGGATGGGCCGGGCACGTGGACCTCCGCGGGGAAGGTGCGAACCTCCGAGGATCCTCCCAGGGCGGGGAGCGCTCGTCCACCGGCCTTCGTCACCGGCCTTCGTCACCGGTAGGTGAGGCCGTGCCCGACGGGCATGCCGCCCGCGCGCACCGGGAGCCGCCCGGTGGGCTTGACGACCCCGGCGATCACCTTGGCGAGGGCCCTGACCGCGGGCGCCCCGGAGGAGTAGGTGGCCAGCGTCGCGTCGGCCCGTCCGGCGCGGTCGAGATCGTAGGGACGGCCCAGCGCCGCCACCACGACTGGCTTCGAGCCGAACGCCCGGATGCGGGCCGCGGTCGACGACCCGGCGTTCAGCGTGGTCAGGACGACGGCGTCCGCGCCGGCGTAGGTCCCGCTGACCGTGACCCCGGCGCGGCGCAGCGCGGCGCTCAGCGCCTCCTCGCGCGGGCCCGTCACGTAGACGGTGCGGTCGCGCAGCGGAAGCAGCCCGCCGTTGTTGCGGACGAGGGTGACGGCGCGTTCCGCTATCCGCTCGGCGGTGGCCCGGTGCGCGGCCGACCGGATGATCGCACGCGCTCGCCGCGGGTCGGCGGTGGTGCCGCGGAACAGCCCTCGCCGTTCCTTGAGCCGCAGGATCCGGCCGACGGCCTCGTCCAGCCGCTGCCGGGTGATCGTGCCGTCGCGGACGGCGCGCAGCACCGCGCGGTAGGCCACCGAGAGCCGGGGCGGCATGAGCAACTGGTCGGCGCCCGCGTTCACCGCGCGGACCGCCACGGAGGCGTCGCTGTACCGCACGCGCGCCCCCTGCATCCGGAGCGAGTCGGTGACGATCACGCCTTGGTAGCCGAGCCGGTCCCGCAGCAGCCCGGTCAGCACCTTCTTGGACAGCGTGGCGGGGTCGCCGGACCGGTCGAGCCCGGGGACGACGATGTGCGCCGACATGATCGCGTCCACCCCGCCCCGGATGGCGGCCTGGAACGGCGGCGCGTCCAGCCGTTCCCACTCGGCCCGGCTGTGTTTGATGACCGGCAGCCCGGTGTGGCTGTCGGTGGCGGTGTCGCCGTGCCCGGGAAAGTGCTTGGTGGTGGCCGCGACCCCCGCGGACTGGTAGCCGGCGACGGCGGCCGGCACCATCCGCGCCACCAGGCCGGGGTCGGCGCCGAACGACCGGAGGCCGATCACCGGGTTGGCGGGGTTGACGTTGACGTCGGCCACGGGGGCGTAGTTCTGATTGATGCCGACGGCGCGCAGCTCGGTGCCGGTGACCTGGGCGGCGGCGCGGGCGTCCTCCAGGCGGCCGGTGGCGCCCAGCGCCATGTTCCCGGGGAACCTGGTCAGGAACGGAGCCCGGCTGACCAGGCCCTGCTCCTCGTCCACGCCGAGCAGCAGCGGCAGCTTGGACGAGCGTTGCAGCGCGTTGGACAGCGCCGCCGTCTCCTCCGGCCCGTCCGCGAGGTTGGCGGGGAAGTAGATCAGCCCGCCGACGTGATAGCGCTTGATCATCGCCGCCGCCTCGGCCGGGCCTGTGAAGGACGGCACGAACAACTGGCCGACCTTCTCCTCCGGAGACATCTCCGCGACGTATCCGGGGATCCAGGCGCCGCTGGTGGGCGCGGCGGACCGGGGTGCCCGCGTCTCGGCCGGGGTCCGTGCCCCGCCGGAGGGACGTCCGTCGTCGGGCGTGCCGCCACCGCAGCCGGCCAGTGGCAGGACGACGGCCGCCACGGCCAGCGTGATCGATCGTGAGACACGCACGGACCAGGCCCCCCGACATGGTCTCTTAACGACAGAGTCGCTGAAACGGCCCTGGAGACGTTAACCGCTCGTACAGCGTGTGTCGACCCGCGCCGCGCGCGTTGGCCGAGCTCAGGACAAGGCCGGAGCAAAGCTCTGGCCGGGGAAAGGCATGGGCGGCCCCACGGAAGGCTGGGGCGGGATGCGGGGTCACTCGTCGCGCGGTGATGCGCGCGGTGTGGCGGCGGGGCCGGCCCGGGGGCGACATCCGGGACGGCTACCGCTGCGGCCGTGCCTCGTGGGCCTTCGGCCGCCTCTAGAGGCCGAGCCTGCGCAGGGCCAGGGTGGCGGCGCCGACAGCGCCGTCCCCGGCCGGGCAGGGCTCGGCGGCGAAACGGTCACGCAGCCCGGCGCGGACCGCCTCGGCGACGGGTCCTTCGCGCAGTACCGAGCCGTGCATGACCACGGGGGCGTACGGGTCGTTCAGTGCCGGGCGGACCGCGTCGACGTCCCGCAGCAGCACCTCGGCGGCCTCCGCGGTGATCCGCAGCGCCACCGGATCACCCGCGGCCGCGGCGGCCGCGACCACCGGGCCGAGACGGCCCAGCGCCGCGGGCGGGCGGCCGTACACCTCTTTGATGATCGCCTGGGCGAGTTGCGGGTTGGGCGGATGGGCCGGCGCGACCGGCCCGTCCACCCGGTCGGGCGGCGGACCGCCCGGACCGGCGGCCGGGTGACCGCGGGGTGGCCGGCCGCGGGCCGCGTGACCGAGCGCGTCCCCATCTGGCGGATGGGGCTCGTCCGGCTCCAGTACCGCGGTTCCCGCGCCGCGGCCCAGGGGCGCCGGCGCGGGAACGGGGACGGGTGCGGGGTGGTAGGGACGGGGACCGGGGGCGAGCGCGGCGCCGCCATGGCCCACCGCGGCCGCTCCATGGCCAGGGGGATGGCCGGAGTGACCGAGGTGACCGGCGTGGCCGGAGCCTGGCGGTGACGGGGCGGACAGGGACGCCAGCCCGCGGTGGACCCGCGGGCGGCGCCTGGCCGCGTCCAGCTCCTGGACGACCGCGGCACCGAGCAGCGCGCGCGGCACCGCCTCGGTCAGCAGCGTCGGGGAGCCCCGGCCGTCGTAGGCGGCCAGGGCGGCCCGGACCGCCTCCCTGCCCAGCCAGACGGCCGATCCCTCGTCCCCGACCAGCCAGCCGTAGCCGTCGGCGCGCTGCACGATCGCGCCGTCGCTGATCACCGCGGCGCCCGCGCCGGTGCCGGAGAACACCACGATGCCCTTGGAGGCGGTGGTCCCGGCGGCGAAGGCGACCGCGATGTCGGTCACGACGGCGGGCGAGCCGCGCAGACCCGCGGCGTTCCAGGCGCACCGCGCGGCGGCGACCGCGGCGGGACGTCCCGCCGAGCCCGCGCCGGCGATGCCGAAGACGCCACCGATCACCTGGGAACGATCCACGTCACCGAGCGCCTGCCGCAGGGCCGTGGCCAGCGCCATCGCGGCGTCGCCCCCGGAGTTGGGGTTGGCGCCGGGACCGGTTCCGGAACCGGCCTCGGCGCCCCCGAGCGTTAGTACGACACAGCGGGTTTTCGTGCCACCCGCGTCTATGCCGATCACGTATGGACCGGCCAAATGGGTCAACACATGGCGACCGTAGCCTTTTCTACCGTTGACGCGACATCCTCCACGTAAGAAAATTTCTTCCATGAGGAAACCCACCGGCCCCGAGCCGGGGAGCGCCGGGGACCCGGCCGCGCTCAGGACACCGGTGTCGCCATCCGCCCCCTCCAGGGAGACACCCCCCGAGGCGGCCAAGGACGCGACGCCTTTGAGCACCGTCGTCAGGGTGCGCTCCCTGCTCCCATCACTGCCTCCCGCCGAGCGGCGGGTCGCGCAGCGCGTCATCGACGACCCCGAGGGGGTCGCGAACTCCACCATCACCGAGCTCGCCCAGGCATGCGGCACCTCCGAGACCACGGTCATCAGGTTCTGTCGGGCGATCGGCTTCCACGGTTACCCGGAGCTGCGGCTCACCCTGGCCACCGAGGCGGGCCGCGCGCAGAGCGCCACCGGCGGCCGGGTCATCGGCAGCGACATCAGTCCCGACGACTCCCTTGAGCAGATCGTGGAGAAGGTCACCTTCGCCGACGCGCGCGCGGTGGAGGAGACCGCCGCGCAGCTCGACATCAAGATGCTCGAACAGGTCGTGGACGCGGTCGTGGCCGCCGACCGCGTCGACGTCTACGGTGTCGGCGCCAGCGCCTTCGTCGCCGCGGACTTCCAGCAGAAACTGCACCGCATCGGCAGGGTCTGCAGCGCGTGGTCCGACGCCCACATCATGCTCACCAGCGCCGCGGTGCTGGGCCCCGGGGACGTCGCGCTGGGCATCTCGCACACCGGCGCCACCGTCGAGACCATCGACGCCCTGGAGGTGGCCAAGGCCAAGGGCGTGACGACCGTGGCCCTGACCAACTTCCCGAAATCGCCCATCGCCGAGGTGGCCGACCTCATCCTCACCACGGCGGCCAGGGAGACCACGTTCCGCTCGGGCGCGACCGCCAGCCGGCTGGCACAGCTGACGGTGGTCGACTGCGTGTTCGTCGGCGTGGCCCAGCGCACGTACGGGCCGACCCGCAAGGCGCTGGAGGCCACCTTCGAGGCCGTCCGCGGCCGCACCGTCCGACCCGACCGGAGGCGTCGTTGATCGACACTGACCTGCCCACCGAGGGGCGCAACCCGCGCACCCTCGACGTCGACACGCTGCCCACGCTGGAGGTGCTCCGCCGCATCAACGCCGAGGACGCGACGGTGCCGCTGGCGGTGGAGTCCGTGCTGCCGGAGATCGCCCGGCTGGTGGATCTGGCGGTCGTCGCGCTGCGCGGCGGCGGCCGGGTGCACTACTTCGGCGCCGGCACCTCAGGCAGGCTGGCCGTGCTGGACGCGGCCGAGCTGCCGCCCACGTTCGGAATCTGGGGCCGGGTGGTGGCGCACAACGCCGGGGGCTTCGGCGCGCTGTCCCAGGCCGTCTCGGAGGTCGAGGACGACCTGGACCTCGGCGCCAGGGACGCCGCCGAGGTGCAGCCGGGCGATATCGCCATCGGCATCGCGGCCAGCGGGCGCACCCCCTACGTGCTGGGGGCGCTGCGGGCGTCCACGGCGGTCGGCGCGCGAACCGCGCTGATCAGCTGTAACCCGCGCACGCCGCACGGGGACGAGGTGGAGGTGCACATCGCGCTGGCCACCGGGCCCGAGGTGATCAGCGGATCCACCCGGATGAAGGCGGGCACCGCCACCAAGCTGGTGCTCAACTCCTTCTCCACCACGCTGATGATCAGGATGGGCCGCACCTACTCCAACCTGATGGTGAGCGTGAACGCGCTCAACTCCAAGCTGCGCGCCCGGCTGGTCCGCATTCTCACCGAGGCGACCGGGATGGACGCCGTGACCTGTGAGAACGCGCTGGTCGAGGCCGGGGGGGACACCCGCGTGGCGCTGGTCTCGCTGCTCGGCGAGGTCCCGGCCGCGCGCGCGACGGTCGTCCTGGAGGAGACCGACGGCGGCGTCAGGGAGGCGCTGCAGCGGCTCAGGTCGGCCTGACGCCGACCGGACCCACCGGGGGGTACGCGCGTGATCATGCAGTCGCCACCGCCGCCGGTTGCGTGATCACGGCCTCCGGTGCCGCCCGGGAACGGGCATCGCTTACCATCAGCCCGTGAGCGTCGAATCCCCCCAATCCCCGGCCAACCACGTCAAAGCAGTCATCACCGACTGGGGCGGCGTGCTGACCTCCCCGCTGAACGAGGCGATCGCCGTCTGGCTGGCCGCCGAGCGGATCGACCCCGAGCGCTACCGGACGGTGATGCGCGCGTGGGTCGCCGGCGCCTACGGCAGCGGCGGCTCCAACCCCGTGCACGGGCTGGAGGACGGCAGCCTCCAGGTCGCCGAGTTCGAGCGGCTGCTGGCCGCCGAGCTGGTGACCGTGGACGGCGGCCCGGTCGCGGCCGAGGGCCTGATCAACCGGATGTTCGGCGCGTTCGCCCCGGTCGAGCCCATGTACGAGGCGTTGCGCACCGCACGCGCCGCGGGGCTGCGCACCGCGCTGCTGTCCAACTCCTGGGGCAACGACTACCCGCGCGACCTGTTCGCCGAACTGTTCGACGCCGTGGTGATCTCCGCGGAGGTCGGCATGCGCAAACCGGACGAGCGCATCTTCCGGCACGCCCTCGACCTGGTGGGGCTGCCCGCCGAGCAGTGCGTGTTCATCGACGACATCGAGCACAACATCGCCGCTGCCCGCGCCGTGGGCATGCGGGCCATCCACCACACCGGCGTGGACACGACCCTCACCGGCCTGCGGGCCATGGGGCTGCCCGTCTGACCCGCCCAGGGGACGGCCTGCGCACCGGCCGGTGCGGTGATCTGGCAGACTGCCGAGCGTCATGCGCGTCTATGTCCCGTCCACGCTCACCGGCCTCGCCCGCGTCCTGGCGGACAAGGAGGTCGGGCCCGCGCCGCTCGCCGCGTACGCGGTGACGCCCGCGCTGCGCGAGTGGTACGCGTCGGGCGATCTCGAGGAGCTGGAGTACGCGGCGATGACCGCCGCCGCCCGCGCCTCGCTGCGGCTGCTGGCCGCCGAGCCGGAGACCCCCGCGCGGCGGGTCGTCCTGGCCGCCGAGGTCCCCGACGAGCTGGTCCGCGCCGGGTCCGGCGACCGGTTCGACGAGCAGACCCGGGCCCTCGTCCAGGTGACCGAGCCGATCCCGTGGCGCGCGATCGCCTCCGGCCATGTGGACGACGAGTCCGCCGTCGCCGACGTCCGGGCCGCCGTCCAGGCCGTGCCGGCCGCCGACAAGGGCGACGAGGACGCCCGCTTCACCGTCGACGGCGCCGAGGGGCACGAGCTGCTCTGGTACGCCACCCAGGAGCTGGAGCACCTGGTCCCCTGATTTCGGGGCGTCCTCCCGTGGGTATCTCTGGCGTGCCGGCCGGAACATCCAGGGAGCGAAGATGGACGCCGTAGTCACCGTGCCCGAACCGGCGAACGAGCCGGTCAAGTCGTACGCGCCCGGCAGCCCCGAACGGGCCGCCCTGGAGGCGAGGATCAAGGAACTGGGCGGCGGGCAGACCGAGCTGACCATGACGATCGGCGGCGAGCGCAGGCTCGGCGGCGGCGAGCCGATCGAGGTCGTCCAGCCGCACGACCGCAGGCGCGTGCTCGGGCGGATGGGCAACGCCACCGAGCGGGACGTGCTGGCCGCGATCGAGGCGGCCCGCGCGGCGGCGCCGGGATGGCGCGCGATGCCGTTCGAGGACAGGGCGGCGATCCTGCTGCGGGCCGCCGAGCTGCTGTCGGGGCCATGGCGGGCCACGATCAACGCCGCCACCATCCTGGGCCAGTCCAAGTCCGTCCACCAGGCCGAGATCGACGCCGCCTGCGAGCTGATCGACTTCTGGCGGTTCAACGTCTCCTACGCGCGGCGGCTGCTGGCCGACCAGCCGATCTCGTCTCCCGGGGTGTGGAACCGGATGGACTACCGCCCGCTGGAGGGCTTCGTCGTCGCCATCACCCCGTTCAACTTCACCGCGATCGCGGGCAACCTGCCGACCGCGCCGGCGCTGATGGGCAACGTGGTGCTCTGGAAGCCGTCGCCCACCCAGCAGCTCGCCGCGCACCACACGATGCGGCTGCTGGAGGAGGCGGGCCTGCCGCCCGGCGTCATCAACCTGGTGACCGGGGACGGCCGCGCGGTGTCGGAGGTGGCGCTGCGCCATCCGGACCTGGCCGGGATCCACTTCACCGGGAGCACCACCACGTTCCAGCACCTGTGGCGGACGGTGGGCGAGAACATCTCCGGCTACAAAGGCTATCCGCGCCTAATCGGCGAAACCGGCGGCAAGGATTTCGTGGTCGCCCACCCCTCCGCCGACATCGCGGTGCTGAAGACCGCGCTGATCAGGGGCGCGTTCGAGTACCAGGGGCAGAAGTGCTCGGCCGTGTCCCGCGCGTACGTGCCGCGCTCGATCTGGAACCGCATGCGGGACGACTTCTGCGACGAGGTCAAGGCCCTCCCCATGGGCAACGTCGCCGCCGACCTGTCCCTCTTCATGGGGGCGGTGATCGACGACCGGGCGTTCGCCAAGCACCGGCAGGCGCTGGAACGGGCCCGCGCCGTCGACACCATGAAGGTGCTGACGGGCGGGACGCTGGACGACTCCGAGGGCTGGTTCGTCCAGCCGACCGTGCTGGAGTGCGACGATCCCGAGGACGAGCTCTTCGTCAGGGAGTACTTCGGCCCCATCCTGGGCGTGCACGTCTACGAGGACGGCGAGTACGACGCCATGCTGGACCAGATGGAGGGCGCCGCCGAGTACGCGCTGACCGGCGCGATCGTCGCGCGGGACCGGGCGGCGATCGCCGACGCCACCGAGCGGCTGCGGTTCGCGGCGGGCAACTTCTACATCAACGACAAGCCCACCGGCTCCATCGTCGGCCAGCAGCCGTTCGGCGGCGCCCGCGCCAGCGGCACCAACGACAAGGCCGGGTCGATCGCCAACCTGACCCGGTGGACCAGCATGCGCTCGATCAAGGAGACCTTCGTCCCGCCGACCGACCATCGCTACCCCCACATGGAGCGCTGACCGGCCACATCTCTGTCGCCTTGCGGGAAGCGGGCGCCAGGGCCGACGATATGTCCGCACGCGACGCGACGGCCGCGCCGCGCCGCGCCGCCCTCCGATGCGCATGGGAACGGGATGACGACGCTGAACCGTCTGGTGCTGTGGAACATCGATCACACGCTCGTGGACGTCGGACGGGTCACCCGGGAGGTCTACGCCGAGGCGTTCCAGCGGACCATCGGCCGCCCGCTGGTGCGCCTGGCGCCCACCCCCGGCCGCACCGAGTCGGAGATCATCTTCGAGACGCTGGCGTTCAACGACGTGGTCACCACCGACGACCATCTGCCCGCCTTCATGCGCGCGCTGGCCGAGGCGTTCGCGACGCGCCGCGCGGACCTGAAGGCGCACGGCCGGGTGCTGGCCGGGGCCAGGGAGACGCTGGACGCGCTGGGACGGCTGCCCGACACCGCGCAGTCGGTGCTGACCGGCTCGATCGAGCCCAACGCGGTGCTGAAGGTGACCGAGCTCGGCCTGGCCGACCGGCTCGACCTGGAGGTCGGCGGCTACGAGAACGGCGTCTACAGCAAGGCCGCGCTGCTGGAGCTGGCACGCAGCAGGGCGGGCGCGAAGAACGGCGTCCAGTACGGGGAGTCGGCGACCGTCTACATCGCCGACTCGCCACGGGACGTGCAGGCCGCGCACATCGCCCGGTCGCCGATCATCGCGGTGGCGACCGGCAGCGCGACCGCCGCGGAGCTGCGCGGCGCGGGGGCCGACGTGGTCCTGCCGACCCTGGCCGACACCGACGCCGTGGTCCGCGCCGTCCTGGAACTCACCAGCCGCTGACTGACCACGCTCGGTGGCCCCAAACGTTCACCCAACCGCCGCACCCAAAGGCAGACCCAAACCCGCGAGCCCTGATCGCAAAGCGAGCCCCCAGGCGAAAAGCGCAGCTCACGCCTGCAATAACCACAGCCGCACTCACCCCAGCCCCAGCCACGAACGGCGGCCAGGCGTTGCGATCGCGTCCGAAGGCAGATTCGAGCGGAGCGAGAATCTGATCGCGGAGCGAGCCCCTGGGCGAGTCGGAGCGATGCAGCGATCGCCGCAGGCGCGACAAGCGAGGAGCGCCAGCGACGAGCGCAGCTCGCGCCTGCCATAAACACGAGCGCAGCTCACGCCTGCAATAAGCACAGCCGCACTCACCCCAGCCCCAGCCACGAACGGCGGCCAGGCGTTGCGATCGCGTCCGAAGGCAGATTCGAGCGGAGCGAGAATCTGATCGCGGAGCGAGCCCCTGGGCGAGTCGGAGCGATGCAGCGATCGCCGCAGGCGCGACAAGCGACGAGCCGCCAAGGCGAGGAGCGCCGCTCGCGCCTGCAATAAGCACAGCCCGCCGGAGTTGCCCGGGTGGCGCGCGTCATATCCTCGGCTCGATGCTGGAAGGGCGGGAGGACTCGGCATTGATGCTGGAAGGGCGGGAGGACGATCATGTCGCGTGATCACGAGGTGGCCGAGGGCACGCTGCTGTGGGAGCCGTCGGAGGAGGTCGCCGCCAACGCGCGGGTGACCCGCTTCATGCGCTGGCTGCGGGAGCGCGGTGTGCGGGCCGAGTCCTATGACGAGCTGTGGCGCTGGTCGGTGAGCGAGATCGACGCGTTCTGGGACGCGCTCTGGTCGTACTTCGGGGTCGTGGGCGAGCGGGGCGACGGCCCGGTGCGCACCGGCGGGCCCACGCCGGTGGACGGGCTGCGATGGTTCCCGGGCGCGACCCTCAACTACGCCGCGAACGCGCTGCGGCACGCCCAGGCCGACCCGGACGGCACCGCGGTGATCTTCCGCTCCGAGGCGGGCGGGCACCGCGTCCTGTCGGGCCGCGAGCTGTGCCTCCAGGTCGCGGAGGTCCGTGCCGGGCTGGCCGAGCTGGGCGTCGGAAAGGGCGACCGGGTGGCGGCCTACCTGCCCAGCATCCCCGAGGCGCTGATCTGCTTCCTGGCCACCGTCTCGCTCGGCGCGATCTGGTCGTCCTGCTCGCCCGACTTCGGCTCGGCCTCGGTGATCGACCGGTTCGCGCAGATCGAGCCCAAGGTGCTGGTCGCCGTGGACGGCTACGGCTACAACGGCAAGCGGTTCGACCGGCGCGAGGTCGTCGCGGAGATCGAGGCGGCGCTGCCCACGCTGGCCGCGACCGTCCTGGTCCCGTACCTGGACCCGGCCTCCGCCCCCGACGGCCTCCGCGTCGGCATGCGCTGGGCCGACCTGCCCAAGCCCGGCCAGGACGAGCTGGAGTTCGAGCCCGTCCCGTTCGACCACCCGCTGTGGGTGGTGTACTCGTCGGGGACGACCGGGCTGCCCAAGCCGATCGTGCACGGGCACGGCGGGATCGTCTTTGAGCACCTCAAGGCGCTCACCTTCCATCAGGACCTGGGTCCCGGGGATGTCTTCTTCTGGTACACCACCACCGGCTGGATGATGTGGAACTACCTCATCGGCGGCCTGCTGGTGGGATCCACCGTCGTCCTGTACGACGGCGCACCCCTCGACCTGTGGAAGGTGGCCGCCGACACGGGCGTCACCTACATGGGCTTGGGCGCGCCCTACATCACCGCCTGCGCCAAGCGGAACGAACGCCCAGGCGAAGAGTATGACCTGTCGCGGCTGCGCGGCATCGGCTCCACCGGGTCGCCGCTGCCCCCGGAGGGGTTCGCCTGGGTGTACGAGGCGGTCGGCAAGGACCTGCTCCTCGGCTCCATCTCCGGCGGCACCGACCTGTGCACCGGCTTCGTCGGCCCGTCCCTGCTGCTGCCCCTGTACGCGGGCGTCATCCAGTGCCGCGGCCTGGGCGCCAAGGTCGAGGCGTACGGGGACGACGGCAAGCCGGTCATCGACGAGGTCGGGGAACTGGTCATCACCGAGCCCATGCCGTCGATGCCGGTGTTCTTCTGGCGCGACGACGATGGCGCGCGCTACCGCGAGTCGTACTTCGAGATGTTCCCCGGCGTGTGGCGGCACGGCGACTGGATCAAGATCCGCCCGGACGGCGGCTGCGTGATCTACGGGCGTTCCGACTCGACGCTCAACCGGGGCGGGGTGCGGATGGGCACCGCCGACTTCTACCGCGTGGTGGAGGCGTTCCCCGAGATCGCCGACAGCCTGGTCATCGACACCGGACGGCTGGGTGAGGAGGGGCGGCTGGTCCTGTACGTCCAGCCCGCCGAGGGCGCGGAGCTGACCGAGGAGCTGGTCGGCCGGCTCAAGCGGGAGCTGCGCTCGGCGCTGTCGCCACGCCACGTCCCGGACGAGATCCACCAGGTCCCGGGCGTCCCGCGTACGCTGTCGGGTAAGAAGCTGGAGGTGCCGGTCCGCCGGATCCTCCAGGGGACCCCGGTCGAGAAGGCCGCCAACCGCGACTCGCTCGCCAACCCCGAGGTCCTCGATCACTACGTCCCCTGACGCCACTTCGGTGCCGGTGAGATCCGAACCGCTCAATTCCCTCGGTGATCACGAGAGGCATGGAATGATGTCCCGGTCACCGGGTATGTGCGGCTTCGGCCGGTGCATGGGTTCTCGGGTCCGGTGAACTCGCCCCGGGTTTGGGGCGTCCCACAATCAGGGGATCGGTCTGCGCCGACCGGGATCGGTCCGGCTCGGCGACCCGGTCCCGTCGGTCCAGAGAGGGCGGTCTGACGCATGGAGGTTGCGGCGCTGCGTTCCGGTGATCCGGAGCGCCTTGGGCCGTACGCCCTGATCGGCCGCATCGGCGAGGGCGGCCAGGGCACCGTGTTCCTCGCCGAGGACGGGCGGGGCTCGCGGGTCGCGCTCAAGCTGTTGCACTCCGAGCTGACCTCCGACGACAAGGCGCGCGCCCGGTTCCTGCGCGAGCTGGAGGTGGCCAAGAAGGTCGCGCCGTTCTGCACCGCGCAGGTGCTGGACGCCGATGCCGACGGCGACCGCCCCTACATCGTCAGCGAGTACGTCCCCGGCCCGTCCCTCAACGAGCTGGTGCTCTCGCAGGGGCCGCTGGGCGGTGCCGCGCTGGAGCGGCTGGCGGTCGGCACCGCCACGGCGCTGGCGGCGATCCACCAGGCCGAGATCATCCACCGCGACTTCAAGCCGCACAACGTGCTGATCGGCGCCGACGGGCCGCGCCTGATCGACTTCGGGGTGGCCCGCGCGATCAGCGGCGCCACCACGCTGACCAGCAAGGTGATCGGCACCCCCTCGTACATGGCGCCCGAGCAGTTGCAGGGCGACGAGATCGGGCCCCCGGCCGACGTGTTCTGCTGGGCGGCCACGCTGGTCTTCGCCGCGACGGGCGAGCCGCCGTTCGGGCAGGACACGATCCCGGCCGTCATCAACCGGATCCTGCACAACGAGCCGGAGCTGGGCGACCTGGACGGGCCGCTGCGCGACTTGGTCGTCGACTGCCTGGACAAGGAGCCGGCCAACCGTCCCGACGCGCAGCAGTTGCTGATGCGGCTGCTCGGCCACCAGACGGCGCCCACACCCGCCGCCGGCCTGCGCGAGACCGCCGGCGCCGCGGGGGCCGGTGAGGCGGCGGACGCGACGGCGATGCTGGCCGCCGGCAGCGTGCTGGCCGCCGAGCTCGGCGACGACGAGGCGTTCACCGCCGTGTCCACCCGCGCCGCGGTCGGCACCGGCCACCGGCTGGAGTTCGACGAGACCGCGGGGTCCGGCGAGTACGAGGTCGGGCCGCGGGACGACGGCGGCGATGCCTGGGACTCGCGCGAGGTCGCCGAGGTCGCCGAGTTCGGCGACTGGCCCGACCCGCCGGTCCGGTCCCGCGACACCGGTGAGCACGTGGTCGGCCCCCACCCGTCGTCCTCGGCGGAGTGGGCCGTGCAGAACACGCAGCCCCGCGAGGTCGCCGGTGGCGGCGGGAGCAGGCTCCGCCAGGCGGTGTCGAGCCCGCGCCGGGCCGCCGCGGTCGCCGGCGCGGCCGCGTCGGTCGTCACCATCGCGGTCGTCTCGATGGTGATCGCCCTGAACGGCGGCGAGGACGGCAAGACCGGGCATCCGGTCAACGACTGGCGGCAGCCGCCCCCGTCCGTCAGCGCGTCCCCCAGCATCGAGCCGTCCATGCCCGTCGAGGAGACGCCGGTGCGGCAGCCCATGCCGACCTACCGGCCGCCGTCCGAGACGCCGACGCCCTCGCCGTCCGTCTCGGCGACCCCGACGCCGAGCGACGAGCCGTCCAGCCCCGAGCCGGAGCCGAGCGTGACGCCGACGCAGACGACTCCGACACCTCCGGACGAATGCCCCGACCCGCCCCCGCAGGAAGGATGCTGACCCCCCGCGGGTCGATGTCTCCCGGTCGGCTTTGGGTCGGTTCATGGCTACGCTTGCGCAGTGAGCGGCGCCACAACGGGGTGGCGAGGGGCTTCAAGGGGAGTTGTTGATGGTCGGCAAGCTCGATCAGGCGAAGGACGACCTGCTCCGGCGGGCGGCGGAGACATGCGCGCAGCGCCGGGGAGGGCGCCGCGGCGAGGTGCCGGAGGCGGTCGAGTACCTACGGCTCTACTACCGCAACGTGGCGCCGGAGGACCTGCTGTCGCGCGACCCGGCCGACGTCGGCGGGCCTGCCATGGCGCACCGGCTCCTCGGCGAGGAGCGGCCGCAGGGCCGCGCCAAGGTGAGGATCTTCACGCCGACGCTGGAGGAGCACGGCTGGGACCCCGGGCACACCGTCGTGCAGGTGGTCACCGACGACATGCCGTTCCTGGTCGACTCGGTGACCATGGAGCTGAACCGGCACCAGCTCACCACCCACCTGATCGTCCACCCGCTGCTCGGGGTGGACCGGGACGTGACCGGCAGGCTCAAGGCGTTCCGGCACAAGATGGCGAGCGACCACGACCTCGACGAGTCGTGGATCCACATCGAGGTGGACCGTACCAGTGACCGGGCGCGCCTGGACGAGCTGGAGCGCGACCTGCTGCGCGTGCTGCACGACGTGCGGGTCGCGGTCGAGGACGAGCAGAAGATGCGGTCGCGGGCCGGTGAGATCGCGCTGCGGATCCAGGAGGAGCCGCCGCCGCTGCCGGAGGCCGAGCTCGCCGAGGGCGTCGAGCTGCTGGACTGGCTGGCCGACGGCCACTTCACCTTCCTCGGCTACCGCGACTACACCCTCAGCGACGACGGTGCGGCGCTGAAGCCGGAGCCGGGCACCGGCCTGGGCCTGCTGCGCAGCGACAAACGCGAGTCCGACAGCTTCGCCGCGCTGCCCCCCGAGGTCAGGGCCAGGGCCACGGAGAAGCGGCTGCTGGTGCTGACCAA
Source organism: Actinomadura sp. NBRC 104412 (assembly GCF_030269515.1). Lineage (GTDB taxonomy): Bacteria > Actinomycetota > Actinomycetes > Streptosporangiales > Streptosporangiaceae > Spirillospora. The sequence continues at coordinate 47,797 of NZ_BSTM01000004.1, read as the reverse complement.
GGCCAACTCGCGGTCGACCGTGCACCGTTCCACCTACCTGGACTACATCGGCGTCAAGAAGTTCGACGCCAAGGGCGAGGTGGTGGGCGAGCGCCGCTTCCTGGGCCTGTTCACGCACGACGCCTACAGCGAGTCGATCGCCAACGTCCCGGTGCTGAAGAAGAAGCTGGCCGAGGTGCTGGAGCGCGCGGAGTTCACCGCCGACAGCTACGACGGCCAGGATCTGATCGAGATACTGGAGAGCTACCCGCGCGACGAGCTGTTCCAGATCTCGGTGGACGACCTGCTGCCCATCGCGATCGGCGTGCTGCGGCTGCGCGACCGCCGCCGGCTCAAGCTGTTCCTGCGCAAGGACCTGTACGGGCGGTTCATGTCCTGCATGGTCTACCTCCCGCGCGACCGCTACACCACCCAGGTCCGGCTGCGCATCCAGGAGATCCTGCGCGGCGCGTTCGACGGCGTCAGCGTCGACTACAGCGCCAACGTGACCGAGTCGGTCCTGGCCAGGCTGCACGTGGTGGTGCGCGGCGAGCGCGGCCGGCCGCTGCCGGACGTGGACGCCGACGAGCTGGAGACCCGGCTGGCCGCGGCGACCCGCTCCTGGGCCGACGACCTGGCCGACGCCATCGTCGAGCAGTGCGGCGAGGAGCAGGCCGGCCTGCTCACCCGCCGGTACGGGGAGGCGTTCCCCGAGGGCTACAAGGCCGACTTCCCGGCCCGTACCGCCGTCGCCGACCTCAAGCGGCTGGACGGGCTCGGCGCCGACCACGACACCTCGATCAACCTCTACGAGCCGTACGGCGCGGCGCCGGGCGAGCGGCGGCTGAAGATCTACCGGCTGGGCGAGCCGATCTCGCTGTCCCGGATCCTGCCGCTGCTGCAGAACATGGGCGTCGAGGTGATCGACGAGCGGCCGTACGAGATCGTCCCGCGCGCGCCCCGCACCGAGCCGAGGGGCGGCGAGGCGGTCGCCGCCGGGTCGGCGGGGTCGTCCTCCCAGGCGGCGCTCGAACGGGAGCGGGCGTGGATCTATGACCTGGGGCTGCGCTACCGGCCGCCGGAGGGCATCCCGGACGAGACCGCCAAGGAGCTCTTCCAGGACGCGTTCACCGCGCTGTGGCAGGGCCAGATCGAGAACGACGGGTTCAACGCGCTCGTCCTGCATGTGGGGCTCACCTGGCGGCAGGCGATGATCCTGCGCGCCTACGCGCTCTACCTGCGGCAGACCGGCAACGCGTTCTCCAAGCGCTACTTCGAGCAGGTGCTGCTGCGCAATCCCGTCATCACCCGGCTGCTGGTCAGGCTGTGGGAGAGCCGCCTCGACCCGGCGCTGGCCGACGGCGAGGCCGAGCGCAGCGCGGGGATCGCCGAGGAGCTGGACGGCAGGCTGGAGGAGGTCGCCAGCCTCGACGAGGACCGCATCCTGCGCGCCTACCGGTCGATGATCAACGCGACCCTGCGCACCAACTACTACCAGCGCAAGCCGTACCTGTCGCTGAAGTTCGACCCGTCGCTGATCCCCGACCTGCCCGAGCCCCGGCCCAAGTACGAGGTCTTCGTGTACTCGCCCCGGGTGGAGGGCGTCCACCTGCGGTTCGGATCGGTGGCCCGCGGCGGGCTGCGCTGGTCCGACCGGCGCGAGGACTTCCGCACCGAGATCCTCGGGCTGGTCAAGGCCCAGGCGGTGAAGAACACCGTGATCGTTCCCGCCGGGGCCAAGGGCGGGTTCGTCGGCAAGCAGCTTCCCGACCCGTCCGCCGACCGCGAGGCGTTCATGCGGGCGGGCATCGCCTGCTACAAGGACTTCATCTCCGGCCTGCTGGACATCACCGACAACCTGGTGGACGGCAAGGTGGTGCCGCCGCCCGACGTCGTCAGGCACGACGGCGACGACACCTACCTGGTGGTCGCCGCCGACAAGGGCACCGCCACCTTCTCCGACATCGCCAACGAGGTCGCCGCGTCCTACGGGTTCTGGCTGGGCGACGCGTTCGCCTCCGGCGGCTCGGTCGGCTACGACCACAAGGCGATGGGGATCACCGCCCGCGGCGCCTGGGAGTCGGTCAAGTACCTGTTCCGCTCGCTGGGCAAGGACGTCCAGAACGAGGACTTCACGGTGGTCGGCATCGGCGACATGTCCGGCGACGTCTTCGGCAACGGGATGCTGCTGTCCAAGCACATCAAACTGGTCACCGCGTTCGACCACCGGCACGTGTTCATCGATCCCGACCCCGACCCGGTCCGCTCCTTCGCCGAACGGGAACGCCTCTTCAAGCTGCCCCGCAGCTCCTGGGAGGACTACGACGCCTCGCTGATCTCCAAGGGCGGCGGGGTGTTCCCGCGCACCGCCAAGTCCATCCGGCTCACCCCGGAGATGCGGGCGGCGCTGGGGATCGACGATGACATCACGGCGATGACCCCCTACGAGCTGATCCACGCCGCCCTGTGCGCCCCGGTGGACCTGCTCTGGAACGGTGGCATCGGCACCTACGTCAAGGCGTCCACCGAGAACAACGCCGACGTGGGCGACAAGGCCAACGACCCGGTGCGCGCCAACGCCTCCGACCTGCGCTGCAAGGTGATCGGCGAGGGCGGCAACCTCGGCCTCACCCAGCTCGCCCGGATCGAGTTCTCGCGCGGTGGCGGGCTGGTCAACACCGACTTCATCGACAACTCCGCCGGGGTCGACACCTCCGACCACGAGGTCAACATCAAGATCCTGCTGGACCAGGCCGTCCGGGACGGGGAGCTGACCGGCAAGCAGCGCGACACCCTGCTCTACGAGATGACCGACGAGGTCGCCGACCTGGTGCTGCGCGACAACTACGCGCAGAACGTCGTGCTGGCCGCCGCCCGCGCGCAGGCCGCGTCCATGCTGCACGTCCACGCCCGCTACCTGCGCAAGCTGGAGCGGGACGGCGACATCAACCGGCGCCTGGAGTTCCTGCCCGACGACAAGGCGCTGGCCGAGCGCCGTCAGGCCGGGCTGGGGCTCACCGGGCCGGAGTTCTCCGTCCTGCTGGCCTACGGCAAGCTCACCCTGGACGCCCAGCTGATCGCCTCCAACCTGCCCGACGACCCGTACCTGGAGTCGTGGCTGGTGGGCTACTTCCCGTCCCCGCTGCGCGAACGGTTCCGCTCGTACATGGACCGGCACCCGCTGCGCCGCGAGATCATCACCACCGCGGTGGTGAACGACGTGATCAACAACAGCGGGATCACCTTCGGCTTCCGGATCAGCGAGGAGACCGGGGCGTCCGCCCCGGACATCGCCCGCGCCTACCTGGTGGCCCGCGAGGTCTTCGACATGCCGCGGTTCTGGCGGTCCGTGGAGGGCCTGGCCCACCAGGTGGACGAGTCCACGCAGATCAGGATGCTGCTGGAGGCCCGCAAGCTGACCGAGCGCGGCGCCCGCTGGCTGCTGTACAACCGGCGGCCCCCGTTCGACATCCGGGAGAACATCGACTTCTTCGCCGAAGGCGCCGTGACCCTCGGCGGGCGGCTGCCCGAGCTGCTGACGGGACTCGACCTGACCGCCTTCGAGCAGCGGCGGGACGAGTTCGCCGAGCGCGGCGTCCCGCGGGAGCTGGCCGAGCAGGTCGCGATGCTGGTGCCCGCGTTCTCCACCTTCGACCTGGTGGCGATCGCCCACGACATCGGCCGTCCCGTCGAGGAGGTCGCCGAGGTCTACTTCGTCCTGGCCGAGCGCCTGCAACTGTCCCGGCTCCGCGAGCGCATCATCGCGCTGCCGCGCGACGACCGCTGGCGCTCCATGGCGCGCTCGGCGCTACGGGACGACCTGTACGCGGCGCACGCGGCCCTCACCCGCGACGTGCTGGTCACCAGCGAGCCGGGGGCCAGGCCGGAGGACCGCCTGGCCTTCTGGGCGGACAAGAACCGCACCGCGGTCGACCGCGCCCAGCAGACCCTTTCGGAGATCTGGGAGAGCGACAGCTTCGACCTGGCCACCCTCTCGGTCGCCCTGGGCGCCATCCGCACCCTGGTGACGGCCAGCGGGCTGTAGACCCGGCGTCCATGGCCGACATTCGCCACAATAGGTCTTTCGCAGGGTGACCGAGCGGTCACCCTGCGAGGATGAACCGCGATCGGGTGCCGGACGGTCCCGTTACTGTCGACCGCTGCGGCGGGACCGTCCGACACCCGTCGGGATCCGGCTCAGCCGGCCTGCGCCTCCTGCTGGCGCATCCAGCGGATCTCGGCCTCGATGAACTCGTCGATGTCGCCGTCCAGGACGGCCGCGGGATTGCCGACCTCGACGCCGGTGCGCAGGTCCTTGACGATCTGGTACGGGTGCAGCACGTAGTTGCGGATCTGCGTGCCCCAGCTACTGGTGCCCTCACCGCGCAACTGCGACATCTTCTCCGCCTCCTCCTGCCGCTTGCGCTCCAGCAGCTTGGCCTGCAGGACGCTCATCGCGGTCGCGCGGTTCTGCAACTGGCTGCGCTCGTTCTGGCAGGAGACCACGATCCCGGTGGGGAGGTGGGTGATGCGCACCGCCGAGTCGGTGGTGTTGACGCCCTGGCCGCCGGGCCCGGACGAGCGGTACACGTCGATGCGCAGGTCGTTCTCGTCGATGTCGACGTGGTCGCTCTGCTCGACGACCGGCACCACGTCCAGGCCGGCGAAGGAGGTCTGGCGGCGGCCCTGGTTGTCGAACGGGGAGATGCGGACCAGCCGGTGGGTGCCGTGCTCGCCGCGCAGCGTCCCGTAGGCGTAGGGGGCCTTCACCGCGAAGGTGGTGGACTTGATCCCGGCCTCTTCGGCGTAGGAGGTCTCGTAGATCTCGGTGGGGTAGTTGTGGCGCTCGGCCCACCGCAGGTACATGCGCTGCAACTGCTCGGCCCAGTCGGCGGCGTCCACCCCGCCCGCCTGGGCGTTGATGGTGACCAGCGCCTCGCGCTCGTCGTACTCGCCGGACATCAGCGTGCGGACCTCGAGCTGCTGGATCGCCTTGTGCAGCGTGACCAGCTCCTCGTCGGCCTCCTTGCGGGTGTCCTCGTCGTCCATCTCCCCGGCGAGCTCGTAGAGGGTGGCGGCGTCCTCAAGGCGCTGGCGCAGCCCCTCGACCCGGTTCAGCTCGCTCTCCAGGTACGACAGGCGGCGCGTCACGGCCTGCGCGTGCTCCTGGTCGCTCCACAGCTCGGGGTCGGCGGACTGCTCGCGCAACTCGGCGATCTCGCGCCGCATGCCGTCCAGATCCAGCACCTGCTCGATGCCGGAGAGCGTCGCGCCGAGCTCCTTGAGCTGCTCTTCGGGATCCATGGCTGCCACGCTTCGAGCCTATCGCTGTCCTGGCACTGCCCGAGCGCGCCGGTGCCGGGTCCGCCGGAAGACCCGAACCAATACGCTTTCGATGGCAGAATCACGGATCACCACGGCGGAACGGGTCCAGCGCGTGCGATCCGTCCGTGCAGGGCCGGGGGAGAGGTTGGTTCAGACGGGGCCATGAGGGTCACTGGTACGGTTCGGCGGGCCTGGGTGCTGGTCGCCGCGTTGGCGGTCGTCCCGGTCGCCGCCTCCGCCTGCGGGGGCAGCGAGCCCGAGGTGCGTCCCACCACCCTGGTGACCACCACCAAGCCGGAGCCGGTGCCGCTGACGCTGGAGGTGGCGCGGCGCGAGTACCGGGCGTTCCTGGCCAACGACGACGTGGCCCGGGCGGCGGGCGACGAGCGGCTGGCGCTGACCTGGGTCTCGGACGGCGAGTCCGCCCTGACCGCCGCCGAGTACCGCAGGGCCGCGTTCGACGGCGACCCCGTGAAGCGGTACGACTACGGGACCCCCAAGCTGTACGTGCCGAAGCTGGAGCCCGACGTGTACCCGCAGTGGTTCGTGGCCTCGGTGCCGCGCCAGGAGAGGGGCGACTCCAAGAGCAGGCGCACCGTCCTCATGGCGTTCATCCTGCGGGCGCCCGGGGAGCGCTGGACGCTGAGCCTGCGGACCGTGCTGACGCCCAAGGCCAAGGAGCCCAAGGTCGTCGTGGACGCCTACGGGTACGCCGAGCCGATGAACACGGCCGACACCAGCGTGCTGATCCGCCCCCGCGAGGTCCCCGGGATCCAGGCGACCGTGGCCTCCGAGGGCCCCGACAGCGTGGCCGCGCGGGTCATGAAGTCCGGTCCCCTCACCACCGGCTACTACGCCACGGCCCGCAAGGAGAGGCGGCGGGCCAGGGCCAAGGGGCTGACGCGCACCACCGTGATCACCGCGACCCCGTACCCGATCTTCCAGTTGCGCACCGAGAACGGCGGGGGACTGGTGCTGTACTCCCTGTTCCGCAACACCGTCACCGGGGTCGAGGACGAGGAGGACGAGACCGCCAAGCCCCCGATCCCGCCCGAGGCCGAGCATCTGCTGGACGGGACGGTCGAGGGCGACGAGGTCCATGTCTTCGAGACGCTCCAGTTCGCGGCGTTCGATCCGGCCCGTCCCAAGGAGGGCCGGGGCGGCGGGAACGGCGACCGGGGCCGCACGCCGGCGCGGCCCAAGGCCGAGGTGATCGCCGAGGCGGGCGGCGTCCACAGTGCCGACACGCCTGAGGAGAAGAAGACGCCCAACTGAACCGCTGAAACGGGCGGAGCGACGGGCGGGAAAGCGGCGACGGGCGGCGGGGCGGCGGCTGGGCGGCGGCTCAATAGACGCGCTGGACCACCAGGGCGGCGAAGAAGAGGGCGACGAGGACGGCGAGAACGACGGCGGGCGGAACGGACGGGCCGTGCCGGTGCATCTCGTCCCGGGCGTTCCGGCAGGTGGGGCAGCGGCCCTCCACCACCGGACCCGAGCACCGGGCGCAGATCAGATGTTCGCAGCTCATATGGCCGTCTCTCTCCATCCGGAAGTTCCTGTCACTGAGAACTTTAAGCGTGAATCGACGGCATTCCGCATGTCCTGGCTGTAAAGTCCTGGAGCAGGCCGAGGCCCGGGCCGGGTCGAGGCGGTCGTCCCCCGCCTTTACACTGCACAGGGCCTCTACACTGCTCGGCGTCACAGTACGGGCCGTCCCATGGGCCGGGGCACACCGTCCGGTGAGCTGTATGATGCCGCCCCAGGCGGTGCCGCCCGGATGTCACCGGACGCGTGTCACCAGGCAAGTGTCGCCGAGCGGAAGGTCAGTGTCACCAGAGACGCCAGAGCAGTCGCCTCACCGGAAGCCACGAATACACTACAGTCCGCAGTTTGGGGACGACAACAGATAGAGCCGCGATCCTCCCGTTCAAGACCGCGCGGGTCCTTCGCAAGAATGGTGCTGAACCACCGTGATGCAGCCATGATCCATTTCGACAACGTCACCAAGGTCTACCCGACCCAGAACCGGCCCGCCCTGATGCACGTGAACGTCGCCATCGAGAAGGGCGAGTTCCTGTTCCTGGTGGGGCCGTCCGGTTCGGGGAAGTCGACCTTCCTCCGGCTGATCCTCAAGGAGGAGCGTCCTTCCCAGGGGCACGTCCACGTGGCGGGCAAGGACCTGAGCCGGCTCAGCAACTGGAAGGTGCCGCACCTGCGCCGCAGGATCGGCTGCGTGTTCCAGGACTTCCGCCTGCTCCCCAACAAGAACGTGTTCGAGAACGTCGCGTTCGCCCTCGAGGTGATCGGCAAGCCGCGGCGCTTCATCTCCAAGGTCGTTCCCGAGGTCATCGACCTGGTCGGCCTGGAGGGCAAGGCGCACCGGATGCCCGACGAGCTCTCCGGCGGCGAGCAGCAGCGGGTGGCGATCGCCCGCGCGTTCGTCAACCGCCCCATGATCCTGCTGGCCGACGAGCCCACCGGGAACATCGACCCGGCGACCTCGATCGGCATCATGAAGGTGCTGGACCGTATCAACCGGACCGGCACCACCGTGGTCATGGCCACCCACGACGCAGCCATCGTCGACGCGTTCCGCAAGCGCGTCGTCGAGCTGGAGGACGGCCGCGTGGTGCGCGACCAGTCCCGCGGCGTCTACGGCCAGGCCTACTGAGATCACGCATCTGAACCGAAGGTCCGTGAACGGGCGTATGACATCGCGACGTATGACATAGCCTGCACCGGACCCACCCTCCCCGCGGGGCTAAGGCGAACAAGGACAGCGAGGCATGCGCGTACAGTTCGTAGTCCAGGAGATCTGGATCGGTCTCCGCCGGAACCTGACGATGACGGTCTCCCTCGTCATCACGGTCGCCATCGCCATGGCGCTCTTCGGCACCGGCCTTCTCATCCGGCAGCAGGTCAACTCCTCCAAGACCTACTGGTACGACAAGGTCGAGGTCTCGATCTTCCTGTGCGCCAAGACCAGCTCCAACCCCAGCTGCCAGAAGACGGACGCGACCCAGCAGCAGAAGGACCAGCTCAAGGCGGAGCTGGAGCGGCTGCCGCAGGTCGCCAACGTGGAGTACGAGAGCAAGCAGCAGGCGTACGCGCGCTTCAAGGATCGCTTCGCCAGCACCCCCGGCTTCGTGGAGAGCGCGAAGGAGGGGGACATCCCCGACTCCTACCGGATCCGCCTGAAAAACCCCGAGCAGTACAAGGCCGTCTCGCAGGCCGTGCTGGGGCGTCCCGGCGTGGACCAGGTGATCAACGAGCAGGAGATCCTGAAGAAGTTCTTCAACATCCTCAACGGCCTGCAATGGGCCGCGCTGTTCATCGCGCTGGTCCAGGTGATCGCGTCGGTGCTGCTGGTGGGCAACACCGTCCGGCTGTCGGCGTTCAACCGGCGCCGGGAGACCGGGATCATGCGGCTGGTGGGCGCGTCCAACACCTATATCCAGATGCCGTTCATCCTGGAGGGCGCGATCGCAGGGCTGATCGGCGGGATGTTCTCCTCGGTCCTGCTGGTGTTCAGCAAGCTGCTGCTGATCGACCGGCTGGCCGGCAACGTCGAGTTCGCCAGCAAGCTGGGCTGGGGCACGGTGGTGTGGGTCATCATCGTCTCGATCTGCTTCGGCGTGCTGCTGTGCGCGGTCGCCTCGTTCCTCACCTTGCGGCGGTATCTGCGGATCTAGCGGGGCGGCTCGCCCTAAACTGACCGCATGTTCCGGTTGAGCGGTCGGGGACCGCGTGCGGGGGCGATCGCGATCGCCCTGGTCTGCGCGTACGCGGTGGGTACGATCTCGGCCGGTGAACGGCGGTCCGCCAACGCGGCACGTCCCGTTCCGAAGGACGGGACCGCGGCGCGCCTGGAGGCGTTCCTCGCGGCCTCACCGGGCCGGAACGCTCCGAGCCCCGCGGCGATCGAGTCCATGTTGCGCCGCCTGGGCGACAGGTGGGCGCGCTACTACTCCCCCAGCGAGTACGAGGAGTTCCGGGGACGCCTCGACGGCCGTTACAGCGGCGTCGGCCTGTGGCTCGCCGGCGAGGACGTCCAAGAAGGCACGGCCCGCGAAGGAACCGGGTGGCCGCACGCCAAGGCGCACGCGGTGCTGGTGGCGGGCGTGCGGCCCAGCTCGGCGGCCGAGCGCGCCGGGGTACGCGGCGGCGACGCGATCGTGGCCGTGGGAGGCCGCCCGGTGGCGGGCTGGGATCCGTCCCAGGTCGCGATGGCGCTGCGCGGGCGTCCCGGCACCCGGGTCGAGCTCACCGTCGCGCGTGACGGCGCGGAACGGCGCTTCCAGCTCGTCCGCGAAGCCGTCCGGACCGGCGACGTCAGCGTGACCTCCGTGGACGGCCGCACCCGCACCATCCGGGTGGACGCGTTCAGCCGCGGCGTGGGGCGCCAGGTGCGCGACGCCGTGACCGGCCGCGGCCACGGGGTCGGCGGCATCCTGCTCGACCTGCGCGGCAACCCCGGGGGGCTGCTGGAGGAGGCGGTGGAGACCGCCTCGGTGTTCCTGTCCACCGGCCCCGTCGTCACCTACGAGCGGGACGGGGCGGCCCCCCGTACCCTGACCGTGACCCGCCCGGGTGACCCGCTCACCCCGCTGGTGGTGCTCGTGGACGGCGGCACCGCCAGCGCCGCCGAGGTCGTCGCCGGATCCCTGCGCGACCGCGACCGCGCGGTGATCGTCGGATCGCGTACCTTCGGTAAGGGGACGGTGCAGGAGCCGGTCGAACTGCCGGACGGCTCCGCCGTGGAGGTCACCGTCGGTCGCTACCGGACCCCGTCCGGCCGTAACCTCGAAGGGGCGGGGATCGACCCCGACGTGACGGTGCCCGCCGATCGCCCGCCCGGCGTGGTGGAGCGGCGCGGCCGGTCGGTGCTGCGCGGCCTGCTGGCCACGCTGCGGACACACGACGGGGCTGACGGGGCGGATCGAAGCTGATCGAGGCGGATGACGAGTGGCACGGGACACAGGGCGCAAGCTCATCGCGCAGAACAAACGCGCCCGCTACGACTACCACATCGATGACACGTGGGAAGCGGGCATGGTGCTGATGGGCACGGAGGTCAAGGCGCTGCGCGCCGGGCGGGCCTCCCTGACCGACGGCTACGCCCACATCATGGACGGCGAGGTGTGGCTGGAGAACGTCCACATCCCCGAGTACACCCAGGGCACCTGGACCAACCACGCCCCGCGCAGGCGCCGCAAGCTGCTGCTGCACAAGCGGGAGATCCAGCGGATCACCGCCAAGACGTCCGAGCCGGGGTGGACGCTGGTGCCGCTCTCCCTGTACTTCAAGGACGGTAAGGCCAAGGTCGAGATCGGCCTCGCCCGTGGTAAGAAGACCTACGACAAGCGCCAGGCCATCGCCAAGCGCGAGGCCGACCGCGAGATGCGGCGCGCCACGGCCGCCCGCTTCAAGGGACGGTGAGAACCCGAGATGACCCGCGACGGGCGTATCCGGCCGCGTTCCAAGGCACGGTGAGGGGCCGATGAGCGAGCGCGTCCGCGTCAGAGCCCGCCGGGTGATCGCGATGGCGTCCTGTGCCGGCCTCGTGATCGCCGGGGCGACCGCCTGCTTCGCCGAGCCGTCCGCGCTGCCGACGATCCGCGACTTCCTGATCGCCTGGCAGGTCGGCAACGTCCAGGCCGCGGCCTCCAAGACCACCGGCGCCGACCGGGCCGCCGTCGCCAGGGCGCTGAAGGACGTGAGCGGCCAGCTCGACGCCGCCTCGCTGAAGCTGGCCCTGGGCACCCCCGTCCAGGAGGGCGCCGAACGCGCCGAAAGCCAGGCCATCGTGCGCAAGGGCGACACCGCCGAGGCCGACTTCGCGGTCAAGGTGGACCTCGGTGAGAACGGGCAGCCCTGGACCTACAGGGGCCACATGCGCCTCAAACGCATCGATGGCGTCTGGAAGGTCGTGTGGGACCCGTCGATCATCCATCCCAGCCTCAAACCGGGGCAGCGGCTCGCCGTGGTGACCGAGGTGCCGCCCCGCGCCCCCATCCAGGACTCCGCGGCCCGGTCGGTGCTGCGCGAGGTGCCGGCCGTGATCGTCGGCGTCTACCCGGGCCAGCTGCGCGAGCCGGACCAGACGGTGAAGCAGATGGTCCGGGCCACCAGGCTGGACGAGGGCCAGTTGGACTCCGAGCGGCTGCTCGGCCGGATCAGGTCGGCGCCGCCCAACGCGTTCCTGCCGCTGCTCACCCTCCAGCGGCCCGCCAACAACGCCCTGATCCTGAGGCTTCGCCAGATCCAGGGCCTCCAGTTCCGGCAGGACCGGGAGCCGATCGCGCCGCTGCTCGCGCCCGAACTGGTCGGCAGGCTCGGCCCCGCCACCGCCGACCGCCTCCAGCAGGTCGGCGCCCCGTACCAGATCGGCGACACGATCGGCGTCACCGGCCTGCAACTGCTCCAGCAGCGGCGGCTGGCGGGCATCCCCACCGTCCGGGTGGTCGCCCAGGACCCCGACGGCACGGAGCGGCAGGAACTGCGGTCCTGGCCGGGCCAGGACCCGCAGCCCGTGCGCACCACCCTGGACCGCAGGATCCAGCCGCGGGCCGAGATGGCCCTCTCCGCCCTGAGGGTCCCCGCGTCCATGGTCGCGGTACGTCCCAGCACCGGGGAGATCCTGGCGGTCGCCAACCACCTCACCAAGGGCGAGAACCGGGCCATGGAGGCCCGGTACGCGCCCGGCATGGCGTTCAGCATCATCTCGGCCCAGGCGCTGCTGAACAGCGGCATGGCCCAGAGCGCGCGGACCGACTGCCCCCCGTCCGCCTCCGTGGGGGGCCGGACCTTCACCAACCCCGGCGGCGGGTCGCGGGGGCGGGCCACCCTCCAGTGGAACTTCGCGTACTCCTGCGCCACGACGCTGGTGTCCCTGAGCAACCGCCTGACCCCCGACGCGCTGGTGGCCGAGGCGGGACGGCTGGGGCTCGGCAAGAACTGGGGCCTGTCCGTCCCGGCGTTCTCCGGCTCGGTCCCCAGGCCCGCCAACGACGCCGAGAAGGCCGCCCTGATGCTCGGCCAGGGCAAGGTGCGGGTCAGCCCGCTGGCCATGGCCCTGGTCGCGGGCGCCACCGAGAACGGCACCTGGCGCCCCCCGTACCTGCTGAACGACCCCCGCGACCCCCAGCAGGTGGCGGCGCAGCCGCTCAACCCCGTCACGACCTCGGACATGAAGCTGCTGATGCGCCGCTCGGTCGCCGCGGGCACCGCCAGGTCCGCGAACGTCGCCGGGGGCGCCCGGGTCTCCGGCGTCGCCGCCATCGCCGATCAGGACGGCAGGCCCGTCTCCTGGTTCGTCGGCTCCCGTGGTGACCTGGCCTTCGCCATCGCCGTGGAGGGCAAGGTCAACGCCGCCGCGGTCGCCTCCTTCTTCCTCACCGGGACCACCCGCTGACCCCTTTGTGATCCCTTTACGCCCCCGGAGCAACCACCCGCGGCCCTACGAGCGTCTTTACAGGTGACTGAGGATCCGCTTGGGGGGTTGCGGACTCAGTCGCCGTGATGAGACCAGGGCCTCGTCTCGGGGGAGGCCCTGCCGTCCGGACCGGCCCGACCCTGCCGGTCGGCCCCGGTGAGCGCTGACACAGCCGCTCACCGGGGCGTCACCCTGTCCGGGAATGCGCTTGGCACCCGGAGCGTTATCCTTGTAACGTCTGCTGCGGGCGTCCCAGAACGTCCGCGTTGACAACTGAACATGGGGGTGACCGGCTTCGACTTCGGTCGTTGGAGCCAGGGGAAGCGGGTCGAGGGTTGCTGTCGCGACCTCGATAATCCCGTGACGGCACACCAATAACTGCCAACAAGAAGCAGTCCGAGTTCGCCCTCGCCGCCTGAGGCGAGCGCGAACTCTGTCAGCCCGGGTGAGTCTCCGCCCCGGGACCTGGCATCATCAGGAGACTCACCTGCCCGCCCGGTCGCGGGGCGTGCAGGGACACCTCACAGCGACTGAGCCCGCCGGCGACTTGCCTGCGTGAGCGCCGGGGCTGAGAAAGCGACCAGCAGGCTGCACCCGGAGAAGCCCTGACTCATCACCGAAGGACGCGGGTTCGATTCCCGCCACCTCCACCAACCCTGAAGCCGCTGACCAGAGCACATCTGGTCAGCGGCTTCTGCATGCGCGCCCACTTCAGCCGGGACCCCCGTCCAACACCTCGGCCGACGCCACCGACCGTCCCATGTACACGTCCCGCGGCCCCGGGGTGCGCGCCTTCAACCCGCGGGGCCGCGGAGTCGTGGACGGGGGCGGGCCGCGGCCAGATGGAGATGGGGCCGGCCCCCTTACCGTGACCGGGACGTCCGCTCACGCCCAGCGGCTACGGGGTCATGGGCAGGGATGGACCGCCGCGCCGTCCACCGGCCCGGACACCAGCTCGGGCGGGCAGGTGCTGCGCCACCGCCGGTGCAGCGGGACCAGTGACACCGCCCCCGCGTCCTCGCCGAGCAGCACGAAGCGGCCGGTGTCGATCATTCCCACCCCCACGCGCGGCGGATCGCGCGCTCCAGCTCGCGGGGCTGCGCGGCCTCCACAAGGTGAGCCGGGCCGACCATCGCCCACCAGTGGCCGGTGAACGGGCCGTACCAGGCCAGCACGTCGTACTGCTGCCGGAACGACCGTTTGACCTCGGCGATCGTTTCGGCGTCGACGACTGTTGCCGCAGGAAGAGGGGTGGGGGTCGTAGGATCTCGCATAGGTCGGACTCACCTCCGGCCGAGGCCCCGGGGAGCGGTGTTCGCCCACCGTCCGGGGCCGCCTGTGTGTCTGGCGTGACGCGTACGCCCCCAAGACCAGCGCATCGGCGGTTACGGTGGAAGGGGTTGTCCGTTGTCCACGGGGCATGGACAGCGCGGGCAACAGGTCAACCCGGGCGAACGGGTGAGGCGATGACCTTTGGTGACAAGCTCCGCGCGCTCATGGCCGAGCGTCGGATCGGAGTCCGCAAGCTGGCCGCCATGGTGCCGTGCGACCAGGGGCACCTCTCGAAGATCCTCAACGGGCACAAGCGCCCATCACGGAAGCTCGTCGGGCGGATGGATGCCGCGCTCGACGCCGGCGGCTTGCTGGTCGCGCACTTTGACGCCACCTCGGCACGTCCCGCACGCCTCGGCGCCGCCGAGGTCGAGCTGCTCAACCTCGCGGCACGCGCGGACTCCAGCGACCTCGCCCCCGGTGCCCTGGACCTCCTTGACGTCGTCGTGGACCGGCTGTGCCGCGACTACCCGACCGTTGCCCCGGACGAGCTGAGCGAGCGCGGCAAGACCCACCTGAAATCCGTGCTACGGATGCTGGACGGCCGGGTCACGCTCGCCGAACACCGCGAACTGCTGGTCCGCGCCGGATGGCTCGCCGTTCTGCTCGCCTGCACCCTGTACGACGCGGGCGAGACGACCAGCGCCGAGGGCCTGCGGCGTACCGCGCACCGCCTCGGCGAACAGGCCGGGCACGGCGAGATCACCGGCTGGTCCTGGGAGATCGCCGCGTGGTTCGCCCTCGTCGAGCAGCGTTACGAGGACGTGGTGACCTACAGCGAGGCCGGGATCCGGCACGCGGGCGCCACGCACGCCGCCGTACAGCTCACCCTCCAGGCCGGGCGCGGATACGCGCGCATGAAAGACTCCCGCGCACGCGAGGCGCTGAAGGTCGGCCGGAAGATCCTCGACCAGCTACCGCGCCCAGCGCACCCCGAACACCATTTCGTGTTCGACCACGACAAGTACGAGTTCTACTGCTCGACGATCTACACGATGCTCGGCCAGGACGACGCCGCCGAGGAACACGCCCGCGAGGTCATCGCACGGTGCCGGCGGGACGACGCGGTGCGGTGGCCGATGCGGTACGCGATGGTGAACCTGGACCTCGGGCTGGTCACGGCCCGGCGCGGCGACCTGGAGAGCGCCGTCGAGCACGGCCGTGCCGCGCTGGAGCCCGCGCGGCGGTCCGGCGATCTGCTGCCGCGCGCCAACGAGCTGCGCAGCCGCCTGGAGGAGCGTTACCCCAGGGAGAAGCGGGTTGCCGAGTTCGCCGAGCAGTTGCGTGAGGAACACCGGGCTCTGCCCCCCGGGGACCAGGACGGCGCCGGGTAGGCCGCCCGCCGGGGGTTTGGTTGGGTTTGGTGTGGCCTGAAGGGGGCTTCAGGGTGCTTCAGGTCGGCCTCAGGTACGTCGGTCACGGTGAAGCCGTTCGTAGGACCGCCGTCATCGAGGTCGGGAGGGGAAGCCGATGAAGTCCAGCCTCGTCGAGGGGGGCCCTGCGGGCCTCCTGGGCTCGAAGATCCGTCACCTGTTCATCTGGTTCGCGAGGTCTTCTCATGCGCGTACGCGAGGCTCAGACGGTCACCGAGAAATGGCGCTTCCAATGCCTGCGCTGTCTGCGCGTGTGGGAGGACCTGTACCAGGCCCGGTACCACGGCGACGCGACCGTGTGGTGGCTGAGCGGGGTGCCCGCGCAGCCGCCGTGGGCCGATCCGATCTGCCCGGGGTGTCTCGGGCTGCTGGTGAAGGCGCTGCCGACCGGGCCGGTGGTCCACTGACGGCGCGGTCGGCCGTGCGGAGGAAGTGGCACCGCCGCTACCACTACCACATGTGAGCGTCGGCGGGGATCAGGACCTCGAAGAGGGCTCCGCCTTCGGGGGCCTCGCCGACGGTGAGGTCCCCGCCGAGTGCCCGGACCAGGTCGCGGGCGATGGCCAGGCCGAGTCCGGCGCCGCCGTCGTCGCGGCTGCGGGCCTCGTCCAGGCGGACGAACCGTTCGAAGATCCGCTCGCGGTCGGCGGGCGGCACACCCGTCCCGTCGTCGGCGACCCGCAGCACCACCGCGCCGTCCGGGCCGTCCAGTGATACGCGGACGCTGCCGGCCGCGTGCCGTTCGGCGTTGTCGAGCAGGTTGGACAGGACGCGGGCGAGCCTGCTGCGGCTGCCGTGGACCTTGGGGGCCTCCGCCACCTCGGCCTTGATGACCAGGTCACCGGAGGTGGGACGGTGCTCCAGCTCCTCCCGGACGAGTTCGGCGATGTCCACCGGCTCCGGTGAGACGGGGTGGTCGCCGGCGTCGATGCGGGCGAGCAGCAGCAGGTCGGCGGTCAGGTGCTGGAGCCGTACGACATCGTCGATCAGTTCCGGCGGCTCCAGCAGCCCCGGGTGGGCGGTGGCCACCTCCAGTTGCGTGCGCAGCGAGGCGATCGGGCTGCGCAGCTCGTGGGCCGCGTCGGCGACGAAGGCGCGCTGCCGGTCCACCGACCGTTGCAGGGCGGCGAGGGTCTGGTTCGTCGTGCCGGCCAGCTCGGCCACCTCGTCGCGCGACCTCGGCACGGGGACGCGCCGGGCCAGGTCGCCGGAGGAGGTGATCTCCTCCAGCTCGTGGCGGATCGCCGCCACGGGACGCAGCGCCCGCCTGGTGACCAGCCAGGTCACGGCCGCCACCAGGGCCAGCAGCAGGGGGAGACCGGCGAGCATCGTCCTGGTCACCGTGGCGACGGCCTCCCGTGTCATGGCGAGGCTCGCGCCCGCGTACACGGTGACGGTCTCCCCGGCGGGCGTGGTGACCTCCACCTCGGCGAACCGGTAGTCGGAGGTGCGGCCGTCCACGGTGGCGCGGCCCGTGATGTGGCGGACCTCCTCCGAGACCTGGCCGCGCCGCGGCTCCTCGTCGTCGATGTCGTCGTCGTCCTCGCCGGGCGGTGTGGTGGCCGTCGCCGCGCCGGGCCTGACCATGCGCCGGCCTGTGCCGCCGACGGCCTGCAACTGCACGCTTTTCGCGCGGACGCGTCCCGCCAGGTCGACGACCTGGACGGGCTGTTCGTCGGCGTCGTCCAGGTCGAGACGGTCGTACGGGGTGCCGGTGGCGAGCTTGGCGGCGGTCTCACGGGCGGTGATCTCCGCCTGGAGGTCGGCGTGCTCGGCGAGGTGCACCCGGAGCAGGGACACCACGGCCAGTCCCGTGATGACCAAAGCCGCGCTGACGACGGCGGTCGCGCCCACGGTGGCACGCGCCTGGACCGAGCCGAACAGGCGGACCATCTAGACGTCCCCGTCCCGCGGGCGCGGGGCGCCGCCGTCGGCGGCCAGCCGGTAACCGGCGCCGCGCACCGTCGTGATCGACCTGCGCCCGAACGGGGCGTCCAGCTTGCGGCGCAGCGCGCTGACGTAGACCTCGACGATGTTGGGGTCGCCCTCGTACGCCCCGTTCCACACATGCTCGATGATCTGTGTCTTCGACACCACCCGGCCGGCGTTGGCCGCCAGGTGTTCCAGGACGGCGAACTCCTTGGCGGTCAGATCCACCTCGACGTCCGCGCGCCGCACCAGCCGGGCGGCGGGGTCGACGGCCAGATCGCCGAGGACGATGACGGGGGCGCCGCCGCGGGTGCGGCGGCGCAGCATGGCGCGGATCCGGGCCAGCAGCACCACGTAGGAGAACGGCTTGGTGATGTAGTCGTCGGCGCCGGTGTCGAGCCCCTCGGCCTCGTCGTACTCGCCGTCCTTGGCGGTGAGCATCAGGATCGGGGTGTCGTTGCCCGCCGCGCGCAGGGCCGAGCAGACCCGGTAGCCGTTCATGCCGGGCAGCATGATGTCCAGGACGATCAGGTCGTAGTCGTTCTCGAACGCCCGGTTCAGCCCGGTGGTCCCGTCGCCGGCCAGGTCCACGGCGAAGCCCTCGGCGGCCAGGCCCCACGCCAGCGACCTTCCCAGGCGTCTCTCGTCCTCAACGATCAGCAGTCGCATGCCCTGCCCCGGTCCTTTGCGCCGTCCTTGCGTTGAGTAGTGTTTCGAATACCTAGTGTAATCCCCGTGGAATGCAGATCAACGGGAGAAGGACCGCATGAAACTCGCCATGGGGAAGGCGTTGTCGGGACGAGGGCCGCTGCTGGCGACGGCGGTCGCGGCGGGCGCGCTGGCCGGGGTCGCCGGCACCTCCGTCGCCACCTCGGTCGCCGGGGCGGACGATGACGAGGGGCCGGTCACCGCCAGGCTCAGCGTCGCACACGCCGCCGAGACCGCGCTGGAGGCGGTCCCCGGCGGCCACATCGAGGGCCTGGAGCTGGACTACAACGGGCGCGTGCTGATGTGGGAGGTCGACATCGTGGCCGCGGACGGCGCCATGCGGGAACTGCACGTCGACTCCGACGAGCGTCGCGTACTGGCCAACCGCCTCGATCCCCCGGAGGCGGGCGAGGACGGCGACTGCGCGGGGGACGGCGACCTGACGCCGGGACCGTCGGATCAGGCGGCGGCGCTGCGCTCGGCGCGGATCACCGCCGTCCAGGCGGCGCGGATCGCCTCCGAGGTCCTGCCTGGGACCCTGACCTCGGTGGACTTCGAGTACCGGTCGGCGGGGTCGTTCTGGGGCGTCGACATCACCGACAACGACGGCAGGGCGCACACGCTGCTGGTCGACGCGGCCACGGGCGAGATCGTCTCACGGGGGGTCGAGGAGGAGGACGACGGCTGAACCGTCCAAGCCGCCGCGATTCACCGGCCTTTTCCAAATGGACGGAGACGGCCACTATCTCCGAATTCCCCCGATGAGACCGTTCGGTTCGCGCGAATGTGAACAACAGGCAAAGTCCGGGGATCATTGTTTCATGAAATGATCCTCAGGGGATCAGGATGGAGGCAAGAAAAAGCGGCGGGACCAAGGGGGGGAAACATCTCCGAGTTCCTGGCGATGATCGGACCTGGCCCGAGCACGGTGAATTCGCTGCGGTTATACCTGATATGACGAAGCTGCACAGAAGTCCCATAGATGAAAGCCCCGCCGAGCGCTCGGTGCGCAACTTCATCGAGCTCTTGCAGGGGTTGCGGGTCGCGGCGACCGGAGTCCAGGTGCTCTTCGCCTTTCTCCTGACCGTTCCCTTCGCCCACGGATACGACCGGCTTCCCGCCAAGGATCGCTGGCTGTTCTACCTCGCCCTGGTCGGGGCCGCGGTGGCGTCCGTCCTCTTCATCGCACCCGTGGCCCAGCATCGGATCCTGTTCCGCCAGGGCAGAAAGGAGGCGCTGGTCCGGCAGTCGAACCTGTACGGCATCGTCGGATCGCTCGCGCTGGCCGTGTCGATGACCACCGGGATCATGGTGGTGGTCGACTTCATGTTCACCGGGCGGCTCGCGATGGTCACCGCCATCGGCCTGGCCCTCCTCGCGGGCTGGCTCTGGTTCTGCAAACCGCTGGTCATCCGGATCCGCGGAAGGCGGACCGCCTACCCCGACGAGGTCGAACGGGTGGCGGCGCCACCCCAGGCCCTCGGCACGCCGACAGAGGAGTCGAGCCGGCACTACTGATCAGACAATTCCGGCGAAACTGACAAGTCAATCCATAAGCCCATTTCGTGGGGCGTCGCGGCCTGTACGCGTAAACGGGACCATGACGGCCAACAGATGGTCAGGAATCGTACGAGGCCCGAATGCGCAACCGCGGGTTCTTCGGTCGCGGTCGATTCCCTGGCCAAGAAACGTTCATCAGATGAATCGGCGTCGAGATCCGGGTATGGACGCGCCGTCGACAATGTCGATCAACCGGCATGCGTCAACGGCGGTTGCCGGTATCGACGTCAAGACCACACGAGGGGGAACCAATGCATTTCCAGCGATTCGCCGCCGCGAGCGCGCTCACCATGGCGGTCGGAGGCGTTCTGCTCGGCGCCGCGCCCGCGATGGCCGCCGAGGGGGCCCCGAAGCCTCCGAACCAGAGCGTGAAGAACACCAAGAAGTACGACAACGACAAGTTCACGAACGTGTCGAAGCAATACTGCATCGGGGTCTGGGCCCCGGTGATCATCGACTCGCGGGTCGACGACACCAACAACAACCTCAACTGCATCCAGCGTCCCTGGCAGGAGAACGAGGGGGACGAGCCCGAGATCGAGGCCGGACGCTCCTGACCCGATGAGAAGGGCCGGCGCCCGGCGCGCCGGCCCTTTTCCTCTGCGCGATCCAGACCCCTGCGATACAGGCCCCGCGCGATCAGGCGCCGGACCCTCGCGTCGCGCGCAGGGCGGCGGCGAGGCCGCCGATGTCGTCGCGGGCCAGGCGGGTGCGGAGAGGATCGATGTAGTCGCGCGACTCGACGATCTCGCCGTTCCGGACGCGCATGACGAACACGCAGGGAACCGTGGTCGCCGGGCCGTCGCCGTTCGGGAACTCGTAGCCGAACTCGGCGACGATCACCTCGGGGTCGGTGGTCTCGTGGACGACGACGTCGACGACGCGCCTCCGGGGGAGCGACGCGCGCTCCATTCCGGAGAAGTGCTCCCGGAGCTCGTCCCGGCTCGTCAGCGGCCTGGCCGGTGGCGTCGCCATCGGGTGCCGGACGTCGGTGGTCTCGGCGTAGAGGTCCGGCAGTTCCCCGTAACGTTCCTCGGCGACGCCGTGGACGAGCCGGAGGAAGACCTCGCGGGGTGTGGGATCGCTCATCAGGACCTCCGTGTTCGGTATCGAGTTATGAGATCCGGGCCATTGTCCTGTCCCCGCGTGGCCGGGTGTCCCGCCGCGGGGCTGAACTCGGGTCGGGTGAGGCGCCGTATGTCCCAGGCGTAGGTGGTTCCACCGAGCTTGGGAGGGCGCATGAGGCGTCGGGACGGTTCGAAGCGGACCCGGGCGATATGGGCGACCGCCGCGGTCGCCGGATCCGCGGGACTGGTGGCGGGGGCGCTGGTCGTGGGGCAGCCGGAGCGTGCGGAGGGCGACCGGGAGGCCAAGCTGGCGGGAGGCGTCCAGCAGAAGTCGAGGGGCGCGCCGGACGATGTGGGGAATCTCGTCGCCCGGCTCGGGAACCGGACGGCCGGAGCGTACCTCGACTCGCGCGGGCGCACGGTCGTCACGGTCACCAACGCCACCGACGCCGCGACGGTACGGGCGGCGGGCGCGGTGCCGAAGATGATGAGGCGGAACCCCGCGACCCTCACCAGGATCACGGGGACCCTGCGCGAGTCGTTCGGCGACGTGCCGGGCACGGGCTGGGCGATCGACCCGGCGACCTCGCAGGTGGTGGTCTGGACGGACGACACCGTCAAGGGCGCGCCGATGGCCTCGGCGCGAAGCCTGGCGCGGCGGCTGGGGTCGTCGGTGCGGATGGTGCGGATCCCGGGGCGGCTCCGCACGTTCGCCGTCGGCGGGGACGCGATCTTCGGGCGGAGCTCGCGCTGCTCGCTGGGGTTCAACGTGCGCAGGGGCGGGGAGAACTTCTTCCTCACCGCGGGGCACTGCGGCAACGCCGTGCTGAACTGGACGGCCGACCAGCAGGGGCGGCAGGCCCTCGGCACGACCGTGGAAAGCAGCTTCCCCGGGGACGACTTCGCGCTCGTCCGGACCGAGCCGGGCGCCGAGGACGAGGGCGAGGTCAACCTCTACAACGGGCAGACCCGCGATATCACCGAGGCGGGCGAGGCCGTGGTCGGCCAGCGGGTCGCGCGCAGCGGCAGCACCACGGGCGTCTCCACCGGAGAGGTCACCGCGGTGAACGCGACCGTGAACTTCCCCGAGGGCACCGTGACCGGCATGATCCAGACGACGGTGTGCGCGGAGCCCGGTGACAGCGGCGGGCCGCTGTTCAGCGGGACGACCGCGCTGGGGCTGACGTCCGGCGGTTCGGGCAACTGCGACATCGGCGGCGTCACCTTCTTCCAGCCGGTGACCGAGCCCTTGGAGACCTTCGGCGTCGAGGTCTTCTGAGCCCGCGGCGCCCCGAAGAGCCCCGAAGGGGACCCCGGTGCGTACCGCCGCGGCTCTGGTGCGCGCCGGGGTGAGCCGTGCCTTCGGTCCCCGGTCTTCCGTAACGTGAGGTGCGCGCGGGAGGGTGAGGGCATGCAGAAGATCGCCGTCGTGACCGGGGCCAGTTCGGGGATCGGGAAGGAGATCGCCCGAGAGCTGGCCCGGCGCGGCTACCGGCTCGGCCTCATTTGCAGGAATCCGGTGCGGGCGCGGGCCGCGGTGGAGGACATCGTGGCGAGCGCGCCGGGGGCCGAGGCCGAGCTGTTCGAGGCGGACCTGTCGGTGCTCGCCGACGTGCGGAAGGTCGCCGACCGGCTGCGCGAGCGGTACGAGTGGATCGACGTCCTGGTCAACAACGCGGGCGTCCACCATCTGCGGGCGAAGGTGAGCGCGGACGGCTACGACCGCATGATCGCGACCAACCATCTGGGCCCGTTCCTGCTGACCAACCTGCTGCTGGAGCGGCTGACGCAGGCGACGCCCTCGCGCGTGGTGGTCGTGACCTCCGAGATGCACCGCAGGGCGGGACGCCTGGACGTGGAGCGGTTCGCCGAGCCGGGCACGTACGGCGCGCTGGGCTCCATGCGGGTGTACGCGCGGTCCAAGCTGCTCAACATCCTGTTCGCCGAGGAATTGGCGGAGCGTGTCAAGGGTGTGGCCGTGAACGCGGTCTGCCCCGGCCTGGTGGCGACGAGCCTGGGACGGGACGCCCCAGGGGTGGAACGGATGATGCGGGTGATGGCGCGCACGCCGCTCGTCCGAACCCCGTCGCAGGGGGCGCGGACGCCGGTGAGGCTGGCGGTCGAGGAGCGCTTCGAGTCGGGGCGGTTCCATCCGTCGATGGCGGGGGCGCGGCTGCTGCCGGTGGTGGGCGCACGGAAGGACCCGGGGCTGCGCGCGGCGGTCTGGGCGCGTTCGGCCGTTCTTGTCGGCTTGGGGAGCGATAGCTTGGCCTCGTGAGGCAAGCGCTCAGGGACTTCTTCGACGGTGCCGGATACCTCGTCCGCGGTCTCGGCTGGGTCGCGGCGCGGCCCGCGCAGTGGCTGTTCGGGCTGATCCCCGCGCTGATCGTGCTGGTGCTGTACGGGACGGCGCTCGGCGTGCTGGCCTGGAACCTGGACGATGTCGCGGGCTGGCTGACCCCGTTCGCCGACGACTGGTCGGACGGCGTGCGGAAGGCGACCAGGGTGGTGGCGGGCGTCGCGGTGTTCGGGGCGTCGCTCTTCCTGGCGGTGCTCACGTTCACCGCGCTGACGCTGCTGGTCGGCGACCCGTTCTACGAGAGCATCTCGGTGAAGGTGGAGGAGTCGCGGGGCGGCGCGCCGCCGGAGCCGGACGTGCCGCTGCTGACGTCGATCCGGCGGGCCGTCGAGGACGCGGTGCTGCTGGGCCTGGTGGCGCTGTGCTTCGCCGTCACGTTCTTCGTCTGCGGTTTCATCCCGCTGATCGGGCAGACCGTGGTCCCGGTGGCCGCGGCGTTCGTGTCGGGGTATCTCCTGGCGGGCGAGCTCACCTCCGTCGCCTTGGAGCGGCGCGGGGTGCTGCGCCGGGAGAGGTTCGCGTTGATGAAGAGGAACCGTCCTCTCGTCCTGGGACTGGGCGTCGCGACGGTCGTGGTGTTCCTCATACCGCTGGGCGCCGTGCTGGCCATGCCGGGCGCGGTGGCGGGCGGGACGCTGCTCGTCCGCGAACGCCTCGGGGACGAGTCTGCGCAGCTCACAGCGGTCGAGGGGGACCCGCAGGTGGCCCGTTGAGCCGGGCGGCGACCGTCGGCAAGCTGTTCCCGGACCGTGATGACCGGCGCCGTCCGGATGAGTGATCTTGCCGTAACGTGGCCCGCATGTCCGATGAGGGGGAGCGTGCGGGGCGCGGGACCGACATGAGCGACAACCCCGCCGATCATGAGGAGAGCGTCCGGGTGACCGTGCCCGAGGTGGAGAAGCCCGAGCCCGGAGGACGATCCGATGCCTCCGCGGCCGGAGAGGACGTGAAGGTCGCGCCCATGGGCGAGACCCCCGCGCCGGAGGGGTCCGGTCCCGGGCCCGAGCCCTGGCAGCCCGCCGCTGCCGGGCGGCCGGAGTTCGGGCAGCCCGAGGCGGGGCGGCCGGCGCAGCGGCAGTTCGACGACTCGCTGTTCGACGGCGATGGCGACCCGCAGTACGCCGGTGTGACGCCCACGGGCCCGTCGGCGCCGCCGAAGCCGGGCAAGCCGAGCAGCGGCAACTGGCAGATGCCGGAGTGGATGGCCGACGAGCAGGCGGCGGACGCCAAGCTCGGCCGCTCCTCGGGCGACTCCTTCGACGAGGGCGGCGGCCGTGGCCGGGTCGCCCTGCTGGCCGGGGTCGGCGTGCTGGTGCTGGCGCTTCTGGCGGCGGGCGCGGTGTACCTGCTCCAGCAGCGCGGCGACGACGGCGGCGGCGAGAAGCAGGGCGCCTCGGGGCAGACCGCGAGCGCGGGCGAGCCGCAGGAGCCGCAGGTCGAGATGCCGCCGGACAAGCCGCTGCGGCGGTTCCCCGGGCGGCCCAGCAGGCTCGTCGGCATGGTGACCGACCCGATGTCGGGGCTGGCCTACCCGCGGCTGGCGGCGCCGTGGCAGCTCCCGACCAAGGCGAACAAGCTCGGCACGTCCGGCTGGTCCGGGCAGCAGGTGCTGGTGACGGAGCGGTCCGGCGGCGGGCTCTGGTACGGGCAACTGCTCGTCGGCAGGCTGAACCCGGGCCTACAGAGCTCCTACACCGGGCCGGAGAGCGTGCAGTCCGTGGCGGTCCTGGCGGCCAAGAACATCGAGGCGCAGTACTACGGCTTCCCCCACAAGTCGGCGCCGCTCGCCTCGCAGGCGCTGACCGTGGACGGGCGCAAGGGCTGGCTGGTCGCGTCGTACCTGACCTACAAGCGGGCGGGTGTCCGCGCCACCGGTGAGGTGGTGGCGACGCTGGTGGTCGACAACGGCCGTCCGGTGCCCGCGGTGGTGTTCGCCTCCGTGCCCAACACCCACCGCACGATGTGGCCCGACATCAACCAGTTCTTCGCCAGGCTGCGCATCGTCGCCTCCTGACCCGACCGAGGGCCTCGATGCCTGATGGACGGCCGGACGCGGCACCTCGCCGCCGCCCTCACCGGGTTCGGGCTCGGGCTGGCGGCGCTGGGACCGGGGCTCGCGCCCGGTTTCCTGCTGTCCTACGACATGGTGTTCGTCCCCGATCCGGCGTTCACGCCGATGACGTTCGGGCTGACCGGGTCGGTGCCGCGCCAGGTGCCCAGCGACGCCGTCGCGGCCGCCCTGGGCACGGTGGTGCCCGCGTGGGTCGCGCAACGGCTGCTGCTGCTCGCGGTGTTCGTGATGGCGTGTACGGCGGCGGCGTCGCTGGTGCCGTCCCGGCGGCTGGTGCCGAGGCTGGTCGCGGGTGTCTGCTACGCGTGGAACCCGTTCGTCGCCGAGCGTCTGCTCCTGGGGCAGTGGGCTCTGCTCTTGGGGTACGCGGCGCTGCCCTGGGTGGTGGCCGCCGCGTCGCGCGCGGATGAACACGGCGGTGGCCGCCGCCTGGTTCGCGCCCTGATCCCGGCGGCGATCGGCGGTTACGGGCCGCTCACCGTCTCCGGCATCGCCGCGCTGGCCGTGGCGGTGACCCGGGGACGGCGTGCTGGGGTCGCCAAGGTGCCCGCCGTCCTCGCCGTGCTGAGCCTGCCGTGGCTGGTGCCCGGACTGTTGCGTCCTGGGGGAGTGCCCGGAGAGGGGGTGGCGGTCGAGGCGTTCGCCGCCCGCGCGGACACCCCGTTCGGAACGCTGGGCAGTCTGCTTCTCCTGGGTGGTGTGTGGAACGGCGAGACGGTCCCCATCGGGTACGGGGCACCGGTGACCGCCGCACTCTGGGGAGCGGTGGTGCTGAGCGCGTTGTTGGCGTACGGGGCCTACGGCCGGCGTAGCGAACGCATGGCGCCATGGTGGCGTGGGGCGGCGATCGCGGCGGCGGCGGGGTTCGCCGCAGCCTCCCTGGGCGCGGTCGTGCCCTCCCTGCTCGAAGGGGCGATCGACCTCTGGTCGGGGTTTGCGGTGCTCCGCGACGGCCAACAGTTCGTCGCGCCCCTGGCGGTCGTGGTCGCGGTGGGCCTGGCCCTGGCGGCGGACAAGGTGCTCGAAACCGGGCACTCGGCGGTCGCCTACGGGGCCCTGCTCGCACCCTTCGCCCTGTTGCCGTCCCTGGCATGGGGCGCCGGTGGCCAGTTGCGGTCCGTGGACTACCCGGGCGACTGGGCGCGGGCACGGCAGATCATCGACGCCGACCCGGTCGCAGGGGATGTCCTCGTCCTCCCCTGGGCCTACTACCGCAGCTACCCCTGGAACCATGGCCGCCGCGTTCTGGACCCGCTGCCCCGCTACCTGCACCGCCGGGTGATCGTGAACGACGCGCTCCGCGTGGGCGACGCCACCGTCCCGTCCGAGGACCCCAAGGCACGGCGGCTGGACGGGGCGATCAGGTCGGGCGCGCCGCTGACCGCGACCCTGCGCGAGGCGGGCGTGCGGTACGTGGTGGTGGACGTCCGGGACCCGGCGGCGGACCCCGGTCCGCGGCGGCTGCCGGGTGCCGGCACGGTCCTGCGGGGGGACGATCTGCTGCTGTACCGGATCACGGCATCGGATGTGGTCCCGGACAGCGGACCGCCTGTGGCTGCCGTGACTGCTGCCTGGATTGTCATGAGTGGCGCAATCTTCTGGTCAATTGTACTGCGAGCCACTAATGTGTCGGCATTACTGGGCAGTATCCCCCGTCGAAGGGACCCCTGATGCGGATCGCCATCGCAGCTCTGGTCGGTGTCCTGCTCGCCACCGCGGCGTCGTTCAGCGTGGTCCAACTGGCGAGCAGCGCGCAGCAGGACCAGGTCACCGAGCCCCTCTACAACTACGGCAACCGCTGACCCGGAACCCGAGGTCGCGTTCCCCGTGGGCACCCCACGCGGCATGAACGGGATCCGGCTGGCGGTCGTGAACTGGCGCGATCTCTGGCATCCGGCCGCGGGAGGTGCGGAGCGGTACGCGTGGGAGGTGGCGAGGCGGCTCGCGGCGAGGGGCGCCCAGGTCACGTACGTGACGTCCCGCGGGCGCGGGCAGCGTCGCCGCGACCGCGTGGACGGCGTCGACTTCGTCAGGCTCGGCGGCCGTTTCACCGTGTACCCGCTGGTGTTCCTCTGGATGGTCGCCTGCCGCGTCCTGCGCCGCCGGTCGTTCGACGCGGTCATCGACTGCCAGAACGGCATCCCCTTCTTCACACCCTGGGCCCTTCCGAGGCGTGTCGCCGTCTTCTGCCTGATCCACCATGTGCATGACGAGCAGTTCGGGCTGTACTTCCCGCGCTGGGTGGCATGGATCGGCCGGGTCGTGGAGGGGCCGGTGAGCCGCCTGGTCTACCGGCGGCACACGCTGGTGTGCGTCTCCCCGTCCACCCTCAGGGCCGTCCGGGAACGGCTGGGCCGGACGGGGGTGGCCCACATCGTCCCCAACGGCACGACGGTCGCCCGTCCGTCGGGGCGGGTCCAGTCCCCGCCCGGCGACCCGGAACTGGTGTGCGTCACCCGGCTGGTGGCGCACAAGCGGGTGGAACGGCTGCTCGGCATGGCCGAGCATCTTCTGGACCTGCATCCCGGGTTACGGCTGAACGTGATCGGCGACGGTCCCGAGCGCCCCGCGCTGGACGCGGAGGTCGCCCGCCGCGGGCTCGGGGGCGTCGTCGTCTTCCACGGCTTCGTGTCCGAGGAGGACAAGGCCGCGCTGGTCGCCCGCGCCGACCTGCACCTCAGCCCGTCCCAGTACGAGGGGTGGGGGCTGAGCGTCATCGAGGCCGCGGCCCTGGGGGTCCCGACCGTCGCCTACAACGTGGACGGGCTGCGCGACGCCGTCCGCGACGGCACGACCGGCTGGCTCGCCGCCGACGACCCGGACTGCCCCGGCGAGCTGGCGGAGGTGACCGCGCGCGCCCTCAAGGAGCTGGCGGACCCGGAACGGCGGCAGGTGATCGCGTCCGCGTGCCGGGACTGGGCGGGCCTGTTCGACTGGACGCGCACGGCGGCGGAATGGTCCCGGCTGATCACGGCGGCGGTGGCGGCGGCCGGGCCGGCGCCGGACGGCACGGCGGCCGTTCCGGGATACGGTGACGCCGGGCCGCGGAGGGTGGAGGAAGCCGTGCGCGACGGCGATGTCCCCCGCTGAGCGGCCCACCAGGGGAAGGAGCCCGCGCGAGAATGGCCGTCGGACAGGCTGAGCCCGATGCCGGGACCGTGGCCGTGGCCGACGTCGATCCACGGCTGCGCGACCGGCTGCGGACGGTGGTGTGCTGCCTGGCGCTGGGCGCGCTGGCGTTCTCCACCCGTCCCGGCGCGATCCTGGCCGACACCAAGATAGACATGGCGCTGAACCCGCTGGGGTTCCTGGGCCGCGCCGTGCATCCCTGGGACCACGAGCAGTTCGGGCAGTTGCAGAACCAGGCGGTCGGCTACCTGTTCCCGATGGGCCCGTTCTACGCGCTCGGCGACCTGCTGGACGTGCCCGCCTGGATCACCCAGCGGTTCTGGTTCGCGCTGCTGATGTGCGCGGCGTTCCTCGGCGTCCGGCTGCTGGCGATGCGGCTGGGCGTCGGCGGCCCCCAGACCCGGCTGGTGGGCGCGGCGGCGTACGCGCTGGCGCCGAATGCGCTGGTGACGATGGGGCAACTGTCCTCGGAGTATCTGCCGGTCGCGATGCTGCCGTGGATGCTCGTTACTCTGGTCACGGCCGTCGAAAGCGGCGACGGCCGGGTACGGGCGGCGGCCCGTTCCGGCATCGCGGTCGCCTGCTGTAGCGGGATCAACGCCAGCGCGACCGTCGCGGTGCTGGTCGTCCCCTTCCTCTACCTGCTGACACGGCCGCGCAGGACGCGGGGACGGGTGCGGCTGCTGGCGTGGTGGTCGGCCGCGGTGGCGGTGGCGACCTCCTGGTGGATCGTGCCCCTCCTGCTGACCGGCACGTACGGGTACAACTGGCTCGCCTACACCGAGCGCGCGGTGACCACCACGGGGCCGACGGGCCTCGTCAACGTGCTGCGCAGCGCGGAGCGCTGGGTCAACTACCTCGTCGTGGACGGGCTGGTGTGGTGGCCGCTCGGGCACGCCCTGTCGCTGGAAGCGCTCCCGATGCTCTGCACCGCGGTCGTGGCGGGGATCGGCCTGGCGGGGCTGGTGCACCGGGCCCTGCCCGAACGCACGTTCCTCCTGCTCTCGCTGCTGTGCGGGGTGGCCATCATCTCGGCCGGCCATATCAGCGACGTGCCGGGGCCGCTGGCCCCGCAGATGCGGGACCTGCTGGACGGGGCGCTCGCCCCCTTCCGCAACCTGTTCAAGTTCGACGCGCTGGTGCGGTTGCCGCTGGCGCTGGGGCTCGCGCACCTGCTCACCGTGGCAGCGCGCAAGCGCGGCGTGGCCTCGGGATGGCCCAGGACCGTCCGGGCGCTGTTGAGCGCGCCCGTGGCCGCGATGGTGGCGCTCGGCGGGATCGGCGTCACCGCCGTCGCGCACGGCCTGGCGGTGCCGGGCGAGTTCACCCAGGTGCCCCGCTACTGGAAGGACGCCGCGACCTGGCTGAACGCCCGCGCCGGGCGGCAGGCGGTGCTCGCGATCCCCGGGGCGCCCTTCGGCGAGTACCTGTGGGGACGTCCCATGGACGACCTGGTCCAGCCCATGCTGACCGCGCGCTGGGGGCTGCGGCAGCTCGTCCCGCAGGGCTCGCCCGGGTACACGCGCGCCCTGGACGCGATCGAGCAGCAGGTCAGGGCCGGGAGGAGCTCGCCCGGCCTGGCCGAGTTCCTGGCACGCATGGGCGTCCGCTACGTCCTCGTCCGCAATGACATCCGCAGGGAGACGCTGCGCGGAGGGTGGCCCGCGCGGATCCACCAGGCCTTGGACTCCTCCCCGGGTCTCAGCAAGGTCGCGGCCTTCGGCGAGCCCTTCGGCGGGGACTGGATCGACGACGCGGTCTCGGCGGTGAACCAGAAGTACCAGCCGTTGGAGGTGTACGAGGTCGAGGGCGCGGGGCCGATCGCCGGGCTCGCGCACGCGGACGACCCCGTCCGGGTGTACGGCGGGCCGGAGTCGCTGCTGGCGATGGCCGACGGCGGGGTGCTGCCGCGACGGCCCGTCCTGCTCAACGACGACGCCCCCGAACTCGGTGGCGCGCCCGTGGTGACCGACTCCCCGCGTTTGGTGCGCCGCTCGTACGGAGAACTCCAGCAGTGGTCCCAGACGCTCACGGAGGAGGAGCGTCCGCGCGCCACCGACATCCTGGCCGAGGGCTGGGAACGTTACGCCACCACGGTCACCTATGGCGGCGGCATCCGTAACGTGGTCGCGTCCTCGTCGGCGGCGGGAGACGACGCGATCCCCAACTCCCGCAAGCCCGATGCCGTGCCCTTCGCGGCCCTGGACGGCAACGGGTTCACCGCGTGGGAGACCGGCGGATGGCTCGGCCCCACGGGACAGTGGCTCAGGGTCGACTTCGACCGTCCGCGCTTCGTCCCATGGCTCACTGCGCAGTTCGGCATCCAGCCCAGGCTCGGCCCACCCGTCACCCGTGTCGCCGTGGAGACCGAGCGCGGGGTCGTCGAGCAGCCCGTCCGGGCCGTCACCGACCCGCAGCCGCTACGGTCCCCGGCCGGCACGACACGCTGGCTACGGATCCGCATCACCGCCGTAGCGGTGTCCCCCGCGGACAGGGCGCTCACCCGGGCGGCGATCGCGGAACTGGTGATCGGGGGCGTCAAGCCGACCCGTACCTACACGCTTCCCGCGCCGAAGGCCGGAAACGCGGGCGCCTCCTACATCCTGAGCCGTGCCCCGGGCACGGCGGCGGACTGCATGAAGGGCGCACAGCGCTGGGTCTGCTCGGACTCGCTCGGCACACGCGACGAGGAGAACACCGGTTTCGACCGCATCTTCACGGCCACCACGGCGGGCCGCACCGAGCTGTCGGGCACGGCCGTGCTGACCGACCCCAAGCTGATCGCGCGCTACACGCAGGTCCGCGGGGCGACCAGGGTCGCCGCGTCCTCCGCGAACGTCTCCCATCCCGCCGCCCAGGCCAGGTCCGCCTTCGACGGGGACGAGGGCACCGTCTGGGTCGCCTCGCCGGACGACCTCGAACCCACGCTGGCCGTGCGGTGGCGGCGGCCGGTCAGGCTCTCCAGGCTCGCCCTGACCCGTCCGCCGGGCGCGGGCGGTCCCGTCGAGGTGCTGGTCGAGGGCGTCCGCGGCCAGGCCCGCGAGGTGGTGTCGGACGCGGACGGGCGGATCTCCTTCGCCCCGATGGTCACCGACCGGCTCAGGCTGCGGTTCCGTCCCCGTAGCAGGCTGAACCCGATCCAGGTCGGCGAGCTGGAGGTGCCGGGCGTGCGCCCGGTCCCGGACGTCCGCGCCTTCCCGTTCCAACTGAACTGCGGCTTCGGCCCCCAGGTGCGCGTCGGCTCGGAGACGGTGCCCACCGCTGCCACCGGCACCATGGGCGACCTGCTGGAGGGGCGCCCCCTCACCTTCTGGGCCTGCCGTGACGTCCGCCTCGCGGCGGGCGCCAACAGGCTGTCCTCCGGGCCGTTCGACCCCTTCCGCATCGAGACGGCCGTGCTGGAGCGGCCGTCCACGTTCTCCTCGGTGTCCGCGGCGGACGAGCTGCGGCCCGCCCAGGTGCTGCGATGGGGCGCGGGCGAGCGCGCGCTCCGGGTGGACGCCTCGCGCCGCTCCTTCCTGGTGGTGAACGAGAACTTCAACACCGGGTGGGAGGCGCGCGTCGGCGGTAAGGAACTGCGGCCGGTCCGCCTGGACGGCTGGAAGCAGGGCTGGGTCGTCCCGGCCGGAACCACCGGGACCGTCGAGCTCACCTACCGTCCGGACATCGCGCAGCGCGCCACGGTCGCCATCGGGCTCGGCTT
This sequence comes from Actinomadura sp. NBRC 104412, assembly GCF_030269515.1. Taxonomy (GTDB): domain Bacteria; phylum Actinomycetota; class Actinomycetes; order Streptosporangiales; family Streptosporangiaceae; genus Spirillospora. Next base: position 15,827 of record NZ_BSTM01000004.1, on the reverse strand, counting down.
GGTCCTGGTGCTGTTCCTCGTGGCCGTCCGGCCATGGCGTCCGGGACGGGCGCGGGCACGGCCTCCCGTGTCGGCGGGCGTCGGCGCCCCTGCGGCCTTGCCGGGCTGGGCCGTGGTCCCGCTGGCGGCGGGCCTGGGCGGCTGGGTCGCCGGGGTGCCCGGCCATGCCGTCGCGCTGGCAACGGTGCTGGTGTACGGCTGGGCCCGCAGGCGGGAGACGTGGGCGCGGCGGCCGCTGGCCTCCCCGTGGGTGCCCGCCGTGCTGCTGGTGGCCGGTACGGGCTGCCTGGCCACCGGCTACGAGCTGCGGCTGCTGGACAACCCGCTTACGCCGTCCGGCTACCTTGGCGACATCGTGCCCCAGTTGCTCGGCGTGGTCATCCTGGCTCGGGTCGCGGCGGCGCTGTGGCGTCCGCATCGGGCCGGTGGGGAAGATCCGGGAGCGTCGATCGAGCTGCGCTGGGCACGGCCGCCGGTGGACCGCCCGCGTCCGGCGCCTTCCGTGCCTTCCCGGCCGTCCCAGCCTTCCGCCGGGAACGGCCGAGCCGCTGAGCCGGCCGCTCCACCAGGTAGTAGCTCACGGTCGCGACTGCGATGGTCGCCGCGAGCATCAGGGGAAGATCGGTCAGCATATTCCCCCGGAACGAACGGCCGGTCCACTCGTACCAGCCGACGATGACGAACATCTGCCACAGGAACACGCTGTAGGAGATCCGTCCGAGGAAGCGCATCACCGGGTTGCCGAGGATCGCCCCCAGCTCGGCATGCCCCGCGTGCGCCATGGCCACGGGCGCGACGAGCAAGGCCGCGCACAGGCCGTTCAGGACGATGTTCATCAGGGCGGTCCAGAACACGTCCAGCGTCACCAGGTCCAGCGGGCCGGTGAGCGGGGTGGAGGCCATGACGTACACCAGCGCCGCGCCGGTCCAGCAGGCGCCCCAGGAGGCGGCGACGGTCCGGCACAGCCGCGCGACCCGGCCCGCCGGCTCCAGCCGTGCCCAGACGGTGAGCACGGCCAGCGCCATCCCGGTCCCGAACCAGCCGAGCAGGTGCGGCAGCCACAGCCCGATCCGCGGGTTCACCTCGGGGAAGAACATGTGGACCAGATAGGCGAACGAGATCCCCGAGTAGGCGGCGATGCCGATGAGCAGCCGCCGGGCGCGCTTGCCCACCTCGCTCTCCGGCCCCTTGCGCTTGCCGCGCCGCGCGTACCAGGCCAGCGCCCAGGCCGTGGCGGGCAGCGTGACGTACCAGGCGACCTCGACCGAGAGGCTCCAGATCTGGCCGAGGTATTTGGGGCCCAGGTGGCTGCCCCACCACGGGTCGGGCAGGTACGTGTGGGTGAGGGTGAGCAGTGACAGCCATGTCCCAGGGTCGGCGATATGGCCGAGCCCCCCGGTGACCATGAAGCAGATGACCAGAGCCCAGTAGGCGGGCAGGATCCTCAGCGCGCGCTTGCGGAAGTACGTGCGCGTGCCCGGACCGCCGCGCCGTGTGTCCAGGATGGCGGCGGCCCATGGCCGGTACAGCAGGAGGCCGGACAGGGTGAAGAAGACGGGGACGCCGATCTGGCCGCCGTTGAAGAGCCACCCCGCGCTGCCGGGCCTGTAGAGGACTCCGGACGCGCTGGACACGTGGTAGGTCAGCACCGACAGGGCGGCGATGGCCCGTATCCCGTCGAGCGAGTCCTGATGCCCGGAGATCTGGGGCAGGGTGTCACGCATCTCGTGCGCCCGGCCGCTTACACAGAACGAGGGCCAGGTTCCACGTGGCGATCTCCCGCAACCCCGGGATGCGCACGATGCCTTCTGCCCAGCGCGGGTGGTAACGCGGGATTGCGTCCAGCACCTCCACCTCGCGGCAGGACCTAACCCATGCCAGCGCGTCGCCTACGGAGACGGCGTAGAGGCCGTCGCCGAAGCGGTTCTTCGGCGGATGTCCGTACCTGCGCTCGTATCGGCGGGCGGCCCGATGCCCGCCCAGGTAGTGCCAGGGGGAGGTCTCGTGCCCTCCCCAGGGGGACAGCCAGTTGGTGAAGGAGATGTAGACGACGCCCCCGGGCCGGACCACCCGCACCATCTCCCCGGCCATGCGCCACGGGTCCGGTACGTGTTCGAGGGCGTTGGAGGACACGCACACATCGGCGGACGAGGTGCGGAAGGGCAGCGCCAGCGCGCTCGCCGCGAGGGTGTTGCGAGGCGGCTCGCCGTACGCGGTGATCTCCTGAAGGTCGGAGTCGATGGACGTGCAGCGGGCGCCCGCGTCCTGCAACGCCCGCGCGAGGAAGCCCGCGCCCGCGCCCACATCGATGACCGTGGCGCCGTCCAGGTCGGTGTAGGCGGAAAGTTGCCCGACCGTGTCCCGCGCGAGCAAGGTGTAGAAGAAGACGGGGTCGGTCCGCTCCTTGCAAAAGGCCCTCAGCAGTCTGATGGAGCGGGCCAGCGTCGCCTTGTGCCGCGGCGCCGGATCGTCCAGGCGGAGGGTGGGAGGGGCCGTCGGCATGTGGACATACCTCGCGGGACTGACGCGCGTCGTGCGCTCCGCTCGGGGTGAGCCGGGCGCGATGGGTAGGCCGGATATTATCGACGTGTAGATATAAGTCGATAGTCTCCGTCATTGCCCGGATTGTTGCGTGGTTCGCTGCCCGGTCCGCTGCGCCGGCCCGGAGGCGGCGCGTACGGGCCGGTACCCGCGACGCGGCGCGGCAGCAGCGGCGCCAGCAGGGCGGCCAGGGCGAAAGCGGCGGCGCTGAACAGCAGGGCGCGGGCGCCCCAGCCCGCGTACTCCGGGACCGGCGCGGACGGCGGCGCGAGCCCGGACGCCCCGCCGAAGAAGACCACTCCCGCCAGTGCCACGCCCATCGCGTTGCCGAGCTGGATCACCGAGTTGAGCACGCCTGAGGCCGCCCCGGCGTCCGCCGCGGGCAGCTCGCCGAGCACCAGGTTGGACAGGATGGGGATGGTCAGCCCCATCCCGATTCCGGCGCCGACCAGCCACGGCACCAGGTGGCGGGGCGCGAGCGCGGCGCCGTTCGCGGCCCAGGACCAGGCCAGCCCGACGGTGCCCGCCGCCATGATCGGCGTCCCGAGCATGACCAGCGCGCGTGCCCTCGGCTGGCCGAACCGGTTGGTGAGCTGCGCGGTGCAGGCGATGCCCGCGGGCCAGGCCAGCCCGGTCAGCGCGACCTTCAGCGGCGACCAGCCGAGCCCGAACTGCAACGTCCAGGTCAGCACGATGAAGTAGCCCGACACCCCGCAGAACAGCACGAACAGCAGCGCCAGCCCGGCCGTGTAGGACCGGATGCGGAACAGCGACGGCGGGACCAGGACGGCCAGCCCCCGGCGCGCGCGGTGCCGCTGGAGGCGGGCGAAGGCGTACAGGACGGGCACCGCCGCGGCCATCGACACCACCGTCCAGGCGGGCCAGCCCAGCTCCCGTCCCTGGACGAGGGGATAGGCCAGCAGCAGCGCGCCCAGCGTGACCAGCAGCGTGCCCGGGACGTCCAGCCGCGGCGGCCGGTCGGCGCGGGACTCGCGCATCCAGCGCCAGGCGCCCGCCAGCGCTATCGCGCCCACCGGCAGGTTGACCAGGAAGATCAGCCGCCAGCCGAGGGGCAGGTCGCCGCTGAGCAGCAGCCCGCCCAGCACCGGCCCGCCCGCCTGTCCCGCGCCCAGCACGATCCCGTACAGGGAGAGCGCCAGCGTGCGCTGCGGCCCGGCGCGGAACTCCGTCGCGATGATCGACATGACCTGCGGCACCATCACGCCGCCGCACGCGCCCTGAGCCGCCCGCGCCGCGATCAGCAGGCCCGGGGACGGCGCCGCCGCGGCCAGGGCGGAGGCCACGGTGAACCCGGCCACCCCGAGCATGAAGACCCGGCGCCGCCCGTGCACGTCGCCCAGCCGGCCGCCGGCCACCAGCAGCAGCGCGAACGTCAGGGCGTACCCGGCGGTGAACCACTGCCCGGCGGCGTACGAGGCGCCGAGCTCGGTCTGGATCTCGCGCAGCGCCACCCCGACGATCGTCACGTCCACCAGGTCCATGAACGTCGCCAGCAGCACCGCCATCAGCGCCGGCCACTGATGGCGCCGATGGCGTGCCTGGTGACGGCGGGCCCGCCGGGACCGGACGGCAAAGGGCACGGCAACCCTTTCGGGGTGAGAGAGGCGGAATGCCGGTCCTGTAGGGTAACCCGCCGAAGAGGCGCCTTCGCGGAGGTCTTCGGCATGCGGCGACCGGTCGGCTTGATCGTGGTCTGCCTGGGCGCGTTCTGCCTCAGCCTCGCCCCGCTGGTCAGGTTCTACGTGGCCGAGCAGGTGGTGAAGGCGCCGCTGAACCGGTTCCAGACGACCCGGCTGGAGGCCAGGAACGCCACCTACTTCGACTTGGCCGAGCTCAAGCCCAGGTCGGGCGCGACGTTGCGGGCGACCACCATCGTGCGCGGGGACGTGCGCGCCAACGGCGGGAACGACGACATCGCGGTCTGGGACTCCACGACGACCGTCGTCGACATCGCGAACCCGGACAGGCCACTCCAGATCTCCGGCTTCCGGATCGCGTTCGACCGGCGTACCTCCCGGTTGGTGCGGTGCTGCGGGGCGAACGTGGACGGCGACACGAGCGTGCGGATGTCGGGGTACGGGCTGCTGTTCCCGATCGCGGACGTGCGGAAGCGCGACTACCCGTTCTTCGACATGACGACCCGGCGGCCGGTCCCGATGCGGTACTCGGGTGAGGACGAGGTGAGGGGCGTCCGGACCTACCGCTTCGTCCAGCGCGTCCCCGAGACGAAGACCAGCACGATCGGGGTCAGGCTGCCCGCCCGCATGCTGGGCATGGACCCGCGGCTGCCGGACCAGAAGGTGGACCGGTACTCCGCGATCACCGTCACGATGTGGGTGGATCCGCGCACCGGGATCCCCGTCCGGCAGCGGCAGGACATCTCCAGCACCGTGCGGACGCCCGACGGCCGGGGCAGGATGACGGTCGCCTCGGCGGACCTGGTCACCATGCCCGAGTCGGAGCGTTCGCTGGTGGACACCGCGAACGCCGGCGCGCTGAAGATCGAGGCGGCGCGCTCCTGGGTTCCGTTCGGGACCTTCTTGCTCGGCCTGGCGCTGCTCCTGCTGGGCGTGATCGCGGGGCTGCTCGGGTCCCGGCGTTCCGCGCGGTCCGGGCCGCCGGCGCCGCGCCGCTCGGACGGCAGGTTCGGCGCGCCCGCCGCGTCCTCGCGACATCGTTGATACGTGTTCTACCCAGTTATCCAGACCCGGCAAGGTCTCGCATCAAGCCGAATAGAACCTGTTGCAGTTTTCCGGGTGGCGGCCTAGGGTCGAGGCGTGCGGACACGAGTCACCGAGCAATTCGGCATCGAGTACCCCCTCTTCGCGTTCAGTCACTGCCGCGATGTCGTCGCCGCGGTGAGCCGCGCCGGCGGCATGGGCGTCCTCGGCGCCCTGTACTTCTCCCCCGAGGAGCTGGAGCTCGAGCTCAAGTGGATCGACGAGCACGTCGGCGGCAAGCCCTACGGCGTCGACGTGGTGATGCCCGCCAAGTACGAGGGCGCCGACCTCGGTGACGCCGAGGAGATGCTCGGCAAGCTGCAAAGCATGATCCCCGAGGAGCACAAGCGGTTCCTGGAGGAGCTGCTGGCCGAGCACGGCGTCGAGCCGTCCACCGGGTCGGCGCAGCGCGCGCTGCTCGGCTGGACCGACCAGACCGCCCGCCCCCAGGTGGAGATCGCGCTCAAGCACCCGATCGCACTGCTGGCCAGCGCGCTCGGCCCGCCGCCCGCCGACGTGGTCGAGCAGGCGCACGGGCACGGCGTCAAGGTCGCGGGCCTGGCCTCCAACGCCCGCCACGCCCGCAAGCAGGTCGAGGCGGGCGTCGACATCATCGTCGCGCAGGGCACCGAGGCCGGCGGCCACACCGGCGACGTGTCCACGATGGTCCTCATCCCCGAGGTCGTGGACGCGGTCGGCGAGGACACCCTGGTGCTGGCCGCCGGCGGCATCGGCCGCGGCCGCCAGATGGCCGCGGGTCTCGCGCTCGGCGCCGACGGCGTGTGGACGGGCTCCATCTGGCTGACCGTGGACGAGGCCGACACCCCCGAACGCGCGCTCCCCAAGCTGCTGAAGGCGACGTCCCGCGACACCGTCAGGTCCCGCGCCTGGACGGGCAAGCCCGCGCGCTTCCTCAAGACCGCGTGGACGGAGGCGTGGGAGAGCGAACGGTCACCGGGGACCCTCCCGATGCCGATGCAGTTCATGCTGGTCGCCGACGCCCTGCCGCGGATCGCCCGCTCCGGGGACGGCGAGCTGGTCACCTTCCCGGTCGGCCAGATCGTGGGCTCCATGAACCAGGTCAAGCCCGCCGCCCAGGTCGTCTACGACCTCATCGAGGAGTACGTCGAGGCCATCGAGCGCCTGAACGCCATCACCGAGGCGGAGTAGCGGCCGCGCCCCCTGGCCGGACGCCCTGGCCTGACGCCCTGGCCGGATGTCCGGCCAGGGCGTCCGTCGCCCGCCTTACTTGCCCTTGAAGACGGCGGGGCGCTTCTCCTTGAAGGCGCGGGAGCCCTCCTTGGCGTCCTCGGAGCCGATCACCGGCCAGCCGATCTCGTCGGAGACCTTGAGGGCCTCCTCCTCGGGGAGATGCTCGGTCTCGCGGTAGGTGCGCAGGATGGCCTGCACGGCCAGGGGACCGCAGGCCGCGATCTGGTCGGCCAGCTCGCGTGCGGCGGCCAGGGCCCCGCCGCTGGGGACGATCTTGTTGATCAGGCCCATGGCCAGGGCCTCGGACGGGGTGACCGAGCGGGCGGTCAGCAGGAGGTCCATGGCGTTCGCGTAGCCGATCTGGCGGGGGAGACGGATGGCCGAGCCGCCCATGGGGAACAGGCCGCGCCTGGCCTCGTACAGGCCCAGGGTCGCGTCCTCGGCGACGACGCGCAGGTCGGTCCCGACGAGCAGCTCGGTGCCCCCCGCCACGGCGTAGCCCTCGATCGCCGCGATCAGCGGCTTGGTCGGGCGCGCGTCGCGCAGCAGGCCCTTCCAGTGGAAGTCGGGGATCTGGGCCGCGCGTTCCCGGACCCGGGGATCGGACGAGGGCGTGCCCATGGCCTTGAGGTCCGCGCCCGCGCAGAAGTGGCCGCCGGCGCCGGTGAGGATGCCGACGCGCACCTCGGGCGTCGCGGAGATGTAGGCCCACGCGTCCGCCATCCCGACCAGCATCGCCGTGCTGAGGGCGTTGCGCGCCTCGGGACGGTCCAGCGTCACGACGACGACGTGCCCGTCCCGCTCGACGGTGCAGTGCTCGGTGCTGATGGGCAGCCGTTCGGCCATCGCTCCTCCTCCGGCCCCTCCGGGTGACGCCCTGGGGGCATGAAAACAAGAACAGATTCTAGTGATCGTGCTCGGCCGCGAACAGGTCTTGCCCGGCAAAACGAGAACGTGATCTACTTTGGGCCCCGGCACCTGCTGGTGCACCGCGAGCGCCGAGGAGACACCCATGGGGTCGTTGGGCTTTTGGCGGCTGGCGCAGGCCGATCCGGAGTGGGTCGCCGCCGTCGACCCGGACGGGACCGAGCACACCGCAGGCGCGCTGCTCTCGCGGGCCAACCGCCTGGTCCACGGGTTGCGCGCGCTCGGCGTGGAGAAGGGGGACGGGATCTGCGGCCTCGTCCCCAACGGGGTGGACGGGCTGGTGCTGTATCTGGCCGCGCTCCAGGCCGGCTGGTACTACACCCCGATCAACTGGCATCTGACCGGGCCCGAGATCGGCTACATCGTGGCCGACTCCGAGGCCAAGGCGTTCTTCGTCCACGACCGGTACGCGCAGGAGGGCGCGCGGGCGGCCGAGGAGTCGGGCATCGACCCGCGCCGCCGCTTCGCGTTCGGCGCGGTCGAGGGCTTCCGGTCGTACGAGGAACTGGTGGACGGCCGGCCGGACACCCTCCCCGAGGACCGCAGCAACGGCGCCACCATGCACTACACGTCCGGGACGACCGGCCGTCCCAAGGGGGTGCGGCGGGCGCTGGCCGGGATCGACCCCGATGACAGCGCCGAGCTGATGGGCTTCCTGCTGACGCTGTTCGGCATCCCGCCGGGGGCGCCCGCCGGGCAGCCCCCGCAGGCCCACCTGGTGACGTCGCCGAACTACCACACGGCCGTCACCCAGTTCGGCGGTACGGCGCTGCACATGGGCCACACCCTCGTCTACATGGACCGGTGGGACGCCGAGGACTGCCTCCGTGCCATCGAGAAGTACTCCATCACCAACACGCACATGGTGCCGACCCACTTCAAACGGCTGGTGTCGCTCCCTGAGGAGACGCGCAGGCGGTACGACGTGTCGTCCATGAAGTGGGCGATCCACGCCGCCGCGCCCTGCCCCGTCCCGCTCAAGTGGCAGATGCTCGACTGGTGGGGCGACTGCATCTGGGAGTACTACGCGGCCACCGAGGGAGGCGGGACGATCGCCAGCCCGCAGGACTGGCGGGAGCATCCGGGCACGGTCGGCAAGGCGTGGCCGATCAGTGAGCTGCTCATCGTGGACGAGGACAACGACCCCGTCCCGGCGGGGACGCCCGGCACGATCTACATGAAGATGGCCGGGGTCGAGTTCGAGTACAAGGGCGACCGGGAGAAGACGGAGAAGAACCGGCTCAAGGACTACTTCACGGTCGGCGACATCGGCTACCTGACCGAGGACGGCTTCCTGTTCCTGTCCGACCGCAAGGCCGACATGATCATCTCGGGCGGGGCCAACATCTACCCGGCCGAGATCGAGAACGAGATCGTGATGCATCCCAAGGTCGCGGACGTGGCCGTGTTCGGCATCCCCGACGAGGAGTGGGGCGAGCAGATCAAGGCCGTCGTGGAACCGGCCGCGGGCGCCGAGCCGGGGCCGGACCTGGCCGCCGAGATCCTGTCGTCGCTGGAGGGCCGGCTGGCGAAGATGAAGTGGCCACGGTCGATCGACTTCATCGAGGCGATGCCGCGCGAGCCCAACGGCAAGCTCCTCAAACGGAAGCTGCGCGACCCGTACTGGAAGGACCACGAGCGTGCCATCTGACGCCCTCACCCACGTCCTGGAGTTCCCCGGCGGGTACACCCGCTCGGTGGGGCCGGTGATCGGGCGGTTCCTGAGCGAGCTGCGCGACGGCCGCCTGGTCGGGGTGCGGACACGGGACGGGAAGGTGCTGGTCCCGCCCACCGAGTACGACCCGGCCACCGGCGAGGCGGTCACCGGGGAGTTCGTCGAGGTCGGCCCGGCCGGCACCGTCCAGACCTGGTCGTGGGTGGGACGGCCGCTGAGCGGCCACCCGCTGGACCGGCCGTTCGCGTGGGCGCTGGTCCGCCCGGACGGCGCGGACACCGCCCTGCTGCACGCCCTCGACCTCGGCGTGTTCGAGGAGGGCGCGAAGCCGCCCCGCTTCCTGAAGACCGGGCTGCGGGTCCGGCCCAAGTGGCGGGCCGAGCGGACGGGGGCGATCGGCGACATCGAGTGCTTCCTGCCCGAGGTCACCATGATCAACGCGCCGGCCCGGGTGGAGTACCGGCTGCGCGCCGGCCGGGCGCAGGAGCGGTTCCTGGAGGGCATCGCCGAGGGCAGGATCCTCGGTCACCGGTGCGGCGTGTGCGGGCAGGTGATCGTGCCGATGAAGGGCATGTGCTCCAAGGACGGCGTGCCGACCACCGAGGAGGTGGAGCTGCCCGACACCGGCACGGTCACCACCTTCGCGGTCAACAACCTCCCCGACCCGCGCGCCCCCGAGGTGCCGTTCGTGTCCGCCTACGTCCTGCTGGACGGCGCGGGCATGCCGATGCTCGCCCTGGTCGCGGGCATCCCGGCGGACCAGGTGCGAATGGGCATGCGGGTGAAGGCGGCCTGGCGTCCCCGCGAGGAGTGGGAGGCGTCCATGGCCAACATCAAGTGGTTCGAGCCCCTCGACGAGCCCGACGTCCCCTTCGAGCAGATCAAGGACCACGTGTGATGACCCGGACGGACATCGCCGTCGTCGCGTTCGCGCAGACCCGGCACACCGCCGAGGACTCCGGGCTGTCGGAGGTCGAGCTGCTGGCGCCGGTGATCACCGAGATCAAGGAGCGGACGGGCCTGACCCGGTTCGGGTTCACCTGCTCGGGCTCCAACGACTACCTGGCGGGGGCGCCGTTCTCGTTCGTGTCCGGACTGGACGCGGTGGGGGCCTGGCCGCCCATCTCCGAGAGCCATGTGGAGATGGACGGGGCCTGGGCCCTGTACGAGGCGTGGGTGAGGCTGCTGCACGGCGATGTCGACACCGCGCTGGTGTACGGGTTCGGCAAGCCCTCGCAGGGCGTGCTGCGCGAGATCATGACGTTGCAGCTCGACCCGTACTACCTGGCGCCGCTGGGCGTCGACCAGGTGTCGCTGGCCGCGTTGCAGGCCCGCGCGTACCTGGAGCGGTCGGGCGCCAAGGAGGACGACCTGCGCGCCGTGGCGGCCAGGTCCCGCGCCGCCGGACGCGACAACCCGTACGCCCTCGACCTGCCCGAACCGGACGCGGACGAGGGCTACGACGTCGCGCCGCTGCGCCCGTACGACATCGCGCCGATCACCGACGGCGCCGCCGCGGTGGTGCTCGCGGCCGGTGACAGGGCGCGCGAGCTGTGCGAACGGCCCGCGTGGATCCGCGGCATCGACCACCGCAGCGAGCCGCACTCGCCGGGCGCCCGCGACCTGTCCCGTTCGGAGGCGGCCCGGCTCGCCGCGGAGAAGGCGGGCGCCGCCGGCATCGAGGTGGCCGAGCTGCACGCGCAGTTCACGCACGAGGAGCTGATCCTGCGGGAGGCGCTGGGGCTCGGCGACGACGTCACGGTCAACCCGTCCGGCGGGGCGCTGTCGGCCAACCCGGTGATGGCCGCCGGGCTGATCCGCATCGGCGAGGCCGCGTCCCGAATCCACGACGGCTCGGCCACCCGGACGCTCGGTCACGCCTCGAGCGGTCCGTGCCTCCAGCAGAACCTGGTCTGCGTCCTCTCGGGAGGAGACTGATGGGTAACCCGTGCGCGGTCATCGGCGTCGGGCAGACCGCCTACAAGACCAAGCGGCTGGACGTGTCGATGGCCGGGCTGCTGCGGGAGGCGGCGGTACGGGCGCTCGACGACGCCGGTCTGACCTGGAACGACATCGACGCGGTCGTGATCGGGAAGGCGCCCGACCTGTTCGAGGGCGTGATGATGCCCGAGGCGTACCTGGCCGACGCGCTGGGCGCCGCCGGCAAGCCGATCATGCGGGTGCACACGGCGGGCTCGGTGGGCGGGTCGACCGCGATCGTGGCGGCCGGGCTGATCCAGGGCGGGGTGCACGACCGGGTGCTGACCGTGGCGTGGGAGAAGCAGTCGGAGTCCAACGCCACCTGGGCGCTGACCGTCGGCTCGCCGTTCTCTACGTCCCTGGTCGTCGGGGCGGGCGGGTACTTCGCGCCGTACATCCGCGCGTACATGCGCCGCTCCGGCGCCCCCGACCACATCGGGACGCTGGTCGCGGTCAAGGATCGGCGGAACGCGCTGAAGAACCCGTACGCGCACCTGAAGATCCCCGGTATCTCCCGCGAGATGGTCGAGTCGACGCCGATGCTGTGGGAGCCGATCCGCTACCTGGAGACGTGCCCGTCCTCCGACGGCGCCTGCGCGATGGTGCTGGCGTCCGAGGAGGCGGCGCGCATGGCCCCGAACAGGCCCGCGTGGGTGCACGGCACCGCGATGCGCTCCGAGCCGATCGCCTTCGCGGGACGCGACACCGTCAGCCCGCAGGCGGGCAAGGACTGCGCGGCGGACGTGTACCGGCAGGCCGGCATCACCGATCCGCGCCGCGAGCTGGACTGCGCCGAGGTGTACGTGCCGTTCTCCTGGTACGAGCCGATGTGGCTGGAGAACCTGGGGTTCTGCGGTGAGGGCGAGGGCTGGAAACTGACCGAGGCGGGCGCGACCGCGCTGGACGGGGACATTCCCTGGAACGCCTCGGGCGGCGTGCTGTCGTCCAACCCGATCGGCGCGTCGGGGATGATCCGGTTCGCCGAGGCGGCGCTCCAGGTGCGCGGGCTCGCCGGGGAGCACCAGGTGGACGGTGCGCGCCGCGCGCTCGGCCACGCCTACGGCGGCGGCTCGCAGTTCTTCGCGATGTGGATCGTCGGCTCGGAGCGGCCCTGACGGAAGACCCCGAAACCCACCCCTGATCTCCGGAGGCGGATTCCGATGGAGTTCAACCACGCCGATCTCTTCGAGGGAGTCGCCGACGCGGTCGGGGACCGTGTCGCGCTGGTCTGCGGCGACCGGCGGCTCACCTACGCCGAGCTGGACGCGGAGGCCAACCGGCTCGCGCACCACCTGGAATCGGTCGGCGTGGAACCCGGCCGGCACGTCGCCATGCAGATGTACAACTGCGTCGAGTACGCGATCGCGCTGCTGGCCGTGCTGAAGATCCGGGCGGTGCCGATCAACGTCAACTACCGGTACGTCAGGAGCGAGCTGCTGTACCTGTACCGCGACTCCGACAGCGTGGCCCTGCTGTACGACGCCGAGTTCGACGAGCGGGTGGCGGAGACCGTGTCCGAGGTGCCGGGCCTGCGCCACTACATCGTGGTGGGCGGTGAGTCGTCGATCCCCGGCGCGGTCACCTACGAGGAGGCCCTGGCGGGGCAGCCGGACACCCGGGGCTTCGGTCCACGGTCCGAGGACGACACCTACATCATCTACACCGGCGGGACCACCGGCATGCCCAAGGGCGTGATGTGGACCCTGAAGAACCTGCTGTTCGGCTTCTGGAACCCGGCGCTGCCTCGTCCCGGCGTACCCCAGGACGTGGTGGACAACGCGCGCAACTCGGGTCCGCTCGTGATGATGGCCGCCGCGCCGCTGATGCACGGCGCGGCCCAGCTCGGCACGTGGATCGGCTGGTTCATTGGCGCGACCCTCGTGTACGTCCGCCGGTTCGACGCCGCCGAGGTGTGGCGCGCCGTGGAGCGCGAGAAGGTCAACTCGATGACCATCACCGGTGACGCGATGGCGATCCCGATGGTGGAGGAACTGGAGCGGGGCGGCTCCTACGACCTGTCCTCGCTGATCACGCTGGCCTCGACCGGCGCCATCCTCACCGGCACGGTCCGCGACCGCCTGGCGGCGGCGCTGCCGAACGTCATCATCATGGACCGGTTCGGCTCCACCGAGTCGGGCTCCACGGCCGAGGCCGTGGCCGGGTCCACGCCGGAGAAGGGCCTGCGCTTCGCGCCCGACGTCGAGGACGTGGCCGTGCTGAACGACGCGTTGCAGCCGGTCAAGCCGGGCTCGGGGGTCATCGGCCAGGTCGCCCGCACCGGCTACATCGCCAGCGGCTACTACAACGACCCGGAGAAGACGGCCAAGACGTTCCCCGTGGCGGCGGACGGGGTGCGCTGGCTGCTCACCGGCGACATCGCCACGGTCGACGAGGACGGCAGCATCGCGGTGTACGGGCGCGGCTCGCAGGCCATCAACACCGGGGGCGAGAAGGTCTTCCCCGAGGAGGTCGAGGCCGTCCTGAAGGGCCATCCGTCAGTGTTCGACGCCGTCGTCACCGGCATCCCAGACGAACGCTTCGGCCACCGCGTGGCCGCCGTCATCCAGCCGCACGGCGAGACCCCGTCCACCAAGGACCTGGACGCCCACTGCCGCAAGCACCTGTCCGGCTACAAAGTCCCGCGCAGCTACGCATTCGTGGAAGAGATGCAACGCTCCCCAGCCGGCAAGGCCGACTACCGCTGGGCCAAACAAGTAGCCCAACAGTCCGCAGACTGATCAGTCCACCCGGTCGCCCAGCGTCTCAACCGTTTCGTGCCTACGTTGACATGCATGCAGAAGCCGGTGATCTTTCCGGTCATGAGTGGCCTTGAGAGGCAGGTGGTCACTGCAGCCAGAGCTGGGCAGCAGGTGAATTGGGCGCGTCCTATTTATAGGCGAGGTAACCTTCAACCGGATATGATCAGGTTGATCGCACGCGGGCGGTATCCTGACGGCAGACCAGGCATCGAACTGGACCGCTGCGTCATCAACAGGAAGCTTTCGCGGGCGAGGGTGGAGACCTGTGGCGGATTTTGCGGACCTTGAGCGTATTATCGGGCCACCCAATCATCCGGCCGCGCCCCCCGACTGGCACGGAATAGAGGAAGGGCTGGGGTTTCGATTTCCAATCGACTACAAGAGGTTTTTTGACCTGTACTGCTACGTGCAATTCGACAAGTACCTGATGGTCTATCATCCCGGGCTGGATGTCGAAATGCGTCGCCGACGGGCAATCAGCGCGCTGGACTCCCTGCACGCGCTGGCGGTGGAGCAGGGTAGCATCAGCATCGTCGATGACTATGGAGACTTCGTCCGCGAGCAACCGCCCTTTCCCTTCTTTCCCACTCAGGGCGGACTGATTCCGTGGGGAGCGACAGAGGGTGGTGAAGTATGTATGTGGCTCATGGCCGACCCCGTTCCAGAGAAATGGCCGATAGTTGTTAGCGACGGAGTGGAATGGTGGTTGCATTCGGCAGGGTTTGCTGACTTCATTGTGGATGTGATGCGGGGCTCTGTACAATGCCCAATCTTCTCGAAAGATTTTCCCGGCAGCGACCGAATCGATCAATTCCCGATCGAGCGATTTGGGTAAAGCCGCCGTCGAGCAAGGTCGAATCTGGGTGATGCTGCGCCGGCGAACTAGTGTCCTGAGTCAATAGTTCGTTGGCAGCCGATAGGTGTGGGGATGCCGAGCTCGAAGCTTGAACCGGTGGTGTCCGAGGAGGAGCGGTTTGTGGAGAGACATGGCTCATATTGCAGACCTTGAACAGCTTATCGGGCCAGCCCAACACGCAGCCGCACCACCCGACTGGGATGATGTTGAGGCACGGCTGGGACTGCCAACTACCGGCAGACTATAAGCGTCTATTCGATACATACTGCTACCTCGAATTTGACGATTACCTGATGGTCTACCATACGGTGGGCTGCTTCCATGGGCAGTAACCGGGGGAGGTCACTCTTGCATGTGGTTGACGTCGACTTCGTCACCGGAGCACTGGCCGGTGGTTGTCAGCGATGGAATCGAATGGTGGCAATACCCGGGGAATTTCGTTGATTTCCTCATGGAAGTGATGAACTTTTACCGGCCATGTCCGCTCTTTCCGAAAAATTGGCCACGAAGCAGCTTGGTGGATCAATGTTCCATAGACGCATTTGGGTGATCGGGGTCTCGCAGGTACAGCTCCCGGTCGATGAGCACCCGCTGTTTGTTGGGGTCGACATGGGAGGCGAACACCTGACATGGCAGTTGGTGATTTACCCGCGATGCCGGTGAAGTGCCGCTGCACCCCGGCCGAGCAGCGGCCCTTCTTCTCAGTTGCGCTGCCGGGGTTCGTGGGGCTCCGTTCGCGCCGCCGAGGCCAGTCCGCCTTGGCGTTGAAGTGGCCGGAGGGCGGGGGCGTCAGCGGGGTGGTGTAAGTGTTGATCTCGGCGACCTGGACGTCATGGACCAGCTCGCCGGTGTCGGGGTCGATGACGTCGGTGGGTAGTGGATCTGCCGTCACGCCTCATCGCCGATGGCCCGCCGGATGGAAGAGTTCATCCTGGTTGTGATGGGAAAGTAGGCTCCGGCCCGGCGGCAGGCGGCCACCACATCGGCGGTGTAGAACTGCGCGTCGACCTAGGCCGTGTTTAAGAAGTCTTGTCCCGGGTCGGCATGTCGTGTCTGGAGATGAGTGAGGTCTCCGGTAGATGGATCAACGACCAAGAAGACCATCTACACGGAGACCTCGGTGGCCAGGGTATCGA
>NZ_BSTM01000003.1:335273-400680 GCF_030269515.1 Actinomadura sp. NBRC 104412 | reverse complement strand
GTCGTACAGGCTGGGCGCGGTGGCGCCCAGGTTACGCTGCTGCTCGACCGACGCCGGCTCGGTGTCACCCTGGATCACGATGAGGCGCTGAAGGTCGGCACGGTACTCGCCGGGCACCTTCTGCCAGGCGGGCTCGCCCTTGTGGGCCCCGAAGGCGATGCGCCGGTCGGGATCGCGTTCGGCCAGGAAGATGCCCCACCGGTAGTCGCGCATCGCCACATGCCCGAAATGCGCCCAGCCCTCGCGACCCACGTTGACCGCGGTGCGCAGGTAGACGTCCCGGGTGGGCAGGGACGGCCCCATCGTCTCCCACCAGGACAGGAAGTTGGGCTGCCAGGACTCCAGCGCCCGCTGCAACCTCCGGTCCTCGCTCAGCCCGACGTTGTTGGGGATCTTTTCGCCGTAGTCGGCGGTGGTGGGCATGGTTCAGACTCGCTTTCGGTCGAAGTCGGCGCGGCGTCCGGTGCCGTAGCGGCGCAGCGCGCCGTCGGGGCCCGAGGCGTTGGGCCGGGTGAAGATCCAGTTCTGCCAGGCGGTGAGCCGCCCGAAGATCTTGGTCTCCAACGTCTCCGGGCCGGCGAACCGGTAGTTGGCCTCCAGGCCGGTGAGCGCGTCCGGGGAGAACCCGGCCCGCTCCTCGATCCCGATCCGGACCTCCTCCTCCCAGTCGATGTCGTCGGGCGCGAAGGTGACCAGGCCGAGCCGCTCGGCGTCCTCGGCCTCCAGGGCCTTGCCGGCCAGGTCGCGCACGGCCGCCAGCGCGCCGGGGTCGCCGTGGAAGCGGGTGGCCAGCCGGGGCAGGTCGTTGCCCATCGGCAGCGGCCCGAGGTTCATCGGCCCCACGGTGATCGCGGCCGGCTCGGCGTCCGGATCGATCTCCTCGAACACCCCGGCCAGGTGGAAGGAACGGTCGGCGGCCAGCGCCAGCTCCAGCAGCGACCCGGCGAAACAGCTTCCGGGCTCGATCAGCGCGATCAGGCTGCGGCTGGTGACGTCGAGGCGCTTGAGCGTCCGCTTGAGGTACAGGACGATCTCGTTGGCCAGCCAGTCGTCGGCGTTGTCCAGCAGCAGCCGGTCGTAGGCGAGCACCCGCCCCGCGTCCCCGGACGTGCGGAACACCCAGGTGCCCAGCTCGGTCTCGTTGGTGCGCAGGTCCAGGATCAGGTCGTCCAGTTCACGGGTGACCGCGAGCGTCCAGAAGTCCGCGCCCTGCCGGTGGATCCCGTCGGCGCCGGCGGGCGGGTCGGTCTCGGGTCCGCGGACGGTGATCTCCGCGGTGCGGGCGGTCCGGTCGAGCCGCGCCGACACGTGCCTGTAGGTGATCTCGGTGGCGGTGCGGACCTTCTCCAGCGGCGTCAGCCTGATCCCCTGCGCGTCCTCGGGACGGGACGAGCGCGCGGCCAGCTCCGCGGCGCGCTCGGCGACCCGTTCCTCCCACGAGGTGCGCGGCACGACCTCGTCCACCAGCCGCCAGGCCACCGCCTTCTTGCCGCCGACGCCCTCGGCCCTGGTGGCGAAGTAGTCGGCCACGTCACGCCGCACATGCCGCTTGTCCGTCACGCGGGTCAGGCCGCCCGTGCCCGGCAGCACTCCGAGCAGCGGCAGCTCCGGCAGCGACACCGCCGACGAGCGGTCGTCCACCAGCATGATGTGCTCACACGCCAGCGCCAGCTCGTAGCCACCGCCCGACGCCGTGCCGTTCAACGCGGCCAGGTAGGTCTGCCCCGAGTTCGCGGTCGCGTCCTCGATCCCGTTACGGGTCTCGTTGGTGAACTTGCAGAAGTTCACCTTCCACTCGTGCGGCGACGCGGCCAGCATCCGGATGTTCGCGCCCGCGCAGAAGATCTTCTCCTTGCCGCTGGTCACCACCACCGTCCGCACCTCGGGATGCTCGAACCGCAGCCGCTGCACCGCGTCGTACAGCTCGATGTCCACGCCCAGGTCATAGGAGTTCAGCTTCAGCTCGTACCCGGGCACCAGGCCGCCCTGCTCGTCGACGTCCATGGTGAGGGTCGCGATGCGGCCGTCCACAGCGAGCCGCCAGTGGCGGTACCCGGACGGGTCGGCCCGGAAGTCGACGTGGCCGGTCCCGCTCTCGGGGGTGCTCATGACGGTGCTCATGACGGGGTCCCTCCCGGCGGTCTCCACCCATGCTCCACACATAACGCTTCGGTCGTCAAGACTTTGTAGCATTTCACGGTCTACATCGCGAGGACGCCCGTCCATGGCTCTGTGGAATGATTGGGGCCGACCAGGCGAAACCGCAGGTGAGGGGGGTGTCATGTCCGCGACCGGCGGGCCGTCGGCGGCGGCCGCCTACGCGGCGCGGGCCGAGCCGGGGTTCCGGCGCCGCCGGGAGCTGGGCGCCGCCAGCGCGCGGTCACTGCTGCTGACCGTGCTGGGCGAGTTCGTGCTGCCGGCCGGGCGCCCGGTGTGGACGGCCACGTTCCTGGAGGCGCTGGGGCTGCTCGGGGTGGAGGAGAAGGCCGTCAGGCAGGCGCTCGCGCGCAGCGCCTCCGAGGGGTGGCTGGCCGGGACCCGGCACGGGCGCCGCACGTCCTGGGCGCTGACGCCGTCCGGCCGCGGGCTGCTCACCGACGGCACCGAGCGGATCTACGGCTTCGGCAGGCCCATGACCCGCTGGGACGGGCAGTGGCTCATGGTGCTGGCCTCCGTCCCGGAGAGCGACCGCAGGATGCGGCACCTGCTGCGCACCAGGCTCGCGTGGAACGGGCTGGGCAACCTCTCCCCCGGCGTGTGGATCACCCCGCATCCCGAGCGGGAGCAAGAGGTACGGGAGGTGCTGCGGGAGATCGGCTTGGCCGCCACCGCGACCATCTTCGTGGGCCGCCTCGGCGATCTGTCCGAAGCGCGGCGGGTCGCGCGGCAGGCATGGGACCTGGACGCGATCGAACCCGCCTACGAGGACTTCCTGGACGCCGTGCACGCGCTTCGTCCCGTCGGCGACGCCGAGACCTTCGCCGCCCACACCCGGCTCGTCCAGGAATGGCGCCGGTTCCCGTTCCTCGATCCGGGCCTGCCCGAGGAGCTGCTGCCGGAGGGGTGGAGCGGAGCGCGCGCGTTCGAGCTCTTCCACCGGCGGCACGACGCGTGGCGCCCGGCCGCCGACCGCCAATGGAAGGTCATGGCCGGGCGCTAGCCGGGCTGATCCGCTGGCACTTTGGCATTATTACGTTTCTACGTAATAATGGAATCGTGACGGGGAGCGAGGAGAGCGATCTGGCCGAGCGCCTCACCCGGCTGGAAGAGCGCGTGGCCCGCTTGGAGGGCTCGGACCGGGCCTCCCGTGCGCACGTCGTGGGCACGGAGGGAGGCGAGGACGACCCGGGCGAGGTGTTCTGGGCCCTGCGCGCCCTGAAGGAACGGGTGGGCGACGCGGTCCTGTTCACCGGGAGCGTGACCCTCCCGGACGGCGAGCACTACGAATGGCAGCAGGGTCACGCCTCGTCCGAGCTGGTGGCCGACGACTGGTCGCAGGCCGCCGACGCGCTCTCCGCCCTGGCCCATCCGGTACGGCTCATGCTCCTGCGGGAGATCCTGTGCGGCGCGCACGGCACCGCCGAGCTGGCCGCCGACGAACGGCTCGGCACGACCGGGCAGCTCTACCATCACCTCCGCCAGCTCGTCGCGGCCGGCTGGCTCCGTACCACGGCGCGCGGCCGGTACGCGGTGCCCGGCGAACGGGTGGTGCCGATCCTGACCATCCTGGCGGCCACCCGCCGCTGACCGACCCGGAACGGGAGGACAGTCGTGCTCCGAAAGATCGCATGGATGAGAATGCCGCTCGTCGTCCTCGGCATCGTGCTGGGGCTCACCGAGAGGCTGCACGGCTCGGACTGGGCCGGGCGCGCGGGCCTGGCCCTGATCGCGCTCGGCCTCGTGCTGTTCTTCGTGCGCAGCGAGGCGTCCGACCGCGCGCCCGTCCCCGTCCGCAGCCCCGTCAGCGGGCGGTGGGTGCCGGTGAACAGCCCCGCCGACAGGGTGCCCAGCCACGGCACGCACGAGCTGGGCCAGACCTACGCCATCGACCTGGTGTACGCGCCCGACCCACGGTCGGAATGGAGGCCGGTGGTGCGCTACCCGCTCGCGGCGCGGCCCGAGACCTTTCCCGCGTTCGGGCAGCCCGTCACCGCGCCCGCCGACGGCGTGGTGGTCCAGGTCAGCGGGTGGCAGCGCGACCACTGGAGCCGCAACTCCTGGCCCGGCCTGGCCTACCTGATGGTCGAGGGCGTCATCTTCCGCTCGGTCCTGTCGATGCTCACCCTGTCCGCGGGACGGTTCGTCCTCGGCAACCATGTCGTGCTCGACCTGGGCGACGGCGTCCACGCGGTGTTCGCGCACCTGCGGCGCGGCTCGCTGCGCGTGCGGCGAGGCGACCGCGTCAAGGCCGGTGACCTGCTCGGCGAGGTCGGCAACTCCGGCAACAGCTCCGAGCCGCACCTGCACTTCCACCTCATGAACGGCCCGCGGCACCTCACCGCCAGCGGGATCCCGTTCACGATCGAGTATTTGCAGGACGGCGTGCCGCGCACCGGCGTGCCCGGCGGCACCCGTCCCTTCAACACCGTGGGGACGGGCTGACCCGAACACGATCAACCTTGGTCTTCGTATGGCGCTAGGCCGCCGCGGCACGGGAACGCCAGGCACAGCACCATCGGACCAAGGGGGGGCACATGCTGGGCATGCTGCGCAAGACGGGCCTCAAGTCGAATGCCATGTACACGATGGGCCTGGCGTCCGTCGGCGCGTCCGTGGCGGCCTGGGCGATGTCGCAGAACCTGGAGCAGAAGGGCGTCGAGCGCGCGGACCGCTGGGGCATCTTCATCGGCCTGTGGGCCCCGACGCTGCTGACCGTCGGGTGCGCGATGCGGCTGGAGGAGCAGGCGCGCGAGCTGGGCATGCGCATCCGGCGGGGGAGCACCTCGCAAAGGGCCGGCGGACGCCCGCGCGAGACCGTGCCCGTGCGCTGAGGCCCAATTCGCCTGAAGGCGAGGCGACGAACGGCCAGGGCGCACACGGCGCCCTGGCCGCCGGGCCCGCGCCCGAGTGCCCAGCTCAGCCGTCCCTCAGCTCAGCCCGAACAGATCCCGGAAGCGGCCGGTCATAAGGTGCGCCCCCTTGATCTCGGAGGTCTTCTCGGCGCCCAAGACGCCGTCGTCGGCCCAGTACGAGGCGCCCCCGGACGGGCCGAGCGGCAGGGCGATCCCCGGCGGCGAAGGCGCGTAGGTCGCCACCGGGTCGCCGCCCGCGATGAGGGCACGGATGTTCTGGGCGACGACCTCGGCGTGCCGCCCGGCGGCGCCCGCCCTCTTGGCCTCCGGGAGCGCGGCGAGGTCGCCGATGGCGAACACCCGAGGCCGGCCGGGCAGGCAGAGGTCGGGGCCGACCTCGACCTGCCCGTCGGGACGCCGGGACCCGGCCAGCCCGCCCGCGAGGTAGCCGCTGTTGGGCACGACCCCGTAGCAGCGGAACCAGATGTCGGCGGTCACCTTCCGGCCCGACCGCGTCACGGCGGTGAACGTCTCCGCCCTGCCCGGCGTGGTCGGCGGCGCCTCGCGCAGGGACGTGCCGAGGAGCAGCTCGACGCCCATCGCGTCGAGCTGGGCGCGCAGCTCGGCACGGAACTCGTCCGGGTAGTCGCCGGTGACGACGTCCTCGGCCGGATCGACGATCGTCACGGCCTTGCCCGGCCACATCGCCTTGATCTCGCCCGCCAGTTCCAGCCCGGTGGGTCCGGCGCCGAGCAGCAGAACGCGCTCCGCGCCCGTCAGCGCGTCGCGAGTGGCGCGGAGGGCGGCCTTGGCCGCCGCGCTGTCGTCGACATCGACCTTGGCCGGGAAGGGGTAGCCCGAACCCGTCGCCAGAACGAGGTAGTCCGCCTCGATCCGCTCCCCCGACCCGAGCGTGACGCCCGACTCGTCCGCGCGCGCCGCCCGGTCGCGGACCACGATGCCCCTCTTCAGCAGGCCGTCGTAGGGGAAGAAGATCTCGTCCGTCCAGGACGGGTCCACCAGGGCGCGCAACGCGGCCACGTTGTGCACGAACGCGTCGCGGGGCTCGATGAGGACGACGTCGGCCTCCTCGTCGAGGGCCTTGGCGACGGCGGTCCCTCCGTATCCGCCGCCGACGACGGCGATCTTCGCGGTCATGGTCCCTCCGATTCGCGGTACGCACTGTTCGTAATACGTAATGTTCGTACAGCGAACCAACTTAGTTCGCACCACCAACCAACGTCAACTATGCTGACGGGGGAGGCCGACCTCATGACCCGTGCGCACACGACCCCGCAGGCGACCACCGCCGGCACCGCGTTCACCACGGCGCTGATCCGGCTCACGCAGCATGTCGAGCAGGTGTTCGGCGAGGTCGGGCGCGAGCGCGGGCTGACGCCGCAGCAGGCGCACGTGCTGTGCCATCTGGTCGACGGCCCGATCGGGATGGCCGACCTGAGCAGGCGGCTCCACCTGGAGAAGTCGAGCGTGACCGGGCTGGTCGACCGGGTCGAGCGGCGCGGCCTGGTCGCCCGCGTCCGCGACGACCGCGACCGCCGCGCCTACCGGGTCGCGCTGACCGACGAGGGGTCGCGGCTCGCCTGCGAGACGCACGAGGCCGTGAACCAACGCCTCGAACGGCTCGCCGCCGACCTCGCTCCCGCCGAGCGTGACGGCCTGGTGGCCACGATCCTGCGGGCGCTCCCCCCGCCCCCGTAGCCGCGGCGGCCCCGTGGCCCCTGCGTGTGGTCCGGCCCCTCACCAGGGGTGGAATGTTCGCGCTATCACCGCTTTGGTCGGGGGTATTGACAGCCGTCCGCGTTAGCGCAAACATCGGGCCACCGACCCCCGGTGTGCAGGAGATCACAGCATGGGCGATCCCCCCGGCCCGTCCCGCCCGTCCGGCCCGTCCGATGGCGGCGGCCCGTCCGTCCCTCCGGCCGGGCGGACCCGCGCCGCCGTGATGGAGGACGTCGCGCTGCTGGCCGGGGTCTCGGCGATGACGGTGTCCCGGGTGCTCAACTCGCCGGAGAAGGTCCGGCCGCAGACCCGCGACCGGGTGCTGGCGGCGATGCGCGAACTGGACTACCGCCCGAACTCCGCCGCCCGCGTCCTGGTCACCGGCCGTTCCCGGGTGCTGGGCGTGGTCTCGTTCGACACCACGCTGTACGGGCCGGCATCCACGCTGTACGGGATCGAGCGCGCCGCCCGCGACGCCGAGCACATGGTGAGCATCGCCAGCGTGAGCCGGCTGACCCGGCGCTCCATCCAGGACGCCGTGGAGCGGCTGCGCTCCCAGTCGGTGGACGGCATCGTGGTGATCGCCCCGCACCGTTCCGCGGCCGAGGGCCTGCGCGGGCTCCCGCCCGGCTTCCCCCTCGTGGTGATCGGCGCGGGCGACGACCTGCCGGTGCCGGTGGCGGCCGTCGACCACCGCGCGGGCGGGGCCAAGGTCACCCGGCACCTGCTCAGCCTGGGCCACGAGACGGTCTGGCACATCGCGGGGCCCGGCGACTGGATCGACGCCAGCGAGCGCGTCGAGGGCTGGCGCGCGGTGCTGCGCGACGCCGGGCGCGAGGCGCCCGACCCGCTGCCCGGCGACTGGAGCGCAAGGTCAGGCTACGAGCAGGGCCGGCTGCTGGCCGCCGACCCGCGGGTGACGGCGGTGTTCGCCGCGAACGACCCGATGGCGCTCGGCCTGCTGCGCGCGCTGCGCGAGGCGGGCCGGCGCGTCCCGGAGGAGGTGAGCGTGGCCGGCTTCGACGACGTTCCCGAGGCGCCGTACTTCGCACCCCCGCTGACCAGCGTCCGGCAGCCGTTCGGCGAGGTGGGGCGGCACGCCTTCCAGCTCCTGATGGACCGCATCGCCGGGTCCGGCGGCTCCCCGCGCCGCACCGTGGAGCCCGAGCTGGTCGTGAGGGAGAGCACGGCCGTCAGAGCATCCCGCTGAACGCCGACACACCCTGGAGGAGTCCACGATGGCGACGATGTTAGCGCTACCAGTAGCAAGCGCTCGCTAGTCATGCGGATCGCGAGCATCGACACCCACGTGGTGGGGACGCCGTGGCGCAACCTCACCTACGTCACCGTGCACACCGACGAGGGCCTCAGCGGTGTCGGCGAGGCCCGCATGCTCGGGCACACCGACGCCCTGCTGGGCTACCTGAACGAGGCCGCGCGCCGGCACGTCCTCGGCAGCGACCCCTTCGACATCGAGGACCTGGTCCGCCGGATGAAGTACGGCGATTTCGGCCGGGCCGGCGAGATCGTGATGTCCGGCATCGCGTGCGTGGAGATGGCCTGCTGGGACATCCTCGGCAAGGCCCTGGGCCAGCCGGTGTGGCGGCTGCTGGGCGGGCGGGTGCGCGACCGCGTGAAGGCGTACGCCAACGGCTGGTACACCGTCGACCGCACCCCGGAGGAGTTCCACGCGGCGGCGCGGCGGGTGGTGGAGCGCGGGTACCGGGCGCTGAAGCTCGACCCGTTCGGCGCGGGCCGGATGGAGCTCGACCACGACGAGACGGTCCGGTCGATCGCGCTGGTGGAGGCCGTGCGGGACGCCATCGGCCCCGAGTGCGAGCTGCTGGTGGAGATGCACGGCCGCTTCTCCCCCGCCACCGCGATCCGGCTGGCCCGGCTGCTGGAGCCGTACGACCCGGCGTGGCTGGAGGAGCCGTGCCCGCCGGAGAACCTGAAGGCGCTGGCGAAGGTCTCCGCGCACACCGGGCTGCCGATCGCCACCGGCGAGCGGATCCACGACCGGATCGAGTTCCGCGAGCTGCTGGAGCTCCAGGCCGCCGACATCGTCCAGCCGGACGTGGGGCACCTGGGCGGGATCGCCGAGACCCGCAAGCTGGCCGCCACCGCGGAGACGTACTACGTGCAGCTCGCGCCGCACAACGTGGGCGGCCCCGTGCTCACCGCCGCGTCGCTGCAACTGGGCGTCTGCGTGCCCAACTTCAAGATCCTGGAGCACTTCAACGACTTCGCCGATGCGCGGATCACCAGCGTGGCCAAGGGCGCGCCCGCCGTGGTGGACGGCTACTTCGCCGTGCCGCAGGCGCCCGGCCTGGGCGTCGAGCTGGATCTGGACGCCGTCGCCGAGTTCCCCCGCCGCAAGGCCGACTTCGACCTGTTCGCCGAGGACTGGCACAAACGCGAGGAACGGCCGAGCCATCCCGAGGAGACGAGGTGAACCGTTCCGTCGTGGTGGAGGCGCCCGGCCGGTTCCGGCTGGCCGAGTCCGCGGTGCCCGGACCCGGCCACGGCGAGGCGCTGGTGCGCGTGGCCGCCGCCGGTCTGTGCGGCAGCGACCGCGAGCTGTACGAGGGCTCGCGCCCGCCCGGGTTCGTCTCGTACCCGATCGTCCCCGGGCACGAGTGGTCGGGCACGGTCGTGGCCGTCGGCGAGGGCACCGACCCCGCCCTGACCGGCGCGAAGGTCGTCGGCGAGGGGTACCGCGGCTGCCAGCGCTGCGCGCGCTGCCGGGACGGCGCGCCCAACCTGTGCGCGAACGGCTACGACGAGACAGGCTTCACCCGGCCCGGGGCGTTCGCCGACCACCTGCTGGTCCCCGCGCGGCTCCTGCACGTCCTGCCGGAGGACGCGGACCTGCGCGCGGCGGCGCTGCTGGAACCGGCGGCGGTGATCGCCGCCGCGGTGCGGCACGCGGCGCCGCGGCCCGGCGAGACCGCGGCGGTGGTCGGCGCGGGCACCCTCGGCATGCTCGCGCTGCAACTGCTGGCCGCGGCCTCGCCGTCGCTGCTGGTGGCGATCGACCCCCGTCCGGGACGGGCCGAGCCGGCGCTGGCGGCCGGTGCCACCACCGTGTGCCTTCCGGGCGAGCCCGGCGAGGCCGCGTTCGACGTGGTCGTCGAGACCGCGGGCAGGCCCGGGACGGCACGCGCGGCGGTCGCGCTCGCCCGCCGCGGCGGACGGGTGGTGCTCACCGGCATCACGGGCGACGCGTCCGACGCGGTGCCCACCACGCTGCTGGTCACCCGGGCCCTCACCGTCCACACGGTCTTCGGCGCCGGCCCGGCCGACTGGGCGTACGCGGTGCGCGCGTTCGGCACCGGCGTGCTGCGCCCGGCCCCGCTCGTCACCCATGAGCTGCCGCTGGCCGGCTTCGAGACGGCACTGAAGCTGAGCGCCGCGCCCGACGCGGGCAAGGTGCTCCTTCTCCCCGACCTCCCCGACCTCCCCGACCTCCCCGACGCCCCTGACCTCCCCGACGTCCCTGACGTCCCGACATCCCCGACCAGGGAGGTGTGATGGATTCACCGGACGGCCCCCGCGCTCCCGGCGAGGACGCGCTCCACGCGCTGGGGTTCCCGGCACGGCCCGAGCCGCCGCCCGCGTCCGCGGTGCGGTTCCCCGACGGCGGCGCCTGGCGCACCGAGCTGCCCTCATGCGAGGGGCCCGCCGTCCTGGAGGCGGTGCTGGACGAGAGCGCCCGCCTGGACGTCCCGCTGCACCGCATCAGCCAGGGCAGCGGCGTGTGGATGCTCACCGACGACGAGATCGCCCTGATGCTGGCCGGCTGCGCCGAGCGCGGCATCGAGCTCAGCCTGTTCCTCGGACCGCGCGGCACGTGGGAGCCCGGCGCGGGCGCGCGCACGTACAGCGCGTCCGGCCCGCGCGCGCGTGGCCGCGACCAGCTCGCCCAGTGCGTGGAGGACGCCGAGCGCGCCACCGCGCTCGGCGTGCGTTCCCTGCTCGTCGCGGACGAGGGCGTCCTGTGGACGCTGCACTGCCTCCGCGCCTCCGGGCGGCTGCCGGCCGACACCAGGTTCAAGGTGTCGGCGCTGGTCGGCCCGGTCAACCCGGTGTCGTTCTCGATCTGGGAGCGGCTCGGCGCCGACTCCGTCAACGTGCCCAGCGACCTGACCGTGGCGCAGCTCGCCGAGATCCGGGCGCTCAGCGCCGCGCCCATGGACTTCTATGTCGAGGCCCCCGACGACCTGGGCGGCTACGTCCGCATCTACGACGCGGCCGAGCTGATCCGCTGCGGCGCGCCGATCTACCTGAAGTTCGGGCTGCGCAACGTGCCCGGCCTGTATCCGGTGGGCCGCCACCTGCTCACCGCCGCCGTCGAGACGGGCCGCGAACGGGTGCGGCGCGGCCGGCTCGTCCTCGACACCCTCGCCCGGCTCGGGGCGGACGAGGGGATGTCACCGCCCGGGTCGAGCGACCCGGGCACGCTTCAGCGCTTTCCCACACTCCCCCACCCTCCAAGGAGAACCCCATGAGACTCCGGAGCCTCACCACTGCGCTGCCCGCCCTCGTCCTGACCGCCGCCCTCACCACCGCCTGCGGCTCCAGCGAGAAGACCGTCGACCGGGAGGCCAGGCAGGCCGCCGGGAAGGGCTCGCTGATCGGCATCACCATGCCGACCCGGTCGTCCGAGCGCTGGATCAGCGACGGCAACAACGTCAAGGCCGGTCTGGAGAAGCTCGGCTACAAGGTGGACCTCCAGTACGCCGAGGACAGCATCCCCACCCAGGCCAGCCAGATCGAGAACCAGATCACCAAGGGCGCGCGGGCGCTGGTGGTGGCCTCCATCGACGGCACCGCGCTGACCAGCCAGCTCCAGCAGGCCGCCGACAAGAAGATCCCGGTGATCGCCTACGACCGGCTGATCCGGGAGACGCCCAACGTGGACTACTACGCCACCTTCGACAACTTCAAGGTCGGCGTGCAGCAGGCCACCTCGCTGCTGATCGGGCTGAAGGTGAAGAACCCCGACGGCTCCGAGGGCAGCGCCAAGGGCCCGTTCAACATCGAGCTGTTCGCCGGGTCCCCGGACGACAACAACGCCACGTTCTTCTACAACGGCGCGATGTCGGTGCTCAAGCCGTACATCGACAGGGGCACGCTGAAGGTGCCCAGCGGCCAGACCGACTTCAAGACCATGGCGATCCTGCGCTGGGACGCGGCCACCGCGCAGAAGCGCATGGAGGACCTGCTCACCCGGTACTACAGCAGCGGCACGAAGGTGCAGGGCGTGCTGTCGCCCTATGACGGGCTGTCCATCGGCATCCTGTCGGCGCTGAAGAGCAACGGCTACGGCACCGCGGGCCAGGCGTACCCGGTGGTGACCGGGCAGGACGCCGAGGTCGCCTCGGTCAAGTCGATTCTGGCGGGCGAGCAGTACTCCACCATCTTCAAGGACACCCGGAAGCTGGCCGCCGAGACCGTGAAGATGGTCGACACCGTGCTCAAGGGCGGCAAGCCCACGGTGAACAACACCAAGGACTACGACAACGGCGTCAAGGTCGTCCCGTCCCAGCTCCTGGAGCCGGTGATCGTCGAGAAGTCCTCGGTGCAGCGGGTGCTGGTGGACAGCGGCTACTACAAGCAGTCGCAGCTGAGCTGACCATGACCGGCGACATCCTGCGGATGCTGGGGATCACCAAGTCCTTCCCGGGTGTGCACGCGTTGCGGCAGGTCGACCTGTCGGTGCGGCGCGGCGAGATCCATGCCATCTGCGGCGAGAACGGCGCGGGCAAGTCCACGCTGATGAAGGTGCTGTCCGGGGTGTACCCGCACGGCTCGTACGAGGGGGAGATCCTCTTCGACGGCGAGCCGTGCCGGTTCGCCGGGATCCGCGACAGTGAGCGGCGCGGGATCGTCATCATCCACCAGGAGCTGGCGCTGTGCCCGCAGTTGTCGATCGCGGAGAACATCTTCCTCGGCAACGAGCAGGCGGCCCGCGGGCCGTTCCGCTCACGCCGTGACGACCCCGCGCACCCCCCGGACCCCTCGCGGGGGGAGCACGGCCGCCGGGGCCTCCGGTCCGTGCTGCGGCTGATCGACTGGAACCGCACCAACCACGAGGCGGCCCGGCTGCTGGAGCGGGTCGGGCTGCCCGAGTCGCCGGTCACGCCGATCGCGGACCTGGGCGTGGGCAAGCAGCAGCTCGTCGAGATCGCCAAGGCGCTGGCCAAGCGGGTGCGGCTGCTGATCCTGGACGAGCCGACCGCCGCCCTCAACGACGAGGACTCCGCGCACCTGCTCGACCTGGTGCGCGGGCTCCGCGACGAGGGCATCACCTGCGTGATCATCTCGCACAAGCTGAACGAGGTGCTGGCCATCGCCGACCGGGTCACCATCCTCCGGGACGGCCGGATGATCGAGACCCTGGACCTGTCGGAGGCGTCCGGCGAGGTCACCGAGGACCGGATCATCGCCGGGATGGTGGGCCGCGACCTGGAGCACCGGTTCCCGCCGCACGAGCCGCGGATCGGGGACGAGGTGCTGCGCATCGAGGACTGGACGGTGCACAGCCCCACCCAGCACGGCCGGGTGGTGGTCGACGGCGCCGGCCTGACGCTGCGCCGGGGCGAGATCGTCGGGCTGGCGGGGCTGATGGGCGCGGGCCGCACCGAGCTGGCGATGAGCGTGTTCGGCCACTCGTACGGGACGGGCATCTCCGGCCGGCTCTACAAGGACGGGAAGCCGATCGAGGCGCGCACCGTCCGGGACGCCATCCGGCACGGCATCGCCTACGCCACCGAGGACCGCAAGCGCTACGGCCTCAACCTGATCGAGGACGTCAAGCGCAACGTGTCGGCGGCGGGGCTGGGCAGGCTGGCCCGCCGCGGCTGGGTGAACGCGAACGAGGAGTACCGGGTCGCCGACGGGTTCCGCCGCGACCTGGGCATCCGCGCGCCCAGCGTGCTGAGCGAGACCGGCAAGCTCAGCGGCGGCAACCAGCAGAAGGTCGTGCTGGCCAAGTGGATCTTCACCGAGCCCGAGGTGCTGATCCTGGACGAACCCACCCGCGGCATCGACGTGGGCGCCAAGTACGAGATCTACTCGATCGTCAACCGGCTGGCCGAGCGGGGCACCGCCATCCTGCTGATCTCCTCCGAGCTGCCCGAGCTGCTGGGGCTGTGCGACCGGATCTACACGATGGCGGCCGGCCGGATCACCGCCGAGGTGCCCCGCGCCGAGGCCACCCAGGAACGCCTCATGACCTACATGACCCTGAACCGCAACGGCCGCGTGCGCAAGGAGGCGCCATGAGCACGACCAGCGCCGAGACCGCCAAGGCCGGGCCGGGCGGCGGCCCGCGCGGGGCGAAGGCCGGGCCGGACCCGGTCTACCGGCTGTCCCTCAACCTGCGGCAGAGCGGGATCTACGTCGCCTTCGCCCTGATCGTCGTCCTGTTCACGGTGCTGACCGGGGGCGACCTGCTACAGCCGCAGAACATCTCCAACATCATCGTGCAGAACTCCTACATCCTGATCCTGGCGATCGGGATGATCCTGGTGATCATCTCCGGGCACATCGATCTGTCGGTGGGCTCGGTGGTGGCGGTGACCGGCGCGATCGCGGCGGTGCTGATGGTGAACCACGACGTGGCCTGGCCGCTGGCGCTCGTGGTCACGCTGGGGGCGGGCGCGCTGATCGGGGCGTGGCAGGGCTACTGGATCGCCTACTTCGGCATCCCGTCGTTCATCGTCACGCTGGCGGGGATGCTGCTGTTCCGCGCGCTGACGCTGACCGTGCTGGGCAACCAGGGCATCGGCCCGTTCCCCAGCGAGATCCGCACGCTGTCGAACGGCTTCACCGCCGGTTACCTGGGCAACGTCGGGCTCGGCGTGCTGGGCGGCGCGGACCTGTTCAGCCTGCTGTGCGGGCTCGCCGCGTGCGGGGGCTTCGCGGTCGCGCAGTGGCGCGCCCGCGCGGCGCGCCTGGGCTACGGGCAGTCGGTCGACCCGTACCCGGTGTTCCTGCTGAAGATCGCCGCGGCCGCCGCGCTCATCATGGCGATGACCGTGCAACTGGCCAGGTTCCGGAACCTGCCCTGGGTGCTGGTGCTGCTGGCGGCGCTGGTGCTGGGGTACACGCTGCTGACCAACCGGGCGGTGTTCGGGCGCCGCATCTACGCGGTCGGCGGCAACCTCCAGGCGGCCACGCTGTCGGGGGTGAACGCCCGGTCCATCGTGTTCTGGATCTTCGTCAACATGGGCGTGCTGTCGGCGCTGGCCGGGGTCATCTTCGCCGGCCGGCTCAACCAGGCCGGCCCGACCGCGGGCAACACCTTCGAGCTGGACGCGATCGCCGCCGCGTTCATCGGCGGCGCCGCCGTCCAGGGCGGGGTCGGCAAGGTGGTCGGCGCGATCACCGGCGGCCTGATCATGGGCGTGATCAACAACGGGATGTCGCTGGTGGGCGCGCCCAGCGAGCGGGTGATGCTGGTCAAGGGCATCGTGCTGCTGGCCGCGGTCGCCTTCGACGTCTGGACGAAACGCCGCGCGGGCGCTCCCCTCCTGCGCTGAGCCGTACGGCAAGGATCCTCCACCTCTCAGAACCCTCCACCTCTAGGAGAGGAGCACCATGAGGTTCATCCCACCCCTGGCCGGCACCGCCGTGCTGGCCACCGCGTTAGTGGCGGCCTCGATTCCGGCCTCCGCGGGCCCGGCGCCTACGCTGTCCGGCATGGGAAGCCCGGAGAGCGCGCCGCGGATCGACAAGGAGCCGTTCGGCACCCTGGCCGACGGCACGCGGATCGAGCGGTACACGTTGAGCAACGGCCGCGGCATGCGGGTCCGGGTGCTCACCTACGGCGGCATCGTGCAGAGCCTGGAGGTGCCCGACCGCCGGGGAAGGGCGGGCAACGTGGCGCTCGGCTTCGGCTCGCTGGACGGGTACACCAGCGACGCCTACGCCGAGGCCAACCCGTACTTCGGCGCGCTCATCGGCCGCTACGGGAACCGCATCGCCAAGGCCCGGTTCACCCTGGACGGCACGACCTACGAGCTCGCCGCCAACAACGGCCCCAACAGCCTGCACGGCGGCGACCGGGGCTTCGACAAGAGGGTGTGGAAGGCCGAGCCCGCCCGGGTGAACGGCGACGTCGCGCTGCGGCTGTCCCGTACCAGCCCGGACGGCGAGGAGGGCTACCCCGGCACGCTCACCACCACCGTCACCTACACGCTCACGCGGAAGAACGAGCTGCGCATCGCCTACCGCGCCACGACCGACAAGCCCACGGTCGTGAACCTGACCAACCACACCTACTTCAACCTGGCGGGCGAGGGGTCGGGCGACGTCTACGACCACCGGCTGCAGATCGACGCGCGCCGCTACACGCCGGTCGACGCCACGCTGATCCCCACCGGCGAGCTGGCCCCGGTGAAGGGCACCCCGTTCGACTTCACCGCGCCGCACGCCATCGGGGAGCGGATCCGGGACGGCCACCCGCAGATCGTGATCGGGCAGGGCTACGACCACAACTACGTCCTGGACCGCGAGGGCGGCGGCCTGGAGCGGGCGGCGCGGGTCACCGAGCCCCGCAGCGGCCGGGTGATGGACGTCTACACCACCGAGCCCGGGGTGCAGTTCTACTCGGGCAACTTCCTGGCCGGCACCCTGGTCGGGACGAGCGGGAAGGCGTACCGGCAGGGCGACGGGTTCTGCCTGGAGACGCAGCACTTCCCCGACTCGCCGAACCAGCCGCGGTTCCCGTCCACGACGCTGCGGCCGGGGCAGGTCTATGACACGACGACGGTCTACGCGTTCAGCGCGCGCTGACCACCGCACGGGACGGCCGGGCACGACGCCCGGCCGTTCCCTCTCCGTACCGGGAGCCGACCGATGACCGACCGACCCGAGGTCGCCGTCGCCGCGGGCGCGACGCTGGGCGAGGGCCCCGTGTGGGATCCGGCCGCGCGAAGGCTGCTGTGGGTGGACATCCTGTCCGCCGAGGTGCACGCCTTCGACCCGTCCGCGGGCGCCGACGACGTCGTCTGGCGCACGGGCCAGCACGTGGGCGCGGTCAGGCCGCGCGCAGGCGGCGGGCTGGTGGTGAACCTGCGCGACGGCGTGGGCCTGTACGAGCCGGACGGCGCGTTCCGCTGGCTGGCCGAGCGTCCCGAGGAGGGCGTGCGCGGCAACGACGCCGCGGTCGGCCCGGACGGCGCGTTCTGGGCCGGGACCATGCGCTACGACGAGGGCGAAGGCGGCGGCAGGCTGCGGCGCGTCCACCCGGACGGGCGGGTCGAGGACGTCCTGGACGCCGTGACGATCAGCAACGGCCTGGGCTGGAGTCCCGACCGGCGGTTCATGTACTACATCGACACCCCGACCGGGCGGGTGGACGTCTTCGACTGCGAGCCCGGCACGTTCGAGCCGCGCAACCGCCGGCCGTTCGCGCATGTGCCGCCTCCCGGGAGCCCGGACGGCCTGACCGTGGACGCGGACGGCTGCGTGTGGGTCGCGGTGTGGGGCGGTGGCCGCGTCGTGCGTCACACCCCGTCCGGCAGGGTCGACCGGATCGTGGAGATCCCCGCGGAGCGGACCACGGCGTGCGCGTTCGGCGGCACGGATCTGCGCGACCTCTACGTCACAACGGCCTCGGTCGGAACGCCATCGGGCACGCCGCATGCGGGCTCGCTGTTCGTCGTCCCGGACGCCGGTCGTGGGCTGGCGAGCCCGGCCTTCCCCGGCTGAGAGGGGACGACGGCGAACCGGCGCGCCCGCGCACGCCTCGCGCGCCTCTGACGAGCGGAAGGTTTGTCCCCGGCGTCCCCCAGGGAAGGGAACAATCCGAAAAGCTCCTAAACCTCCTGAAAGGTCCCGTTCCCCCCGGAGTGTCCGCCGGCCGATGCGACGCGGCATCACGCCCGCGGGCCGGGGGCCGACCGAAAGGAAGCCGCGTCATCGACGTCACCGACGAGCACTACCAGCGAATCGCCGAGACCTACGAGCGCAACTGGGCCGACCGTCCCGAGTACGTCGTCTGGATGGCCGACCGCA
Organism: Actinomadura sp. NBRC 104412; assembly: GCF_030269515.1. Classification (GTDB taxonomy): domain Bacteria; phylum Actinomycetota; class Actinomycetes; order Streptosporangiales; family Streptosporangiaceae; genus Spirillospora. Next base: position 382,900 of record NZ_BSTM01000003.1, on the reverse strand, counting down.
TCATGTCCTGGCTGCGCCCCTCGCCGGGCGACCGGATCGCCGACATCGGCTCGGGCACCGGCCTCTTCCTGAGCAAGCTGCTGGACGCGGCGTCCCCGCAGACCCCCATCCTCTGCGTGGACCCGTCCCAGCACATGCTGGACCTCCTCCCCGACGACGCCCGGCTGTCCCCGGTGCGCGCCACCGCGGAGCAGATCGCCTCGGGGGAGGTGCCGATCCGGTACGACCAGGTGGACGCCTTCGTCTTCAAGGAGGCGATCCACCATGTCAAGGACATCCCGGGGACGCTGCGGGGGCTCGCGGCCCGGCTGGCGCCGGGCGGGCGGATCCTCATCGTGACGCTGCCGCCGCGGCTGGAGTACCCGCTGTTCCCCGAGGCGCTGGACCGTTTCGCCGCCAACCAGCCCGACCCGGCCGACATCGCCGGGGCGATGCGCGCGGCCGGACTGCGCACCGAGCACCGCTTCGAGGAGTACGCGGTCACGATCGACCGCGAGCAGTGGATCGGCCTGGTGCGCAACCAGTGGATGTCGGTGCTGTCGACGTTCTCCCCCGAGGAGATCGAGGAAGGCGTCGAGACGATCCGGCTCCGCCACCCCGAGCACGAGCTGAGCTACACCGACCGCTTCGCCTTCATCCAGGGCTTCAACGACTGAGGCGGCCCCTGCACGTGCCCGCGTCCCGCCGCACGGCGCCGCGGGCACGGCCGCCGCCCGCTCACCCGCGGATCACCGGACGGCGTCCGCGAGGCCCGCCGTCCCCTCGCTCCACACGTCCACGAGCACCTCGTCCCCGAGCGCGGCCCGGCCGGGACGCACGACCGCGAACTTGGCGCCGAACGCGACCTGACCCTCCGGGACGCGCCGGTACGAGGCCAGCGTCCGCAGCGGCTCGGGCCCCGCCCTGGCCCCGGTCCGCTGGTCGACGGTGGTCACCACGCAGCGGAGGGCGAGCTTGGCGAACCCCAGCTCGGCCGTGCCGACGCGGGCCCGCCGCACCTCGTCCTCGGCATGCGGCTCCTCCCAGCCGTCGACCACGATGTTGGGGCGGAAGCGTTCCATCGGCACCGCCGGGCGGCCGGCCTCCGCGAGCCGCCGGTTCAGGACGTCCAGGCTCGGCCGGGAGATGAGGTGGACGGCGCCGCTGTCGGCGTACCCGCTGGTCCCAGGCGTCAGCCCGGAGGTGACGCGGGCGTGCCCCGGCGGCACCCGGACCAGCGAGCTGGGCGCACCGAGGAACTCCGACAGCCAGGCCGCCGCCTCCGGCCCCTGGTCGACGCCTTCGTACGCGGTGCGGAACAGCGATACCCCGCGCGGGGCGGACGTGGTGTCGACCGCGATCTCCACGGCGTCCATTCCGGGCGCGCGCAGCACCAGCCGCCGTCCGTCCGCGGCCACCTCGGGCCGGACGAGCGCGAGCCTCGGATCGCGCCGCTGGCTGCGGAAGGTGCCGTGCTCGTCCACGACCATGAAGGAGCGGTCGTGGTCGAGCCCGGCCCATCCGATCCGCGCCCGGGGCAGCGGCGTGCCGGCACAGCCCTTGATCGGATACGACACCAGCTCCACGATGACGGCCATAGGTCCGGAACGCTACGGCCCTCCAGCGCCGCGGGCCAGCGAGCGGGCGGGTATCTGACACCGATTCGTCAGATACCGGGCTCAGGACGCGGTGGGGGCGCCGTCCCGTTCCCGTTCGGCGGCCAGTTGCAGCGCCACATCGATGATCATGTCTTCCTGGCCGCCCACGTACCCGGCCTCGCCGACCTTCTGCAGAATCGCGTGCGCGGGAACGCCGTAGCGCTCGGCGGCCCGCTCGGCGTGCAGCAGGAAGCTGGAGTAGACCCCCGCGTACCCCTGGGTGATGGCGGACCGGTCCGCGAACGGCAGCCGCGACAGGAACGGCTGCACCACGTCCTGCGCGGCGGCCATGACGCCCTGGATGTCGACGCCGGTGGCAATGCCCATCCGGTCGAAGGTGGCGGCCACGACCTCGGTCGGGGCGTTGCCCGCGCCCGCTCCGAGCGCGCACAGCGCCCCGTCGATCTGGCGCGCCCCGTTCTGGACGGCCAGGACGGAGTTGGCCACGCCCAGCGACAGGTTCTGGTGCCCGTGGAAGCCGACCTGCGCCTCGTGCCCGATCTCCTTGACCAGCGCGGCGACCCGCTCCTGCGCGTCGCCCAGCACCAGCGCGCCGGCCGAGTCGACCACGTACACGCACTGCGCCCCCGCGTCCACCATGATCCGCGCCTGCGCCGCCAGCTCGGCGGGGCCGATGCGGTGCGACAGCATCAGGAACCCGACCGTCTCCATCCCCAGCTCGCGTGCCGCGGCGAAGTGCTGGGCCGACACGTCCGCCTCGGTGCAGTGCGTGGCGATCCGCGCGACGGACGCGCCCGCGCCGTGCGCGCGCTTGAGGTCCTCGACCGTGCCGAGTCCGGGCAGCAGCAGGACGGCGATGGCGGCCTGCTCCGCCTCGTCCACGGCGGCCTCGATCAGCTTGATCTCGTCCTCGAGGGAGAACCCGTAGTTGAACGACGAGCCGCCCAGCCCGTCGCCGTGCGAGACCTCGATGACCTCCACGCCCGCGCGGTCGAGGGCGTGCACGATGCCGCGCACCTGGCCCTCGGTGAAGCGGTGGGCCATGGCGTGGCTGCCGTCCCGCAGCGTCGAGTCGGTCAGCCTGACCTTCTCCCGGACCGGCTCGTTCACGCGGTCACCTTCCCTTCCCTGCGCCCTTCGGCACGGCCGTCGACCCGGCCCGAGGCGAGCCGCTCCCCCACGCTCGCCGCGGCGGCGGTCATGATGTCGAGGTTGCCGGCCCACGGCGGTAGGTAGTCGCCGTTGCCGCGGACCTCCAGGAACACCGCCACGCGGGCCAGGTCGTTCCAGATGTCGCGGGGCCCGTCGAACTGCGGCTCGGCGCGCAGCGTGTACCCCGGGACGTAGGCGGCGACGCGCTCCACCATCGTGTGGATCGACGCGCTGATCGCCTCGGTGTCGGCGTCCGCCGGGATCGCGCAGAACACCGTGTCCCGCATGATCATCGGCGGGTGCACCGGGTTCAGGATGATGATCGCCTTGCCCCGGTCCGCGCCGCCCACCGACTCGATGGCGCGGGCCGTGGTCTGGGTGAACTCGTCGATGTTGGCGCGCGTCCCCGGCCCGGCCGAGCGGGACGCGATGGACGCGACGATCTCCGCGTACGGCACCGGCGCCACCGACGCGACCGCGTGCACGATCGGGATGGTGGCCTGGCCGCCGCAGGTGATCATGTTGAGGTTGGGGGCGCCGGCCAGGCCGTCCAGGTTGACCGGCGGGCACACGAACGGCCCGGCCGCGGCGGGCGTGAGGTCGATGGCCTGGATCCCGGCCTCGGCGTACCGGGGCGCGTTGGCCAGGTGCGCCTTGGCGGAGGTGGCCTCGAAGACCAGGTCGGGCAGGGTGTCCTGGGCCAGCAGCCAGTCCACGCCGCCCGCCGACGCCTCGACGCCCATGGACCTGGCGCGCGCCAGCCCGTCCGACTCCGGGTCCACCCCGACCATGGAGTGCACCTCGATCAGGTCGCTGCGCATCAGCTTGACCAGCAGGTCCGTGCCGATGTTGCCGGGCCCGACGATGGCCGCGGTCAGCTTGCTCATGACGCTCCCTTCGCGAAGCGCGCGGTCACGTTGCCGATGCCGGCGAACGAGGCGACCACGGTGTCCCCGGCGGTGACCGGGATCGCCGCGGTGATCGAGCCGGGCAGCACCACATGCCCGGCCTCCAGCGTCACGCCCATCGGCCCCAGCACGTTGGCCAGCCAGATCAGGGCGTTCAGCGGCGAGCCCAGCACCGCGCCGCCCGCGCCGGTCTGGACGAGCTCGCCGTTGCGGTGCAGCAGGCAGCCGGTGAGCGCCAGGTCCAGCCCCTCGGGACGGACGGGGGTGGTGCCGAGCACCAGGCCGCCGCTGGAGGCGTTGTCGGCCACCGTGTCGGGCAGGGTGATCCTCCAGTCGGCGATCCGGGAGTCGATGATCTCCAGCGCGGGCAGCACGAAGTCGACCGCGGCGACCGCGTCGGCGGCCGACACCGGGCCCCGCAGATCACGTCCCAGCACGAACGCGATCTCCGGCTCGATCCTGGGCTGGAGGAACCGCCCCGTGTCGATGGGCGCGCCGTCGGTGTGGAACATGGTGTCCAGCAGGTGCCCGTAGTCGGGCTGGTCCACCCCTAGCTGCCGCTGCATCGCGGCCGAGGTCAGCCCGACCTTGTGGCCTTTGATCACCGCACCGTCCGCCACCCACCGTTCGACCTGGGCGCGCTGGATCGCGTACGCGGCGTCGAGCGACAGCTCGGGCTCGGTCTCGGTCAGCGGCCTGATGGGAACGCGCGACGCATAGGCGTCCAGCAGGCTCGCGGCCGCCTTCTCCACCGATTCGGGGTCCATGGCCGTCCTTTCTGGTCTCCGCGGGTGAATACTGCTCTCCGGGGACGCCCCCAGCCAACGATCGCGTCCCACGTGACGGGACGCGGCATCACATATCGCCCCTAACCTGTGGGAATGGCCGCAGCGACCGAAGAGACCTATCTCAGCCGCATCGTGTCCGTCCTCGACGCCTTCCGCGCCGAAGAGGACGCGGTCGGCGTCGCGGAGCTGGCCCGCCGCACCGGCCTGCCCAAGTCCACCGTGCACCGCATCGCGCTGTCACTGGTGGAGGCGCGGCTGCTCGAACGGCACGGATCCGGGGTACGGCTGGGGCTGCGGCTGTTCGAGCTCGGGCAGCGCGTCCCCCGGCAGCGGGCGCTGCGGGACGCGGCGCTGCCCTACATGTCCGACCTGCGCGAGGCGACCCGGCAGACCGTCCACCTGGCCGTGCTGGAGGGCAGCGAGGTCGTCTATGTGGAGATCCTCGCCTCCCCCGGCGGCCCGCCGCTGCCGTCCCGCGTCGGCGGGCGGCTGCCCGCGCACGCGACCGGGGTCGGCAAGGCGATCCTGGCCTTCTCCCCGCCCGAGGTGAGCCGCGCCGTGCTGGACGGTGAGCTGCCCCGGCTCAGCACGCGCAGCACGGTCGCGCCCGGCCTGCTCGCGCGTGAGCTGGCGGTGATCCGCAAAGAGGGCGTCGCCTACGACCACGAGGAGTCGGGGCAGGGCGTGGTGTGCGCGGCCAGCCCCGTCCTCGGTCCGGGCGGGGAGGTGCTCGGGGCCCTGTCGGTGTCGGGCTGGAGCAACCGGATGCCGCTCAGGCACGTCGCGCCGGCCGTCCACACCGCCGCGCTCGCGCTCTCCCGGACGCTCGGCGGCGACGGCCGGACACCCTGACCGCCGGCCCCGCGAATCGTCCCGGTGGCCGGGCGGGTCCTCCTGGTCTAGCCTGACCTGCACACGGCGGGCAGGTGAAGGCGGAAGGGACGGCCGATGAACAGAAGCGAGCTCGTGGAGATCGTCGCGGAGCGGGCGGGCAGCGACAGGGCGGTGGCCCGCCGCCATGTGGACGCGGTCTTCGAGGCTATCGTCGACGCCGTCGCCTCCGGCGACCGCGTGCTGGTCACCGGCTTCGGCACGTTCGACCGGTTCGACCGCGCGGCCCGTACCGCCCGCAATCCGCGCACGGGAGAGCGGATCGAGGTCGCGGCGGGCGCGGTGCCGAGGTTCCGGTTCGGGCAGACCTTCAAGAACCGCGTCGCGGGAGTGTCCGGCGGCGCCGGGGCCGCCCCCGCGGAGATCGCGGCCGCCGAGGTCGCCCAGGCCCCGGTCGTGACCGAGGTCGTCCCCGAGGTCACACCCGAGGCCGTTCCGGCGAAGAAGGCGAAGAAGCCCAAGAAGGGCAAGAAGGCCACCACCAAGCAGGCCGCGAAGAAGGCGGCCAAGAAGTCCGCCAAGAAGGGCTCCGGCAAGAAGGCCGCCAAGGCTCGCTGACCGCTCCCCCCAACCCGGCTCCCGCCGCCGGTTTTCTCCCCATTTTGGAACGTTCCACCCCATTCGCCCGCGTCACACGGGCCTTCGGGTGTTGACGTACGGACGTATTCGGGCGTAAACAAAGGAGAAACAAACAAAACAGGAAGGAACCAACATGGAGTCGGTGGTGCCCCGGACGGGCGGCGCATGATCGTCACGGTGACGCTCAACCCGAGCCTGGACCGGACGATCGAGGTGGACCGGCTGACCAGGGGGGCGATGATCCGCACCAGGTCGGCCCGGCTCGACCCGGGCGGCAAGGGCGTCAACGTCTCCCGCGCGCTGCTCGCGGCCGGCGTCCCGTCCACGGCGGTCGTCACCATCGGCGGGCCGGAGGGCGACCAGCTCCGGCGGCTGCTGAGCGACGAGGGGCTGACCGTGCGGGCCGTCCCCGTGCACGGGCACACCCGGTCCAACGTGGCGATCGCCGAGCCCGGCGGGGTGGTCACCAAGCTCAACGAGCCCGGCGGGCGGCTGTCGGCCGCCGAGCTCGCCGAGGTGGCCGAGGTGATCGCCGCCGAGTCCGTGGCGGCGGGCTGGGTCGCCGGCTGCGGCAGCCTCCCTCCGGGCGTCCCCGACGACCTCTACGCCGATCTGTGCGCCCGCCTCACCGCGGCGGGCATCCGGGTCGCGATCGACTCCAGCGGGCCGGCGCTGCGGGCGGCCCTGCCCGCCGGCCCCGACCTGGTCAAGCCGAACCGTGAGGAGCTGGCCGAGGCCGTCGGGCGCCCCGTCGGCACCCTCGCCGACGTGGTGGAGGCGGCGCGCGAACTGCGCTCGCTCGGCGCCCGCGCGGTCCTGGTGAGCCTGGGCGCGGACGGCGCGGTGCTGGTCGACGACGACGGCGTCGTCGCCGGCGAGTCACCGGTCGACCGGCCCAGGAGCACGGTGGGGGCGGGCGACGCGCTGCTCGCCGGGTTCCTGGCGGCAGGGGCCCGTGGCGCCGGCGCCCTCGCCGAGGCGCTGGCCTGGGGCGCCGCGGCGGTACGGCTGCCCGCCAGCCGGATGCCACGGCCCGCCGACCTGCGCCGCGACCTCGTCCGCATCCATGCCGTGCCCGACCTCGACCGACCCCTCGTCCCCTGATCCCGTACCCCACCCGAACCCCGGGAGGCCGCGATGGCCACTGACTACACCCCCCGACCGACCGGCGACGGAGTCCGGGCGCGCGTGCAGCGCCTCGGCGGCCATCTCGCCGGGATGGTGATGCCCAACATCGGCGCGTTCATCGCCTGGGGCCTCATCACCGCCCTGTTCATCCCCACCGGCTGGCTGCCCAACAAGGAGCTGGGCGCGCTGGTCGACCCGATGATCAAGATCCTGCTGCCGCTGCTGATCGGCTACACCGGCGGCCGGATGGTGCACGGCCAGCGCGGCGCGGTGGTCGGCGCCGTGGCCACCATGGGCCTGGTGGTCGGCGCGGACGTGCCGATGTTCCTGGGCGCGATGATCATCGGTCCGCTGGCCGCGTACCTGATGAGGCTGTTCGACAAGCTGATCGAGGACCGGGTCCGCACCGGCTTCGAGATGCTGGTGGACAACTTCTCCGCGGGCATCCTGGCCGCCGCGATGGCGATCGCCGGCAACCGGGCGATCGGCCCGGTCGTCAGCACCTTCAGCGATCTCGCCGAGGACGCGGTCGGCTGGCTGGTCGACAACAACGTGCTGCCGCTGACCTCGGTGCTGATCGAGCCGGCCAAGGTGCTGTTCCTCAACAACGCCGTCAACCACGGCGTGCTCGGGCCGCTGGGCGTCCAGCAGGCCGCCGAGTCCGGCAAGTCCGTGCTGTTCATGCTGGAGTCCAACCCCGGGCCCGGGCTCGGCCTGCTGCTGGCCTACATGTTCTTCGGCCCCCGCCGGCTGCGTCCCAGCACCCCGACCGCCGCGATCATCCACTTCTTCGGCGGTATCCACGAGATCTACTTCCCGTACGTGCTGATGAAGCCGCGGATGATCCTGGCGGTCATGGCCGGCGCCGGCACCGGGATCGCGATCTTCGTGGCCACCGGGACCGGCCTGGTCGCCACCCCGTCCCCCGGCAGCATCTTCGCCTATCTCGCCCAGACCCCGCGCGGCGTGGGCAACTGGATCGGCGTGTACGGCGGGATGCTCGCCTCGGTCGCCGTGACGTTCGGCGTCGGCGCCGCGCTGCTGGGCTTCGGCAGGCTCGCCGACGAGTCCGACGGCTCGGCGGACGACTCCGGCGGCACGGCCGCCGAGCCCGGGACCGGGATGGCCGAGGACGCCGAGGGCACGCCGGAACGGACGGAGAAGGCCGAGGTCACCGGGGACACCGGTGCCGGCGACACTGAGAAGGCCACAGAGCAACCGGCGAGCCGCTGACCGGGCCGCCGGATCCATCCACCCCCTCGGAAGGACCCCGTCATGGGCACCACGATCGAAGGCAAGGACGTCCGCAAGCTCATCATCGCCTGCGACGCGGGCATGGGCAGCAGCGTCATGCTGGCCGGCCAGCTGCGCAAGGCGCTCAAGAAGCAGCAGGTCGAGGTCAAGCACACCCCGGTCGGCTCCATCCCCGCGGACGCCGACGTGGTCGTCTGCCACTCCGGGCTCGCCGAGCGGGCCCGCCGGGGCGCGCCGGACGCCGTGGTCGTCCCGTTCGACGTCTACATCGGCGATCCCGCGATCGACGGGGTCGTCAAGGCGATCAAGGACGGCGGTGTGGTCGGTGGGTAGCGGCGTGGCCTCCGGGCCCGGCGCGCTGCTCGACCCCGCCGCCGTCCGGCTGGACGCGCGCGCCGACGGGCGGGACGACGCGATACGGCAGTGCGGCAGGCTGCTCGTGGAGATCGGCGCGGTGACCGAGCCGTACATCCAGAGCATGCTCGACCGCGAGCGTTCGATCTCCACCTACCTCGCCGAGGGCGTGGCCATCCCGCACGGCACGGCCGAGGGCAAGGACGCGGTGCTGCGCGACGCGCTGGCCGTGGTGCGCTTCCCCGAGGGCGCGGACTGGAACGGCGCGAAGGTCACGCTCGCCATCGGCATCGCGGCGCGCGGGGACGGGCACATGGCGATCCTCGGCGAGCTCGCGCAGATCCTGCTCGACCCCGCGCGGGCGCGGGCGCTGCGCGAGGCCACCACGGCCGAGCGGATCGCCGGGCTCCTCACCCCCGCCGAAGCATCCGACGACTGACGACACTGACGACAGAGAACAGGAACCCCACACGATGAAGGTCGCCCGCTTCCACGCGCCCGGGGACATCCGGCTCGAAGAGGCCCCCGAGCCCGAGCCGGGCCCCGAGGAGCTGAAGCTCCGCGTCCGCAACTGCTCCACCTGCGGCACGGACGTCAAGATCTCCCGGTTCGGCCACCACCACATCGTCCCGCCGCGGGTGATGGGCCACGAGATCGCCGGGGAGGTGGTGGCGGCGGGCGCCGGAACGGAGGGCTGGGCGCCGGGCGACCGGGTCCAGGTGATCGCGGCCATCCCCTGCGGGACCTGCGCGGAGTGCCGGCGCGGCCGGATGACCGTGTGCTCGCGGCAGGAGTCGATGGGCTACCACTACGACGGGGCGTTCGCCGAGTACATGATCGTCCCGGCGAAGGTCCTGGCGGTGGCCGGGGTGAACCGGATACCCGAGGGCGTCTCGTTCGCCGAGGCGTCGGTGGCCGAGCCCCTGGCCTGCGTCCTGAACGGGCAGGAGCTGGCCCGGGTCGGCGAGGGCGACGACGTGGTGGTGTTCGGCTCCGGGCCGATCGGGTGCCTGCACGTGCGGGTGGCGCGGGCGCGCGGCGCGGCCCGGGTGTTCCTGATCGAACTGAACGCCGACCGGCTGCACCGGGCGTCCGAGCTGGTCAAACCGGACGCGGCGATCCTCGCCGGGGACACCGACCCGATCGAGGCGGTCCGGGGTCTCACCGGCGGCCGCGGCGCCGATGTGATCATCACGGCCGCGGCGGCGCACACCCCGCAGCAGCAGGCGCAGTGGATGGCGGCGCCGGGCGGCCGGATCAGCTTCTTCGGCGGGCTGCCCAAGAACGACCCGGTCATCTCCTGCGACTCCAACCAGGTGCACTACCGGGAGCTGAGCATCGTCGGCGCCAACGGGTCGAGCCCGGCGCACAACGCCCGCGCGCTGGAGCTGATCGGCTCGGGCGAGGTGCCCGTCCACGACCTCGTCACCCACCGCGTCCCGCTCGCGGACGTGCACCGGGCGCTGGACCTCGTCGCGCGCGGCGAGGCGATCAAGGTCACCGTCGAGCCCTGAGGAGGGCCTGAGGAGGGAAGGCACATGGCGGAACGCACCGTCGTCATCGGGTCGGCGCAGGGCCTGCACGCCCGTCCGGCCAAGATCTTCGTGCAGGAGGCGGCACGGCAGCCCGTGCCGGTGCACATCAGCGCGGGCGGCAAGGCGCCCGTCCCGGCCGCCAGCATCCTGGCGGTGCTGGCGCTCGGCGCGCGCCAGGGCGACGAGGTGACGCTGAGCGCCGAGGACGGCGAGCAGGGCGAGCGGGCGCTGGAGGAGCTGGCCGCCCTCATCGAACGGGACCTGGACGCCGAGGAGCCCGAGCCCGAGCGGACCTGACCCGTAGGACAGAGCCGACCCGTAAGACAATGGTCGCCGTCATGACCACAGCGGGAGCAGGTGACCTCACCCCCATGTACGCCGAGGAACGGCAGCAGGCGATCCTGGAGCTGGCGCGCGCCGAAGGCCGCGTCGACGTGGTGGCGCTGGCCGAGCGGTTCTCGGTGACCACCGAGACGATCCGGCGCGACCTGACCGTGCTGGAGCGGGCCGGCACGCTGCGCCGGGTGCACGGCGGAGCGATCCCGGTGGAGCGGCTGGGCTTCGAGCCCGCGCTGGCCGCCAGGGACGCGGTGCTGACCGAGGAGAAGGAGCGGATCGCCAAGGCGGCGCTGGCCGAGCTGCCCGCCGAGGGCTCGGTGATCATCGATGCGGGCACCACCACCGCCCGGCTGGTGCGGCTGCTGCCCGCCGACCGCGAGCTGACGGTGATCGTCAACTCGCCGCCGCACGCCACCGCGCTGGCCGCGCAGTCCAACCTCAACGTCATCATGCTGGGCGGCCGGGTGCGGCCGCGCACGCTGGCCACGGTGGACGACTGGGTGCTGCGCCCGCTGGCCGACCTGTGGGCGGACGTGGCGTTCATGGCCACCAACGGCTGCTCGGCGGCGCACGGGCTCACCACCTCCGACCAGGCCGAGGCCGCGGTGAAGCGGGCGATGATCGCCTCGTCCCGGCGGCGGGTGCTGCTGGCCGACCGCACCAAGATCGGAAACGACAATCTGGTGCGGTTCGCCGCGCTGTCGGAGATCGACGTGCTGATCACCGACACCGGCCTGGACACCGAGGCGGCCGCCGAACTGGCCGCCGCGGGCCCGGAGGTCGTGCGGGCCTGACCCCGCCGTGCGACCGGGCGGGACGCCGGATGTACCGTTGATCCGGTTTGCGGAGTCCGCCGGCCGGCGGCGCGGGAGGCAGCGGATGAGCGAGGAGTCCCCACCCCGGATCGTGCGGCTGCTCGACCTGCGGCCGCTGGACGAGGACACCTACCTGGGGGCGGAGGTCGCCGGGCTCGCCCGGGTCCGCCTGTTCGGCGGCCAGGTGGCGGCGCAGAGCCTGCGCGCCGCCTGCCACACGGTCGATCAGGGACGGCTCCCCCACTCGCTGCACGCGTACTTCATCAGGCCGGGCACCTATGAGGAGACGCTGCGGTTCGACGTGGCCCGCACCCGGGACGGGCGCGCGTTCTCCACCCGGCACGTCACCGCCTCCCAGGGCGGCAAGCCGATCTTCGAGATGATCGCCTCCTTCCACGACCCCGAACCGGGCTACGACTGGCAGCCACAGGGACCGCCGGACGTTCCACCGCCCGAGGAGCTGGAGCCGCCGGACTTCCCCGCGTTCATCCGGCACCCCACCGGGTTCGAGATGCGGGCGATGCGGCGGGAACGCGCCGACGGGATCTGGTCCCCGCACCCGTTCTGGATCCGGCACCGGGAGCCGCTGCCCGACGACCCCGCCGTCCACGCGAGCCTCATCGCCTACCTGTCCGACATGGCGCTGGTCAGCGGCGCACGGGCGCCCGGCTCCCCGCGCGAGCTGGCGATGGCCGTCAGCCTGGACCACGCGCTGTGGTTCCACCGCCCCGCCCGGATCGACGACTGGCTGCTGTTCTCGGTCGACCCGGCCACCAACCACGGCGCCCGCGGCCTCGCCCACGGCACCCTGCACACCCGCGACGGAAAACTCGTCGCCTCCATCGCCCAAGAAGCACTTCTGCGGCCCGTTTGATTGCAACCGCGAGCTGCGCTGTGCTTATGGCAGGCGCGAGCTGCGCTCCTCGCCTTGACGGCTCGTCGCTTGTCGCGCCTGCGGCGATCGCTGCATCGCTCCGACTCGCCCAGAGGCTCGCTACGCGATCAGATTCTCGCTTCGCTCGAATCTGCCTTCGGACGCGATCGCAACGCTTGGGCATCGTTCGGGGCTGGGGTTGGGGATTGGGGTGGGTGCGACTGTGCTTATGGCAGGCGCGAGCTGCGCTCCTCGCCTTGACGGCTCGTCGCTTGTCGCGCCTGCGGCGATCGCTGCATCGCTCCGACTCGCCTAGAGGCTCGCTGCGCGATCAGGGTCTCGCTCGCGCTCGCCCCTGCCTTCGGACGCGATCGCAGCGTTTGGGCGTCGTTCGGGGCTGGGGTTGGGGGTTGAGGTAGTTGAGAAGGGCTTTTGTGGCGGGTGCGAGCTGCGCTCCTCGACTGGGGACTCGCTATGCGGGTGTGTTGGCGGGGCTTGAGGTCGACGGCGGGACGGCTAGGGCGTCGCCGTGTTGGGACGCTCTGCGGGTCTCCTCCAGTAGTACGGCGCGGACGCGACGTGCGTCTTCGGCCAGCCTGCCGAGTTCCTCGCGGGCCAGGTCGTCCCGGACGGTGGCGGCCAGCAGCTCGCGGTAGCGCTCGTTCCGTTCGGGGAGGCGCTGGACGGCCTGCCATTCCCGGTACGCCTCGTCCAGCTCCAGCGTCCGCCGCGCGTACGTTTCCAGCGCCTCGACGCGGGCGGTGACCGAGCCGACCGAGGCGTCCAGGGCGCGGCGCTGCGGCACCATCAGCGCCCGCAGCCGCGGGGACGGGTGCTCGGGCAGCCGCTTCTCCTGGTCGCGGCGCAGCCGGGTGTGCTCGGCCAGCGTGGAGGCGATCGCCCATTCCTCGCGGGACAGCGCCGCCGGGCCGCCGGCGTCGTCCAGGAGACCGGCGCGGTGCGAGACCGAGCCCAGCACCGCGTCGCAGGCCCGCTGCGCCCGCAGCAGCAGCCGGGTCGCCACCCGGTCGAAGTCGCCGGGCAGCAGGTAACGGCCGTGATGCACGCGGGCGGCGCGGGCGGCGGCAGGCTCCCGCAGACGGCGCACGGCGGCGACGGCCCAGCAGGTGAAGCTGGCCAGGGCCAGCAGCGCGGCCACCTCCCCCAGCCGCAGCAGGATCAGCGAGATCTGCAGCGCCGGCGTGATCATCATGGCGGCCACCGCCGTGCCGCCCCACCGGAACACCCCGTCGACCAGGTCGTCCTCCTCCTCGTCCGGGGCCAGGAGGCACAGCCGAATCCAGCCGCCGGGCAGCACGCCGTAGAAGAAGGCGACCATGGGGACCCACAGGGCGCGGCCGATCAGCGCGGCGGGCCGGAGCCGGGGCGGGGACGGGGCGGGGAGATGGGCCGCGACCAGCCTTTCCGGCGCGGCGGCCAGGAGGGCGCGGTCCTCACGGGGGATCTCGGGGTCGAACACCGGCCGGGGATGCCTGTCGTCGGTCATGGGAACTCCCACCGCTCGCGATGCGAACATGACAACCCGCCGGCCCTTCCATCGCGGTCAGTCCTGGAGCTCGGCCCAGACCTCCCGGTCCCGCTCGGGCGTCCACACGCGGGGCCGCTCGACGCCGTCCAGCTCGTCCCAGAGCCGGGAGACGTCGAACGGGAGGCAGTGCTCGAAGATGGGCCAGCGGCCGTAGTCGGGGGCGAGGGCGGCGTGCACGGCGGCGAAGGCGTCCTTGAGGGTGCCTCCGCCGTCCCTGACCTCCCGTACCTCGCCGATCATCACCTCCAGGAAGCGCCGGGTCTGCGCGATGGCGTCGCGCACCGCCTCCCGGCCGTGCGCGACGGCGCCGCGCCCGCCGACCAGGGTCCGGGCGCCGAACGACTCGACCTGGTCGAGGGTGCCCGACACCCACTCCTGGTGGAAGGCGTCGCCGGTGTAGAGGGCGGCCCGGGTCTCCACCAGGTCGCCGGCGAACAGGATGTGCTGCCGGGGCAGCCACGCCACGATGTCGCCCTCGGTGTGGCCGCGCCCGCAGTACGCCAGGTCGAGGTCGCCGCGGTCGCCGCCCAGGTCGATGGTGAGGGTGCTGGAGAAGGTGACGTTCGGCCAGGTGAGACCGGGGATGCCCGCGGGCTCCTCGAACAGCCGGGGCATCCGGGCGTACTCCGACTCCCAGTCCTCCTTGCCGCGCTCGCGGATCAGGGCGGCGGTGCGGTCGTGCGCGATGATCGTGGCGTCCCCGAACGCGGCGGCCCCCAGCGTTCGCACCGCGTGGTAGTGGGACAGCACCAGGTACTTGACCGGCTTGGCGGTGTGCTCGCGGAGCCTGGCGAGCCACCGGCGGGCCGCGGCCGGGGTGGCGAGGGCCTCGAAGCAGACCAGGAAGTCCTCGCCCTCGATCGCGCCGACGTTCGGGTCGCCCTCGGCCGTGAGGGCGTAAACCCCGTCGGCGAGCACCTCGAGGGTCTGCTCCTTCTCCGCCAGGTCGGCGGAGGACGCGAACGGCCTGGGCATCGGTCGCCCCCTCGGAACTCGCGGCGGACATACCACAACCAATCATTCCCACTCGTCCACCCCCGGCAATCCCGCGTGAGAAAGATCAGGGGCGGGGAAATGATGCCAGGGTGACCGTCGCGCTGGGCCTGCTGGCCGTGCTGCTGCTGACGGCGGCGACCGGCTGGTTCGTCGCCCAGGAGTTCGCCTTCGTCACCGCGGACAGGCCGGAGCTGGAGCGGCAGGCCAGGGAGGGCGACCGGAGGGCGGCGCGGGCGGTGCGCGTGATGGAGCGCGTGTCGTTCATGCTGTCCGGCGCCCAGCTCGGCATCACCGCGACCGCCCTGGTGGTGGGGTTCGTCGCCGAGCCCGCGCTGGGCGGGCTGGTCGCGCCGCCGCTGGAGGCGGCGGGGATGTCGCCCGGCGCGGTCACGGGGATCTCGGTGGCGGCCGGGTTCGCGATCGCCACGATCATCCAGATGGTGCTGGGCGAGCTGTTCCCCAAGAACCTGGCGCTGGCCAAGGCCGACCCGCTGGCCAAGGCGCTGGCCGGCTCCACACTGACGTACCTGTCGGTGGCCTCCCCGGTGATCAGGCTGTTCGACGCCTCCGCCGCGGGGCTGCTGCGGCTGGCCGGGATCGAGCCGGTCGAGGAGCTGCACCACGGCGCCACGCTGGAGGAGCTGGGCCACATCATCGGGGAGTCCGGCGCGGAGCTGCGGGCGGATCAGGCGGACCTGCTGGGGCGCGCGCTGATGTTCTCCGACCGGACGGCCGGCGAGGTGATGGTGCCCCGTGTGGACGTGATCACCGTCCCGCAGACGGCGCGGGCGGGCGAGCTGACCGAGGTCATCACCGCGCACGGCCACACCCGCTACCCCGTGGTCGGCGACAGCGTGGACGACGTCGTCGGGGTGGTCGGGCTCGACCAGCTCGTCCGGCTGTCCCCGCGGGAGGCCGACCGCACGACGGTGCGCGAGCTCGCCCGTCCGGCGCCGCTGGTGCCCGACACGCTGCCGCTGCCGGACGTGGTGGCGCGGCTCAGCGGCGACGGCGGCTCGCTGGCCTGCGTGGTGGACGAGTACGGCGGCTTCGCCGGCCTCATCGCCTGGGAGGACGTGGCAGAGGAACTGGTCGGGGAGATCGCCGACGAGAACGAGGTGAGCGAGGAGCAGGCGGTGCGGCGCGGCGACTGGTGGACCGTCGACGCGGGCCTGCGGGTGGACGAGGTCGAGCACGAGACCGGCATCGCCCTGCCCGAGGGCGACTACGAGACGGTCGCCGGGCTGCTGCACAGCCGGCTCGGCCGCATCGCCGAGCCCGGTGACGTGGTCTCGGTCGACCTGGCGCCGCACCGGCCGGGCGAGCCGCCGCTGCGGGCGGTGATCGAGGTGCTGTCCATCAAGCGGCACGTGCCCGAGCTGATCCGGATGCGGACGGTGGCCGGCGAGCACTCTCCGGACGAGCGGGGCGGGTGACGGGCGGATGGACCTGACCACCGCGCTGCTGGTGACGTTCGCGCTGCTGGTCCTCAACGGCTTCTTCGTCGCCTCGGAGTTCGCGCTGGTGGCGGCCAGGCGCCCGCGGCTCGAACGGGCCGCGGCCCGGGGCAGCAGGACCGCCGCCTCGGCGGTGGCGGGGATCTCCGAGCTGTCGCTGATGCTGGCGGGCGCCCAGCTCGGCATCACGATGAGCTCGCTGGGGCTCGGCCTGGTGTCCGAACCGGTGATCGCGCACACGCTGACCCCGCTGTTCCACTCCGCGGGGCTGCCGGACTCCGCCGCGCACGCGCTGGCGTTCGTGCTGGCCCTGGGACTGGTGACGTTCCTGCACACGGTGGTGGGCGAGATGGCGCCCAAGTCGTGGGCGATCATCATGCCGGAGCGGTCGGCGATGATCCTGGCGGTGCCGTTCCGCGCGTTCACCCGGGCGGTGCGGCCGGTGCTGGCGGGCCTGAACGCGATCACCAACCTGCTGCTGCGGCTGGTGCGGGTGTCGCCCCGGGACGCGGTCGGCGTGTCCCGCACCCCCGAGCAGTTGCGCAGCCTGGTGCTGGAGTCGCGGCGGCTCGGGCTGATCGCGGAGAGCGACCTGCACCTGCTCACCGCCGCGCTGGACGCGCCGAAGACCCCCTTGACCGGCCTGGTCGTGCCGGAGGGACGCATCGTCACGGTGTCGCCGTCCGCCGCGCCGGCGGAGATCGTGGAGACCGCGGCGCGCACGGGCAGGCTGCGGCTGATGGTGCGCGGCGCGGCGCGGGGCGGGTCCCCGCGCATGGTGCACGTCCGCGACGCCTACCTGGCCAGGGCGCGGGGCATGCCCACGACGGCACGCGAGCTGTCGCACCCGGTGCCGGTCATCCCGGCGGGCGCGCCGGTCACCGACGCGGTGGCGATCCTGCGCGAGCGGCGCAGCCACCTGGGCCTGGTACGGCACGCCGACGGCAGGATCGCGGGCCTGGTCGAGCTGGACACCCTGGTCAGCACGCTGCTGACCCCCGCCTGAGCCGCGTCCCGACCTCGCATCTGTCAACTCATGTTGACACGGCCCTGATGTCAACCTACATCTGCGCGAGCTGTCCGAGCGGTTGGAGGCCCTGCGGGTCGCCTCCGCGCGGGAGCAGGGCTGGTCCTGGCAGGAGATCGCGGTCTGTCTCGGTGTGAGCCGCCAGGCCGTCCACAAGAAGCACGGCGGCGGCCGGTCCCTTCTCAACAGGGAAAGGTGAAAGGATGTTCGAGCGCTTCACCAAGGAGGCGAGGTTCGCGGTCGTCCAAGGCGGATAGCCGAAGGCGATCACGACGAAAGCGGCCTGACCGGCCTATTTTGGGGGGCATGACCGACTTGGTGGACGCCCTCCAGCGGCGCATCCCGGCCGACCGCATCGCCACCGATCCCGACGTGATCTCCGCCTACGCGCATGACGAGGCGGCATGGGCACCGTACGGAACACCCGCCGCGCTGGTCCGCGCCGGCTCCACCGAAGAGGTGCGGGCACTGGTCGAGGTCTGCGCCGCGCGGGGCGTGCCGATCGTCCCGCGCGGCGCGGGCACCGGCCTCTCCGGCGGCGCCAACGCCCTGGACGGCTGCGTGCTGCTGTCCCTGGAGCGGATGAACGAGATCGTCGAGATCGACCCGCACGAGCGCCTGGCGGTCGTGCAACCGGGCGTGGTCAACGACGACCTGCGCGCCGAGGCCGCCCGGCACGGCCTGTGGTACCCGCCGGACCCCGCCAGCGCGCCCTGGTCCACCATCGGCGGCAACGTGGCCACCAACGCCGGCGGCGTGTGCTGCGTGAAGTACGGCGTCACCCGCGACTACGTGCTGGCCGTCGAGGCGGTCGTCGGGCGCGGCGAGGTGGTGCGCCTCGGGCGGCGCACCGCCAAGGGGGTCGTCGGATACGACCTGTGCGGCCTGATGGTCGGCTCCGAGGGCACCCTGGGCGTCATCACCGAGATCACCGTCCGCCTGCGCGGCGCCCGCCCGCCCGAACGCACGATCGTGGGCTACTTCGACACCCTGCACGCGGCGGGTGAGGCCGTCAGCGCGGTCACCGCCGCCGGGATCGTGCCCAGCGCGCTGGAGCTGATCGACCGCTACTGCCTCCAGGCGGTGGACGCCTGGAAGAACATGGGCCTGTCCGCGGACGCCGACGTCCTGCTGCTGGCCCGAAGCGACACCGCCGACGACGCCGAGGCGGACGCGATCGTGCGCTGTTTCAAGGACGCCGGGGCCACCTGGAGCGCCCGCTCCACCGACGAGGAGGAGGCCGAGGCCCTGTTCGCGGCGCGCCGCCTGGCCTACCCGGCCCTGGAACGGCTCGGGCCGGTGCTGACCGAGGACGTCTGCGTGCCGCGCTCCCTGGTGCCGGAGATGCTGACCCGCATCGAGCGCGCCGCCAGGGACAACGACACCCACATCGCCAACATCGCGCATGCGGGCGACGGCAACCTGCATCCGCTGATCATCGGCGTTCCCGGTGACGAGGCCGCCCGCGAGCGCGCCGAGCGCGCCTTCGACCGGATCGTGGACGACGCGATCGCCCTGGGCGGCACGGTCACCGGCGAGCACGGCGTCGGCCTGCTCAAGCGCCGCGGCCTGCACGCGGAGCTCGACCCGGCCGTCGTCGCCCTCCACCACGGCGTCAAGCGGGCGCTCGACCCCGCCGGGATCTTCAACCCCGGGAAGGTCTTCGGCGAACCCTGACGGCCGCATGGCGCCGCCTTCCTCGGGTAGGGGCGATCCCACACCCACTTGTGAGGGGGGCGCACATGCACGTCGTGGTCGTCGGGGCGACCGGGAACGTGGGGACCAGCACCGCGCAGGCGCTGGCCGCCGATCCGAAGGTGACATCGGTCCTGGGACTGGCCCGCCGGGAGCCCCGGTTGGAGATCGACAAGGTCCGGTGGGAACGGGCCGACGTGAACGACACCGACCTGGTCTCGCACTTCCGTGGCGCGGACGCGGTCGTCCACCTGTCCTGGCTGTTCCAGCCGACCCGCTCCCCCGCGGTGACCTGGCGCACGAACGTGCTGGGCAGCGCCCGGGTGTTCCTCGCCGTCGCCGAGGCGGGCGTCCCGTGCCTGGTGTACTCCTCCTCGGTGGGGGCGTACTCTCCGGGACCCAAGGACCGCGCCGTGGACGAGGAGTGGCCCACGCACGGCTGGCCCGGCGCCGCCTACAGCCGTGAGAAGGCGTACGTGGAGCGGCTCCTGGACGGTTTCGAGTCCGATCACCCGGACTGCCGCGTGGTACGGCTGCGCCCGGGGTTCATGTTCAAGCGGGAGGCGGCCCACGAGCAGCGGCGCCTGTTCGGCGGGCCGTTCCTGCCGGGCAGGCTGGTGCAGCCGGGGCGGCTGCCGTTCGTCCCGGCGATACCGGGGCTGCGGTTCCAGGCGCTGCACACCGCGGACGCGGGCGACGCGTTCCGCCGCGCGGTCACGAACGAGCGGGCCCGCGGACCGATCAACATCGCGGCCGAGCCGCCGATCGGCCCGGAGGAGCTGGCCCGGCTGATGGGCGCCCGGCCGATCAGCGTGCCTCCCCTGGCCGCGCACAGCGCGCTGCGCGTGGCCTGGAGCCTGGGGCTGGTGCCGGCCTCGGCGGAACTGCTGGACCTGGCCCTGCACGTTCCGATCATGGACACCTCGCGCGCCCGGGAGGAGCTGGGCTGGACCCCCGCCCACAGCGGAACCGAGGCGATGGGCGAGTTCTTCGAGGGGCTGCGCACGGGCGCGGACCTGGAGACCCCGCCGCTGTCCCAGGCCACCAGCGGCCCGATGCGGCTGCGGGAACTGGTCACCGGCGTCGGCCGCCGCCCCTAGGCCCCTTCCCTAGACCCCTCCGGCCGGGGTCACGGTGAAGCGGCGCAGGCGCAGGGCGGGGTTCTTGTCGCGGACCTCGGTGACGCGGTCGGGCGAGACCTCGCCGGACGCGATGCCCGTCCCCTCCCCGAGCGAGGCCACGACCACGCCCATCGGGTCGGCGAGCAGGCTGTTGCCCGCGCCCATCGGGGCGCTCTGCCCGGCCGCGGCGACGTAGATCGTGTTCTCGATGGCGCGCGCCCGGACCAGGGTGCGCCAGTGGTCCTCCTTCAGCGGCCCCGGCACCCAGGCGGCGGGCAGCGCCAGCAGGTCGGCGCCCGCGTCCACCAGCATCCGGGTCACCTCGGGGAACCGCACGTCGTAGCAGGTCTGCATGCCGACGGTGACCCCGCCGACGGCGAAGGTCTCCGGCGTGCCGATGTCCCCGGCGCGCACCACGTCCGACTCCTTGTAGCCGAACGCGTCGTACAGATGAAGCTTGCGATAGGTGGCCACGATCGCGCCGGACGGGTCGATCGCCACGAGGGTGTTGGACATGCGTCCCGGCTCGTCGTCCAGCCGCTCGTTCACCCCCGCGACGACGTGCACGCCGTGCCGGGAGGCCAGCTCCGCCAGCCCCCGCACGAACGGGCCGTCCAGCGGCTCGGCGGACGTGACGAACCGCTCGTCCATCGTCGGCGCGATGAACATCGCGTATTCGGGGAGCACCACCAGCCGCGCCCCGCGCCCGGCCGCGTCGGCGACCAGCTTCGCGGCCTCCGCAAGGTTCCGCTCCTTGTCCTCTGAGGACGCGAACTGCGCCACGGCGACCTGGACCATCTGCGCCTCCCCATGACGGCGGCAACCGGCGGGTATACCCTTCCGACCCTACTGGTGCCCCTCGCCCCCACCGAGTCCCCGGCCCCACCGAGTCCCCGGCCCTACCGAGTCCCCGGCCCTACCGAGTCCCCGGCCCTACCGAGTCCCCGGCCCTACCGAGTCCCCGGCCCCGCCGATCTCAGAGCCGGTCGACGGAGACGACCTTGATGACGGCCTCGCCGGCCTCGTCCGAGCCGGCCAGGTCGACCTCGGCGGTGATGCCCCAGTCGCGGTGGCCCTCCGGATCGTCGAAGACCTGGCGGACGCGCCACAGCGCGTCCTCGGGGACCTCCTCGATGAGCAGCAGCCGGGGGCCGCGCGCGTCCGGGCCGGTGTTGAGGTCGTCGTGCTCGTCCCAGTACGCGGCCATGGCCTCCCGCCAGCCGTCCTCGCCGAGGCCGGGGTCGAGCTCGCCCAGTTCGGCGTAGCGCTCCAGCGCGGCCAGCTCCACGCGGCGGAACATCGCGTTGCGCACCAGCACCCGGAACGCACGGGCGTTCGCGGTGACCTTGGTGACCCGCTCCTCCAGGGCCTCCTCGAGATCCTCCTCCTCCCGCGGGTTCGCGAGCTGCTCCCACTCGTCCAGCAGGCTGGAGTCGACCTGGCGGACCAGCTCGCCCAGCCACTCGATCAGATCGATCAGATCGTCGTTCTTGATCGAGTCCGGGACGGTCTGCTGCAGCGCCCGGTACGCGCCCGACAGGTACCGCAGGACCAGGCCCTCGGCGCGCGCCAGCTCGTAGAAGGCGATGTACTCGGTGAACGTCATCGCCCGCTCGTACAGGTCGCGCGCCACCGACTTGGGACGCAGCGGGTGGTCGCCGACCCACGGGTGCCCGGCGCGGTAGATCTCGTAGGCGGCCTCCAGCTCCTCCTCGAGGGGCTTGGGGTAGTCGACGTCCTGGAGCAGCTCCATGCGCTCCTCGTACTCGATGCCCTCGGCCTTCATCTCCTGGACGGCCTCGCCCTTAGCCCGATTGAGCTGGGCGGCCAGGATCTGCCTGGGGTCGTCCAGCGTCGCCTCGATCACCGACAGGATGTCCAGCGCGTAGGTGGGCGAGGAGGGGTCCAGCACCTCGAAGGCGGCCAGCGCGAAGGTGGACAGCGGCTGGTTGAGCGCGAAGTCCTCCTGGAGGTCCACGGTGAGGCGGGCGTAACGGCCCTGCTCGTCCGGCTCGTCCAGGGTCTCGACCACGCCGCCGGCCAGCAGGGACCGGTAGATCGCGATGGCCCGGGAGATGTGCCTGCGGCGCGCGGCCGGCTCCTCGTGGTTGTCGGTGAGCAGCCGCTTCATCGCCTGGAACGCGTTGCCGGGACGGGCGATCACCGACAGCAGCATGGCGTGGCTGACCTGGAACCGGGACTTGAGCATCTCCGGCTCGGCCGCCTGAAGCTTGCGGAAGGTGTCCTCGTCCCAGCCGACGAAGCCCTCCGGCGGCTTGCGGCGCTGCACCTTGCGCCGCTTCTTCGGGTCGTCGCCCGCCTTGGCCAGCGCCTTCTCGTTCTCCACCACATGCTCGGGGGCCTGCGCGACCACGTACCCGACGACGTCGAACCCGGCCCGGCCCGCGCGCCCGGCGATCTGGTGGAACTCGCGGGCCCGCAGCCGCCGCACCCGGTGCCCGTCGTACTTGCTGAGCGCGGTGAACACCACGGTGCGGATCGGGACGTTCACGCCGACGCCGAGGGTGTCGGTGCCGCAGATGACCTTGAGCAGCCCGGCCTGCGCGAGCCGTTCCACCAGCCGCCGGTACTTCGGCAGCATCCCCGCGTGGTGGACGCCGATGCCGTGCCGGACGAACCGCGACAGGTTGCGGCCGAACCGGGTGGTGAACCGGAAGCCGCCGATCAGCTCGGCGATCCTGGCCTTCTCCTCCTTGGTGCACACGTTGATGCTCATCAGCGCCTGCGCCCGTTCCATCGCGGCGGCCTGCGTGAAGTGCACCAGGTAGATCGGGGCCTTCTGCTCGCCGAGCAGTTCCTCGACGGTCTCGTGCAGCGGCGTGACCCGGTAGTCGTACTTCAGCGGGACGGGCCGTTCCGCCGAGGTCACCACGGCGGTCGGGCGGCCGGTGCGGCGGGTGAGGTCCTTCTCGAAGAAGGTGACGTCGCCCAGCGTCGCCGACATCAGCAGGAACTGGCACTGCGGCAGCTCCAGCAGGGGGATCTGCCAGGCCCAGCCGCGCTCGGGCTCGGCGTAGAAGTGGAACTCGTCCATCACCACCACGCCGATGTCGGCGTCGGCGCCGTCCCGCAGCGCGATGTTGGCCAGCACCTCGGCGGTGCAGCAGATGATCGGGGCGTCGGCGTTGACGCTGGCGTCGCCGGTCATCATCCCGACGTTCTCGCGGCCGAACATCTCGCACAGGTCGAAGAACTTCTCCGACACCAGCGCCTTGATCGGCGCGGTGTAGAAGCCGACCTGGTCCCGTCCCAGCGCGGCGAACAGCGCCCCGGCGGCCACCAGGCTCTTGCCCGACCCGGTCGGGGTGGACAGGATCACGTTGGCCCCGGACACGACCTCGATCAGCGCCTCCTCCTGCGCCGGGTACAGCGTGATGCCGCGCCCGGACACCCATCGCTCGAACGACTCGTACAGCGAGTCGGCGTCGACGGCGTCGGCGGAGGGAAGCTGATCGATGAGAGAGGTCACCCTTCCATCCTGCCCTCCGCCGGGCACTGCCCGCGCCGGGGAGCGGCCCGCCCCAGGGGCCTAAGCCTCGACCTCGGTCCGGTCACCACCCCACAGGGTGTGGTACGAGCCGTCCCGGTCGGTGCGGCGGTAGGTGTGGGCGCCGAAGAAGTCCCGCTGGCCCTGGGTGAGGGACGCGGGCAGGCGCTGCGTCCGGAGCGAGTCGTAGTAGGCCAGGGCGGTGGAGAAACCGGGCGCGGGGATGCCGAGGCGGGCGGAGGTGGCGACGACCTCGCGCCAGGCGTCCTGGGCCTCGCCGAGGGCCTCGGCGAAGTGGTCGTCGGTGAGGAGCGTCGGGGTGTGCGGGTCGGCCTCGTACGCGGCGCGGATGCGGTCCAGGAAGCGGGCGCGGATGATGCAGCCGCCGCGCCAGATGGTGGCCATCGCGCCCGGGTCGATGTCCCAGCCGTACTCGGCGCTGCCGGCCTGGATCTGGTGGAAGCCCTGCGCATAGGCGACGATCTTGGAGGCGTACAGGGCCCGTTCGACCGCGTCCGCGAACTCCGAGCCCGCCGCCGTGGACCGCTCGGGCCCCGGCAGCCCCTGGGCGGCCTCGCGCAGCGCGGCGTGGCCCGACACCGACCGGGCGAACACGGCCTCGGCGATCCCGCCGACCGGGACGCCCAGGTCGAGGGCGGACTGGACGGTCCAGCGGCCGGTGCCCTTCTGCTCGGCCTGGTCCAGGACGACGTCCACGAACGGGCGCCCGGTGGCGGCGTCGGTGTGCGCCAGGACCTCGGCGGTGATCTCGATCAGATACGACTCCAGCCGGCCGGTGTTCCAGGTGCGGAAGACCTCGGCGATCTCGGCCGGGGACAGGCCGGCCGCGTGCCGCAGCAGGTCGTAGGACTCGGCGATCAGCTGCATGTCGGCGTACTCGATGCCGTTGTGCACCATCTTCACGAAGTGGCCGGCGCCGTCGGGACCGACGTGGACGCAGCACGGCGTCCCGTCCACCTTGGCCGCGATGTCCTCCAGCATCGGGGCGAGCGCGGCGTAGGACTCCTCGGACCCGCCCGGCATGATGCTGGGGCCGTGCAGGGCGCCCTCCTCGCCGCCGGAGATGCCGGTGCCGACGAAGTGCAGCCCCCGCTCCCGCAGCGCCGCCTCGCGCCTGCGGGTGTCGGCGAAGTGGGCGTTGCCGCCGTCCACGATCATGTCGCCGGGCTCCAGCAGCGGCGCGAACTCGTCGATCACCGCGTCGGTGGGCGCGCCCGCCTTCACCATGATCACCAGCCGCCGCGGCCGTTCCAGCGACGCGACGAACTCTTCCGGCGTCTCGGCCGGGACGAACGTCCCCTCGTCCCCGAACTCCCCGATCAGCGCCTTGGTACGGGCCGGCGTCCTGTTGTGGACGGCCACGGGATGGCCGTGCCTGGCGAGGTTGCGTGCCAGGTTGCGCCCCATCACCGCCAGCCCGGTCACCCCGATGCGCGCGCTGCCCCTGCCGGCGTTCCCCATAGTCCCTCTCCTCCTCGTCGTCGCCCTACCCGTGTTGTACGCCGCGGAACGCGATCACGTTCGCGGAACCGGCCCACGAAGCCGCCCTCCGCGTGACACCCTGCCCTCCGGGGCCGCGCACCGTCCGGAGCCGCGCCCGTGCCCACGTTTCCGGCAACTCGCGCGGGCATGGCCTTGTTCCGGCCGGGAACGGACCCGATCGTGGAGATCACACGTCCGGCGCCGGGACGCCGTCGAGAAGAGGAGCGATGCTGGGACTTCCGGAGGAGGCACGGGCCTGCCTGTTCGACCTCGACGGGGTGCTGACCCGTACCGCGGCCGTGCACGCCGCCGCGTGGAAGGAGATGTTCGACGGGTTCCTGCGCGCGAGGGCCGAGCGCACGGGCGACACGTTCGTCCCGTTCGACACGGTCAAGGACTACGGCCGGTACGTGGACGGCAAGCGGCGGGAGGACGGGACGCGCTCTTTCCTGGAGTCGCGCGGCATCACCCTGCCCGAGGGCGATCCGGGCGACCCGCCGGAGACCGAGACGATACGGGGACTCGGCAACCGGAAGAACGCGCTGGTCCTCAAGCTGATCGAAGAGAAGGGCGTGGAGACCTTCGAGGGATCCATCGACTACGTGCGGCGGGCGCGGCAGGCGGGGCTGAAGACGGCGGTGGTGTCGTCCAGCAGGAACACCGTCCAGGTCCTGCGCGTCGTCGGCATCACCGACCTCTTCGACGCCCGGGTGGACGGGGTGGTCGCGGCCGAGCGGAACCTGCCGGGCAAACCGGCGCCCGACACGTTCCTCGAGGGGGCGCGGGAACTCGGCGTGGGGCCCGAGCACGCGGTCGTCTTCGAGGACGCCCTCGCTGGCGTCGAGGCCGGCCGGGCCGGCGGGTTCGCGTACGTGGTGGGCGTCAACCGGGTCAACGCCGAGCACGCGGCGGCACTGGCCGAACGGGGCGCGGACGTGGTGGTGGACGACCTCTCCGAGCTGCTGGGGGGTAATAGGTGACGGAGCGGGACCCTCGGAGCGCGACCGACCGGCCCGTGTACGCGGTGGAGCCGTGGTGCGTGCGCGAGCCGGAGCTGCGGCTCGACCGCCTGGCGCAGAGCGAGTCGGTGTTCGCCCTGTCCAACGGGCACCTGGGGCTGCGCGGCAACCTCGACGAAGGCGAGCCGCACGGGCTGCCCGGAAGCTACCTCAACTCGTTCTTCGAGCAGCGCCCGCTGCCGTACGCGGAGGCCGGCTACGGCTACCCGGAGTCCGGCCAGACCGTGATCAACGTGACCAACGGCAAGCTGATCCGGCTGCTGGTCGACGACGAGCCGTTCGACGTCCGGTACGGGCGGCTGCACGCGCACGAGCGGGTACTGGACCTGCGGGCCGGCACGCTGACCCGGACGGTGGAGTGGACCTCGCCCGCCGGATGCCGGGTCAAGATCACCTCCACCCGGCTGGTGTCGCTGACCCAGCGGGCGATCGCGGCGATCTGCTACGACGTCGAGCCGGTCGACCAGTCGCTCCGGGTGGTGGCGCAGTCGGAGCTGGTGGCCAACGAGTCGCTGCCCGACCTGGGCGACGACCCGCGGGTGGCGGCCGCTCTGGAGGCGCCGCTGGTCAGCGAGGAGCACGTGCACAACGGCACCAAGGTCATCCTGGTGCACGCCACCCGCAAGAGCGGGCTGCGGATGGCCGCGGGCATGTCGCACGACATCGAGGGCCCGGGGCGGATGGCGGTGGACGCCGAGAGCTCCCCCGACGTGGGCCGGGTGACCGTGGCGACCGAGCTCGAACCGGGCCAGCGGCTGCGGATCGTGAAGTACCTCGCCTACGGGTGGTCGTCGCAGCGGTCCCGTCCCGCGCTGCACGACCAGGTGGTGGCGGCGCTGGCCGCGGCCCGGCACACCGGCTGGGCGGGACTGCTCAAGCAGCAGCGCGACTACCTGCGCGACTTCTGGCGAGGCGCGGACATCGAGATCGACGGCGACGCGGAGATCCAGCAGGCGACGCGGTTCGGGCTGTTCCACATCCTCCAGGCCGGGGCCCGCGCCGAACGGCGGATGATCCCCGCCAAGGGCCTGACCGGTCCCGGGTATGACGGGCACACGTTCTGGGACACCGAGACCTTCGTCCTGCCGGTGCTGATCTACACCCATCCGGGCTCGGCGGCCGACGCGCTGGCCTGGCGGCACATGACGCTGCCGCTGGCGACCGAACGCGCCCGCCAGCTCGGGCTGGCCGGCGCCGCCTTCCCGTGGCGGACGATCCGCGGGCAGGAGTCGTCGGGGTACTGGCCCGCGGGCACGGCCGCGTTCCATATCAACGCCGACATCGCCGACGCCGTCGTCCGGTACGTCGACGCCACCCAGGACGAGCGCTTCGAGCGCGAGGTGGGGCTGCCGCTGCTGGTGGAGACCGCCCGGCTGTGGCGCGACCTGGGCCACCACGACGTGGAGGGCGTGTTCCGCATCGACGGCGTGACCGGCCCGGACGAGTACAGCGCGGTCGCCGACAACAACGTCTACACCAACCTCATGGCGCGCCGGAACCTCCAGGAGGCCGCGGCGATGGCGATGCGCCATCCGGACCTGGCCGAACGCCTGGGAGTGACCACCGACGAGGCCGCCTCCTGGCGCAACGCGGCCGCGGCCATGCTCGTCCCGTACGACGAACGGCTCGGCGTGCACCCGCAGAGCGAAGGCTTCACCAACCACGCCAAGTGGGACTTCGCCGCGACCAAACCCGAGCACTACCCGCTTCTGCTGAACTTCCCCTACTTCGACCTGTACCGCAAACAGGTCGTCAAGCAGGCCGACCTGGTGCTGGCGATGCACCTGTGCGGGGAGGCGTTCACGGACGAGCAGAAGCGCCGCAACTTCGAGTACTACGAGGCCGTGACCGTGCGCGACTCGTCCCTGTCAGCCCAGAGCCAGGCCGTGATGGCCGCCGAGTGCGGCCATCTCGACCTCGCCCACGACTACCTGGGCGAGACCGCCCTGATGGACCTGCACGACCTGGCCCGCAACACCAAGGACGGCCTCCACATCGCCTCGATGGCCGGGGCGTGGAGCGGCCTGGTCGCCGGTTTCGGCGGGATGCGCGCCTCCAACGGCTGCCTGTCCTTCGCCCCCCGCCTCCCCGGAGGCATCAGCCGCCTGTCCTTCCGCATGCGCTACCGGGGCAGCCGCCTCCGCGTCACCGTCCGCCACGACCACGCCGTCTACGAGCTGCTCGAAGGCCCCGGGCTGAGGCTCCGCCACCACGGCGAGGAGTTCAGCCTGGGCGCCGACGAGCCCGCCAAGCTGCCCATCGAACCCATCCCGCCGCTTCCCCGCCCGGCCCAGCCGCAAGGCCGCGAGCCGCTCCCGCGCCGTACCGACCCGCACCTGCGCGACAACGCCTCCGTCACCGCCGACGGCACGGCCTAGCACCCGGCCGGGGCCTCGCCGGCGCACGGCTGGGCCTGGCCGTCCGGGACGCGGGGGCCGCGGTCGGGCGCGGCCTTCGCGTCCGTGCCCGCAGCAGTGCCCGCCACAGTGCCCGCCGCAGTGCCCGCCGCAGTGTCGCGAGCGGGCTCCACCATGAGGCGCCGCGGCCCGGGGCCCTCGTCGCCCAGGCGGTCGTACGGGTTGGCCAGGGCGCAGGTCTTCAGGGACAGGCAGCCGCAGCCGATGCAGTCGGTGAGGTCGTCGCGGAGGCGTTCCAGTTGCCGGATGCGCTGGTCCAGATGGGCACGCCAGCCCTTGGAGAGGCGCGCCCAGTCCTCCACCGTGGGGGTGCGCTCCTCCGGGAGGGTGGCGAGGGCCTCCTTGATCTCCTTCAGCGGGATGCCGACCCGCTGCGAGATCTTGATGAACGACACCCGGCGCAGCGTGTCGCGGCTGTACCGCCGCTGGTTGCCCGCCGTCCTGCGGCTGCTGATCAGGCCCTTGGACTCGTAGAAGTGCAGCGCGGACACGGCCACCCCGCTGCGCTGGGCGAGCTGCCCGACGGTCAGTTCATGGACCTTGTACTCCAGTCGCGTCATACCCCAACAATAATTGAGGTTTCCGCCGGGCCCGGCCCGCCGCCGTCCGTCGCCCTCCGTCGCCGTCCGTCGGCGACCGGCGCGGGGACGGGCCGGTCCGCCCGCCCCCGCACGTCGTCAGCCCAGGCGGTTCACCAGGGCGTTGTACTCGTCCCACAGCTCCTTGGGCAGGTGGTCGCCGAACTTCTCGAAGAACTCGGGGACCAGCGCGGCCTCCTGCTTCCAGACCTCGGTGTCGACCGAGAGGAGGGTGTCGAGGTCGGCGGGGTCGATCTCCAGCCCCTCGGTGTCGAGGGCCTCCCTGGTCGGCACGTGCCCGATGGGGGTCTTGGCGGCGTCGGCCTTGCCGTTCAGCCGCTCCACGATCCACTTGAGCACGCGGCTGTTCTCGCCGAAGCCGGGCCAGATGAACTTCCCGTCGGCGTTCTTGCGGAACCAGTTGACGTAGTAGATGCGGGGCAGCTTCTCGGCCTCGGTGGACCGGCCGATCTTCAGCCAGTGACCGAAGTAGTCGCCCATGTTGTAGCCGCAGAACGGCAGCATCGCGAACGGGTCGCGGCGCAGCTCGCCGACCGTGCCCTCGGCGGCGGCGGTCTTCTCCGAGGCGACGTTGGCGCCCAGGAACACCCCCTGCTGCCAGTCGAAGGACTCGGTGACCAGCGGGACGGCGGTGGCGCGGCGGCCGCCGAACAGGATCGCCGAGATCGGCACGCCCTTGGGGTCCTCCCACTCGGGCGCGATGATCGGGCACTGGCCGGCAGGGGTGGTGAAGCGGGCGTTGGGATGCGCGGCAGGAGTCTCCGACTCCGGCGTCCAGTCGTTGCCCTTCCAGTCGGTCAGATGCGCGGGCGGCTCCTCGGTGAGGCCCTCCCACCACACGTCGCCGTCATCGGTGAGGGCGACGTTGGTGAAGATGCTGTTGCCCCAGAGCGTCTGCACCGCGTTGGCGTTGGTGGCGGCGCCGGTGCCGGGCGCGACGCCGAAGAACCCGGCCTCGGGGTTGATCGCGTACAGCCGGCCGTCCTCGCCGAACCGCATCCAGGCGATGTCGTCGCCGATCGTCTCGACCTTCCAGCCCGGGATGGTCGGCTGGAGCATGGCCAGGTTGGTCTTGCCGCAGGCGGACGGGAACGCGGCGGCGACGTACCGGGTCTCGCCCTGCGGCGGGGTCAGCTTGAGGATGAGCATGTGCTCGGCCATCCAGCCCTCGTCACGGGCCATGGTCGAGGCGATGCGCAGCGCGTAGCACTTCTTGCCCAGCAGCGCGTTGCCGCCGTACCCGGACCCGTAGGACCAGATCTCCCGGGTCTCGGGGAAGTGCGAGATGTACTTGGTGGAGTTGCACGGCCACGGCACGTCCTTCTGGCCGGGCTCCAGGGGCGCGCCCACGGAGTGGACGCACTTGACGAACGAGCCGCGCTCCTCGATGAGCCGCAGGGCGTCGGTGCCCATCCTGGTCATGATCCGCATCGAGACCGCGACATAGGCCGAGTCGGTGATCTCGACGCCGAGCTGGGAGATGTTACCGCCCAGCGGGCCCATGCAGAACGGGACGACGTACATGGTGCGGCCGCGCATGCAGCCGTCGAAGAGCTCGCCGAAGGTGGCACGCATCTCGGCGGGCGCGATCCAGTTGTTCGTGGGACCCGCGTCGGCCTCATTTTCCGAGCAGATGAACGTGCGGTCCTCTACTCGGGCGACATCGCTGGGATCGGAGGCGGCGTAGAAGCTGTTGGGCCGTTTCTCCGGGTTAAGCCGTTTGAACGTGCCCTGCTCCACCAGGAGCGAGGTGAGCCGCTCCCATTCCGTTTCCGAACCGTCGCACCATTCGACGCGGTCGGGCTTGGTGAGCTCGGCGATCCCGCGGACCCACTCGACCAGTCCGGCGTGACTGGTGGGGGGCTGGTCGGTGGCCGCTGTCGACGACGCGCTGACCTGTTTGGACACGGGCAACTCCTTCAGCTGTTCGCAGGATCTTTGCATCATGAACAAAAACGCACGTGTTTTCCATTTGGTCTGGACCAATCGGCGCCGCTTTAGGGGGTTGCCATGGGTTTTTGTGACTGATATCACCAGTACATCGTCACCGGCGGGGCGGCCGGAGTTTCGCCTGGCGGAGTTCAGGCGGGGTAAACATGGGTTTCGGTGGCCTTCACCGCGGCCCATACCCGGCTGCCTTCGGTCAATTGCAGTTCGGCGACGGCACCGGGCGTGACGTCCGCCGCGGCGGGCAGCGGCGGGCCGTCCAGCCGGACCCGCACCCGGTCCCCGTGCCGTTCGATCGCGGCGACCGTGGCGGGCCACAGGTTACGGGGGCTGCCCTCGGGCCTGGCGCGGTGCAGCGCCACGGCCGAGGGAGCGAAGGTGAGGAAAACATCACCTTCCACACGGTCAACGGTGTCCAGGCGGGCACCGCCGTCGGCCAGCGTGACCGTCCCGCCGGACGCGTGACCGCGGTAAAGGTTCAGGCCGACCAGCCGCGCCACGTACCCGGTCCTGGGCCGCCGCGCCACCTCGGCGGGCTCGCCCTCCTGGACGACCCTCCCGCCTTCCACCACCACCAGCCGGTCGGCCAGCACCATCGCGTCCAGCGGGTCGTGGGTGACCAGGACGGCGGCGCCCTCGAACCCGGCCAGATGGCGGCGCAGCGCGGCCCGGATCTCCAGCCGGGTGTGCGCGTCCAGTGCCGACAGCGGCTCGTCCAGCAGCAGCAGGCGCGGCCGCGGGGCCAGGGCGCGGGCCAGCGCCACGCGCTGCGCCTGCCCGCCCGACAGCGCTCTGGGACGGGCGGAGGCGTGCTCGGCGAGACCGACCCGTTCCAGCCATCCGGCGGCCTCGCGCCGCGCCTCGCGCCGGGGCATCCCCTGGCTGCGCAACCCGAAGGCCACGTTCTCCAGGGTGCTGAGGTGCGGGAACAGCAGGTAGTCCTGGAAGACCATGCCGATCCCCCGCCGCTCGGGCGGCAGCCGATGGATCGCTTCGCCGTCCACCCGGACATGCCCGTCCGCGATCGGCGTGAGCCCGGCCAGGGCGCGCAGCGCGGTGGTCTTGCCCGCCCCGTTCGGCCCGAGCAGCGCCGCCACCTCGCCGGGCGCGACCGCCAGCTCGATGCCGAGCTCGAACGCCCCGCGCCGCACGACCAGCCGCGCCTCCAGCCCGCTCCCCTTCATCGGGCGTCCACCCAACGATCGCGCAGCGCCGCCAGGACCAGCACCGACACGGCCAGCAGCACCAGGCTGAGGACGATCGCGGCCTGCGGGTCGGTCTCCAGCGCGAGGTAGACCGCGAGCGGCATGGTCTGGGTGCGCCCGGGGAAGTTGCCCGCGAACGTGATCGTCGCGCCGAACTCCCCCAGCGCCCGCGCCCAGCACAGGATCGCGCCCGCCGCGATGCCGGGCGCGACCATCGGCAGGGTGACACGGCGGAACGTGGTCCAGCGGGTCGCGCCGAGGGTGGCCGCGGCCTCCTCGTACCGCGCGTCGACGGCGCGCAGCGCGCCCTCCACGCTGATCACCAGGAACGGCATCGCCACGAACGTCTCCGCCAGCACCACACCGGCGGTGGTGAACGGGAGCGTGATGCCGAACGCGGCGTCCAGCCACCGGCCGACCAGCCCGCGCCGTCCCAGCACCAGCAGCAGCGCCACGCCGCCCACCACGGGAGGCAGCACCAGCGGGACGGTGACCAGCGCCCGCACCAGCCGGGCCCCCGGGAACGGCACGCGCGCCAGCAGCCATGCCAGCGGCACCCCGAGGAGCAGGCAGACCACCGTGGCGATCGTGGCGCTGACCAGCGACAGCCGCAGCGCCTCCAGCACCTGCGGCTCGCCCAGCCGCGTCCCCAGCGTCGACCACGGCGCGCGGAACAGCAGCCCGGCCAGCGGCAGGACGAGCAGTGCCAGGCCCGCCATCGCGGGCACCAGCAGGATCCACGGCGGGCGTCGAGGCGGCCGTTCCCGGGCGGTCACCACGTGGCGCGGGCCCCCACGCCTCGAACCCCGCCCGCCGCACTGATCAGGAGCATCGCCACGGACGCAGTCTAACGATCGCATCTACGAAGGGAAGCCCTCGAATCGCCCGAAAATACGAGGGTGATCGGAGGCTAGTCCTCGTAATCGCGCGAACGGAGCCCCTCCAGCACCACATCGGTGATCATGCCGAGGGCGCTCCAGTCCACAAGCCGGCCCCGCCGGATCTCCGCGAGCGTGGCGATCTCCACGAAGGTGCGCTCCCCGTCCCCGGCGACGCCGTACGGGCCGGGCGCCGAGCGCAGCCGGTCCAGCTCCTCCTCGGTGATCTCGGCGCCGAAGACGTGCGCGGTGTGCGCCGACAGCGTCGGGTTGAGCTGGCGCGTCCCGTGGTCGCGCAGCCGTCCGGGCGGGAGCGTGAGGCCGGTCTCCTCGGCCAGCTCGGCCAGGGCGGCCCGCCGCGGGTCGGTGGCGGCGAGCGGGTTGTGCCCGCCGGGAGGCTCGTGGACGTAGCCGTCGGGCGTCGCGGCGGGGCTGCGGTACTCGCGCACCAGCACCACCGTGGTCTCATCCGGACTGGGTCCCGGCCGGTAGGGCACGACGACGCAGATGCCCGGACGGGCGATCACCATCTCGTTGTCCTTGATCCGGTCCTCCGCCGCTACCCGCATCCTCACGTGCAGTCCCCAGTGCAGGCCGAAGCGCCAGACGACGCGGGCGCCGAGCAGGGTGTTGCCCGCCTCGCGCTGCGCCCCGTACCACCGCTGGAACGTGTCGGTACGCCACAGCAGCAGCGGCACCTCCCTTTCGCCGCCGTTACGGGACGCTCCCGCGCCGATCCGGTCCAGCGCCGCGGCCACGGTGCCGGGAAGGTCGGTGGCCGTGGGCACGCCGTGCTTGGCGGCGTAGTGCAGCAGGTAGCGGTTCTTGGGCGCGTCGGGCGGGGCGCCGAACACCGCGCGCCCGCTGTCGTGCCACATGCCCCATTCGACGTTGGTGGTGAAGGCGGGCATGGTCCTCAGCTCGCGCGGCACGTAGAACAGCACCTCGTCGGCCAGGTGCAGGCAGCGTTCCTCCCACTCGATCTGGGCGGCGTGGTCGTCGTGCGCGCCGTTCCGGTACTCGGGGACGAACACCACCAGGCGCCCCTCGTGCCGCCAGCGTTCGCGCAGCTCGTCCAGGGCTGCGGGCCGCCAGGAGGCGACCTGCGGCGAGCGCGGCGTCGGCCCCGCCAGGAAGATCGCGGCATCCCAGCCGTCCGGCGGCTCCTCCAGCGCGGACACGGTGATCACTTCGGGGCCCATCGGACGTACCTCCCGGAGAGAGAGCCGCCACGGCGGCGACAGGACGCACAGTGAGACGCGGGCCGTGCTTGGACGGATGCCCCACGGGTAAAGGGCTTCACAACAGGACGAGATCGCCCGGTCAAGAGGAGAAGGTCATGACTGGGACCGTGCGAGTACCGCGCAGCCGGGGCGCCGTCAGCGGGATCCTGCTCGTGCTGCTGGGCCTGTGGGGCGGCCTGCTGCCCTTCGCCGGCCCGTACGTCGACTTCGGCTTCGCCCCCGACGAGACCTGGGTCTACGACACCGACCGGCTCCAGCTCAGCGTGGCCCCCGCCGCGGCCACCGCGCTCGGCGGCCTGGTCACCCTGCTCGCGGCCAACCGCGCGATCGCGATGATCGGCGCCGGGCTGGCCGCGCTGGGCGGCGCCTGGTTCGTGGTCGGGACCCAGGTCGCGGCGCTGTGGGACGTGCCGGGCCCCGGGGCGCCGCTGGGCACCGGTGAGGGGCGGCGGCTCGCCGAGCAACTGTCCGGATTCGCCGGGCTCGGGGTGGTCGTGGTGTTCCTGGCCGCGCTGGCGCTGGGCCGCCTCGCCGTGGTCGGCATCCGGGACGTCGCGGAGCTGGACGAGGATGCCGGCTACGACTACGGTGACGGCGGTCTGGGCGCGGGCTACCGCCCGGCGACCCCCGCGAGCGGCACCGCCCCGACGGGCCCGAGCGGCACCACGCAGCCCATTCCCGCGCCGTCGTTCGGACGGTACTCGCGCGAGGCCACGGCCGGTCCGGGCGACCCTCCCCCGTACCAGGGCGGCCTGCCCGACCCCGCCGACCGGCATGTGGCGGGAGAGCACCGCGACCAGCCGCGCACCTGAACTCCGGCCCACCTCGTGAGGCCGCGTCAGCGGCGCCTGGTGCGCATCTTGCGGACGCTGTGAGTGGTCTCGTAGCTGCGCTTCTCGTCGTCCAGCGGGATGTCGTCGCGGTCGGTGAACATCGCGACGAAGGCCACCAGCAGCCCGACCCCGCCGATCCACGGCTGCTTCCAGGTGAAGCCGAGCGCCACGCACCCCACCGCGACCGCCAGCAAGAGCAACAGCTTCACGCCGGACCCCTCGATCGTCGATCACCAAGTAAGCGATAGGTTATCGCGTTTCGGCCCGGGAGCCGAGGGGCCGCGGGGTGGCGCTACCTGCGCTTGCCGCGCTTCTCCCGGATCTTCATGGTGATGTCCAGCGGGGTGCCGGGGAAGCCGAACTCCTCGCGCAGCCGCCGCTCGATGAACCGCCGGTAGCCCTCCTCCAGGAACCCCGTCGTGAACAGCACGAACCGGGGCGGACGCACCCCCGCCTGCGTGGCGAACAGGATCCTGGGCTGCCTGCCGCCGCGGATCGGATGCGGATGCGAGTTCACCAGGTCGGTGAAGAACTGGTTGAGCTTGGACGTCGGCACCCGGGTGCCCCAGCCGTCCAGCGCCGTCTCGATCGCCGGGACCAGCTTCTCCATGTGCCGCCCCGTGCGGGCCGAGATGTTCACCCGCGGCGCCCAGCGCACGTGGTGCAACTGCCGGTCGATCTCGCGCTCCAGGTAGTAGCGGCGCTCCTCGTCCAGCAGGTCCCACTTGTTGTACGCCATGACCAGGGCCCGGCCCGAGTCGATCACCATGGACACGATGCGCAGGTCCTGCTCGGCCAGCGGCTCGCTGGTGTCCACCAGCACCACCGCCACCTCCGCGCGTTCCAGCGCCGACCGGGTCCGCAGCGTCGCGTAGAAGTCGGCGCCCTGGTTCTCGCGGTACCGCCGCCTGATCCCCGCCGTGTCGATGAACCGCCAGGTCCTCCCGCCCAGCTCGATCAGCTCGTCCACCGGGTCGCGGGTGGTGCCGGCGACCGCGTCCACGACCGCCCTGTTCTCCCCCGCGAGCTGGTTGAGCAGGCTCGACTTGCCGACGTTGGGACGGCCCAGCAGCGCCACCCGGCGCGGCCCCCCGGCCTCCTCGAACGTCTCCGGCGGAGCCTCCCGCGGCAGCGCGTCGAGCACCGCGTCGAGCAGGTCGCCGCTGCCCCGCCCGTGCAGGGCGCTGACCGGCCACGGCTCGCCGATGCCCAGGCCCCACAGCAGCGCGGCGTCGGCCTCCCCGGCCTGGTCGTCGACCTTGTTGGCGGCCAGCACCACCGGCTTGCCCGAGCGGCGCAGGATCTCCACCACGGCCTCGTCCACATCGGTGGCGCCGACCGTCGCGTCCACGACGAACAGCACCACGTCGGCCAGGTCGACCGCCATCCGGGCCTGCTCGGCGATCGCGGCGGCCAGCCCGGAGGACTCCGGCAGCCAGCCGCCGGTGTCGACGACGGTGAAGCGGCGCCCGTTCCAGGTCGCGTCGTAGGCGACCCGGTCGCGGGTCACGCCGGGCACGTCCTCCACGACCGCCTCGCGGCGCCCGATGATCCGGTTGACCAGCGTCGACTTGCCGACGTTGGGACGCCCCACCACCGCCACCACCGGCGTCGGCGGCTCCTCGGGCACGGCGCCGTCCAGGTCCCCGGGGACCGTCTCGATCTCGTATTCGGTCACTGTGTTCGCTCTTCGGCTCTGGTCGCTGCTGTGGTCTCGGTCGCGGACTCGGCGAGGCGGACGACTGCCGCGACGACCTCCTCAAGGCTCATCGCGGAGGAGTCGATCTCCTCCGCGTCCGCCGCCTTGAGCAGGGGGGACGCGGTACGGGTGGAGTCGAGCCGGTCGCGGCGGGCCTGCTCGGCCTGCGTCACCTCAAGGGTGGCGCCCGGCTCGGCGGCCAGATCCTTGGCGCGGCGCTCGGCGCGGATCTTCTCGCTGGCGGTCAGGAACACCTTGACCGGCGCGTCGGGCGCGACGACCGTGCCGATGTCGCGTCCCTCGACCACGATCCGCCCGTCGCCGATGATCCGGCGTTGCAGCGCCACCAGCCGCTCCCGCACCTCCGGCACCCGGCTGACCGCGCTGACCGCGTTGGTCACCTCGCGGGTGCGGATGGGCTTGGACACGTCCGTCCCGTCCACGGTGATGGTCGGATGATCGGGGTCGGTGCCGACCTCGATCACCGGCTCTCCGGCGCGGGCCGCGACCGCCTCGGCGTCCTCCACCGGGACGCCCTGGCGCAGCATCCACCAGGTCATCGCGCGGTACATCGCGCCGGTGTCGAGGTAGCGCAGGCCCAGCGCCCTGGCGACGCCCTTGGACACGCTGGACTTCCCCGACCCTGACGGGCCGTCCATGGCGATGACGAGCGGCACGGATGTTCCCTTTCTTCGCGGCGTGACGAGGCGGGCGGCGGGGCATGCGGCCGCCGCCCCCGATCGCCGCTGCCTGCTGTGCCCCCGGTGAGTCCTAACGCGTCAGGCTACCGTCCCATGCCCACCCCCCGCGCCACGGCGAGAACCGGCGCCCTCGCGGAGGAAGGCCCGCTCCGCTCAGCACCCCCGT
Source organism: Actinomadura sp. NBRC 104412 (assembly GCF_030269515.1). Taxonomy (GTDB): domain Bacteria; phylum Actinomycetota; class Actinomycetes; order Streptosporangiales; family Streptosporangiaceae; genus Spirillospora. The sequence continues at coordinate 345,121 of NZ_BSTM01000003.1, read as the reverse complement.
GGGGGATAACCCCCACACCCCCACCACAAGCAGGCTGACCACCGCCCTCCACTCCGCTCCGGGCGGCGGCCAACACCCCAGTGGGGGATAACCCCCACACCCCCACCAAAAGCGGGCTGACCGCCGCCCTCCGCTGCGCTCCGGGCGGCGGCCAACACCCCAGTGGGGGATAACCCCCACACCCCCACGACGGGCAGGCTGAGCCCCGCCCTCCGCTGCGCTCCGGGCGGGGCTCAGCCAGGCACGGACCAGCCGCGGGCGCGTAGTTCGGCGGCGAGGGTCTCGGCCGCCTCGGGCCTGACGGAGATCTCCAGGATGCCCAGCGGGCGTCCGGGCGAGTGCTCGATGCTGACGTCCTCGATGTTGACCCCCGCGACGCCCGCCGCCTGGAAGATCATGCCCAGCTCGCCGGGACGGTCCGGGATCACGACCTGCACCACGGCGTAGCTGGTCTGCTCGCCGCCGTGCTTGCCGGGGATGCGGGAACGGCCCGCGTTGCCGCGCAGCAGCAGGTCGGCCACGTGCGTGGCGGCCTCGTCGCTGCCGTCGCGCAGCAGCGAGGCGGCCACGGCCAGGTCGGTGGCGACGGCCTCCAGCACGTCCGCGACGGGACGGGCGTTGGCCGACAGGATGCCGATCCACAGCCGGGGGTCGCTGGCCGCGATCCGGGTCACGTCCCGCACGCCCTGCCCGGCCAGGCCCAGCGCCACGTCGTCGGCGCCGGTGAGCCGGGCGGCGACGGCGGCCGACACCACGTGCGGCCCGTGCGAGACCAGCGCCACGGCGCGGTCGTGCTCCTCGGGCCCCACCTCCACGGGCTCGGCCCCGCAGGCGCGGGCCAGCGCGGTGACGGCCTTCAGTGCCTCGGGCGAGGTCTCCCCGGTCGGGCACAGCGCCCAGGGGCGTCCCAGGAACAGGTCGGCGCGGGCGGCGGCGGGTCCGGACCGCTCGCGCCCGGCGAGCGGGTGGCCCGCGACATAGGACGACAGGTCGCAGCCCAGCTCGGCCGCCTGGCGCAGCGGCAGCGCCTTGACGCTGGCCACGTCCGTGTACGCGGTGGCCAGGCCGCGTTTCTGGGCGTCCAGGAGGGTGACGGCGACGGCTGCGGGCGGCACCGCGAGCACGGCCAGGTCGGCCGGCCCCGCGGGTGACCCCCCGGTCGCACCGTCGGGCAGCGCCTCGCCCGCGCCCAGCTCCACCGCGATCCGCAGCGCGGCCTCGTCACGGTCGGCCAGCAGGACCTCGGTGCCCCGCCCGCGCATGGCCAGGGCGATCGACGTCCCGATCAGCCCGGTCCCGATCACGACGATCCGTGCTGGTGTCCCCTCGTCAGCCACGGCACCAAGCGTAGTGGCACCGGAGCACCGTTCCGGGCGCTACTGGGCGATGTCCAGCCGCAACGCGGTCGCGCCGCGCAGGTAGACGTGCTGGATCCTCTCGCGGGGCAGGTCGGTCTCCACGTGCGCCATCAGCCGGATCGCCCGGGGCAGGGCGTGCGGCACCGCGATCTCCGACGCGCACAGCAGCGGCACCTCCTGGAAGCCGAGCTTGCGCGCCGCCAGCGCCGGGAACTCGGCCACCAGGTCGGGTGTCGTCGTGAACAGCACGCTGATCACGTCGTCGGTGGTGAGCCTGTTGCGCGCCATCACCTCGGTGACCAGCTCCGTGGTCGCCGCCAGGATCTGGTCCCGGTCGTCGGCGTCGACCTGCGTCGCCCCCCGGATCGCGCGTACCGCCACGTCGTCGTCCCTCCTCGTCCTCGCCGCCGTCCCGGCTACAGGTCCACGGCCTTGTACAGCTCGCCGACCTCGGTGACGGTCAGCGCGCGCATGGTGCCCGGCCGCAGCGAGCCCAGCCTGATCGGCCCGAACTGGACGCGGGCCAGCCGCTGGACGGGGAAGCCCGCCGCCTTCAGCAGCCGCCGGACGATGTGCTTGCGGCCCTCGTGCAGGGTGATCTCCACCAGCACCCGCTTGCCCACCTGGTCGAACACCCTGAACTGGTCGGCCTTGGCCGGGCCGTCGTCCAGCGTCAGCCCGGCGCGCAGCCGCCTGCCCAGGTCGCGCGGGATCGGCCCGTGGATCTCGGCCAGATAGGTCTTGGGGACGCCCCAGCTCGGGTGGCTGAGCCGGTGCGAGAGCTCGCCGTCGTTGGTGAGCAGGATCAGCCCCTCGGTGTCGGTGTCGAGCCGGCCGACGTGGAACAGCCGCTCGGGCACCTCCACGAAGTCGGCCAGCGACTTGCGTCCCCGCTCATCGGACATGGTGCTCACCACGCCGCGCGGCTTGTTGATGGCGTAGTAGCGCATCTCGGCGCGGGTCTCCACCCGGCGGCCGTCGACGTGGATCACGTCGCGTTGCGGGTCGACACGTTCGCCGAAGCGGAACACCTTCTCCCCGTTGACGGTGACGCGGCCCTCGCCGATCAGTTCCTCGCAGTGGCGGCGGCTGCCGATCCCGGCCTCGGCCAGGACCTTCTGCAGTCGTACGCCCTCGTTGTCCTTCACTGTCCCTCAATGATGTCTTCTGGCAGGTCGTCGGGCAGGTAGGGCGCCAGCTCCGGCAGTTCGTCCAGATTCCGCAGGCCCAGCCGTTCCAGGAAGTACCCGGTGGTGCGGTACAGGTGCGCCTGGGTCTCCGGGTCCTGGCCGGCGTCCTCGATCAGGCCGCGCAGGGCCAGTGTGCGGATCACCCCGTCGCTGTTGACGCCCCGGATCGCCGAGACCCGGGCGCGGCTCACCGGCTGCCGGTAGGCGATCACGGCCAGCGTCTCCAGCGCCGCCTGGGTGAGCCGGGCCTGCCGGCCGTCGGTGACGAAGCGCTCCACGACAGGGGCGCAGGCGTCCCTGGTGTAGAACCGCCAGCCGCCGGCGACCTCTCTGAGGTCGAACCCCCGGCCCTGCTCGGTGTATTCCGCCGACAGCTCGCGCAGGGTGGCGGCGACCTCGTGGGTGGGCCGCTCCAGTAGCTGCGCCAGCGTGATCTCGGCCACGGGCTCGTCCACCACCAGCAGGATCGCCTCGATGGAGGCGCGCAGCCCCGGCAGCCCCTCACCGCCGGGGGTGCCGCCGCCGTCGGCGGCGGGCCGGTCAGGGGGTCCCTCATGCATCGGAATCGTCCTTCCGCTCCTTTCGATCGGCGTCCCGGGGCGGTGAGCCCTCGTAGGCGTCCCCGATCTCGATCTCGCCCTCGTCGGTCCCCGTCCAGGTGACACGCAGCTCGCCCAGCGGCTCGGGCTGCTCGAACGCCACCGCCCGCTCCCGGTACAGCTCCAGCAGCGCCAGGAACCGCGCGACGATCTCGAACGTCCCCTCGCAGTCCTCGATGAGCACCTGGAAGGTCGTGGCGCGCAGGGCCCGCAGCCGCTCCACGACGACGGCGGCCTGCTCCCTGACGGTGGTCTGCGCCTGGTAGATGTGCTCGACCGACACCGACGGCGGCGCCTTGGGGGTCAGCGCCCCGGCGGCCAGCCGGGCGAACTGGTCGGGGCCCAGGCCCAGCAGCACCTCGGGCAGCAGGTTCGCGAACCGCGGCTCCATCGGCACCGTCCGCGGGAAGCGGCGTCCCTGCTCGGCGATGCGGGCGGCGAAGACCTTGGCGACCTCCTTGTACGCGCGGTACTGCAACAGCCGCGCGAACAGCAGGTCGCGGGCCTCCAGCAGGGCCAGGTCCTCCTCGTCGTCGACCTGGCCGGACGGCAGCAGCCTGGCCGCCTTGAGGTCGAGCAGGGTGGCCGCGACCAGCAGGAAATGGCTGGCCTGGTCCAGGTCCCACTCCTTGCCGTGGGACCGGATGTGGGCGATGAAGTCGTCGGTGACCTTGTGCAGCGCGACCTCGGTGATGTCCAGCTTGTGCTTGGAGATCAATCCCAGCAGCAGGTCGAACGGTCCCTCGAAGTTGTCCAGGTGGACCTGGAAGCCGCGCGCTTTCTCGGCGCCCGGCTCCGGCGAGGTCTCGTCCACGTCACTCACGGTAGCCGAGCCCACCCGATACCCCTCCAAAGAACGCGACGCCACAGCTTACGGCAGCGCGGGGCCGGTGCGGGTCAGATCCCGCACCGGCCCCGCGCGCGGTGTGTCAGACCTTGGCCTTCTCCAGCTCGCGCCAGCGCACCAGGACCTCGCGGGCCAGGCCGCGATAGGCGTTGGCGCCCATGGAGTTGGGGTCGAAGAAGGTGATCGGCTCGCCCGCCACGGTGGCGTCGGGGAACCGCACGGTGCGGTTGATGACCGTGTGGAACACCTGGTCGCCGAACGCCTCGACGATGCGGCCCAGCACCTCCCGGGTGTGCAGGGTCCGCGAGTCGTACATGGTGCCGAGCACGCCGTCGATCACCAAGCCGGGGTTGATCCTGCCCTGCACCTTGTCGATGGTCTCCATCAGCAGCGCCACGCCGCGCATCGCGAAGTACTCGCACTCCAGCGGGATCAGCACCCCGTGGCTGGCGGCCAGCGCGTTGACGGTGAGCAGGCCCAGCGACGGCTGGCAGTCGATGAGGATGTAGTCGTAGTGCGGCACCGCCGACTTCAGCGCCTGCGACAGGATGTACTCGCGGCCGACCTCGTGCACCAGCTGCACCTCGGCGCCGGACAGGTCGATGTTGCTGGGGAGCAGGTCCATGCCGTCGACGCCGGTGTCGATGACGACGTCCTCCCAGTCGGTGTCCGACTCCAGCAGGAGGTTGTGGATCGTCATGTCGAGCTGGCGCGGGTCGCCCTTGCCCAGCCCGACCGACAGGGCGCCCTGCGGGTCGAAGTCCACCAGCAGGACCCGGCGGCCGTACTCGGCGAGCGCGGCGCCCAGGTTGATGGTGGTGGTGGTCTTGCCGACCCCGCCCTTCTGGTTGCAGATGGAGACGATACGGGCCGGGCCGTGCTCGGCCAGCGGCGCCGGCTCGGGGAACTCGGGCACGGGACGCTGGGTCGGCCCGAGGGCGCGACTCGGATCGGTCTCAATGGTGGCAGAGGAGAGGACCCCCCCTGTGGTCTGTGTGCTCGTCACCAGATCCCTCCCCGGTGGCGCGAAGATGCCATCCAGGACCGGGACTCTAGGGGTTGACACCACCCGTCACAAGCCGACGCGCGCATTGGTAGCGATTTGCCGGGTTGCCCCCGGGCAGCGCCGTACGCCTCCCCTCGGCGCCCGGTCACGCTCGGGTCAGCCTCGCGCGCGTGGGTGGGAGGTCGCGTAGACCTCGCGCAGTAGCTGCACCGTCACCAGAGTGTAGACCTGCGTGGTCGTCACGGAGGCGTGTCCGAGCAACTCCTGCACCACCCGCACGTCGGCGCCCCCGTCCAGCAGGTGCGTGGCGAACGAGTGCCGCAGCGTGTGCGGGGAGACGTTGGACAACTGGGCGCGTTCGGCCGCGGCGCGCAGCACCATCCACGCGCCCTGCCGCGACAGCCGCCCGCCGCGCGCGTTGAGGAACAGGGCCGGCCCGCCGCGTCCCGCCTTCGCCAGCTCGGGACGCGCCCGGACGAGGTAGTTCTCCACCGCGCGCCGCGCGTAGTCGCCGATGGGGACGACGCGGGACTTGCCGCCCTTGCCCGCGACCCGCGCGAAGCCCTCGTCCAGGTCGAGGTCGTCGACGTCCAGGCCGACGGCCTCGGAGATGCGTGCGCCCGACCCGTACAGCAGCTCCAGCAGGGCACGGTCGCGCAGCGCCCGCGCCGCCTCGGCGCCGCCCGCCTCGCCCCCGGCCCCCGCCGCGGCCAGCAGCCGTTCCACCTCGCCGATCGAGATGGCCTTGGGCAGGCGCCGCGGCGGCGTGGGCGGCTTGACCTCGCGCGCCGGGTCGGTGGCGGTCATGCCCTCGCGCAGCGCGAACCGGTGCAGCCCGCGGACGGCGACCACGGCCCTGGCCGCCGACCCGGCCGCCAGCGGCGGGTGCTCGTCGTCGCCCTCGCGCAGCCCGACCAGGAACTCCCGGACGTCGTCCTCGGTGACCTGGCCGATGGCGGTGCGGCCCCGCCCCGCCAGGACGCTGACGTACCGGCGCAGGTCGCGGCGGTAGGAGCTGAGGGTGTTGGCGGCCAGGCCCCGCTCCACGGCCAGATGCCCCAGGTAGGTCCGCACGGCCGCGGCCAGGGGCGAGGGGTCTCCGGCGGTCCCGTCGTGCGGCTGGCCGGCGCCGGGCCGCGCGAGGCTCCGGCCGGTCGTGCTCGGTGACAGTTGCGGCACCTCATTCCCGGGCGGGGTGGCCGAGTGGGTCGCTGCCCATCATGCCCCCTCGCGCAGGGTGAGGGGACGCCAACGCCGGCTCCGGCCGCCGGGCTCAGCCCTCGGGTGCTCCCACCGGGCGCAGGCCGCGATAGCCGCGGGCGCGCGCGGCGTGGACGGCCAGGATCCCGGCCGCGGCGATCATGTTGTGGATCTCACCGGCCAGCACCTTGCGGACCGCCTCGTCCAGCGGCACCCACACCAGCGGCATGTCCGCCTCCTCGTGCACCCGCCTGAAGTCGATCTCGTCGGCGGGCACCTCCTCCGGGTCGCGGGCCAGGAAGATCCGGACGCGCTCGTCCGACATCCCCGAAGAGGGGAACAGGTCGACCAGCACGTCCCACCGGCCGGCCCGGTACCCGGCCTCCTCCAGCAGCTCCCGCGCGGCCAGCACGTGCAGCGGCTCGCCCGGGACGTCGCGCAGCCCGGCCGGGGCCTCCCACAGCAGGTACCCGGCGGGGTGCCGGTACTGGCGGAGCAGCAGCACCCGGTCGGCGGCGTCCACGGCCAGGATGCCGACCGACCCCGGATGCTCGATCACGTCCCGGTGGACGACCTCGGTGGCGTCGCCGTTCGGCATCCTCACCGAGTCGCGGCGGACGCTGAAGACCCGGCCCTGGAACTCGCGGGACGCCTGCACGACCTCCCACCGTTCCGGGCGGTCCCGCACGTCCTCCACGCCGAGCACGGCGGAACCCCCGCCGCTCCCCTCCGCCGTCATGAGGTGGTCACCGCGCCCGCGCCGCCGCGCGCCTCGGCGTAGTCGAGCGCGGCGGCGACCAGCCCGGCGAACAGCGGGTGCGGGCGGGTCGGGCGGGAGCGGAACTCCGGGTGCGCCTGGGTTCCCACGAAGAACGGGTGCGTCTCGCGGGGCAGCTCCACGTACTCCACCAGCCGGCCGTCCGGCGACAGGCCGCTGAAGCGCAGCCCCGCCTTCTCCAACTGGTCGCGGTAGGCGTTGTTGACCTCGTACCGGTGCCGGTGCCGTTCGGAGACCTTCGCGCTCCCGTACAGTTCCCGCACGATCGACCCCTCCTCCAGGTCGGCCGGGTACAGGCCGAGCCGCATGGTCCCGCCCATGTCGCGCTCGCCCGCCACCACGTCGACCTGGTCGGCCATGGTCGCCACCACCGGGTGCGGGGTGGCCGGGTCGAACTCGGCGCTGCCCGCCTCGGGCAGGCCGCCCTGGTTCCGGGCCGCCTCGATGACCATGCATTGCAGGCCCAGGCAGATCCCCAGCAGCGGGACGCGGTTCTCGCGGGCGTGCCGGATCGCGCCCAGCTTGCCCTCGATCCCGCGGACCCCGAACCCGCCGGGGATGAGCACGCCGTCGACGCCGTCCAGCTCGCGGCGGGCCCCTTCGGGGGTCTCACAGTCGTCGCTCTTGACCCAGCGGATGTTGACGCGGGCGTCGTTGCCGAACCCGCCGTGCCGCAGCGCCTCGGTCACCGACAGGTACGCGTCGGGCAGGTCGATGTACTTGCCGACCAGCGCGATCGTCACCTCGCGCGCCGGGCGGTGCACGCGGCGCAGCAGCTCGTCCCAGGCGCCCCAGTCGACGTCGCGGAACGGCAGGTCCAGGCGGCGCACGACGTAGGCGTCCAGGCCCTCGGCGTGCAGCACCTTGGGGATGTCGTAGATGCTGGGGGCGTCCACCGCCGAGACCACGGCCTCCCGGTCGACGTCGCACATCAGGCTGATCTTGTTCTTCAGCCCGTCGCTGATCGGCCGGTCCGAGCGGCACACGATCGCGTCGGGCTGGATGCCGATGGAGCGCAGCGCGGCCACCGAGTGCTGGGTGGGCTTGGTCTTCAGCTCGCCCGAGGGCCCGATGTAGGGCAGCAGCGACACGTGCAGGAAGAAGCAGTTCTCCCGGCCGATCTCGTGCCGGATCTGGCGGACCGACTCCAGGAACGGCTGCGACTCGATGTCGCCGACCGTGCCGCCCACCTCGGTGATCACGATGTCCACCTCGGGTTCGGCGTGCCCCGCCCGGGAGGACGACCCCCCGGCGGTGGCCATGCCCCGGATCCGGTCCTTGATCTCGTTGGTGATGTGCGGGATCACCTGGACGGTGTCGCCGAGGTAGGCGCCGCGCCGCTCCTTGGCGATCACGTTGGAGTAGACCTGGCCGGTGGTGACATTGGCCGATCCGTGCAGGTCGGTGTCGAGGAACCGCTCGTAGTGGCCGACGTCCAGGTCGGTCTCGGCTCCGTCGTCGGTCACGAAGACCTCGCCGTGCTGGAACGGGTTCATCGTGCCGGGGTCGACGTTGAGATAGGGGTCGAGCTTCTGCATCGTGACGCGCAGGCCGCGCAGCGTGAGCAGCCGGCCAAGGCTGGACGCCGTCAGGCCCTTGCCGAGGCTGGAGGCGACGCCGCCGGTGACGAAGAGATGCTTGGTAGGACGAGTTCTACCAGTGGCTGCCGAAGGCAAGGAGGCGCTCCCGTGGTCGTAGCGATGCGGACGGTACCGCGCTGAGCCCTCACCGGCCTCCGCGGGCCGGACGCTGCCGCGCCCCTGGGCGGGCCGGGTACGAGAGACTCAAGGTCCACGGGCCACCAGGATAACAGGGCCGGAAGGGGGCGGCGTCCGCGTCGTGCCCGTCCGGGCGCGACCGGCCGCGCGTCATGGACGCCCCGCCCGCTCCCACGGACGAATCGGGCGTGACGGGACGTTCACGGCCGACGATCCGGCGGCCGGGCCCCGTCGGCGCCGTCCCCGCGTCCCGGGGAGGCCGGGAGCGGGGCGGGCGGATCAGAGCGGGTCAGATCCGCGGGGCGGCGGTCGGCATGATCGTGCGGAGCTGCCGGGTGAGCTCGTCGATCAGCGACCGGGCCTGGTCGGCGGCCTGGCGGGCGGCGTCGCGCTCCTGGGACAGCTCGGCGATCGCGGCGCGCTGCTCGGTGACCGCCTGGGCGAGCTGGTCGACCCACTGGTCGCGTTCCTTGAGCTTCTCGCTGATCGCGTCGCGCTCGGCGGCGACCTGCCGCATCGCGCTCGCGGCCTGGTCGCGCTCCCGGCCGGCCTGCTCGGCCTGCCCGCGCGCCAGCGTGGTCTCCGACTCCGCGCGGGCCTGGGCCTGGACGGCGGTGTCGCGCTCGCGCTCGGCCTTCTTGGCGGCCTCAAGCGACTGCGCGGCGGTGTCGAGGGCCTGCTGGCGCTCGGCCTCGGCGGTCTGGGCGCGGCGCCGGGCGTCCTCGGCCTCCTTGGCGGCGGCCGCGGCGGAGTGCTGGAGGTTCTGGGTCTTCATCTCCGCGTCGGTGAGCTTGGCGCGCAGGCCGGACAGATCGGCGTGCGCCGCCTCCAGCGCCCGCGAGAGCTCGGCGGCCTGGTCCTTGAGCCGGTCGCGCTCGGCCTCGACGGCGCGCCTGGCGCTGGCGGCCTCCTCAAGGGCCCGCTCGGCCTGCTCCAGCCCCGCCTGGGCCTTCTCGGCCTGGGCTCGGGCCTGGTCGGCCTGGGCGCGGCCCTGCTGGGCCTGGTTCCAGGCCGCCGCCGCGTCGCGCTGCGCGGACTCCTTCTCGGCCTGGATCGCCTGGACCTGGGCGGTCTTCTCCGCCTGGATGGCCTGGACCTGCGCGGTCTTCTCGGCCTGGATGGCCTGGATCTGGGCGGCGGCCTCCTTCTGCG
>NZ_BSTM01000003.1:100101-335178 GCF_030269515.1 Actinomadura sp. NBRC 104412 | reverse complement strand
CTGCGCCTCGGCCAGCCGCCGCTCGGCCTCCACCGCGCGCCGGTCCGCCTGCTCGGCCTGACCCCGCGCCCGCTGCACCTCGCCCCAGGCGGCGGCCGCGTCGCGCTGCGCCGACTCCTTCTCCGCCTTGGCGGCCTGCAACTGGGCGGCCGCTTCCTTCTGCGCCTCGGCCAGCCGCCGCTCGGCCTCCACCGCGCGCCGGTCCGCCTGCTCGGCCTGACCCCGCGCCCGCTGCACCTCGCCCCAGGCGGCGGCCGCGTCGCGCTGCGCCGACTCCTTCTCCGCCTGGATCGACTGCAGGTCGGTCTGCGCCTCGTTGACCTTGCGCTCACCGGCGGCCAGGGCGTCGCCGATGAGGTCGGCCATCTGGCGCAGCCGCTCCACGATGTCCCAGGGCTGCGCCTCCTGCCGCTCCGGCTCGGGCCGGGCGGGCTCGGCGGGCGGCCGGGCACCCGGTGGCTGTGCGCCCGGGGGCTGCGCAGCCGGTTGCTGAGCGCCCGGCTGCTGCCCGGCCGCCTTGATCGGCTGCTTCGCCGCCGCGTCCCTGGCCGGCCGCGGCCAGGGAGCGCCGGTGTTCTGGACGGGCCGTGAACCCGATCCGTTCAGCTCACTCACGCGGCCTCCCTCGTCGGCCCCATGAGCGGGACCGCCGCGCTCATCGGTTCGCTCGCAAGCTCGCTCACGTGTCTCCTCGCCCGGCGACGCGGAGCCGCTCTCGCGGGGCCGTCGTTCGCATGGTGCTCGCCGCACTCCTCGCCCGGCGGCCGCACTCCGCCCGGCGCCTCGTCGCTTCGCTCACCCAACGCACTCTAGTGCCGTCGAGCACGGCGTTTGCCCAGTTTGGGGTTTAGTTTCTCGATCCTCGCCGTCTATTCGCGCGCATGGATCGTCCACAGGGTCCGCTCCGTGCCACGGCAGGAGGCTACTAGGCCGCGCGGGCGGGCGTGCCGCGAGGCGCGAAACGAGCGCGGCGAGGGCCGTCCGGGGACGGTCGCGGTGCGACAATCGGCGCTCATGGAACTTCGCACGCTGTACCCGCCGATCGAGCCGTACGAGTCCGGGATGCTCGATGTCGGTGACGGCCAGCAGATCTACTGGGAGGTCTGCGGGAACCCCGAGGGCAAGCCTGCGGTGATGCTGCACGGCGGTCCCGGCGGCGGCTGCAGCCCCGCGCACCGCCGCCAGTTCGACCCGGAGGCGTACCGGATCGTGCTGTTCGACCAGCGCAACTGCGGTCGCAGCCTCCCGCACGCCAGCGACCCGGCGGTGTCCCTGGAGTCCAACACCACCTGGAACCTGGTGGCCGACATGGAGCGGCTGCGCGAGCACCTGGGCGTCGAACGGTGGCTGGTGTTCGGCGGGTCGTGGGGCAGCGCGCTGGCGCTCGCGTACGCGGAGACGCACCCGGACCGGGTCTCGGAGATGGTGCTGCGCGGCATCTTCATGCTGCGGCCGTTCGAGCTGTACTGGTTCTACCAGGAGGGCGCCTCGCTGCTGTTCCCCGACCTGTGGGAGGACTTCCTGGCCCCGATCCCCGAGGACGAGCGTGACGACCTGCTCGCCGCCTACACCGAGCGGCTCAACTCCCCCGACCGGGACGTGCGGGTCGCCGCCGGGCGGGCGTGGTCGCTGTGGGAGGGACGGACGCTCACGCTGCGCCCCGACCCGGACATGGCCAAGGCGTTCGGCGAGCCCGACCAGGCGGTGGCCTTCGCCCGCATCGAGAACCACTATTTCGTCAACGAGGGGTTCTTCGAGGAGGACCAGCTTCTGCGCGACGTGGGCAGGATCCGGCACATCCCGGCGGTGATCGTCCAGGGCCGGTACGACGTGTGCACGCCGGTGGCCACCGCGTGGGATCTGCACCGCGCCTGGCCCGAGGCAGAGTTCCACATCGTCGACGACGCCGGCCACGCCTACAGCGAGCCGGGGACCCTGCACCGCCTGATCGAGGCGACCGACCGCTTCGCCCGCTCGGACGGGTGACCTCCCCGGACGGCGCCGGTCGGGCGGGTGGCCCCTTTCAGGGGGTGTTCAGCCGGCGCACAGGCCGCCGGCACCGCTCTCACCTCGCGTAACGGAACGTGACGCGGGCCGCACGCACCTCGTTGACACGAAGTTCTTGTGATTCACGTCACACAAATGAGACATAGATTCCGTCACACGCCTGTAACAAACGCCTAGAGTGCGCCGTGACGAGCGGCCCGCGGGCCGCCGTCCGGGTTCCCGGGTTACACCTGCGTAGCACCCGGAATTGCGCCGGAACGGCGAGCGCGGAACGCCCGAAAATAAACCCGAAATTGACAAGCTTTTTGTTATACCCAGTACCGGGAAGGCTAAACATCGGCCGGATAACAATCCGTAGCGATCAGCGGCGGTGATTCGCTAAATTACCTGGACATGGCAGCGCAACCCCTGCAATCGCCCGCTGACCGAACAGGACCGGACCCGGCCATACGACTGGAGGAGCCACGGCTCGAAGACGGCCCGGAGTTGTGGCGGCTCGCACGGGAATCGCGAGTTCTGGACGTGAACTCGCCGTACAGCTACCTACTGTGGTGCCGGGACTTCTCCGGTACGTCCGTAGTGGCCCGTGCGAAAACAGGGCCGTGCGGTTTCATCACCGGCTACATACGCCCCGGGAGTGACGACACCTTCTTCGTCTGGCAGGTGGCCGTCGACCCCTCGTTCCGGGGGCGGGGCCTGGCGCGCCGCATGCTGGACGCCCTCGGCGACCGGCTCGCGCCGCGCGGCCACACCTACCTGGAGGCCACCGTCACGCCGGACAACACCGCCTCCACAAGGATGTTCGAATCCTTCGCCCGGGCCCGCGGCTGCCCGCTGGAACGCACCCCCTTGTTCGGTACCGAGCACTTTCCCGAAGGCCACGAGCCCGAAGAGCTGTTCCGGATCGGCCCGCTGACGGCCGCCGTGCCCGCGGGCCCGGCGCCCGCGCGGGCGCACGCGGCGCGCCCGCGCGCGGCACGGCCGGCCACTTAGCGCGAGACGGCACGGGCAGGGACGAGCGGGCCCTGCCCGGAGGGCGGCATGCCCGCCGCCTTTTCCAAGATCCACTTTTCGCCCCCGTCCACCCCACCTGTCCACCCCCACCTCCCGGAGGCAGAAACATGGACGTTTTCACCCACCTCGAATCCGAGGTCCGCGGCTACTGCAGGGGCTGGCCCACCGTGTTCAGCACCGCCAGCGGAAGCCATATGACCGATGAGAACGGCAAATCCTACCTCGACTTCTTCGCCGGCGCCGGAACGCTTAACTACGGGCATAACAATCCACTTCTGAAACAGCGGCTCATGGACTACCTCGCGAGCGACGCGGTGGTCCATGGCCTGGACATGTACACCGTCGCCAAACGCGAGTTCCTGGAGCGTTTCGACGAGATCGTGCTGCGCCCGCGCGGGCTCGACTACAAGGTCCAGTTCCCGGGGCCCGCGGGAAACCACTCGGTGGAGGCCGCGCTCAAACTGGCGCGCAAATACACCGGCCGGGAGACGGTCATCAGCTTCACCAACGCCTTTCACGGGATGACGCTGGGCGCGCTGGCCGTGACCGGCAACTCGATGAAACGGGACGGGGCGGGCGTGCCGCTCGGGCACGGCGTCACCATGCCCTACGACAACTACCTGGACGGCCGCACCCCCGACTTCCTGCTGCTGGAGACGATGCTGGACGACAGCGGCAGCGGCCTCGACAAGCCCGCCGCCGTGATCGTCGAGACCGTGCAGGGCGAGGGCGGGATCAACGTGGCCACCGCCGACTGGCTGCGCGGCCTGGCCGACCTGTGCAGGCGGCACGACATCCTGCTGATCGTCGACGACGTGCAGATGGGCTGCGGCCGCACCGGGAGCTTCTTCAGCTTCGAGGAGGCCGGGATCGTCCCCGACATCGTCTGCCTGTCCAAGTCGCTGAGCGGGTACGGGCTGCCGTTCGCGATCACGCTGCTGCGGCGGGACCTGGACGTGTGGGAGCCGGGCGAGCACAACGGCACCTTCCGCGGCTTCAACCCCGCGTTCGTCACCGCCACCGGCGCCCTGGAGGACTACTGGACGGGCGAGGACCTGGAGAAGCAGACCACCGCCAAGGGCGGCCAGGTGGAGCGGGCGCTGAACGAGATCGCGATGGAGCACGCCGGCGCCGTCGAGGGCGTGCGCGGCCGCGGGCTGGCCTGGGGCCTGGTCATGCGGGACGCCGAGGCCGCGCCGAGGGTGTGCGCCGAGGCGTTCGGCCGCGGCCTGCTGATGGAGACCTCGGGCCCCGAGAGCGAGGTCGTCAAGCTGCTGCCGCCGCTCACCACCACCGAGGCCGAGCTGGACCGGGGCCTGGAGATCATCGCCGACTCGGTGCGCGCCGTGCGCGAGACCGTGTCGGTCTGAGCGCCGGTCCCCCGACCCAGGCGCGACACCGGAAAGGAAACACGACGTGATCGTCCGTTCTCTCAAGGACATCATCGGAACAGAGCGCGACGTGCAGGCACCGACCTGGTGCAGCCGCCGTTTCGTGCTGGCCGGCGACAGGGTGGGCTTCTCGCTGCACGACACGGTGCTGTACGCGGGCACCTCGACCAGGATGTGGTACGCGCACCACATCGAGGCCGTGTACTGCATCGAGGGCGAGGGCGAGCTCGTCAACGACGAGACCGGCGAGCGGCACCGCATCGAGCCCGGCGTGATGTACCTGCTCGACGGCCACGAGCACCACACCCTCAACGCCCACACCGACGTGCGCACCGTGTGCGTCTTCAACCCGCCGGTCACCGGCCGGGAGGTGCATGACGAGAACGGTGTCTACCCCCTCCTGACCGTGGAGGATCCGACCGAGGAGGACGCGACCTCGTGAGCATCATCCAGAACCATCCGTCCATCGACGACGCCTATCCCACCCGCCGGTGCGGCGAGCCCGCGCTCCTCTACCGCCAGGACCCGGTCGTGTACGGCCGTCCCGAGGACGGGCCGATCGACGCCGCCACGCTGAAGTCCTTCGAGGCCGACGGCTACCTGACCATCGACCGGCTGCTGGAGCCCGCGGAGGTGGAGGACTACCGCGCCGAGCTGCGGCGGCTGTCGTCCGACCCGGCGGTGCTGCGGGACGAGCGGACCGTCACCGAGAAGGGCTCGGACGAGGTGCGCTCCATCTTCGAGGTGCACCGGATCAGCGAGGTGTTCGCCAACCTGGTCCGCGACCCGCGGGTGGTGGGCCGCGCCCGGCAGATCCTCGGCTCGGAGGTCTACGTCCACCAGAGCAGGGTCAACTACAAGCCGGGGTTCGGCGGCAGGGACTTCTTCTGGCACTCCGACTTCGAGACCTGGCACGCCGAGGACGGCATGCCGCGCATGCGCGCGGTCAGCATCTCCATCGCGCTGACGGAGAACTTCGTCCACAACGGCGGGCTGATGATCATGCCCGGTTCGCATAAGACCTTCGTGTCGTGCGTGGGCGAGACCCCCGACGACCACTACAAGCGGTCCCTGAAGGACCAGCAGGTCGGCACGCCCGACGCGGGCAGCCTGTCGATCCTCGCCGACAGGTACGGTATCGAGCTGTTCACCGGCGCGGCGGGCTCGGCGACCATGTTCGACTGCAACTGCATGCACGGCTCCAACGGGAACATCACCCCGTACCCGCGCTCGAACGTGTTCATCGTGTTCAACAGCGTCGAGAACGCCTGCGTGAAGCCGTTCGCGGCGGACTCGCCGAGGCCGTCGTTCATCGGCGCCCGCGACTTCACACCGGTGGGTGCGTAACCAGCGGCGCCGCCACACCGATTTCCTTAAACAGCCCTTCACGCGGCGTCCACCTTTCCAGCCACCCGCCAACCAAGATCACCCGCCACCGACACCACGCTCCGCGGCCGCCGCGGGCCCTTCCGGGCGCGTGGCGGTCGCGGGGCCTCCAAGGAGATCAACGATGACTTCCTCACGACGCGACTTCCTGCGCGCAGGCGTGCTGCTCGGCGCCGGCGTCTCGCTGGCCGCGGCCGGCTGCTCCACCACCGATCCCGAGCAGGAACGGCAGGGTGGCGGCAGCCTGGAGAAGGCCAGACAGGACGGCAAGATCAAGGTCGGCTTCGCCAACGAGGCGCCCTACGGGTACACCGACAGCTCGGGCAGGCTCACCGGGGAGGCGCCGGAGCTGGCCCGGGCGATCTTCAAGGAGATCGGCATCCCCGAGGTGGAGGGGGTCCAGGTCGCCTTCGGCGGCCTGATCGGCGGGCTGAACGCCCGGCGGTTCGACGTGATCGCGGCCGGGATGTTCATCACCAAGGAACGCTGCGCGTCGGTCGCCTTCTCCGACCCCGACTACGTGGCCAAGAACGCGTTCATGGTGCCCAAGGGCAACCCCAAGAACATCACCAAGTTCGAGGACCTCGCCCGGGCCAAGGCCGACGTGGGCGTGCTCACCGGCGCGGTCGAGGGACGGTTCGCCGAGGAGCTGGGCGTGCCCAAGGGGCAGATCAAGACGTTCGAGGACCAGCCCTCGGCGTACGAGGCGCTGAAGGCAGAGCGGATCGACGCGATCGCGCTCACCCGCATCTCGCTGGCCGACCTGCTGTCCAAGCACAAGGGCGAGCCGTACGAGCTGACCCAGCCGTTCACCCCGGTGATCGACGGCAAGGAGCAGCTCGGCGCGGGCGGGTTCGCGTTCCGGAAGGCCGACACCGACCTGCTCAAGGCGTTCAACGACAAGCTGGCCGAGTTCAAGCGGCAGAACAAGCTGCTGCCGATCATCCAGCCGTTCGGCTTCACCCAGGCGGAGCTGCCGGCCGCCGACGACACCGCCGCCAAGTTCTGCGCGGTCTGAGCCGTGGGCGACGTCCTCGACAGCTACCGGCTGCTGGTGCAGGGCGCGTGGATCACGATCCAGCTCACCGTCTACGGCAGCGCGCTGGCCCTGGTGCTCGCGCTCGTGTTCGGCATCGCCGGTACCTCGCGGCACCGCGCGGTGCGCGTCCTGAACCGCGTGTACGTGGAGTTCTTCCGCGGCTCGCCCGCCCTGGTGCTGATGTACTGGTTCTTCTACTCGCTGCCCAACCTCGGCCTGGAACTGGTGCCGATGTTCGCCGGGGTGCTCGCGCTCGGCCTCAACGTCGGCGCCTACGGGGCCGAGGTGGTGCGCGGCGCGATCCAGTCCGTTCCCAGGGCCCAGTACGAGGCCACGGTGGCGCTGAACTTCCGGCCCGCCCAGCGGCTGCGCCGGGTGCTGCTGCCGCAGGCGATCGCGCTGATGCTGCCGCCGTTCGGGAACCTGCTCATCGAGCTGATGAAGGGCACCGCGCTGGTCTCGCTGATCACCATCGCGGACCTGACGTTCCGGGCCCAGCAGATCCGCACCAACACCGGCGAGACGGTGTGGACCTTCACCACCATCCTGGTGATGTACTTCGTCATCGCGCAGCTACTGCAACTGTTCGTCCGCTACGCCGAGCGGCGGGTGGACCGGATGCTGGGCCGCGGGCCGTCCCGTGACAAGGCCGACCCGGCCACCGTCGCGGCGTCCGCGCCGGGCGGCGGAACGGTGGGGTGACGCCATGCTTGCGCCGCGCTCGATCATGCCGTCACCCCATGAGGAGGACGCGTGACCTGGGATTGGGAGTACACCGGGCAGTTCCTGCCCGACATGCTGAGCGGCCTGCGGATCACGGTCGTGGCCACGCTGGTCGGCTACGCGCTGGCCCTGGTGCTGGGCCTGGTGTGGACGATGCTGCGCCGTTCGCCCAGCAGGGTCGTCAGCCAGGTCACGCGATGGGTGATGGAGTTCATCCGCAGCACCCCGCTGCTGGTGCAGCTGTTCTTCGTCTTCTACGTGTTCCCGGAGTTCGGGCTCACGCTCGGGCCGCTCTCCGCGGGCATCCTCGGCCTCGGCATCCACTACTCCACCTACACCGCCGAGGTGTACCGGGCGGGCATCGCCGACGTCCCCCGGGGACAGTGGGAGGCGTGCACCGCGCTGAACCTGCCGAAGCGGCGGGTCTGGCAGGACGTGGTCCTCCCGCAGGCCGTCCGCAAGGTGATACCCACGCTCGGCAACTACCTGATCGCCATGTTCAAGGACTCGCCGCTGCTGTTCGGCATCACCGTCCTGGAACTCCTCGGCGTCGCGTACCAGGAGGGGGCGAGGTCGTTCAAGACCCTCGAGCCGCTCACCACCATCGCCGTGCTGTTCATCGTCGTCAGCATCGTGTCGTCGATCGCCGTCCGTCGCCTGGAGAGGCGCTATGCCACCTACTGACACCACCCCCGAAACCCCGACGCCGGAGGAGTCGCCGCTCGCCAAGCGCGCCGACGAAGGCCCGGCCCGCCCGGACGGCGGCCAGGCCCCGGGCATCCACTTCGAGAAGGTCGTCAAGCGGTTCGGCGACAACGTCGTGCTGCGCGAGCTGGACTTCCACGTCTCGCCCGGCGAGCATGTGACGCTGATCGGGCCCAGCGGCTCGGGCAAGACCACGATCCTGCGGCTGCTGATGACGCTGGAACGGCTCGACGGCGGCGTGATCCGCATCGGCGACGAGCCGCTGTGGCACATGAGGAAGGGCGGCGCCCTCGTCCCGGCCAACGAACGGCACCTGCACGAGATGCGCAAGCAGGTCGGCATGGTGTTCCAGCAGTTCAACCTGTTCCCCAACATGAACGTGCTGCGGAACCTCACCGAGGCGCCGATGCACGTGCTGGGGCTGTCCAAGGACGAGGCCGCCGAGCGCGCCCACCGGCTGCTGGACCTGGTCGGGCTGGGCGACAGGGCGAACGCGCACCCCACGCAGTTGTCGGGCGGGCAGCAGCAGCGCGTCGCCATCGCGCGGGCCCTGGCCATGGAGCCGAAGGTGCTGCTGCTGGACGAGGTCACCTCGGCGCTCGACCCGGAACTGGTGGTGGGCGTCCAGGACCTGCTGCGCGACATCGCGCGCACCAGCGACCTGACGATCCTGTGCGTGACCCACGAGATGGGGTTCGCCAGGGACATCTCCGACCGGGTCCTGATGTTCGACAAGGGCCAGATCGTCGAGGAGGGCCCGCCCGAGCAGATCTTCGGCGAGCCGTCCGAGCAGCGCACCCGCGACTTCCTCCAGGCGGTGCTCGCGAGCTGAGCGCGGCCCCCGCACCCCCTCCGGATGAGCCGAATGTGATTCGGTACCGTGGGGGCATGGGTGAGGGCACGGGCGCCGCGATCGTCGGTCTCGGCATGACCGAGCTCGGCAGGGTGTACGGGCGCAGCCCGCGCTCGTTCGCGGCCGAGGCGGTGCGGCTGGCGGTGGCGGACGCCGGGCTGACACTCGGCGACCTCGACGGGCTGCTGGTCAGCCATGGCCTGGGCGGGTCACCGGGGATCGAGCTGGCCGCCACGCTGGGCCTGCGCGACCTGCGGCTGCTGTCCCTGGTGAACTCCTTCGGCGCCACCGCGGGCGCGATGGTCTCGTACGCGGCGACGTCGATCCTCAGCGGCGCCGCGTCCACGGTGGCCTGCGTGTTCGCCGACGCACCGCTCAAGCCCAGGCAATCGGCGGGCTCGGCGTACGACCGGGGCGCCCCGGCGGGGTCCGGGGCCGCGCCGGGACAGGCGCAGTGGTACGGGTACGGCGGGATGACGGCGGCGCTGGGGTTCCGGTCCGTCAACACCTTCTACGCGCTCGCCGCCCAGCGGCACATGGCCCGGTACGGAACCACCACCGAACAGCTCGGGGCCGTCGCCGTGAGCACGCGCGCATGGGCGTCCCGGAACCCGCGGGCGCAGATGCGGGAGCCGATCACGCTGGACGACCACCGCTCGTCCCGCTGGGTGGCCGAGCCGCTGCGCCTCCTGGACTGCTGCCTGGTCTCCAACGGCGCCATCGCCGTCGTGCTCACCAGCTCTAACCGTGCCCGCGACCTGGCACGGCCGCCCGTCCACGTGTGGGGCTGGGGGCAGGGCCATCCCGGTCACCGCAGGGAACGCGGCAGCGGCTTCGGGCTCACCACGGGCGCGGCCACGTCCGGGCCGATCGCGATGAAGATGGCCGGTGTGACCGTGGACGACATCAGCCAGGCGCAGCTCTACGACTGCTACACCTACACCGTCGTGGTGACGCTGGAGGACTACGGGTTCTGCGCCAAGGGCGAGGGCGGCGCGTTCGCCGCCTCCGGCGCCCTCGGGCCCGGCGGCGCGCTGCCCACCAACACCGGCGGCGGGCAACTGTCGGCGTACTACATGTGGGGCATGACCCCGCTGTCGGAGGCGGTCATCCAGGGACGCGGGGACGGCGGCGAGCGCCAGGCCGACCGCAACGACGTGATCCTGGTCAGCGGGAACGGCGGCATCCTCGACCACCACTCCACGCTGATCCTCAGCCCGCATCCGAAGGAGGCCTAGGCGTGGACATCGGCATCCTGCGCCGGGACGGGCGCACCGACCCCTTCTTCGACGGGACGGCGTCCGAACGGCTGATGATCAGGCGCTGCGCGTCCTGCGGCCACTGGTCGGCACCGGACCAGGGCACCTGCGCCGAGTGCGGCGAAGAGGGCCTGGACTGGGCGGAGGCCCGCGGCGACGCGACCCTGGTGAGCTGGACGGTCGTGCACGGCCGCCCCGCCGAGGACGGGACGGTGCCGCCCCCGGCGATCCTGGCCCTGGTGGAACTGGCCGAAGGCCCGTGGCTGCACACGCGGCTGGCCGGCGTCGCGCCCGGCGAGCTGCGCGAGAACCTGCCGCTCCGGGCCCACTACGAGCATCCGGACGAGGGCGAGACCGCGCTGCTCTTCCGCCCCTAGACCGAACGGCGTTCGGGGCCTAGCGTACGAGCCGTGCGCACCGAGATCTGCGAGACGCTGGGCATCGAGTTCCCGCTGCTGGCCTTCAGCCACTGCCGCGACGTCGTCGCCGCCGTCACCAACGCCGGCGGCATGGGCGTGCTCGGCGCCGTCGCCTACACCCCCGACCAGCTCGAAAAGGAGCTGACCTGGCTGGACGAGCACGTCGGCGGCCGCCCGTACGGCGTGGACGTGCTGGTCCCCGGCAAGATCGACGAATCCGCCGAACGGGCCGGACGCGGCGAGGGCGGCCTCGACACCATGCTCGCCGCCATCCCCGAGGAGCACTGGACCTTCCTGCGCCACCTCTTCGAGAAATACGACGTCCCCATGCCCGCGCGGACCCCGTCAAGCACCGGCAACGCCCGCTCAGGCGGAACCCAGGTCACCAAGGAGGGCGCCACCGCACTCATCGACGTCTCGCTCGCGCACCCCATCCGCCTCATCGCCAGCGCGCTCGGCCCGCCCCCGCCCCAGATGGTGGACGCCGCCCGCGGCGCGGGCGTCCCGGTCGCCGCCCTCGTCGGCACCGCCGAGCACGCCCGCCGCCAGGTCGCCGCCGGAGCCGACATCATCGTCGCGCAGGGCGGCGAGGCCGGCGGGCACACCGGCGAGATCTCCACCATGGTGCTGGTCCCCGAGGTCGTCGACACCGTCGCCCCGATCCCCGTGCTGGCCGCCGGCGGCATCGCCACCGGACGCCAGATGGCCGCCGCGATGGCGCTGGGCGCCTCCGGCGTCTGGTGCGGCTCGGTCTGGCTCACCACCGAGGAGGCCGAGACCGCGCCCGCCGTCAAGGAGAAGCTGCTCGCCGCCACGTCCCGCGACACCGTCAGATCCCGGTCCCGCACCGGCAAGCCCGCCCGCCAGCTCCGCTCCGCCTGGACCGACGAATGGGACGGCCCGGACAGCCCCGGCGCGCTCGGCATGCCCCTCCAGATGATCATCGCGCAGGGCGCGCTGAACCAGATCGACAAGATCGCCGAGTCCGGCCATCCCGGGGCGCGGGCGCTCGCCAACTACTTCGTCGGCCAGTGCGTCGGCTACCTCAACGCCGTCAAACCCGCCCGCCAGGTCGTCTACGAGATGATCGAGGAGTTCACCGACGCCCTCGACCGGCTCAACCGGCTCAGCGGAACTGATGGAGCGGCCGTCCCGGGCCCCGGTTGATCTGCGCGATGAACAGGCGCGCCAGCGCCTCGTGCCCGCGCACCGTCGGATGGAAGCTGCGCGGCTCGGCCGCCAGCGACGAGAGGCTGACGCCCAGGCCGTTCATGTACGGGTCCGCGCTGCCCACCTCGTGGCCCGCGAAGGCGCTGTAAGCGTCCACGAACTCCACGCTGCCCGCGCCGCCGGTCTCCGCCACGCGCTGGTCGGCCTCCGCCACGGTCTGCCGGATCACCTCGTTCAGATCACGCGCCCGCGCGTTCAGCCACTGCTGGTCCCCCACCGAGATGTTGTCGCCCGCCGCACCGTCCACCTCGGAGAACGGACGCGGGTACCCCATCACCACGATCCGCGCCCGGGGCGCCTTCGCGATGATCCGCGCGTACAGGTCGGGCAGCGAGCGGCGCAGGTCGGCGATCCGGTACGCCACGTCCTTGCCCTGCTCGGTGCAGGTGCGGCTCCACGGCAGCTTCACCACGCAGCCGGCCATCACCTTCGAGAACCCGACGTCGTTGCCGCCCACGCTGATCGTGATCAGGCTGGTGCCGCCGTCGATCCGGTTCAGCTGGGACGGCTCCCCCGACTTGCCCGTCAGGACGGTGCGCGTGGTGGCGCCCGCACAGGCCCAGAACGCGGTCGACCTGAACCTGAACGACCTGGCGATCTGGTGGTAGTACGCCTTGGACGTCCGCTGGCACCCCGACAGCGGGTTGTGGTCGGCCGCGGTCGCCTCGGCGCCCACGCCGGAGGAGTAGGAGTCGCCGAGCGCCACGTACGTGCCGCTGGTCGCGGCCTCGACCGGGGTGAGCGGGCGGCGCTGCGGCGCCCGCACCGTGTCGTCGGCCTTCGCGGCGACCGGCCGGGGGCAGCCGCCGCCGAAGATCTCGCAGCGGACGGCGGGGAACGCGACCAGCGGGACGATCGCCACGGCGAGCAGCCCGATGAGGACGGCGACCGAGCGACCCCGTCCACCGAGCCCGATGCGCATGCGCCCCCTCCCCTCGCCATGAGACGACGTCCATGGGCCCGACCGGGTTCCCGCCTTTACATTGTAGATCGATCAGTGTCGTCCGGGCCCGGCGACGGCGCCCACATGACGACGCGCGGCCCCAGCTCATGCAGCCGCGCGCCGACCTCGGCGTTCCAATGGGCGCGCAGCCCAGGCGTCCATCGCTCCTCGGGCAGGACGGCGAAGCCGTGCCTGGCGTACCAGGGCCCGTTCCAGGGGACGTCCCGGAAGGTCAGCAGCGACACCCCGGGAGCGCCCTCCTCGGCGGCGCGCGCGAGCACCTCCTTGAGCAGCCGGCCGCCGATGCCGTGCCCCACCAGGTCGGAGCGCACGGAGATCTGCTCCAGATGCGCCGCGCCGTCCAGCTCGCGGACGGCGGCGAACCCCACCGGCGGGTTCCCGGCCACCAGGATGTCCGCGCCCTTCCCGATCATCGTCTCGATCACCATGGGCCCGGGAGGGAACACGATCCCCAGGTCCGCGAACATCGCGTCGCCCGACCTCTCGATCTCCGGCAGGACGGCCAGATCCGTCTCCCGCGCGGGCCGCGGCTCCATGCTCATCCCGCGATCGTACGTCCCCTCCGGGACACCGCCTCATCCGGCGCCGATCGCCTCCAGCGTGCCGAGCCTGGTGGCGCGGCGCGCCGGCCACACCGCGGCCTCCACGCCGACCAGCGCCGCCGACACCAGCACGAGCGCCAGGCGTCCCCAGGGGACCACGAAGCTCCAGGTGTCCAGGACCGTCGTGGAGACCAGCTCACCGGCCGCCCAGCCGAGCAGGACGCCGAGCGCGACGCCCAGCGCCCCGCCGAACAGCGCGATGACCGTCGCCTCCAGGCGGATCATCAGGCGGACGCCCTGGCGGTCCAGCCCGACCGCGCGGAGGAGCCCGATCTCCCGCGCGCGTTCGTGGACGGACATCGCCATCGTGTTCACCACGCCGAGGACCGCGACGAGGACGGCGAGCGCGAGCATCCCGTACAGGACGCTCAGGACGATCCCGACCGCGCCCGTGAACTGCTTCACCAGGTCGTCCTTGTCGGAGACGCGGACGGCCGGACTGCCGCCCAGCGCCCTCTCCACGGCGCGCCTGTTGGCGTCGCTCGTCCCGCCCCTGGTCTTGAGGAAGATCTGGTTGTCGGCGATGCGGTCCAGATGCGGGTCCATCACGGAGGTGTCGACCTTCACACCCCTGTCGAAGGCGCTCCGGTAGAGGCCGCTGACCGTCAGCGTGCCGCGCCTGCCGTCCGGCCAGACGACCGTGAGGGTGTCGCCGACGCGCCAGCCGCGCTCGGCGGCGGTCACGTCGTCGACCACGGCCGTGTCGCCGGGGGCGTACGTCCCCTCGACGAACTCGAACCCGACCAGCTGCCGGATCGTCGCCGTGTCGAAGCCCGTCACCGCCTGGTCCTCACCGTCCACACGGGCCGGCGTCTCCCGCCTCGGGGACGACGCGACGACCTCCTCCAGCGCGTTCAGCCGCCGCTCCGCGTCGGGCGCGAGGGAACCGGAGTTCGCCATGGTGACGACGTAGTCGGCGCGGATGTAGTCGGCTCCGGCCAGTTCCCGGATGGTCCTGTCGGCGCTGGTGCCGAGCACGCTCAGGGCCGTGATCAGAGTGAGGCCGATGGTCAGCGCCGAGGCGGTGGCGGCCGTGCGGCGCGGATCGCGCACGGCGTTCCGCCCGGCCAGCCGTCCGACCACGCCGAAGCGGCGCAGCGCGGGCCCGGCGGCGGCGATCACCGGTCGGGAGATCAGCGGGGTCAGCACGAACACGCCGGTGAGCAGCAGCACCGCCCCCAGGCCCAGCAACGCCTCCTGCTCGTCCAGGGCCGCGGTGCCGCCCCCGTCCGCGAAGGTGGAGGCGACCACCATGCCGCCACCGGTCGCGGCGAGGACGGCGCCGATGGAGTCGCGCACCACCAGGCGCCGCCCGGCCGGTGGCGTGTACGCGCCGCTCAGCGCCGCCACCGGCGGGATCGCCGAGACGTGCCGGGCGGGCAGCCACGCGGCGGCCAGCGTGACGCCGAGACCGAGCCCCAGCGAGACCAGCACGGTGGCGGAGCTGATGACCAGCGGGCCGTCGGGCAGCAGGCCGCCCGAGGCCGACAGCAGCGCGCGGACGGCCGCGCCCACACCGGCGCCGATGGCCAGGCCCACCGCGGACGCGACGAGGCCGACCATGGCGGCCTCGGCCAGCACCGACCTGGTCACCTGCCCCCGGGTCGCGCCGACCGCGCGCAGCAGCGCCAGCTCCCTGCCGCGCCGGGCGATCAGCATCGTGAAGGTGTTGACGATCAGGAAGCCGCCGACGAACAGCGCCACGCCCGCGCAGGCCAGGAGGATCTGGGAGAGCGAGGAGAAGCTCGCGGCGTTCCGGGCCGTCTGCTGCCGGACCAGCTCGCCCCGGGTGACGGCCTCGCTCCCGTACGGCAGCAGCCGCTCCACCTGCCGCCGCAGCGCGTCCTGGGACGTGCCGGGCGCCGCCTCCAGGTCGATGTGGTTGTAGCGGCCCGGCTCCGCGAACAGGCGCTGGGCCGTGGCGGTGTCGAAGACGGTGAGCGTGCCGCCCGCCGCGACGTTCCCATCGGTCGTGGAGAAGACACCGGTGACCCGCCCGTCCAGCACGGGTCCGCTCACCGACAGCCGGACGGTGTCGCCCACCCCGTACCCGCTGCGCGCGGCGGTCTCGGCGTCGATGGCGATCTCGCCGGCGGCGCGCGGCGCCCGTCCCTCCACCAGCGGTTGCCCGGAGTAGTTGGCGCCCATGGTGGCCCAGCCGTCGCCGAGCATCCGGCCGTCCCGTCCCGCCAGCGCGGTGAAACCGGACACCGTGCCGGTGGCGGACGCGACGCCCGGCAGCGCGCCCGCCCGGTCCAGCAGGCGCCTGTCGAGCAGGCTGCCGGTGCCGCCCGAGTCCCCCGTCCCGATGGGACGGATCCGGACGTCCACGCGGTCGAAGCTCCTCTCGGAGCCGCGCGTGTAGGCGGTGGAGACGCTGTCGGTGAACACCAGCGTGCCGGACACGAACGCCACGCCGAGCAGAACGGCGAGCGCGGTCATCAGCAGCCGGGCCTTGTGCGCGATAACGTCGCGCAACGCGGTACGGACCATCAGTTCTGACCGCTCCCCGCGTCCAGCCGCTTGACGAAGTCGAGCACCGCCTCGGCGGTGGGCCCGCTCAGCTCCCCCACGACACGTCCGTCGGCGAGGAACACCACGCGGTCCGCGTACGCGGCGGCCACCGGATCGTGCGTGACCATCACCACGGTGCTTCCCAGCCCCCGTACCGAATCGCGCAGGAATCCCAGCACCTCCGTGCCGGACCGCGAGTCCAGGTTGCCGGTCGGCTCGTCCGCGAACACGACCTCGGGCCGCGTCACCAGGGCCCGCGCCACCGCCACCCGCTGCTGCTGCCCGCCGGACAACTGCCCGGGACGGTGCCCGAGCCGGTCGGCCAGGCCCACCGTCGCCACCACCCTCGCCAGCCACTCCGGGTCGGGCCTGCGGCGCGCGATGTCGAGGGGCAACGTGATGTTCTCGCCCGTGGTCGGCGTCGGCAGCAGGTTGAAGGACTGGAAGACGAACCCGACCCGGTCGCGGCGCAGCCGGGTGAGCCGCCGGTCGCCCAGCGAGCCCAGCTCGGTACCGCCGATCCGCGCCGAGCCGGACGTGAGCGAGTCGAGGCCCGCCATGCAGTGCATCAGGGTCGACTTCCCCGACCCGGACGGCCCCATGATCGCGGTGAACTCGCCCCTCCGGAACCCGACGGAGACCTTGTCGAGCGCGGTCACCCGCGTCTCGCCCTGACCGTAGACCTTGGTCAGCTCCGTGGCGGAGGCGGCCCAGTGATCGGCATCGTTCATGCCGTCGAACCTAGGAATCCGCCCGCCCCGTCCACCATGCAGGATCGGCGGGCGCCCCCATGACTTTCGTCAGGTGTTCCTGCGTCCTCTCATGGCCACGGCCGCCCACGTGATCGTTGAGGGCCCTACCGTGAGGCAGGCCACCAGTCGGACAAGGACACCGCCATGGACATGAAGCTGGAACTCGTCCCGATCCCGGTCTCGGACGTGGACCGCGCCAAGGAGTTCTACTCCACCAAGCTCGGCTTCACCGTCGACCTCGACCAGCGGTTCGGCGACGAGTTCCGCGTCGTCCAGCTCACCCCACCGGGCTCGGCGTGCTCGATCTGCATCGGCACCGGAGTCGTCGACACACCCCCTGGCTCCGTGCAAGGACTGCACCTGGTCGTCTCCGACATCCACGCGTCCCGAGCCTGGCTCCTCGACCGCGGCGTCGAGATCGCCGAAGTCGAGACCATGGGCGCCCCCGGCAAACCCGCCGTCTCCTACGCCGCCTTCACCGACCCCGACGGCAACGGCTGGACCCTCCAGCAACTCCCGTACTGACCCCCGCAACCAGCCGACCCACCCACGAACCCGGCTCCACTCGGCGGTCTCCGAGTCCGCGGACTGGGCGGGGCTTCTGGGCACGCGCTCCATCGCCGCAGCCTGGTAGCCGCATGCTGCCCGGAGTCAGCCGATGAGGGCGTCGGCCAAGGCACGCCACTCCTTGTGAGGGATGGCGTTCGGGTCTGTGGGGCGTACGACCAGGACGACCTGGTCGGCGCCCGCGTCCAGGTGGCGCTTCAGGCGGGCGGTGACGGTGTCGAGGTCGCCCCACGCGACCAGCCCGTCGATCAGGCGGTCGCTGAGGCCGGCGATGTCCTCCTCGGTGAAGCCCATCCGGCGCAGGTTCTTCGGGTAGCCGCCGACCCTCGTCAGGAAGCCGATGGGCTCGCGCACCGTGTCCCTTGCGAGCCGCGGATCGCTTTCCAGGACGACGTACTCCATGACGGCCAGGGTCGCCTCGTCCCCCAGGATCCGCCGGGCGTCCGCGGTGAACTCCGGGGTGACCAGCAGCGGCACGGCACCGGCCGCCCGGTCGCGGGACAGCTCCAGCATCCGCGGGCCCAGCGCCGACAGCATGCGGGCGGCGGCCGGGACGGGCGGGTCGGCGGCGTCCAGGCTGTCGAGGTAGGCGTTCATGGTCCGCAGCGGGTGATCGCCGTGCGCCCCGCCCAGCCCCGTGATCAGCCGTCCCGGATGGGAGGTCTCGAGGTCGCGGCGCAGCGCGACCACGTCCTCGGGCGCGTACACCCGGGCGGGGATGATCGCGCTGCCGACGGGGACGGTCCTGGTCGCCCCGATGACGTCTCGCAGGGGATCCAGGGTCGCCAACTGGCCGCCGACGATCCAGAGCGTCGAGTAGCCGAGGCTCTCCAGCATGGCGGCGTCGTCGAGGTGACCGCCGTCGGGGCGTACGTCCAGGGTCACGCCGATGGGGCCGAGGTCAAGTCGTGTCATCCGCCTGCGCCTTCCGAGGTTTCCATCCTTGAACGCCGCCGACGCTAGTAGCTCAACTTTGCTTGAGGTCAACCGGTGCGCTTCTGCCCGTGCAAGATCGGTCAGGTCGGTGGGCGGGGAGTCCCTACCATGATCCGCATGACGCGACCGCGACCGGCTCCCGACGAGCGGCCGGGACAGCAGCCGCCCCCTTACGGCGGCGCCTACGGGCAGGTGCCGCCAGGCCCTTCCCCCTATTCCCAAGTCGGACCAGGGCAGCCCCTACGCAGGTGTGCCCGAGGCGCCGGGTCTTACGGCGGGTGGTGCGGGCGGAGGACGGCGCCTACCTCGGCCTGCACCGGCCCGGCGTCGTCCGCGCCCTGCTCGACGTGGCGATCGACCGGGGCTGGGGCACCTACCGGGAACTGGAACCGGACGGCCTCTCATGGGCGCGGTCCTGGCCAGGAGCCAGGCGGGCAGGACGCGCACCGGGGCCTCCGTCAGTTGACGCCGGCCTCCTTCATCTCGCGCAGCTCCCGCTTGAGTTCCTTGATCTCGTCGCGGAGGCGGGCGGCCAGCTCGAACTGGAGGTCGGTGGCGGCCTGGTGCATCTGCGCGGTCATCTGCTCGATCAGCCCCTCCAGCTCCTCGCGGGGACGCTCGCCGACCAGGTCCGCGGCGTGGCGGCCCGCCGCCTCGGAGCCGCGGGCACGGGTGCGGGAGGCC
Source organism: Actinomadura sp. NBRC 104412 (assembly GCF_030269515.1). Taxonomy (GTDB): domain Bacteria; phylum Actinomycetota; class Actinomycetes; order Streptosporangiales; family Streptosporangiaceae; genus Spirillospora. The sequence continues at coordinate 316,133 of NZ_BSTM01000003.1, read as the reverse complement.
AGGCCCGGGACGGGGGCCTTGCCGCGGCTCTGCTGGCGCCCGGCGCCGCCGATCAGGGTCTCGGTGTCGGCGTCCTCGCGGGCCAGCGAGTCGAGGATGTCGGCGATGCGCTTGCGCAGCGCGGTCGGCTCGATGCCGTGCTCGGTGTTGTAGGCGATCTGCTTGGCCCGGCGCCGGTTGGTCTCGTCGATCGCGCGCTCCATCGACGGGGTGACCGTGTCGGCGTACATGTGGACCTGGCCCGAGACGTTGCGGGCGGCGCGGCCGATGGTCTGGATCAGGGAGGTCTCCGACCGGAGGAAACCCTCCTTGTCCGCGTCCAGGATCGCGACCAGCGACACCTCGGGCAGGTCGAGGCCCTCGCGGAGCAGGTTGATGCCGACCAGCACGTCGAACTCGCCCGAGCGCAGCTCGCGCAGCAGCTCGATGCGGCGCAGGGTGTCGACCTCGCTGTGCAGGTAGCGGACGTTGACGCCCATCTCCAGCAGGTAGTCGGTGAGGTCCTCGGCCATCTTCTTGGTGAGGGTGGTGACCAGGACCCGCTCGTCCTTCTCGGTGCGCAGCCGGATCTCGTGGATCAGGTCGTCGATCTGGCCCTTGGTGGGCTTGACCACGATCTCCGGGTCGACCAGGCCGGTGGGGCGGATGACCTGCTCGACCACGTCGCCGCCGACCCGGTTCAGCTCGTAGGAGCCGGGGGTGGCCGACAGGTACACGGTCTGGCCGATGCGCTCCAGGAACTCCTCCCACTTCAGCGGCCGGTTGTCGATGGCCGAGGGCAGCCGGAAGCCGTGCTCGACCAGCATCCGCTTGCGGGAGGCGTCGCCCTCGTACATCGCGCCGATCTGCGGGACGGTCTGGTGCGACTCGTCGATGACCAGCAGGAAGTCCTCGGGGAAGAAGTCCAGCAGGGTGTTGGGCGCCGAGCCCGCCGGGCGCCCGTCGATGTGCCGGGAGTAGTTCTCGATGCCGGAGCAGGTGCCGACCTGCCTCATCATCTCGATGTCGTAGGTGGTGCGCATGCGGAGCCGCTGCGCCTCCAGCAGCTTGCCCTGGCCCTCCAGCTCGGCCAGGCGCTCGGCCAGCTCGGCCTCGATGTCGCGGATCGCCCGCTCCATCCGCTCCGGGCCCGCGACGTAGTGGGACGCCGGGAAGACGTACAGTTCCTCGTCCTCGCTGATCACCTCGCCGGTCAGCGGATGCAGGGTGGCCAGCTTCTCGATCTCGTCGCCGAACATCTCGATCCGGACGGCGAGCTCCTCGTACTGCGGGATGATCTCGACGGTGTCGCCGCGGACGCGGAAGGTGCCGCGGCTGAACGCCAGGTCGTTGCGGGTGTACTGCATGCCGACCAGTTGCCTGAGCAGGTCGTCGCGCTCGATCTCGTCGCCGACCCGCAGCCGCACCATCCGGTCGACGTACTCCTGCGGGGTGCCCAGGCCGTAGATGCACGACACCGAGGCGACCACCACCGTGTCGCGGCGGGTCAGCAGCGAGTTGGTGGCCGAGTGCCGCAGCCGGTCGACCTCGTCGTTGATCGAGGAGTCCTTCTCGATGTAGGTGTCGGTCTGGGGGATGTACGCCTCGGGCTGGTAGTAGTCGTAGTACGAGACGAAGTACTCGACGGCGTTGTTGGGCAGCATCTCGCGCAGCTCGTTGGCGAACTGGGCGGCCAGGGTCTTGTTGGGCTGCATGACCAGGACCGGCCGCTGGAGCTTCTCCACCAGCCAGGCGATGGTGGCGGTCTTGCCGGTGCCGGTGGCGCCGAGCAGCACCACGTCCTTGTCGCCGCGCTCGATCCGCTCGGCCAGCCCGGCGATGGCCTGGGGCTGGTCGCCGGACGGCGTCATCTCGGTGACGACCTCGAACGGCGCCACGCGGCGCCGCAGATCGGTGATCGGACGCATCCCGCCCCCCTCGTGCCATGCCGGCCCACCGGCCGGCCTTCGCTGCCCGTCCCACTGTATGCAGGGGGAAGGACAATCTGGGGCCCGGGATTATTTCCGCAGGTCAGGAGGCCGGAAGCGGAAGGCGGGCCCTGACCTTGAACCCGCCCTCGCAGGGGCCCGCCTCGAAGCCGCCGCCCAGCGCGGTGACCCGCTCCCGGAGCCCCACCAGGCCGTGCCCGCCGCTGGGCAGCCCGTGCCTGGGGGCGGCGCGGGGCCGGGCGTTGCGGACCTCGACCTCGACCGCCTCGGCGGTCATCGCGACCTCGATCTCCGTGTCGGCGTCCCCTGCGTGCTTGTGGACGTTGGTCAGGGCCTCCTGGACGAGGCGGTAGAGCGTGCGTCCCACGGCAGGCGGCATGGGACGTTCCTCACCCGAGACGGTGATCTCCACGGGGAGCCCGGCGGCGCTGGACCTTCCGATCAGCTCGCGTATCTCGGAGAAAGAGGGGGTGCCCTGGGTGAGGGGTTCCTCACCCTGCCGCAGGACCCCGATGACATGGCGCAGCTCCTCCAGGGCCTGCCGTCCCATGTCGCCGATGACGGCGGCGGTCTCGGCGGCGCGCTCGGGGTCGCGGGCGGCGATCGCCTTGAGTGCCCCCGCGTGGACGACCATGACGCTCACCCGGTTGGCCACCACGTCGTGCATCTCGCGGGCGATCCGGGTGCGCTCCTCCCCCCGGGCACGCTCGGCCAGCAGATGCTGCTCGCGCTCCAGCCGCTCGGTGCGCTCTTGAAGGGAACGGAGGAGCTGCTTGCGGGTGCCCATGTACAGGCCCAGCAGGACGGGCGGGGCGATGAAGGCGAACCCGGTGATGGCCCGGACGGCGAACGACTCCGTCGTCACCGTGGGCCCCGGAAAGATCAGGTACAGCAGGTATCCGGCGACCGCGAGGGCGATGACGGTCCGCCGCGAGGCCGCGTAGGCGCCCAGGGAGTAGAGCTGGATGAGGGCCGAGATGCCCCCGCCGCCCGTGGGCGGGGCGAAGATCAGGCCGAACACGGTCAATCCCACCGGGTGGCGGCGCCGCACCACCAGGGCCAGGCCCAGGATGACGCTGGCGAGCGAGACCTCCCATGGGGGCAGCCAGAAATGCTGCTCCGCGTAGAACAGCCAGACACCATCCAGCACGGCCGTCCCGAGGGCCAGTGAGACGTCCAGCGCACGGGAGCGACGCGTCGGCCACAGCGCCGACCACCAGCCCCGGATGGTCATGGAACGAGCTTATAGCGCAGGTTGTGCACATCCCGCACCGGTCATGGCAGTTCAAAGGGAGCCTTACCGAGAAAAGGCGGCGGAGTTCGCGGGAACCCCTTCCACGCAAGGGATATGGCGGTGGCCGCATGCCGCGCGGGGTGGTTACCATGACCACGCCGACATGGACGGGGATGCAGCAGACGATGACCCGCTTCGCCACCTGGGTAGGGAAGAACATCGACGCCGTCATCGCGCTGGTCCTGGCCATAGCCGTCGGCGTGCTCAGCGTGGGCTTCGACCTGCCGAACGAGAATGAGATCACCGACGGCGCGGTGCTGGCCGTGGTCGGCCTGCTCGCCACCTACCTGCTGCGGGACCGGGCCCGCCGGGCCCCCGTCGAGGTGGAGGTGCGCCAGGCGCTCCAGTCCTCCTCGACGAGCCTGGACGACCTCAGCGCGAAGTTCGACCGCCTGGACGTGTTCGAGGGCGTGGTGACCGACACCAGGCGCGCGCTGGAGGAGACCGCGGTCGTCCGGGTCATCAGCGGGGCGCAGGTGGGTCAGGTGCTGGAGGAGGCCCGGCGCGACACCGACCGGTGGTTCTTCAAGGGCGGCACCGGCACCTACATCCGGGCCAAGACGCTGCCCGAGTGCGTGTCCGCCGCCCGCCGCGACCGCCGCACCCTGTGGTTCCGCCTTGAGATCATCGATCCGACCAATGAGGCGGTGTGCGGCGACTACGCGCAGCACCGGCGTTCGGTGGCCGAGCGCCCCGACGCCACCGGGGAGACGTGGACGCTGGAGCGCACCCGCAAGGAGGCGTACGCGACGATCCTGGCGGCGTGCTGGCACAAGCAGCGGTTCGGCATGCTCGACATCGACATCGGCCTGTCGCAGACGATGACGACGCTGCGCTATGACCTCGCGGCGTCGCGCGTGGTGGTGACGCGGGACGACCCGCGCGGCGAGGCGCTGGTGATCGACAGCGGCAAGTTCTACTACGGCTGGATCAGCGCGGAGTTGCAGACCAGCCTCGACCAGGCCCGGCGGGTGCCGGTGGAGCGGGCCCGGACGGCGCCGCTGGACGACGAGCCGACCGTCGAGGAGGTGCGCAAGCTCTTCGAGGTGCTCGGGATCGATCTGGCGCCCGGCTACACCGACCGCGACATCGTCGAGATCATCCGCAAGGCGCTCCGCGCCAAGGACCCCTACGAGTAGGCCACGACCACCAGATCGACGCAGCGGACAGACGGCCATGCGCTACACCGACCTGTACGGGGAGATCACCGGGGGTACTGCGGCTGCCACCGTCCCGCGGTGGGCCTGGCGCGTGCTGGGTGACATCGCCGAGGGGCGTATGCCCATCAACGCGGTGCGCCATCCCCTGGGTTTCCTGTGTCTTCCTTTGGAACGGACAGGTGACCTAGGCGTGTGCCTGCATATCTGGTCCCCCGAGGTACAGTCGGTGGAGACGACGACCTCCGGCGTGCACTGCCATAGCTGGGAGCTGGTGAGCTTCGTGTTGTACGGCTCGGTGCGGAACGCCCGCGCCCATGTGGCCGAGACCGCGCCCTCCGGACCGGACGGTGCCACGCACCGGCTGTTCGAGGTCGTCAGCAAGGGCGAGGTGGACGAGCTCAAGGCGACCGGCCGTACCGTCCGCTACCTCCCCGGAGCCGCCTCCACCTACGGCACGGGCGACACCTACACGCTGCCGGCCGGGGTCTTCCACAGCACGTACGTCGAGGGCGGCCCCGACGCGGCCACCGTCGCGCTGGGCCGTCAGGACCCGGGCGGCGGCAACCTGTCGCTCGGCCCGCTGGACGCCCCGTCACACGAGACGCGGCGGCTGCGCTGCGGGCCGGACGAGACGGCCAGGGCGGCACTGCGCTCGGTCCGGCGCATCGAGGCCGCCCACCCGGTCCTGCCCGAACCCGCCGCCGGCCGTGTCGCCGCGAGGCCCCCGGCCGATCCCGACCCGCCCGGCACGCGCGGGCGGACCGGTCGCACCGCACCGAGTTGACCCGTTGTTGACCCGTTGTTGACCCGTTCCCGGTCGGACCGTTCCCGGTCGACCCCTTCCCGCACCGGGCCGCCCGCGGACCGGACGCCACTGGAGACGCCTCGATGAGACCGCTCACCCCCACCGCCAGGGCCGCTCCAGCGACGCCGGCCACGGCACAGGTCGACCTGGCCGCGGCCCGGCGGGTGGCGGTGGACGCCGCCGAGTCGGCCGGGGCCCTCCTGCGAGCCCGGATGCAGGGGCCGATGGAGGTGCGGCTCAAGGACGACGCCGGGGATGTGGTGACCGACCTGGACATGGCGGCGGAGTCGCTGATCGTGCGGCGGCTGCGTGCGGCCTACCCCGGGCACCGCATCATCGCCGAGGAGTCGGGTCTGCTTGAAGCGTCCGGAGAGCCCGATGGCAACGGCGCCCGGCCCCCGGTGTGGCTGGTGGATCCCTTGGACGGCACCAACAACATCGCGATCGGGATGCCCGTGTACGCGGTGGGGCTGGCGCTGTGCGCTGGTTCTGTCCCCGTCTTAGGCGTCGTCCACGATCCGGTGAGCGGGCGCACGTGGTCGGCGATCCGCGGTGAGGGCGCGCGCAGCCCGTCGGGGACGGCGTTGCTGCTCGGCGGGACGCAACGTCCAGGGCGCTTGGAGAACCCTGTCCTGGCGTGGACGCAGGGCCACCGGGTGGGGCCGGGTGACCCGGTGGCGTCACCCATGAGGTCGATGCTGGAGGCCCACAGCCGCCGCCTGCTGCAACTGTGGGCGCCGCTGGTGGCGTGGGTGATGCTGGCGCGTGGCGACATCGACGGCATCGTCGGCTACCGGCCCGAGATCGTGGACCTGCCCGCGGGCGCGCTGCTGGCCGCGGAGGCGGGCGCGGAACTGCGCGGGCTGGACGGCTCCTCGTACGAAGCGTCGATCGACCGTTCCCCGGACGAGCTCAGCTTCGTCGCGGCACGCCCCGAGCATCTGGATCGCCTGCTGGGGATCGTCCGCATGGAGGCCCCGCGCCTCAGCCTGTGAGCAGCAGGGCCGCGGTGGAGGCCGCGCATCCGAGGACGGCGAGCGCCACACCGGTGAGGACGAAGCGCCGCATCGGCACGGTCACGCCCCGGCGCCGGCACCACTCGAACCACAGGAGCGTGGCCAGCGAGCCCCAGGGGGTGATGACCGGCCCCACGTTCGTGCCGATGAGCAAGGCCAGCAACTGGTCGTGGTTGTCCGGGTGCACCACCGACTCCCCCGCCACGTAGGCGGGCAGGTTGTTCAGCACGTTGGACAGCCCCGCGCCCGAGAAGACCGCGCGGAACGCCCCGCCCGTGCCGTCGTCGACACCGACGAGCCCGCGCATCACGGTGTCCAGCCCGAACCGGCTCAGTGTCGGCACCACCAGGAACAGGCCCGTGACGAACACGAGCAACTGCCAGGGGATCAGCGCGGGCCGCAGATGCGACCGTTCCCGCACGGCGAACGCGGCCACCGCGATGACGGCCGCGATACTGGACGCGATGGCGATCTCCCAGCCGGTCTCCGCGCCCGCCAGGACGGCCCCGATGAACACCAGGCACGCGAGCGCCGTCGCGCCGAACAGCACCGGGTCATGGATGGGTGTGGGCGATGGCGGCTCGTACCGGTCGGCCCCACGCTCGCCGCGTCTCCAGTAGAAGACCCACAGCATCACCATGGTGATGGCCAGGGACGCGAGCTGCGGGGCCCACATGCGTTCGGCGAACGCGGGTGTCTCCAAGGCGACCCGGTCGGAGGCCAGGAGGTTGGTCAGGTTCGACACCGGGAGGAGCAGGCTGGCCGTGTTGGCGAGCCATACCGTGGTCATCGCCAGGGGCAGTGCGGCGATGCCCGTGCGCGCGGCCAGGGCGAGCATGACGGGGGTCAGCAGGACGGCGGTGGTGTCCAGGTTGAGGAAGACGGTGGTGAGGGACGCGAACGCCACGCACAGGAAGAACAGCGCCCCGTAGCCTCCCCGTCCGGCGCGCGCCACCCGTTCGGCGATGAGGTCGAAGACCCCTGCCTCCTTGGTGAGTTCCGCCAGTACGATGACCGAGAACAGGAAGACCAGCATCGGCGCGATCCGGCGCACGCTCGCCTCGGCGTCGTCCGCGGGCAGCAGCCCCGTCGCGACGAACCCCAGCCCGGCGGCCAGCAACCCGACGCGGACCCAGTCCAGCACGCTCAAGGCACGGGCCAGGCGGCGGAACGGCAGTGCGAGGGTCACCACGCGCCTCATGATCCCATGGCCGCGCGCCGCCCTGGGACCCGTGACGAGGCCGCGCGATACTGGCCGCATGACTCCCCCCGGTGAAGCCTTCCGACAGGATCCTCCAGCGCCGGAGCCTTTCAGGCGAGAGCCGCCGGGCCGCGAGCCCTCACGGCGGGAGCGCCCGACCGACTTCTTCATCAGCTACTCCCCCGCCGACGAGCGCTGGGCGTCCTGGATCGCCTGGCAACTGGAGGCGGCCGGGTTCCGCACGATGATGCAGGCGTGGGACTTCGTCGCCGGGACCAACTTCATCGACTTCATGGACCGCGGCCTGTCGGAGGCGAAGGTGGTGGTCGCCGTCCTGTCGCGCAACTACCTGCGTTCGCGGTACGGCCGGTGGGAGTGGATGACCGCGCTGCGCGCCGACCCGGACGACCCCGCGAACAAGCTCGTCACCGTGCGGATCGAGGACTGCCCGATCGACGGGCTGCTGTCCACCATCACCTACGTGGACCTGGTCGGCATCGAGGATGCCGATGAGGCACGCGCGCTTCTGATGGAACGGATCGAGCAGGCCCTGGCGGGTCATGCCCGTCCCCTGAACGGCCCGGGCTTCCCCGGGGCGGCCGGAGGCACCGGATCGGCACCGCCGGGCCGCGCGCCGCTCCAGGGGCGCGTCGAAGGATCCGAGCCCCGGTTGCCGGAGATCGCCGGGGAGCGCCCCGCGCGCAGGGCCCCCGTGGTGCCGCCCGCGTTCCCCGCCCGCTCCGGCAACGGCGACGACGAGCGGCCACGGGAGCGGCTGAGCATCCTGCACGTGTCGGGCCCGCGCTTCGGCCGTACGCTCGCCGAGCCGGACGAGCCGACCAGCGCCACGGACCTGCAGAACCGCATCTGGAGCGATGTCACGCTGCTCGCGGACGCGGGGGTGCCCAGGCCCGATCTGCTGGTCGTCACGGGCAACCTGACGCATTCGGGGAGCCGCAAGGAGTTCACCGAGGCCCTGTCGTTCCTGACGAGCCTGCGCGCGCTTCTCGGCCTGGAGGCGCAGCGCGTGGTGGTCGTGCCCGGCACGCACGATGTGACGCGCGCCGCGTGCCAGGCGTACTTCGCCAGTTGCGAGGCCGACGACATCGATCCGCAGCCCCCGTTCTGGCCGAAGTGGCGGCACTTCACGGGACTGTTCAAGGAGTTCTACCAGGGCTTGGACAGTCTCATCTTCGACAGCGCACAGCCGTGGACGCTGTTCCCCATGGACGACCTCAAGGTCGTGGTGGCCGGTCTCAACTCGACGATGCCGCAGACGCATCGCCCGGGGGACAGGTACGGGCAGGTCGGTCAGGCGCAGGCGGCGTGGTTCACCGAGCGGCTGCGGCACTACGAGAGCGAGGGCTGGCTGAGGCTCGCCGCCGTGGCGCACAGCCCCATCCCCTCTGAGCCCGGTGCGCTGCGCGATACCGACACCGTCAACTCCCTGCTCGCTGGCCACGTCAACCTGTTCCTCCAAGGGGCCGAGTCCGATCAGGGGATGATCCCGCTGCTGCCATCGGGTGTGCCGTCCGTTCCCGCGCTCGCCACCGGACGTCACCAGATCCTCGTGGTGAGCAGGGACGGTTTGGAACGCTGGACCCCTGAGGACGCGGCGCGGCGCGGCCCGGAACGGCTCGACCGGTCCTGGACGATGGTGAGTGGCACGTTCCCGCCCCCGCCCGACGAGCCCCGCCCCGTCCCGCCGCTGGTGCCCCTACGCGAAGGCGGGGAGGAGCCCCCGGAACCCACTCCCGACCCGACGGGCCGCCTTCTCGACCGCATCACCGAGGCGTGCGAGACGAGGTTCGAGAACCCGAAGATCCGCCGTATCGAGGCCGACCCGCCGCACCTGCTGCTCTCGCATATGGAGGACGGGTTCGTCCGCCAGTACCGCATCGGCGCCCACGTCGGGCAGGTCACCGAGGCCGATGTGGACGCCTTCGTACGGCACGTCCACGCGGACGGGGACGACTTCGGATCGGAACTGGTCTTCCTAGGGCCGGCACCGCCCCGCTCCCTGCGCGAGGACGCGATGCGGCGCGGCATACGGCTGCGCAGCCTGACCGAGTTCCAGGGGTTGCTGGACCTGTCGGAGTACGTCGCGGGCCAGACCGCGCGGCTCAACGCGGGGGGCCTGTACCCACCGTCCCTCTACGTTCCGCAGCGGTTCCGGCAGCTCGACAGCCTCCGCACGCCACGCGCCGGCGGCGGGCAGGCGTCGTCCGAAGCGGGCGACCAGGAGGTGCAGGAGGACGTCGTCGGGGAGATGCTGCGGCTGCTGGCCGCCGACCATGGGCGTTTCCTGCTCCTGCTGGGCGACTTCGGCCGCGGCAAGACGTTCGCGCTGCGCGAGCTGGCCCGCCGCATCCCCGCCGAGCTGCCGCACGTCATCCCGATCCTCATCGAGCTGCGCGCGCTCGACAAGGCGCACTCGGTGGACGGCCTGGTGGCGGCGCACCTGGCCAACCACGGCGAGGAGCTGATCGACCTCAAGGCGTTCCACTACATGCTGCGCCAGGGCCGCATCGTGCTGCTGTTCGACGGGTTCGACGAGCTGGTCACCAGGGTCACCTACGACCAGGCCGCCGACCACCTGGACACGCTGCTACAGGCGGCCCAGGACAAGGCGAAGATCGTGGTGGCCAGCCGCACCCAGCACTTCAAGTCCCAGGCGCAGGTGCTGACCGCGATGGGCGAGAAGGTGGGCGTGCTGCCGCACCGGCGCGTGCTGGGCCTGGAGGACTTCAACCCGGCGCAGGTGCGCTCGTACCTGGTGGGCCGGTACGGCAGCGAGGAGGCCGCCGACACGCGGCTGCGCGCCCTGCACAGCATCGGGGAGCTGCTCGGCCTGACCAGCAACCCGCGGATGCTCAGCTTCATCGCCGACCTGCCCGAGGAACGGCTGCGCGCCGTCGCCCAAGCGCGCGCGACCGTCAGCCCGGCCGACCTGTACCGCGAGATCCTGACGTCCTGGCTCACCTACGAGGCGGAGCGCGTCCGCCAGTCGGGCGGGCCCTCCGGGCTGACCGTCGAGGACATGTGGACGGCGGTCGGCACGCTCGCGCTGCGGCTGTGGGAGGGCAACGAGGAGTTCCTGCAACTGTCCGAGCTCGCCGACGTCGCCGGGACGCTCAGCGACCTGGCCGAGGGACGGCTGTCGTCCGAGCAGGTGACGCACGCGGTGGGCGCGGGGAGCCTGCTGGTGCGCACCGCCGAGGGCATGTTCGGGTTCATCCACGGGTCGGTCATGGAGTGGCTCGTGGCGCGGCACATCGCCATGGAGTTCGAGGGCGGCGGCACACCGGCGGCACTGTCGCGCAGGGCGCTGTCGCAACTCACCGTGGACTTCCTGTGCGACCTGGCCGACACCCGTGCCTGCCAGGACTGGGTGGCGGGCGTGCTGGCCGATCCGGGCGCGGCCGACGCCGCCCGCGCCAACGCCATCAAGATCACCACCAGGCTGCGCACGCCGGCCCGCACCGACCTGCGCGGCGCCCGCCTCCAGGGCGAGGACCTGTCCTACCGCGACCTCCAGGAGGTCGACCTCACCGGCGCCGACCTCACCGACGCGCATCTGGTGGGGGCCAACCTGTCACGCGCCGTCCTGCGCGACGCGTCCCTGGCGGGGGCGCGGCTGGACGAGGCGCGGCTGACCGGCGCGGACCTGCGCGGCGCCGACCTGTCCCGAGCCCGGCTCGCCCGCGCCGACCTGCGCGACGCCATGGTGGACGGCGGCCGCTGGACCCGTGCCGCGCTCATCGCCGCCGCGCTCCCCGACCGCATCGCACGCTCCCCCGAGCTACGCGAGGCCGCGATCGCCCCGGGACGGCCCGTGGGCATCGAGATGGCCCCCGCGGCGGTCGGGGTCCCGTACGGGTTCCATTTCCAGACCAGCAGGCTGCCGCAGCCGCTCGCCTACAGCCCCGGCGGTTCCGTGGTCGCGGTGGGCGGCGAGGACGGAGGCGTCCTCATCTGCGACGCAGTCACCGGCACTCCCCTGCGCACCCTCCAAGGGCACCGGGGCCGCGCCTACGCGGTGGCGTTCGACTCCCAGGGAAGCCTGCTCGTCACGGGCGCCGCCGATGGCACCGTCCGCGTGTGGGACCTCGCCACGGGACACACCGCGCACACGCACACCGTCCACCCCGAAGGGGTCTGGCCCGTCGTCGTCGGCCCCGGACCCGATCCCCTCATCGCGGCAGGGGCCGCGGACGGCACGATCCGCCTCTGGGACGCCGCGACAGGGGATCTGCGGCACGAGCTGTCAGGGCACACCTCCCCCGTTTACACGGCGGTCTTCGACCCCAACGGGTCTTTGATGGTGACAGGTGACGCGGGAGGGACCCTGCGCGTGTGGGACCTGACCACCGGTGCCCTCCGCCGGACTCTCACCGGCCACAGGGGCGCGGTGTTCCGCGCGGTGTTCCACCCGGACGGGGCGCTGCTGGCCGCGGGCGACGAGACGGGCACCGTGCGGCTCTGGGACATCCACACGGGCGAGATACGGGAAGAGCTGCTCGGCCACACCGGCCGTGTCTACGCCATCGCGTTCCACCCCGGCGGCGAGCTGATGGTGACCGGCGACACCGACGGCTCGGTCCGCCTCTGGGATAGCGCCCGCCAGAAGCTGACGCTGTCCGGCCACGGCGGCGCCATCTACCAGGCGGCGTTCAGTCCCGACGGCGGGCGCCTCGCCACCGCCGACAGCGCCGGGTCCGTCCGCCTCTGGGATGCCGCGACCGGGCGGCAGCGGCTGGAACTGTCCGGGCACCGGGGGGCGGTGTGGCCGTTCGCGTTCCGCCCGGACGGCGCGCAGCTCGCCACCAGCAGCAACGACGGCACCGCCCGGCTGTGGGACACCGAGACCGGCCAGTGCCGCTTCGTCCTGCGCGGCCACGGCAGGCGCACCACCGGCGTCGCGTTCAGCCCCGAGGGCGGCCTCCTGGCCACCAGCGGCAACGACGGCCTGGTCCGCCTGTGGGAGCCGCGCACCGGCCGCCTCGTGCGCGTGCTGCGCGGTATCGCCGACAACCTCACCTTCGCCACGTTCAGCCCCGCGGGGACGCGGCTGGCCACCGCCACCAACGACGGCGGCGTCCACCTGTGGCAGGCCGGGACGGGCACGTTCGAGCGCGAGCTGAACGTCGAGACCGACCACGTGTGGGCGCAGGCGTTCAACCCCGGCGGTGAGGTCCTGGCCACCGCCAACGACGACGACAGCGTCCGCCTCTGGTACTGGACGACCGGGCGCGAGATCGTCAACCTCGCCGACCACAGGGGCCGCGTCCGCTCCATCGACTTCAGCCCCGACGGAACGCGGGTCGCCACCGGATGCGACGACGGGCTGGTGCGCATCTGGGACGCCCGCGCAGGCACCCTGCTGTCGGAGCTGCACGGCCACACCGACCGCGTCTACCGCGTACGCCACCACCCCTCCGGCCGGACCCTGGCCAGCGCCGGGCACGACGGCACGGCGCGGCTGTGGGACGCGCGCACAGGCGAGCCGCAGCGGATCCTGACCCGCCACGCCGGGCGGCTGTGGACGTGTGCGTTCAGCCCGGACGGCGCGCTGCTGGCCACGGCGGGCGACGACCTGGTCATCCACCTATGGAACGCGCACACCGGGCACCACCTGCACACCCTCACCGGCCACACCCGCCGCGTCTGGGCGGTGGAGTTCAGCCCGGACGGGACGCTTCTCGCAGGGGCGGGCGACGACGGCGCGGTCATACTGTGGAACGTCCCCGACCCCACGGGACGGGACGCCCCGTCCCCCCGCGTCACCCTCCTCGGCCTTTCCGAGGGATGGGCCGCCCTCTCCCCCGAGGGCCGCTACAAGCGGGAGGGCAACACGGCGGGCGAGTTCTGGTATGCGATAGGCATGTGCCGCTTCGAGCCAGGCGAACTGGACGCCTACCTCCCCGAGGTACGCCAGATCCCCATGGAGGCCGACTTCTGACAAGCCCCGCCTAAGAGTCCCCCAAGAGGCCCTCAGAAGGCGCAGTGGGCGATGGTGGCGTCGTCGTGGGGTTTGCCCCTCGGCCAGCGGGCGCCGCTCGGGTCGCTGCGTTCGGCCTCGCGGGTGCGGGCGATCAGCTCGGCCGGGCCCTGCTCGCAAATGGTGCCGGCCAGCCCGTGCCAGTCGGCGAGGCCGAACCGGTCGGCCAGGCGGGTGGCGCCGTCGGTGAGGAGGTAGGCGTGGCGCAGGCCGGCCAGCGGCACGGTGCCGGTGATCGCGTGCCGGGCGACGGCGGGGTCGGCGGCGGCGTAGTGCCGGCCCCCGGTGATCTCCCGGAGCCCGTCCGGGCCGTCCAGCAGCAGGGTCGAGTCGGCCAGCACGAGGTAGTCCACGAGATCGCCGCGGACGCGCAGCGCCAGCACGGTCGCGGCGGGCGTCGTCGGGCGGCGCAGGTCGCAGGTCGACCGGTGGGACGCCGCCACATCGGCGATGGCGCCCGCCAGGCGGCCCACCAGAGGGCGCTGATCCGGCCTGTACGTCCCTTCCGGGGGCCCGACCGGGGGCGAGGACGGGCGGGCCCCTCCGAGGCCGTCCACGAGCCGTGAGAGCAGCCTCATGCCGAGCGAGCGGGCATACCAGGCCGTGCCGTGGACGCAGCCGAGATCGGTGCCCAGCGGCAGCCCGCAGCCGTCCAGGACGACGACGGCGCCCGGTGCGGACGCGACGAAGTCCTCGTTGCCACGCTCGGGACTGCCCTCGTCGGTCGCCCACGTCACCCGCATCGCGTCCCCTTCACCCGGCCGAGCCCGCACGCCGGGTCAGATCCTCCCAGAGGGCGTCCACCTGGGCCTTGAGATCGTCCAGGGAGCCCGAATTGTCGATCACGTGGGTGGCGACGGCGCGGCGCTCCTCGCGGGACGCCTGGGCGGCGATCCGCGCCCTGGCGTCCTCCTCGCTCATGCCGCGCCGGGACGTCAGCCGGTCGAGCTGCACCTCCACGGGGGCGTCCACCACCACGACCACGTCGTAGTCGTCCGCCAGCCCGTTCTCCACCAGCAGCGGCACGTCGTACACCACGATCGCGTCGTGCGGCGCCGCGTCCACCAGGTCCCGCATCCGCTCGCCCACCAGCGGGTGCACGATGGCGTTCAGCGCCGCCAGCCGGTCCCGGTCGGAGAAGACGATCGAGCCGAGCCTCTCCCGGTCCAGCGTGCCGTCAGGCCGCAGGACCTCCTCGCCGAACTCGGCGACGACCGCCTCCAGACCGGGCGTGCCCGGCTCCACCACCTCGCGCGCGATCACGTCCGCGTCGACGACCAGCGCGCCGCGCTCGCGCAGCAGCGACGACACCTCGCTCTTGCCCGCCCCGATGCCGCCGGTCAGTCCCACTCTCAGCACGGCACCACTGTAGGGCGCGGCGTTCACGGCGCGGCGTTCACGGCGTGGCGTTCACTGCGTGGCGTTCACTGCGCGGCGGCGGGGACGAGCGCCTTGCGCATGTGCACAAGGGTGAGGTGGGCGGCGACCCGCTCACGGTGCGTCTCGCCGTAGCCGAGCCGCCGGTAGAGACGCAGGTTGCCTTCGCTCAGATGGCCCGTGAACAGCACGCAGGCGTCCGCGCGGTCCGCCGCCTCCCGTTCCAGCGCCTCCATTAACCGGCGCCCGATACCGCGGCCCTGCATGTCCGGCGCCACCACGAGCCGTCCCACCAGGCACGTGCGGTCGCTGAACTGGGCGCGCACCGCCCCCACCAGGCGGCCGTCCACCACCGCCTTGAGCACCACCGCGTCGTCCCCGCCGAGCAGCTTGCGCACCTGCTCCAGCGACTCCACCAGCGGCGGGATGAACGGGTCGCCGTAAAGCTGCGCCTCGGAGACGTAGGCCGCTCGCTGCACGGTCAGGATCTCCCCCGCGTCGTCCAGCACGGCGCGCTCGATGACGGCGCCCCGCCCCTCCGGCTCACTCATGCCCATCCCTCCTGGGAGATCCCCAGACCCCGGCCGCGGAGCCGCCCGATCGCCTCCTTGACGTCGAACGCCGCGTCAGGGGCCGATCGAGACGGTCACCGCGACCGGATAGTGGTCGGACGCCGCCGAGCGCGGCACGTCGTAGTCGGAGAGCAGCAGGTCGTCGGTGCCGAAGATCCAGTCGACCCGGCGGCCGTCGGCCGTGGTCGGCGACGGGTCGCCGCTGGGCGCGGCGCTGCGCAGCTCCGTGCCGTCCAGCATCCGGGTGATCTCGGCGCTGCCCGGCGCGGCGTTGAGGTCGCCGCCGATGACCGTGCGGGGCGCGCCGCCCCAGGCCCGTACCAGCGCCGCGATCTCCCGGGTCCGCTCCTCCGCCTGGTCGGCGCCGCCCTCCAGGTGCGTCGACCACACGGTCAGGGACCGGTCCCCGACCCGCAGCCGTCCCCACACGTACCCGCGGATCTGGGACCAGTCACCCCTGGGCATCCGCCCGATGCCCGAGTCCTCCACCGGCAGCGAGGTGAGGATCGCGTTGCCGAACTGCCCGTCCGCGGCCGGGCCCCACAGGAGCGTCATGCCGAGCCGCCGCGACAGCCACACGCCCACGTCGGTCGTCCCCGACAGCAGGGACCCGCGGCCCGCTTCCTGGAGCAGCACCACGTGCGCCCGCTGCGCCTCGATGTTGCGGGCGATGCTCTCCGGGTCGAGCCGCCCCTTCTGGTTGACGGCGTCGTGGATGTTGTAGGTGAGCAACCGCACACGGCCGTCCGCCGGTGCGGCCTGCGCCGTCCCGTCCGGCCCGGCCACGGTGAAGGCCAGCGTGCCGAGCAGCAGGACGAGCGCGGCGGCGCCCGCGGTGAGCGCCCGCAGCGGCGCGCGGGCCGGCAGCGGCCCGCCGCGGGCCGCGGCGATCGCCGCCAGCGCGCCCAGCAGGAGCCCCGCCAGGCCGGGCAGTGCATTGTTCGGGAACGGCAGCGGCTCCAGCGCGCTGACCTGGTACGACACCAGGATCAGGCCGATCAGCAGGCCACCGGTCGCGGCGCCCACGTCGACCCTCCACACCGGGCCGCCCGTCCCCGCGCGGCGCAGCGGGGCCCGGCACGCCACCGCCAGCAGCCATGCCGACAGCACATGCCCGATCACCACGACCGGGACCACCTCGACACCCGCGATGGAGTAGGTCCCCGAGACCGCGGCGGCGCCGAGGCCGAGCAGCGTCCCGCCGAGGACGCAGACGCCGCCGGGCACGGCGCGCACGGCCAGTCCCGAGGCCAGGAACGCCAGCGCCAGGCCCTGCCCCACCACGATCACGATGTGCGCGGCGGTCAGCGACCGCCAGCTCGCCGACGCCACGAACCCCGGGCTGGACAGCACCAGCACCTGCAACGCCAGGAACGGCCCGAACGCCACGGCCCCGAAGGCGTCCCGCCAGGAGACGCCTGGGGGCTCGACCGGACCCGAGGCCAGCTCCCTGTACAGCGCGGCGGCGCCCAGGCCCACGAACAGCAGGCACGCCAGCCACGGGCCCACGCCCGAGCGCCACGACGCGTCCCATGTCGCGAACGCCATCCGCATCGCGGTGTCGGCCGACAGTCCCGCCACCGTGGCGGTCGCGAAGCCCACGCCGGACAGGCCGCGCGCGCCCTCGTACAGCGCGGCCACGGCGATCATGCCGATGGCGGTGCCCGCGAACGCCAGCCAGGTCTGCGGGGTCAGCGCCTGCGCGAGCAGCCGCACCACCAGCAGCCCGCCGACCCCGGCCAGCAGCAGCCCGCGCGGCCCCGCCACGCTCCTGATCAGCGGGGCCGCCAGCCCGGCCAGGTACACCGCCAGGAGCACCACGCCCGCGACCGCGGTCCCGGCCGTGTCGGCGAAATGGTCGTACTGGGGCAGCGCGAACCGTAGCGTCTGCGCGAGCACCGCCGCCGTGACCGCGATCAGCGCCAGCCGCGCCGGCCCCTGCGGGACGATCGGCGCGCCTGCCGGCTGGACGGGTTCACCGGGCCTGGTACCGAGCTGTGTGGTGGCCAATTGAACGTTTGCTCCCGGGGACGATCGGGCGGAGGGGCGGTACCGCGATGGCGCTGTACCGCTGTGTAGCGGTACAGCGGTGTCGCGGTACTACGGCGGCACGAAGGGCGGGCACCGCGATCCGCGCGATACCTGGCCGTCGCGCGCGAGAATAGCGCAGCGGCGGCCTCCAGACCCCGGGCTCCGCGCCCGTGTTCGCGCGGTCACGCGCGCCCGCGCCGGCCGTGTCCCCAAGCCGCCGAAGCCACCCGAGACCTCGTGGAAACGGTGCATGACCGCCCGGGAACGGCGGGTAACCGTCCAGGATCCTGCGAACCATGGGCGGCGTCCCGCCCGTACCACTGGACGAGCCGCCTCCGCCTCGCGGGTCGCGTGGGGGTGCGTCGCGGGCGGGACGGTTCGGGGATGGGATCGGCGCACGCCCGGGTAGGGGCCTGCGCCGGTCGCCCTCCGTCTCCGCACGCGGCAGCGGGACACAAGGAGCACCTGACACCAGGAGCACCTAAGGAACACCCAAGGAGCACGGAGGAGCGAACGAGTCATGGCCGGGACGGGCCCGGGGTGGGACCGGTCCCGGCCGTGCTCGGCCGACGGCGCCCCGGCCCCCTGGGAGGGGGGCGGGACGCTGGCCGGATGATGTTACTGGCCGCCGGAGAGCTTCTCGCGGAGCGCCGCCAGCGCCTCGTCGGTCGCAAGGGCCCCGGAGGAGGTGTCCTCGCGCTCGGCGCCGCCGGAGTAGGAGGTCTCGCCACCGCCGGACGGGGCGCCGCCCTCGGCCTCCGCCTCGGCCCTGCGGGCCTCCTCGATCTGCCTGCGGTGTGCGTCGAACCGGGCCCTGGCCTCGGCGTACTGCCGCTCCCAGGTCTCGCGCTGCTGGTCGTAGCCGGGCAGCCACTCGCCGGTCTCGGAGTCGAAGCCCTCGGGGTACTTGTAGTTCCCCTGCTCGTCGTACTCGGCCGGCATGCCGTACAGCGTCGGGTCGAAGTCCTCTTCCTCGATGCCGGCGGCGCTCTCGTTGGCCTGCTTGAGCGACAGGCTGATGCGGCGCCGGTCGAGGTCGATGTCGATGATCTTCACGAAGATCTCGTCGCCGACCTGGACGACCTGCTCGGGGATCTCCACATGGCGCTCGGCCAGCTCGGAGATGTGCACCAGGCCCTCGATGCCCTCCTCGACCCGGACGAACGCGCCGAACGGCACCAGCTTGGTGACGCGGCCCGGCACGACCTGGCCGATCTGGTGGGTGCGGGCGAACTGCTGCCAGGGGTCCTCCTGCGTCGCCTTCAGCGACAGCGAGACCCGCTCGCGCTCCATGTCGACGTCGAGGACCTCGACGGTGACCTCCTGGCCCACCTCGACCACCTCGGACGGGTGGTCGATGTGCTTCCAGGACAGCTCGGAGACGTGCACCAGGCCGTCCACCCCGCCGAGGTCGACGAACGCGCCGAAGTTGACGATCGAGCTGACGACGCCCTTGCGGACCTGGCCCTTCTGCAGGGTGTTGAGGAAGGTCTGGCGGACCTCGCTCTGCGTCTGCTCCAGCCAGGCGCGGCGGGACAGCACCACGTTGTTGCGGTTCTTGTCCAGCTCGATGATCTTGGCCTCGAGCTCGCGGCCCACGTACGGCTGGAGGTCGCGCACCCGCCGCATCTCCACCAGGGAGGCGGGAAGGAAGCCGCGCAGGCCGATGTCGAGGATCAGGCCGCCCTTGACGACCTCGATGACCGTCCCGGTGACGATGCCGTCCTCGTCCTTGATCTTCTCGATCGTGCCCCAGGCGCGCTCGTACTGCGCGCGCTTCTTGGACAGGATCAGCCGGCCCTCCTTGTCCTCCTTCTGGAGGACCAGGGCCTCGACATGGTCGCCGACGGTGACGACCTCGTTGGGGTCGACATCGTGCTTGATGGACAGCTCGCGCGAGGGGATGACGCCCTCGGTCTTGTAGCCGATGTCGAGGAGGACCTCGTCACGATCGACCTTGACGACAGTGCCCTCGACAATGTCGCCGTCGTTGAAGTACTTGATGGTCTCATCGATCGCGGCGAGGAAGGCTTCCTCGGACCCGATGTCGTTGACCGCTACCTGCGGGGTGGTCGAGGTTGCCTCGGTGCTGCTCGTCATGTGTCGGCTGGCTCCGGATACGGACATGCGTAGTTGCGCGTAGTGCGCGGAGGGCCCTTTTCCGCCCTGCCGATGACCGGAGATGGGACGTGGCCATGAGCCACGTCAGGGAAACCGATGTCGACCTGACCGAGCGCGAGCCTGCTCTGTCCGAAGCACGCGCAAGCCCACAGCGCAGCGATCAGCATATGGGACGGAAACCGCGTGGTCAATCGGCGCGGTCCACGCCACCCCCGGCACAGTGGACCGGCCCCCGCGGCGCGGGGTTCTCACGGACGGGCCCCGGGGCGGAACGGAGGCGGGACAGTGCCGAGTCAGGGAAGAGTCAGGGAACAGGTGGGAGCTCAGTACACCCGGCCACGCCCTCGCAGTTCCTTGGCCAGCCGGTCCTCGTCGGCCCGCGGGAACGTGATCGTGTTGGGGTCGCCGTCAGAGGTGTACCGCTCCCCCGGGTTCCTGTCCAGCTCATCCAGCCAGGCGGCGGAGCAGTACCGGGCGCAGTCGTTCTTGTCGATCTTGCCTTCGGACTGGACGCGGGTGATCGCCAGCGGGTCGAAGTCCTTGTCGAACGGGGACTCCGACGGCTTCCAGCCGGCCAGGAACACGCCCTTGAACGCGTACGCGCCGTCCTTCTCCGCCGCCCACGACCGCTTGTCCGGCTCGGCGCCGAACGGGTAGGCCAGCGTGGTGGTGTGCCTGCCGGTGAGCCGGACGATCCTGGCCTCGATGTCGCCGATCTCCTTCTGTACGTCCTTCTTGGACAGTTGCGAGAGGTTCCGGTGGTTCAGGGTGTGGTTGCCCAGCTCGAACCCGTTGCGCAGGAGCCATGCCAGCCCGGCCTTCTCCTGCCCGTTCATCCGGAACAGGTCCTTGGTCAGGTAAAACGTGGCGGTGGGCCGGAACCCCGGGTACTGCCGCGCCACCTCCTGGATGATCGCCACCGCCGTGCCCGCCTTGGGACGGCCCTGGGCGTCCAGGGAGAACTGCTCGGGCATGCTGTCGTCGAAGGTCAGCACGACCGGATGCCGCCCGGCCGGCACGTCGATCCACCCGGCGGCGAACTCGCCCGCCGTGATCGGCACGTAGCCGCTCTTCGCGAGCCGCACCAGCTCGGCCCGGAAGTCCTCCGCCGACCGGTCCAGGTCGCGCTCCGGCTTCGGGACGATCCGGTGATACATGATCACCGGGACCTGCCCCAGCTCGTCGGCCTTCGCGGCGGCGGCCGCGGGCGTGGCGGGGCCCACGGTCCCGGCGGGCGAAGGCGTCGCCTTCCGTGGTGCCGACCGTGTCGGCGGGGGACTCCGGTGCCCGACGCCGCTGGCCTGCGCCACCGGCTCCTTCGCCTGGGTGGCGGCACGGGACCCGTCCCGCTCGCCGGGCAGCCAGAGCCCGGCGACCACGGCGGCGACGATCACGACAGCGGCGATCTTGTGGAGGAGTGGCACGCGTCTCCCTCGATCGGATTCCCGGCGCCCCCGGCGCCCGCACAATGATCTCTCACCGGCCGCTCTCGCGCCCCGCAAACCACATCGCGACCGGCAATGAATCCGGCCACTCAGGCGCGACAGGCCCCGACGGCGAACTCCCGTCCCAACGCGCACACAGGCCACCAGGACACCCCGGCAACGTGGCCATCGGGCACGCGAGCGGGGCGAGCTCCGGGCCGGCGGCCGTCTAGTGCGCGGCGGACTCCCAGGTCGGGCCGGTGCCCATGCTCACCTCGAGAGGGGCCTTCAGCTCGTAGGCGGACGACATCTGGTCCCGGATGAGGCCGGTGAGGACCTCATGCTCGCCGGGGGCGACCTCGAAGACCAGCTCGTCGTGCACCTGGAGGAGCATCCTGGAGCGCAGGCCGTGCTCACGCAGGGCGCGGTCGACGTTGAGGCTGGCGACCTTGATGATGTCGGCGGCCGAACCCTGCACCGGGGCGTTCAGGGCCATCCGCTCGGCCATCTCGCGGCGCTGCCGGTTGTCGGAGGTGAGGTCGGGCAGGTAGCGGCGGCGGCCCATGATGGTCTCGGTGTAGCCGTCCTTGCGGGCGCGGTCGACGACCCCGCGCAGGAAGTCGCGGACGCCGCCGAACTGCTGGAAGTACTCCTCCATGAGGGCGCGGGCCTCGTCCGGTGAGATGCGCAGCTGCTGCGACAGGCCGTACGCCGACAGGCCGTAGGCCAGGCCGTAGTTCATCGCCTTGATGCGGGCGCGCAGCTCGGGGTCGATCTGCTCGGGCGGCAGGCCGAACACCCGGGACGCGGTGATGGTGTGGAAGTCGGCCTTGGCGCGGAAGGCCTCCAGCAGGGCCTCGTCCTCCGAGAGATGCGCCATGATCCGCAGCTCGATCTGGCTGTAGTCGGCGGTGAGCAGCGACTCGTAGCCCTCGCCGACCACGAACGCCTCGCGGATCTGGCGGCCCTCCGCGGTGCGGATGGGGATGTTCTGCAGGTTGGGGTCGGTGGACGACAGCCGCCCCGTGGCCGCGACCATCTGGTTGAACGTGGTGTGGATGCGCCCGGAGTCGTCGGCCATCGGGATCAGGGACGCGACGATGCTCTTGAGCTTGGAGACCTCACGCCAGCGCAGGATGTGCTCCAGCACCGGGTGGTCGCTCTTCTCGGCCAGGTTGGTCAGGGCCTCGGAGTCGGTGGTGTAGCCGGTCTTGGTGCGCTTGGTCTTGGGCAGCCCGAGCTCCTCGAACAGCACCTGCTGCACCTGCTTCGGCGAGCCCAGGTTGAACTCGTGCCCCACGGCCTGGTGGGCGAGCTGCTCGACCTCCTTCTCCTGACCCGCCAGGCTCGCCTCCATCTCGGCCAGCCGGTCGGTGTCGACGGCGATGCCCGCCCGTTCCATGTCGGCCAGCACCCTCACCAGCGGCAGCTCGACCTCGTGCAGCAGCCGGGTGGCGCCGCGCTCCTCCAGGGCGGCGTCGAGCCTGTCGGCGAGCTCGGCCACGGCGCGGGCCCGTACGGCCAGGTCGTCGGCGGCCTCGGCCTCGCCGGACCCGTCGAGGGTGAGCTGCCCGGAGTCGTCGGCCTCGGCGCGCAGCTCCCGGTGCAGGTAGCGCAGGACGAGGTCGGCCAGGTCGAAGGTGCGCTGCCCGGGCAGCGCCAGGTAGGCGGCCAGGGCGGTGTCGCTGGTGAGGCCGCGCAGCTCCATGCCCCGCGCCGCCAGCGCCAGGCTCGGGCCCTTGGCCTCGTGCAGCGCCTTGGGCCGTGACGGGTCGCCCAGCCAGGCGGCCAGGGCCCGCTCGTCGTCCTCGACCAGCTCGGCCGGGTCGAGGTACACCGCGGGCGCCGGGCCGGACGTGGCCGGGGCGGACGAGGCCAGCGCGATGCCCGTCACCTCGCCGGTGCCGCGCGCCCACGTTCCGGTGACCGCGACGCCGGTACGGCTCGAGGGCCCGGCGTTCTCCTCCAGCCAGGCGGCCAGCGCGCCGGGCTCCAGCTCCTCGCGGACGACCGGGAAGCCCTCCTCGGCCTCGGGCTCGGCGGGCGCCAGCGTGGAGTACAGCCGCTCGCGCAGCACCCGGAACTGGAGCGAGTCGAACAGGGTGTGGATCTCCTCGCGGTCCCACTGGCCCATGGTGAGCTGCGGCGGCCGCATCTCCAGCCCGACCTCGGTGTCGAGCCGGTTGATCTGGTGGTTGCGCAGCACCTGGCCCAGGTGCTCGCGCAGGTTGTCGCCGGCCTTGCCCTTGATCTCGTCCACGTGCGCGACCAGGCCGTCGAGGTCGCCGTACTTGGCGAGCCACTTGGCGGCGGTCTTCGGCCCGACCCCGGGCACGCCGGGCAGGTTGTCGCTGCTCTCCCCCACCAGCGCGGCCAGCTCGCGGTACCGCTCGGGCGGCACGCCGTAGCGGGCCTCGACGGCGGCCGGGTCCATCCGGGCCAGCTCGGAGACCCCGCGGACCGGGTACAGGATCGTGACGTCCTCGTTGACCAGCTGGAAGGCGTCCCGGTCGCCGGTGACGATCAGGGTCTTCATCCCGGCCTGGCCGGCCTGGACCGACAGCGTGGCGATGATGTCGTCGGCCTCGTAGCCGGCCACCGACAGCCGCGGGATGCGCAGGGCGTCCAGCACCTCGAAGATCAGGCTGACCTGGCTGCGGAACTCGTCGGGCGCCTTGCTCCGGCCCGCCTTGTACTCCACGTACTGCTCGTGCCTGAACGTCGGCTCGGAACGGTCGAAGGCCACCGCGATGTGGGTGGGCGCCTCGTCCCGCAGGACGTTGATCAGCATCGAGGTGAAGCCGTACACGGCGTTGGTCGGCTGGCCGTCGGTGGTGGTGAAGTTCTCCACCGGCAGGGCGAAGAACGCCCGGTAGGCCAGGGAGTGCCCGTCGAGCAGGAGAAGCCGGTCTTGCCGCTTGTCGTCGGGGGTCGCTGCTGTCGTTGCCACACCTGGACTCTAGTCTGCGTGTGCGACAGTTCGAGACGCTTCGAGCCGCATCCCGGGGGCGGACCCCACACCCCCCGGGAGTTCGCCCGAAGTGCGGTTGAAGAGGTAATAAGGAGGCTCGATGACGACGGAGGGGCGGGACCTCGCCGCGCCGCCACAGGACGCCGAGGGCGCCGGGGCCGGGGTGGACCGCGGTCTGGCGAGCGCCTTGGGCATCGAGCTCCTGGAGACCACACCGGAGCGGGTGACCGGCCGGATGCCGGTGCGGGGCAACACACAGCCGTACGGGCTGCTGCACGGCGGCGCCTCCTGCGCCCTGGCCGAGACGCTGGGGTCGGCGGGCGCGACGCTGCACGCCGGTCCGGGCCGGATCGCGGTGGGCATCGAGATCAACGCCACGCACCACCGCTCCGCCTCCGAGGGCTGGGTCACCGGCGTCGCCACCCAGGTCCACGGCGGGCGGACGCTCACCGCCTACGACATCGTGATCACCGATGACCAGGGGCGTCGCGTGTGCACCGCCCGCCTCACCTGCATGCTGCGTGACAAGCCCGCGACCTGACAGGAACGATCCATCGATTTGGCGTGTTTTGCGGAGGCCGGTACCGGCTTTCCTTTGCCTCGCCAGAGGAACGGTCGGTAGCGTGCATCGGAACGGCCCGGGATCACTGAGTAGACAACGCGCGTGCCCGGACAGGGCGGGCGCGGCCCCAAAGGTGGTTCCGGGTCCGGTCCCCCTCCCCGATCAAGGACCGGAACGTCCCATGGCCCTGCGCACCCGGTCAGTGCTTTCCCGGCTGCTCCCCGTGCTGGCCGTCACGGTCTTCACGGCGACCGCCTGTTCGGGCGACGGGGCCGAGGAGGGCCGCACGGCCGCCAAGCCCACCTATGAGCTCCCGCCGCGTCCCGTGCGGAACGACGGGGAGAAGGCGGTGAAGGCCCCCACCGCGCGCAGCGGGGAGACCGCGTTCACCGTCATCGGCTACACCGGCGGCATGCCGGAACTCGTCGGCAGCCATGCCGACGTGAGGCCCAAGGGCCAGTACGTCCGGGTGCGGCTCGTGGTGGAGAACACGGGCCGGACCGGGCAGACGTTCGTGCCCAAGGAGCAGTCGCTGGTGCTCGCGTCCGGCCGCACCATCACGCCCGACCGCGAGGCGATGCTGGTCAAGCGGATGCCCGAGCAGTTCCCCGTGGGCGCGGGCATGCGGGTCGAGCTGGACATCTGGTACGACGTCCCCCGCACCGAGCGTCCCGCCGCGATCCGCTTCCAGGGGGAACCGGGCGTGGGCGCGGTCAGCGAGCCCGCGCCCGTGGACGTGAAACTTCCCTGAAGGCTTGACAGGCCGGAGAGCCGACGTGCCCGCGGCCCCCTGGACAGGAGGCGGCGGGCACGTCGACGGAGGGGCTATGTGCTCTGCGCCGCCTCACCGAGGTCGCCGCCCAGATAGGCGGCGCGTACCTGCGGGTCGTCCAGCAGCTCCGACGCAGGGGCCGACTTCACGATGGACCCGGTCTCCAGGACGTACGCGCGGTGGGCGAGCTGCAGCGCCTGCTGCGCGTTCTGCTCGACCAGCAGGACGGTGGTGCCGCGCCGGTTGATCTCCGCGATGATCGAGAAGATCTGCTGGACCAGCATCGGCGCCAGGCCCATCGACGGCTCGTCGAGCAGCAGCACCTTGGGCTCGGTCATCAGCGCCCGCCCGATCGCGAGCATCTGCTGCTCGCCGCCGGACATGGTGCCGCCCGGCTGCGTCCTGCGCTCGGCCAGCCGCGGGAACAGCTCGTAGACCTGCTTGAGGTCCTTGGAGAAGTCCCCCTTGCGGCTGTAGGCGCCCATCAGCAGGTTGTCCTCGACCGACATCCCGGGGAAGATGCCGCGGCCCTCCGGGGCCTGCGCGATGCCTGCCAGCACCCGCCGGTGACCGGGCATCCGGCTGATGTCCTTCCCGTCGAACCGCACCCGGCCGGCCGACAGCGGGCGCAGCCCGGAGATGGTCTTCAGGGTCGTGGTCTTGCCGGCCCCGTTGGCGCCGATCAGCGAGACGATCTCGCCCTGCCCGACCTCGATCGTGATGCCCTTGAGCGCCGCGATCTTTCCGTAGTGGACGTGCACGTCCTCGATCTCAAGAAGCATCGGCGGGAGCCCCCAAGTACGCCTCGATCACCCTCGGGTTGTTCTGCACCTCGGCGGGCAGGCCCTCGGCGATCTTCTGGCCGAAGTCCAGGACCGCGACCCGGTCGCTGATCCCCATCACCAGCCCCATGTCGTGCTCGATGAGCAGCACCGTGCGGCCGCTGTCGCGGATCTTGCGGATGAGCTCCTGCAGCGACAGCTTCTCCGCCGGGTTCATGCCGGCGGCGGGCTCGTCCAGCAGCAGCAGGGTGGGGTCGGTGGCCAGCGCACGCGCGATCTCCAGCCGGCGCTGGTCGCCGTACGGCAGGTTCTTGGCGACCTCGTCGATCCGGTGCGGGATGCCGACGAACTCCAGCAGCTCCCTGGCCTTGTCCCGGCCGTCCCGCTCCTCCCTGCGGTGGAGGGGCAGGCCCAGCGAGGCGCTGACGAACCCGGTGCGGTGGTGCGCGTCCGCCCCCACCATCACGTTCTCGAGGGCCGTCATGTTGTGGAACAACCGCACGTTCTGGAAGGTGCGCGCCACGCCGAGCTTGGTGACGGCGAACCGCTTCATGCCGTTCAGCCGCCGGCCGTCGAACACCACGTCCCCGGACGTCGGCCGGTAGACGCCGGTGGTCACGTTGAACACCGTCGTCTTGCCCGCGCCGTTCGGCCCGATCAGGGCGAAGATCTCGCCCTTGCGCACGGTCAGGTCCAGCTCGTTGACCGCGACCACGCCACCGAAGCGCATGGTCAGCGACTTCAGCTCCAGCAGCGGCCCACCGCCCGGCGCCCCGGGGGCCTCGGAAGCCTCGGTGATCGTCTTCTCGGCTTCGCCACGGCTCATTTGGACACCACCTCGGTCGCTCCGGGCGCGCTGGTGGGCGTGGCCACCTCGGCGCCCATGCTGCCCATTCCGCCGGTGCCCTCGGCCAGCTCGGCCTTGCGCTGCCTGGACGGCAGCAGGCCCTCCGGCCGCAGCGCCATCATCAGCACCAGCGCGGCGCCGAACATCAGCACACGGTAGTCCGCCAGGTCACGGAACCGCTCCGGCAGCCACGCCACCAGGAACGCGCCCAGCATCACGCCCGGCAGGTTACCCGAACCGCCCAGCACCACCGACGACAGCAGCAGCGCCGACACCATGAACACGAAGTTCGCGGGGATGATCGACGTCGCCTGCGCGCCGTACAGAACGCCGGCCAGGCCGCCGATGGCCGCGCCGATCGCGAACGCCGCCAGCTTGAACCGGAACGTCGGGACGCCCATCAGCTCGGCGGCGTCCTCGTCCTCGCGGATGGCCGCCCAGGCGCGGCCCACCCGGCTGCGCTCCAGCCGTTTCACGAAGATGATCGCGATGACGATGGCGGCCAGCATCAGGTAGTAGTACGGCCGCATGTCCAGCGCCCCGTACTGGAACGGCGCCACGCCGCCGAGCCCCAGCGAGGTCCACGGCTCCACGTCCGGGATCTCCCACTCGGTCAGCGTCGGCGGGTGCGGGATGCCGGAGATGCCGTTCGGGCCGCCGATCGACGGCGTGTTCCGCGCCGAGATCCGGATGATCTCACCGAAGCCCAGCGTGACGATCGCCAGGTAGTCGCCGCGCAGCCGCAGCGTGGGAGCGCCCAGGATCACCCCGGACAGCGCCGCGAGCAGGATGCCCACGGCCAGGATCTCCCAGAAGTTCCAGCCGAGGTTCTTCCCCAGGATCGCCATCGCGTAGCCGCCGATGGCGAAGAACGCGACATAGCCCAGGTCGAGCAGGCCCGCCTGCCCCACCACCACGTTCAGCCCGATCGCCAGCAGGATGTACCCGCCGATCGGGAAGAACAACAGCGCCGACCAGTCGCTTGACGGCGACATGACCTCGCCCACCGCCGACGACGGCAGCAGCACGGCCCCGACGATCAGCAGCAGGTAGACGGTCCACCGGCCGGCCGGTGGCAGCGTCGCCCACTTCCGGCTCGCGGTGTCGGTCATCTGGGACCACGCCGAGCGCGGGCTCCGCGACCTGCCCGTGGCCTCGTTCGCCGGAGCCGCGGCCGTCTTCACCTCGGACCCGGGCACCTTGCCCTCCTTCTCGCCCTTCGGCCCGGTCATGCTCGGGCCCTCTGCAACGACTCGCCGAGGATGCCGGTCGGACGGAACATCAGCACCAGGACCAGGACGACGAACGCGACCACGTCACGCCAGTCCGACCCGAAGATCGACGATCCGTACATCTCCAGCAGCCCCAGGACCAGGCCGCCGACCAGGGCGCCCCGCAGGTTGCCGATGCCGCCGAGCACGGCCGCGGTGAACGCCTTGATGCCCAGCAGGAACCCGACCATGAAATGCGCTTCTTCGAAGCGCATGATGTACAGCGCCGCGGCCACACCGGCCATCGCGCCGCCCAGCGCGAACGTCGCCATGACGACCCGGTCGATGTTGACCCCCATCAGGACCGCGGTCTCGGGGTCCTGCGCCGTCGACCGGATGCCCCGGCCCAGCTTGGTCCGGTTCACGAAGACGTCCAGCAGGACCATCATCAGGATCGCGCCGATCACCATGATCAGCTTGTCGCTGCGCACGTCGATCGTGCCGAAGGTGAACAGGTCCCCGATCGACACGAAGAGCGACAGCACGTAGGCCACGACCCCGACGGCCGCGCCGCCCAGCAGCAGCCGTCCCGAGGTCCGCCGCGTCAGCGCCGTCCTGAGGGTGAGCGTGGAGGTGGGCGCCGGCGCCCGGCCGGTCTCGGGCTCCTTGGTCAGGGTCGCCGTGCCGCCACCCGAGGGGGTGTCCTCGCGGGACGCGGAACCCGCCACGATGCCGGCGAGGTACTCCTCGTCCTCGGCGCGCGCCGAGGCGCGCCGCGCCGTGCGGAAGTCCAGGTAGAGCCACACCAGGCCGGCGACGAACGCGGCCAGGCCCAGCAGGGCCACCAGCCGCACCACGTCCACCTCGAACCGGATCGTGAACAGGTTCACCGGGTTGACGAAGTCGTTCGACTGCACCGGCAGAAAGCCGCCCTCCTTCGGGCGGTCGAACAGCCTCGGGATCACCACCAGGGCGAACAGCTGCTGGAGGAACAGCGAGGCGCCGATCGCGGAGATCAGTGCCGCGAGCCGCGACGCGCCCTTCTTCCGCAGAGGCCGGTACGCCACCAGCTCCAGCAGCATCGCCGCCCCGCCCGAGACCACTCCCGCGCACAGCGCCAGCACCAGGACGACGCCGACCAGCGCCACCGTCCCGACCGGAGTGGTGATGCCCATGATCTGCACCGCGCCGATCGCGGCGAAGGTGCCGATCATGAAGATCTCGGAGTGCGCGAAGTTGATCAATCGGAGGACGCCGTAGACCAGGGTGTAACCCAGCGCCACGAGGGCGTAGATGGCGCCGAGCGAGATGCCGTCCACCGTGGACGGCCAGAACTGATCAATGAAATCGTTGAGCACTTGTCAGGCCGCCTTCATCGGGGGAGCGGGAGCACTTCTGGCACTCCCGCTCCTGCGTCGTTCAAGCCGCCCGCCGGTAGGCGAACGAATCCCGCCGGTCAGGCGAACGGACGATGATCAACCCTCGACCTTCGCATCCTTCGCGTTGCCGAGCAGCGGCAGCGTCTGGCCCTTGACCTCGTAGACGTAGACGTCCGCGACCGCCGGGTCACCCTGCGGGGTGAACTTGATCGGCTTGGAGACGCCCGGCACGTTCACGGTCGACAGGAACTCGTTGATCTTCTCGGGGGTGGTGTTCCCCGCCTTGACCGCCTCGATGAACGCGGTGGCCGCGTCGTAGCCCTCGGCCGAGTAGATCGCCGTCTCCGAGCCGTACTTGGCCTTGTAGGCGTCGGAGAACTTCTTGGACGCCGCGCTGGCCTTGCCGGTCGGGTCGATCAGGCACGGGCAGGCGATGATCGAGCCGTCGGCGTTGGTGCCGCCGGCACCGCTGGCCAGGCCCTTGTCCAGGGAACCGTCGCCCGACAGGAAGCGGGCGTCGACGCCGCCCTCGCGCAGCTGCTTGATCAGCTTGCCGCCGGCCGCGTAGTAGCCGCCGAAGAAGATGGCGTCGGGGCCGAAGCCCTTCGCCGCGTTCACCGACGCCGAGTAGTCCGACGCCTCCGGGTCGATCCCGCTGACCTCGGTCGTCGCGCCGGCGCTCTTGACGGTGTTCTCGACCGTCGTGGCCAGCGGCTTACCGTACTCGGAGTTGTCGTGGATGATGAAGACCTTCTTGGCCTTCAGGGAGTTCGCGATGAACTGGCCCACCGCCGCGCCCTGGGCGTCGTCGTTGCCGACGATCCGGTGGTAGTACTTCCACCCGTTCTTGGTCAGCGCCGAGTTGGTCGCCGAGGGCGACACCGACGGGATCTTGCCCTCTTCCAGCGCCGGCCCCACCTGCTGGCTCTCGCCGGAGAACGCGGGACCGATCATACCGACGATCTTGTCCTTGGTGATCGCGGTCTTGGCCAGCGGGAGCGCCTGCTCGCCCTTGCCCTGGCTGTCGTAGGTCTTGAGGTTGATCTTGACCTTGGGATTGGTGGCGTTGTACTCGTCGATCGCCATCTGGGCGCCCTGCTTGGGCGGGATGACGATGCCGGAGTTCGCCCCGGTCAGGTCACCCATGAATCCGATCGTGACGGAGTCGCCGCCACCGCTGCTCCCGCCTTCGTCATCACCGCACGCGGCCGCGCTGAGCGCGAGCGCCGCACTCAGCGCCACAGCGCCGGTGACCCTCATCATGTTGCGCCGCAAGGTGCCTAACCTTTCCATCCGGATCCACCACGGATCGGGTACGAGTGGAGCCCGGGGGACCGCACTCCCGTCAAGAGCTGGGCAAAGCG
This sequence comes from Actinomadura sp. NBRC 104412, assembly GCF_030269515.1. Classification (GTDB taxonomy): domain Bacteria; phylum Actinomycetota; class Actinomycetes; order Streptosporangiales; family Streptosporangiaceae; genus Spirillospora. Next base: position 285,315 of record NZ_BSTM01000003.1, on the reverse strand, counting down.
GTCACTCGGGCACCAGTCCGTAGTACACCGACCCGGGACCGCAGATCAGCACCTCTGAGATGAAGGGTTACCCCTTCGTTACGCCCCCGTGCCCATCAGACAGCGCCCGTGGCCATGCACGATTACGTCCGGTAACGACCCGTCGCGCGGGCGGTGAGGCGTTCGCGACGACCGCCGTCGACCTCGGGACCAGGCATGACCCGCGGCACACGGAACCCCGGGGGTCACGCCTTCGTTTCGGCGTCCCCCTCCTGCTGCCGCCCGCCCAGCGCTCCCGCCACCACGGCGTCCGCGACCGCCCGCATCGTGAGCCGCCGGTCCATCGACGTCTTCTGGATCCACCGGAACGCCTGGGGCTCGCTCCATCCGTTCGCCTGCTGCAGCAGCCCCTTGGCCCGGTCGATCACCTTCCGGGTCTCCAGCCGCTCCTGGAGGTTGGCGACCTCGGCCTCCAGCGCCCGCAGCTCGGTGTACCGGCTCACCGCCATCTCGATCGCCGGCGCCAGGTCCGTCTTGCTGAACGGCTTGACCAGGTACGCCATCGCCCCGGCCTCGGTGGCCCGCTGAACGAGCTCGCGCTGCGAGAACGCGGTCAGGATCACCACCGGCGCGATCCGCTCCGCGGAGATCCGCTCGGCCGCGGAGATCCCGTCGAGCACGGGCATCTTGACGTCCAGGATCACCAGGTCCGGCCGCTGCTCGGCCGCCAGCCGCACGGCGGTCTCCCCGTCGCCGGCCTCGCCGACCACCTGATAGCCGTCCTCCTGCAGCATCTCCTTGAGATCGAGCCGGATCAGGGCCTCGTCTTCTGCGATCACAACTCGCCGAGCGCTCTCCGTCACGCGCACGAGACTACCGGGACCCGCTACCCTGGTCATGGCCAGGTCTGCCGGGGAACGCCCTGCCAGGGAGGTTCCGCGCGGCTTCCGCATGACAACTCCATACGTCCGATTTATTTGGATATTTCGGTAATACCTAGAGAAGAGATGCCCCGATAGCCCAACCGGCAGAGGCAATGTGCTCAAACCACATCCAGTGTGGGTTCGAATCCCACTCGGGGCACCATCGGACGACGACCGCCCGGCCGTCGGCGGCCGCCCATCGTGCGGCGGACGATGCCGGACCCGCCCCACGACCGGCCCCTCTCCCCTGAGGCGCCCGCGCGGCCACACAGGAAGGCGGCCGCGCGTGAGGGTGCGTCAGTTGCCCCCTCCGGTCGCCTGGGCGATCGCGTCGCCTATGCGATGGACCCTCAGGGCGTTGGTGGAGCCGGGGGTGCCGGGCGGGGAGCCGGCGACGATGACGACCTTGTCGCCCTTCTGGACGCGCCCCGACTCCAGCAGTCCCTGCTCGACCTGGCGGACCATCTCGTCGGTGTGGTTGGCGAACGGGACGATGTGCGTCTCGACGCCCCACACGTGCGCGAGCTTGCCGCGGACGGCGGGCACCGAGGTGAAGGCCAGCAGCGGGATGGGCGAGCGGTAGCGCGACAGGCGGCGGGCGGTCTCGCCGGACATGGTGAAGGCGACCAGCGCCTCCGCGCCGACGATCGCGCCGACCTCGGCCGCCGCGCGGGCGATGGCGCCGCCGACGGTCTCCGGCTTGCGGTCGAGGGTGTGGGTCGCCTCGAGCGCGGCGCCCTCGGCGGCGGTGACGATGCGGCTCATGGTCCGCACGGCCTCGATCGGATACTGGCCCACGCTGGTCTCGCCGGAGAGCATCACCGCGTCGGCGCCCTCGAAGACGGCGTTGGCCACATCGGAGGTCTCGGCGCGGGTGGGGCGCGGCGCGGAGATCATCGAATCCAGCATCTGGGTGGCGACGATGACCGGGCGGGCCTTCTCGCGGCACAGCTCGATGGCGCGCTTCTGCACGATCGGGACGGCCTCCAGGGGCAGCTCCACGCCCAGGTCGCCGCGGGCGACCATGATGCCGTCGAAGGCGGCGACGATCTCCGGCAGCAGATCGACGGCCTGCGGCTTCTCGATCTTGCCGATCAGCGGGACGCGGACGCCCTCCTCCTCCATGATCTGGTAGCAGATGTCGGCGTCGGCGGGGGTGCGCACGAAGCTCAGCGCGACCATGTCGACGCCCAGGCGCAGCGCCCAGCGCAGGTCGGCCTCGTCCTTCTCGGTGAGGGCGGGCACGCTGACGGGGACGCCGGGCAGGTTGAGCCCCTTGGAGTCGGAGATCATCCCGCCGACCTCGACGGAGGTGCGGACCCTGGGGCCGTCGACCTCGACCACCCGCAGCGCCACCCGGCCGTCGTCGATCAGCACCGTGTCGCCGGGCGCGACGTCGCCCGGCAGGCCCTTGTAGGTGGTGGAGACCTCCTTGCGGGTGCCCGGCACGTCCTCGGTGGTGATGGTGAAGTCGTCGCCGAGGGTGAGCCGTACCGGACCGTCCGGGAACCGCCCGATGCGGATCTTGGGGCCCTGGAGGTCGGCCAGGACGCCGACGCCGCGTCCGGTCGCCGTGGCCGCGGCCCGCACCCGGTGGTAGACCTCTTCGTGCACGGAGTGGTCGCCATGGCTCAGGTTGAGCCTGGCGACGTCGACACCGGCCTCGACGAGGGCGTGGATCTGCTCGGCACTGGAGCAGGCGGGGCCGATGGTACTGACGATCTTCGCTCGACGGGTCACAACACAACGCTACTTAGTTACCTGCCAGTACGTACATTCACGCAGGATACGGTCGCGAAAGATTCACCGATTGGTCTAGCTCAAGGTCTAGACCACCGGGCCCGTCCCCGCCGCCGGGGACGGCCCTGAGCGGACCTGGGCGGCCCCCGGTCAGCGCTGGAACACCTCGACGGCGGCCTGCGAGAACGCCTTGAGGTCGTCGGGCTTGCGGCTGGTGACCAGGACGTTGGGGCCGGACTCGTCCACGACGACCTCCTCGTCCACCCAGTCGGCGCCCGCGTTGCGCAGGTCGGTGCGCAGGCTCGGCCAGGAGGTCAGCCGGCGTCCGCGCGCGACCTCCGCCTCGGCGAGCGTCCACAGCGCGTGGCAGATGGCGGCGACCGGCTTGCCCGCCTCGAAGAACCGCCGGACGAACGCGACCGCCTCGGGCCGCGTCCGCAGGAAGTCGGGGTTGGCGACGCCGCCCGGAAGGACGAGCCCGTCGAAGTCGTCCGGGCTCGCGGCGTCGACGGTGACGTCCACCTCGAAGGTGTCGCCCTTGTCGAGGTGGTTGAACGCCTGCATCCGTCCCGGCCGGGTGGAGAGCAGCCGCGGCTCCCCGCCGGCCTGCTCGACGGCGCGCCAGGGTTCGGTCAGCTCGACCTGCTCGACGCCCTCGGGCGCCGCCAGGAAGGCGATGGTCTTGCCCTGCAGCTCGTTGGCCATGTCGTCTCTCCCCTTCGCGTCCGGGTCCCACCGGTGTGCGGGACCCACTCGTCGCCCCTTGCCCGGCCAGGCGGGCGCTATTCGGCCGCGGCCCCTGGTCTGTGTCGTAGGCGGGTGGTAAGCAGGGGATCGTGGACGCCGCCCGGTATCGCGAGTTCCCCGCCCCGCCGGGGAGCGGCCTGGCCTGCCTGTGGACGCAGGAGCTGCCCGGCGGCGCCGAGCGGCCGTACCCGCACCGGGTGGTCCCGGACGGCTGCGTCGACCTGATCTGGTGGAGCCGGGACGGCGCGATCATGGTGGCGGGCCCCGACACCGGGCCCAACCCCGCCACGCTGCTGCCGGGCGACCGGCTGGTCGGCGTGCGGTTCCGCCCGGGGACGGCCCCGCCGGTGCTGGGCGTGCCCTCCGACGCGGTACGCGACGGCCGCCCGCACCTGCGCGAGCTATGGGGCGCGGACGCCGACCGCCTCGCCGAGGCCGTCGCCGCGTCCGGCGACCCGCACGGCACCCTGGTGCGCGCCGTCCTGGCCAGGGCCACCTCGGACCCCGACCCGCTCGTTCCCGCGATCGTGGACGGCCTCCGGTCCCGGACGGTACGCGAGGTGGCCGACGACATCGGCTTGGGCGATCGCCAGCTCCGCAGGCGGTCGCTCGCGGCCTTCGGTTACGGGCCGAAGACCCTGCAGCGCGTGCTGAGGTTCCAGCGGGCGCTGGCGATGGCCCGTGCGGGGCGTCCCCTCGCGGACGTCGCGTACGCCACCGGCTACGCCGACCAGGCGCACATGGCCAACGAGGTACGCACCCTGGCCGGCACCTCGATTCGTTCGCTGCTCTAACCGACCGCTCCAACCGACCGCTCTCACCGGCCCGGTCAGGCGACGGCGTCCCCTTGGCGAGCCTCGGCCGCCGGAGCGCGCCGGTGTCCGGGGCATGGGTGACCACCGCGCCTCGCATGGGCGCGATCGTCCCACACGCCCCGGACAGGACGGCGGTCGCGGTCAGGCGATCGGGCGCGCCGTGGGCGGGATCGGGTACGGCAGCACGGTCTCCCCGCGCAGGAACTTGTCGACGCCGTGCGCGGCGGCCCGTCCCTCGGCGATCGCCCAGACGATCAGCGACTGGCCGCGGCCCATGTCGCCGGCCACGAAGACACCGTCCACCGAGGTCCGGTAGTCGGCGTCGCGGACGACGTTGCCGCGCTGGTCGAGCTCGACGCCCAGTTGCTCCAGCAGGCCCTCGCGCTGCGGCCCGAGGAAGCCCATGGCCAGGGTGACCAGCTCGGCGGGGATCTCCCGCTCGGAGCCCTCGACGGGCTTGAAGCCGGTCTCGGGCCCGCCGACCTCCACCAGCCTCAGGGCGCGGACGTTGCCGTCCTCGTCGCCGAGGAACTCGGTGGTGGACACCGCGTACACCCGCTCGCCGCCCATGTCGGCGAGCTCCTCGTGGGCGGTCTCCATCTTGAACAGCATCGGGTACGTCGGCCACGGCTGGTGGTCGGGACGGGTCAGCGGCGGCCGCGGCATGATCTCCAGCTGGGTGATGGACTTGGCGCCCTGCCGGATCGCGGTGCCGATGCAGTCGGCGCCGGTGTCGCCGCCGCCGATGACCACCACATGCTTGCCGGCGGCGGAGATCGGGGACTCGGGGAAGTCGCCCTCCTGCACCCGGTTGGCCGGGGGCAGGTACTCCATCGCCTGGTGGACGCCCTTGAGCTCGCGCCCGGGGACGTTCAGGTCGCGCCACGCGGTGGCGCCGCCGGCCAGCACGACCGCGTCATGGCCGGCGCGCAGCTCGTCGGCGGTGAGGTCGGCGCCGACGTTCACCGAGGTCCGGAACTCGGTGCCCTCGGCGCGCATCTGCCCGATGCGCCGGTCGAGGTGCCGCTTCTCCATCTTGAACTCGGGGATGCCGTAGCGCAGCAGGCCGCCGATCCGGTCGGCGCGCTCGTACACCGTGACGTCGTGCCCGGCGCGGGTGAGCTGCTGCGCGGCGGCGAGCCCCGCCGGCCCCGAGCCGACGACCGCCACCTTCCTGCCGGTGCGGACCGCGGGCGGCCGCGGCCGCACCCAGCCCTCGGCGAAGGCCCGGTCGATGATCTCCACCTCGACCCGCTTGATCGTCACCGGGTCCTGGTTGATGCCCAGCACGCACGCGCTCTCGCACGGCGCGGGGCACAGCCGCCCGGTGAACTCGGGGAAGTTGTTGGTGGCGTGCAGCCGCTCGACCGCCTCCCGCCAGTCCTTGCGGTAGACGAGGTCGTTCCACTCGGGGATGAGGTTGCCCAGCGGACACCCCTGGTGGCAGAACGGGATGCCGCAGTCCATGCAGCGGCTCGCCTGCTTCTCGAGCCGGTCCCCGCCGAAGTCCTCGTAGACCTCCGACCAGCTCTTGATGCGCACGTCCACCGGGCGCCGCTTCGGGAGCTCGCGCTGGACGGTCAGGAAACCCTTCGGGTCGGCCATGGTGTGCTCGCCCCCTCTCTCAGCCCTGGGCCGCGGCCATGATGGCCTCGTCGACGTCCCGGCCCTCGGCCTCGGCCTTCGCCTTGGCCTCCAGGACGCGCCGGTAGTCCCGCGGCATGATCTTCGTGAACCGCCCGGCCGCGGTCTCCCACTCGGCCAGCAGCTTCTCGGCGACCGTGGAGCCGGTCTCGGCCAGGTGCCGCTCCACCAGGACGCGGACGAACTCCGCGTCCTCCTCGGTGAGCGGTTCCAGGTCCACCATCTCCTTGTTGACCCGTTCGGCGACCAGGTCGAGCACGTAGGCGATGCCGCCGGACATGCCCGCCGCCACGTTGCGCCCGGTCGGGCCCAGGATCACCGCGCGCCCGCCGGTCATGTACTCGCAGGCGTGGTCGCCCGCGCCCTCGACGACGGCGGTGGCGCCGGAGTTGCGGACGCAGAACCGCTCGCCCACCACGCCCCGCGCGAACAGCTCGCCCGAGGTGGCGCCGTACAGCATCACGTTGCCGCCGATGATCTGCTGCTCGGCGGCGAACGGCGCGTCCGCGGGGGGCCGCAGCGTGAGCCGCCCGCCCGACAGGCCCTTGCCGACGTAGTCGTTGGCGTCGCCGACCAGCCGCAGCGTGATGCCGCGCGGGACGAACGCTCCGAACGACTGCCCCGCCGAGCCGGTGAAGGTGACGTCGATGGTGTCGTCGGGCAGGCCCTCGCCGCCCCACTTCTTGGTCACCTCGTGGCCCAGCATCGTGCCGACGGTGCGGTTGACGTTGCGGATCGGCAGCTCCAGGGTCACCTTGTCACCGAACGCGATCGCGCCTTCGGCGAGCTGGATCAGCGTGTTGTCCAGCGCCTTCTCCAGGCCGTGGTCCTGGGAGGTGGTGCGGCGCAGCGCCGCGCCCTCGGGCAGCTCGGGACGGTACAGGATCGGCGACAGGTCGAGCCCCGCGGCCTTCCAGTGCTCCACCGCCCGCCGCGCGTCGATCATCTCGACATGCCCGATGGCCTCGTCCAGCGACCGGAACCCGAGCGCGGCCAGGTACTCGCGGACCTCCTGGGCGACGAACTCGAAGAAGTTGACCACGAACTCGGCCTTGCCGCTGAACCGCCGGCGCAGCACCGGGTTCTGGGTGGCGACGCCGACCGGGCAGGTGTCCAGATGGCACACCCGCATCATCACGCAGCCGGACACCACCAGCGGCGCGGTGGCGAAGCCGTACTCCTCGGCGCCCAGCAGCGCCGCGATGATCACGTCCCGGCCGGTCTTCAGCTGCCCGTCGGCCTGCACCACGATCCGGTCGCGCAGCCCGTTGAGCAGCAGCGTCTGCTGCGTCTCGGCCAGGCCGAGCTCCCAGGGCGCGCCGGCGTGCTTGAGCGAGGTCAGCGGGGACGCGCCGGTGCCGCCGTCATGCCCGGAGATCAGCACCACGTCGGCGTGCGCCTTGGACACCCCGGCCGCGACCGTGCCCACGCCCACCTCGGCGACCAGCTTCACGTGCACCCGCGCGGACGGGTTGGAGTTCTTCAGGTCGTGGATGAGCTGGGCCAGGTCCTCGATCGAGTAGATGTCGTGGTGCGGCGGCGGCGAGATCAGCCCGACGCCGGGGGTGGAGTGCCGGGTCTTGGCGATCCACGGGTAGACCTTGTGGCCGGGGAGCTGCCCGCCCTCGCCCGGCTTGGCGCCCTGCGCCATCTTGATCTGCAGGTCGTCGGCGTTGGTCAGGTACTCCGAGGTCACGCCGAACCGGCCGGAGGCCACCTGCTTGATCGCGCTGCGCCGCAGGTCGCCGTTCTCGTCCGGGGTGAACCGCTCCGGGTCCTCGCCGCCCTCGCCGGTGTTGGACTTGCCCCCCAGCCGGTTCATCGCGATCGCCAGGGTCTCGTGCGCCTCCGCCGAGATCGACCCGTACGACATCGCGCCGGTGGAGAACCGCTTGACGATCTCCGACACCGGCTCGACCTCCTCGATCGGCACCGGCGGGCGCTCGCCCTCGCGCAGGTCGAACAGGCCGCGCAGCGTCATCAGCGCCTCGGCCTGCGAGTCCACCGAGGAGGTGTACTCCTTGAAGATCTCGTAGCGGCGGGTCCGGGTGGCGTGCTGGAGCTTGAACACCGTCTCGGGGTTGAACAGGTGCTTCTCGCCCTCGCGCCGCCACTGGTACTCGCCGCCGACCTCCAGGGTGCGGTGCGCGGGCTCGTTGCCGCCCGGCGGGTGGGCGCGGCGGTGCCGCTCGGCGACCTCGCGGGCCAGCACGTCGAAGCCGACGCCGCCGAGCCGGGAGGTGGTGCCGGTGAAGCAGCGCTCGACGACCTCCTCGCCGAGCCCGATCGCCTCGAAGATCTGCGCGCCGGTGTAGGAGGCGACGGTGGAGACCCCCATCTTGGACATGATCTTCAGCACGCCCTTGCCGTACGCCTTGATCAGGTTGCGCACGGCCTTGGCCGGGTCCAGGCCCTCGATCGCGCCGGTGGCGATCAGGTCCTCGACGGTCTCGATCGCCAGGTACGGGTTGATCGCCGACGCGCCGTACCCGATGAGCAGCGCCATGTGGTGGCACTCGCGGGCCTCGGCGGTCTCCACCACCAGGCCGACCCGGGTACGGGTCTTCTCCCTGATCAGGTGGTGGTGCACGGCGCCGGTGAGCAGCAGCGAGGGGATCGGGGCGCGCTCGGCGTCCGAGCCGCGGTCCGACAGCACGATCGTCCCGGCGCCGTCGGCGATGGCCCGCGACACCTCGGCGCAGATCTCCTCAAGGCGCCGCTCCAGGGCCCGGCCGCCGCCGGCGACCTCGTACAGGCCGTGCACGACATGGGCGCGCAGATGCGGCAGGTCGCCCTCGTCGTCGATATGGATGATCTTGGAGAGCTCGTCGTTGTCCAGGATCGGGGTGGGCAGCACCAGCCGCCGGCACGAGTGCGGTCCGGGCTCCAGCAGGTTGCCCTCCGGGCCGAGCGTGGACTGGAGCGAGGTGACGAGCTCCTCGCGGATCGCGTCCAGCGGAGGGTTGGTGACCTGCGCGAACAGTTGCTTGAAGTAGTCGAACAGCAGGCGGGGGCGCTCCGACAGCACCGCGAGCGGCGTGTCGGTGCCCATCGACCCGATCGGCTCGGCGCCCGTCCTGGCCATCGGGGTCAGGATGACCCGCTGCTCCTCCAGGGTGTAGCCGAACGTCTGCTGCCGCTTGACCAGCGTCTGATGGGTGGGGATCTCCCGCTCGCGCTGCGGCAGCTCCTCGAACCGCACCAGGCCCTGGTGCAGCCACTGCTCGTAGGGGTGGGCCGCCGCCAGCTCGGCCTTGACCTCGTCGTCCTCGATGATCCGGCCGGCCGCGGTGTCCACCAGGAAGATCTTGCCGGGCTGGAGCCGGCCCTTGCGGACCACCTTGGACGCGGGGATGTCCAGCACCCCGGCCTCGCTGGCCAGCACCACGAGCCCGTCGTCGGTCACCCAGTACCGGCCGGGACGCAGCCCGTTGCGGTCCAGGACGGCGCCGGCGATCGTGCCGTCGGTGAAGGTCACGCTGGCGGGGCCGTCCCACGCCTCCATCAGCGTGGAGTGGAACTCGTAGAACGCCCGGCGCGCCGGGTCCATCTCGGTGTGGTTCTCCCACGCCTCCGGGATCATCATCAGCACCGCGTGCGGCAGCGACCGGCCGCCCAGGTGCAGCAGCTCCAGGCACTCGTCGAAGGACGCGGTGTCGCTGGCCTCGATGTCGATCACCGGGTAGATCCGGGACAGGTCGCCGGGCAGCAGGTCGGACTTGAGGAGCGCCTCGCGGGCGCGCATCCAGTTCCGGTTGCCCTTCACCGTGTTGATCTCGCCGTTGTGCGCGATGAACCGGTACGGGTGCGCCAGCTCCCAGGCCGGGAAGGTGTTGGTGGAGAACCGCGAGTGCACCAGCGCGATCGCGCTGGCGAAGCGGGTGTCGGACAGGTCCGGGAAGAACGGCTCGAGCTGCGGCGTGGTCAGCATCCCCTTGTAGACCACGGTGCGGCTGGACAGGCTCGGGAAGTACACCTTCACGTCCTGCTCGGCGCGCTCGCGCATGCAGAACACGACCCGGTCCAGCTCCAGACCGGTCTTGCCCGCGTGCGGGCCGTCCTCGGCGGGGGCGACGAACAGCTGCGTGAAGTGCGGCATCGCCTTGCGGGAGGCGGGCCCGGCGAAGTCGGGGTCGTGCGGCAGCTCGCGCCAGCCCAGCACGGCCAGGCCCTCCTCGGCGCACAGCCTCTCCACGTGCGCGACCGCGGCGGCCCGCTCGGCGGCGTCCACCGGGAGGAACGCGATGCCCGCCGCGTACCCGCCGGGCTCGGGCAGCGCGAACCCGCACACCTCGCGGAAGAACGCGTCCGGGATCTGGACGAGGATGCCCACGCCGTCGCCGTCGTCGGGCTCGGCGCCCACGGCGCCCCGGTGGTCGAGGTTCCTCAGGACGGTCAGGGCCTTGCGGATGATCTCATGGCTGGGGCGTCCCCGCAGGTCCGCGACCATGGCGACCCCGCAGGCGTCGTGCTCGTTCGCCCGGCTGTACAGCCCCTGGTCAGGGGGTGTTCCCGGGGCGAGGGCAGCAGCGGCCATCAACCCTCCCGTCGTCGCGTGTCGCCGCTCGTGCCGGCGACTCGAATCTCACCTTCGATGCCTTGTGCAGGCGCGGGACGACGTTGGCCCTGCTGCGGTGTGAAGACATTACCTCACGCCCGGATCATCCCCGAGTGACCGAGATCGCGAAACTCCTCGCGCCGGTCGCCGGGGACCCGAGAGTGGTTTAGACCAGGATACCGGCCGACTTTTCGGTCAAATCGCCCTGACCTCGGTGATCATCCTCACGGCCAGACCATGTTTACCCCGTAACGGGCGAAACATGCGTGCAACCCGGGAGAATCTCGTGCAATCCCCCGCTCAGGACGCGGGCCGCGTGGCGCGGGCCGCCCTGCCCAGCGCCGAAGGGGCCTTCCCACCCTCGATCAGCAGGGACAACAGCGTCTCGTCCTGCGCTGTTCCCTGCCCGTCGAGCCGCTGCGCCCAGGCCACGACCGCGTAGTGACCCATCGCCAGGCCCCGCGCCATGGTGAACCCCTGCCCGAACCTGTCCACCGGTGGCTCCGCCTCCAGGGGACGGACGAAACCTCCGCCGCCGCCCAGCATGGCCACCAGGCGGTCCGCGTCCTGCTTGCCGGCCAGGTTGAACACCGCGACGGTCAGCGCGTAACCCTCGCCCGCCTTCTCGCCCGTGTCCGCGTACACGCCACGGACGGCCTGGCTGCACGCCCCCTGGCGGAGCACGTCGCCGACGCCCGCACCCCAGACGGCCGCCGCGCAGTCACCGTCGAGCCGCTTGGCCTTCAGCGAAAGTTCCACCCCGGCGTCCGGCAGCTCGATCTTCTGGGCGCGCTCGGGGAACGCCTCCTCGACCGTCAGCGGCGCCGCGTCCTCGGACCGCTGCTCGATCGCCGCGTACGCCCCGGTGGACGGGCTGCTGGAGTAGGAGGACGGGGACACGCCGCTCTCGGCGGGCCGTCCCACGACCGGGCCCGGCGCGCCGCTCCGCCCCGTCCCCTCGTCACCGCCCCCCAGGACCAGCACCGCGACCAGGGCGGCCACCATGATCACGGCAAGCCCGCCGGCGGCGGCGAAGTAGCGCCTGGACGTCCCGCCCCCACCCTTGCGGGGCGGGTTCTCACGCTTGACGGCCGGGCGCGGGCGGGGGCCGGTCGCGTTCTCGCGGAGCGGGGGCCGCCCCTCGTCTGGACGGCGGCCCCGCTTCTTTCCGGCGCCCTTGGGACGCGGCCGGCCGGCGGCGGCCCGATCCGGGGGCGGCTCAGGGGACGCCCCGCGCCCCCACCGCTTCCCTTGCTTTTTCGCCTGCCCCTTCGCCTGTCCCTTGTCCTGCCCGGCGGAACGTTCCCGGGGCTCCTGCGGGAGCCGCGGACGCGGAACCGGACCCCGCGGTGGCGGTGCCCCGCGCCCCGCCTGACCGCCGCGGCCCTCCGGCGGGCGCGGGCGCGGGACGCGACCGCGCGGCATGAGCTGGTCCCAGCCCCCTGGCTCGGGAGGACCGCCCCGGCGGCGGGCCGGCGGGGCGGCACGGCCCGGCTGGGGACGCGGACGGCGGGCGGCCTGCCCGCGCTGCTCCTGCGGGCCGCGGCGGCGGGGCTGGTCCCAGTCCACGGTGGCGGGGCCCTACCGGGTCCCGTCGGTGAGCTGGAGCCGGCCCCACACGAAGTCGGCGGGCTTCTCGATGGCGAGGCTGACGTCGATCATCTCGTTGAGCGAGGCGGGCTGGGCTCCCCCGGCGCGCTGCACCCAGGTGACGATCACGTAGTGCCCGTACGCCTGGGCGTAGGCGGCGCTGAACCCGGAGGCGAAGGCGGGGGCGCCCTCGGCGGCCAGCGGGTAGACGAAGCCGGCGGCGGTCTGCGGGTCGAGAACGCGCACGATCTGCTGCGCGCCCTCCTGGTTCACCAGGTTGATCGCGATGAACTGGCCGACGTGCCCGCGGTCCTGGCTGACGTACGCGCCGCGGGCGATCTGCGAGCACTGGTACTTGGCCAGGTCGGCCTGCAACCGCGCGCCCCAGGTGACGGACTTGCAGTCGTCGCTGATCTGGGAGGCGGCCAGGGTCAGGGAGTACTTCTTGTAGGTGACGGTCCTGACGTCGGCGGGGAACGCCTCGCCCTGCGTGACCGGCCGCTGATCGGCGCTGCGCTGCGCCAGCTTGGCCATGTCCTTGTCGGCTATCTGCGGCGTGTACGCGGTCGGGGACAGCTTGGCGCCGTTGCCCGGACCGGTCGCCGCCTTCTTGTCGCCGCCGCCGCGGAGCACGAAGAACGCGGCGGCCCCGGCGATGGCCAGCACCGCGACCACGGCCACGACGATCAGCGGGAGCTTGGACCGGGGCGGCCCGTCCTTGGCACGGCGGCGGGGTCCGTCCTCCGGCCAGAAGTCGCCGCCGCCCTCCTGGCGCGGCGCCCGGCCGGTGCGCGATGCCCGCGACGTCTGGGAACCGGTCGCATGAGTACCACGAGCCTCGATCACAGTCCGGGAGCTTAGCGGTCCACCGCCCGCTCGCGCGTCCAAAAGGATGTTTCGCCCCGATTCGCGGATCGCGCTTCGTGCCCGGGCGTCACACTCCGTTGACGCCGATCAGCGCCCCCACCGCGTACGTGATCCCGGCGGCCGCGGCGCCGAAGGCGAGCTGGCGCAGCCCGCCGAACCACCACGGCCGCGCGGTCACCCGGGACGCCAGCGCGCCCGCGCCGAACAGCCCCACCCCCGCGACCACCATGGCGGGCCACAACGCCCCCGTCCCGAACAGGTACGGCAGCACCGGCAGCGCGGCGCCCAGGGCGAACGACAGGAACGACGACACCGCCGCCAGGAGCGGCGAGGGCAGCTCGCCGGGCGTCACCCCCAGCTCCTCGCGGGCGTGCACCTCCAGCGCCTCCTCAGGGTCGCGCGACAGCTGCCGCGCGACCTCGGCGGCCAGCTCGGCGTCCACGCCCCGGTCGATGAAGACCTGGGCCAGCTCCCGCCGCTCGGTGTCCGGATGGCGGGCCAGCTCCCGCCGTTCCACCTCGATCTCGGCCTCGGCCAGCTCGGACTGCGAGGCCACCGAGACGTACTCCCCCGCCGCCATCGAGAAGGCGCCCGCCGCCAGGCCCGCCAGCCCGGCCAGCAGCACCACCTGCCGGGACGCGTGGCCACCCGCCACCCCGGCGATCAGCGCGAAGTTGGACACCAGCCCGTCCATCGCGCCGAACACCGCGGGCCGCAGCCAGCCACCGGTGACGTCCCGGTGCTGATGGTGATGCTCGGCCGGCAACGCTACTTGCGGTCTTTCACGGGTTCCGCCTTGGCGTCCTCGTCGTCATCGGCGGGCTCGTCCTCCGACTCCGACGACGCCTCGGGTTCTCCGGGCTCCCCGGACCCCTTGGGCCGATCCGGTTCCTCCGGGTCCTCGGGCTTCTTGGGCTTCTCCGGCGCCTCGTCCTTCTCGGCCTCCGCCTCAGAGGTCGCCGGTTCAGAGGTCGCCGGTTCAGAGGTCGCCGGTTCAGGGGTCACCGGTTCGGGCTCGGGCTCCGGATCGGGCTCCGTCCCGGACACGGGTTCCGCGTCCTTCTCGTCGGCCGCGGCGGCCTCGGCGGTGTCCTTCTCCTCCGGTGCCGCGTCCGGCTTGGCGGTCGCGTCCTCCGGGGCGGCGACCGCGCCGCCCGCCTCGGTCTCCGGACCGGTCTCGGGTGCGGCGCCGACCTGCTCCGGACCGGTCTTGCCGCGCGCCCAGTAGAGGTAGGCCACGGCGCCGATGAAGACGAGCAGCGCCGTCCAGTTGTTGAGCCGCATGCCCAGGACGTGGTGGGCGTCGTCGATGCGCAGCCACTCGATCCAGAACCGGCCCGCGGTGTAGCCCGCCAGGTAGAGCGCGAACGCGCGGCCGTGCGTCAGCTTGTAGCGGCGGTCGGCCCAGATGACCAGGGCGGCGACGCCGACGCACCACAGGAACTCGTACAGGAACGTGGGGTGGTAGGTCGCGATGTCGGCGTACCGGGGGTCGAGACTGCCGTCCTCCAGCCGCGGCCGGTGCGCCGGGTCGATCTCCAGGGCCCAGAAGGTGTCCAGCGGGCGGCCGTACAGCTCCTGGTTCCAGTAGTTGCCCCACCGGCCGATGGCCTGGCCGAGGGCGATGCCGGGGGCGACCGCGTCGCCCAGCGCGGCCACGGAGATCCCGTGCCGGCGGCAGCCGATGTACGCGCCGAGCGCGCCGAACAGGACGGCGCCCCAGATGCCCAGGCCGCCCTCCCAGATCTTCAGCGCGTCCACCGGGTCGCGGCCCTCGCCGAAGTAGCGCTGGGCGTCGGTCACCACGTGGTAGACCCGTCCGCCGACCAGCCCGAACGGGACGGCCCACACGGCGATGTCGATGACCACGCCCGGCTGGCCGCCCTTGGCCGCCCATCGCCGCTCGCCCAGCCAGACCGCGACGACGATGCCAATGATGATCATCAGGGCGTAGGCGCGGATGGGGACGAAGCCCAGATGCCAGACGCCCTGAGCGGGACTAGGTATGGAAGCCACCGGCTGCATGGGCGTTGACGTTACCTCCTTTGGAGGGGCGCGTGGTCCCCGGACGGCCAGAGCGGGCGATCACATTTCGGTCATAGTGCCGTCACGGGTGGCGCGCGGCATGGATGGCCCGCTCCAGCCGCGCCGCGTCCCGCTGGACGGAGTCGTCCAGCCGGCGGCCGTCCAGGAACGCCGCGGGCGGCTCGCGCACCCCCCGGACGGAGAACGCGTACCGGGTCAGCTCGTCCAGCCGGGCGTTCTGCCCGCCGCCGGTCACGCAGGCCGGGAAGGACGGCCCGGAGATCCCGGCCCGCTCGCCCATCGCGATCAGCTCGTCCGGCTCGAACCCGGCGGTGTCCTCGTCGGGCTGATGGTCGAACAGCGCCTCGTGATAGGCGAGCCAGCCGACCGCGGGCGCGCACAAGGCGGCGTTGCCCGCGCGGCGGCTGTTGGACGCCGACGGCCCGCCGCCCGCGCCCCGGTAGACCTGGATCGGCCTGTAGACGACGCGCACCCGCCCCTGGGACGCCAGTCGCCTGAGCAGCGGCCCCACCTCGTCGTGGGCGTCCTTGCAGTCGGGACACTGGTAGTCGGTGAAGATCTCCAGCAGCGGCGTCTTCTCGTCCCCCCACGCCATCACGAAGGAGCCGTCGGCGGCGCGCGTCACCGGTGGCGGCGCCCCGTCGTAGGCCCCCTGGAGTCCGCCCGCGCCGCGCTCGTCCCAGCGAAGCGCCACCATGCCGGCCAGGGCCACGGCCACCACCGCCACCCCGCCGAGCAGGGCGGACGCCCGGCGCCTGCCCTCCCCCGCGGGGCGCCGCGGCATGCGCAGACCGCCACTGCGCGACGTGCTCATCGTTCCCCCGATCGATGCGCGTGCTCGCAACAACGAGGCTAGCGAACCCCTCCGCCGAGCATGCGCACCGGCCGTGAACGGTCAGACTCGAACCGACCATCCGCCGATGGCGTCACACCGCCAGGGGCGGCACCCTCTTCACCTGGCCTCTTCCGTGCCCTACCCCTCGTCTTTACCCGTCTTTACCGGCACTCATCACTGGGAGCCCTTGGCGTCGGCGACGGCCTTCTGCAGCGCGGCCGGGTCCTGGAGCTCGTTCTCCAGCTTGCGGCCGTCCAGGAACACCGTCGGCGTGCCGGTGACCCCGCGGGTCTGGAGCGCGTACGTGGTCATCGCGTCGACCTGCGGCTTCTTCTGCTGGTCGGTGACGCACTTCTCGAAGTTCGGGTCGGTCACGCCGACGTCCCTGCCCCAGGCGACCAGGTCCCTGGTGGCGAAGCCCTCCGAGCCCTCCCGCGGCTGGAACGTGAACAGCGCGTCATGGTACGAGAGCCACTGCGGCGCCGGGACGCACAGGGCGGCGGCCGCCGACCGCAGCGAGTTGCTCCTGATCGGGTCGCGCTGCTCGCCGAACAGGTGGAACGGCCGGTAGACCACCTTGGCCTTGCCCTCGGCCGCGAGCTGCTTGACGGTCTTGCCGGTGTTCTCCTCGAACGCCTTGCAGGCCGGGCACTGGAAGTCCTCGAACACCTCGAGCACCGGAGCGTTGACGCCCGGCTTGGCCATCACGATCGAGCCGTCGGACTGCCGGGTCAGCGGCGCCTGCGGGCCGCGGTACGGGGTGGCGGTCTGGTCGCGCTGGCCGCGCTGGTCCAGGACGATCACGGTGACCACCACGATCAGCGCCACCACCGCGACCGCGCCGAGCACGACGGTCAGCAACCGCCGCTGCTTCGCGCGCGCGGCCTGGCGCCTGCGCTCCTCGGCGAGCCGCTCCCGCGCGGTCCGCTCTCGTGCGGCCTTGCTCATAGTGGATCTCTCCTAGGGAAACGCCGCGGGCGTGGGCTCACGCGGCGAGGCGGGGCCGGGCCCGCCGGCCGGCCGGCGGCGGCTAGTCGACCGAGCCGATCCGCCGGAACTCATCGGACAGGACAAGGACGAACAGCAGGACGGTGACGGCGTGCACCCCGGTGCACCACAGGCAGAGCTTGTGCAGGATGGCCAGCTCGGCGGTCACCAGGTACACCACGAACAGCAGCCCGACGCACACGCTCGCCAGCCGCCCCCATCGCAGGACGGGGTGCGCCGAGCGCAGCGCCGCCGGCGTGATCAGCACGGCGAAGCCGGCGAAGAACGCCAGCCCGAGCAGCGGCAGCGGGACCCCCGCCAGTTCACTGTACTTGCTGGTGGTGACCGAGTGGCAGTCCACCGTGGAGGTGGTGGTGCACACCAGCGCGCCCTCCTGGTAGTGCGCCACCGTCAGGTAGACCGAGAGCGCCAGGCCGATGAGCGTGAGCACCCACGCGGCGGGCAGGAACCACCGCGGTCGCGCCGGCGCGGGCGCGTACCCGTTCCCACCGTCCCGCACTTCGGCTTGCCGCACCATCACTGATGAGTCCTTCCGCGAGCGACCGTCACCGGAACGCGCGTCCAAGGGTTCGCCGGGAGGGGTCACACCGCCCCCCGGCGGGAATCACCTTAGAGCACACCCCATAAGTTCCGCGTTCGGAACACGGCGCGCCCGCCCACCACCTGCGGCCGGACGGCGCCGCCGTCAGGATGCAGACGAACGGACGCCCGTGGCGAGTTCCGCGGTGAGCAGCCGCAGATCCTTCAGGCCGGTGGGAAGGTCGGGGGCGTCGAGGATCCGGCGGACGAACGCCGAGCCCACGATCACACCGTCGGCGAACCCCGCGACCTCGGCGGCCTGGGCGCCGTTGCTCACCCCCAGCCCCAGCCCGACGGGCAGGCGGGAACCGTCGCGGGCCAGGATCTCCCGGGTGCGCCGGACCAGGTGCGGCGCCCCGGTGTCGACCGCGCCGCGGGTCCCGGTCACGCCCATCAGGGACGCGGCGTAGACGAACCCGCGGCACACCTTGGTGATCAGCTCGATCCGCTCGTCGGTGGAGCTGAGCGCGACCAGGAAGACGCGGTCGAGGTCGTGCGCCTCGGCCGCCTCCAGCCACGGCCCGGCCTCCTCCGGGGTGAGGTCGGGCGTGATCAGCCCGGCGCCGCCCGCGGACCTCAGGTCGCGGGCGAAGGCGTCCACGCCGTAGCGGTCCACCGGGTTCCAGTACGTCATGACCAGCGTGGGGGCGCCCGTGGCGGCCACCGCCTCGACGGTGCGGAGCACGTCGGCCACCCGGATACCGCCGACCAGGGCCTGGTGGACGGCGTCCTGGATGGTGGGACCGTCCATCATCGGGTCGCTGTAGGGCAGGCCGAGCTCGATCACGTCGCAGCCGGCGTCCACCATGGTCTTCGCCGCCTCGATGGCCCCCTCGTAGGTGGGGAACCCGGCCGGGATGTAGCCGACCAGCGCGGCACGCCCCTCGGCCTTGGCCCGGTCGTACACCGCCTGGACCGCACTCACGGTGTTCTCCGCCCCTCCTGTGGTGCCCTCCGCTCCGCTCACCGGGCCTCTCCTTCCTGGATGAGGCCGAAGTACTCGGCGGCGGTGTGGACGTCCTTGTCGCCGCGCCCCGACAGGCACACCAGGATCAGCCCGTCCGGGCCCAGCTCGCCGCCGAGCTTGATCGCCCCGGCCAGGGCGTGCGCGGACTCGATCGCCGGGATGATGCCCTCGGTGCGGCACAGCAGCGAGAACGCCTCCATCGCCTCGGCGTCGGTGATCGGGCGGTACTCGGCCCGCCCGGTGTCGTGCAGCCAGGAGTGCTCGGGGCCCACGCCCGGATAGTCGAGCCCGGCGGAGATCGAGTGCGACTCCAGGGTCTGGCCGTCCTCGTCCTGCAGCAGGTAGGTGCGCATCCCGTGGATGACGCCGACCCGGCCGGCGGAGATGGTGGCCGCGTGCCGCCCGGTGTCCACCCCGTCCCCCGCGGCCTCGAACCCGCACAGCCGCACGGACGGGTCGCCGATGAACGCGTGGAAGGCGCCGATGGAGTTGGAGCCGCCGCCCACGCAGGCGGCGACGGCGTCCGGCAGCCGCCCGGTCAGCTCCAGCACCTGGGCGCGGGCCTCCTGGCCGATGACCCGGTGCAGCTCCCGGACGATCATGGGGAACGGGTGCGGGCCCATCGTGGACCCGACGCAGTAGTGGGTGTGGTCGACGGTGGCGACCCAGTCGCGGAACGCCTCGTTGCAGGCGTCCTTGAGGGTGCGGCTCCCGGTGCGGACGGGGACGACCTCGGCGCCCAGCATCCGCATCCTGGCGACGTTGAGCGCCTGCCGCCGGGTGTCGACCTCGCCCATGAAGACCGTGCAGTCCAGGCCGAGCAGGGCGGCGGCGGTGGCGGTGGCGACGCCGTGCTGGCCGGCGCCGGTCTCGGCGATCAGCCGGGTCTTGCCCATGCGGCGGGTGAGCAGCGCCTGGCCCAGCACGTTGTTGATCTTGTGCGAGCCGGTGTGGTTCAGGTCCTCGCGCTTGAGCAGGATCCGCGCGCCGCCGGCGTGCTCGGCGAACCGCTTCGCCTCGGTCAGCAGGCTGGGCCGGCCGGCGTAGGTCCTGAGCAGGCCGTCCAGCTCGGCGGTGAAGGCCGGGTCGGTGCGGGCGGCCTCGAACTCGCGGGTCAGCTCGTCCAGCGCCGCCATCAGCGCCTCGGGCGCGAAACGCCCGCCGTAGAGGCCGAAGTGGCCGGTGGAGTCGGGAAGGGTGTCGGTGGTCATCAGGGTTTCCTAGGGTGCGCGGAACGATCGGTCAGCGGGGCGTCGGCCACGCCCGCCATCGTTCGCGCAGTGACACCCTGACCTCCAACGACGCCTCAGCCATGCCCCGTACTGTACTGGCTCGCCGTCATCCGCTCTGGCGCAGGGCGGGATGGGCGCCCGCGGCGACCAGGTCGGCGACGGCGGAGCGCGGGTCGCCGCCGATGACCAGGCTCTCCCCCACCAGCACGGCGTCCGCCCCGGCGGAGGCGTAGGCCAGCAGGTCGTGCGGGCCGCGCACCCCGGACTCGGCGATCTTGACGATGTCCTTGGGGACCAGCGGGGCGAGCCGCGCGAACACGCCGCGGTCGACCCGCAGCGTCTTCAGATCGCGGGCGTTGATCCCGATGACCTGGGCGCCCGCGTCGACGGCCCGCTCGACCTCCTCCTCGGTGTGCGCCTCCACCAGCGGGAGCAGGCCGATCGAGACGGCCCGCTCGACCAGCGAGACCAGCGCGTCCTGCTCCAGCGCCGCCACGATCAGCAGGACCATGTCGGCGCCGTAGGCGCGCGCCTCCCACAGCTGGTAGGAGGTGACGACGAAGTCCTTGCGCAGGACGGCGACGTCCACGTCCGCGCGGACCGCGGCCAGGTCGTCCAGGCTGCCGCCGAACCGGCGCCGCTCGGTCAGCACGCTGATCACCTTGGCGCCGCCGGCCTCGTAGTCGCGCGCCAGCGCCGCGGGGTCGGCGATGGCCGCCAGCGCCCCCTTGGACGGGCTGCTGCGCTTCACCTCGGCCACCACCGTGACGCCCGGCCCGCGCAGGGCGGCCAGGGCGTCGCGCGCCGGCGGGACGGACTCCGCCCTCCGTTTGAGCGTGTCCAGCGGCACCTCTCGCTGCCGTTCGGCGAGATCGGCCCGGACGCCTTCGATGATCTCGTCCAGCACGCTCACGCGCGCCTCCGGCTCGCTCACGGGGCCTCCTCCGTCGGCCCCCGCAAGCTCGCTCACGAGGGCCCCCTACTGGTCCGGCGTTGCGGTCCGGTCGTTCGTGCACCGATCGTAGCCGGAGCTCCGGACGCTCCCGGCACCCGCCCTGAGCCCCCGGGCGACGGTCACGGCGTCACGGCGCCAGCACCTGGGCAAATGGAAGATTTCTTGTAATCCAGTACAAACCCAAAAGCACGAGAAATCCGTAGAGCACCCCGGGCCGGATCAGCGCGGAACGCAAGGGGACCCCGCGCACGGCGCTGACCGTCCACCGCACCCACAGGTAGCCGAACACCGGCAGCAACAGCAGCACCAGAGGGTTCATGTCGAACGCATGCGGCACGTCCCCGTGAAGCAGCGAGTGGGCCATGCGCAACCCACCGCACCCTGGGCAGTACCAGCCCGTCAGAGTCAACGAGGGGCACGTGGGGTAGTGGCCGGGCTCATGCGGGTCCACGAAGGCGACCAGCACCGCCCCTACGGCACCCGCCGCGAACACGGCCACGGGCCCGAGGAGCCGCTGGATCGGGGGGACGGTCACGGCTTCCACACTAGGCGTCCAGGACGTAGCCGACCCCGCGCACGGTGCGGATAGGGCTGCTCTCACCCAGCTTGGACCGTAGCTGCGCGATGTGAACGTCGACGGTACGGCTGCCCGCCCCCGCGCCCGGTCCCCAGGCCGCGTCGAGGAGCTGCTCACGGGTGAAGACGCGCCCGGGGTTCCCCATCAGGAACTCCAGCAGGTCGAACTCGGTGACCGTGAGGGCCACGGACCGTTCGTCCACCATCACCGTGCGGGCCCTCGGGTCCAGCATCACCTCGCCCGCCTGGAGCACCCCGCCATCGGCGCCGGGGCCGCCGCTGCGGAGGGCCTCCCCCACCGCGCCCACCAGGACGCGGGGGCTGAACGGCCGGGTCACCTGGTACTCGCCCAGGGCCCGTCCGGCGGGCTGATCCAGCGGCGCGGTCACCGCGATGACCGGCGCGCCGCCCGCCGCCTCCGTGACCCGCCGGTAGAGGTCGGCGGGCAGGGACGCGACGGACAGGTCAAGGACGACCACATCCGGCCGGAGCCGCCCGGTCGCGGAGGGCGCAAGCGCCGGATCCGTCTCGATCTCGACCGTGTACCCCGCGCGCGCCAGGTAGCGGCGCTGGAGCTCGGCCACGGCCTGGTCGTGCTCGACGACGAGCACCAGCCCGCCGGCGCCGTCGGCGTTCACGGCCCGCGCTCGCCCGGCCGCGCCGTGGGGTCCTCACCCCGGTCGAGGGACTTCCAGAGGCTGGAGGCGTCCTGCTCGCCGGGCGCGCCCACCGCCGTCCGCGACGGTGCGCGCGGGCGTTCGTAGCGAGCGGACATGCCGGGCCACCGGGCCCCGCGCACGGCCGTGATGACCCCGGCGGCGACCAGCAGCACGCCGCCCAGCAGGGAGACGACCCACCAGGCCGAGACGTCGACCAGGAGCGACCCGCCCAGGCGCAGCAGGGCGCTCTTCTCCCCCGCCGCGGACACGACCGATGAACGCTGGACGGCGAGCACGGACGAATACCCGACACCGACTCCTAACAGGGCCAGCAGCACCCCCACGGCCACCCGCAGGCGTCCCTGGGTGGCGAACAGCGCCGCGAGCCCCGCCAGCGCGGCCCACCCGAGGGCGCCCGCGGCGGTGCCGAGGTCGCGCCCGGTGAGGTCCTGCGCGAACGGGGTGATGGCGTCCTGGGCGCGCACCGTCGCCCACGGGCGGCCGGCCGCCAGCAGGGCGAGCCCGGCGCCGGCGGCGCACAGCAGCGCGGCCAGCCCGCGCTCACGCCCGGGTGTCACGGGCCGGGCGGACGTTCGCCGACGACGGCGTCGAGCACGTCGGCGTCCCAGCAGGTGCGGTCGCCGGTGTGGCAGGCGGCCCCGATCTGGTCGACCTTGACCAGCACGGTGTCGCCGTCGCAGTCCAGCGCCACCGACTTGACCCACTGCTGATGCCCGGAGCTCTCGCCCTTCACCCAGTACTCCTGGCGGCTGCGCGACCAGTACGTGGCGCGGCCGGTGGTGAGGGTGCGGTGCAGGGCCTCGTCGTCCATCCACGCGAGCATGAGCACCTCACCGGTGTCGTACTGCTGGGCGATGGCCGGGACGAGACCGTCGGCGTTCCGCTTGAGGCGGTCGGCGATCTTGGGATCGAGATTGGAAGGGCGAGCGGACATGGGACCGATCCTATTGCCTGTCGCCACCACGAGCCGCACCAAGGCAGCCCTCGGCGAAGGCGGCTCGCACAAAGGCGGCCCGTACAAAGGCAGCAGGGCCCGCACGGATGCGGGCCCTGCAGTACGGCTAGGGTGTAACGGGAGTTACAGGGGGACGACCTGGTCGGCCTGCGGGCCCCGGTTACCCTGCGTCACCTCGAACTGGACGCGCTGGTTCTCGTCCAGAGTGCGGTACCCGGAGGTCTGGATCGCCGAGTAGTGCACGAACACGTCCGGTCCGCCGCCGTCGACGGCGATGAAACCGAAGCCCTTCTCGGCGTTGAACCACTTCACGGTGCCCTGCTGGGGCATGTCTTTCTCCTTGCGGCAAAACGTGGGCCCACACCTCGCGAGCCCAGCGCGGTCGCTGCGGAACGCCCTCGCCTCCCGGTACGGTCCCGGAAAAGCCAAAACGCCCGCTGTCATCAGTCCGCGGGCGTCTGACAAACGATCGAGAACCACGACTGCAACCGACGCTGCCACCGTATCACCGGTTCCGCGTAAAACGGAGGAGCCGCAAGCAAGGTGATTCGCCGGCCGGCGAACCTTCCCGTTACCGTCCTGTTAAAGGCGCCAAGCCGGATCCTCCCGGATGCCGGCGGATCGGGCGCGCCGGCCGGCCCCGGCGCCCGCCCGGCATCCGCGCGTCCCGGCGCCCCGCAGGCCCGGCCCGCCGGCCGCGCCGTGGCCCGGGACGCCGCCCGCGCCGGGCCTCACGCGGCCTTTACCGGCGGGCCGGATGGCCGATCCGCCGGGCCCGCGGCGCGTGACCTGCGCGATCGGCCGGGCGGCGCGCCGAGGGCCGGGGGAACCGGCACGCCGCGCCCGGCCGGCCGGACCAAGGTCATCTCAACCACGACTTTTCCGCGGGCAAACCGGGCAATTTTTATCCGCCGCCACAGGAGTTCCTCCCGTTGCGGCTCAGCGGCCTGGGCCGCAGTCCCGGACGGCGTGGCGAACGCCCTCATGGCGGACAAAGAACTCGACCGAGTCGGCGATTTCGTCCACGCCCGGAACCGAGTACGGCGGCCACTTCGGAGGACCGATCCGTATCCGGTCGCGGCCACACCGGGACGGCGTTCCCCTGCGACGAGGCGGGCGGCGGGCCCCGTTCATCCGGCGATGAGCGGGCCGCACCGGTGAGGGCGCCGGGAATAACCGGTCCCCGCCGATGGTAGGCATGTGCACGCCTGCATGCCCCTTTTGCTCCCCGTTACGTTCCCCGCAGGGTGGGATGCGGCGCCTTGACACACAGATGAGGAGAGACTGCCCGTGCCTGCTGCTGGGTCGACGCGAGTGAACTCCCGCATCCTCCGGGAGGGGATGCGGGTCCTGTGGATCGCCGTGCGGGCCGAGCCGAGGGTGTTCACGGTCTCCGTCCTGGCCAGCGCCCTGTACGCGGTGATGACCGTCGGCACGGCCCAGGTGCTCGGCTGGACCACCGAAGAGGTGGTGCTGCCCGCCTTCCGGTCCGGCGACACCACCGCCGGGGCGCTCACCGCCGCGGCCGTGGCGATCATGGGGGTGGCGCTGCTCAAGGCGCTGGGCGTGGCGGGCCGCCGGTTCTACGCGGGGCTCATGCAGTACCGCATGCAGGCGAGCTACCGGCGCTCGGTCACCCGCCAGTACCTGAGGCTGCCGCTGGCCTGGCACCACCGCCATCCCACCGGGCAACTGCTGTCGAACGCCAACGCCGACGTGGAGGCGGTATGGGCGCCGATCGCGCCGCTGCCGATGGCCGTGGGCGTGGTGTTCATGCTGTTCATCGCCGCGGTGTCGATCCTGGTCACCGATGTGACGCTGGCCGTGGTGGGCTTCCTGGTGTTCCCGGCCATCGCGCTGCTCAACGTCCTGTACCAGCGGCGCCTGGCGCCCGTCGCGACCCGCGCGCAGCAGTTGCGGGCGGAGGTGAGCGAGGTGGCGCACGAGAGCTTCGAGGGCGGCCTGGTGGTCAAGACGCTGGGCCGGGAGGCGTCGGAGACGGAACGGTTCGCGGACGCGGCGAACGCGCTCCGGGACGCCAACGTCGCGGTGGGACGGGTGCGCGGCCTGTTCGACCCCGTTCTGGAGGCGCTGCCCAACCTGGGCGTGCTGGCGGTGCTGCTGGTCGGCTCGATTCGGCTGGAGTCGGGCGGGATCTCCGAGGGCGACCTGGTGAACGTGGCGTACCTGTTCACCCTGCTGGCCTGGCCCATCCGGGCGCTGGGCTGGGTGCTGGCCGAGGTGCCGCGCAGCGTCGTGGGCTGGCGGCGCGTCCAGAACGTCCTCCAGGCCGGGGGTTCCCTCCCGTACGGGGACGCCGTTCTGGACGGGGACAAGGCGGCCTCCCTCGAAGCGCGCGCGATCCGCTTCGCCTATGAGGGCGCCGGGGAAGGCGGCGCACCGGTGTTGCATGACGTCGCCTTCGCGGCCGCACCCGGACGGACGCTCGCGATCGTCGGCCCGACCGGGTCCGGCAAGTCCACCCTGACCTCGCTCCTGGTGCGGCTGGTCGATCCGGCCGACGGCTCGGTGCTGCTGGACGGCGTGGACCTGCGGGACGTCCGGCGCGGCGGGGTGGCGGAGACGGCGGCGCTCGTCCCCCAGCAGACCTTCCTCTTCGACGACGACGTGCGCGGCAACGTCACGCTCGGCCTGGACGTCCCGGACGAGCGCGTGTGGGAGGCCCTTCGCCTGGCCCAGGCGGACGGTTTCGTGGCCGCGCTGCCCGACGGCTTGGACACCAGGGTCGGGGAGCGGGGCGCGACCTTATCCGGCGGCCAGCGGCAGCGGATCGCCTTGGCGCGTGCTCTGGTGCGCCGGCCGCGGCTGCTCGTCCTGGACGACGCCACCTCCAGCGTTGACCCCCAAGTGGAGGCGCGGATCCTCCAGGGCATCCGGGAGGCGCAGGACGCCGGGCAGGGCGGGACGACGGTCGTCGTGGTCGCGTACCGCAAGGCCACCATCGGCCTGGCGGACGAGGTCGTCTACATGGAGCACGGCCGGGTCGTGGATCGCGGGACGCACGCCGAGCTGCTGGAGCGCTCGGAGGGCTACCGCAACCTGGTCAACGCCTACGAGCGCGCCGAGGCGGAACAGGAGGCCCTTGCGACGGGCGCAGAACCAGAGGAGGGCCCAGAGGAAGAAGCGGAGGCGGGCGACGAACCGGGCGGCTTCGGCTTGGAAGAGGAGGCGCTGCGATGACCACGCTCAGCGAGACGTCGGCCGGTGAGGGCGCCGTCAGCACGCTGCGCCGCGGCCTCCGGCTGAGCCCCCAGTTCACGGCCGGGCTGGTGGGGACGCTGCTGCTGGCCCTGGTGGCGACCGCCGGGCGGGTCGTGGTGCCGATCGCCGTCCAGCAGACGATCGACCGTGGCCTGGCCGCGCCGGGCGGCCCCGACGTGGGCTTCATCCGGGGTGCCGTGCTGTTGTGCGCGGTGGCCGTGGTGCTGACCGCGCTGAGCGCGTACGCGATGAACGTCCGGCTCTACAAGACCACCGAGGCCGGTCTGGCGACGCTGCGGATCAAGGCGTTCCGGCACGTCCACGACCTGTCGATGCTGACGCAGAGCGGGGAGCGGCGCGGCGCGCTGGTGTCGCGGGTGACCGGTGACGTGGACCAGATCAGCCAGTTCATGCAGTGGGGCGGGCTGATGATCATCGTCTCGCTGGGGCAGCTCGTGGTCGCGACCGTCCTGATGGCGATCTACTCCTGGCCGCTGACGCTGCTGGTGTGGGCGGCGTTCCTGCCGCTGGCGTTCGCGCTGCGCCGGTTCCAGCGGCTGATCTCCGCGGCGTACATGCGGGTGCGGGAGCGGATGGGGGACCTGCTGGCGGCCGTGAGCGAGTCGGTGGTGGGCGCCGCGGTGATCCGCGCCTACGGGTCCGAGGAGCGCACCGCGAGGCGCGTGGACGAGACCGTGGACCAGCACAGGAAGGCCCAGACCAGGGCGCAGGGGCTGGTGGCGCTGACCTTCCCCTCCAGCGAGCTGGTCGCCGCCCTGGCCACGGCCGGTGTCGTGGTGGCCGGGACGCTGCTGGGCGTGGGCGGGCAGCTCTCGGCCGGACGGCTGATCGCCTTCCTGTTCCTGGTCACCCTGTTCGTCAGCCCCATGCAGACCGCGACCGAGGTGCTGAACGAGGCGCAGAACGCCATCGCCGGCTGGCGGCGCGTGCTGGGCGTCCTGGACACCGAGCCGGACGTGGCCGACCCGGGCGAGGACGGCGAGGTGCTGCCGCGCGGCCCCATCGAGGTGCGGTTCGAGGACGTGGGGTTCGCCTACCCGGGCGGCCCGCCCGTGCTGCACGAGGTGAACGTGGCGATCGCGCCGCGCAGCCGGGTCGCGGTCGTGGGCGAGACCGGGTCGGGCAAGACCACCTTCGCCAAGCTGCTGACCCGCCTCATGGACCCGGTGTCCGGGCGGGTCCTGGTGGACGGGGTGCCGCTGGAGCGCGTCCGGTTCTCGTCCCTGCGGGAGCGCATCGTGATGGTGCCGCAGGACGGGTTCCTGTTCGACGCGTCCCTGGCCGACAACATCCGCTACGGCAGGCCCGGGGCGACCGACGCCGACCTGGTGCTGGCCCTGACCGAACTCGGCCTGGCGGACTGGCTGGAGGGCCTGCCGCGCGGCCTGGACACGCCCGTCGGCCAGCGCGGCGAGTCCCTGTCGGCCGGTGAGCGGCAGTTGGTCGCGCTGGCCCGCGCCTACGTCGCCGACCCCGACCTGCTGGTGCTGGACGAGGCGACCTCGGCCGTCGACCCGGCCACCGAGGTGCGGATCCAGCGGGCGCTGGACGGGGCGACGCGCGGCCGCACGGCGATCGCCATCGCTCACCGGATGTCCACGGCGGAGGCCGCCGACGAGGTGATCGTCTTCGACGGCGGGCGGATCGTGCAGCGCGGCCCGCACTCGGTCCTGGTGGGCGAGCCCGGCGTGTACGCCGAGCTGCACGCGTCCTGGATCGCCCAGCGGGCCGTGTAGGACCGGCCCCGGCGCGATCCGCGGGACGCATGATCGGCGAGCCGCCGGGGAAGGAGACCGGCCGTTCGACGGCTAAAGCACTTGCCCGATATCTGGTCGGGTGCGCATTCTGGCGTGGTGAACAACGAGGTCAAGATGCAATCAGCGGGTACTCTGCATGGTCAGCTACAGCGGGGGCTCGGCAGGGCGGCGCGGCGGGCGGCCGACCGGCCGGGCGCGGGAGAGTACGTGTACGACTGCATACGCCGCGATCCGCGGTGGGACCCTCAATGCGAGACGCGCAGCCTGTACTACGCCCGGTTGATGGTCGATCTCGAACTACCCGTGCGTCCTGTCGCCGAGCATCTGTTCGACCCAGCCGACCAGGGCGAGGGCGACGAACGGCGGGTGCTGCTGGCCTTGCGGGTGCTGACCGACCTGGCACGGCTGAGCCGCCGGGAGGCGGCGGGGGTGCTGCGCCGGTACGCCGAGGAGGGCACGCACTGGCTCGACGCCGTGGAGGCCCTTATCGAGCTGGGCGATCCCGGGCCGGCCGCCGGGATGGAGGCTCTGGTGGACGCGCGCTGCGACGACGCCACGCTCAATCTGCTGATCATGGGGCCGAGCAATCCGGTGATCGAGAGCTGGGCGGCCAGGCGGCCGCGGATCGCCGACGCGCTCAGCCGCGTCCGGGAGAAGGGGCGGCTGCGCCGGACGGGCACCGGTTCCGGTGCCGCCGACCGGTCGCGGCGCTCGGAGGACGAGTTGCTCGAACTGGCCAGGCGGCGCGACGACGCCGCGGTGGGGGCCATCTTCGAGCTGGGGCGCAGGCGCGCGCCGGGCCTGTTGGATCTGGCGGAGGAACTGCTGCCCCAGCGACCTAGCAGATGGGGCGGGGCCGTGTGCCGTGCGTTGCGCGAGTACGGGCCGGAGGCGCTGCCGCGCGCGCGGGCGTGGGCCAGCACCAGAGGCGGTTGCGCCGACATGGGTTTGGCGATCCTCGCCCGCTACGGCACGCGCCAAGACATCCCCTTGCTGATGACCGAGTTGCATGACGCGCTTGAACGCCGTGATTGGGGTGACGCCGCAGGTCCCATTGAGGGCTTGGGCAGGCTACGCGCAGGCGAAGCCGTACCGTTGCTGAAATCCGCTTGGACCGAGTCGACCTACGCTTTTCTACGACCACGTGTGCTGACCGCTTTGACCCGTACCGCGCCCCACACGGCCGAGTCCTACACCATCGAGGGCCTGTGGGACTGCGAGGAGGGCGTACGCCAGGTCGCGTCCCAGACCGCGCCCCTCACCCGCGAGACCCGCATCCGCCTCCAACGGCTCCATCATGACGAGGCCGAGGAACCCGGCGTGCGCGCGGCGGCCGCGAGCCGCCTGATGCAGCACTAGCAGAGCACTGACAAAGCACTGCCGCAGCACTGTCGCGGCACTGAAGCAGCAGAGATGTAACCCTGAAGGTGCACTGAACCTCGCAGGCCCCTCTTGCGTACCTCCCGTCGATTCGCGCATCTCACGCGGGAGGAAGGGCCAATGGGCTCCCTGTACCACCTCACCCCGGTCAAGGCCGCACTGGTGTGCGGCGCCGCACTAGCGCTGTCCCTGGCCGCCGGCTGCTCGAAGTCGGGTCAGGAGACGCCTCAGGCGCAACGCGCCACGATCGAGCAGCTCGCGCAGAAGACCGGGTGCACACTGATCGGCAAACGCGACTCCAAGGAGCTGAAGCAGGGGCAGTGCAAGACGTCCGCGGGGCGGTACGTGCTGGTCAGCTTCACCGACGACAAGGGCCGGGACGCCTGGCTGACCGAGGCCAAGCCGTGGGGCGGCACGTACCTGGTCGGGCCGGGCTGGGTGGCGGTGGCCACCCCGCAGATCCTGGAGACGCTGCGCAAGGACCTGGGCGGCAGCATCGTCCACGGCGACCAGCACGGCGTGGGCGACAAGAACGGCGGCCACGGTCCCGGCCACTCGGGTGGATGACGCGGGGGACCCGGCGTCACCGCCGGGTATGACTTGCCTCGGCGCGAGGTTCCGTCCTCGGAAGGGGTGGGGCGTGGCCCCGGCCCCCTAGACTCCGAGCCATGATCTCGCCTGTACGACGGAAGCTGGCGCTGCTGCCCCTGTTGCTGCTGCCCCTCGGGGCGGCGGCGTGCAGCAGCGAGAACGCCGAGACCGACTGCACCATCAACGCGTGCACCGTGACCTTCAACCGTGGCGTCGACGCCCGCGCGTCCATCCTGGGCGTGGAGGCGGAGCTGGTGAGCGTGCAGGGCCAGAACGTCACGATGAGGATCGCCGGACAGCAGATCACCGTCCCGGTGGGCGAGGGCGAGCAGGCGGAGGGGTTCGACATCTCCGTCCAGTCGGTCACCAAGGACAACGTGGTCGTCAAGATCTCCAACGGCGGGGGCGGCTGACCCCTCGCCGGTGGATCGGGGGGCGCCGCCACCCTCCCCGGAACGTATGCTTCGCTCATGCGTTCGATCAGTGTGGACACGCGGCGGGCGCTGCTGGCGCACCGGCACCGGCTGGCGCCCGCGGCGAAGGCGGACGACGCGGCCTCCGTCGCCAGGTCCCTCGTGGCCCTGCACGCCACCGACCCGGCCACGGTGTTCCTGTCGGTCGCGGCGCGCGGGCGCGATGTCACGCCCGCCGCGATCGAGGCCGCCCTGTACGACGACCGCACGCTCGTACGGCTGCTGGCGATGCGGCGCACGATGTTCGTGGTGCCGGTCGAACTGCTCCCCGTCTTACAGGCGTCGTGCGCCGACGCCCTGGCGGTACGGCAGCGCCGCACCTACTCCCGGTTCATGGAGCAGGCCGGGCTCGGCGCCGGCCACCCCGGCGGGCTCGACGGCTGGCTCGCCGAGGTCGAGGAGGCCACGCACCGGGCGCTGCTGGCCCGCGGCGAGGCCACCGGCGCGCAGCTCAGCGCCGACGAGCCGCGGCTGCGCACCAAGGTCCACCCGGCGCCGGACAAGTCGTACTCGCGTCCCGTCAGCATCACGACCTGGGTCCTGGTGATACTGGGCTGCCAGGGGCGGATCGTGCGCGGGCGTCCCAACGGATCCTGGATCAGCAGCCAGTACCGCTGGTCGCCCATCGAGGCGTGGCTGCCCGGCGGGATCACCCCGGTGCCGCCCGAGCAGGCCCGTGCCGACCTGGTACGGGAGTGGCTGCGCGCGTTCGGCCCCGCCCCCGTGTCCGACCTCAAGTGGTGGACGGGCTGGACGATGGGCGAGGTGCGCAAGGCCCTGGCCCTTCTGGACGTCACGGAGGTCGAGCTGCCCGACGAGCGGACCGGCACCGCGACCGGCGTGATGCTCACCGACGACCTCGGCACGCCCGTACCCGAACCGGAGCCATGGGCGGCGCTGCTGCCCGCCCTCGACCCGACGCCCATGGGCTGGCAGGAACGCGACTGGCTCGTCGGCGACCACCGGCCGCGCCTGTTCGACCGGTCCGGCAACATCGGCCCGACCGTGTGGTGGAACGGCCGCGTCGTGGGCGGCTGGGCCCAGCGAGGCGACGGCGAGATCGCGCTGCGCCTGCTGGAGGACGTGGGCGCCGAGGCGAGGACCGCGATCGAGGCCGAGGCCGATCGCATCGCCGGCTGGTGCGGCGGGGTGCGCGTCACCCCGCGCTTCCGCACGCCGCTGGAACGCGAGCTGTCCTCGTGACCCACCGCCCCGGCCCACCGCCGCGGACCCGCGGCGCCCTCCCGCGCCGGGACCGTACAGAATAGGGCCATGCCCGCAGAACGCATGCTGCCCAGCCCCGAAGCCGAGGACCTCATCGCGCTCACCCGGGAGATCGCGCGCAAGGAGCTGGAGCCGCGGGCGGCGCCCGCCGAGGAGGCCGGGGAGTTCCCGCGTGAGATGTTCCGGCTGCTGGGCCGGTCCGGGCTGCTCGGGCTGCCCTATCCCGAGGACGTGGGCGGCGGCGGGCAGCCGTACGAGGTCTACCTCCAGGTGCTGGAGGAGATCGCGGCGGTGTGGGCGTCGGTCGCGGTCGGCGTCAGCGTGCACACGCTGGCCTGCTACCCGCTCAGCGCGTTCGGCGGCGACGAGCACCGCAAGCGGCTCCCCGACCTGCTGGCCGGGGACCTGCTGGGCGGGTACGCGCTGTCGGAGGCGCAGGCGGGCTCGGACGCGGCCGCACTGGCCACCCGCGCCGTCCCGGACGGGGACGGCTACCGGGTGACCGGCACCAAGATGTGGATCACCCATGGCGGCGAGGCCGACTTCTACGTCCTGTTCGCGCGCACGTCGGACGAGGGGGGCCGCGGCATCTCCTGCTTCCTGGTGGACGGCCTGGAGGACGGGCGGATGCCGGGCCTGTCGTTCGGGACGCCCGAGCGGAAGATGGGCCTGACCGGCTCCACCACCGCGCAGCTGATCTTCGAGGACGCACGGCTGCCCGCGGAGAGCCGGATCGGCGCGGAGGGCCAGGGCCTCCCCATCGCGCTGTCCGCACTGGACTCGGGACGGCTGGGCATCGCGGCGTGCGCGGTGGGCCTGGCGCAGGGCGCCCTCGACCACGCGGTGTCGTACGCCGCCAGGCGCGAGCAGTTCGGCAGGCCGATCATCGCGAACCAGGGGCTGGCGTTCCTGCTGGCCGACATGGCCGCGGCCGTGGAGTCCGCCCGCGCGACGTACCTGGAGGCGGCCAGGCGCAAGGACCGCGGGCTGCCGTTCGGGCGGCAGGCGTCCATCGCCAAGCTGGTCGCCACGGACGCGGCGATGAAGGTGACCACGGACGCCGTGCAGGTGCTCGGCGGGTACGGCTACACCCGCGACTTCCCCGTCGAGCGGTACATGCGCGAGGCCAAGGTGATGCAGATCTTCGAGGGCACCAACCAGATCCAGCGGATGGTGATCGGCCGTCACCTCGCCCGCGACGCCGGCTGAGCCCCGCGCCGGGTCTCAGTACGGCCTTCAGTACGGCCAGGATTCGTGCGGTCCCGGCGTGCCCGCCATCGCGGCGCCGGGATCCCTGGCGGAGTTCCTCCGCATCAGCAGGATCACGACGAAGGCGATGAGGGCCGCGCACCCGAGGAAGATCCCCACGATGAGGCCCAGCCCCATGTAGCCGTAGGAGGTGTCGTCCGGCACGATCCGCACGGTCCCGGCGGTGCCCTCGCAGGTCAGCTCGGGCCGGCCGGACAGCGTGGCGGTGAAGGACGCCGCCCAGCGGTATCCGGGGGGCGGTGTGGCGGCCCAGGAGTTCTCCTTGGTCAGCTCGACGGGCCCGGGATCCTCGTTCGGGTAGGCCACCGTGCAGCTCGTGGGCGGGGGGTCGCCGTCGCGTACGAAGATGAAGTAGTTGTAGCCGCCGGTCACTACGATCTGGATCCCCTCGCGGGCGTCGCCGGACGCCCGGGGGCCGTCCGCGGCCTGCGCCTCGTCCCAGGTGACGGCGACCACCGCGACCACGACGATCACCGCGATGGCCAGCAGCACGGCGGGCAGCGCGAACCAGCCCGCGCCGGGCCGGATCCGCGGCGGCTCGGAGGACGGAGGAGGCCCCACAGGTAGCTCGAACCCGGGCCACATGGACGACCTCCCCCGAATCCGCGTTGTTTTACGCAAATATGGCAGAGAACTCCGGCCCCTGCCATGCGCCCCACCGGCCGGAAGGTTCCGGTCACGCCCCGAACGGCTACTGTTACTAGGAAGTAACGGTTACTAGGCAGTAGTACCGCGTACTGGAGACAGCATGGCACTCAGGGACCGCTGGCCCGCCGCCCCGATCCGGATCCCCCGCCCCCGCCCGCTGCGGCGCTACCACGTCGAACGCGACCTCCCCATCAGCATGAACGACGGGGTGACGCTGCTGGCCGACCGGTACGTGCCCGCCGGGATGGACCGTCCCGCACCCACCATCCTGGTCCGCACGCCCTATGGGAGGCGCGGCCCGGCCGCCGTCGTCGCCGGGCTGCCGTTCGTCCCGTTCGGGTTCCAGCTGCTCGTCCAGAGCGCCCGCGGGACGTTCGGCTCGGAGGGCGAGTTCGACCCGCTCGGCAGCGAGCGCGAGGACGGCCTCGCCACCGTGGAATGGCTGCGGAACCAGCCGTGGTTCAACGGGTCGTTCGCCGCCTACGGCGCCAGTTACCTGGGGTACTCCGCCTGGGCGCTGGCCGCGGAGGCGGGTCCGGAGCTGAAGGCGATGTCCCTCCAGATCACCGCGTCCACGTTCAGGGACGCGGCGTACATCGGCGGGAGCTTCGCGCTGGAGTCCACGCTGACCTGGACCGACCTCACCCACCGGCAGCGGCGGCCGCTCGGGTTGGTCACCGGGCCGCTGCTGTCGCGGCGCCGGGTCGCCCGCGCCGCCCTCACCGGGCGTCCCCTGGGCGAGCTGGACGTGGTCACCGGCGGCGCCCCCATGCGGTTCTACCAGGACATCCTCGCCGCCCACCACGACCCGGGCTCGGCCTACTGGCTCGACCGCGACTTCAGCGGGACGGTCGGCCGGGTCGGCGCGCCCGTCACCCTGCTCGGCGGCTGGTACGACGTGTTCCTGCCCTGGCAGATCAAGGACTATCTCGCGCTGCGCGGGGCGGGCCATCGCCCCTACCTCACGATCGGCCCGTGGTGGCACACCGACGCCCGGCACGGCCTGGTGTCCTTCCGCGAGTCGCTGGCCTGGTTCCGCGCGCACCTGCTCGGCGACTTCTCCGGGCTGCGCGCCAACCCCGTCCGGATCTACGTCACCGGGGCGCGGGAGTGGCGCGAGTACGGCGACTGGCCCCCGCCCGGAATGGAGCAGCGGCGCTGGCACCTGCACGCGGGCGGCGGGCTCGGCGAGGACGGGCCGCGGCCCGCGCCGCCCAGCCGCTACCGGTTCGAGCCCGCCAGGCCCACGCCCGCCCTCGGCGGCCCCAGGATCCTGGGAAGCTCCCGTCCCGTCGACAACCGGCCCCTGGAGCGGCGCGAGGACGTCCTGGTGTTCTCCTCCCCCGTCCTGAAGGACGACCTGGAGGTGATCGGCCCGGTCGCGGCCGACCTGTTCGTCCGGTCGAGCCGGGAGCACACCGACTTCATCGTCCGGCTCTGCGACGTGGCGCCGGACGGGACGTCCCGCAACGTGTGCGAGGGCGGCCTGCGCCTGGACCCGGGCCGTTCCGTCGCCACCGAGGCCGTCGGCTACAAGGACGTGGGCACCGAGGGCGTCCGGCGGGTGGCGATCGACCTGTGGCCGGCCGGGCACAGGTTCCGGCGGGGCCACCGCGTCCGGGTGCACGTGACCAGCGGCGCCTACCCGAAGGTGGCGGCCAACCCGGGCACCGGGGAGCCGATCGCCACCGCCCGCATGTCCGTCCCGGCCAGGCAGGAGGTCTTCCACGACCCCGACCACCCCTCGGCGATCCTGCTCCCGGTCGTCCGGCGCGCCGCCGAGGCCGTCTCCCCCGCCCCGCACGAGGAGAACGGGCCGGACCTCGGTCACGGCCGGGGTACGCGGGGCCGGTGACCTAGCGGACGGGGTGGCCCGCGTCTCCGAGGGCGTGCTTCACCTCGGGGATCGTGAGCTCGCCGAAGTGGAACACGCTGGCCGCCAGGACGGCGTCGGCGCCCGCCTCGATGGCGGGGGCGAAGTGCTCCACCGCGCCCGCGCCGCCGCTGGCGATCACCGGGACGGTGACGGCCTCGCGGACACGGCGCAGCATCTCCAGGTCGAAGCCGTTCTTGGTGCCGTCGGCGTCCATGGAGTTGAGCAGGATCTCCCCCACGCCCAGGTCCTCGCCGCGGCGCACCCACTCGATCGCGTCGATGCCCGTGCCCCTGCGGCCCCCGTGGGTGGTGACCTCGAAGCCGGAGGGCGTCCCCTCGGCGCGGCGGGCGTCCACGGACAGGACGACGCACTGGGAGCCGAAGCGGTGCGCGGCCTCGCGGAGGAACTCGGGACGGGCGATGGCGGCGGTGTTGATGGACACCTTGTCGGCCCCGGCGCGCAGGAGCCTGTCGACGTCCTCGACGGTGCGGACGCCGCCGCCGACGGTGAGGGGGATGAAGACCTGCTCGGCGGTGCGCCGCACCACGTCGTAGGTGGTGGAACGGTCGCCGCTGGACGCCGTGATGTCCAGGAACGTGAGCTCGTCGGCGCCCTCCGCGTCGTACCGGCGGGCCAGCTCGACGGGGTCGCCCGCGTCCCGCAGGTTCTGGAAGTTCACGCCCTTCACCACGCGCCCGGCGTCCACGTCCAGGCACGGGATCACCCGGACCGCCACGCTCACGACGTCCCCCTGTACGCCTCGACCTCGACCTCGACCAGCATGCGCGGGTCGATCAGGCCCGCCACCACCACCATCGTGGCCGCCGGGC
This sequence comes from Actinomadura sp. NBRC 104412, assembly GCF_030269515.1. Lineage (GTDB taxonomy): Bacteria > Actinomycetota > Actinomycetes > Streptosporangiales > Streptosporangiaceae > Spirillospora. The sequence goes on along the minus strand of NZ_BSTM01000003.1, from coordinate 249,328 downwards.
GGATATGCTGGAACAGGCTGCCGTGCGCCCGGCCGACCTCGGCGGAGTCACCGGCCCTGGTGATGTACATGCGGGTCCGGACGACGTCGTTGCGGGTCAGGCCGAGCCGTTCCAGCGACCACAGCGCGATCTGGAAGGCGGTCCTGGTCTGCTCGTACGGGTCGCCGGGGTGGACGACCTTGCCCTCCACGGTGGCGGTGCAGCCCGCGACCAGGGCCAGGTCCCCCGCCATCACGGCGCGGGAGTAGCCGAACTCGTCCTCCCACAGCCCGCCCGAGGAGATCCGCTCGATCACTTGACCGCCTCAAGGGCTTCCTGGAGCGTGAACGCCCGCGCGTACAGGGCCTTGCCGACGATCGCGCCCTCGACGCCCTCCGGGACGAGCGCGGCGAGGGCGCGCAGGTCGTCCAGGGACGACACGCCGCCGGACGCGACGACGGGCTTGTCGGTGCGGGAGCAGACCTCGCGCAGCAGCTCGGTGTTGGGGCCGCGCAGGGTGCCGTCCTTGGTCACGTCGGTGACGACGTAACGCGGGCAGCCGTCCTTCTCCAGGCGTTCCAGGACCTCCCACAGGTCGCCGCCCTCACGCGTCCAGCCGCGGGCGGCCAGGGTGGTGCCGCGCACGTCCAGGCCGACCGCGATCCTGTCCCCGTACGCGCCGATGATCCGGCGGCACCACTCGGGGTTCTCCAGCGCGGCCGTGCCGATGTTGACCCGCGCGCACCCGGTGGACAGCGCGGCCTCCAGGGACTCGTCGTCCCGGATGCCGCCGGACAGCTCGACCTTCACCTCCAGCCGCCCGGTGACCTCGGCCAGCAGCTCCCGGTTGGAGCCGCGGCCGAACGCGGCGTCCAGGTCGACCAGATGGATCCACTCCGCCCCCGCCTCCTGCCAGGCCAGGGCGGCCTCCAGCGGCGACCCGTAGGAGGTCTCGGTGCCGGCCTCGCCCTGGACCAGGCGTACGGCCTGGCCATCGGCGACGTCGACGGCGGGAAGGAGAGTGAGGGTCATGCGCAAACCTTACCGGTGGGGCGGGGACCAGACAGGAACGGACAGGATCGGACGGGAGCGGGCGGAGCGCGGGCCGGTGCCCGTCAGGGCAGGGTGGCCAGCCAGTTCTCCAGCAGCGTGGCGCCGGCGTCGCCGGACTTCTCCGGGTGGAACTGCGTCGCGCACAGCGGCCCGTTCTCGACCGCGGCGACGAACCGGTCGCCGTGCTCGGACCAGGTGACCAGCGGCGGCTTGATCAGGCCGGACGGGTCGGCGGGCAGCTCCCAGCGGCGCACCGCGTAGGAGTGGACGAAGTAGAACCGGGTGCCGGGACCGAGCCCGCTGAACAGCCGCGTGCCCTCGGGCGCCTCGACGGTGTTCCAGCCCATGTGCGGGACGACGGGCGCCTCCAGCCGCTCGACGGTGCCCGGCCACTCGGCGCAGCCCTCGGTGGTGACGCCGTGCTCGATGCCCTTGGCGAACAGGATCTGCATGCCCACGCAGATGCCGAGCACGGGGCGCCCGCCGGCGAGACGGCGCCCGATGATCTGGTCGCCGCGCACCGACAGCAGGCCCTCCATGCACGCGGCGAACGCCCCCACGCCCGGGACGATCAGGCCGTCGGCGTTCAGCGCCGCGTCCCGGTCGGGCGTGACGGTCACCTCCACGCCGTGCCGCGCCACCGCGCGCTCGGCGGAGCGCAGGTTGCCCGAGCCGTAGTCCAGGATGACGATCTTCTTGGTCACGGCCGCGGCGCTCCCGCGGTGAAGTCGAGGCCGCCGGTGGACACGGCTACAGCGCCCCCTTGGTCGACGGGATGCCCCGCACCTTGGGGTCGTGGGCGACCGCGTCGCGCAGCGCCCGCGCCAGGGCCTTGAACTGGGCCTCGACGATGTGGTGCGCGTTACGCCCGTACGGGACGTGGACGTGCAGCGCCACCTGCGCGTTCGCCACGAACGACTCCAGGATGTGCCGGGTCAGCGTCGTGTCGTACTCGGGGCCGATCATCGGCGCCATGCCTTCGGGCTCGCTGTGCACCAGGTAGGGACGGCCGGACACGTCCACGGTGACCTGCGCCAGCGCCTCGTCCAGCGGGATCGAGGCGTGGGCGAAGCGGCGGATGCCCGCCTTGTCGCCCAGCGCCTGCCGGAACGCCTGCCCGAGCGCGATGGCGGTGTCCTCGATGGTGTGGTGGCTGTCGATGTACAGGTCGCCGGAGGTCTTGACGGTGAGGTCGAACGACCCGTGCTTGCCGAGCTGCGCCAGCATGTGGTCGAAGAAGCCGACGCCGGTGGCGACGTCCACCACGCCCGTACCGTCCAGGTCGATCTCCACCAGGACCTGGGTCTCCTTGGTCCCGCGTTCCACACGGCCCTTGCGGTGTGTCACAGCCGTCACAGACTCTCCTTGATCGCGTTCCGGAAGGCGGCCATCTCCTCCGGGGTACCGACGCTCACCCGCAGCCACTCGGGCGGCCCCACCTGCCGGATCAGCACGCCCTTGCCGAGCAGCGCCCGCCACACCCGCTCGCGGTCGGGGAAGCGCCCGAACAGGACGAAGTTGGCGTCGGAGTCGGCCACCTCGAAGCCCTCGGCACGCAGCCACGCCACCAGGTCGTCGCGCTCGCGGCGCAGCATGCCGACGGTGCTCAGCAGGTCCGCCTCGTGCGCGAGGGCGGTGCGGGCCACGGCCTGGGTGACCGCGGACAGATGGTACGGCAGCCGCACCAGTTGCAGCGCGTCCACCACGGCGGGGTCGGCCGCCAGGTAGCCGAGGCGGGTGCCAGCCATGGCGAACGCCTTCGACATCGTCCGGGTCACGATCAGCCGCGGGCGGCCGGGCAGCAGCGTCAGCGCGGACGGGGTGCCGGCGCGGCGGAACTCGGCGTACGCCTCGTCCACCACGACCATGCCGGGCGCCGCGTCCAGCACCGCCTCGATCGCCTCCAGCGGCAGCGCGGTGCCGGTCGGGTTGTTGGGGGAGGTGAGGAACACCACATCGGGACGGTGCTCCTCGACCGCGGCGACGGCGCGCCCCGGGTCGAGGCCGAAGTCCTCGTCGCGGTGCGCGTCGATCCAGCGGGTGCCGGACACCCGGGTGATGATCGGGTGCATCGAGTACGACGGCTCGAAGCCGAGGGCGCCGCGTCCCGGGCCGCCGAACGCCTGGAGGATCTGCAGCAGGATCTCGTTGGACCCGTTGGCCGCCCACACCTGGCGGGCCGTCAGCCCGGCGCCAGGGGTGTCGCCGTTGAGGAACGCCGCCAGGTCCTCGCGCAGCGCCACGGCGTCGCGGTCGGGGTAGCGGTTGAGGCCGCCCGCCACGTCCGCCACGGCCTCGGCGAGCGCCTTCACCAGCCGGTCGGACGGCGGGTAGGGGTTCTCGTTGGTGTTCAGGGCCACCGGGACGTCCAGTTGCGGCGCCCCGTACGGCTCGCGCCCCCGCAGGTCGTCGCGGATGGGCAGGTCGTTCAGGGACGTCATGGGGCGGGGATCTCCCAGTCGAACCGGGCCTTCAGGGCGGCGCCGTGGGCGGGCAGGTCCTCGGCCTCGGCCAGCGTGACCACGCGCGCGGTTGCCTCGGCCAGCGCGGCCCGGTCGTACTCCACGACATGGACGCCGCGCAGGAACGACTGGACCGACAGTCCCGAGGAATGGCAGGCGCAGCCGCCGGTCGGCAGGACGTGGTTGGACCCGGCCAGGTAGTCGCCCAGCGACACCGGCGCGTGCGGCCCGATGAAGATCGCACCCGCGTTGCGCACCCGGGCCGCGACCTCGCGGGCGTCCGCGGTCTGGACCTCCAGGTGCTCGGCCGCGTAGGCGTCGGCGACCGTCAGGCCGTCGTCCAGCCCGTCGACCAGCACGATCCCGGACTGGCGCCCGGCCAGCGCCGCGGTGATCCGCTCAGCGTGCCTGGTGCGGGCCACCTGCCCCTTGAGCTCGGTCTCGACCGCGTCCGCCAGCTCCGCCGAGTCGGTGATCAGCACGGCGGCGGCCAGCGTGTCGTGCTCGGCCTGGCTGATCAGGTCGGCGGCGACGTGCACCGGGTCGGCGGTCCGGTCCGCCAGGATCGCGATCTCCGTGGGCCCCGCCTCCGAGTCGATCCCGATCACGCCCTTGAGCAGCCGCTTGGCCGCCGCCACGTACACGTTCCCGGGGCCGGTCACCAGGTCCACGGGCGGGCAGTCCTCGGTGCCGTAGGCGAACATCGCGATCGCCTGGGCGCCGCCCGCCGCGTACACCTCGTCCACGCCGAGCAACGCGCACGCCGCCAGGATCGCCGGGTGCGGAAGCCCGTTCCCCTGCGCCGGCGACGTCACGGCCAGGGACTCCACCCCGGCCTCCTGCGCGGGCACCACGTTCATGATCACGCTGGACGGGTAGACGGCGTTGCCGCCCGGCACGTACAGCCCGACCCGGCGCACCGGCACCCACCGCTCGGTGACCGTCCCGCCCGGCACCACCTGCGTGGTCACGTCCTCGCGCCGCTGGTCGCGGTGGACGAGCCGGGTCCGCCGGATCGCCTCCTCCAGCGCGTCCCGCAGCCCCGGATCGAGCGCCGCGAGCGCGTCCCGCACCGCCTGCGCGGGCACCCGGACGCTCTCCAGCCTCACCCCGTCGAACCGCTCGGTGTACTCCCGGACGGCCTCCGAGCCCCTATGCCGCACGTCCTCGCAGATGGGCCGCACCTTCTCCAGGGCGGCCTCGACGTCGAGCTCGGCGCGGGGCAGCACGGAACGCAGCTCGCCGCCCGTGGGCAGCGAGCCGCGCAGATCGATCCGGGAAATCACCGCTCCAGCTTATCGACAGAACGACATCCGCCCTGCGCCGGTCGGCTACGCGGTCGCCTTGAGGGTGCCGTCGAGGACGGTGGTGGCCTTGCCGGAGAGGAGGACGCGGTCGCCGCGCAGCTCGGTGCGGACGTGGCCGCCCCGGGAGGACGCCTGGAACCCGGTGAGCGTGGCGCGGTCCAGCTTGGACGTCCAGTACGGGGCCAGGGCGCAGTGGGCGGAGCCGGTGACCGGATCCTCGTCGATGCCGACGCTGGGGGCGAAGACGCGGGACACGAAGTCGTACCCGGCGTCCGGCGCGGCCTGGGCGGTGACGATGACGGTGCGGGCGTCGACGGCGGACAGGGCGGTGATGTCCGGGGTGAGCTTGCGCACCACGTCCTCGCCCGAGACCTCCACCAGCAGGTCGTCCTGGGCGTTGCGGCCCGTCCAGCCCGGCTGGACGCCGAGCGCGTCGGCCAGGCCGGCCGGGGCGGGGGCCTGGGCGGGCGGGACGGCGGGGAAGTCCATCTCCAGCAGGCCGCCCTCGCCGGGGCCGACGGTCAGCACACCGCTGTGCAGGGTCCGGAACCGGATCGGCCCGGCGGACGGGACGGCGCCGGCCTCGTACAGGGCGTGCGCGGCGGCCAGGGTGGCGTGCCCGCACAGCGCGACCTCGACCTCGGGGGTGAACCAGCGCAGTTCGAGATCGGCACCGGGGTCGTCGTCCAGGGGGCGGACGAACGCGGTCTCGGAGTGCCGCATCTCGGCCGCGACCCGCTGCATCCACGCGGGGTCCGCGGGAGCGTCCAGCAGGCAGACTCCGGCCGGGTTGCCGGCGAACGGGCGATCGGTGAAGGCGTCGATGACGAAGATCCGCATGCCCACGAGGTTAGGCCCGCGGGGCGCCGGCGCGGCAGGGCCGATCGGCCTCAGTGGCCTGGTCCGCCATCCGGCGGCGTCTTCAGATTGTGAGAATTTCAGGGATAGCAAGATCATTATCCTCGGGCGTATCCTGAGAGGAGGAGCGCTCTCGACGGACGCACGCCAGAGGCGAGGGTGGGGATGCGGTGACCGAGCTGCTTCCTCTGTTCCCCCTGGGCACGGTCCTCTTCCCGGGCCTGGTCCTCCCTCTGCATCTGTTCGAGGAGCGGTACCGGCTGCTCATCCGCGACCTGCTGGAACGGCCCAAGCCGTGGCGGCTCGGCGTGGTCGGCATCGAGGTCGGGCACGAGGTCGGCGACACCGCGGGGCTGCGGCTGGCCGGGGTCGGCTGCGTGGCCGAGGTGCACGGCGTGAACGGACGCCCGGACGGCCGGTTCGACATCGTCACCATCGGCGCCGACCGGTTCCGCGTCAAGCGGCTCGACCGCGGCCTGCCGTACCTGCGCGGCGAGGTGGAGTTCCTGCCCGAGGAGGCTGGCGCCGAACCCGGGCCGCTCGCCCACCGGGCCCGGCTGCTCTTCCAGCTCTACCGGCACCGGCTGGCCGCCGTCGGCGCGGACGTGGTCGAGCCCGTCGACCTTCCCGACGACCCGGTGCGCCTGTCGTACCTGATCGCCTCGGCCGTGGTGCTGGACGGGCACGAGAAGCAGCGGCTGCTGGAGGCCGAGGACGCCGCCCTGCGCCTGCGCGCCGAGCACGACCTGCTGGCGCGCGAGAACCGGCTGCTCAACGGCCTGGCGACCGTCCCGGCCGGCCAGTTTCTGGACACCTCGGTCCATCCCAACTGACCTCGGTCCCTCCCACCTGAACCCACCTGAAATCGGATGGGCACCCGGCGGTCGTTGCGGGCAGGATGGCGCGCATGGGTTCACGCAAGTCCAAGGGAGGGCAGGGCACGCCGGCCACGCTCGCCGCGGCCAAGGCGGAGATCGGGTTCACGCTGCATCCGTACGAGCCGGACCCGGCCGCCGAGTCGTACGGCGCGGCGGCGGCGCGGGCGCTGGGCGTGCCGCCCGAGCGGGTCTTCAAGACGCTGCTGGCCGAGGTGGACGGGGCGCTCACGGTGGCGGTCGTCCCGGTGTCGGGATCGCTGGACCTGAAGGCGCTCGCCGCGGCGGCCGGCGGCAAGAAGGCGCGGATGGCCGACCCCAAGGTCGCGGAGCGCGCCACCGGGTACGTCGTGGGCGGGATCAGCCCGCTGGGGCAACGCCGCGAACTGCCGACCGTGGTGGACGAGTCGGTGTCAGGGTTCCCGACCGTCTACGTCTCCGCCGGTCGGCGCGGCCTGCAGATCGAGCTCGCGCCCGCCGACCTCGTCCGCCTCACCGCCGCGACGCTTGCGGCCATCGCCCGGGGGTAGCCGCCTGACCACCAGCTCCAGCAGCTCGTAGGCCAGGACCGACAGCACCGGCCAGAACACCACGATGCCGGTCGCGCGGAGCTGCGCCGCCCCGGTGACCAGCCGCCCGTCGGGGGCGCGCCGCACCGCGCGCTGGAAGCCGTCCAGCCCGATGTGGTGGCCGAGCCGCCAGGCCAGCAGGGACGCGGCCAGCCCGCCGGCCGCCAGCCCGAACAGCAGCGGCAGGTCGTTGCCCCGGCCCCCGGCGAGGTACGCGGCGATCCCGCAGGCCAGGCCCGCGGCCACGGCGATCAGCGCGAACCGGCCGTCCGTCGCGATGGGCGCCTGGCCTTCCGGATCGGCAAGCACGGCCTGACCTCGGATAACGATGTAGGTCACCTTGGGGGAGATCTCCGCCCACAACAGCCCGGCGGGGACCCCGAGGAATGCGATGATCGCAGTGGTGACCGCCCAGGTCCGCAAGGTGCCCATGGTCGGTCCCCGCACTGCCCACGCTCCTTCGACTGCCGCCCCGGACGCAACCCGAGCGGTGACACAGCCTAGTGGCTCACGGCCGTGCCGCCCGACGGCCGTGCCGCCGGCCGGGGCGGTCCGCAGACAACCGAACGGTGTCCGATTCCCGCCGCAGAGCGGCCCGATTCTCTGAGATAATGTGCCCGACATGTCCGGATTCAGCCCCGCGTTCCAACGCCTCGGCGCCGCTCTCGCCGCGGTCGTGCTCCAGCAGCAGGAGACGCTGGCCGAGTTCCTGCCGCGCGAGGATTGGAGCGCCGACCTGACCGCCCGCACCTACACCAGCGGCGGGGTGACGGTGCAGGTGTCACTGCTCGGCAGCTACGCCGCGCGCGAGCGCACCTGGTTGTGGGGCTGGGCCAACCCGCAGTTCGGCGACGACCATCCGGCGGTGGAGCCGATCCTGGCCATCCGCGGCCTCGGCCGGCGGCTCGGCATCCCCGAGTTCACCACCCCCGAGGTGGACCTCGGCTGGTACGAGGGACCGGCCGGGCACGGCGGCGAGCTGATCGCGATGGCCGCGGGCGGCGTGCTGGGCGGTGGCGGCTACATCGGCGCGGGCTACGAGGGCGGCTCGGCCTACCTGCACGTGGACGACCCGCAGGCCCCGCCCGCCGCGTGGGACCCCGTCCCGGTCCCCCGCCTGCTGATGAACGCGGTGAGCCTGTTCCCCCGCGAGCCCCGGCTCACCCTGGCCCGGTTCCTGAGCCGGCACCGCGTCCCGTACCGGGAGCGCGAGGGGCTGACCGAGATCAGCCTTCCGGGCGGCGGGATCGCCCGCGCCCACTTCGACGGCCTGGGCCGCTTCGTCAACTGGCAGGCCGACCTGACCCCGGCCACCCTCTAGACACGGACCCTCTGGACACGAAGAGGTCCTTCAGACACCGCGAGCCCGAGCCCGGAAGCCCGAGCCGCGGGAGGCCGCCGCGGCAGCGCCCCGGCGGCCTCAGGGACGGGGGTCGCGTCAGATCAGGCAGGACGGGCCCAGGAGCTGCTTCAGGTCGCCCATCAAGGCCGGGGACGGGGCCACCCGCAGTTTGTCGTCCAGGCGGACCACCGTGGTGCGGGGGCCGTTCTGGAGGTGGAGGTGGACCTCGGAGGAGCCCGGGTGGGTGGTGAGGACCTCCTTGAGGCGCGACACCAGGGGCGGGGTGCAGCGGCCGATGTGGAGGCTGACCGAAAGGGGGCCCTGCGCGTCGGTGACGGTGAGGTCGGGCTGGGTGACCTCCATCGCGATCAGCTTGGGGACGTCCTCGCGGCGGTCCAGCTTGCCCTTGACCACCAGGATGGTGTCCTCGGCGAGGAGGGTGGAGCACAGCTGGTAGGCGGACGGGAAGATCATCACCTCGATCACGCCGGACAGGTCCTCCAGGGACGCCATCGCCCAGGAATTGCCCTGCTTGGTGACCTTGCGCTGGAGGCCGGAGAGCAGGCCGGCGACCGTGACGATCTGGCCGTCGGGGCGCTCACCCTCGGTGAGGGTGCCGATGGCGGCGTCGGCCTCCTTCTCCAGGATGTGCTCGACGCCCAGCAGCGGATGGTCGGAGACGTACAGGCCGAGCATCTCGCGCTCGAAGGCCAGCAGGGTCGTCTTGTCCCATTCCTCGCCGTCGGGGATGGCGACGGCGAACGCGTCCTCGCCGCCGTCGTCCTCCAGGGCGCCGAACAGGGAGTCCTGGCCGATGGCCTCCTTGCGCTTGATGTCGATGACCGAGTCGATGGCCTGCTCGTGCACCATGAGCAGGGACTTGCGCCGGTGCCCCAGCTCGTCGAACGCCCCGGCCTTGATCAGTGACTCCACCACCCGCTTGTTGCAGACGACCGGCGGGACCTTGTTGAGGAAGTCGTTGAAGTCGGTGTAGGGGCCCTTCTCGCGCCGCGCCGCGATGATGCCCTCGACCACGTTGGCGCCGACGTTGCGGACGGCCGAGAGACCGAAGCGGATCTCGGTGTCGCCCATGGGGGTGAAGTCGGCGTCGGAGGTGTTGACGTCCGGCGGCAGCACCTTCAGGCCCATGCGGCGGCACTCGTTCAGGTAGAGCGCGCTCTTGTCCTTGTCGTCGCCGACGGAGGTCAGCAGCGCCGCCATGTACTCGGCGGGGTAGTTGGCCTTGAGGTAGGCCGTCCAGTACGAGACGAGCCCGTAGGCGGCGCTGTGCGCCTTGTTGAAGGCGTAGTCGGAGAACGGGACGAGGATGTCCCACAGCGTCTTGATGGCCTCGTCGGAGTAGCCGCGCGCGCGCATGCCCTCGGAGAAGGGCTTGTACTCCTTGTCGAGGACCTCCTTCTTCTTCTTGCCCATGGCGCGGCGGAGCAGGTCCGCCTGCCCGAGCGAGTACCCCGCCACCTTCTGCGCGATCGCCATGACCTGCTCCTGATAGATGATCAGGCCGTAGGTCGTGTCGAGGATCTCCTTAAGCGGCTCCTCCAGCTCGGGGTGGATCGGGGTGATCTGCTGCTGGCCGTTCTTGCGGAGCGCGTAGTTGGTGTGGGAGTTGGCGCCCATCGGGCCGGGCCGGTACAGGGCGATGACGGCGGAGATGTCCTCGAAGTTGTCGGGCTTCATCAGCCGCAGCAGGGAGCGCAGCGGGCCGCCGTCGAGCTGGAACACGCCGAGGGTGTCGCCGCGTTGCAGCAGCTCGTAAGCCTTGCGGTCGTCGAAGGGCAGCGCGAGCAGGTCGATGTCGATGCCCTTGTTGAGCTTGATCCCCTTCAGCGCGTCATCGATGATCGTCAGGTTCCGCAGGCCCAGGAAGTCCATCTTCAGCAGGCCCAGCGTCTCGCAGGTCGGGTAGTCGAACTGCGTGATGATCGCGCCGTCGGTGTCGCGCCGCATGATCGGCACGTAGTCGGTGATGGTCTCGCCGCTCATGATCACACCGGCGGCGTGCACCCCGGTCTGCCTGATCAGGCCCTCCAGGCCCTGCGCCAGGTCCATGATCTGCTTGACGTCGGGCTCTTCCTCGTACAGCTTGCGCAGCTCGCCGGCCTCGCCGTAGCGCGGGTGCTTGTCGTCGAAGATGCCCGCCAGCGGGATGTCCTTGCCCATGACGGCGGGCGGGAACGCCTTGGAGATCCGGTCGCCCAGCGCGTACGGGAAGCCCAGGACGCGGCCGGCGTCCTTGATGGCGGCCTTGGCCTTGATGGTGCCGAACGTGGCGATGAACGCGACCTTGTCGGCGCCCCACTTCTCGGTGGTGTAGCGGATGACCTCGGCCCGCCGGTCTTCAGGGAAGTCGATGTCGATGTCGGGCATGGACTCGCGCTCGGGGTTGAGGAACCGCTCGAAGATCAGCCCGTGCGGGAGCGGGTCGAGGTCGGTGATGCCCATCGCGTAGGCGACCAGCGAGCCGGCGGCGCTGCCGCGGCCGGGGCCGACCAGGATGCCGTTCTGCTTGGCCCACATGATGAAGTCGGCCACGACCAGGAAGTAGGAGGGGTAGCCCTTGCCGAGGATGACGTCCATCTCGTACTCGGCCTGCTTCTTGTACCGCTCCGGGATGCCGCCGGGGAAGCGGCGCTCCAGGCCCTTCCAGACCTCCTTGCGGAACCAGCTCTCCTCGGTCTCGCCCTCGGGCACCGGGAACCGCGGCATCAGGTCGTGCGGCTCGAACATGCCGGTGGCGTCGACCCGCTCGGCGATCATCAGAGTGTTGCGGCAGCCCTCCGCCCAGATCTCCGAGGAGTCGATCGCGCGCATCTCCTCGGCGGACTTGATGTAGTAGCCGGTGCCGTCGAACCGGAACCGGTCCGGGTCGGCGAGCTGCTTGCCCACCTGGACGCACAGCAGGGCGTCGTGCGCGGTGGCCTCGCTCTCATGGGTGTAGTGCGAGTCGTTGGTGACGACGGGCGGGATGCCCAGCCTCTTGCCGATCTCGACCAGGCCGTCCCTGACCCGCTTCTCGATCTCCAGTCCGTGGTCCATCAGCTCCAGGAAGTAGTTCTCCTTGCCGAAGATCTCCTGGAAGGTCGCGGCGGCCTTGAGCGCCTCGTCGAACTGGCCCAGCCGCAGCCGGGTCTGGATCTTGCCGGACGGGCAGCCCGTGGTGGCCATCAGGCCCTCGGAGTGCTCGGCCAGCAGCTCCTCGTCCATCCGGGCGTACTTGAAGACGAAGCCCTCGGTGTAGGACCGGCTGGACAGCTTGAACAGGTTGTGCAGGCCGGTCTTGTCCCGCGCCCACAGCGTCTTGTGGTTGATCAGGCCGCCGCCGGAGACGTCGTCGCGCTTCTGGCTGGGCTCGCCCCACTGCACCTTCTTCTTGTGGAACCGCGACTCGGGCGCCATGTACGCCTCGATCCCGATGATCGGCGTCACCCCGGCGGCCTTGGCCTGCTTGTGGAAGTCGTAGGCGCCGTGCAGGTTGCCGTGGTCGGTCATCGCGATCGCGGGCATCTTCTGCCGCCCGACCTCGTCGAACATCTGCTTCAGCCGGGCGGCGCCGTCCAGCATCGAGTACTCGGTATGGACGTGCAGATGAACGAACGAGTCGGCCATGGCCTCGTGCGCCTCCTGTTCGCCGTGTCGCTTCGACGGCGTCGCTCGTGTCCTGGCATGCGACCGCGCACGTGCCGTGAGCACGTGTTCGGCTTCTCAGGTACCGGGGGAAGTCCGCCACCCCGGATCGGGGACCGGGGCGGCGCGGTGCTGCGAGCCTAACCCTCCCCACCGACAGGCGGCGGCCCGACACTCCGATCTCCCGGCGACCCCGCCCAAGATCATGATTTTCCACCCGAAGGGGGGCCGTACCGGTGGCCGGGCGGGCGGCTCAGGCGGCGGCCCGTCCCTCGCGGTAGGCGCCCGGCGGGACGCCCACGGTGCGCTTGAAATGCCGGGTCAGGTGGGCCTGGTCCGCGAATCCGGTACGGGACGCGACCTCGGCCGGGCGCAGCCCTTCGTCCAGCAGGCGGCGGGCGTGCCGCACCCTCACCTGGTTGAGGTACGCGTGCGGCGGCAGGCCCGTGGCCTCCTTGAACGCGCGCAGCAGCGGGAACGCGCCGACTCCCACGGAGGCGGCCAGCTCGTCCAGGGACGGCGGATCCAGCAGGCTCTCGTGCAGGATCTCCCGCGCGGCCCGTACGGCACGCGGCATCCGGCCGGGCGGGGTGTCGCCGGCGTCCACGCCTGTCCGCGGACGCGCGAACCGCAGCAGGCTCGCGGCCGCCTGGCGGAACAGCGACGAGGCCGCCAGGGCGTCCCCCTGCTCCCCGGAACGGTGGGCGGCGCGCAGCAGCCGGGCCGCCTCGGGGTCGGTGATGACCGGCTCGGGGAAGTACGGCGTGCCGCTGGGCGCGCCCAGGTCGGCGGCGATGTCGCTCATCACCTCGACGGTCGGGTACAGCACGCGGTAGGCCCAGCCCTCGGGGACCCCGGCCTCGCCGGTGTGGATGACCCCTGGGTTGACCAGACCGATCGACCCCGCGCCCGCCCGTTCCAGGCTGCCGCCGTACTCGAACTGCTCGACCCCGTACTCGACGAGGGCCAGGGCGTAGGTGTCGTGGGCGTGCCGGTTGTAGCGGTGGGTCACGAACCGGGCCCGCAGCAGGTCCACACCGGGTAGCGCGGGATGGCTCCAGTAATGCGCCACTTCCCCGCTCATGCCCGTGATCCTAGACGCCGGACGGGGGAGCAAGAACGTTCAAGACCTTCCGGGCACCGCCGGATAGCTTCATCGGCATGAATTCGGCGGAAACGGAGGAAACACCGGCTCGCGGGCGGCCCGGGGGCCGTCCCCCCGAGCACGCCGCCGCCGTGCGGGACGCGCTGAGCGTCGGGCTGGCGGTCGGGATCTCCGGGCTGGCCTTCGGCGCGGCGGCGGTCGCGGCCGGGCTCACGGTGCCCCAGGCGTGCGCGCTCAGCCTGCTGGCGTTCACGGGGGCATCGCAGTTCGCCCTGATCGGGGTGATCGGCGGTGGCGGGAACCTGGTGAGCGGCGCGCTGGGCGCGGTGCTGCTCGGCGGCCGCAACGCGCTGTACGGGCTGCGGCTGGCCGGTCTGCTCCGGGTGCGGGGAGCGCGGCGGCTGGTGGCCGCGCAGGTGGTGATCGACGAGACCACGGCCGTGGCCACCGCGCAGCCGGACCGGGACGGCGCCCGGATCGGGTTCGCCGTCACGGCGATCACCCTCTATCTGACCTGGAACCTCACCACGCTGATCGGCGCGCTGGGCGCGACCGGGCTCGGCGACCCGAAGGCGTTCGGCCTGGACGTGCTCGGCCCCGCGGCCTTCCTGGCGCTGCTGTGGCCGAGGCTCACCGCGGGCCGCACCGAGGCCAGGGTCGCGGCGGGCGCCGCCGTGATCGCCGTGGGGACCACCCCGCTGCTGCCCGCGGGCGTCCCGGTCATGCTGGCCGCCACCGCCGCCCTGATCGCGATCTTCCTTCCGGGCCGCCGGGCGGCGCCCGGTGCCGTGTCCGACGGGTTCGATGGGTCCGACGGGTCTGACGGGTCCGATGGGAAGGAGCGCTCATGAGCGGTGTCTGGACGGCGATCCTCGCCACGGCGGCCGGGTGCTACCTGCTCAAGCTGGGCGGCCTGGTCACACCCCAGCGGGTCCTGGAGGATCCGCGCGTCCACCGGTTCACCGACCTGGTGCCGGTGGCGCTGCTGACCGCGCTGATCGCCGTGCAGGCCCTCGCCCCCGAGGACCGGACGCTGGAACTGGACGGACCACGCCTGGCCGGTCTCGCGGCGGCCGTGGCGGCGCTGCTCCTGCGCGCACCGTTCCTGGTGGTGCTGGTGACGGGAGCCGCGGCCGCCGCCGGCCTCCGCCTGCTCATCTGACGCCCCGCCCGCCTCCTCGGGCCGGACGGGGAGACGCGGCTCGCGCCGCTAGAGACGATCCAGCGCCCGTGCCAGGTCCTCAGGATAGGGACTCTCGAACTCGATCCGGTCCCCCCGCGTGGGGTGCTCGAACGCCAGGCGGACGGCGTGCAGCCACTGCCGCCGGAGACCGAGCCGGGCCGCCAGCGTCGGGTCGGCCCCGTACGCCAGATCCCCGACGCAGGGGTGGCGGATGGCGGCCATGTGGACGCGGATCTGGTGCGTACGCCCCGTCTCAAGGTCGATGTCGAGCAGCGTGGCCGCCCGGAACGCCTCCAGCGTGTCGTAGTGGGTCACGGAGGGCTTGCCGCCCGCCACCACGGCGAACCGGCCGTCCCCGGCCGGATGCCTGTCGATGGGGGCGTCCACCGTCCCCCGGAACGGGTCGGGGTGCCCTTGGACGAGCGCGTGGTAGCGCTTTTCCACCGTGCGTTCCTTGAAGGCGCGCTTGAGCCGCGAGTACGCCACCTCGCTCTTGGCGACGACCATGGCGCCGGTGGTGTTGGCGTCCAGCCGGTGAACGATGCCCTGCCGTTCGGCGGCGCCGCTGGTGGCGACCGTGTGCCCGGCCCCCAGCAGGCCGCCCAGGACGGTGGGGCCGTTCCAGCCCGTCGTGGGATGGGCGGCGACCCCGACGGGCTTGTCCACCACCACGATGTCGTCGTCCTCGTACAGGATCCCCATGCCCGGCACCGGCTCGGGCACGGGGGCGGGCGGGACCGGGGGCGGGGGAAGCGTCACCTCCAGCCACGCCCCGCCGTGGACCCGGTCGGACTTGGCCACCGTCTTGCCGTCCAGCAGCACGTCGCCCGCGGCGATGATGTCGGCCGCCTGGCCGCGCGACAGCCCGAACAACCGTGCCAGCGCCGCGTCGACCCGCTCGCCTTCCAGCCCCTCGGGGACGGGAAGGTTCCGCACGTCCGCCATCAGCCGCGCCCCTCCGAGGCGGAGGCGGAATCGGGCGGCTCCGGCGACTCGGCGCCCTTACCGTCGGCACCCCCGCCGTCCCTGCCGCCGACTTCGGCGTCGTCCTTGGCGTCGTGCTTGTCGCCGTTCTGGCCGTCGTCCTTGCCGCCGTCCTTGCCGATGCGGGTGCCGTCGATCTGCAGGCCCCGGGCGGCCAGCAGGACCGCCAGGACGCCGCCGCAGACGATCGCCGAGTCGGCCAGGTTGAACACCGGCCAGTTCGGCACCTCGATCCAGTCGACGACATGGCCCTGCAAGGGCGCGGGCGCGCGCAGCAGCCGGTCGATCAGGTTGCCGAACGCGCCGCCCAGCAGCAGCCCCAGGCACACCGCCCAGGGAACGCTGCGCAGGTTCCGGGCGGTGCGCAGGATCGCCACCACCACGCCGATGGCGATCAGCGTGAAGATGATCGTGTAGCCGGTGCCGATGGAGAACGCGGCGCCGCTGTTGCGGGTCTCACGCAGCGTGAGCAGGCCGCCCAGCAGCCGGATCGGCTCGCGGTCCTGCAACGTGGCCACCACGACGACCTTGGACACGACGTCCAGGCCCAGCGCGGCGAGCGCCACCGTGATCAGTACGCCGACACGGCGCGGCCGAGGAGATCCGCTCGATCCCTCGGCCCGGCCGTCGGTGTCGGTTGCGTCGTTCAGCGACGCTCCTCGCGTTGTTTGCATGACATGCATAGGGTCGCACGAGGAAAGGCTTGAAGGCGCGCCTTGCCCACCGGCCTCGCGCAGGACTCGCAGATCCCGTAGGTGCCCGCGTCGATCCGCTGGACCGCGCGCTCGGCCTGGTTGAGCAGGTCACGGGCGTTGTAGGTGAGCGCGAGCTCGTGCTCGCGCTCGTAGGTCTTGGCGCCGGTGTCGGCCTGGTCGTCGCCCGCGCCGTCCGCGCCGTCGCCCTTGGCGATCTGGGACGCGGCCGCCGCGATCTCGGCCTCCAGCGCGGCGCTCTCCTCGATCAGCGTCGCCCTGACCTCGGCGAGCTCACGCGCGGTCCAGCGGCCCTCGCCTTCGCGGACGGGCAGGACCGCGGCCGTGTCCGCCACCGCCGTCCCGGTGTTCGGCCCGTCCACCGTGCCGGCCCCGTCCAGGGCGTCGGCCTTTTCGACGGTGCCGGCCCCGTCCACGGTGTCGGCTCCGTCGACGGTGTCGGTCCCGTGACCGGCGGCGGACCGCCTGGCCTTGGCGTTCGCGGCGGCCTTGCCCGGCTTGACCGGTTTGGCCCGCCGCGCCGACGGCCGGGAGGCGTTCTTGCCACCGGGTTTGGCCTTGGCCGCACCCGTGCTCTTGGCCGGGCCCCTGGCTGCGGGGGTGTGAACGGGGGTGGACGAGGCATCCGCGGGCTGGGAACCGGAATTCTGCGGCGCACGCGCTTCACCGCGCGTGTCCATGCCGTTCTGGGGAACGCTCCCCCCAGAGGCTCCGGCCCCCGCCAGGCCGATATCGCTCGCTTCGTTGCGCATATCAGCCCCCTTCGCGCTGAACCCCTCGACAGGCAGTGCGGGCAGCATAGGTCCCCTTTCCGCGGGACGGCAAACAACCTGGATCCGTTACCGACCGCATATGCCCTGCCACGGGGCGCCGAGAACCATGGGAGACCCCAGAATCCGCCAAGTGAACCCCGTCCCCGCCACCCCGGCGGGCGGCTAAAGGGGAAGAGTTTCCGCCCGGCGTGCGTTAATGTCCTATCCAGCAGTCATATCGGCAGGCCGTGATGGGGACACCTGCCGCCGCACGCAGCCATGAGCGACCCGGGGACGGTGCGAGCCCGGGGGCGAGCCCGGCGGTCTGATCACCCCGGAGCCGCCGGAAGAAGCGCCCCTGGACGCGGCCGTACGGCAGAGGCCGGCGCGGTCCGAGGGCGTGGTAGACCCGGCAGCCGAGGCTCGAATGAAGGGGACCGCGCACTCGCGGCGCGGTCAAGGAGGGTGGTACCGCGGGACCGGCCCGGCGCAGCGCCTGGCAGGATCTCGTCCCTCCGGTCACTGCCACGTCGATAGCGCTCGATGCGACGCCGAACCGGAGGTCCGCCCAAGTGAGCCGCAAGTTCCGGCCCCTGCCCGCGCAGGTCGATCTGCCCGCCCTGGAGCGGGAGATGCTGGATCGCTGGCGCGAGAACAAGGTCTTCGAGCGGTCGCTGGAACGCACCGCGTCCGGCCCGCGCTGGCTCTTCTACGAGGGCCCGCCCACCGCCAACGGCATGCCCGGCGTGCACCACGTCGAGGCCCGGGTGTTCAAGGACGTCTTCCCGCGCTACCGCACCATGAAGGGCTACCACGTGCCCCGCAAGGCCGGGTGGGACTGCCACGGGCTGCCCGTCGAGGTGGCCGTGGAGAAGGAGCTGGGTCTCACCGGCAAGAAGGACATCGAGGAATACGGCATCGCCGAGTTCAACGCCCGCTGCCGCGAATCGGTGCTGCGGCACGTGGACGCCTTCGAGGAGATGTCCGAGCGGATGGGCTTCTGGGTGGACGTCGACCAGGCGTACCGCACCATGGACTCCCAGTACGTCGAGGCCGTGTGGTGGTCCCTGAAAGTCGTGTTCGACAAGGGCCTGCTGTTCCGCGACTTCCGCATCACCCCGTACTGCCCGCGCTGCGGCACCCCCCTGTCCGACCACGAGCTGGGGCAGCCCGGCGGGTACGAGTACATCACCAGCCCGTCGGTGTACGTGCGCATGCCCGTCACCTCCGGCCCGCTGGCCGAGCTGGGCGCGTCCCTGCTCATCTGGACGACCACCCCGTGGACCCTGGTGTCCAACACCGCGGTCGCCGTCCACCCGGACGTCACCTACGTCGCGGCGCGCCCCGCCGGGTCGGACGAGGTGCTGGTGGTGGCCGAGCCGCTGCTGGAGCAGGTCCTGGGGACCGAGGCCGAGATTGTGGCCACCTACCAGGGCAGGGACCTGGAGCGCACGCCCTACAAGCGCCCGTTCGATCTGGTGGACATCCCTGACGCGCACTACGTCGTCCTGGGCGACTACGTGACCGTCGAGGACGGCACCGGCCTCGTCCATCAGGCCCCCGCGTTCGGCGCGGACGACATGGCCGTGATCCGGGCGTACGGGATGCCGGTCGTCAACCCGATCGGGCCCGACGGCAAGTTCCTCGCCGACGTCCCCATGGTGGGCGGCACGTTTTTCAAGGACGCCGACAAGCCCCTGACCGATGACCTGCGCGCGCGCGGGCTGCTGTACCGGGGCGGGCACTTCGAGCACAGCTACCCCCACTGCTGGCGATGCCACACGCCGCTCCTCTACTACGCGCTGCCGTCCTGGTACATCCGCACCACGGCCATCAAGGACCGGCTGCTGGAGGAGAACGCCAAGACCAACTGGTTCCCCGAGTCCGTCAAGGAGGGCCGGTACGGGGAGTGGCTGCGCAACAACGTCGACTGGTCGCTGTCCCGCAGCCGCTACTGGGGAACGCCCCTCCCCCTGTGGGTGTGCGGCGCGGATGAGGACCACATCACCTGCGTGGGCTCGCTGAAGGAACTGGGCGAACTGGCCGGGCGGGACCTTTCCGCGCTCGACCCGCACCGCCCCTACGTGGACGACGTGACGATCCCCTGCCCCCAGTGCGGGACGGAGGCGCGTCGCGTGCCGGACGTCATCGACGCCTGGTACGACTCGGGCTCGATGCCGTTCGCCCAGTGGGGCGCGCCGCACCGCAACAAGGAGGTCTTCGAGTCCTCCTACCCGGCCCAGTACATCTGCGAGGCGCAGGACCAGACCCGCGGGTGGTTCTACTCCCTGATGGCCGTGGGCACGCTCGTCTTCGACAGGTCGTCCTACGAGAACGTCCTCTGCCTGGGCCTGATCCTGGCCGAGGACGGCCGCAAGATGAGCAAGCACCTGGGCAACGTGCTTCAGCCCATCCCTCTGATGGACAAGCACGGCGCCGACGCGCTGCGCTGGTTCATGCTGGCCAGCGGCATGCCCTGGGCGGCACGCCGGGTCGGCGACCGCGCCCTTGGGGAGATCGTCCGCAAGGTGCTCCTGACGTACTGGAACTCCGCCTCCTTCCTCGTCCTGTACGCCAACGCGGCGGAGTCGCAGGGGCGGGCGTGGACGCCCGACAGGCTGGGCGAGGCACCCGCACCCGCCGACCGCCCGCTGCTGGACCGCTGGGCGCTCGCCGAGCTGCACCGCACCATCGGCGAGGTCGACGACGCCCTGGAGGTGTTCGACTCCGCCGGGGCCGGGCGGCGGCTCGCCGAGTTCGTCGACGACCTGTCCAACTGGTACGTGCGGCGGTCCCGGCGGCGCTTCTGGGAGGGCCCCGGCACCCGCGACGGCGCCGCGGCCTTCGCCACCCTCTACGAGTGCCTGGAGGCCCTGACCCGGCTGATGGCTCCGATGGTGCCGTTCGTCACCGACTACGTGTGGGACGTCATCCGTCCCGCCGACGCCCCCGAGTCGGTGCACCTGGCCGACTTCCCCACCGTCCGCGAGGACCTGCTGGACGAGGAGCTCACCGCGCAGATGGCGCTGGTGCGCCGCCTGGTCGAGCTGGGGCGGGCCGCCCGCGCAGCGAGCGGTGTCCGCACCCGCCAGCCGCTCGGGCGCGCGCTGGTGGGCGCGGCGGGCTGGTCGGCGCTGCCCGGGGAGCTGCGCGAGCAGATCGCCGACGAGCTGAACGTGCTGTCGCTGGAGGAGCTGTCCTCGATCGGCGGCGACCTGGTCGAGTACGAGGTCAAGCCCAACTTCCGCGAGCTGGGCAAGCGGTTCGGCAAGGACACCCCGAAGGTCGCCAAGGCGGTGACCTCGGCGGACCCGGCCGCCCTCGTGGCCGCGCTGCGCGCCGACGGCACGGTCACGGTGGAGGCCGAGGGCCCCGGCGAGGTCGCCCTGTCCCCCGCCGACGTGATCGTCACCGAGCGGCCCCGCAGCGGCTGGGCGGTGGAGAGCGCCGGCGGCGCGAGCGTCGCGCTCGACCTGGAGGTCACCGCCGAGCTGCGCCGCGCCGGTCTTGTCCGGGAGGCGGTGCGCCTGATCCAGGACGGCCGCAAGTCCTCCGGCCTGGACGTCACCGACCGCATCGAGCTGTGGTGGCGCGCGCAGGGCGACGACCTGGCCGAGGCGCTGCGCGCGCACGAGTCCGAGCTGGCCGCCGAGGTCCTGGCCACCGCCGTCCACGAGGGCCGCCCCTCCGCCGACCTGCCGGCCCAGCGGGACGACGAGCTGGGCCTGACCTTCTGGCTCACCCGCGTGACGGACTGACCGGCGCCGTGGGGGGCGCCGCCGGCGCCCCCCACGGCGGCGCGGGACAAGACAAGACACATCGCGTTTGCGATGATGGTGGTGTGAAGCCGACGGACCCCTCCGAGCCCCCGCCCGAAGCGGCGCTGAGGGCCTCGGACGCTGATCGTGATCGAGTCGCCGACCGCCTCCGCGAGGCCCTCGCCGAGGGCCGCATCACGCCGGAGGAGCACGCCGAGCGCATCGACGTGGTGTACAGCGCCAAGACCTACGCGGAGCTGGAACCCGTCCTGAGCGACCTGCCCCCCGAGCCGGGCGCCGACGAGCCGCTCGGGCCGCCGCGCGCCGGGCAGGGCGCCGGGCAGGGCGTCGGGCTGGGCGTCGGGCTGGGCGTCGGGCTGGGCGTCGGGCTGGGCAAGGAGGCGCGGGACACGGCCGCGCTGCCGCCGCCCGAGCCGCAGTCCACCTCGATCGTGGCGATCTTCGGCGGCGCGGAGCGCAAGGGGCGCTGGCTGGTCCAGCCGACGACCACCGTCACCTGCGTGTTCGGCGGCACCTCCCTGGACTTCCGGCGGGCGGTGCTCGCCCAGCGGGACGTGACCGTGAACATCAGCTGCCTGTTCGGCGGGGTGGACATCACGGTGCCGCCGGGCGTGCGCGTGGTCAGCTCCGTGTCGGCCGTGTTCGGCGGCGTCGACGTGCCCGAGGACGACACCTTCGACGCCGACGCCCCGGTCATCCGGCTCACCGGGATCGCGCTGTTCGGCGGGGTGTCGGTGGCGCGCAAGCAGATCGGCGAGACCCGGGCGGAACGCCGGGTGGAACGCCACGCGCGAAGGCACGGCGCGCACGGCGACCACCATCGGCTGCGCGAGCACCGCAAGGAACTGCGTGAGGAACTCCGCGCGATGCGGGACGAGCGCCGGGCCTACTTCAGGGAGCTTCGCGACCAGCGCCGCGACCACCTCAGGCAACTGCGCGAGTACCGCCGCCGCCAGTGCTGAACGCCGTCCCGCGTACGGGACCGTGAGGACGGGCAGTAGGTAAGGGCGGTCAGGAAGGGTCGTCGGGGCGGCAGACCAGGCAGGGCGTGCAGTCACGCGCCTTCGCCTCGCCGCGGGTCAGCGACTCCAGGTCGTCGGCGCCGTCGCCGATGTCCTCCAGAAGGGCGCAGCCGGGCCGGTGGTAGCGCCGGGTGCCGCTGAGGATCTTCACCGGAACGTCGTCGCCGGCCGCGTCACCGGCGGCGGGGGCTCCGGAGGGCGTCGCCGCGGTCGCCGGGGCGGGCGCGTCCGCGGCGGGACGGCCGGAACCGGACAGTCGCCCGCCGCTGCCGAACGGGGCGCCGGTGTCGAGCGGGTCCGAGCCGAAACCGGCGGGCGGGGGGTCCTCGAGCGAGGGCCGTGCCGTGGGGGCGCCGGGCGTACTCTCCGGCCGGGTCTTGGGCGGGGACGTCTTCGCGGGCTGGTCCCGCGGAGGCTCGGTGGCCGGTGCCGCGGCGGCCTTGACGGGCTCGCTCCTGCCCGTACCGGACGCTGATGGTGGGGGGCCGACCGGGCGGTCGCCCGGCTTGGAAGGCTTGGGGAGCGGGGCCGTCGCGGACGTCTCGCCCGCGGCCTCCTTCACCGGGCCCGCGGCGACCGACACCGCGGCGCGCGCCGCCAGTGCGGTGTCGGGCATGCAGGCCGTGCAGGGGCTGAAACCCTCCTCCTTGGCCTCGGCGTAGGTCAGCTCCTCCCGGTCACGACCGGCCAGTTGCCGGCAGGTGTCCAGGTGGTAGCGCTTGCGACCGCGGACCACGAAGACCACCGCGTCCCCGGGCACCTCGGCGGGCGGGGAGGGGATCACCACCGTGTCGCCGGTGGCGCCGTCCTGGGCAGGGGCGGACTTGCCGCGGCCCTGTGCGGCGGTCGGCCTGGCGGGCCTTTTCTTCGCCTTGCGGCCCTTGGCCCTGCGGTCGCCGGCGGCGGGGGCCGAACCGGGGAACAGCTCCTTGCGCCGGACGAACACCCCGATGATCAGGCAGAGCGCGGAGACCAGGCTCACGGCGATCGACAGGTAGATCACCATCTGGGCCTCCACGCCGAGGACCTCGGCGGTCCCCCCGTCCCCGGAGATGATGCTCGGGACGGTACCCGCGGCGAGCAGGGCGATCGCGACGACGATCAGCACGCCACTCAGGATGATCACTGGGTCTCTCCCCTTTCGGGCCGCGTGTCCCGGGCCGCACGGGCCTGGGTCGCCGCCGATGCTCCGTGACGCGGCCGGGACGGCGTCATCGCCATCACCGGCACGGCGAACGGGACAGACACTATCGTCCGCGCGGGGTGGACCTCAGCGCCTACGGACACTCGATGCCGTCCGCGCGGGGGGAGGCTCAGCGCCTGTCGTGCGGCGGGTTGTCGCCGCCCGCGTGGAACGCGCCGGTCGCCGAGTGCTGGACCTGCTGGTGCTGCGCAGGTTCGGACGGCGGCGGGAACGAACCGGGACCCGCGGGACCCGCGCCGGCGGCGCCGTTGCGGTTCTCGTGCGGTATCGCGGGCTGCGGACCGGTCTGCTGGGCGCCCTGCTGCGCCGGGTTGGGCGGGACGGTGGGGAACCCGCCGGTCTCGGCGCTGCCGGCCTCCAGGTCGCGCAACTGGCCCTCGAGATAGACCTTGAGCCTGCTGCGGTACTCGCGCTCGAACGCGCGCAGGTTGTCGACCTCGCGCTCCAACTCCTCGCGCTGCTGCACGAGCGAGCCCATCACCTGGCGGTGCCGCTCCTGGGCGTCCCGGTCGAGGGCCTCGGCGCGGGAGCGGGCCTCGCTGACGATCTGGTCGGCCTGCCTGCGGGCCTTGCCGAGGATCTCCTCGGCCTCGCGGCGGGCGCGGCCCAGGGTCTCGTCGGCCTCCCGGCGGGCGTCCGCGATCGCCTGGTCGGCGGTCTGCTGCGCCAGCGCCAGCACGCGCGCCGCGGTGTCCATGTTGTCCTCGCCGGACGGCGCGGGCGCCATGCCGAGCCCGCCGAGCACCGGCTCGGGCTCGGGCTGCGGCTGCACCGGCTCGGGCGGCCGCGGCGGCTCGGGGATCTGCGCCACGTCGGGCTTGGGCTCGACGATCGGCGCGGCCATGGCGGGAACCTTGCCGCGCAGGCATTCGGCCAGCTTGGCCCGCAGCTCCTCGTTCTCCTGGATGAGGCGGTCCAGCTCCGCCTCGACCTCGTCGAGGAAGGCGTCCACCTCCTCCTCGTCGTACCCCGGCCTCAGCCTGGTGGTACTGAACTGCTTGTTCCGCACGTCGGCGGGTGTCAGCGGCATGTTCGTCTCCTTGGCGCGCTTGGAGTCTGTCCCAAAGGACGGTATCCGATCAGAGCCTCTGCACGAAGATGATCATGACCCAGACCACAAGGATGAGGACAGTGAAGCTGAGGTCCAGCGCAACGTTACCCAGCCGGATGGGCCGGATGAAACGCCTCAGCAGTTTGAGTGGCGGATCGGTGATGGTGTACGTGGCCTCCGCGATCACAAGCACCACCCCGGTGGGCCTCCACGACGGCGCGAACGACTGCAGCACCTCCAGCACCAGCCTCCCGATCAGGAACAGGAGGAAGATGTAGAGGGCCGCGAGCAGCACGCTTCCAACGATGGTCACAGACACACTCTCACATGTCGCAGTCAGCTTTGGTTGAAGAACCCTCGTTCCGCCATCCGGGCCTTGTCCTCCGCCGTCACCTCCACGTTGACGGGTGACAACAGGAACACCTTGTTCGTAACACGCTCGATGCTTCCGTGCAGGCCGAATACAAGACCTGCCGCGAAGTCGACGAGCCTCTTGGCGTCGCTGTCGACCATCTCGGTCAGGTTCATGATCACCGGTGTTCCCTCACGGAAGTGCTCCCCGATGGTCCTCGCCTCGTTGTAGGTCCTTGGGTGCAGCGTAGTGATACGAGCGAGATCGGTGGTACCGGACTCGTAGAGCGCTACGGAGCGTCGCTCGGACGACGACGGACCGTGATGGTCCCGTTCGCGGTCCGCGGCCTCGTCGGCTCGGGTAAGCTGACCGCCGGATTCGTCCTCACGGAGGCGGCCCTGCCGGCCCTGCGCGGGCTCGGCCTCGTCGTCGTAGACGTCGTACTCGTCGTAGTCGTACTTGTCGTCGTAGCGGTCGTCCTCCACAAGGCCGAGGTAGACCGCCATCTTGCGCATCGCGCTGGCCATTTGCCCCTCCGTCGTCCTGTGGCCGCGGCACCCGGCGCCTCGGCACCGCCGTCGGACTGCTCCGTCAGTGGGCACCGCCGTTTCGGCAGGTACCACTGGGGGGACATTACCTGACGATTGCCCGCCTGCCGCCGAGCAACGCCGTACCGACCCGCAGGTGTGTCGCACCGCATGCGATCGCGGCCTCCAGATCACCGCTCATTCCGGCCGATAGCACCCGGGCGCCGGGATGCGCGTCCCGCACCTCGGCGGCGACCTCCGCGAGCCGTCGAAAGGCCGGGAGCGGGTCGGCGCCCAGCGGTGCGACCGCCATCACCCCGTCCATGACCAGGCCGTCCGCCTCGGCGACCGTGCCGGCGAGCGCCACCGCGTCCTCGGGCGGCACCCCGCCGCGCTCGTGCCGCCCCGGGCCAGGCCCGTCCAGCGAGACCTGGATCAGGCAGCGCAGCGTGCGGCCGGCGCGGACGGCCGCCGACGACAGCGCCCGCACCAGCCGCGGGCGGTCGACCGACTGGACGACATCGGCGTAGGAGGCCACCGACCGGACCTTGTTGGTCTGCAACCGCCCCACGAAGTGCCAGGTGAGCGGGAGGTCGGCGGTGGCCGCCGCCTTGGGCGCGGCCTCCTGGTCGCGGTTCTCGCCGACGTCCCTCACCCCGAGGCCCGCGAGCAGCCGCACGTCCGAGGCGGGAAAGGTCTTGGTGACGGCGACCAGCGTGATCTCCGCGGGATCCCGGCCGGCGTCCGCGCAGGCCGCGTCGATCCGCCGGCGCACGCTCGCGAGGTTGGCCGCGAGCTCCGCGCGCCGCGCACCCTCGTCCGCCGTCCGGTCCGGCGTCCCGGCCGGTGCCGGTGCCCCGTCTGGTGGCGCGTCGCTCATCCGGCCTCGCCCGCGAGCCAGACATAACCGGCGAAACGGCCGGTGCGGCCGTCCCGGCGGTACGAGAACAGGCCGGGGGTCTCCAGGGTGCACCTCGGGTCGGTCCGGACGTCCGTGACGCCCTCACCGGCGAGCTGGGCGGCGATCCCGGCCCTGATGTCGAGCGCGGGCGTGCCCCCGCGGGTGGTGGCGCGGGCCGCGGGCACCACGGCGGCGACCTCGTCCCGCATCGCCTCGGGCACCTCGTAGCACTCGCCGCACACCGCCGGGCCGATCGCGGCGCGGATCCTGGACGGATCGGCGCCCCGTTCCACCATCCTCCGGACCAGCGCCGGGACGACGCCCGCCGCGGTTCCGGGACGTCCGGAATGCGCGGCGCCGACCACCCTCGCGACGGGATCGGCCAGCAGCACCGGCGCGCAGTCCGCGACCAGCACCGCCAGCGCCAGCCCCGGCACGGTGGTCACGAGGGCGTCCACCTCCGGGGTGTCGGCGGGCACCTCGTCCACGACGCGCACGTCCGCGCCATGCACCTGGCGCATCCAGACGGTACGGCCGGGCGGCAGGCCGAGTGCGGTCTCGACGCGCGCGCGGTTCTCCCGCACGGCCTCGGGGTCGTCGCCGACCGCCCCGCCGAGATTGAGCGAGTCGAACGGTGCCGCGCTGACCCCGCCGGTTCGTGACGTGAACGCGGCGCCGACGCCTTCGGCCAGCGAGAAGCCCGAAAGCCCAAGGGACGTGCCGTCGTGCTGGGGGGTGTGTGTCGTCACGTGCGGGTCACTTGAGGTAGTCGGGGCCCTTGAGGAACTCCGGGACGTCGAGGTCGTCGTCCTCGTCGAACACCACCGGGCGGCGGCGCTGCCCCGGCACGGCGGAGCCGCTCTCGGACTCGCCGGCGTGCACGCGGGTGGCGGACTGCTCCGGGGCACGCGGCGCGGGCGGCCGGGCGGCCTCGTCCTGCCGGGAGGACTGCGCGGACCCGGAGGAGGCGGAGTCGTCCCGGGCGGCCGGAGCGTCGTTCTCGTCCCCGGACGCGTCGCCGGACGACGCCTCGCCGGACTTCGGGCGCTCGGGGGCGGCCGGAGGCTGCGGCGGACCCGGCGCCGGCGGCGCGGGCGAGGAGGAGGACGACGGCGAGGCGGCCTGGCTCGGCGCCGCCGCGGCCTGCGCGATCGACTGGTGCGGCCGGCCCCCGGCGGACTGCGGGCCCGGCGAGCCGAACGAGTCGGACCGGCCGACCTTGCTGGGGATCGGGTTCGCCGGCGCCGGGACCGGACGCGGCGGCGGGGGAAGGCGCTTGGTCTCGGGCTCCGGGGCGGGCCGGGCCGGCCGGCCCTCGTCGAAGCCCGCGGCGATCACGGTCACCCTGACCTCGTCGCCCAACGCGTCGTCGATGACCGCGCCGAAGATGATGTTCGCGTCCGGCGCGGCCGCGTTGGACACGAGCTGCGCCGCCTCGTTGATCTCGAACAGGCCCAGGTCGGACCCGCCGGAGATGGACAGCAGCACGCCGTGCGCGCCGTCGATGCTGGCCTCCAGCAGCGGGCTGGAGATCGCCATCTCGGCGGCGGCCACCGAGCGGTCGTCGCCGCGCGCCGAGCCGATCCCCATCAGCGCCGAGCCGGCGCCGGACATCACGGACTTGACGTCGGCGAAGTCCAGGTTGATCAGTCCCGGGGTGGTGATCAGATCGGTGATGCCCTGGACACCGGACAGCAGCACCTGGTCGGCGGCCTTGAACGCGTCCAGCACGCTGACCTGGCGGTCGGAGATCGACAGCAGCCGGTCGTTGGGGATCACGATGAGGGTGTCGACCTCGTCGCGCAGCGTCTCGATGCCGGCCTCGGCCTGCATCGCGCGCCGCTTGCCCTCGAAGCTGAACGGGCGGGTGACCACGCCGATGGTCAGCGCGCCGAGGGAGCGTGCCACGTTGGCGACGACGGGCGCGCCGCCGGTGCCGGTGCCGCCGCCCTCGCCCGCGGTGACGAAGACCATGTCGGCGCCCTTGAGGACCTCCTCGATCTCCTCGCGGTGGTCCTCGGCGGCCTTGCGGCCCACGTCCGGGTTGGCGCCCGCGCCCAGGCCGCGGGTGAGCTCGCGGCCCACGTCGAGCTTCACGTCGGCGTCACTCATCAGCAGCGCCTGGGCGTCCGTGTTGATCGCGATGAACTCGACGCCCTTGAGTCCCTCCTCGATCATCCGGTTGACGGCGTTGACGCCGCCGCCGCCGATGCCGACGACCTTGATGACCGCGAGGTAGTTCTGCGGTGCTGCCACGACGAGGGGCCTTTCCGCTCGCTCTATCCGACCCGCCGGCCCGGCCTTGCGGCCATCGCCGTCGCGGTGTTCCTGACCTGTGTCCGAGTGTGCTGCGTGGTCCGTGTACGGGAGTGGATGATCGCCGCCATCCGCAACCCTCACCCTCAACTTGAGGCTTACAGTTATGTCAACCTGAGGACTGATACGGACAGTAGGGCGGGCTTACCTCCAGGGTCAACTAACCTCCCGCCTTCGGACCCGGCGTGTCGCACAGGGCACCAGATGCCCTGGTTGGCGAAGACCATCGACGTTTCACCTCCGACACTTCGGATCCGTTCCAGCGTGCCCCATCGCGCGCCGGGAATCGTCGCGACACACCACGGGGACGGAGTCTCAGTGCATTACCCGTCCACATGTGCCGCACACGTCCCGAATGCATCGGTTCGATCACCGATGACCCGTGCCACCGGATCCCCGGTCCCGTGCCGTACGGTCCCGCTGTCGTACGGTCCCGCTGTCGTAGGTCACTGTGCCGTGACGACCTCGGGCGCGCTGACGTCGATGGTACGGGCGGCACGGCCCGCCGCCGTCTTCCGCAGGGCGTCCACCAGCCGGACCTTCTCCTCCGCGCGCTCGTCCGACCCCCACACCACCGTGCGCCCGCCGCTCATGCGCAACGTCACCGACTCGGCCGAGGGCGCCTCCACGATGTCCACCTGGCGCCTCAGCCGCTCCGGCAGCGTGTGCAGGACGCGCAGCGCCGCCAGCGTCGAGGCGTCCGTCGGCCCCGGCGCCGCCACCGACAGCGTCGGCAGCCCCTTCGGGCGGGACGGGCCGTCGGCGACCGCGACGCCGTGCCGGTCGAGCTGGTAGAAACGGCCGCCGCGCTCGACACCGACGATCGGGACGCGTTCGCGGATCACGATCCGGACGGTGGCGGGCCAGCGCCGCTCCACCCGCGCCGACTCCACCTCGCGCATCCGTTCCAGCCGGGACCGGGCGGAGCCGGTGCTCAGCCGGGCCATCGGCAGGCCGAGCCGGATCCCCGCGGTCGCCACGACCCGGTCGCGCGGCGCCAGCTTCGTGCCGGTCACCTCCACGGTCCGCACCACCAGCAGCCGGGACCCGAGCAGCACCCACGCGAGGGTGCCGAGCAGGCCCAGCACCAGCAGGACGGCGAACACGGCCTTCCAGCGGGCGGGGCGCCGGCCATGGGCGGCCCCGGCCCGGTCCGTCGTGCGCTCCCGGACACCGGCCTCGGCCATGACGCAAGCTTGGCAGCTCCCGGCGCCGGATCCGGGGAGCCCACGCCCGCTTCCCCCGAATCCGATCAGACCCGAATGTCCGGACCGCGGTCGCGGCCGGGCCACCGCCGTCTCAGGACGACGACGCCGCCCGCAGCCCGGCCAGGATGCGCGGGCCGAGCTGGGTGACATCGCCCGCGCCCAGCGTGATGACCACGTCGCCCGGCTCGGCGAGACGGACGACCGCGGCGGCCACCTCGTCCCACTCCGGGACGTACTCCCAGGTGGTGCCGTCGGGGATCCGCTCGGCGACCAGGCGTCCCGTCACGCCGGGCTCCGGATCCTCGCGGGCCCCGTACACGTCCAGCACCACGGCCACGTCCGCCAGCCCCAGCGCCGCGCCGAACTCGGCGGCGAAGAACCGGGTGCGGCTGTAGAGGTGCGGCTGGAACACCGCGACGATCCGGCCCTCGCGGCCCGTGTCCCCCGCCGCCTTCTCGCGCACGTAGTCGCGGGTGGCGGACAGGTCGGCGGTCAGCTCGGTGGGGTGATGGGCGTAGCTGTCGAAGACCTCGACCCCGGCCGCCTCGCCCTTGGGCTCCAGGCGCCGCATGGCCCCGCGGAACTCCGCCAGCCCGTCCCGTACGGTGGCGAGGTCGAGGCCGAGCGCCCGCGCCACCGCGATCACCGCGGCGGCGTTGAGCGCGTTGTGCCGTCCCGGGACGCCCAGCGTGACCTCGCCCACGCCCTCGACCGCGAAGCGCGACCCGAGCCCCCGCGGTGTGAAGCCGGACACCCGCAGGTCGGCGCCCGCCGCCTCGCCGTAGGTGAGGACGGGCAGGCCCCGGTCGCGGGCGAGCGCGGCCAGCTCCATCGCCACCTCGTCGTCGGCGCCGGCCACCAGCGTGCCGCCCGGCTCGACCCGCTCCACGAACCGGGCGAAGTTCTCCTTGACCCGCTCGAAGCCGCCGTAGTTGTCCAGATGGTCGGCCTCGACGTTGGTCACCACCGCGATGTGCGGTGTGTAGATGAGGAACGAGCCGTCGCTCTCGTCGGCCTCGGCCACGAAGACCTCGCCCGTCCCCTCGTCCGCGCCGAGCCCGGTGGTGACGAGCTGGCCGCCGATGCAGTAGGACGGGTCGGCGCCCGCGTGCTGCAGCGCCACGGTCAGCATCGAGGTCGTCGTGGTCTTGCCGTGCGTGCCCGCGACCGCCACGGCCCGGCGTCCGGCCATCAGCGCGGCCAGCGCCTCGGACCGGTGCAGCACCCGCAGCCCCCGCTCGCGGGCCGCGACCAGCTCGGGGTTGGAGTCGCGGATCGCGGTGGACACCACCACCGTGTCCGCGTCGCCGACGTGCGCGGCGTCATGCCCGACGAACACCTTGGCGCCCAGCTCCGCCAGATGCGCCAGCAGGTCGGAGTCGCGGGCGTCGCTGCCCGACACCGCGATGCCGCGCCTCAGCATGATCCGCGCGATGCCGGACATGCCGGCGCCGCCGATCGCGACGAAGTGGACCCTGCCCAGCTCCCCCGCGGGCACGACCTCGCCCTCGCCGGGTGTGATGAGACTCATCGCTCGCCCCTCGTCCCCTCGTGCCCTCGTGATCGGTGTCGCCCCCGCGCGGGTGGCGGGCCCGCCCGGCCCGCCACCGCCCCCTCATGCCCGGCCCGCCCCGCGGACCACCTCGTACACCATGCGGGCCAGGGCCGCGTCGGCGTCCCTGCGGCCCATCCGGCCGGCGGCCTCGGACATCTGCGCGACCCGCGCCGGGTCGGCCAGCGCGGGCAGCAGGTTGTTCACGATCCAGTCGGGGGTGAGATCGGCGTTGTCGACCAGCAGGCCGCCGCCCGCCGACACGATCGGCTCGGCGTTCAGCCGCTGCTCGCCGTTGCCGATCGGCAGCGGCACGTACGCGGCGGGCAGCGCCACCGCCGTCAGCTCGGCGCAGGTCATCGCGCCCGCACGGCACATGGCCATGTCGGCGGCGGCGTAGGCCAGGTCCATCCGGTCGCAGTACGGGATCGTCACGTACTGCGGGCCACCCGACGCGGGCTCGGGGGCCTCGGTGTTCTTGGGGCCGACGATGTGCAGCACCTGGATGCCCGCCTGCCGGAACGCGGGCGCGGCGGCGACCGCGGCCTGGTTGAGCGAGCGCGCCCCCTGCGAGCCGCCGAAGATCAGCAGCGTGGGAAGGTCGGGCAGCAGCCCGAAGTAGGAGCGGGCCTTGTCGCCCATCGCCAGCCGGTCCAGCGTGGCGATCTCGCGCCGCAGCGGGATGCCGACGAACCGGGCGTTGGGCAGCGGCGAGTCGGTGTGCGAGACGGCCACATGGTCGGTGAACCGGGCGCCGAGCTTGTTGGCCAGTCCCGGCTTGGGGTTGGCCTCGTGCACGATGATCGGCACCTTGCGCTTGCGCGCCGCCAGGTAGCCGGGGGTCGCGACGTAGCCGCCGAAGCCGACCAGGACGTCGGCCCGCGCCTGGTCCAGGACGGCGGCGGCGGCGTTGATGGCGCCGCGCAGCCGTCCGGGAACGGTCAGCAACTGGGGCGTCAGCGTGCGGGGCAGCGGCACGGGCGGGATCAGCGCGAGCTCGTACCCACGCTGCGGGACCAGCCGGGTCTCCAGGCCGCGCTCGGTGCCCAGGCAGGTGATCTGCACGTTCGGATCGTCGCGCCGCAGCGCGTCGGCCAGGGCCAGGGCGGGCTCGATGTGTCCGGCGGTGCCACCGCCGGCCAGGACAACCCTCATGCTCCTCGACAACTCCTCAGCGTGTTCGTCGTGGCGGTGCCGCGGGCCCGCCTCCCGCGCCGCGCCCGCCCCGCGGGCGGACGAGCGGTCGCCGGGCCGAACGGCACCCCCGGGTTCGGGGGGATTCAGCGCCGTGCCAGGCCCAGCCAGCTTAGAGCCCGCAGGACCGGTCCGGGACCCCGCGCGGCCAGAGCCTGCCGGGCCCCCGGCTCGCGTTTGGCGAACGCCAGCAGCATCCCCAGCGCGATCAAGGTCGGCACCAGCGCCGACCCCCCGTAGGAGACCAGCGGCAGCGGGATCCCCGTGATGGGGAGCACGCCGATGACCGCGCCGATGTTCACGATCGCCTGCACCACCAGCCACGCGGTGGCGCCGGCCGCGGCCAGCCGGGTGAACGGGTCCTTGACGCGCCTGGCGATCCGCAGGCCCGCGTAGGCCAGCAGCCCGAACAGGCTGAGCACCACGAGCGTACCGACCAGCCCGAACTCCTCACCCACGATCGCGAAGATGAAGTCGGTCTCCGCATGGGGCAGGAAGTCCCACTTGGCCCGCCCCTCGCCCAGGCCGGTGCCGAACCACCCGCCGGACGCGACCGCGAGCAGGCCCTGCGTGCCCTGGTAGCGGGCGCCGAGCGGGTCGCCGGACTGGTCCAGGAAGCCGGCCAGCCGCTGCATCCGGTACGGCTCGACGACGATGAGGATCGCCACCAGCAGCGACACCAGGCCGGCCATGCCGACGAACAGCCGTCCCGGCGCGCCCACCACCCACAGCAGCCCCAGGAAGATCGTCAGCAGGATCAGCGTGGTGCCCAGGTCGCTGCCCAGCATGACCAGCAGCACCAGCAGCCCGGCGCCGGGCAGCAGCGGCACCAGCAGCGGCTTCCACTCGGTGAGCTGGCCCAGCCTCTCCTTGCGCGCCAGCAGGTCGGCGCCCCACAGCACCAGCGCCAGCTTGGCCGGCTCGGACGGCTGGATCTGGACCGCTCCCAGGTCGATCCACCGGGTCGCGCCGCCCGCGCTGCGTCCCAGGCCGGGGACCAGCACCAGCAGCAGCGCCACGATCGACACCAGCAGCAGCGGGTAGGCCAGCGCCCGGAACGTCCGCACCGGCAGCCGGGAGGCCAGCCACATCCCGGGCAGCCCGATCGCCACCCACATCGCCTGCTTCTGGAACAGCGTGTACGCCGACCCGGTCGCCTGGATCTGGGTGACCAGGGACGCCGACAGCACCATCGTCAGGCCCAGCGCCAGCAGCAACACCGAGCAGCCCAGCACCAGGTAGTAGGAGGTCAGGGGCCGGTCGAGCAGGCCCACCGCCGCGGCCACCTGCTCGCGCGGGCCCGACCGCCGCCCGGGGCGCGGCTCCGGGCGCCGCCCGGTGCCGCCCGCCGGGGGCCGCTTTTCGGCCGGTATCGCGGTGCTCACGTGTCCCCCCGCTCGCCGCCGTCAGCGGGCCTCGCCGCCGGGGACCGCCGGCTCCGCGCCGGGGAGGCGGCGGACGGACGCCATGAAGGCGTCGCCGCGCGCCGGATAGTTGGCGAACATGTCGAAGGAGGCCCCCACGGGGGCGAGCAGCACGGTGTCGCCCGGACGGGCCAGGGCGGCGGCTTCGGTCACGACGCGGTCCATCGCCCCAGTGTCGGTGTCGGGCACGTCCACGACCGGAATATCGGGCGCGTGTCGCGCGAGAGCCTCCGCGATCCGCGCCCGGTCGCGGCCCATGAGCACCACGCCGCGCAGCCGCGGCGCGCACGACCGCACCAGGTCGTCGACCTCCAGGCCCTTCAGCAGCCCGCCCGCGATCCACACGATCGACTCGTAGGCGGCCAGGGACGCCGCCGCCGCGTGCGGCTGGGTGGCCTTGGAGTCGTTGACGTAGGTGACGCCGCCGATCTCCGCGACGTGCTGGATGCGATGCGGGTCCGGGACGAACGCGCGCAGCCCGTCCCGCACCGCCTCGGGCGGCACGCCGTACGCGCGGGCCAGGGCCGCCGCCGCGAGCGCGTTGGCGACGTTGTGCGGCGCGAACGGCCGGACGTCGCCCAGCGCGGCCAGCTCGGCGGCCTCGCGCGTCGGGTCGGCGACGAACGCCCGGTCGACCAGCAGGTCGTCCACCACGCCGAGCTGCCCCGGCGCGGGGACCCCCAGGGTGAACGCGGCCTTCGCCGGGGGGCGCGCCTTCTCCGCCAGCTCGGTGGAGATCGGGTCGTCGGCGTTGCAGACCGCGACCTCGGCGCGCTCGAAGATCCGGGACTTGGCCGCGACGTAGGCGTCCATGGTGCCGTGCCAGTCCAGGTGGTCCGGCGCGACGTTCAGCACGGCGGCGGCGCGCGGCGCCGGTGAGCCCGACCAGTACAGCTGGTAGCTGGACAGCTCGACCGCGAGGACGTCGTGCTTCTCCAGGACGGCCTCGACGATGGGCGTCCCGACGTTGCCGACGGCCAGCGCGTCGTGCCCGGCCGCCTCCAGCATCCGGGCCAGCATCCGCACCACGGTGGTCTTGCCGTCCGTCCCCGTGATCGCCAGCCAGGGCGCCGACCCGGGGGCGCGCAGCCGCCACGCCAGCTCCACCTCGCCGTAGGTCTCGACGCCCGCGGCCACGGCCGCGGCCGGCAGCGGCGCGTCGGGACGCCAGCCCGGCGACATCACCACCAGATCGGTGCCCTCGGGAAGCGTGTCGCCGTCCCCCAGCCGCACCGCGATGCCCAGCGCCTCCAGCTCGGCGGCGTGGGCGCGCCGCTCCTCGTCGTCGCGTCCCTCGACGACCGTCACGCGGGCGCCCCGCGCGGCCAGGACGCGCGCCGCGGCCCGTCCCGACACCCCGATACCGGCGACGCAGACGCCCCGCCCGTCCCACTCCCCCGTGTCCTGCGTCAACTCTTCGGCATCCATTCCAGGTAGAACAGGCCGAGGCCGATCGCGGTGAACAGCGCCGACATCAGCCAGAAGCGCACGACGATGGTGGTCTCCGCCCAGCCCGACAGCTCGAAGTGGTGCTGCAGCGGCGCCATCTTGAACACCCGCTTCTTGGTCAGCTTGAACCCGCCGACCTGGATCATCACCGATAGCGTGATCATCACGATCAGGCCGCCGAGGATGGCCAGGAGGAACTGGGTACGGGTGAGGATGGCCAGGCCGACCAGGACCCCGCCCAGCGCCAGCGAGCCGGTGTCGCCCATGAAGATCTTGGCGGGCGGCGCGTTCCACCACAGGAACCCGAACACCCCGCCGAGCACGGCCGCGGCCACCACCGCCAGGTCGAGCGGATCGCGGACGGAGTAGCAGTTGGGCGCCAGCGCGAAGTCGAAGCAGCTGTTGCGGAGCTGCCAGTTGCCGATGATCACGTAGGCGGCGAGGATCATCGCGCACGGCCCGGCGGCGAGGCCGTCCAGCCCGTCGGTCAGGTTCACCCCGTTGGACATCGCGGCGATCAGCAGCAGCGCCCACACCACGAACAGGTACGGGCCGATCGGCGGGCCGAAGTCGCGCAGGAACGACAGGTACGGATCCGCGGGGGCGATGTCGTACCCGTTACGGAAGTTCAGCGACGCGACCGCGAACACGACCCCGACCAGGATGATCCCGATCATCTTGGCGCCGCTGCGCAGGCCCAGGCTGCGCTGCTTGAACACCTTGATGTAGTCGTCCACGAACCCGACGAGGCCGAGACCGGCCATCAGGAACAGCACCAGCACGCCCGACACCGTCGGCGCGTTGCCGGTGAACAGGTGCGCGCCCGCGTACCCGGCCAGCGAGCCGGCGATGAACACCGCGCCGCCCATGGTGGGGGTGCCGCGCTTGCCGTGGTGCCCGGACGGCCCCTCCTCGCGGATCATCTGGCCGTAGCCGAGCCGGTTGACGATCCGGATCCACACCGGGGTCCCGACCATGCCGATGATCAGCGCGATCCCGGCCGCGATGATGATATTGGTCACGCCGGGTCACCCCCGGGGGAGGAGAGCGCGCCACCCGCGGGGGTGCGGCCTCCCACACCCCCCGCGGCCTCCAGCAGCCGCTCGGCGACCCGTTCCATCCCGGCGACGCGAGAGCCCTTCACCAGTACGACGTCCCGCGGCCGCAGCCGCTCGCTGAGCGCGGTCACCGCCGCGCCGACGTCCTCCACCTGTACGCACTCTCCCGTCCATGACGCCACCTGAGCGGCTCCTTCGGCCATCGGCGCGGCGTTCGCGCCGACGACGACGAGTCCCGCGATGCCGCTGCGCGCGACATGCTGCCCGATCTTGGCATGTTCCGCCACGGATCCGGGGCCCAGTTCGGCCATCTCGCCCAGCACCGCGTACGCGCGCCCGTCCCGCGCCATGTGCGCCACGACGTCGACCGCGGCCCGCATCGACTCGGGGTTGGCGTTGTAGGCGTCGTTGACGATCGTGACGCCGTCGGCCCGCTCGGTGACCTCCATCCGCCAGCGGCTGGCCGGGCGGGCGTCCGCGAGCGCCTCGGCGACCACCTCGACGGGCAGCGCCGCGGCCCGGCCCGCCGCGGCCGCCGCCAGCGCGTTGCCGACCGCGTGCGACCCGTACAGCGCCAGTTCCACCGGCGCCGAGCCCTCCGGGGTCACCAGGGTGAAGCGGGGACGGCCCGCGCCGTCCAGCCGGTCGTCCACGGCCCGCACCGTCGCGCCGGGCGCGCGGCCGAAGGTGACGACCTCGCCCCGGGTCCTGGACGCCATCGCGGACACCAGCGGATCGTCGGCGTTCAGGATCGTCGTGCCGCCCGCCGGGACGGCCTCGGCGAGCTCGCCCTTGGCCTCGGCGATGCCCTCGCGGCTCCCGAACTCGCCGATGTGCGCCGAGCCCACGTTCAGCACCACGCCGACGCGGGGTGGGGCGATCCCGGTGAGGTAGCTGATGTGGCCGGCACCCCGCGCGCCCATCTCCAGCACCAGGAAACGGGTCTCCTCACCGGCGCGCAGCACCGTCAGCGGCAGCCCGATCTCGTTGTTGAACGAGCCCGGCGGCGCGATGGTCGGCCCGGCCCGCCGGACGACCTGCGCGATGAGGTCCTTGGTCGAGGTCTTGCCGGCCGAGCCCGTCACCGCGATCACGGTGACCGCGGGCAGCCGCTCCAGCACGCCGCGCGCCAGCAGGCCCAGCGCGCGCCGCACGTCCTCGACGACGACCACGGGCCCGCCGACCGGCCGTTCGGCCAGCACCGCCACCGCGCCGGCCTCGTACGCCGCCGCGGCGAAGTCGTGCCCGTCGGCCCGCTCTCCCCGGAACGCCGCGAACAGCGTCCCCGGCGCGGCCTCGCGGGAGTCGATGACCACGGGCCCGGAGACCACCGGGTCGCGGCCGTCCGCGCCCGCCGGTGTGCCGCCGGTCAGCTCCGCGATCGTCGACAGCGGAAGTGGGATCACGCCTGCGTCCCGTCCCCTCTCACACCTCGTCTGGGCCGCCCGGTCCGTCCGGAGGGAGCCGCCGCCCCGGGGGCGCCGTGCCGGCGCAGCGCCTCCCTGACCACCTCGCGGTCGTCGAAGGGGAACGCCTCGCCCGCCACGTACTGCCCCTGCTCGTGCCCCTTGCCCGCCACGACGATCACGTCGCCGGGACGGGCCCGCCCGATCGCCAGGTCGATCGCGGCGGCCCGGTCGGGCTCGACCACGACCCGCGCCCGCTCCGGACGCGGCACCTTGAGCACGCCCTCGACCATAGCGGCGAGGATCGCCAGGGGATCCTCCGACCTGGGGTTGTCGTCGGTGAGGAAGGCCATGTCGGCCAGCCGGGCCGCCGCCTCGCCCATGAGCGGGCGCTTGCCGCGGTCGCGGTCGCCGCCGCAGCCGAGCACCACCATGAGCCGCCCCTCGGTGACCGGGCGCAACGCCGACAGCACCGCCTCCACCGCGCCCGGCTTGTGCGAGTAGTCCACCAGGGTCACGAAGTCCTGGCCCTCGTCCACCCGTTCCAGCCGTCCCGGAACTCCTGGCAGCGACGCCACGCCGTGCACCGCGGTCTGGAGCGGGATGCCCGCCTCCACCAGCGCCACGATCGCGGCCAGCGCGTTGGACACGTTGAACGGCCCGGCGAGCTGGACGGCCGCGTCCGCCTCGACGCCGCCGGGGCCGACCACCCGGAACACGCTGCCGTCCGCGCCGGTCCGCACGTCCTCGGCGTACCAGTCGGCGGCCGGGTCCCCGGTCCCGGAGTACGTGGTGAGCGGGATGGTGGCGATCTCCATCAGCTCGCGGCCGTAGTGGTCGTCCAGGTTCACCACGCCGGTACGGGTGTACTCGGGCGTGAACAGCCTCGCCTTCGCCGCGAAGTAGTCCTGCATGGTCGGGTGGTAGTCCAGGTGGTCCTGGGACAGGTTCGTGAAGATCGACACCTCGTAGCGGGCGCCGCCCACCCGGCCCTGCTCCAGCGCGTGGCTGGAGACCTCCATCGCCGCGGCCCCCACCCCGCGCTCGCGCATCATCGCGAAGATCGCGTGCAGGTCGGTGGCCTCGGGGGTGGTCAGCGAGCTGGGCAGCCTGGCGTCCTGGATCCGCATCTCCACGGTGCCGACCACGGCGGTCTCCACCCCGGCGGCGCGCAGCCCCGCCTCCAGCAGATAGACGGTGGTGGTCTTGCCGCTGGTCCCGGTCACGCCGATCAGCGTCAGGTCGCGGACCGGCTCCCCGTACACCCAGGCGGCGGCGTCCCCCAGCACGGCCCGCGGATCGCGCACCACCAGCACCGGCAGCCCCGTCGCCGCGGCGCGGTGCCGCCCGGACGGGTCGGTGAGGATCGCCGCGGCGCCCGCGTCCACGGCCTGCCGGGCGAACTGGGCGCCGTGCGCGCGCGAGCCCGGCAGCGCCACGTACAGGTCACCGGGCAGCACCGACCGCGAGTCGTGGGTGATACCGGTCACCGACACCCCGGCCAGGGCCTCCGTCCGGGGCCCGATCCTGGACCCCGTCACCGTCTCGGCACCGAGCAGGGCGGCGAGCCCCTTGAGCGGGCGGGCCGGGTTGGTCGTCGGGCGCATGGCGTGTCTTCCGGTGCTGGTCGAGGTGCTGGACGTGGCGGCCGGCCGGTGCCGGGGGCCGGACGCGGGTGCTGGGCTCACGGCGAGAGAGGGTACTCGCTGCGCTCAGCCGGGGGCGTGGATCTTGATGATCGGCGGTTTACTCCCCGTCGGTGGGATCTTGCGGGTCTGGAGGGCGAAGCTCATCACGTCCTTGAAGACGGGAGCCGCCGCATCGCCACCATAGTGGCTCCCCCTCGTCGGGCCCCGCAGGACGACCTGCACGACCAGTTGCGGGTCGTCCGCGGGCGCGAACCCGGCGAACGACGCGATGTAGCCGCTGCCGTCGTAGCAGCCGCAACGCGGGTTCACGATCTCGGCGGTGCCGGTCTTGCCCGCCACCCGGTAGCCGGGGATCCGCGCCTTGGGCGCCGTGCCCTCCGGGGAGGCCACGCCCTCCAGCATGTCCCGGAGCGCACGGGCCGTGGCGGAGCCGACGACCCGCCGGCTCCCGCGGCTCGGCTCCGGGGTGAACGACCCGTCCTCGCCGGTGAACCCGGCGATCAGGGTGGGCGCGGCGCGGACCCCGTCGTTGGCGATGGTCGCGTACACGCTGGCCATCTGCACGGCGTTCACCGACACGCTCTGGCCGAACGCGATCGGGTACCGGTCGGTGCCCGACCACTTGTCCGGCGGCAGCATCTGCCCCGCGGTCTCCCCGGGCAGGCCGACACCGGTCTTCTCCCCGAACCCGAAGGCGCGCAGCGACTCGTACAGCTCCCGCTGGGAGATCCGCTCGCTGGCCAGGATGGTGCCCACGTTGCTGGAGGTGGCCAGCACCCCCGCGAACGTGAGCCGCTCGGTCGGATGCGGATGGGAGTCCTTGAACGTGCGGTCGTACCGGCGGACGCTGTCGGGGACGGTGAACGGCGTGTTCGGCGTGACCCCGCCCTTCTCCATCACCGCCGCCGCGGTCACGACCTTCCCCGTCGAGCCCGGCTCGTACGCTTCCTGGACGAGCGGGCTCCCCCACCGGCTGGGCGACGACCTGGTGTAGTGGTTGGGGTCGTAGCCGGGCGCCGAGGCCATGGCCAGCATCCGCCCGTCCCGCGGGTCCATCACGATGACGCTGCCGCTGCGCGCGCCGGTCGCCTTGACCTGCCTCTCGATGGCCCGCTGCGCGTGGAACTGGATGTCGCGCATCAGGGTGAGCCGCACCCCGCTGCCGGGCACCGACGGCCGCTTGGCGTCCTCGCCCATCGGGATGTGCTGGCCCTCCGGGCTGATCTCCACCCGCTGCCAGCCCGCCTGCCCGGCGAGCCGCGAGTTCAGCGCGTACTCCAGGCCGGCGGCCCCCTTGCCCTCGCCGTTCACGAAACCTATGACGCCGGCGGCCAGGGAGTCGTTCGGGTACTCGCGGCGGTACTCCGGCAGGGTGCCGATCCCCGCGAACCCGTACCCCATGATCATCCGTGCCCGGTCGGGGCGGACGCCGCGCGCCAGATACTCGAACCGGCTGTCCGGCCTGCTGATCGCCTTCATGACCGCGGCCCGGTCCAGGCCCAGCGCCGGGGCCAGCGCGTTCACGATCTCCTGCCGCCGGTCCGGCTTGATCATGTACGGGTCGGCGAAGATCGCGCGGGCCTCCACCGTCACCGCCAGCGGGTGCCCGTCCGCGTCGGTGATCTCACCGCGCACCGCGGGCAGCTCGATCGTCTGCAGCCGCTGCCGCATGGCCAGCTCGCTGTAGGAGTCCGACTCGATCGTCTGCAACTGCACCAGGCGCCCCGCGAACAGCGACAACACGAACGCGATGACCAGCAGCCCCACGTTGAGCCGCTTCACCGGGTCGCGCCGGTGGAACGGCACGCGCGGACGCGGCGGCCTCCGCCTGGGCGGCCCACCCCCGGCACCACGCCCCCGGGGCCGTGCCTTGCCGGCCGGACCCTTGGACGCCGCACCCGTACCGGGCGGCCTCTTACCAGAGGCGCCCTGCTCCACGGCGCCACGCGTCTCCGCGCCCCGCCCCTGGGCCTTCCCCGCACCCGCCGAGCCGTCCTTGGAACCGCCCTTGGACGCACCGTCACGCGGCGGCGGCACCATCCCGTTGCGGGACGGCCGCCGCGCCCCCGGTTTCCCCGGAGACCGCGGCGGCTCGCCCTTCCTGCGCCCGGACGCGCGCGCCGCGCCCGGGCCGCTCCTCTCCTCGCCCCCCGCCGGACCCCGGGACGCACGTCCACGCCCCCCGCGCCCACGCCCAGGCGGCACCCCCGCCCCACGCCCCGGCCCCGTCGTCACTGTGCTCCCCGCTCCGCTCCGGGGCGGCACTTCGCGACCACTTCCCTCGTCGCTCTGGTCGCAAGCTCCCGCCGCTCCTCAGTCCAGCGGCCGCGCCGCCCCCGCGCCTCGCTCACTGTGGCTCCCCGCTCCCTGATCGGCTTTGGCCGGGTCACGGCTTGGCGGGGACCGCGGCGGGGACTCTGTCGCCCGGGACGACGGCGCCGGGGATGCCGACGACGCCCGCGGCGCCCGCGGCAGCGGCGGCGGCGTGCGGGACCGGGCGGATCTGGCCGCCGATCACCTGGCCGGTGACGCCGTCGATGAACGCCAGGCGGGTGGGCCGCTGCATGCCGAGGGCCTCGGCGCGCTGCGCCAGCCGTTCCGGCGACTCCTCGCGGGCCAGCTCGATCTCGAGGGCCTGCTTCTGCTGGGCGAGCAGCTTGTTGCTCTGCTGCAGCCGGGTGAGCGCGAAGGCGTCCTCGGCCAGGACGGCGTTGAGCAGCAGCAGGCTCACCAGCGCGCCCGCCAGCAGCCCGCAGATGAGCAGCAGGAACGGCGCGCGCGGCGGCGTGTGGCGGCGCGCGGGCGCGGCGCGCTTGACCGGCCGGGCCGCCGGCTTCGTCCTGGTCGTCGTGGCGGCGGGCGGCCGCGTACCGCGCTCGCGCTCCGGACGTGCCCGGGACGGAGCGGCGGGCTTGGTGGCGCCCCGCGGGCGCCGGGTCGTCGTGGTCATGCAGCCCTACCTTTCTGGGGGGACGACCCCCCAGACCCCCCGACAACAACAGGAGGCATCAAGCCCTCGCTGCGCCCGGTCATGATGCCCTCCCCTCTCTGGGGGGACGACCCCCCAGACCCCCCGACAACAACAGGAGGCATCAAGCCCTCGCTACGCTCGGTCATGATGCCTCCCGGAGCCGTTCGGCGGCGCGCAACCGTACCGACTCGGCCCGTGGGTTGGTCGTGGTCTCCTCGGCGGACGCCGCCTCGGCGCCGCGGGTGAGCAGCCGGAACCTCGGCCGGTGCTCGGGCAGCGCGACGGGCAGGTCCGGCGGCGTGGTGTCGGCCGCCTCGGCGGCCAGGACGCGCTTGACGATGCGGTCCTCCAAGGAGTGGTAGGACAGCACGACGATCCGGCCCCCGACCGGAAGCGCGGCGATCGCGGCGGGCAGCGCCCGCCGCAGGATGTCCAGCTCCCCGTTGACCTCGATGCGCAGCGCCTGGAACGTCCGCTTGGCGGGGTTGCCCCCGGTACGGCGGGTGGCGGCGGGGATCGAGGTGCGCACCAGGTCGGCGAGCCGCCTGGTGGAGTCGAACGGTGCGCGCTCGCGCTCGCGGACGATGGCGGACGCGATCCGCTGCGCGAACCGCTCCTCCCCGTACTCGCGCAGGATGCGGGCCAGCTCGGCGGGCGGGTACTCGTTGACCACCTCGGCCGCCGTCAGGCTCTGGCCACGGTCCATGCGCATGTCGAGCGGCGCGTCATAGGAATAGGCGAAACCGCGGCCGGCCTCGTCGAGCTGTGGCGAGGACACCCCGAGGTCGAACAGGGCCGCGTCCACGGTCGGCAGCCCGGCCCTTTCGAGGACCTCGGGCAGCTCGTCGTAGACGGCGTGCTCCAGCCGTACGCGGTCGCCGAAGCGCTCCAGCCTGCGGGCGGAGCGCTCCAGAGCGGTGGTGTCGCGGTCGAGGCCGATCAGCAGCGCCCGGGGATGGGCTTCGAGCACGGCCTCGGCGTGGCCGCCGAGGCCGAGGGTGGCATCGAGGTAGACCGGGGCCCGCGACGGGCCGACGGCCTCCAGCGCGGGGCCCAGCAGTTCCAGAACGCGACCGAGCATGACCGGTATGTGACCGGTTTCGGCCGCGTGGTCCCCCACGTCCATGCTTCACCCCCTCGTGCTGCCACTTCGCTCGCGGACTGCGTGGCATCGCCGGTCCGGCGCCGGGCCCCCAACCCGGCGGGAAGATCCGTTAGCCGCCCGTGCGACGGCCGGTCAACGGCCGCCCGGACGGGCGCGTGGTCGGAGCCGGCGGCCTCGCCCGGCCAGGTCCCCATCCGCTGCCCGTTGAGGAAGTTCACCGCGACCGTGGTGTTCGATCGGGCCGCGGAGCGTCGCCTTCTGGCACCGGGGAAGCTGCGCCAGAGGGCCGGAGAGCGGCTGGAGACCTGGCCGAACGCGGGCCATTGCCGGTCATCGGACCGACGAGTGAATGCTCAAAGGATCCCGGGCAACAC
This sequence comes from Actinomadura sp. NBRC 104412, assembly GCF_030269515.1. Classification (GTDB taxonomy): domain Bacteria; phylum Actinomycetota; class Actinomycetes; order Streptosporangiales; family Streptosporangiaceae; genus Spirillospora. The sequence goes on along the minus strand of NZ_BSTM01000003.1, from coordinate 205,959 downwards.
CTCCTCGGAGACGTCGGAGAAGACCTGCTCCTCCTGCTCGAGGTAGGACTCCCAGGCCGCGCTGTCCCAGATCTCCAGGCGCGTGTTGGCGCCGATCACGGTGCAGTCGCGGGACAGGCCCGCGTACGAGCGCAGCGGCGGCGGGATCGTGACGCGTCCCTGCTTGTCGGGCACCTCGTCCGAGGCGCTGGCGAAGAAGACGCGGCTGTAGGCGCGGACCGCCTTCTCGGTGACCGGTGCGGCACGAAGCGCCTCGGTGATGCGCTGGAACTCCGCCATGGGGAAGACGTACAGGCAGCGTTCCTGGCCCTTCGTGATCACCAATCCCCCCGACAGCTCCTCGCGGTACTTCGCCGGCAGGAACAGCCGTCCCTTGTCGTCGAGGCGCAGGGCATGGGTGCCGAGAAACATGGCCCCACCTCCCCGCACCGCGCGGGGCGCTACTGCTCCCCACGGCGCCCCACTCTACTCCACTCCTCCCCACCGTCAACTAGGAAAACACCTCTCCATCGCTGTAACGCTCCGGAAATCCGCAGGTCAGAGGGGTGGCGCGAAGTGGGGGGCGCGGGGGGCCGGGCGCGGGCGCATACCTCAGACGCCGTCCCGGCGGGCGCCGCGCGACGGCCTGTCAAGGGGCGGTCAGGGACGGGGGTGGGTGGAAGCGGGGCACGGGAGGGAAGGGCCGGAGTACGTCCCGTGGGGCTGTGATGGTCATTTTGGTGGAGCACAATGGCTCCGGTTCGACATGAACATCGCGACAGCGCGCCCGACAACGTACTGTCGGTGGGAAAGGCACATGACGGGGCACCTGAACCAGGGCACGGAACAATGCCGTACCGGGTCGCTGAGACCGGGCCGCGGTGCCGACCTCGCGGGCGGGACGGACGTCCCGGGCGCGCGGGCCGCCGGCACGCCGCGCGGCCGTTCGGCTGAGGAGGGTTGCTGGTGGCAGTAGGCACGCACGGCGAGTCGTTCATGGACGCGTCCGCCGGCCCCGGGCGAACGGCCGCACCCGACGGGCTGTCCGACGGATCCGGGGGCGGGATCCGCGGCGGCGCGTCCACGTCCCGCGACCGTCCCGCCGGCACGGGTCCCGGCCTGGACGGCCTGGCCCAGGTCGCCAGCAAGATCCGGGACGCCGTGGAGTCGGTGATCGAGGGCAAGCCCCGGGTGGTCAGGCTCGCGCTGACGGTGCTGCTGGCGGAGGGGCATCTGCTGATCGAGGACGTCCCGGGGGTCGGCAAGACGATGCTGGCCAAGGCGCTGGCCCGGTCGATCGACTGCTCGGTGCGGCGCGTGCAGTTCACGCCCGACCTGCTGCCCAGCGACATCACCGGGGTCAGCGCCTACAACCAGGAGCTGCGCGAGTTCGAGTTCAAGCCGGGGCCGGTGTTCGCCAACATCGTGGTGGGCGACGAGATCAACCGGGCCTCGCCCAAGACCCAGTCGGCGCTGCTGGAGTGCATGGAGGAGCGGCAGGTCACCGTCGACGGCACCACCTATCCGCTGGAGCGCCCGTTCATGGTGATCTCCACGCAGAACCCGGTGGAGATGGAGGGCACCTACCCGCTGCCAGAGGCGCAGCGGGACCGGTTCACCGCGCGGATCTCGATGGGCTATCCCGACCAGGCCGCCGAGCTGGAGATGCTGGACGTGCACGGGCAGACGTCCCCGCTGGACCGGCTGCGCCCGGTGGCGCACGCGGGCGACGTACGCGACCTCATCGAGGTGGTGCGGCACCAGCATGTCGCGCCGCAGGTGCGGCAGTACGCCATCGACCTGGTCACCGCCACCCGGAATCATCCGGACCTGCGGCTCGGCGCCTCCCCCCGGGCCACGCTGCACCTGGTGCGGGCGGCCCGCGCGTGGGCCGCCCTGGACGAGCGCGACTACGTGCTGCCCGACGACGTCCAGGAGCTGGCGGTGCCGGTGCTGGCGCACCGGCTGCTGCCGACGGCCGAGGCGCAGGTCGAGCGGCGTCACCCCCAGCGCGTGGTGGCCGACCTGGTGTCCCGGCTGCCGGTGCCCAGCCCCCAGGCGTGATCGGCGGCGTGACCGTGCCACCGACCGTGCCACCGACCGTGCGACCTGAACGCCGGGGCGAACCGCGTCCCGTGAACCGGGGCCGGTGCCGGCCCGTGAACGAAGCGGAGGCCGCCGTGCCGAGCGTGGATTCGAGCCGGGAGCGGGCATGGCCTCTCCCGGCATGACCCCTACCGGGCCGAGCATGACTTCTACCGAGGCGTGAGCGTTGAGGAAGGCGCTGGCGGGGCTGACCACACGTGGCCGGTCCTTCGTGGCCGCGGGAACGACGGCCATCGTGTGCGCGTTCGTGCTGGGCGAGCGCGATCTGCTGCGGGCGGGCGTGCTGGTGCTCGTGCTGCCGCTGCTGTCGACCATGGCGGTGTCGCGGACCCGGTACCGCCTGGCCTGCGCGCGCCGGCTGGAGCCGGCGCGGCTGCCGGTGGGCCACGAGGCCCGCATGGACCTGCGACTGGAGAACGTCTCGCGGCTGCCGAGCGGGCTGCTGATGGTGGAGGACCGGGTGCCGCACTCGCTGGGCGGCAGGGCGCGGTTCGTCCTCGACAGGATCGAGCCGCAGGGCTCGCGGCAGCTGAGCTACCGGGTCCGGTCGGAGGTGCGGGGACGCTACCGGGTGGGGCCGCTCACGGTGCGGCTGGCCGACCCGTTCGGGATGGTGGAGCTGGTCCGCTCGTTCAGCCTGACCGACACGCTGACCGTGACCCCGCGGGTCGTGGCGCTGCCGCAGGAGCTGCCGGGCGGCGCGTGGGCGGGCGGCGGCGACAGCATCGCGCGGGCGGTCGCCACCGCCGGTGAGGACGACGTGGCGCCGCGCGAGTACCGGCATGGCGACGACCTGCGCCGCGTCCACTGGCGGTCCACGGCCAGGCGCGGCGAGCTGATGGTGCGGCGTGAGGAGCAGCACTGGCAGTCCAGCGGCACGCTCTTCCTGGACACCCGGCGGATGGCGTACTGGGGCGAGGGGCCGTCGTCCTCGTTCGAGCAGGCGGTGTCGATCGCCGCGTCCATCGGCGTGCAGTTGGGCCGGTCCGGGCTGGGCCTGCGCTTCGTGACCGACCAGGGTGAGGCGCTGCCGCGCATGTCCGGCGCCGGGGGCGGCACGGCGGGCGACGGCTCGGGGGCGGGCGGTTTCGAGGGCCCGCTGCTGGAGGCGCTGGCGATGGCGCGCATGTCCAAGAACCGGTCGCTCACCGCGGGGCTGGCCGCCCTGCGCGGCGCGGGCGGTACGGGCGCGAACGGCACGGGACGGGACGGCGACGGCCTGGTGGTGGCGGTGCTGGGCGTCCTGAGCGCGGAGGAGGCGGGGACGGTCGCGTCGGCACGGCGCGGCAACGGCACCTCCATCGCCGTCATCGTGGACGCGGCCCCGCCCCGGCACGCCGCCGAACCGGACGGGGGCGATCGCGGCGAGGCCCAGGCGCGGCTGCTGCGCGCGGCCGGATGGCGGGTGATCGTCGTGCGGTCGGCCGCCGAGCTGGCCGGTGCGTGGGCGTCCTCCGGGGATCCCTCGTCCCGTGACGACCGTGACCTGGCCAGGGGCGTGTCATGAACACGGGCCGCAGCGCGCTGAACCTCCGCATGACCGTCATGGGCGGCATCGCCACGCTGTGCGGCGCCGCGGGGCTGTACCCGCTGTATTCGGGCCGCCCGTGGTTCTGGTCGGGCGTCGGCGCCGTGCTGGCCGTCATGGGCGGCGGGCTGCTGGCGCGGCGGTTCCCCCTGCACCCCGCCTTCAGCCTGCTGGCGGGGCTCGCGGCCCTGCTGGTCTACCTGACGCTGCGGTTCACCGCCGGCGAGGCCCTGCTGGGCGTCGTGCCGACGCCGGGGTCGGTCTCCCGGCTGGGCGCCCTGCTGAGCGAGGGCTGGGACGCCGCCAACCGCTACGCCGCGCCGGTGCCCCTCGTCCCGGGGATCGCGCTGCTGACCACGGCGGGCATCGGCCTGGTCGCGGTGACGGTCGACCTGCTGGCGGCACGGCTGCGGCGGGCGGCGCCCGCCGGGCTTCCGCTGCTGGCGATGTACAGCGTGCCCGCCGCGGTACGCGAGGACAGCATCAACGTCGTGGCCTTCGGCATCGGCGCGGCGGGCTACCTCGCCCTGCTGGTCGCCGACTCCCGCGAGAACGTGGGCGGCTGGGGCCGCGTGGTGTACACGCGGCGCTGGACCGAGGCCGTCCCCATGGCCGGCAACACCACGTCCCAGGCGGGACGGACCAGGCCCGACTCCAGCGCGCTGGCGGCGAGCGGGCGGCGGATCGGCCTGGCCGCGGTGGCGATCGCGGTGCTGGTGCCGGTCGCGGTCCCCGGCATCCACCCGCGCGGCCTGTTCGGGATGGGCACCGGCGGCGGCCGTGGCGGCGGCACCCAGACGGTGACCACGCCGGATCCGCTCGTCAGCCTGAAACGCGAGCTGACCAGGGCCGACGACTCGGTGGTGCTGACCTACCGCACCACCGACCCGCGCCCGGACTACCTGCGCCTGTACTCGCTGGACCGGTTCGACGGCGACCGCTGGACCTACAGCCCGCTGGAGAGCACCGCACGGGACCGGCTCGACCGGCTCTTCGAGCGACGGCTGCCCCCGCCGCCCGGCCTGACGCGGATGACGGGCGTCACCGTGGTGCAGACGTCGATCCGCATCCAGCGCAGGGTGCGGGACCTGACGTTCCTGCCGCTGCCGTACGCGCCGGCGCAGGTGTCGATCGAGGGCGACTGGCGGGTGGACCCGCAGTCGCTGATGGTCTATTCGCTGCGCGACTCGGCGGGCGGCCGCTCCTACGACGTGACGAGCCTGCGGGCGCAGCCCACCCCGGAGCAACTGGCCGATTCGAGCGGCTATCCCAACGACATCATCCAGCACTACACCCGGGTGCCCAGGAACATCCCGCCGCAGATCCACCAGCTCGCGCGGGACGTCACCAACGGCGCCACCAGCGCGCACGACCAGGCGGTACGGCTGCAACGGTGGTTCACCACCGAGGGCGGCTTCCAGTACGACCTGGCGGCGCCACCGCCGCAGCACGGCAACGACCTCGTCGACTTCCTGCAGAACACCAAGCGCGGGTACTGCGAGCAGTACGCCGCCGCGATGGCCCTGCTGGCGAGGATCCTGGGCATCCCGTCCCGGGTCGCGATGGGCTACACGCCCGGCACCCAGACCTCGCGGGACACCTGGGTCGTGCGGTCGCGCGACGCGCACGCCTGGCCCGAGCTGTACTTCCCGGGGACCGGCTGGGTGCGTTTCGAGCCCACCCCCAGCGGGCCGGCCGGGCAGGGCACGGCGTTCACGCCGCCCTACTCCGACCCCAATGTCACCGGTGAGGGCGGTCAGCAGGAGGAGCCGACGTCGCCGGTCCCGACCGACTCGGCGTCCGCGGACCCGAGCGCCGCCCCGGAGCAGGCGCAGCGCGACCAGCCCGAGGACCTGGGTCCCGCGGGCCTGGCGGAGCAGCGGCAGGACGACGACGGACTGCCCTGGGGCTGGATCGCCGCGGGCCTCCTGGCCGCGTTGATCCTCTCGGCGCCGATGACCGCCAGGGCGCTGATGCGCAGGCGGCGCTGGGCGGCGGCCGTCCTGGGAAGGACCCCGGCGGGCGGTCCCGCGCCGAAGGCCGCCTCGATGCTGGGCCGGTGGCGGCGCCGGCCCGCGCCGGGCACCGCGGTCGGCGGCCCTCGCGAAAACGCGGCCGGACGCGAATTCGACGGGGTGAAAGGCAGGTCACGGCCCGACCCGGCCGAGGTGGCGCACGCGGCGTGGCAGGAGATGCGCGCGGACGCCCTCGACCACGGCCTGCCCTGGCGTGCCAGTGACAGCCCGCGCGCGACCGTCCGCCGCCTGGGCGAGCATCTCGAACTCGACACCGAGAGCGCCAAGGCTTTGGGACGCATCGCCCGCGCGGAGGAACTGGCCAGGTACGCGCGGAGCCTTCCTCCGGCGCCCGCCGAGTCCCTTCAGGCGGACGTGAAGGCGGTGCGGCAGGCGTTCGCCTCGGCGGTGGGCCGCCGCGCCCGGCTGCGCGCCCGTTACCTGCCGCCGTCGAGCATCGCCACGTTCGGCAGCACCTGGTCCCGCGTCCTCGAGGCCGCCAGCCGTCTGAACACCGCCATCGCCGAACGCGTGGCCCGCGCGTTCCTGCCGCCCGCCGACCGCTGACACCGGCGGGCGGCCCGGCCCCGGAAACGCGAAAGCCGCCTCGTGGCTGCGGGCCACGGGCGGCATGGCGTTCTCAGGTCCTGCCGTCTCGTGTCGTGCTGTCCGTGTCGCTGGGATCGCGGCGTGCGGCGCGGCCACCGGCGATCATGCCGGGCGGTCGCTCGCGGGCAGGGGGCTATCGGGCGGGACGCCACCAGGGGTTCCGGGGGTCGCCCCCGCGGAGGCCTTTCACTCCCCCTCGGTGCGGCGGCGCCAGCGCTCCTCCATCCGCTCCATGAAGCCGCGGCGGCCGGCGCGGCCCCGGCGGGCCTGGCGGCCTCCCCCGGCGTCGCCCTCACCCGGAACGGCGGGTTCGGCGCCGACCCCGGTCATGCGCTTCCAACTGGTCAGCGCCCAGACGCAACAGACGACCATGAGCAGGAAGCCGGTCACGCTCACGGCGACCGTGACCGTTCCGGCGTTCATGACCAGGCCGGTCATCAGCGCGCACACGCCCACCACGAAACCGAGGGTGGCCTTGACGATCCGGCGCTTGTAATGGACCTGTGGGTTGGTCGAGCGGACCGCGTGAGCGAACTTCGGATCCTCGGCGTACAACGCCTGCTCGATCTGGTCGAGCATGCGCTGCTCGTGCTCAGACAGCGGCACGGCGCCTCCCAACGACAGCCCCGCGACGGGGTATCCGGTGCAGGACGGGAACCTCAACGGTGATATGCCCAGAATACGAGTCGCGGGGAGGGGACGAAAGCGAACGGCCAACCCAAGACCATATGGGGGTCAACTCCGCGTGCGCTCTCATTACCGTACGTCCCTGCCGTCTCGTGAGCCTTCTCGGGCCTCACCTTCTGCCTCACCGTGGGTCGCGCGGCGGACCAGCGCGGCCGGCCGGACGGCACCGCTGCCGAACCGGTGCGCGACCTGGTCCATCGCGCGTTCGGCCTCTCTCCAGCCGATCTCGGGTTCGTCGAGGGCCAGCTGGCGGGGGGCCTGGTCGGCGGGCCCCAGGTTCTCCACCCGGACGCCCACCAGCCGGAGTCGTACCCGTTCCAGGCCCGCCCCTTCGTACAGCTCAGTTGCTGTGATGTAGATCACACGGGCGAGATCGGTGGGCTCGCGCAGCGTGCGCGACCGGGTGATGGTCTTGAAGTTCGCCATTCTCAGTTTGACGCTCACCGTGCGGCCCGCGTTCCCGCTCGCACGGAGCCTGGCGCCCACCTTCTCGGCCAGCCGCAGCAGCTCCCGCCGGATGATCTCCGGGTCGTCGACGTCGGTGGCGAAGGTCTCCTCGGCGCCGATGCTCTTGTCGGGGGTGCGCGGGACGACCGGGCGCGGGTCCCGTCCCCACGACAGCTCGTTCAGGTGGCTTCCCACCGCGTTGCCCAGCTCGCGCTGGAGCGTGGCCAGGGGGACGCGGGCGAGCTGGCCCACGGTCCGCAGCCCGAGGCGGGTCAGGGCCTCCTCGGTGCGCTCCCCGACCCCCCACAGGGCGGCCACGGGCAGCGGATGCAGGAACTCCTCGACACCGTCGGCGGGCACCACCAGCAGACCGTCCGGCTTGCACCGGGTGGAGGCGAGCTTGGCGACGAACTTGGTGGACGCCACCCCCACCGAGCAGGTGATGCCCTGCTGCTCGCGCACCTGCTCCCTGAGCGCCGCCGCGATCGCCGCGGGCGGGCCCAGGCGGCGCCGCGCACCCGCCACGTCCAGGAACGCCTCGTCCAGCGACAGCGGCTCGACCAGCGGGGTGACGGTACGGAAGATCTCGAACACGGCGGCCGACACCTTCGCGTACCGCTTGTGCCTGGGCGGCAGCACCACCGCCTGCGGGCACAGCCGCCGGGCCCTGCTCATCGGCATCGCCGAGTGGACGCCGTACTCGCGCGCCTCGTAGGAGGCCGCCGACACCACGCCGCGCGCCCCCACCCCGCCCACGATCACGGGACGCCCGCGCAGCTCGGGCCGCTCCAGCAGTTCCACGCTGACGAAGAACGCGTCCATGTCGACATGGAGGATCGGGCACCCGGAGTCGTCGGCCGGAGGCCCCGGTTGCGGCCCCGGCCGGTGCAGTTGCTGCTTACGGCTCATCCGGCCACCTCTGCCACGGCGATCGCACGCGGCGCCCGGCGCCGGGGGTGCCTGCCGGCGGACACGCTAGCGAACACGGTCCGCGACCACGTGCAACTGGGTGGCCAGCTCCCGCAGGACCGGGTGGACGGCCGCGACCGCCTCCAGCGCGATCAGCGACTCGGCGTCCTGCTCGGCCTCCAGCAGCCCGTTCGGCACCAGATCGGCGAAGATCCGCACCCCGTGCAGCGCGCCGACCCGCAGACCGGCGTTCTCCACGAGCGCCGACAGCGACTGGCGGGTGAACCGGCGGGGCGTGTGGTCGTGCTCGCCCCAGCGCCCGGACGGGTCGGTCAGCGCCCGGCGGGCGTCGTCGAAATGCCCGGCGAGCGCGCGGTGCAGCGCCGCCGCGACCTGGCCGGGGACCAGCACGCTCACCGACCCGCCGGCGCGGACGGTGGCGGTCAGCGCGGCCATCGCCGCGGCCGGGTCGTCCACGTACTCCAGCACGCTGTGGCACAGCACCAGGTCGGCGGCGTCCCGGCCGAGCAGGTCGGGCAGGTCGACCGCGTCGCCCTGCACCGCGTGCACGGTGACGCCCGACTCCGCGGCGCGGCGTTCCAGGGCGGCCAGCGCGTCCAGGCTGGAGTCGACCACCGTCACCCGGTGCCCCAGCTCGGCCATCGGCACCGCGAAACCGCCCGTGCCGCCGCCGACGTCGACGATGTCGTGGGGGGTCGCTCCGGGGTCGAGGCGGTCCAGCACCTTGCGCAGCGCGTCCCACAGGACGGCGCTGCGCACCTTGCCGCCGCCGCGGGGCCATCGCCCCTGCCGGGCGGCCGTGCCGGATCCCTTGATGTCGCGCTCCTCTGGCCTGCTCATCCCTCGTGGCACCCACCCTAGCCAGCCGGGCCCGTCCGCGGGGGCCTAGCCGTCCAGCGAGAGGGACGGTTTGAGCTGCTGGAGCCGCGCCAGCAGGCCGTTGACGAACCGGGGGGACTCGTCGGTGGACAGGTCGGTGGCCAGCGCCACCGCCTCGCTCACCGCCACACCGTCCGGGACGTCGTCCACCCACAGCAGCTCGAACGCGCCCATCCGCAGGATGTTGCGGTCGACCGCGGGCATCCGGTCCAGCGTCCAGCCGGCGGCGTAGGTGGACAGCAGCTCGTCGATGCGCTCACGGTGCTCCTGGACGCCGCGCACCAGCCGTACCGCGTGGTCGAAGGCCGACAGCTCGTCCTGGTTGGGGCGGCCGCGCTGCTCCAGCACGGCGACCGGGCTCTCTTCGCGCAGCTCGGCGGCGAACAGGATGTCCAGCGCCAGCCTGCGCGCCTTAGTGCGGGCGGCCATGACCTCGCCTCTGGGCTCGTGTCTCCGGGTGCCGCGCCGGGGGAGGAACGGCCATCAAGCGCGGCCGAGGTATTCGCCGGACCGGGTGTCGACCTTGACCTTCTCGCCGGTGGTGATGAACAGCGGCACGTTGATCTGCGCCCCGGTCTCCAGCGTGGCGGGCTTGGTGCCGCCCGTGGAGCGGTCGCCCTGAAGGCCGGGCTCGGTCTGGGTGACCTCCAGCACGACGGCCGCGGGCAGCTCCACGTACAGCGGGTTGTCGTCGTTGAAGGCGATCACCGCGTTCTGCTCGGGCAGCAGGTAGTCGGCCGCGGTCCCCACGACGGTGCCCGGGATGTGCGGCTGGTCGTAGGTCTCGGTGTCCATGAAGACGAAGTCCTCGCCCTCGCGGTAGAGGTACTGCATCTCCCGCTTGTCGACGGTCGCCACGTCGACCTTGGTGCCGGCGTTGAAGGTCCGGTCCACGACCTTGCCCGACAGCACGTTCTTGAGCTTGGTCCGGACGAACGCGCCGCCCTTGCCGGGCTTGACGTGCTGGAACTCCAGGACCGTCCACAGCTGGCCGTCCAGGTTCAGCGTCATGCCGTTCTTCAGGTCGTTCGTCGTCGCCACGGCGTCCTCTCCCGGCGGGTCCCTCCCGCCTCGGTCGTTCGTCCCGCCCGTCCGTCCGCCCCCGCGGGCCTGGCCCGGCGTTCAGAGGACGAGCAGTTCCCTGGTCGTCTCGGTGAGGAGCTCCGGCCCGCTCGCCCGGACGACCAGCGTGTCCTCGATGCGGACCCCGCCCCGGCCGGCGAGGTAGACCCCGGGCTCGGCGGTGATCGGAACTCGGTCCCTCAGCTTACCGGTCTTGTCGTACCCCATGAGCGGGGCCTCGTGGATCTCCAGGCCCACGCCGTGCCCGAGACCGTGGGTGAAGTGGTCGCCGTACCCCGCGTCCTTGATGACGTCGCGGGCCGCGGCGTCCACCTCCCTGGTCGCGGCGCCGGGCACCGCGGCCTCGACCCCGGCCCGCTGCGCCGCGCGCACCAGGTCGTACACCTCGCGCTGCCAGTCCGCGGGCTCGCCCAGCGCGACGGTACGGGTCATGTCGGCGTGGTAGCCGCCGTAGCGGGCGCCGAAGTCGAAGGTGACCAGGTCGCCCTTGGCCAGCGCCCGGTCCCCCGGGCGGTGGTGCGGGATGGCGCCGTTGGGCCCGGACGCGACGATGGTGTCGAACGCGGGGCTCTCGGCGCCCAGGTCGACCATGCGGCGCTCCAGGTCGATCGCCGCGTCCCGTTCGGTCATGCCGGGGCGCAGGGTGGTGAGCAGGCCGGCGAAGGCCCGGTCGGAGATCGCGCATGCCTCGCGCAGCAGGTCGATCTCGTCCTCGTCCTTGACCATGCGCAGCTCCTCCACGGGACGGCCCGCGGGGCGCAGCTCGGGGGCGTCGTCGACCGCCTCCAGCTCGGCGTGCCGCTCGACGGTGACGTCGTGCGCCTCGAAGGCCAGCCGTCCCATGCCGTCCTCCGCGGCCCGCGAGGTGAGGGCGACGGCGGTGGGCCGCGCGACGACCAGCTCCAGCTCCGGGCAGATCCGCTCGGCGGTGCCGGCGTAGCGCGGGTCGGTGCACAGCACGGCACCGCCGTCGGCGGCCACCAGCAGCGCGGCGTTGGAACTGTCCAGCCCGGTCAGGTACCGGACGTTGACCAGCCGCGTGACGAGCACGGCATCGGCGTCGGCGGCGATCCGGGCGGCGAGCGCCGCCCGCCGCCTCACGTGCTGCTCTCCCATGGCCGTACCCTATGGCGGCCGCCGCGCCGCCCCGAACTCAGGCCGTGCTCAGGAGGTGCTCAGGAGGTCACGCCTCCGCCGCCATGTCCTTGATCTTCTCGATGAGGGCCAGGCGGCCCTTGTGGTCGCCCGCGATGGGGGTGACGTTGAGGGTGGTGACGCCGGACTCCTTCAGGGCCGACAGGCGCTCGCGGACGTGGCCCTCCGAGCCGATCAGGGACATCTTCTCCAGCAGCTCGCGCGGCACCTTGGCCGCGGCCTCGTCCTTCTTGCCGTCCAGGTAGAGATCCTGGATCTCCTCGGCCTCCTTCTCCCACCCGTACCGGCGGCACAGGTCGTTGTAGAAGTTGCGGCCCTTGGCGCCCATGCCGCCGATGTAGAGCGCGGCCATCGGGCGGCCGAACTCCAGGAACCCCTGGACGTCGTCGCCGATGGCCAGCGGGGCCTGGCCGATGACGTCCAGCTCGCCCAGGGCGGGGTCGCGCTCGGCCCTGCCCTCGGCCAGGGACTCGCCCCACACCTCGGCGGCCTTCTCCGGGACGTAGAAGATCGGCTCCCAGCCGTCCGCGATCTCGGCGGCCAGCCGCACGTTCTTGGGGCCGATCGCGGCGACCAGGATGGGGATGTCCGGCCGCACCGGACGGTTGATGATCTTGAGGGCCTTGCCGAGGCCGGTGCCCTGGTCGGGGGGCAGCGGCAGCGTGTAGTGCCGGCCCTGGTGCTCCAGCCGTTCCCGGCGCCACACCTTGCGGCAGATCTCGATGATCTCGCGGGTGCGGCCGAGCGGCGCGGTGTACGGGACGCCGTGGAAGCCCTCGATCACCTGCGGGCCGGACGCGCCGATGCCCAGCGAGAACCGCCCGTCGGAGACGTAGTCGAGCCCGGCCGCGGTCATCGCGAGCAGGGTCGGGGTGCGGGAGTAGAGCGGCAGGATCCCCGAGGCCAGTTCGAGCCGCCGCGTCTTGGCGGCGATGTAGCCGAGCTGGCTCACCGCGTCGAAGCTGTACGCCTCCGGGACGAAGACGATGTCCAGGCCGGCCTTCTCGTAGTCGGCGAGCTCGTCGACGGTCTCCTTGAAGCCGCCCGCGTAGTTGAGGCCCATCCCGATGCGCATCCGGCATCCCTCCTGAGTCCCGCGGAGTCCGCGGCGTGTCTTGGCCAACGACCGAATCGGATTCTAGGGTGACGGGTCCGGTCACCCCAGGGCGGGGCCGCGCAACGCCTCGACCGCCCGTCCGTACAGGTCCGCGCGGATCCTGCCGATCACCGCGCCGTCCTTGCCCGCCAGGGCCGCGGCCTTCTCGATCGCCGCGGGCAGCACCCCGGCCTCGTCCGCGGTGCCCGCGACGATCCCGGCGGCCAGCGCCTCCTCCGCCGTGTACCGGCGCCCGGTGAGCATCGCCTCGTGCGCGACGGCCACCGGCAGCCGGGACGAGATCACCGCGTTCATCCCCGGCGTGAAGCTCATGCCCAGATCGACCTCGGGCAGGCAGAAGTAGCCGCGGCCGGTGCGCATGACGGCGAAGTCGTGGCAGAGCACCAGCATGGCCCCGCCCGCGAACGCGTGGCCGTTGACCGCCGCGACGGTCGGCATGGGGAAGGTCAGGAGCCGGGCGAACAGGGCGTGGACGCGGGCGAGGTACTCCTCCAGTGACCCGGGGTTGGCCCCCAGCCAGTCCAGGTCGAGGCCGTTGGAGTAGAACCTGCCGGTCCCGACGGTGACCAGGGCGCGCGGCCCGTCCGCCTTCTCCACCTCGTCCAGGGCGCCGCCGACCTCGTCGAGGAACCCGGGGGAGAACCGGTTCTCCCCCTCGTCGTACCGCAGGACGAACACCGCGCCCTCACGTCGCAGGTCGATCACACCGGGCTCCCTTCACCGCCGGGGCTGGAAGATCATGCTCGCCGTTCTGTCCCAGCAGGGTCCGGAGCTGCTCCAGTCCCGCGGTCGGCCGTCCGTCCATGGCGACCCGCCTCACGCTCGGTATTACGTTCGTCATAGCGAATCATCCCTATGACGAGCATCATGGAGAAGCGCTTCTTCATATGATGAATGTCATAATCGCTGTATGGGGACCGACAGCCGGGAACGCATGGTGCGCAGCGCCGCCTACCTCTTCCGCGAGCGCGGGTACAGCGGCACCGGATTCCGCGACGTCATCGCGCACAGCGGCGCCCCGCGCGGCTCGATCTACCACCACTTCCCCGGCGGCAAGACCCAGCTGGCCGAGGAGGCGGTGCGCTACGCCGGCGACTTCCTCAACGCCGGCATCCAGGCGGCCGTCGAGGGCGGCGACGCCGCCTCGGCCGTGGAGGCGTTCGTCACCTGGTGGCGGCAGGTGCTGGTCAAGAGCGAGTTCCGGGCCGGCTGCCCGATCGTCGCGGTCACCGTCGAGTCGCACCAGGAGGCGCCGCGGCTCGCCGCCGCCACCGCCGCCGCGTTCGGCCGCTGGCAGGACACCCTGGCCACCGGGCTGGAGAACGCGGGGGTCCCGGAGCGGCGCGCCGTCCGGCTGGCCACGCTGATCGTCGCCGCCGTCGAGGGCGCCACCATCCTGTGCCGTGCCCACCGCGACGTCCGCCCGCTGGACGAGGTCGTCGCCGAGCTCAAGGACCTGGTCCGCGCCGCCGCGAGCGGCCCCTGACCGGGCTCAGTCCGTGCCGCCGCCCGCGAGCAGCTCGGCGACGGCCTGCAACGCCAGGACGTACGACATCATCCCGAACCCGGCGACCGTGCCCGTCGCCACGCCCGCGACGACCGAGGTGTGCCGGAACTCCTCCCGGGCCGCGGGATTGGAGATGTGCACCTCGACCAGCGGTGCTTTGAGCTGCGCCAGCGCGTCCCGCAGCGCGTAGGAGTAGTGCGTGAACGCCGCCGGGTTCAGCACCACGGGCAGCCGCTCGTCGGCCGCCTCGTGCACCCAGCGGATCATCTCCGCCTCGTCGTCGGTCTGCCGCACGTCCACCTGGAGGTCGAGCCGCCGCGCGGCGTCGCGGCACAGCGCGGTCAGGTCCTCGAAGGTCGCCGACCCGTACACCTCCGGTTCCCGCACCCCGAGGCGCCGCAGGTTCGGACCGTTCAGCACGAGCACTCTGTTCATCGGGCGACCCTCTCGTAGGCGGCCGCGAGGAGCTCCTCCGCCGGGCCCTCCAGGCGGCCCGGCTCGGCGAGGCCGTCCAGGACGACGAAGCGCAGCGTGGAGCCCCGCGACTTCTTGTCGATGGCCATGGCGGCGCGCAGCGCGGGCCACGCCCCGGCGCGGTACGACACGGGCAGCCCGGTGCCGGTCAGCACCGAGCGGTGCCGCGCCACCACGTCCCCGGAGAGGCGCCCGGCGAGGGCGGACAGCTCGGCGGCGTACACCATGCCGATCGCGACGGCGTGGCCGTGCCGGAACCGGTAGTCCTCCTCCTTCTCGATGGCGTGCGCGAGGGTGTGGCCGTAGTTCAGGATCTCGCGGAGCCCGGCCTCCCGCAGGTCGGCGGACACCACGTCCGCCTTGACCCGCACGGCGCGCTCGACCAGCTCCAAAGTGTGCGGCCCGGACGGCGACGCGGCGCCCGCGGGGTCCTTCTCGACCAGGTCGAGGATGGCCGGGTCGGCGATGAAGCCGGCCTTGATGACCTCGGCGAGCCCGCTGACGTAGTCCTCGCGAGGCATGGTCGCCAGCGTGGCCAGGTCGCACAGGACACCGCCCGGCGGGTGGAACGCGCCGACGAGGTTCTTCCCCTCGGGAAGGTTGATGCCGGTCTTGCCGCCGACCGCCGCGTCCACCATGCCGAGCAGCGTGGTGGGAACGAGCACGCTCCGGACGCCGCGCAGCCAGGAAGCAGCGGCGAATCCGGCGAGGTCGGTGGTGGCTCCCCCGCCCACGCCCACGATCGCGTCCGAACGGGTCATGCCCAGCTCGGCGAACCGCGACCACAGCCCGACGACCACACCGGCCTCCTTGGCGGCCTCGCCCTGGGGGACGGGCAGCGCCGCCACGCGGTACCCGGCCTTCTCCAGGGCCGTCACGACCGGCCGCGCGATCTCCGCCAGCGCGCCGTCGTGGATCACCGCGACCGTCCGTGCCGCCGTCCCGACCAGCCCCGGCAGCTCGCCGGAGATCCCGGTGCCGATCACCACGTCGTAGGGGTCGGCCCCGCCGACCCTGATCGTCCCGGCGCTCACCCGAGCTCCTTGGCGATCTGGTCGGCGATCTCCTCCGGGGCGCGGCCGTCGGTGTCGACGTGCAGCGTGCCCAGGCGCTCGTAGATGGGCAGGCGCTCCTCCAGCAGCTTGCGGAGCTGACTGCGCGGGTTCAGCACGAGCAGCGGCCTGGCCGAGGCGAGACCGACGCGCTTGACCGCCTCCGACAGGCCCACCCGCAGGTAGACGACCGTGTGGCCCGCTTCGAGCAGCTCCTGCGTCTCCGGGTGCAGGACGGCGCCGCCGCCGAGGGCGAGGACGCCCTCGTGTTCGGCCAGCGCCGCGCGCACGGCGGCGTGCTCCAGCGCCCTGAAGGTCTCCTCGCCGTCGTCGATGAAGATCTCGCCGATCGGCTTGCCCGCGGCGGCCTCGACATCGGTGTCGGTGTCGCGCAGCGGCAGCCCGAGCCGCCCGGCCAGCGCGGTGCCGACCGTGGTCTTGCCCGAGCCCGGTGGGCCGATCAGCACCGCCTTGGGTCGCACCATGGTCCTCTCCGTCATTTGATGGCCAGGGAGGACAGGTACCCGCGCAGGTTGCGGGCGGTCTCCTCGGCCGAGTCGCCGCCGAGCTTCTCCAGCGCCGCGTCCGCCAGCACCAGCGCCACCATCGCCTCGGCGACCACGCCGGCGGCGGGCACGGCGGTCACGTCGCTGCGCTGGTTGATCGCCTTGGCGGGCTCGCCGGTGCGCACGTCGATGGTGTCCAGCCGGCGCGGCACGGTGGAGATCGGCTTCATCGCGGCGCGCACCCGCAGCACCTCGCCGGTGGTCATGCCGCCCTCGACGCCGCCCGCCCGGTTGGTGCGGCGGCGGACGCCCTCGGGCGTGTTGTCGATCTCGTCATGCGCCCGCGACCCGGGACGGCGCGCGGTGGTGAACCCGTCGCCCAGCTCCACGCCCTTGATCGCCTGGATGCCCATGACGGCGGCGGCGAGCCGGGAGTCCAGGCGCCGGTCCCAGTGGACGTGGCTGCCCAGCCCCGGCGGCAGCCCGTAGGCCAGCACCTCGACCACCCCGCCGAGGGTGTCCCCGGCCTTCTTGATCTCGTCGATATGCGCCACCATCGCCTCGGACGCCGCGGCGTCGAAGCAGCGCACCGGGCTCTCGTCCACCGTGGCCAGGTCGGCGGGGCCGGGCAGCACGCCCTCGGGCGCGCTCACCTCCCCCAGCGCGACCACGTGGCTGAGGATCTCGACGCCGAGCGCCTGCCGCAAGAACTGTTTGGCGACCTCGCCGAGCGCGACCCGCGCCGCCGTCTCCCTGGCGCTGGCCCGCTCCAGCACGGGACGGGCGTCGTCGAACCCGTACTTCTGCATGCCGGCCAGATCGGCGTGGCCGGGCCGCGGCTGCGTCAGCGGCGCGTTCCTCGCCTGGGCCTCCAGGACAGCGGCCTCGACCGGGTCCGGCGACATGACCGTCTCCCACTTGGGCCACTCGCTGTTGCCGACCTCGATCGCGACCGGGCCGCCCAGCGTCACGCCGTGGCGCACCCCGCCGATGATCGTGACCTTGTCCTGCTCGAACCTCATCCGGGCTCCCCGCCCATGGCCGAGCCGGCGGCGGCGCAGGGCCTCGGCGATGTCGTCCGAGGTCACGCGCACACCGGCCGGCAGGCCCTCGACGATGGCGGTCAGGGCCCTGCCATGGGACTCCCCCGCGGTCAACCAGCGCAGCATGCGCACAATCCTTCCATCTCCCCGGCCGTGCCCCGTACGCGCCGGGCCTCTAGGCGATCTGGCGCCAGTCGAGGACGCCCGCCACCCGGTCGCGGACGGCGGCGAGGAAGCCGAGCCGGTTGGCGCGCAGCTCCGGGTCGTCCGACATCACCATGACGTCGTCGAAGTACCGGTCGATGGGCTCGGCCAGCGGCAGCGCGGCCGTGGTGAACTCCGGGAGCGACGGCCGTTCCGGCAGGTCCGCCTCGACCTGGGTGAACGTCGCGTACAGGCGGCGCTCGGCGGGTTCGGTGAACAGCGCGGGGTCGTAGCCCGCGGACGTCCCGTCCGGGACGATGCGCAGCACCCGCTGCAGCGCGGTGGTGAGCCGCATGAAGCGCTCGTCGGTGAGCAGCTTGGTCAGGTCGGCGGCGGCCTGCTCGGCGTACGCGGGCGACTCGGCGTGGACCAGGACCGCCCGGACGACCGCGACGGGATGGCCGTCGTCCAGGAACGCCTGCTCCAGCCGGCGGGTGACGAACCGGCCGGCCTCGGCGAGCGCCTCCGGGGTCACCTCGACCGGCTGGTGCCCGGCCGCGATCGTCAGGGCGTCCGGGACGGTCAGCGCGCCCAGCCGGGGGGTGCCGCGCAGGATCGCGGTGAGGGCGAGCGCGGCGCGGCGCAGCCCGAACGGGTCGGAGCTGCCGCTGGGGACCGAGCCGACCGCGAACAGGCCGGCCAGCAGGTCCAGCCGGTCGGCGACCGACAGCAGCGCCCCGGCCACCCCGGACGGCAGCGCGTCACCGGCCGAGCGGGGCAGCTCCATCTCGTACAGGGCCTGGGCGACGGCCTCGTCCTCGCCCGCGCGGAGGGCGTACTCGCGGGCCATCGTCCCGGCCAGCCCGGACAGCTCGATCACCATGGCGGAGGCGAGGTCGAACTTGGCCAGCTCCCCGGCCCGGCCCAGCACGGCCCGCTCCCGTTCGTCCAGGTCGACCCGTGCGGCCAGCTCGGCGGCGATCGCGCGGATCCGGGCGGCGCGGTCGGCCATCGAGCCGAGCCTCTCGGTGAAGGTGAGCCTGCTCAGGCCCGCCATGAGCTGCTCGGGGGTGCTGCGCAGGTCCTGCTGGAAGAAGAACGCGGCGTCCTCGTAGCGGGCGCGCAGCACGGCCTCGTTCCCGGCGCGGACGGCGGCGTGGTCGCAGTCGCCGTTGGCGACGGCCACGAAGTGCGGCAGCAGGCCGCCCTCACCGCCCGCGCCGCGGACGGGCAGGTAGCGCTGGTGCTTCTTCATGACCGTGGTGAGGATCGGCTCGGGCAGCTCCAGGTAGGACGGGTCGAACGAGCCGAGGATCGCGACCGGTTCCTCCACCAGGTTGACGATCTCCTCGACCAGCGGCCGCTCGGCGGCGACGTCGATGGTGCCGGACACCTCGGCGGCCAGCGCCCCGGCGGTCTCGACGATCTGGGAGCGGCGGCGCTCCACGGCGGGCTCGATGCCGTGCGCGCGCAGCGCCGGGATCAGCGCGCCCGCGTCGGGGACGGACACGTCCGAGATGGTGGCGGTGCGATGCACGTGGGTGATGCGGCCCGAGACCAGGCCCCCGGCCTCGAACGGGATCTCGTACTCGTCCAGCAGCGCGAGCACCCACCGGATGGGACGGGCGAACGACAGGCCGGGCGCGTTCCACCGCATGTTCTTCTCGGCGCGCAGGCCCTCGACGATCCGCGGCAGCAGCCCGGCCAGCACGCGGGCGGCGGACCGTCCCGCGATCGGGCGGACGAGCCCGGCGTACTGCCCGCCGCCCACGGTGACCGTGCCGACCTCGGACGGGTCCACGCCCTGGCCGCGGGCGAAGCCCAGCAGCGCCCTGGTGGGGTTGCCGTCGGCGTCGTAGGCGGCGGCCAGGCGCGGCCCCCTGACGACCTGCTCGGTGTCGGGCTCGCGCGGCCGGATGTCGCCGATCACGACGATGACGCGGCGCGGGGTGGCGTAGGTGTGCACCTCGCCGCCCTCGGTGAGCAGCCCCGCCTCCTCCAGGCCCCGGGTCAGCCCGGCCCTGACCTGCTCGACGGCACGGCCGACCTCGTGCGGCGGCAGTTCCTCCACGCCGATCTCCAGCGCGAGGGTGCCGGGCGCGGAGATCTCCGGGTACAGGACGGCGGGCGCCTCCAGGCCCTCGGCGGGACGGGTGGACGCGTCGCCCAGGGGGTGCCCCAGCTCGGCGCGCCGCTCCACCCACAGCTCCGCGACGTCGTGGGCGAGGCGGCGCATCCGGGCGAACGAGCGGGCCCGCTCGGTGGTGCCGATCGCGCCGCGCGCGTCCAGGACGTTGAACGCGTGGGAGCACTTGAGGACGTAGGAGTGCGCGGGCACGGGCAGCCGGGCGTCCAGCATCCGCCGGGCCTCGGCCGCGTACGACTCGAACAGGCCGCGGACGGTGCCGATGTCGGCGTCGTCCAGGTAGTAGCGGCTCATCTCGTACTCGGCCTGGCCGAACGCCTCGCCGTAGCTGATGCCGGGGGCGTAGACGATGTCCTTGAAGTGGGACACGCTCTGGAGCGCCATGATGATGCGCTCCATCCCGTAGGTGATCTCGACGGCGACCGGGTCGAGGGTGAGCCCTCCTGACTGCTGGAAGTAGGTGAACTGGGTGATCTCCAGGCCGTCCAGCCAGACCTCCCAGCCCAGGCCCCAGGCGCCCAGCGCGGGCGAGGCCCAGTCGTCCTCGACGAACCGGACGTCGTGGGCGCGCAGGTCGATGCCCAGCGCCTCCAGGCTGCCCAGGTACAGCTCCTGCGCGTCGCCCGGCTCCGGCTTGAGGACCACCTGGAACTGGGTGTGGGTCTGGAGCCGGTTGGGGTTGTCGCCGTACCGCGAGTCGTCGGGACGCACGCTGGGCTCCACGTAGGCGACCCGCCACGGCTCGGGCCCGAGCACGCGCAGCGCGGTGGCCGGGTTGAGGGTTCCCGCGCCGACCTCGGTGTTCATCGGCTGGGCGATGAGGCAGCCGTGCCCCGCCCAGAAGTCGGTGAGCCGGATCAGGGCGTCCTGCATGGTCAGCACGGGGTTTCTCTCCTACAGGGAGGGGCGGGGCCTCTTCCTCAGCGTACGGGGCCTCAGCGTACGGGTCCGGGTTCAGCGGCGGGCGATGGTCAGCTCGACCCCGCCGACGATCTTGCCGCGCAGCAGCTCGGCGAGCCGGTCGGAGACGCGCTGGACGGCGGCGCGCTCGTCATGGCCGGGCTGGACGGAGAACCGGATCGCCAGCTCGGCGGCGGAGCCCGCGCCGACCCGGACGCCCGCGACGGCCTCCTCGGAGCCGAACGCGGCCTCGACGGCGGCCAGCACGTCCGGGTCCTCGTGCGGCGGGGGCACCGGGCGGCCCTCGGCGAGCAGGTGCAGCCGCAGGCCCTCCACGGCGAAGGGCACCGGGCCGGCGACGTCCACGACCAGGGCGTCCGCGCCCTCGTCCAGCGCGGTCAGGCACGCCTGCGCGGCGGTCACCGGCATGGGGCGCGCGTCCGCCCGCCACGCCCTCATCGTCTCGGCCGAGGTGAAGCCGAGCACGCCGCGCCGCCCGTCGTCCCCGATCAGGGTGGGCATCGCCATCCTCGCTGACCGCCCGCCGCACGACCCGCCCGGACGCTCCTCATCGCGGCACTCGTCACCGCACTCTTCGTGGCCGCACTCCTCGTGGCCGCCCGCGCAGGCACCCGTGCGGGCGCCCGCGTGAGCACCGGTTCCCGCGTCCGTTCCCGCCTCTTCGGGGGCGGCGACGACGGGGACCAGCAGGCGCGCCTCGGCCAGCCGGTCGAGCACGTGATGCGCGCCGACGCGCCCGGCGGCGTATCCGGCGAGCGCGTCGCGCAGCCGCGGGTCGGCGGAGCCGTCGTCGGACGGGAACTGCGGTTGGTGAAGGGTCGGTCCGGGCACGGCACCGAGGCTATAACCTCCCGCCGCACCACACGCCCCGGAGTCCCCACACTCCCCGACTCGATCTCGTCACGGACGGTGACCTCTCCGGTCGCCGCCCGGTGCGGTCAGGGTTCCACGATGGCGGCCACCGTGCCGCCTCCCGACGGGCCCTGGTGGACGGCGGCGACCGAGACGAACACCGCCGGGTCGCCGGTGACCGAGGCCGCCACGCCGCCCACGCACGCCTTGATCTGGCGGTGCCAGTGGACGTCGGAGTCGTCCAGCATGATGTTCCGGCGGCCCCGGACCCGGCCGCCGGGATCGGCCTCGCACTTGATGAACACGTTGACCAGGCGGTCCCGCAGATCGTCGGGGTGCGGGCGGGCAGGCAGGTCCAGGCCCGCCGAGCGGATCGCGTCCCAGATGCCGTCGGCGTCCAGGGCGTCCCGCATCACGCCGTGCCCGGCGCGGAAACGGCCGCCGATGCCGCGCACGTTGCCGACCACCACGATCTGCGCCCGGTCCAGCTCCACGCCCGAGGAGCAGGACGCGACCGAGGAGTACAGCGACAGGTCCTTGTGGATCCGCGCGGCCTCGGGCATCTCGATCTCGCCCAGCGCGACGGCGATGCCGAGCGCGGTGGTGGAGTTGGAGATGTCCATGGATTTGAGGGTGTCCTCGGTGACCACGTCGTTGCCGCGCGACCTGGCGTCGTTGATGGTGTCGAGGGTGAGCAGCGGCGTCTTGGTCTGGACGTAGTGGACGTCGGCCGGGTCCTCGATGCCCGCGATCTTCATGGCCTCGCGCACGCCGGCCGCGACCGTCCGCACCATCGCGGGACGGCCGATGTCCTCCGGCAGGATGATCTCGCTCATGGCGACGCCGACCGACAGCCGCGGCTCGTCCGTCGCGGGCGCCTTGGCGGGGTCGGTGGTGGCGAACACGGTGGCGTGCGGGCTGAGGACGCCGTCGGTGCCGCCCGACCACACCAGGGGGACGCCCGCGACCTCCTCCGCGCTCCGCGTGCCCTTGGCGACCAGGACCTCGCGGAACGCGCGGTCGGCCAGCAGCCGCGTGTAGTCGTTGACGCCGCCGTTGCCCTCGGTCTTGCCGATCACGGCCAGCACCCGGTCGGCCTCCAGCTCGCCGTCGTCGATCAGCCGGGCCAGCCCGGAGGCGTCGGTCACGCTCTCGATGGGGATCTTGCGTACTTCGATCGGATCTGGCACGTTCGCTACTCCTCGATGATCGTTCCGGCCTTGCCGTGCGCGGCGTCGGCGATGCGGTCCAGCGAGCCGATCGCCGCGCGCCGCCGCGTCCCCCCGCCGGGGCCCGCGGTGACGAACCGCAGCGCGGCCTCCACCTTCGGGCCCATGCTGCCGCCCGCGAAGTGCCCGGCGGCGGCCAGTTCGCGCAGCTCGGCGACCGTGGTCCGGCCCAGCGGGCGCTCGCGGGCGGTGCCGTACCCGGCCATGACGTGCTCCACGTCGGTGGCGATGACCAGCGTCGCCGCGCGCAGCCGCCGGGCCAGCAGCTGCGCGGCCAGATCCTTGTCGACCACGGCCTCGACGCCGCGCAGCGTCCCGTCCGCGTCGCGGACGACCGGGACTCCCCCGCCGCCGGCCGCCACCACGATGTGCCCGGCCTCCATGAGCGCGGCCGCCGCGTCGGCGTCCAGGATCTCCAGGGGCTCGGGCGAGGCGACCACCCTGCGCCAGCCGCGGGCGCCGAACGACCGCCATGTCTGGCCCAGGGCGGCGAACCGCTCCGCCTCGGACTCGGGGAAGTACCGTCCCACCGGCTTGACCGGGTTGGTGAAGCCGCGGTCCCCGGCGTCCACCAGCGTGCGGGTGACGACGGCCGACACCGGGCGCGGCACGCCGCGCGCCGCCAGCGCCCGGTCCAGCGCGTTCATGATCAGCAGCCCGATGGTGGCCTGGGTCTGCGCGCCGCACCAGTCCAGCGGCACCGGCGGCACCACGTGCGCGGCGAGCTGGTTCTTGATCAGCAGATTGCCCACCTGGGGGCCGTTGCCGTGCGTCAGCGCGACCCGCGCGCCCGCCGCGACCAGGTCGGCCACCCGTTCCATGGCGCGGGCGATCGCCTCGGCCTGGCCGTCCGGGGTGGCGCTGCCGTCCGGGGCGGTCATCGCGTTGCCGCCCAGAGCGATGAGGACCCGCCCGGCCACGGGCGTCTCACCGGCACCTCCCCCGTTGCTCACGGGCCGACCGTAACCGCGCCGCCGCGCCCGCTCACCGGCGAAACACGCCCAACCAGCGCCGTTCTTTCGGCATCTCGCGCTGATGGCCCGTCACCGAGCACGCTTCCCGGGCGCTTCCGGCATGCGGCCGGAACGGTGTCGCTAGGGTCCCTGGCATGCGACCGACGACCGCCGCTCCGGCCCCACCGTTCCGTCGCCGGTCTGGGCGGGCGCCGTCGTTCGCGGCCGTCGCGTGGACGATCACGGTGGTGCTCGTCGTGGCGAACGCCGCGCTCGACCCGCCGATCGGACGGGGCGGCCCCGTGACCCTGCTCGCCGCGGTGCCCGCCGCGGCCGTCTGCCTGCTCTACAGGATGTGGCTGCGGCGCCGCTTCCTGGCCTCGTACCGTATGCGGTGCGTCCACGTCTCCGCCGCGCCGCGGTCGGGTCCCGGTGAGGAAGTGGCCGTACGGGTCGACGGCTACCGGGTGCGGCTCCGGCACGGGTCCGTCCCGCTCGCGTTGTTCGTGTGCGGGATCACTCTGCCTCTCGGGTATCCGGCCCTCATGGCGGCCTACTGGGTCGCCTTCGGCGTCTTCATCGTGACGGCCCTGGCCCCTTCCTTCCGGGCGGCGCCACGCCTGTACCTGCGGGCGGACGGCCTGGAGCTGCGCCGTCCCGCCGTGGGCGTCCCGTGGAGCGCGTTCATCGAGATCCGCGTCGCTCCGTCCCACGGGGCGTGGCTCACCAGGAAGGGACGGCAGGCGGTGGTGTTCGTCGCCGCCGACGCCGAGGAGCTGATCTCCGGGCTTCGCCCGTTCCGGGTCAGGTGGCGCGCCCGTTCGGCGCTGAAGGCGTTCGGCGGGCCGCTGGTCGTCGAGGACTTCGAGCTCGACCGGTCCGCCGGGGAGATCGCCACGGCGGCGTCGGCGCTGAGCGGGCTCCCCGTGCGCTCCTGCGCCCGTCCCGGTCCCTGACGTCCCGGCTCAGCCGGACAGTTTCCGGAGGCGTTCGATCGCCGCGTCGATGACCTCGTCCTTCTTGCAGAACGCGAACCGCACGAAGTGGGCGCCCTCCTCCGGGTGGTCGTAGAACACCTGCGTCGGGATCGCCACCACACCCGCCCGCTCGGGCAGCGACCTGGCCAGCTCCATCCCGTCGGTGAAGCCGAGCGGGCGGATGTCGGCCTGCACGAAGTAGGTGCCCTGCGGCCGGTACGTCGTGAAGCCGGCCTCCTCCAGGCCGAGGATCAGCCGGTCGCGCTTGGCCTCCAGGGACTTGCGCAGCTCCTCCACCCAGGGCAGCTCGTTGCGCAGCGCGTAGGCGGCGGCGCGCTGCCAGGGCCCGCCGGTCGCGTAGGTGAGGAACTGCTTGACCGTCTGCACCGCCCGTACGTACCGGGCGGGCGCCGTCACCCAGCCGGTCTTCCAGCCGGTGACCGAGAAGCTCTTGCCGACCGAGGAGACGGTGACGGTGCGCTCCCGCATGCCGTCCAGGGTGGCCAGCGGGATGTGCTCGGCCCCGTCGAAGGTCAGGTACTCGTAGACCTCGTCGGTGACCGCGACCAGGTCGCGCTCCCGGCACACGTCCGCGATCGCCTGGAGCTCCTCGCGGGTGAAGACGGTGCCCGCCGGGTTGTGCGGCGAGTTCACCAGGATCAGCCGCGTCCGCGGGCTCACGGCGGCCCGCAGCTCGTCCGGGTCGAAGGTGAACCGTCCCTCCACGGGGCGCAGCATCACCGGCCTGCGGACGGCGCCCGCGAGCGCGATCACCGCCGCGTAGGAGTCGTAGTACGGCTCGAAGACGATCACCTCGTCGCCGGGCTCCGCCAGCGCGAGCACCGAGGACGCGATGCCCTCCGTCGCCCCGACCGTCACGTACACCTCGGTGGCCGGGTCGAACTCCAGCCCGTACCGCTCCCGCCGCTGCTCGGCCACCGCCTCGCGCAGCGCGGGAAGCCCCGGGCCGGGCGGGTACTGGTTGCCGTCGGTGCGGATCGCCTCCACGGCGACCTCCAGCATCGCGGCGGGGCCGTTCTCGTCCGGGAATCCCTGGCCGAGGTTGATGGCGCCGGTCCGCACGGCGATGGCCGACATCTCGGCGAAGATCGTCTCCCCGAACTCCCGCATGCGTCCGACCAGTGGCTCGCTCACGGCACCAGCGTAGAGGCCCGGGACCCGTCCCTCAGGTCCCCGGGGCCCGCGGGCGGTCGGCGGGGCGGGTGAAGGTGACCTCTCGCGGAGGCTCGCCGGGCCAGGTCAGGTGGGTGGCGGTCTCGGGGGTCTCGGCGATGAGGCGGCCCTTGGAGACGACGTGGGTGGGGCGGGTCTGGCGGCGGACGGCGTCGTAGGCGGACGTGGCCGGGAGGACGACCAGATCGGCGGGGCGTCCCTCCGCGACGCCGTAGGCGTCGCCCAGGCGCAGGACGCGGGCGGCCCGCTCGGTGACCATGGCGAACGCCTCGTCCATCTCGGCCTTGCCGGTGAGCTGGGCGGCGACGATGCCTATCAGCGCCACCTGGAGGGACGAGGCGGTGCCCAGCGGGGACCAGGGGTCCATGACGTCGTCGTGCCCGAAGGCGACGTTCACGCCGACGGCCAGCATCTCCTTGACCTGGGTGAGGCCGCGCCGTTTGGGGTAGGCGTCGAACCGGCCTTGCAGGCACAGGTTGGCGATGGGGTTGCAGACCAGGTTGATGCCGGAGCGGGCCAGGATGCGCTGGAGCTTGTAGGAGTAGGCGCCGTTGTAGGAGCCCATCGCGGTGGTGTGCGAGGCCGTGGCCCGGTCGCGAAGGCCGGTGCGGCGGGCGAGGGTCGCCAGGACCTCCACGAAGCGGGACTGCTCGTCGTCGATCTCGTCGCAGTGGGCGTCCAGGAGCAGGCCGTGGCGCTCGGCGATGTCGAAGGCGATCTCCAGGGAGCGGACGCCGTCCTCGCGGGTGTCCTCGAAGTGCGGGATCGCGCCGATGACGTCGACGCCGCGGCGGGCCGCCTCTTCAAGCAGTTCGGCGCCGTTCTCGTAGGAGACGATCCCCTCCTGCGGGAACGCGACAAGCTGGAGGTTGATGACGTCGGCGACCCGCTCGCGGACCTCCAGCATCGCGTCCAGGGCCGTGAGCGAGGGGTCGGTGACGTCCACATGGCTGCGGACGTGCAGGACGCCGTTGGCGGCGTACCAGCGCAGCACCTCGGTGGCGCGGGCGATCACGTCATCGCGGGTGAGGGTCTGCTTGCGCTCGCTCCAGACCGCGATGCCCTCCCACAACGAGCCCGACGCGTTCCAGCGCGGCTCCCCGGCGGTGAGGGTCGTGTCGAGGTGGACGTGCGGTTCGACGAACGGGGCGGTGACCAGGCCGCCCCGCGCGTCGACCAACGTCTCGCCCTCGCCTTCCCCGGCGGGGACGATGCGGGCGATACGGGTGCCGTCGAGCTCGATGTCGTGGACACCGTCCCGATCGAGGAACCGGGCATTGCGCAGGAGTTTCACGGATCCACCATAGCGATCATGGTCTTCTCGCCGTCGGCAGGCGGACCAGGTCGCCGTCCTGGATCGCGGCCAGTTCGGCGGCGTGCGGATGGTGGCGCCGGGGGTGGAAGCCGGGAACGGAGGCGGTGCGTTCACCGGTGAAGGGGTCCCAGATCTGGAGGCCCTCCTCGCCGTCCGAGTAGAGCCTCCGGCCGTCGGCGAACAGGGCGTCTCCGGACGGACCGGGGAAGGTGAAGGTCTCGGCGCCCGTCGAGGCGTCGAAGACACGGACGCCGTCCAGCAGTGCCTCGTCGTCGTACCCGATGCCGAAGACGGCGACCAGCCTTTCCGAGACCCAGCACACCGGCCTGTTCCAGGCGTACTCGCGCACGCAGAGGGAGCGGCGGGAGTGGCCGTCCTCGGACTCGTAGGGGTTCTCGTCCAGCCAGCGGCGCAGATCCCAGACCGTCGTGTCGCCCCAGGGGCCGAGCCTGCCGTTGTCCGCGATCCACCGGCCGTCCGTGGAGACCTGCAGCGCGCCATGCCAGTAGGTGAGGTGGTGCTTCCCGCGCCGTCCCTCCGGATCGTCTTCGCGGGTGGCGTCCCGTCCGGTGAGGAGGCCCCCGGTGGCCGGGTCGGAGACGTCCAGGCGGTTGCTGGCCGTGCGGTGCACCATGACATCGCGCCCCTGGTGCACGGCGAAGGCGAACGCGAACTGCGTGAGGTACGTGCCGTAGTCGCCGCCGTCGAGGGTCCCGGTCGTCAGGCCGGTCCGGAGGTCGACGACGACTCCCCGGGAGCCGTGGTCGTTGACGACCGCCGCGTACCGTCCGCTGCGCGACACGTGGAGATGGGGACGCAGCTCGACGGAGGTGGTGACGTGGTCGGGTGTCTTCACCGCGTCCCGTGGGACCCGCGCCGTGGCGAGGCGCTCGGACCGGCCGCTGTGGGCGTCGAAGCGGACGAGGTCGCGGCGCGCGGTGAGGAAGAGGTAGGTGGCGCGGTCCGTGCCGGGCAGGGCGGCCCAGTCGAGCGGGCCGTGAAGGTCCGGCGGCAGCGCGGTGCGGATCGGTTCGCCCCCGAGCGCTTCGGGACGTTCGGGAATCTCCGGCCGTCCCCGCCAGCCGACCATGCAGCTCTCGTCCTCGTCCGCACGGAACGCGCAGCCCTCGCAGACGACCAGGAGCTCGGGTGGCGTGCCGGACCGGTCGCACGCCAGGCAGCACAGGTGGTACTCCATGCCGCGCCCGGTGAGGATCCGCACGTACTCCATGTCCTCGGGTGGTCCGTCGGGGCCCAGCAGATGCCGGCACAGGCGCATGCGGCTCGCGCGGGCGACATGCCCGCATGGGAGAACGTCCATCGCCCCGGTCCCTCCTAGCCGCCGGTGAGGCGGGCCTTCACCACCTTGCCCATGGCGTTGCGGGGAAGCGCATCCACCATATGAACGATCCGGGGACGCTTATGTGCCGAGAGGCGTTCGGCGACGAAGTCGATGAGCTCCTTCTCCCCGGCGCCGTCGGCGACGACGTACGCGGTGACCCGCTCGCCCAGGTCCGGGTCCGGGGTGCCGATCACGGCGGCCTCCCGCACCGCGGGATGGGCCAGCAGGGCGTTCTCGACCTCGCCCGCGCCGATCCGGTAGCCGCCGCTCTTGATGAGGTCGGTGGACGCCCGCCCGACGATGCGGTGCCAGCCGTCCGGTCCGATGGTCGCGATGTCGCCGGTGCGGAACCAGCCGCCGGTGGTGAACGACGCGGCGGTCGCCTCGGGACGGTTGAGGTAGCCGTCGAACATCATCGGCGCGCGGACGTGCAGCTCGCCGGGCGTCTCCCCGTCCGCGGGCACGGGCGTGCCGTCCTCGGCGGCCAGGCGGGTCTCCACCCCGGCGAGCGGCAGCCCCACCTGCCCGGGACGGCGGTCGCCGGACGCGCGGGCGCTGACGGTGATCAGGGTCTCGGTCATCCCGTACCGCTCGACGGGACGGTGCCCGGTGAGGTCCGCGAGCCTCTCGAACACCGGGACGGGGAGGGGCGCGCTGCCCGAGACCAGGAGCCGCGCGCCGCGCAGGGCGCGCGCCGAGTCCGGGTCGGCGCAGATGCGGGACCACACGGTAGGGACGCCGAAGTACAACGACCCGCCCGCCGCCGCGTACGCCTCCGGCCGGGGCCGTCCGGTGTGGACGAGCGGTGAGCCCACGCGCAGCGCGCCCAGCACCCCCAGCACCAGCCCGTGGACGTGGAACAGCGGGAGGCCGTGCACGAGAACGTCGCCGGGCGTCCACTCCCAGGCGTCGGCGAGCGCGTCCAGTCCCGCGGCGATCGCGGCCTGCGAGATGAGGACGCCTTTGGGCGCGCCGGTCGTCCCGCTGGTGTAGAGGATGAGCGCGGTCGTCTCCCCGGACGCCGTCACGCCGCCGGGACCCGACGGCGGCAGGTCGTCGATGGGGACGAGCGGCGGCTCCCCTTCGCCCGGCGCGTACGCGCCGCGCGCCGCCAGGAGCAGGCTCGCCCCGGAGTCGCGCAGGATGTGCGCGCGTTCGTCCGGTCCCGAGTCGGGCGGGAGCGGTACGACGGGGACTCCCGCGAGCAGTCCCCCGACGACGGCGACGACCGTCTCCAGGGACGCGGTGGCGTGCACGGCGACCGACCGGGCGCCGCCGATCTCCGCGGCGACCCCGGCGGCCCGTTCCATCAGCTCCGCGCGCGTCACCTCGCGCTCCCCCACCCGCACGGTCTGGTCGCCGGGGCCGTCGCCGAGCAGGTTCATCGTGCGTCCCTTCCGTCCGGCCGGGCCATTACGGCGCCATTGTGCTCGACCGGCAGCGACGGGCGGAATGCCGGCGATGGTGCCCTCACATTAGTGCGCACGGCCTCAGTCGTGGGTGCGGTGCCAGCGCAGGGAGATCTGCATGGTCGCGAGGCGCCACCCGTCCGGTGTGCGGGTCAGGGTGTAGTCGACGCGCAGCCCGGACGTCTGGATCAGTTCCCCTCCAGGACGGTAGAAGTACACGATCTGGTTCGCGGCCAGCGTCGCGCCGTCGCCGTCCACGGCGACGGCGAAGTCGGAATGGGCGTGGTAGGTGCGCTGGTCCGGCGGGCTGCTCCCGCGCAGATGCTCCAGCACCGCATCGAGGCCCCGGAAGACGCCGGACGGGCTGTGGACGACGACGTCCTCGGCATAGAGGGCGCGGCCGTCGTCGGTGTCGAACCCCCGCTCGTCCAGCCAGGCGCCCAGGCGCACGGCCAGGCCGACGATCTCGTCGCGGTCGACCAGGGTCGCGGATCCTCGCATGGCAACTCCATGGGTGAGACCAATGTTGGTGACACCAACGAATATACCTCACCCTTCCAGCCCGTCGACCTCCGCCGACGTGCGGCCGCCCGAGAGGGACGGGTAGCCGGGACCGCGGTCGAAGAAGGGCGGCTCGCCGCGTTCGGTCCGCATCCGTTCGCGGAGGGCGTCGGTGGCGTCCTTGTCGTAGGAGCCGCCGTCGATGACCACGCCGTAGTCGTCGCGGGCGCCCTCGATCGACACCTTGCCGTCGCGGACGTCATCGGCCACCCGGGCCGGGTCCCGGTTCAGCGGGTCGCCCCAGCCACCGCCCCCCGTGGTGCGGATCCGGATGACCTGGCCGGCCCGCACCGGCTGGTCGTCGACCAGGCCCTCCATCTCCTCGCCGTCGATGTCGACACGGAAGGGGCGGCCCGCGCGGCCTCCGTTGACGCCCCAGCACGACAGGATGGAACGGTCGGCGATCGACATGTAGTGCGCGTCGCGGAGCATCCGCAGATGCTTGTCGTAGCCGAGGCCGCCGCGGAACTCCCCCGGCCCGCCCGAGTCCCGGGCCAGGCCCAGCCTCTCCACGACGAACGGCCAGCGGGCCTCGGCGAACTCGACGGGGATGTTCCGCGAGTCGGGAACGATGTGAATGGTGTCCTCGCCGTCGGCGTAGGGCCGCCCGCCCGAACCGCCGCCCAGCACCTCCCGCATGAGGTACGGCCCGCGGTCGTCCTCGCCGTACACGCCGGTGTAGCGGATCGTCTCCTGGTCGGCCGGCATCCGCCCGCCGGTGGCCTTGGCCAGGACCCCGGCGAGGACGCCGAGGAGGCGGAGGATGACGAACGTGCGGGCGTTGGTGGGCGCCGGGAAGACGGGGGTGAGCAGGGTGCCCTTCTCGGGGAAGCGCATCTCGATCAGCGGGACGACGCCCTCGTTCACGTCCAGCTCGGCCGCGCGTTCGGGGGTGTCGGCGAGGTTGCGCAGGATGGGCGCCAGCCACTTCTTGAGGAACACCCCGTCGGCGTAGTCGCCCGCGTGGTTGATCGGGCCCTTGGCCTGCGGGGACGTCCCGGTGAAGTCGATGATCAAAGGGACGTCGGCCGTGTTGTCCACGGTGAGGGTGATGCGCTGCGTGTGGAGGCGGGGCGGGTCGACGCCGTCGTGCTCGGCGTAGTCCTCCCACACGTACACCCCGTCGGGGATCTTGGACAGCAGCTCGCGGCGGAACGTCGCGGTGGTGTTGTCGATGATCGCGTCGAAGCACTCCTCGACCGCCGCGCGCCCGTAGCGGGCGAACAGCTCGGCGAGCCTCCGCGCGCCCATCAGGCAGGCGGAGCACTCGGCGTCCAGGTCGCCGGCCAGGGAGTCGGGCATGCGGGAGTTGCGGGCCATGATGGTCAGCGCCGCCTCGTTCGGCACGCCCTGGTCCCACAGCTTGATCGGGGGCACCATCAGGCCCTCCTCGAACGCACTGCGGGCGTGGCTGGGCATCGACCCGGGCACGGCGCCGCCGATGTCGTCGTGATGCCCGAACGCCTGGACGAACGCCACGACCTCGTCCTCATGGAACACCGGGACGGTGACGCACAGGTCCGGCAGGTGCCCGATGCCGCCCTCGGACAGGTACACGTCGTTGTGAAAGAACACGTCGCCCGGCCGCATCGTCTCCAGCGGGAAGTCGCGGGCGACGGGGTGGACGAGCGCCGAGTACGAGCGGCCGGTGAGCTTGCGCAGCCGCCGGTCGTGGATGCCCGCGCGGAAGTCGTGCGCGTCCCGGATCATGGGGGACCGGGCGGTCCGCGCGATGGCCGTCTCCACCTCGCGCTCCACCGAGGCCAGCGTCCCCTCCACGATCTCCAGGAGCACCGGATCGGTCATCGCGCGGTCACCACCAGGTTGCCGTAGGGGTCGGTCTCGGCCCGGAAGCCGGGGTGCAGGGGCAGGGTGGAGCCGAACTCCTGGATGACCGCCGGTCCCTCGACGACGTCCCCCGGGCCGAGGCGGGCGCGGTCGTGGACGGGGGTGTCCGTCCAGCCCTCGCCGAAGTGGACGGGACGGGTGCCGGTCAGCGAGGGGCCGCCGTCTCCTCGCGGGCGTTCCTGGAGGCGAGGGCGCGCGATGGGGCCGATCCCGGAGACGCGGAAGTTGACCCACTCCACCGGATGCCGGTCCGGGTCGTCGCGGTAGCTGTAGCCGTACAAGGACTGGTGCGCGTCGTGGAAACCGCGCAGCACATCCGAACGGAACTCCTCCGAGACGGGCCCCGCCGGGGCGGGGACGCGCACCTCGAACGCCTGGCCGTAGTAGCGCAGGTCGACCGAGCGGACGTAGCGGTGCGCGGACGCGGGGAAGCCCTCGCGGTCCAGCGCGGCGGCGGCCTCGGCCTCCAGGTCCTTGAAGATCTCCGCCATGGCGGCCAGGTCCAGCTCGGTGTCGCGCATGACGCGGGTGCGGACGTAGTCGTTCTTCACGTCCACGGTGAGCAGGCCGAACGCCGACAGGTTGCCGGGGTCGCGCGGGACCACGGCGGCGGGCAGGCCGAGCACGTCCAGCAGGCGGCAGGCCAGCAGCGGTCCCGAGCCGCCGAACGCGACCAGCGGGTAGTCGCGGACGTCCAGGCCGCGCTTGACGGTGATCTGGCGGATGGCGTTGGCCTGGTTCCAGACGGAGATCTCCAGGATGCCGGTGGCGGCGCGTTCCAGGGTCAGGCCGAGCCGCCCGGCGAACGACTCCAGGCCGCGGCGGGCCGCGGCCACGTCCAAGGGGATCTCGCCGCCGAGCAGGTGCGGCGGGATCCGGCCGAGCACGGCGTGCGCGTCGGTGACGGTCGGCTCGGTGCCGCCGCGCCCGTAGCAGAGCGGACCGGGGTCGGCCCCGGCGCTGCGCGGGCCGACCTTCATCGTGCCCTCGGGGGACGTCCAGGCGACCGAGCCGCCGCCCGCGCCCACCGTCACGATGTCGATCATCGGGATCTTGACGGGATGGCGGCCGATCGACCCCTCGGTGGTGAGCGTGGGCTCGCCGTCCAGCACCACGGCCACGTCGGTGGACGTGCCGCCGCCGTCCAGGGTGACCACCGAGCGGCGCCCGGTGCGGGCCGCCACGAACGCCGCGCCGAGCGCGCCCGCGGCCGGTCCCGACAGCACGGTGGTGATCGGCTGCCGGACGACCTCCTCCGCCGACAGCACGCCGCCGTTGCTCTTCATCACATGCAGGCGGGCCGGGGCGCGCTCGGCGATCCGCGCCAGGTAGCGCGACATCACCGGCTTGACCGCCGCGTCCACCAGGGTCGTGACCGAGCGCTCGTACTCCCGGTACTCGCGCAGCACCTCGCACGACAGCGACACCACCGCGTCCGGGTGCTCGCGCCGCAGCACCTCGCGCATCGCCAGCTCGTGGGACGGGTCGGCGTAGGAATGCAGGAAGCACACGCCGATCGCGCGGATCCCCTGCTCCCGGAACCAGCGCGCCGCCGCGACCGCGCCCGCCTCGTCGAACGGGCGCAGCTCCGCGCCGGTGTGGTCGAGGCGCCCGCCGACCTCGCGCACCCGGTGGACGGGGACGATCCGCGGCGGCTTGACCCAGAAGTAGGAGTTGCCGTAGCCGTCGGGGACGCTCTGCCGGGCGATCTCCAGCACGTACCGGAACCCCTCGGTCGTGACGAACCCGAGGTCGTCGATCCGGTCCTCCAGAAGCTTGTTCGTCGCGACCGTGGTGCCGTGCGACAGCCCGGTCACGTCGGCGTCGCCTCCGCCCTGCCCCGCCGCGCACGCGGCCAGCACCTTCCGCACGGCGGTCAGGAAGCCCTCGGCCGGGTCGGACGGCGTGGACGGGGTCTTGGTGATGACGATCTCACCGGTGTCCTCGTCCAGCGCCACGACGTCGGTGAACGTCCCGCCGGTGTCGATGCCGAGCCTCAGCCGCCGTCCCATGACCTGAGGTCTACCGGACGCCGCCCGCGGCGCGAACCGTCGCAATCTGCCAATCAGCGGGTCGTTCTTTGGCGACTCGCGCGGCCCACTAGGCTGGGCGGATTCTTTCGCAGATCCCGACGACACCGCTGGAGCCCGCCGATGGCGCTTGACCGGCCCGAAATCGACTTCCCCGAGGGGGAGCCGCCCCGCTATCTCGACATCACCGACATCACCGAGGGCGACGGCCCCGAGGCGGTCAAGGGCTCGACGGTGTCGATGCACTACGTGGGGGTCGCGTTCTCCACGGGCGAGGAGTTCGACGCGTCCTGGAACCGCGGCGCCACGCTCGACTTCGAGCTGGGATCCGGCCGCGTGATCAAGGGCTGGGACATGGGCATCCAGGGCATGAAGGTCGGCGGGCGCCGCAAGCTGGTCATCCCGCCGCACCTGGCCTACGGCAGCCGCAGCCCCAGCCCGGCGATCAAGCCCAACGAGACGCTGATCTTCGTGGTGGACCTGGTCGCGGTCAGCTAGCGCCGTTCACCCGCCCCGGCGGCCCGCCGTGCGGGAACGCGGTCTCCGCCGGGGCCACCAGGTCGGAGGCGTGCTTCTCGTACAGCGCCAGGTTGCGCTCGGCGAGGTGGTCGAACCCGTGCGGGACGGACGAGCCCGGCGTCAGCGAGCCCATCGCGGTGCCGGGGTCCAGGCGGGCGGCGGCCCAGCCCTCGTGGCTGGCGGCGCGCGCCACGACCTCGGCCACCGGCGTCACGATCAGGGAGTTGCCGAAGTACAGCGTCCCGGCGGGGTCGGCGCCGACCGCGTTGGCGCCGACCACGTACACGTGCTCGTCGTAGGCGCGGGCGCGGCAGGTCAGCTCCCAGATGTCGGCCGAGCGCAGCAGCGCCGAGGGCCGGCAGATCAGCTCGGCGCCCCGTACCGCCTGGATGCGCCACAGCTCGGGGAAGTCGCCGTCGAAGCAGATCGCCATGCCGATCCGGCCGAGATCGGTGTCGGCGACGCAGACCTCGGAGCCGGGCGTGGTCCAGCCGCCGCGGCGGACGTCCTCGACACGGAACGGGTGGGTCTTGCGGTAGACGCCGAGCACGCCGCCGTCCGGGCCGATGAGGACGGCCGAGTTGTGGACGGTCCCGGGGTCGGGCCCGCGTTCGTAGGTGCCGAGGCACAGGTGCACGCCGAGGTCGCGCGCGGTGTCCTGGAACGGTTCGGTGACCGGGCCGGGGACGTCCGAGACCAGGCTCCACAGGTCCTCGGCGCCCATGGCCGGGTCGAACCCCGTCGTGCACGTCTCGGGCAGGACGATCAGTTCGGCGCCGGTGCTCTCGGCGCAGCGCCGCGTCCAGGCCGTGGCCTTGCCGATGTTGTCCTGGACGGAACGGTCGGTGAGCGGTCCGGGTACGGGCGCCAACTGGACGGCGGCCGCGGTGAAGGGCCTCATGGTTTCGCTGCCTTCCTGAGCGTCGAGCGTCGCCCCAGGGCGTACCCGATGACGACGCCCGCCAGCGCCACGGCGCCACCCGAGACGAACGCGGCCAGCGTGGGGACGGGATGCGCGGCCCCAGGCTCCCCCATGTAGACGGCGCCCGGCCGCGGCGGCGCCACCGGCTCGCGGATCGGCGGCGCCTCCCCGCCTCCGGCCCGCGCACGCGCGGGCATGCGGACGACCTCGGCGCCGGCCTCCTCGGCGATCATCCCGGCGGCGGTCAGCGACCGCTCGACCGCGGCGAAGAACTCCCCCGCGGTCTTGCGGGCGACCGAGCCGAGCATCCGCTGCCCGACCCCGCCGATCATCCCGCCCACGACGGCGTCGGCGTCGTAGTCCACACGGGTGCCGTCCTCGGCCGCCGACAGCCGGACGCGGACGGTCGCGTCGACCGTGCCGGGCGCGCCCCGTCCCCGCGCGCGCAGCACGAACGAGCGCGGCGGGTCGGGCTCGGCCAGCTCCACGCTTCCTACGTAGGTGCCTTTGATGGACGCGACCCCGGCCGAGACCGTCATCCTGTAGGCGTCCCGGCCGGTGGCCTCCAGGGAGTGGCAGCCGGGGATGGTCCGTGCCAGGACGGCCGGATCCTGCAACGCGTCCCACACCCGCGGCGGCGGCGCGGCGATCGTGGCACTGCCGGTGACCTTCATGCTCCATCACTGTGGGGGGACGACCCCCCACACCCCCCGGCACATACCAGATCACTGTGGGGGGACGACCCCCCACACCCCCCGGCAAGAACCAGCATCATGCCCTCGCTTCGCTCGGTCATGATGCGACTCTAGAGAAACCCGGACCGCACGCCGTACGGCAACATGTGCCAGGTACACGCCCGGTGTTGGTCAGATACGCCCTGTCCGGTTCCTATAGGTGAAGAATGTCCTCGCACGGATCGCGTGATCAAGGCGAACTCCGCGTCGCTTCCGCGCGTCATCCGATGCGACGCCCTTGACCAGGTGGACGGAGAAGGCGGCTGATGCGAGGGACTTTGCCCGTTGTGGCCTCGGTGGTGGCGGGCGTGATCGGGGTGGCGGCCGGGACCTGGCCGTCGGTGCGGGCGCAGGCCGCCGACGAGGGCCCCTCCATGCGCACCCAGCTCGCCACGGTGCTGGCGGACCAGCGCTGGGCGATGCCGAAGGCGGGCTCGTGGACGCCGCCGAAGGCCGCGCCGGACGGGCTGCCGCCGGTGATCCGCCGGATCGCCACCCGGGACAAGGTGGTCTTCCTGACCATCGACGACGGCTACGAGTACGACCCCGAGTTCGTGAACCTGGTCCGCAAGCACCGGGTGCCGATCCTGACGTTCCTGACCTCGACCTACGTGAAGGGGCAGGGGCAGTACTTCTGGGCGTTGCGCAACGCCGGGTCGCGGATGGAGAACCACACGGTCAACCATCTGAACATGGCGATCCAGACGCCGGAGAAGCAGAGGCAGGAGATCTGCGAGGCGTCCGACACCATCGCCAAGCAGTACGGGCGGCGTCCGCAGATCTTCCGGCCGCCGTTCGGCAGCTTCAACCAGACCACGCGGCAGATGGCCAAGGCGTGCGGGATCAAGTCGATCCTGCTGTGGTCGGCGGAGTTCTACAACGGCACGTCCGGTCCCGGCGTGGGCTTCAACGGGTTCGCGCGGGGCGACGGCGGCACGGGCTTCCGGCCCGGCGACATCGTGCTGATGCACTACCGCAAGGGGCTCGCGCAGCAGTTCCAGATGATCCTCACCTGGATCAGGCAGCAGGGTTTCCGTCCCGCCGCGGTCGAGAACTACCTGCCCAGGTCGCTGGGCGGCAACGCGCCCGACCAGCCCGCCGTCCCCGGGAAGGCCGAGTAGCAGGCAAGGCGGAGTAGAGGGCAAGGCGAAGGGTCAGCGTGCCGCCGCC
Source organism: Actinomadura sp. NBRC 104412 (assembly GCF_030269515.1). Lineage (GTDB taxonomy): Bacteria > Actinomycetota > Actinomycetes > Streptosporangiales > Streptosporangiaceae > Spirillospora. The sequence goes on along the minus strand of NZ_BSTM01000003.1, from coordinate 168,576 downwards.
CGCGAGGCCCTCGCCGTGCGCAGGGACGCGTCGTCGCGGGCCCGCAGCCGCAGCTCGAACAGGTCGTCCGGCGACATCGGCATGGACGTGACGCGCAGGCCCTCCGCGTCCTCGACGGCCGAGGCGATCACGGCCGACACGGGGATGACGCCCGCCTCGCCCGCGCCCTTGATCCCGAGCGGGTTGAGCGGCGACGGCGTCTCCAGATGGCCGGTCCGGATGCGCGGGATCTCCGTCGCGTACGGCATGAGGAAGTCCATGAACGAGGCGTTGAGCAGTTGCCCCGACTCGTCGTAGGCCATCCGCTCGTACAGGGCGCCCGCGATGCCCTGCGCCACTCCCCCGTGGATCTGCCCCTCGACGACCATCGGGTTGATGAGCCGGCCGCAGTCGTGCACGACCGCGTACCGCAGGATCGCGACCTCGGCGGTGTCGGGATCGACCTCGACGACCGCGGCGTGCGCCCCGGCCGCGAACGTCGAGCGGACGGGCGAGTAGTAGCCGCGCCCCTCCAGCCCGGGCTCCTCGCCGGGCGCCACGGGCGGCCGGTCCGGTGACGCGGCCGTGGCGAACTGGGTGGCGCGCCCCGCCTCCTCGTCGAACGCGTACCGCAGCGGGTTGGACAGCACGGCGACGGTACGCAGCGGAACGGCCGACGACCGGTCCCCGCGCACATGCACCACGCCGTCGGTGATCTCCAGGTCGGCGGGGTCGGCCTCCAGCGCCTCGCCCGCGATCCGCAGCGCCTTCTCCCGCACCTTGCGGCAGGCCAGCGCGATCGCGTTGCCGCTCATCACGGCGGCGCGGGACGCGAACGTGCCGACCGCGTACCCGAACCGCCGGGTGTCGCCGGTGGTGACCCGCACGTCCTCGATCGGCACGCCCAGCTCGGACGCGGCGATCTGCGCGAACACCGTCTGGTGGCCCTGCCCCTGCGAGGTGAGGCCGGTGGAGACGTGCACGCGTCCGGAGGAGTCGATCTCGACGTGGCCGCCCTCGTAGGGGCCGACGCCGGTGCCCTCCACGTAGCAGCCGATGCCGATGCCGAGGCGGCGGCCGGACGCGGCGGCCGAGGCGCGCTCCTCCTCGAACCCGTCCCAGCCGATCAGCTTCCTGACCTTGCGCAGCAGCTCCGGGTAGTTCCCCGAGTCGTAGACCAGCGGGCGGCCGTCCTGGAACGTGAGCCCCTGGTCGTAGGGGAACTCGCCGGGCTGGATCAGGTTGGCCTCGCGCACCTCCGACCGGTCGCGTCCCAGATGGTCGGCGATGCGGTCCATGGTGCGCTCCATGCAGAACACGCCCTGCGGGCGGCCCGCGCCCCGGTACGGGGTGACGATCAGCGTGTTGGTGTAGAGGCTGCGCACCTCGGCCCGGTACGCGCCGATCTTGTACGGGCCGAGGAGCTGGGTGGACGTGACGATCGGGATGATGATCCCGTACGGGGTGTAGGCGCCGTGGTCGTGCAGGATCCGCACGTCCAGGCCGAGCACCCGGCCCTCGTCGTCGAACCCGACCCGCACCCGCTGGAGCTGCCCGCGCTCGTGCGCGGAGGCCACGAAGTGCTCGCGCCGGTCCTCGGTCCACTTCACCTCCCGGCCGAGCAGCCGCGCCGCCCACGGCACCAGCACCTCCTCCGGCCACGGGTGGACGATCTTGACACCGAAGCCGCCGCCGACATCGGGGGCGATCACCTCGACCTGTCTCGGCGCGAGGTCGAGCTTGGCGGCGATCGCGGCGCGCACGCTGGTGGACGCCTGCGTGGAGCTGTAGACCCGCAGCGTCTCGTCGTCGGCGTCCCAGCGCGCGTACACGCCGCGTCCCTCCAGGGGCATGGCCGCGCTGCGCTCGATGTCGAGACGGAACTCCAGCACGTGCGGGGCGGCCGCGATGGCCGCGTCCACGTCCCCGGTCTCCTGGCGCAGGATGCCGCCGAGATTGCCGGGGACGTCGTCGTGGACGAGATGGTCGGCACGGTCGGCGGCCTCGATCCCGACGACCGGGGGCAGCGGCTCGTACTCGACGGCGATCCGGTCGACGGCGTCCTCGGCCAGATAGCGGTCGGCCGCGACCACCATCGCGACCGGCTCCCCGACATGCCGGACCACGTCCCGCGCGAGCGGGTACCCGGTGCGGCCGTGGGTGAGGGACGGGTGCGGGATGAGGAGGGGAAGCGGCTCCCCCACCCGTCCCGGAAGGTCCTCCCAGGTGTAGACGGCGACCAGGCCCTCGACGTCCAACGCCTCGGTCACGTCGATGTCGACGATGCGCGCGTGCGCGTGCGGCGACCGGACGAACGCCACCGCCAGCGCGTCGTGCCCGAAGTCGTCCACGTACCGTCCCTGGCCGGTGAGCAGCCGCGGGTCCTCGCGCCTCACCACGCCTTCCCCGAATCCCATCAGGACTCCTCGTCCATCAGGTCGGCGGCGCGATGCACCGCTTTGACGATGTTCTGGTAGCCGGTGCAGCGGCACAGGTTGCCTGAGATGCCCTCCAGCACCTCGTCCTCCGTCGGGCGGGGATTGTCGCGCAGCAGCGCGGTGACCGTGCAGAGGAAGCCCGGGGTGCAGAACCCGCATTGCAGGGCGTGGCATTCGTGGAAGGCGCGCTGGACGGGCGAGAGCGTCCCGTCCGGTCCGGCCAGGCCCTCGACGGTGGTGATCTCGTGGCCGGCGGCGGTCACGGCGAACATCAGGCACGACCGCACCGGCTCGCCGTCCAGCAGAACCGTGCAGCAGCCGCACACGCCGTGCTCGCAGCCGACATGCGTACCGGTCAGCCTCAGGTCGTGGCGCAGCAGGTCCGACAGCAGCCGGCGCGCGGGAGCCCGTGCCGTCCGGTGCACCCCGTTGACGGTCAGCGCGATCTCGAAGGTCTCCTCGGTCATCGTGCCTCCCGTTGGACGGCGTCGCGGGCCGCGGCGCGCAGGGCGCGTTCGGTGAGCACGCCCGCCAGATGACGGCGGTACCCGGCGCCGGCGTGGATGTCGCCGTCGGGGTCGAGACGCTCGCGCGCGTACGCGGCGACGGCGGACCAGTCGCCGGTGCGCGCCGCCGACTCCGCGGGCTCGGACAGGTCCAGGACGAGCGGGACGCCCGCGACGCCGAGGTATCCGGCGCGGGCCGAGGTCACGCGCAGGTCGTCGTCCAGCGCGACCACGGCCGCGACGCCCGCCAATGCGTAGTCGCCGTGCCGCCTGGCGGTCTCGGCGAACGCGGTGCCGGTGAGCCGGGGCGCGGCGGGGAAGAACGCCGACAGCGCCAGCTCGTCCTCGTCCAGGCACGACTCCAGCGGCCCGGTGAACAGGTCGGCGGCGGCGACGGCGCGGCGGCCCCTGGCCGAGGCGACCTCGACCGTGCCGCCGAGGACGGCCAGGACCGCGGGCAGCTCGGCGGCCGGGTCGGCGTGCGCGAGGCTGCCCACGACCGTGCCGCGGTTGCGGATGACGGGGTGGGCGACGTGCCGCAGCGCCTGCCCGATCAGCGGCTGGACGGCGGCGGCCCGCTCGTCCCGCTCCACCCGCGCGTGCCGGGCGAGGGCGCCGACCCGCACGCCCTCGGCGGTGACCTCCACGGTGTCCAGACCGGCCACGCCGTTGATGTCGACCAGCCGGGCCGGCGCGGCCAGGCGCATGGTGAGCAGCGGGATGAGGCTCTGCCCGCCCGCGAGGACCTTGGCGCCGCCGCCGGCGAGCGCGTCCAGGGCCTCCTGGGTCGTGCGCGGCGCGCGGTAGTCGAACGGCGGCGGCTTCACGACCGGGCGCCGCCTCCCCCGGCCTCGGGGGCCGCGGTCCCCGACGGATCGAGCGGGGCGGCCGACTCCGGGGGCACGGCCGCGGTGATCCGGTTGGAGATCTGCCGGAGCAGGTGGTAGCCGGCCAGGACCACGATGGTGCCGAGCGCGATGCCCTCCAGCGTGAAGTCCTCGTTGATCTGGTGCACCACCGGTCCCACGGCCAGGATGATGCCCGCGCCGGCCGGGACCATGTTGACCGGGTCGGCGAAGTCCACCCGGTTCTCGATCCAGATCTTGGCGCCGAGCAGCCCGATCATCCCGTACAGGATCACCGTGACGCCGCCCAGCACGCCGCCGGGGGTCGCGGCGACCAGCGCGCCGAACTTCGGGCACAGACCGAACAGGATCGCGATCACCGCCGCGATGTAGTACGCGGCGGTGGAGTAGATCCGGGTGGCGGCCATGACGCCGATGTTCTCGGCGTAGGTGGTGGTGGGCGAGCCTCCGACGGAGCTGGTCACCACGGTGCCGACGCCGTCGGCGACGATCGTGCGGCCGATCATCGGGTCCAGGTCGGTGCGGGTGATCTCACCGACCGCCTTGACATGCCCCGCGTTCTCCGCGATCAGCGCGATCACGGCGGGCAGCACCAGCAGGATCGCCGACAGCTTGAAGTCGGGGGCGTGCGTGGCGGGGAACCCGAACCAGTCGGCGCTCTCCACACCGGCGAAGCTCACCCGGTCGTGCGCGAACGCGGTGGCCACGCAGTACGGGCCCTCGGGCTGGCACGCCTGCCCGGCCGCGTCCCGCAGGTTCTGGCCGGGCAGCACCGAGGTGACCTGCCCGACCGTGAGGTCGAGGATCCACGACAGCACGAACCCGAACACCAGTCCCAGCAGGATGGCGATGCGGCCGATGAACCCGCGGAACACCACCATGACCAGGAAGACGAACACCATGGTGACCAGCGCGACCCAGTGGTCCTGCGGCCAGTAGGTGTCGGCGACCACGAACGCCAGCCCGAACCCGATCAGCATCACCACGGCGCCCGTCACCACGGGCGGGAACACCTGGTGGATGACCCGGACGCCCAGCACGTGGATCAGCACGCCGCACAGCGCCAGCACCGCGCCGGCGACCAGGATCGCGCCGGTCACCCAGGCGTCGGTCTGCGCGCTGTCGACCCCGGCGCGGATCGCGAACACCCCGCCGACGAACGAGGCGCTGGTCCCCAGGTAGCTGGGCACCTTCCCCTGGACGATCAGCAGGAACAGGATGGTGGCGACGCCGGACATCATCACCGCGAGGTTCGGGTCCAGCCCCATGACGAGCGGGAACACGAACGTCGCGCCGAACATCGCGACCACGTGCTGGGCGCCTATGCCCGCCGTGCGCGGCCAGGACAGCCGTTCGTCGGGCGCGACGACCTCCCCGGGGGGCGGTGTCTTCCCGTCGCCGTGCACCTTCCAGCCAAACCTCAGCCCGTTGGCCATCCGTGCCCCTCCCCAGGAGTGCCCGCGCCGTGCCGGGTTCCGGTCGGCCCCGGCACGGCTTTGCGCGCAACCTAAGGCGACCCAGGTCAGCAGGCATCGGCGAGTTTTGCCAAAGCACCTCCCCAGGGTTGGGAGACGATATGCGGCCGCCGGTGTAACGCCCCGCCGTCAGATGCCGCGCATGCGCAGCACGTGCAGCGCGAGGGTCAGGTTGAGGCGCAGGTGGGCGTCCTCGGTGAACGGGCCGAGCATCCGTTCCAGCTTCCCGATGCGGTACCGCAGGGTGTTGTAGTGGAAGTGCAGTCTGCGGGCCGTCTCGGCGACGTTGAGGTTGGTCTCCAGCAGCACTTGCAGCGTGCGGCGCAGGTCCACCAGTTCCGGCTCGTCGTCGGAGGCCAGCTCGCCCAGCGTCTCGCGGACGAACGCGTGCAGCTCGGCGGCGTCGGAGACCAGGCTGAGCAGGCGGTAGACGCCGAGCTGGTCGAAGTGGGCGCGGGCGCCCGCGCCGTGGAGCTGGCGCCCGACCCGCACCGCCTTGACCGCCTGCTCGTACGCCTCGGGCAGGGCGGCGGGCGAGCGCACGGTACGGCTGATGCCGGTGGAGAAGGTGCGGCGGTGCTCGGAGAACACCGCGGCGGCCTCCTTGACGATCGACTGGACGGGGCCGCCGGAGAGGGCGGCCCCGTCGTCCCCGTCCGCGCCCACGACGGCGACGACCTCGTGCGCGAAGCTGGCCACCGCCGCGCCCCGGTCGTACCGGCGCACCGCCGTGGTCCACGCGGCGGCGAGCCGTTCCTGCGCGGAGCGCTCCTCGGCGCCGCGGCCCGCCTCCCCGCGCATCGGGTCGCGTCCCTGCTCGCCCCGCGCGCCGTCGCGGGCGCGGTCGGCCTCGCGCGGGCCGTCGGAGCCACGCGGACGCCCGTCCAGCTCGGCGACCAGCACCATCACGGGGCGGTCCAGATCCCAGCCGAACCCGGCGCAGTGCGCCACCACCCGGTCGTCGTCGCCCGCCCGTCCCGACAGGATGTCGCGCAGGAAGTCGGCGCGGTACTTGCTCTCGACCGCCGCGACCGCCTGCTGCTTGGTCACCACGAGCGCCGCGACGGTGGCGGCGCGCTCCAGGATCGTCTGGTCGGCCTCCCGCAGCGTCCCGCTCGGGCTGTAGGCGACGATCCTGCCGTGGTCGAACCCGCCGGCGACGACGGGCACCACCAGGTGGTCGCCGTCATGGGACGGGCCGCGGCCCAGCGCGCGCATGGCCTGGATCTGCTCCTCGGGGCCGGAACCGGCCAGCACGCGCTGCTCACCGTCCAGCGCGACGACCGCGACCTCCAGTAGACCGGCGACCTCGTCGACGACCTCCTGCAACCCGCCGCCGCACAGGACGATCTGCAGCAGCGCCCGGTGCACCTCCTCGGTGCGGGCCAGCACCGCGGCCTGCCGGTTGAGGATGTCGGTGAGCACCTGGTTGAGGATGTCGTCGAAGCCCACGTCGTCGGGCAGCAGGATCAGCGGGAAGCCGCGGCGGTCCGCCTGCTCGATCATCTCGGCGGGCAGCGAGTCCAGGTAGCGGCCGAGCTTGACGCCGAGCGCGGCCAGGCCGCGCTCGTCGAGGTCGGCGACCAGGTTGTCCAGGGACTGCGGGGTGTTGCGCAGCGGGTAGCCGGTGGTCAGCAGCAGTTCGTTCGGCTTGACCCACGCCAGGATGTCGGGGACCTCCATGACGTTGAGCCGCTGCACGATCCGGCCGAGGCCGCTGCGGCCGGCGATGAGCCTGGCGCCCTTGAGGGTGGAGACGCCCAGGACCTCCCCGACCGGAAGCCCGTAGGTGAGGGTTCCCGTACTGGCGAGTCGCAGGGCCGGTGGGCCCGGGTCCACGGGGACTGGCATCAGATGACTCCCAACTGGGTCGGCTCCGGCGGCGGGTTCTCCGGCCGCCGGCGTGCGCGGGCGGGGCCCTGGTGGGGTCCGGTCCGCTGGGCCGGGGTGCCGCCCCGGCCCATGAGGTGACCGCACGCGTGGTCGGACGCGTGGCCGGACACGCCTCTGCGCGGTGAGCGGGGACGAGGGGCGAACCGTGGGAAGGGGGGAAGGCGAGGACGCTCGAAAGGCCGCCATCCCGCGGCGGGCAGTCGCTGCTGACTCACGGGAACGGTCACCTCGCTCCTTGGTGCTTACATCGCCCCGACGGGCGTGATCGCTACCGCTGCTCGATCAACACTGACAACAAAGACGAAGGATGACAACCAGGCTTGGCAGTTTTCTCCATACGAGACGCCGTGTGCAGGGCCTTACGGTCGCGGCTAGAGAGGCCGGCCGGCAAGGACGACGACACCGGCCTCGGGAGGACCCCGTGACCGCTCTCGTGCGAGACCCGATCCCGCTCGCCCCGCAGCCGGGCCGCAGGCCGCCGGCCGCGGGCGCCGCGAGCCTGGCGCTGCGCCCGGTGCTGGACGCGCCGCGCCGCCCCGCCCGCGTGATCGCGGTGTTCCCCTCGGCGGTCTATTTGGAGTCGCGCGCCGGGGCCGAGCCGCGGGTGGTGGCCGTGGTCACCTCCGACGCCGTCCGGCTGCCCAACGCGGTCGTCATGGTCGCCACCTGCCGCGAGCGCCCGTTCCGCGCCGTGCGCGAGGGCGCCGAGGCGTGGGCGGGCGAGGGCCGTGTCGAGATCGACGGGCTGGAGACCAAGGTAAGGCGTTGGTGGGACCCGTCCCCCGCGCTGGGGCCGGTGCCGGTCGCGACGCTGGCGCACGGCGTGCGGTCCCTGGAGGCGGCGCTGGCGGACGCGGGCCGCGCCGCGCGCGGCGGGCTGTACGGCCATCCCGACCCGGTGCTGCTGGCCGACCGGTGCGAGGCCGGTGACCTGGCGGGCACCATCGAGGCGGCCGAGCGGATCGTGGGTCTCGGACCGGGGCTGACGCCCAGCGGCGACGACATCCTCTGCGGGCTGCTGCTGTCCCTGCGGCTGCTGGGCGGCGCGGTGCGCCCGGGAGGCCGGGCGGTGTGGCTGGCCGACTGGCTGGGCGCGGCCGTCACCGCGGACGCCGGCACCCGCACCACGGCTCTCGCCGCGACCCTGCTGCACTGCGCGGCGTCCGGCGCCGCGGGCGCGGAGGTCGCGGCCGTGCTGCGGGCGGTGGCGGGGCTGGAACCCGCGGCGCCGGCCGTACGGCGACTGCTGGCGGCCGGGCACACGTCGGGCGCCGACCTGGCCTCGGGCGTGCTCGCCGGCTGCCGCGCCGCGCTGGCGCACGCCGTCATGGCCGGCCAGGGCGGCAGGGTGTCGGCGTGACCCGGATCCTCGTGCCGCCGGCCCGGCGGGTGGTCCCATGAAATGGGTCGAGGTGCGGAGGGGGGCGTACCACGACTCGGTCACGCTGATGCGGGTCAGCCGGCAGGTCGGGGAGCTGGCCGGCGTGGACGGCGCGATGGCCGCGATGGGCACCCGGCTGAACCTGGAGATGCTGGCCAGGATGGGTTTCGAGGCGCCCGGGGACGCGGGCCCCGCCGATCTGGTGGTGGCGGTCAGCGCGGACGGCGAGGCGCTGGACGCCGCCCGCCGCACCCTGGACGACCTGCTGGCCTCGGCGGGCGCCGGGCCCGCGGGGAACCGTTCCGGGGCGGTGCCGGGAACGCTTCCGCCGGCGCGCACGACCGGCGCGGCGGCGCGGCGCGCCGACGCGGGGATCGCGCTGGTGTCGGTGCCGGGCCCGTACGTGTTCCCCGAGGCCATGGACGCCCTCGCGGCCGGGCTCAACGTGATGGTCTTCAGCGACAACGTGCCGCTGGAGCAGGAGATCGCGCTCAAGGACGCCGCGGCCAGGCGCGGGCTGATCGTGATGGGCCCGGACTGCGGCACCGCGGTCGTCGGCGGCGCGGGCCTGGGCTTCGCCAACGCCGTCCGTCCCGGGCCGGTCGGCCTGGTGGCGGCGTCGGGCACCGGCGCGCAGCAGGTGATGTGCCTGCTGGACGCGGCGGGCGTCGGCGTCGGGCACGCGCTGGGGGTCGGGGGCCGCGACCTGTCGCTGGAGGTCAGCGGCCGGTCGTCGCTGGCCGCGCTGGCGGCGCTGGACGCCGACCCCGGCACGGAGCTGATCGTCCTGGTCTCCAAGCCGCCCGCGCCGCAGGTGGCCGATCTGGTCGCGGAGGCGGCGCGCAGGCTCGACACCCCGGTGGTGTTCGCGTTCCCGGGTCCCGAGGACGATCTGACCAGGGCCACCGAGCGGGCGCTGAGGCGCCTGGGCAGGCCGGTGCCGGAGTGGCCGCGCTGGCCGGCCGCTCCCCCGGCGCGCCCGGTGACGGGCGCGCTGCGCGGCCTGTTCTCCGGCGGGACGCTGCGGGACGAGGCCGAGGCGATCGCGAGCACCGCACCGGGCGGCAGGACGGGCGGCAGGACGGCACGGGGCCACGAGCTGATCGACTACGGCGACGACGCCTACACCCGGGGCCGCGCCCACCCGATGATCGACCCGACGCTGCGGCTGGAGGCGATCGCGAAGCAGTCCGCCGACCCCGCGTGCGGGGTGCTGCTGCTCGACGTCGTCCTGGGGTACGGGGCCGACCCCGACCCCGCGGCGTCGCTGGCCCCGGCGATCGTCGCGGCGCTGGATCGGCGCGACGACCTGGCCGTGGTGGTGTCGCTGTGCGGCACGCCCGCCGACCCGCAGGGCAGGGACGCGCAGGCGGAGGCGCTGCGGGCGGCCGGCGCGTCGGTCTTCGCGTCCAACGCCGAGGCCGCGCGGTACGCGGCCGGGCTCCGCGCCGGCGAAGGGACGGGCGCCGATGGATGACTCCCGGTCGCGGCTGGGCGGGCTGCTGGCCCGCGAGCCGAGGGTGGTGACGGCCGGCGTGGGGGTGCTGGCCGAGGCGCTGGAGGCCCAGGCGGTGCCGGTCGAGGCCGTGGACTGGCGCCCGCCGCCCGAGGGCACCGAGGACGCCCTGGTCGCGGTGATGGGACGGCCCGGCTTCATCGAGGCGAACGAGCGCGCGGTCGGCCGGATGCTCAGCGCGCGCCCCCACCTGGTGGACGTGCGTCCCGCGGGCGAGGTGCTGGGCCTGGAGAGCGGCACGTTCCTGCACGCGGGCCCTCCGCTGGAGTGGGAGCGCGCGTCCGGCCCCATGCGCGGCGCGCTGATCGGGGCGATGCTGCTGGAAGGGCTCGCCGACACGCCCGAGAAGGCCCAGGAACTGCTGGAGAAGGGCGCGGCGACGCTTGACCCGTGCCACCACCACGGGGCGGTCGGCCCGATGGCGGGCGTGGTGAGCCCGTCCATGTGGATGCTGGTGGTCGAGGACGCCGAGCACGGCGGCACCGCGTACTGCTCGCTCAACGAGGGGCTCGGCAAGGTGCTCCGGTACGGCGCGTACGGCCCGGAGGTGATCGAGCGGCTGCGGTGGATGTCGGACGTGCTGGGACCCGTCCTGCGGAAGGCGGTGCGGCGGCACGGCCCGCTCGACCTGTTGTCGATCATGGCGCAGGCGCTGCAGATGGGCGACGAGCTGCACAACCGCAACCGGGCCGCGACCTCGCTGTTCCTGCGCGAGCTGGCGCCCGGCATGGCCGAGGCGGACGCGCCGCGCGACCAGGTGGCCGAGGCGCTGCGCTTCGCCGGCGGCAACGACCACTTCTTCCTGAACCCGGCGATGGCCGCGGCCAAGGCCGCCGCCGACGCCGCCCGCGGGGTGCCGGGGTCGAGCCTGGTGGTGGCGATGGCCCGCAACGGCACCGACTTCGGCATCCAGGTGTCCGGGACGGGCGACCGCTGGTTCACCGGGCCCGCCGGGGTGCCCGACGGGCTCTACCTCGGCGCGTACGGGCCGGACGACGCCAACCCCGACATCGGCGACTCGGCGATCACCGAGACCGCCGGGGTGGGCGGGTTCGCGCTGGCCGCGGCGCCCGCCATCGTCCGCTTCGTCGGCGGCGAGGTGCCCGACGCGCTGGCCGCCACCCAGCGGATGTACGAGATCACGCTGGCCGAGCATCCGGGGCTGCAGATCCCGCTGCTGTCGTTCCGCGGCACGCCCTGCGGGATCGACGTGACCAAGGTGGTCCGGACCGGGATCCTGCCGGTCATCGACACCGGGATCGCGGGCCGCGAGGCCGGTGTCGGGCAGGTCGGCGCGGGCCTGGTGTCGCCGCCCGCCACCGTGTTCCAGGACGCGCTGCACGCCTTGGCCGAACTGCCCTGACCCCGCGGCCGGCTTGGGTACCTTCGGGCCATGACCGAGTCGATCGACGGTGAGCCGATCAGCGGCGTCCAGCACGTCATCGCCGCCGGGCCGTACCGGGCCGTCGTCACCGAGGCCGGCGCCGGCCTGCGGGAGCTGGAGCGCGACGGGCTGCCGCTGGTGCTGTCCTTCGACGCCGACGAGCCGATCCAGGTGTCGTTCGGGCAGTTGCTGATCCCCTGGCCGAACCGGATCGACCGGGGCCGGTACGCCTACGACGGGCGCATCCACCAGCTCGACCTGTCCGAGCCGAAGAACGAGTGCGCCATCCACGGCCTCGTGCGCTCGTCCCCCTGGACGCTGGTGGAGCGGGAGCCTCATCGGGTGCGGCTGGCGCACAGGCTGATGGGGCGGGCGGGCTACCCGTTCCGGCTCGACCTGGAGGCCGACTACGCGCTGGACGCGGAGCGGGGCCTGACGGTGCGGCTGTCGGCCCGCAACGTGGGCACGCGCACCGCCCCGTACGGGCACGGCGCGCACCCCTACCTCACCGTCGGCGAGCCGATCGACGACTGCGCCGTGACGGTCACCGCCGACCGGTGGCTGCCGGTGGACGAGCGGCTGATCCCGTCCGGTCCCGCGGTGGACGTCACCGGCACGCCGTACGATCTGCGCAACGGCCGCAGGCTCGGCGGCCAGGTCATCGACAACGCCTTCACCGGGCTGCGCAGGGACGCCGCCGGGCGCGCGTGGGTGCGGCTGACCGGCGGCGGGCGCACCACGGCGCTGTGGGCGGACGCGGCCCATCCGTGGCTGGAAGTGGTCACCGCCGACGCCGCCCCCGGCGACCGGCGCCGCCGCGGGCTGGGCGCCGAGCCGATGACGTGCCCGCCCAACGCGTTCGCCACCGGGATCGACGTGATCCACCTCCGGCCGGGTGCCCACCACACGGGATCTTGGGGGATCATGGCGGAGTGAACTTCAGCGTCCCCTCGCTCGACGACCTGTCCGCGCGGATCGCAGCGGTCCGCGACGCTCACGCCACGCGGTTCCCGGGGCCCGCCACCGGACGGCAGCCGGTGCACACCGTGTACGTGCCCGCCGACCGCTTCTCCCGCACCACGCCCGCCGACTTCGGCGCCGAGGCGCTGCGGCTGCTCAACACCCACACGCCGGGCGCCGGCTCGTTCGGCACCGCGTTCGGCCTCGATCCCGAGCTGGCCGGTCCGGTGCGGGAGCGGGTGGCGGCCAAGCTGGTGGCCGAGCCGGTCGAGGACGTGCGGATCGACTTCGAGGACGGCTACGGGGTCCGCTCCGACGAGGAGGAGGACGCCCACATCGCGCAGGTGGTGGAGGCCGTCGCTGCCGCGTACCAGGTGAAGGGGCTGCCCCACTACTGGGGGCTGCGGGTGAAGTCGTTCGCCGACGGCGCGCACGAGCGTTCCATGCGCACCCTCGACGGGTTCCTCACCGCGCTGCGCGACCGGCTGGGGCGGCTGCCGGGCGGGTTCACCATCACCTTCCCGAAGGTGGTCGCGGCCGAGCACGTCCGGGTGTTCGTCGACTACCTGGACCGGCTGGAGGGCGCGCTGGGCCTGCCCGGCGGGATCCTGCGGTTCGAGATCCAGGTGGAGACCCCCGAGGCGATCTTCGACGAGGAGGGCCGGATCGGGCTGCGCGGGATCGCCGACGCCGCCGGGGGCCGGATGACCGCCGCGCACTTCGGCGTGTTCGACTACACCGCCGCCCTCGGCCTGCCGCCCGAGCAGCAGCGGCTCGACCATCCCGCCTGCGACTTCGCCCGGCACGTCATGCAGGTCGCCCTGGCGGGCGCGGGCGTGCGCCTGTCGGACGGCTCCACCAACGTGGTCCCCCGCAACGACGGCGCGGACGAGGTCAACCACACCTGGGCGGTGCACGCCGCCCAGGTCCGGCACTCCATGCTGCACGGCTTCTGGCAGGGCTGGGACATGCACCCCGCGCACCTGCCCAGCCGCTACGCCGTCGTCTACGCCTACCACCTGTCCGGCGTCGACGAGGTCATCGGCCGCGTCCGGGCCTGGCACGAGCAGGCGGCGGGCAAGTCCAACGGCGTCCTGGACGAACCCGCCACCATCAAGGCCCTGACGGACCGTCTCCGGCGCGCCGTGGACTGCGGCGCCCTCGACGAGAGCGCGCTGCCCGCCTCCGTCGAACGCTAGGCGCCGAGCGGGGGCTCGCAGACGACGACGGGGATGCGCCGGTCCGTCCAGGCGGCGTACTCGGGGTAGAGGGCCACCAGCCGCTCCCAGAGCGCCTCGCGTTCGTCCCCTTCGGCCTCGTACGCCAGCATCCGGCGCGCCCCTCCGCGCGTCCGCACCAGGACGCGGGGCTGGGACAGCACGTTGAAGTACCACTGCGGGCTGCGGGGCGTCCCGCCGCGCGACGCGACCAGCACGACGCGGTCGCCGTCGGGCAGGTGGATCAGCGCGCAGGTGCGGGCCTTGCCGGACTTGCGGCCTCGGGTGGTGAGCAGGCAGACGGGCACGCCGTGCGGGAAGGCGCTGCCGAACCGGAACCGGCCGCCGACCCGGCCTCCCGTGGCCTGGAAGACCGCCACATGGATCCGGGTGAGGGCCCGCATCGCGGGCGCGAAGAGCGGCGAGCCGAAGAACGCGGGAGGACCGTCGGCCATCAAGGACTCCCTCGGGGGAAGGGGACGCGGACGTCCCAAGGCATCCCGCGATCGGTTCCGCGTCAAACCCGGGTGTCTAGCGGGGACCGCTCCATTCGCCGGCGGTCACGGTGTTGAGCACATCGAAGAGCTCCTTCTCCTCGTAGGCGTAGTGGGCCTCCAACTGGTCGTTGACATGGGCGAGCTTGGTGCGTACCTGGTCGGGGTCGGCGGTGTCGATGTCGTCCAGGAGGGCTTGGAGGTCCCGCCGCATGCCGGTCACGGCGTCGTGTTCCTGCTTGAGGCGTTCCAGGACGGGGGCCAACTCGGGGTGAAGGCGTTGCAGGCGTGGGAAGCCTTGGGTCTCCTCGCCTTGGTGATGCTCGTGCAGCGCACCGCAGAAGGCGGTGCAGTGGGCGCGTAGTTGCGCGGCAAGGTCGGGCCTTGCCGCCCCCGACGCCCGGCCGTTGGACAGATACGACTCGACGTCGGCCCGGAGCGCCGCGAGGTCCTGGCGGAGGGAACGGTGCACGTTCACCAGGAGGTCGCCCATGCCCAAGGGCTGCTCCGAGGCGGCGCGGTAGAGCGCGACGACCGGGATCTCGCGGTCGGTCTTCTCCTGGTACTCGGCGAACGCGGGATGGCGCCGGGCCTGCTCGGCGTACTTGGCCGCGCGCTCCTCGCCGAGCAACGCGATCGCCGTGGCCTCGTAGGTCTCGGTGCCGATCTCGACGGTGACGCGGTTGTCGGCGAGGAGGTTGGTGAACCACTGAGGGTGCGACGGGGCGCCGGAGTTGGTGGCGAAGACCAGGACGCGGTCGCCGTCGGCCATGTACACGAGCGGGGTGGTATGGGGCCGGCCCGTCTTGGCGCCGGTGGTGGTCAGCAGCGCCAGCGTGGCGCCCTCGAACGGGCCGCCGACCGCGCCGCCGTTGGCCCGGAACTCCTCGATGATCGACCGGTTGAAATCCGCGACCTCCATGGCCGCCCCCTATCCTGATGGGTCGGATGCGAAGTGCAATAGCTTTGCTTTGAAAGCAAAGCTACTTTGGATGCAAAGCTATTTGGGTCGGGCGGGCATGTCAACAGACGAACAGGGCCTCGGTGTGGACGACGGCGTGCGGACCATGCTCCTGCTGATGCCGAGGCTGATCGGGCGGGCCAAGCGGACCCCGCCACCGGAGGTGCTGCGCTCGCTCGACCTGGCGCCACGCCATCTGTCCCTGCTGGCGTACCTGATGTTCGACGGGCCGATGAGCGTGAACGAGCTGGCCGCGCGCCTGGAGGTCGCCCCGGCCACGGTGAGCCTCATGGTCGGCGACCTCAGCCGCAAGGAGCTCCTGGAGCGGCACGCCGACCCCGCCGACCGCCGCCGCACCATCGTCAGCATCGCCGAGGACCGGCTGCCCGCCATCCGGGACTGGCTGGCCCCCGGCGCCGCCGCCTGGCGCACCGCGCTGGAACCGCTCACGCCGGAGCAGCGCCGCCTCGTCGTCGACGCGCTCCGCGCCTACGAGAGCGCCCTCTCCACCCTCTCGGAGCCCGGGGCTAGCGGGCGTGACGCCGGTTGAACGCCTCCAGGTCGGCGGGGATGTCGATGTCGTCGGGCGCGGCCACGTCCGCGCACGGCACCGGCGTCACCAGCTCCGGGTGCTCACGCAGGAAGACGCGGGCGCCCGCGTCGCCCCGCGCGGCCTCGGCGACCGCCTCGACGTGCTCGGCCGCGATCAGCACCGGGTTGCGGCGACGTCCCTCGTAGGTGGCGACGGCGACACGCGCGCCCGCCTCGTACGCCTCGATCAGGCGCCGCACCGCCTCGGGGCCGACCAGCGGCTGGTCGACCAGCGCGACCACGACGGCGGGGCAGCCGGGCGGCAGGGCCGCCAGCCCCGCCCGCAACGACGACCCCATCCCGGTGTGCCAGTCGGGATTCGGGACGACCACGGCCCCGATCACCTCCAGCGGGGCGGCGCCGGCCACCACCAGGACGGGTGAGCAGCCACCGTCGCGCAGCGTCCGCACGCCGCGGTCGACCAGCCGTTCCCCGTCCAGTTCCAGCAGCGCCTTGGGACGGCCCAGCCTGCTCCCCTCCCCCGCCGCGAGCAGCAACCCGGCCGGACTCACACCCATGCGCGATGCCATCACGCCACGGTAGCTACTCCTCGCGGACCTCGCCGTGGATGCGGCCGGTGGTGCCGGTCAGCGGGCGCCCCGACCCGCCCCAGCGAAGCTGGATCAGCTCGGCCGCGATCGACACGGCCGTCTCCTCCGGGGTGCGGGCGCCCAGGTCCAGGCCGATCGGGGACCGCAGCCGCGCCAACTCGTCCTCCTTCAGCCCCGCCTCGCGCAGCCGCGCCATCCGGTCGTCGTGGGTACGGCGCGACCCCATGGCGCCGACGTACCCTGCGGGCGTGCGCAGCGCCACCTCCAGCAGCGGCACGTCGAACTTGGGGTCGTGGGTGAGAACGCAGATCGCGGTGCGCTCGTCCACCTCCGTGCCATCGAGGAACTTGTGCGGCCACTTCACCACGACCTCGTCGGCGTCGGGGAACCGCTTCGGCGTGGCGAACACCGGGCGGGCGTCGCAGACCGTCACGTGGTAGCCGAGGAACTTGCCGATCCTGGCGACGGCGGCGGCGAAGTCGATCGCGCCGAACACCAGCAGCCGCGGCGGCGGCGCGAACGAGTGCACGAACACCGTCAGCTCGTCCAGGCGGCGCTCGCCCTCACGCCCGTAGTGGCGCTGGCCGGTGAGTCCCTGCGCGAGCATCCCGCGCACGTCGTCGTCGACCGCCGCGTCCAGCCGCGCGGCGTACGGCGCGCCGGGCGCCAGCGAACCCGAGGCGCGCTCCGGCCACACGACCCTGCGCGCCCCGATCTCGCCCGGACCGGCCACCACCGTCGCGACCGCGACCGGCTCGCGCTCCCGGATGGACGCCGCCACCTCGGCGAACTCGGGGAAGGTCGCGGGCCCGACCGGCTCGACCAGCACGTCCAGGATGCCGCCGCAGGTCAGCCCGACCGCGAACGCGTCGTCGTCGCTGACCCCGTACCGCTGGACGACCGGCTCGCCCGCGGCCATCACCTCCTGGGCCAGCTCGTACACCGCGCCCTCGACGCAGCCGCCCGACACGCTGCCGGTCACCTCCCCCGACGGCGACACGGCCATCGCGGCGCCCGCGGGACGGGGCGCGCTGCGGAAGGTCCTGACCACGGTGGCCAGGCCGAAGGTCTCCCCCGCCGCGTACCAGGCGGCGATGTCGTCGAGCACGTCACGCATGGCGATCTCCGATCAGGCGGGCCAGGTCCTCCAGGGCGGCGAGGCTGTGCCCGGAGGTGAAGTCGTCGATGTGCGGCAGCGCCGCCGCCATACCCGCGGTCAGCGGCTCGTACCCGGGGCGCGCCTTGTGCGGGTTGGCCCACACGACGCGGTGCGCCAGCCGGCTCAGCCGGGCCATCTGCTCGCCGAGCAGCCCCGCGTCGCCGCGCTCCCAGCCGTCGGACGCGATCACCACGATGGCGCCCCTGGCCATGCCGCGCTGCCCGAACCGGTCGAGGAACTCCTTCAGCTCCTCGCCGAGCCGGGTGCCGCCGCTCCAGTCCGGGATGGCGGCGGACGCCCCGGCCATCGCGGTGTCGGGGTCGCGGTGCCGCAGCTCGCGGGTGAGACGGGTCAGCCGGGTGCCCACGCTGAACACCTCCACGGCGCGCCCGCCGGACCGCGCCGCCGCGTGCGCGAACCGCAGCAACGTGTCCGCGTACGGGCTCATCGACCCGCTCACGTCCACCAGCAGCACCACGCGGCGCGGGCGGGTGCGGTGCGACCGGTACCGCAGCAGCGAGATCTCGCCGCCGCGCCGCAGCGTCTCCCGCACCGTCCGGCCCGGGTCGAGACGGCCGCGCGGGGACGGCGCGAACCGGCGCGACCGGCGCGTCTCCGTGGACGCGTCCATGACCGCGATGAGCCGGTTGACCTGGGCGCGCTCGTCCGGCCCCAGCTTGGCCACGTCACGGTTGCGCAGCACCTCGACCGCGCTGGCCGTCGCCACCGTGACCTCGCGCGACTCCTCCTCGTCGTCGCCGTCGCCCGAGTCGCCGGGTGACACGACGGGCATGTGCCGCACGATCACCGTGGGCGGCGGGCGGCGTCCCGGGCGGACGGTCAGGCCCGAGAAGTACGCGGCGAAACAGCGGTCGTAGCGCGGCAGGTCGTCGGGATCGGCGCACAGCGTGAGCCGCCCCGCCCAGTACACGTCCGTCCGGTCGAGCACGTCGAGATGGTCGAGGGCGCGCAGCATGGCCTGCACCCGCTCGGGATCGGCGTCACCACCGGCGGCGCGCAGCGTCCGCGCGAAGCCCACGATCGTCTCCGTGACATCACGCCCGGCCGGCATGTGCGGTCAGCCCCCGTTCAACAGCCCGTCGATGCCGCCGGCGAGGACGCGTTGCTGGTCCTCCCGGTACTTCAGGACGGTGCCCAGCGTCACGGCCGCGATCTCCGGGTCGAGCTCGCGGACGCCCAGGCTCACCAGCGCCTCGGTCCAGTCCAGGCTCTCGGCGACGCCCGGCGGTTTGAGCAGGTCGGCGTCGCGGAGGCGTTGCGCCGCCGCGGCGACCTGACCGGCCAGGCGCTCGGCCGCGTCCGGCAGCCGGCGGCGGATGATCGCGACCTCGCGGTCGAAGGACGGGTGCTCCAGCCAGTGGTACAGGCAGCGCCGCTTGAGCGCGTCGTGCACCTCGCGCGTGCGGTTGGAGGTGACCACCACCACCGGGGGGCGTTCCGCCCGGATCGTTCCGAGTTCCGGCACCGAGATGGTGAAGTCGCTCAGCACCTCCAGCAGGAACGCCTCGAACTCGTCGTCGGCCCGGTCGATCTCGTCCACCAGCAGCACGCTGGGCGTGGTCTCCAGGGCGCGCAGCAGCGGGCGGGCCATCAGGAAGCGCCGGTCGTACAGCTCGCCCTCCAGCCGCGCCACGTCGGTGACGCCGGCGGCCTCGGCCGCGCGCAGGTGCAGAAGCTGGCGCGGGAAGTCCCAGTCGTAGAGCGCCTGGGAGGCGTCCAGGCCCTCGTAGCACTGGAGCCTGATCAGCGGGGCGCCGAGCACCGACGCCAGGGTCTTGGCCAGCTCGGTCTTGCCGACCCCCGCCTCCCCTTCGAGGAAGAGCGGACGTCCCATCCGCAGCGCCAGGAAGGCGGCGGTGGCCAGCCCGTCGTCGCACAGGTACGCGTGCCGGTCGAGCAGCACGGCCAGTTCCGCCGGGTCCGCGGGGAGGGCCGGGTGTGCCGGACCGGGCGGTGACGCGATCTCACCCACTCCCACAGGCTACTCATCCGGGGACGGCACCAATATGGACGGGGCGCCTTTTTTCGTTGAGATTTATACAGGTAAATTCGGTAGGGAAAGTTGACTTTAACGAGCGGGCGAGTGACCATCGGGCCCATGAGCGAGGACGATCTCACCGTCGAGGCCGCCTACGAGACCGCACGCGCCCGCCAGTGGCACGAGCGACTCCGAGGTCCGGTGTCCCGCCGGACCCTGTTCCGCCTCTCCGCGGCGGGCGCCGCGGGTGCGGGCCTGGGCGCGGCCGGGGGCCCGGCCCGTCCCGCGGCCGCGGCCGGGCCGATCGTCAAGCCGCTGCCTCCGGAGCTGTTCGTCACCCACGGCACCAACGCCGAGACGCGATGGGAGGCGATGCGCGACCAGGGCCACCTCACCCCGGCGGACCGGTTCTTCGTCCGCAACCACATCGCGACGCCCCTGATCGACGCGCGCACCTGGCGGCTGCGGCTGTGGGGAACGGGCCTGCACGGCTCCCCCACCGAGGAGCGCCCGGTCGAGTTCACCTATGAGGACCTGCTGGGCATGCGCTCCGAGACCATCACCGCGTTCATCGAGTGCACCGGCAACGGGCGCGGCTTCTTCACCTCCCAGCAAGGGCAGCAGGTGTCCGGCACCCCGTGGAAGCTGGGCGCCATCGGGGTGGCCCGCTGGCGCGGTGTACGGCTGGCGTCGGTCCTCGAACGCGCCGGGCTCACCCGCCACGCCGTGGACGTGCTGCCACGCGGCCTTGACGCCGAGTACGTCGACGGTGGCGTGAACATGGGGCGCGTACGGCGGCCCCTGCCGGTGGCCAAGGCCCTCAAGGACGTCCTTCTCGCGTACGAGATGAACGGCGCTCCGCTGCCGCCGGACCACGGGCACCCCGTCCGCCTGGTCGTGCCCTCCTGGGTGGGCATCGCGTCCATCAAATGGCTGGGCGACATCCAGGTGTCGGACCAGCCGCTCTTCTCCCCGTGGAACACGCGCTACTACCGCTTGTTCGGGGACGCCTACCCACCCGAGGGAAGTGCCCCGCTCACGCGCATGAACGTCAAGAGCGCCTTCGAACTGCCCTGGGACGCCACCCTCCCCGGTGGGCGCGTGCAGGTGCTGCATGGCCGCTCCTGGTCAGGCAACGGCCGCATCCGCGCGGTGTCCGTCAGCACGGACGGCGGCGCCACCTGGCACAGGGCCAAGCTGCACGGCCCCGGCCACGCCCGGGCATGGGTGCGCTGGCAGTACCCCTGGCGCACTCCCAACGCCCCTGGAAGCCATGTCCTGATGGCGCGCGCCACAGACGAGACGGGCGCCACCCAGCCCGCCACCGTCCCGCACAACACCCTCGGCTACCTGTTCGGCGCCGTCGTCCGCCATCCCGTGACGATCTCCTGACCACCTCCGGCCTCACTCGCGGCGCGGTTCGGAGGGCGTGCCCATCCCATCACTTGCCGCGTCCCGGGGCGCGGCGTGACGATGCCCAATGACAGCAGGAGGAGCCATGGCCCTGTGGAAGCCCGACCCGTCCTTTTACGCCTCCCCTCGTGACGCGGTGGGAGCACCGCCGGAAAAGCTCGCCTATGTCGCCGCCTTCGACAGGGCGGCCGAGAAACCCGACGCCATCGCCGTCCTCGACGTGGATCCGCGGTCGGCCGCCTACGGCGACGTGGTCGGCTGGACCGAGCTCCCCCACACCGGGGACGAACTCCACCACTTCGGCTGGAACGCCTGCTCCAGCGCGCTGTGCCCGTACGCGCCGCACCCGCACGTCGAACGCCGGTACCTCATCGTCCCCGGGCTGCGCTCGTCCCGGATCTACGTCATCGACACCAAGGACAAGCCCACCGCGCCGGAGATCGTCAAGGTGATCGAGCCGGAGGAACTGGCCGAGCGCGCGGGGTACTCGCGTCCCCACACCGTCCACTGCGGGCCCGAGGGGCTCTACGTGACGGCCCTGGGCGGCGCGAACGGACGCGGCGGTGCGCCGGGGCCGGACGACGAGGTGGGACACGACGGTCCGGGCGGCATCGCGATGCTCGACCACACCTCCTTCGAGGTGCTGGGCCGCTGGGAGGTGGACCGGGGCCCGCAGCACCTGGCCTATGACGCCTGGTGGCACATCGCGCACGACGTCCTGGTCACCTCCGAGTGGGGGACGCCCTCCATGGTCGAGAACGGTGTCGTGGGCGAACTGCTCCTGGGCCGCAAGTACGGCCACAAGCTGCACTTCTGGGACCTGCGCAAGCGCCGTCACGTCCAGGAGGTCGATCTGGGCGACGAGCACCAGATGGTGCTGGAGCTGCGCCCCGCGCACGACCCGACCAGGCAGTACGGCTTCGCGGGCGTGGTGGTCAGCGTCGAGGACCTGTCGGCGTCCGTCTGGCTCTGGCATCGCGACGGCGGCGCGTGGGCCGCCACGAAGGTCATCACCATTCCCGCCGAGCCCGCCGACGCCGCCGCGCTGCCGCCCGTCATCCAGCCGTTCGGGGCGGTGCCGCCGCTGGTCACCGACATCGACCTGTCCGTCGACGACAAGTGGCTGTACGTGTCGTGCTGGGGCACCGGCGAGCTCAAGCGCTACGACGTGAGCGACCCGTTCAAGCCCGTGGAGGCGGGCTCGGTCCGCATCGGCGGCATCGTCGGCCGCACCCCCCACCCGGCCGCGCCCGACCTGCCCCTGGCGGGCGGCCCGCAGATGGTCGAGGTGAGCCGCGACGGCCGCCGCGTCTACGTCACCAACTCCCTGTACGGGGCGTGGGACGACCAGTTCTACCCCGACGGCGTCGGCGCCTGGATGGCCAAGCTCGACTCCAGCGCCGACGGCTTCGGCTTCGGCTTCGACGAACGGTTCTTCCCGCACGGGGACGCGTTCCGCGGACTGCGCCCCCACCAGACCCGTTTGCAGGGCGGGGACGCCTCGTCCGACTCGTACTGCTACCCGTGAGCAACGGCTCGCTCGCCGCCCTCGTCGCTCTCGGGGCCTTCCACGGCCTCAACCCCGCCATGGGGTGGCTGTTCGCCGTCGCGAGAGGATTGCAGGAACGCAGCCGCGCGCTGCTCCTCCAGTCCCTCCCCGCCATCGCCGCGGGCCACGCGGCCTCGGTCGGGCTCGTGGCGGTGCTGGTCGCGTTGACCCGTTCCGTGGTCGCCACGCAGATCGTGGCGATCGCGGGCGGTGTCGTCCTCGTCGGGTTCGGCCTCTACCGGCTGCTGTCGCGGCGGCACTTCCGCTGGGTGGGCATGCGCGTCTCCCTGTGGCAGTTGGCGGGCTGGTCGTTCCTCATGTCGTCCGTCCACGGCGCCGGGCTGATGCTGCTGCCCGTCCTGACCTCGTCCGGCGCCGGCGGAGCCCACCACGACGGCCACCGCTTCGCCGCCTCCGCCGGGAGCGACCTGTCCGCGGGCGTCTTCGTCACCGGCGTCCACACCCTGGCCATGTTCGTCACAGCGGGCACGATCGCGGTCCTGGTCTACGAGGTCGTCGGGCTGACCGTTCTGCGGCGGGCCTGGTTCAACCTGGACCGCGTCTGGGCCGCCGCCCTCATCACCGCCGGCGCCGTCACGCTCCTCACCGCCACGTCCTAGCCGGTCACGCTCGGCTTGCCGTTCTCGACGTGCCCCATCAGGCGGCGCCGGAAGGTCGCCTGCTCGGCCACCGTCACCTCCACGTCGTACCAGCCCTGCCGGGTGTGCCAATGGACGGTACGGCTCTGCCCCTTCGCAAAGGTGACCTCGCGCGTCCGTGCGCCGTAGGCCAGGGCGCGAAACGTGAACGTCAGCCTGTCCTTGCCGGTGTTGTTCAACGAGATCCGAAGGTCGTCGCCGTGCGGCTCCGACTCGACCTCGGCCGTGCCGCCCACCGCCCCGGCGAACTCGCGGCGGAAACCGTTCGGGCCGATCAGCACCAGGTCGTACGCGTCGCGCGGCAGGGCGATGTCGACTTTGGTCTTCCGGCCCACGTCGAAACGGCGGGGCTTGGGCAGCTCGCCCCCGTACGGGTAGAGCGCGAAGCGCACGCTGGCGTCCCCGGAGTTGCGCAGGTCGATCCGTAGCCTGCGCCCGTGGAGCTTCGCGGACGCCTCCGGCTGGTACGGCAACCGCACCGGCCGCGCCAGCGCGGCATGCACCGAAGGAGGCAACACCGAAACGACCGCCGCCCCGGCGGCGACCCCGGCCGAGGAGGCGAGCAACCTGCGACGTGACATACCTTGGCTCATGCCGAGGAGAATGAGCCAACCGGGGTTACACCCTCCTGACGGCCGGACGTTCGCCACCCGACCGGCAGATGATCGTCGACCCGAAGCTCAGTACTCGTCCACCGCGGTCAGATCGATGTCGATGTCGAAGGGCACCGCGACCTTGAGCCGGTCGTGATGGATGCCGGTCAGCGCGTAGCCTCCGGTCTCGGCGTCGCGTTCGTAGACGTGCACCACCGCCCGGGCCCCGTCCTGCTCCTCCACGCGCCAGAAGTGCCGGATACCCGCGGCGGCGTACTTGGGCGGCTTGGTGTCCCGGTCGCGATCGATCGAATCGGGCGAGACGACCTCGACCGCCAGCGAGACGTCGGCGGCGAAATAGTGGGTGGCCGGTTCCTTCCGCGCATACGCCTCCGCCGTCACGACAAGGACATCGGGCTCAGGCACCTGCCGTTGGGCCAGCTTGACCGCCATCTCCCGATCCGCTCGCAGCGTCTTGGGCGCCTGCCGCCCAAGCTCGTGCTTGAGCATGTCGATCATGCGGACATGCCACTTGCGCTGCGGGCTCACGAAGACCAGGCTCCCGTCGATCAGCTCCGTGTGCCGGGGGAGGCCGCGCATCTTCAAGAAGTCGTCGGCGGTGAAGCCGCCCGGCGGGGGGATCAACCATTCTGGCACCGAGCGTGTAGTCGCGTCGTCACTTTCCGCTGGCATCGCACTCACCCTTCCTAGTTAAGCTCATTGCCCTCAGTGAGCGCACCTGAACGGACGGGTGACCGCTCAGTGATAGAAGTGGACGGGGGTGATGATCTTGCTGGACGCGGCGTGGAGGGCGCTCGGGGGTGAGCCCGGCCTGCTCGGGACGATCGAGCGCAGCGGACCCGCGGCGACGCTGCCGTCTCGGCTGGACGTGACCGGGATGGCGATGGCCTGTGCCGGGGCTGCGGGGGTCGCCGCCGCGGAACTGGAGCGGGCGCGTGGCGGCGCGTTGCCGCGGGTGCTGCTGGACAGCCGGGCGGTGGCGGTGGCGTTCGCGGGTGAACGGCACCTGAGGATCGACGGGATGCCCCAGAACTCGTTCGGGCCGTTGTCGCGGTTCTGGAAGGCCGCGGACGGATGGGTGCGGACGCACGGCAACTACCGGCACCATCGCAGGCGGCTGTTCAAGTCGCTCGGCGTCGAGTCGCTGAACAATCCGGTCCCCGCCCTGGAGTCCATCATCCGGGACACCCGGGCGGAGGAGATCGAGGAGACCGTCTTCGCGGCGGGCGGCGTCGCCGTCGCGGCCCGGACGGCCGAGCAGTGGGACGCGCACCCCCAAGGGGCGGCCGTGGCCGGCCGGCCCTTGGTGACGTCCATCCCGACAGGCCGGGGCGGACGGCAACGCGAGGCGGCGCCCGCGGCGTTCCCCATGGACGGTGTGCGCGTGCTCGACCTGACACGGGTCATCGCGGGCCCCGTGGGGACCCGGACGCTCGCGTACTTCGGCGCGGAGGTGCTCAGGATCGACTCGCCCGCGCACGCCGAGTTCCCCGTGTACCACGTGGTGACCGGGTCCGGGAAGCGGTCCACGTTCCTGGACTTCAACGACTCCGTCGACCGTTCGCGGCTGCGGGAGCTGCTGCGGGACACGGACGTGGTCGTCCTCGGCTACAGGCCCGGCGCGCTGGACCGGTACGGGCTGGCGCCCGAGGCTCTGGTCGACGAGTATCCCGGTCTCGTCGTCGCCTCCCTGTCGGCCTGGGGCGGGGAAGGGCCATGGGCGCGGCGGAGAGGGTTCGACAGCCTGGTGCAGGCGGCCTCGGGGATCGCCTTCGTCGAGGGGCGGCCGGGGGTGCTGCCCGTCCAGGCGCTCGATCACGGGACCGGCTACCTCCTGGCGGCGGCGGTGATGCGGGCGCTCACCGAAGGGGGCGGGTGCCGGATCGAGCTGTCCCTGGCGCGGACGGCCGCCTGGCTGCTCGCCCACCCGGGGGACGGGACCGCCACGGACTTCGACCCGGCCCCGTACCTGGACGAGGTCGGCGGCGTCCGCTACGCCCTGCCCGCGGTCCGGTTCGAGGGCGGCCCGCGCACGTGGAGGCGACCGGCGTCGATCTGGGGATCGGACGAACCCCGCTGGCCCTAGGACGGGTCCGGGGCTTCGCCGTGCCGATGGACGAGGGCCTGGAGCTCGTCCAGTTGCCGGGCGGCGCGGGCGCGTTCGGCGCCGTTGATGCCCATGGCGCCGATGGACGTGCCGTCGGACAGGTCCAGGGTGGGCCAGGGCTCACCGGTCGTCATGGTGACATCGATGATCTCGGCCCATGCCAGGCGGCGGCTGCGGAAGGCGTTGACCACGGTGACCCCGCCGCGGTCGGCGACCACACGGCAGCGCGCGAGCATGTGCAGGACCCAGGCCAGCGCCAGGCCGAACACGACCATCAGGACGCGGTCGACCAGGGTGAACCGGGGGGCCACCACGACGGCGAGCAGGATCATGCCGAGCACGATCACGCCCGCCGTCGTGTACGCGACGACGCGGGTGGTGCGGGGGCGCCAGACCACCGGCAGCGCGGGGAGTTCCGTCAAGGGCCGGGAGACCTCAATCAACGATCTTGGAGATGGGGATCTCCAGGATGTCCCGCGCGCCCGCCGCCTTCAACGCCGGGATGAGCGTGTTGACCCCGCGCTTGGCGACCACGCTCTCCACCGCGTGCTGCTCGCCGCCCGCCAGCGAGGTGACGGTCGGGGACGACATGGCCGGCATGATGTCCAGGACGGCCTTCAGGTCGGCGGCGTCGACGTTCAGCTTCAGCAGGACGTTGCCGCGTGCCTTGATCGCGCCCTGGAGGAGCAGCGCGACGTCCTCCATCGCGGCGCGCTTCTCGGCGTCCTCGTAGGACTCCCGGTTGGCGACCAGCTCGGTGTAGCTGGTCAGGAGGGTGTCGAGGATCCGCAGCCCGTTCTTGCGCAGGGAGGAGCCGGTCTCGGTCAGGTCGACGATCGCGTCCACGATGTCGGGGACCTTGGCCTCGGTCGCGCCGTAGGACGGGACGACCGTGGCCTTGACGCCGTGCCGGTCCAGGTACCGCCGGGTCATGGCGGGGAACTCGGTGGAGATCCGGACGCCCTCCGGCAGGTCGGTCACCTTCTGCCAGGGCGCGTCGTCGGGCACCGCCATGATCACGCGGACCGGGTTGCTGGTGGCCTTGGAGTACTCCAGCTCGCCGAGGCTCACCACGTCGGCCTCGGTCTCGGTGATCCAGTCGCGGCCGGTGATGCCGAGGTCGAACAGTCCCTGTTCGAGATAGGTGGGGATCTCCTGGGGGCGCAGCACCCGGACCCGGTCGATCCGCGGGTCGTCGATCTGGGCGCGGTAGTCGCGGTCGGACGCGCGCCGCACGGTGAGGTCGGCGGCGTCGAACAACTGCATGGTCGCCTTCTCCAGGGACCCCTTGGGCAGGACGAGAGACAGCACGAGAGAACCTTTCGTGGGTGTGGGATGCGTGCGGATTCCGGGGGCGTTCTCAGGAGCCCAGATGCTCCCCGCCGTGCCCGGCGTGGCCGTGATGCCGCGGGCCTCGCAGGGTCAGTGCCATCGCGCGCCCGAGCTCGTGTGCGGCCACCATCGCCTCCCATCCCGTGGTACGTCCCCCGCCGGCCGCCTCGCCGGGCCGGCGCCGTCCGGTCATCGATCCTACGCGGTCCGGGTCACGCTTCGGCCGCCCGCCCCTCCCCGGCGTGCCGCGCCGTCCCGGCCGCGTCAGCCGCGCCCGCCGGACGAGCCGCCGGACGACCTGAGCCGGCGCAGGGTCAGCGCGGTGTCCAGGGCGGCCACGACCGACTCCCAGCCCTTGTCCTCCTTGCTGTCGGGGAACCCCGAGCGCGCGATGGCCTGCTCCTGGTCGTCGCAGGTGAGGACGCCGTTGCCGACCGGGGTGGACTCGTCCAGAGCGACCCGCGTCACCCCGGCGGTGACCGAGTCGCAGACGTGGTCGAAGTGCGCGGTCTCGCCGCGGATCACCGCGCCCAGGCAGACGACCGCGTCCAGCCGGCGGGCCAGCTCCTGCGCGACGACCGGCAGTTCCAGCGCGCCCGCGACCCGCGCGACCACCGGCTCCCGGACGCCGCACGCCTCGGCCGCCTCGACCGCCCGCTTGAGAAGCTGGTCGGTGATGTGCCGGTGCCACCGGGTGCAGACGATGCCGAGGGTGAGCCCTTCCGCCCGCACGACGGTGTCCTCGGGACGTCCCGTACCGCTCATGACAGCCCCTCGATCTGGTGTCCGAGACGGTCGCGCTTGACCGTCAGGTAGCGCCGGTTGTGCGGGGTGACGGCGGCGGGCATGCCCTCCCGGCCCAGCACCTCGATGCCGAAGCCGTCCAGCCCCTTCAGCTTGGCCGGGTTGTTGGTCAGCACCCGCACCGACCGGACGCCCAGCCCGGCGAGCATGTGCGCGGCGTTGGAGTACTCGCGGGCGTCGGCGGGCAGGCCCAGCTCCAGGTTGGCGTCCACGGTGTCGGAGCCGTTGTCCTGCAAGGCGTAGGCCCGGAGCTTGGCCAGCAGGCCGATGCCGCGGCCCTCGTGGCCCCGCAGGTACAGGATGACGCCGCGTCCCTCGGCGGCGATCCGCTCCATGGCGGCGTCGAGCTGGGCGCCGCAGTCGCAGCGCTCGGAGTGCAGCACGTCGCCGGTGAGGCATTCGGAGTGCGCCCTGACCAGGACGTCCGTGCCGTCGCCCAGGTCGCCCAGCACCAGCGCGAGATGCTCGCCGCCGTCGATGGCGCTGGAGAACCCGACCGCGCGCCACGTCCCGTACCGGTTCGGCAGGCGGGTCTCCACGACCCGTTCCACCAGCGACTCGGTCCGCTTGCGGTACTCCACGAGCTGCTCGATCGAGATCAGCTTGAGGCGGTGCTCCTTGGCGAAGATCTGCAGCTCGGGCAGCCTGGCCATGGTGCCGTCGTCGTTGACCACCTCGGCCAGCACCCCGGCGGGCGCGAGCCCCGCGAGCCGCGCCAGGTCGACCGCCGCCTCGGTGTGGCCGCGGCGGCGCAGCACGCCGCCCTCGCGGTAGCGCAGCGGGAAGACGTGCCCGGGACGGACCAGCTCGTACGGCTCGGTCGCCGAGTCGCACAGCGTCCGGATCGTCCTGGCCCGGTCGGCCGCCGAGATGCCCGTGGTGACGCCGTCGCGGGCGTCCACGCTCACGGTGTAGGCGGTGCGCATCCGCTCGGTGTTCTGCGCGGTCATCAGCGGGATCTGGAGGCGGTCCAGGTCCTCGCCCAGCATGGGGACGCAGATCACCCCGCTGGTGTAGCGGATGGTGAAGGTCAGCAGTTCGGGCGTCGCCTTCGCCGCGGCGAAGATGATGTCGCCCTCGTTCTCGCGGTCCTCGTCGTCCACCACCACGACCGGGCGACCGGCCGCGATGTCGGCCACCGCCTCCTCGACCGGGTCGAAGATCCCGGTCCCGATCTGCTCGTCCGTACCGCTCATGCGCGCACCGCCTCACGCCGGGGGCTCCGCTCGATCCGTGCCCGGGACTCCCGGTGCCAGTCGCGGAACCCGATCATCACCATGACGAAGAAGACGCCGTACACCGCGGCCGAGACGTACAGTCCCGACTTCAGTGCCAGCGGGACGCCGACCAGATCGACCAGCACCCAGATGAGCCAGAAGTCGGTCAGCGCGCGGCTCTGGGCGAAGGTCGCCACCGCGCTGCCGACGAAGATGGAGGCGTTCGCCCACGGCGACCAGGCGATCCGCAGCCAGTCGAGGTGGAGGAACAGTTGCGCGACCAGCGCGGTGCCCAGCACCAGCGCGGCCAGCAGCACCACGCGCTCGCAGGCGGTCGCGGGACGGACCGCCAGGCGCCCGTGCTCCCCGCGGCGGCCGCGCGCCCAGCTCCACCAGCCGAGCACGGCCAGGCCGATGAACAGCACCTGCTTGAGCGCGTTGCCGGGCGCGTCGGCGTGCAGCGAGGCGGCCAGCAGGAGGAAGGCGCCGGTCATCTGCACGGGCCAGGTCCACAGGGTCTTGCGCATGGCCAGCCAGACCACGGCCAGGGAGAGCACGTTGCCGATGAGATCGGTCCACAGGATGTGCTCGCCGAAGAGCTCGACGCTCGCGTCCAGCAGGCTCATGAAGGGTCACCCTGCCGCCCGGCGCGGGGGCCCAGCATGCGCTCGACGTACTTGGCGACGACGTCCACCTCGAGGTTGACGGGGTCGCCGGTGGTCTTGTGGCCGAGGGTGGTGAGGGCGAGCGTGGTGGGGATGAGCGCGACGCTGAAACGGTCGGCGCCGGCCTCGACGACGGTGAGGCTGATCCCGTCGACCGTGATGGAGCCCTTGTCGACCAGGTAGCGGCTCAGCTCGGCGGGCAGGGAGATGGTGACCACGTCCCAGCGTTCGCCCGGCTCGCGGGACAGGATCGTGCCGACGCCGTCCACATGGCCCTGGACGAGATGGCCGCCGAGCCGGTCCTGGAGGCGCACGGGACGCTCCAGGTTGACCCGCGACCCGGGTTCGAGGGCGCCGAGGCTGGACTTGGCGAGGGTCTCCTTGATGACGTCCGCGGTGAAGGTGCCGTCCTTCACCTCGACCACGGTGAGGCAGACGCCGTTGACGGCGATGGACGCGCCGTGGACGGCGTCCTGGGTCACCAACGGCCCGCGGACGGTGAGCCGCGCCGAATCGCCGGCGGATTCGATCGCCACGATCTCGCCGAGCTCTTCGACGATGCCGGTGAACATCCCGGGCCTCCAATGTCCGATAAGAGGGCTCCGGGGATGTCACGGTCGAACGGCGCCCCGAGCAGGGGCGTACGGCGCGCTGCCTCCCATCCGGACTTTCACCGTCGGTCCCGGAGTTCCACCGGGTCAACCGGCCGATGGCGTCGGCCGGGTCGCGGACTGTCACCGCCGGTTCGGAGTTCCACCGACCCCGGAGCACGCGTTCACTGCTGCCAACCAGTGTGCCATGCCGTGCATTCCCCACCGCATGTGACGAATGCCACGATCAAGCACCCTGTCCCGCCAGCATAGACAACCAAGCGACCGCTTGGTAGTCCTTGTGGCCAATCATTCAATGTTCAATGATCTCTGGGAGGGGTAGGAAACGATCGCCTGAAGGCGCCTTGACACTCGATCCCCCCGGAGGTGCTCATGGACGTCGTCGTTCTGATCGGGCGCATCCTCTTCACCACCGCCTTCCTGTTGGGCGGGCTCGGACACCTGACCGCCACGCAGGCGATGAGCGGGTTCGCGGCGAGCAAGAAGATCCCGCGACCCACGCTGGCGGTGCAGGTGTCCGGCGTCTGGATCCTGCTGGCCTCCGTCCTGCTCGTCCTGGGCGTCTGGCCCGACCTCGCCGCCCTGATGCTGGTCGTGTTCCTGCTGGCCACGGCGTTCCTCATGCACAACTTCTGGACGCTGCGGGACGAGCAGGCCAAGCAGATGGAGCAGATCCAGTTCACCAAGGACCTCTCCCTCGCGGGAGCGGCCCTGGCCCTGTTCGCGGTCTACGCCATGGACTCGCACCCAGGGCTGAACCTCGTGGGACCGCTCTTCTGAGGTGTCACCGGGGGCCGCGCGCCGTCCGCCAGAAGCCGGGGATCAGAGCGGCCCCCACCACCACGTGCATGAGCGCCAGCGCGGCCTTCGTCGCCCCCGTCGCCTCCACCTGGAGGATCGGCACGAACGAGAGCAGCAGGACGGCCACGGCGACCACCGTCCAGACGACACGGGCGCGGGCGGCGGCGAACCGCTCCAGCACGGCGAGGAGCGCCCAGCCCGCCAGCGAGGGCACGACCGCGAAGACCAGCACCGGGCCGATGTCGACCTCCGTCGCCTCCCGTCCCGGCTGCCGCACGACCAGGTCCTGGTCGAACACCGTGCGGGCGACCAGCCACACCAGCACCGCCGCGAGCACCGCCGCGGCCGCGGCGAGCGCCCTGCCGAGGCGGCGGGCGCCGGCCCCGGCCGCGCCCTCGCGGACGTCCTGCGATCCCGACACCATCGCGTCCTCCTTATCCTTCATAGTGACCATTGTTGATGACCTCAACTATTGACTCAGTCTAAAGCCAATGCTTGAGGACCTCAACATTCCGCGCGCACCAGCGCCGCCTATGATCGAAGGATGAGCGCCGTTCCCGCAGCCGGCACGACGAGCCGGGAGCTAATGGACCTGGTGTTCGGGATCGCCGCCCGCGTCCGGGACGGCCTCCAGGAAGCGCACGCCGACCTCGGCCTGCCGCCCGTCCAGGCGCAGGCGCTGTCCACCCTTGGCGAACCCGTCCCCATGCGGGAACTGGCCAACAGGCTGGCATGCGACGCGTCCAACGTGACCGGCATCGTGGACGGCCTGGAAAGGCGCGGCCTGGTCGAGCGCCGCCCCGACCCACGCGACCGGCGCGTCAAGCAGCTCGTCCTCACACCCGAGGGCGAGCGGAGGCGCGACACCCTGAACGCGCACGTGGACAGGGTCGCGGCCAAGGTCTTCGACCTGCCGGAGGCCGACCGGAAGGTCCTCCGCGACCTGCTGGCCCGCCTGGTGGACGCGCCCTCGCCACGCCGCTAGCGCGGCGCGCCCCGAAGCTCCTCCGCGTCCCACGCCACGCCCTCCGCCGGGACGCGGAGCAGGGTCAGCAGCTTGCGGCGCAGGGTCGCGAACCCCGGCGTGTCCACCGCCCGCGACCGGCCCAGGTCGACGTCGATGGACTCGACGATGTGCCCGCCGTCCAGGACCATGAGCCGGTCGGCCAGCAGGATCGCCTCGTCCACGTCGTGGGTCACCAGGAGGGCCGCGAAGCCGTGCAGGGCGCGCAGCCGCCCGAACAGGGCCTGCATCTTCAGGCGGTTGAGGGCGTCCAGAGCGCCGAACGGCTCGTCCATGAGGAGCAGTTCGGGCTCGCGGATGAGGGCGCGGGCGATCGCCACCCGCTGCGACTGGCCGCCCGACAGCTCCGCGGGCCACGCCCGGCCCCGGTCGGCCAGGCCGACCTCGGCGAGCGCCGAGGCGGTACGGGACGCGGCGTCCTTGCTGCGGACGCCCAGGGCCACGTTGTCGGCCACGCGCTTCCAGGGCAGCAGGCGGTGCTCCTGGAACACCACGGCGCGGGACTCGGGCACCGTCACCGTGCCCGTCGCCTCGTCGTCCAGCCCGGCCAGGATGCGCAGGAGCGTGCTCTTGCCCGAGCCGCTGGCGCCGAGAAGGGCCACCACCTCGCCGTGGCCGATGGTCAGGTCGACGCCGTCCAGCACGACGGTGTCGCCGAACGACCGGCGGACGCCCGCCGCCTCCACTACGAGGCCTGAAGACCGCGCCGCCATGCCAGCAGCCTCCTCTCCCCCATCCGCAGGGCCAGATCGGACAGCAGCCCGAGCACCGCGTACACCAGCAGGCCGAGCACCACGACCTCCGTCTGGGAGAACTCGCGGGCCTCCATCATGAGGAAGCCGATACCGCCCTCCCCGTTCACCTGCTCGCCGACCACCAGGCTGAGCCAGCCGGCCGCGAACGCCAGCCGCACCCCGAGGAACAGGGACGGCAGCGCGCCGGGCAGCACCACGTGCCGGACCCGTTCCAGCCAGGTCAGGCCGCAGGTGCGGGCGGCCTCCACCAGCCGCTCGTCGATGCCGCGGATCCCGGCGTAGGTGTTGAGGTAGATCGGGAAGAAGGCGCCGAGCGCCACCAGCGTGACCTTCAGCGACTCCCCGATGCCCAGCCAGATGATCAGCAGTGGCACCAGCCCGAGATGCGGCAGCATCCTGGCCATCTGCACGGGCGGGTCGACCAGGTCGTCGCCGAGGCGCAGCAGCCCGGCCACCGCGCCCAGCACCAGCGCCAGCGCGCCGCCGATCACGAGGCCCAGCACGGCGCGCCGCAGCGAGTCGAGCAGGGAGCCGCCGAGCGTGCCGTCCGCGGAGAGCCGCCAGCCCGCCTCCAGCACCGCGCTCGGAGCGGACAGCTTGTCCGGCGGGAGGACGCCCGCGCGGGCCGCGCCCTCCCAGAGCACCAGCAGCACGACCGGCGTGGTCAGGCGGCGTAGCCGGGCGCTCACTCGAAGACCGCCGAGTACCGGTCGTCCACCCGTCCGGCGATGTCCACCTTGCCGGGGATGAGGTCCAGCGCGGTGAACCCGTCCGCGATCTTCTGCAGCTCGGCGCCGATCGAGGCGTCGACCGGGGCCAGCGGCTGCGCGCTGCGGGCCAGCGCCCGGTCGGCGACGTCGGCGGGGATCTTCAGCTCCGGCGCCAGGATCCGGGTGCGCTCGGCCGGGTTGGCGATCCCCCAGTCGGTGACCTGCCGGTAGGTCTTCAGGAACGCCTCGATCTGCTTCGGCTTCTCCTTCAGCGCCTTGGGCGAGACCAGGATGTACTCGCGGTTGTTGGCCAGCCCGCTCGCGTCCGCGAGGATCTTCACCCCGGGCCGCTCGGCCAGCGCGAAGTAGGGGTCCCAGATGATCCACGCGTCGATCTGGTCGTTGTCGAAGGCGGGCCGCCCCTCGGCGGGCTTGAGGTACCTGACCTTCACGTCGTTCATCGTCATACCGTTGGCCTCCAGCAGCCTGACCAGCAGCCAGTGCACGTTGGAGCCCTTGTTGAGCCCGATGGTCCGGCCGCGCAGGTCCTTGAACGACCGGAAGCCCCTGCTCTCCTTGACCAGCACCGCCTCGCCCTTGGGCACCGGCGCCGAGGTCCCGACGATCGTGAAGTCGATCCGGCCCGCGGCGGCGAAGATCGGCGGGGCCTCGCCGGTCTGCCCGATGTCGATGGAGCCCGCCTTCAGCGCCTCGGTCAGCGCCGGGCCGCTCTCGAACAGCGACCAGGTCGTCCCGGACGCGGCGGACCGCGCCTTGACCAGGCTGAGCCCGCCGAACCTCTGGTAGCCGACGCGCAGCGTCCCACCGGACGACCCGGACTCCTCGCCACCCCCGCACGCGGCGAGCCCGCCGCAGCCGAGCACCAGCAAGAGACCGGCCAGTACGGCCGTGATTCGACGCATGTCCACGCTCCTTGCCGAACAGAGATCGGCAGCAGCATATAGGACAAATCCGACCGTTTGACTAGGGATCCGGCGCGGCGAATGTCACTCCGGCGGCGCGGCCGGGTCAGTGCCGGCGGTGCGTGAGGACGTGCAGGGCGTCGCGGGTGGCGGTGACGGCGGTGAGGTCGGGGACGATCAGGTCGGCGCCGGCGAGCCGGGCGGCGTCATGGCTGGTGGTCAGGGCGAGGACGGTGGCGCCCGCGGCACGGCCCGCCTGGACTCCGGCGGGCGAGTCCTCGACGACGACGCAGTGGCGCGGGTCGGCGCCCAGGCGGCGCGCGGCCAGCAGGTAGCCGGACGGGTCGGGCTTGCCCGCCTCCACGTCGGACGCGGTCACCGCGACCTCGGGCAGCGGGATCCCGGCGGCCCGCGACCGGGCCTGGAGCTGGGCGGCGTCCATGGAGGTGACCATGGCCCACGGCAGGCCGTTCATCGCGGAGAGCAGTTCCCGGGCGCCCGGGGCCGGCCGGACGCTGGAGACGTGGTCGGCCTCGATGGCGTCCAGCCGTCCGGCGGCCTCGCGCACGCGGTCGGGCGGGAGGAAGTCGGCGACGCTGTCCTCGGTGCGGCGGCCATGGGTGACGGCGAGGTAGGCGTCGGCGTCGACGCCGTACTCGGCCGCCCACACCCGTGCCGCCCGTTCGACCAGAAGCGTGGAGTCGATCAGGGTGCCGTCCACGTCGAACAGGACGGCGGGGCACGGGAGGGTCAGCGAGGTCACGTGGCGGCGGCCTTCTCCGCCTGCGCGCGCAGCGCGCGGACCGCCGCGGCGGGATCGTCGGCCCCGTAGACGGCGCTGCCCGCGACGAACACGTCCGCGCCGGCCTCCGCGCAGCGTTCGATGGTCTCGGCGCTGACACCGCCGTCCACCTGCAACCAGACCGGGCGGTCGCCGATCAGCGCGCGGGCGCGGCGGACCTTGGGCAGGACGACGTCCAGGAACCTCTGCCCGCCGAAGCCCGGCTCCACTGTCATCAGCAGCAGCATGTCGATCTCCCCCAGCAGATCCTCGTACGGCTCCACCGGCGTCGCGGGGTTGATGCCCAGCCCGGCGCGGGCCCCGGCCGCGCGGATGGCGCGCAGCGTGCGGATCGGCGCCTTGGCCGCCTCGGCGTGGATGGTCACGCTCCCGGCGCCGACCTCGGCGTACCGGGGTGCCCAGCGGTCCGGGTCCTCGATCATCAGATGGCAGTCCAGCGGCAGCGCGCTGGTTTTGAGCAGCGCCTCCACCACCGGCAGCCCGATGGTCAGGTTCGGCACGAAGTGGTTGTCCATCACGTCGACGTGGACCCAGTCGGCGTCGTCGGCGATGGCGGCGACGTCGTCGGCGAGCCGTGCGAAGTCGGCGGACAGGATGCTGGGTGAGATCTGCTGAGCCATGATGCGGCCGAGTCTATTGCCGGACGCCCGTATCTCCCGGGGGAGGTCCCCCAGACCCCCCGAACGGGTTCGCCGCCCTGCCGGGACGTCCCTCACCCGGCCGGGTGAGCACGCGGGGGGTGCGCCCGGCGAGCCCCAGGCGGATGAACGCCTCCGGGGCGCCCGCCGCCACCCACACGCCGAGCACGGCCTGGACGATGAACGCCGGCACCGGATCGTCGCCCAGGAACAGCCCGGCCGTGAAGATCACCAGGCCCCCGGCCACGCCCACCGGGATCCGGGCCAGCCGCCGCCACACCGCGCCGCCCGGCTCGTACCCGACCAGCCGGTTCGCGAGGGACAGTCCCGCCAGCAGGCCGCACAGCCCGCCCGCCGCGGCGGCGCCCTCGGCCAGCGAGACCGGCTCCAGGCTGCCGCCCGCCTCGACGATCCTGCGCGCCCAGCCGGCGGGCCAGCGCCAGCCGTCCAGCGGCCGCATGGCGGCCCACATGGCCGCGACGAACGCCAGCCCCGTCGCCAGGCTCAGCCCGAGCTGCTGGACGAGGGGACGCCGCGTCCACCACGGCACGACACGCGGCTCGGCCCACAGCACGACGCCCAGGAGACCGGCGCCGACCAGCCATCCGGCCACGACCTGCCCCGGTGAGTGGACGCCGAGCACGATCCTGGACACGCCGATCAGCGCGACCACCGCGGCGGCCGCGGCCCACGGCGCGCCCCGGCGGGTCCACGCGGCGAGGAGCCCCCAGAACACAGGGGCGTTCTGGGCGTGCCCCGAGGGCATGCCGAACGAGTCGTGGGGCTCGTGCCCGGTGACCGAGTGGTCGGTCCAGAACGGGCGGGGGTCGTGGAACAGCAGCTTCAGCGTGACGTTCACGGCGGCGCTCAGCAGCAGCGCCACCGCCGCCCGCGCCCCCTGCCCGCGGTCCACGCACCAGTAGACGAGCACCAGGACCGGCACGTAGAAGCCCGCGCTGCCGAAGAACGACACGACGTGCATGGTGTCGGTGAGCACGGATCTCCCTACGCGTCGACCGGCGGGCGCCCCCGGCGCCCCACGAGCGCCATCGAGATTACTGAGCGCTACCGGCTCGACGTCTCCGCAACACGCAAAGGTTCCCGGCCGTTCACCCGTCCGGCGCGTCACCCTTCCTGAGCAGGGCGAGGAACATCGCGTCGGTGCCGTGCCGGTGCGGCCAGAACTGGGCGTAGGGGCCGTCCCCGAGGCCGGTGAGCCCCGGCGCCAGCCCGGCGAGCACGGCCGGCGAGCCGAGCCGTTCGACGTCCTCGCGACCGCGCAGCACGTCGTCCACCACGACCCGGGTCTCGGCGATGTGCGGCGAGCACGTCACGTACGCCACCACTCCCCCGGGACGTACCGCGTCGAGGGCGTGCCGCAGCAGGTCGCGCTGCAACGGGCCGAGCTCGGCCACGGACTCGGGGCCGCGCCGCCAGCGGGCCTCGGGGCG
Organism: Actinomadura sp. NBRC 104412; assembly: GCF_030269515.1. GTDB lineage: Bacteria > Actinomycetota > Actinomycetes > Streptosporangiales > Streptosporangiaceae > Spirillospora. The sequence goes on along the minus strand of NZ_BSTM01000003.1, from coordinate 131,131 downwards.
GCGGCGCAGCGCGCCCAGCCCGGTGCACGGCACGTCCAGCAGGACCCGGTCGAACGTGCCGGGCAGCCAGGCCGGGACGCGGCCGTCGGCGACGACCACCCCCGCCCGGTCGTAGACGGCGCGGCGCACCAGCGTGGCACGCTGCGGCTGGACGTCGGCGGCCAGCAGCCGGGCGCCGTGCTCGGCCGCCAGGCCCGACAGCAGCCCCGCCTTCCCGCCGGGACCCGCGCACAGGTCGGCCCAGCGCTCGTCGCGTCCCTCGACGGGCACGGCCGCCAGCGCCAGGGCCACGAGCTGGCTCGCTTCGTCCTGGACGGCGGCGCGGCCGTCCCGCACCGCGTCGATCGCCGCCGGGTCGCCCTCGGGCAGCACCGCCGCGTACGGCGAGTAGGGCGCGGGCTCGGCGCCCGCCTCCAGCAGGTCCGCGACGGCCGCCCGGCCGGGGCGGGCCACGAGGGTGACGCGGGGACGCCGGTTGTCGGCCTCCAGCAGGTCCTCGATCTCACCGCGGTCGGGTCCCAGGGCGTCGCGCAGCGCGCTGACGATCCACGCGGGGTGGCTGTGCGCGACGGCGAGGCGGGCCGTCTCGCCGCCGTGGCCGGGGACGACGATCGCGAGCCAGCCGTCCAGGTCGCGGGTGGCGACCTTGCGCAGCACCGCGTTGGCGAACTTGGCCTGCCCGGGACCGGCCACCGAGCGCGCCAGGTCGACGGCCGTCCCGACGGCGGCGTGCGGCGGGATGCGGGTGGCCAGGATCTGGTGCGCGCCGAGACGCAGCACGTCCAGCAGCGGCGGGTCGATGCGGCGCAGCTCGCGGTCGCTGCACAGCGCCAGCACGGCGTCGTAGGTGCCGCGGCCGCGCAGCGTGCCGTAGGTGAGCTCGGTGGCCAGGGCGGCGTCCCTGCCGGTCAGCCCGCGGTCGCGCAGCCGGGACGGCAGCAGCAGGTTGGCGTAGGCGTCGCGGGTCTCCACGGCGCGGATCACGTCGAAGGCGGTGCGGCGCACCAGGTCCTCGGGACGTCCCGTACGGCGCGGCCCGGGTGGCCTGCGGGTGCGGCCGGGGCGCCCGTGGCCGCCTCGGCGGTTGCGTGCGGGAGGCATCAGACCAGGACGTCCTCACCGGTGAGGGCCGCGCCGCGTGTCCAGTCCAGCGCGGACATCCGCCGCCTGCCCTGCGGCTGCACCTCGCCCAGCGCGACGGGATGGGTGCCGGTGCCGACCAGGACCTCCTTCTTGGAGGCGCGGATCCGCCCCGGCCCCAGCGGCTCGCCGCCGAGCGCGCCGCCGCCCGCGGCCGGGCGGACCGGCCCGAGCTTGAGCCGTTCGCCGCGGAACGTCGTCCAGGCGCCCGGCGTGGGCGTGCAGGCGCGGATCAGCCGGTCGACGCGCTGGGCGGGCGCGGTCCAGTCGACCCGCGCGTCCGCGGTGGTGATCTTGGGGGCGTGCGAGACGCCCTCCTCCGGCTGCGGGCGGGCCTCCAGCACCCCGGCCTCGATCCCGTCCATCGTGTCGCGCAGCAGCGTGGCGCCCGCGACGGCCAGCCGCCCCAGCAGGTCCCCCGCGGTGTCGTCCGGGCGGATCGGCTCGGTCAGCACCCCGTACACCGGCCCGGTGTCGAGGCCCTCCTCGATCCGGAAGGTGGCCGCGCCGGTCACGTCGTCGCCGTGCAGGATCGCCGCCTGGACGGGCGCGGCGCCGCGCCACGCGGGCAGCAGCGAGAAGTGCAGGTTCACCCAGCCGTGCCGGGGGATGTCCAGGGCCGCGCGCGGCAGCAGCGCCCCGTAGGCCACCACCGGGCAGCAGTCGGGCGCGAGGGCGCGCAGCCGGTCGAGGAACTCCGGGTCACCGGCCTTCACCGGCTTGAGCACCTCGATCCCGGCCTCCCCGGCGCGCCGCGCGACCGGGCTCTCCCTCAGGCCGCGGCCCCGACCCGACGGCGCGTCGGGGCGGGTCACCACCGCGGCCACCTCGTGCCGCGGCGACTCCAGCAGGGCCTCCAGCGACGGGAGCGCCGTCTCCGGCGTACCGGCGAAAACCAGCTTCACGGGTCTCAGATGGCCTTTCCGAAGGTGCGGTGCGGGGACTCCTTGACCACGGGCGCGGGCTCGCCGAACCACTCGGCCTCGCGGATCGCCTTCATCGCGGCCTTGCGCTGCTCGGGGTCCATCCGGTCGATGAAGATGATCCCGTCCAGATGGTCGGTCTCGTGCTGGACGCAGCGGGCCAGCAGGTCCGTGCCCTCCAGCGTCACCGGCTCGCCGTACATGTCGAACCCCTTGGCCACCGCCCGCACGGCGCGGGGCGTGGGGAAGGCCAGTCCGGGCAGCGACAGGCAGCCCTCGTCGTCGGTCTCCTGCTCCTCCGACAGGTCCAGGGTGGGGTTGACCAGGTGCCCCAGCCGGTCGTCCACGTAGTAGGTGAACACCCGCAGCCCCACGCCGAGCTGCGGCGCCGCGAGCCCCGCCCCCGGGGCGTCGATCATCGTGTCGGTGAGGTCCTTGACGAGCTGCCGCAGTTCCTTGTCGAAGTCCTTGACGGGCTCGGCCGGGGTGCGCAGCACGGGATCGCCGAAAAGGCGGATGGGCTTGACGGCCAACGAGGACTCCGTTTCCTGCCTGGGACGCCGGTACCGGGTCCGGAACGCTCGGGATCGATGGTCCAGTCTACGAAGGTGATCGCACCGACCGCGCCTTGTACGCGGCGGTGCGGGCGGCCTTCGCGATCGCCCGGTCGGGATGGTGGGCGCCGAGCGCCGCCAGCACGTCCACCACCCCCGGATGGTCGGCGCGCCACATCTCCTCCACCATGCCGGTCAGGTCGGCGCCCGCCGGGGCGTCGGTCACGGCGGCGGCGACCGCGTCGCGCGGCTCGGCGGTCTCCAGCATCCCGGCGACGGTGTCGACGAACAGCCACAGGTAGTCGTCGCGGCCGAGCCCGCCGCCGTCCGTGCCCTCGGCCAGCCGGTCCAGCCACAGCACGGCGTAGGGGCGGACGGGACGCTCCTCGCTCGCCTCGCGCACGACACCGGCGGCCTCCGGCCCCACGCGCTGCAGGACGGCGGCGGCGAGGTTGCGGGCGCCGGGACCGCCGGTGCGCATGACCTCCAGCAGCTCGCGGGCGGCGGCCTCGGCGTCCCGTCCCTCCAGCCAGCCAGTGATCTCCTCGTCGGCGGTGTCCTGGCGGTGCCAGGCGAGCCCGGACACCAGCGCGGCGGCGGGCGCGTCCGCCAGCTCGCCCACCACCGGGGCGGCGAAGCCGTCGGCCAGCAGCAGCTCCCGCACGGCCCACACGCCGAGCGGGGTGAGGACGTGGCCCTCACCGGCGCCGTCCAGCACGCCCCAGCGGGTCAGGTCGTCGATCTCCAGGGCCAGTGCCGCCGCGACCGCCCCGGCAAGCTCGGCGGCGTCGCCGACCTCGTACGCCTCCATGACATGCCCGACCAGCAGCTCCGCCAGCTCCTCCGGCGGCGTGGGCGCCTCCTGCTCGTACAGGTGGAGCAGCACCCCGGTCAGCTCGTTCTGGACGAGCCGCACCGCGTCCAGCCCGTCCTCGGGGTCGTGGCCGGGCACCGCCACCCCGTCGAACACGCGCACCCAGACGTCCAGCATCGCCGCGTCGTCGGGTCCGTCCAGCACGCCGTGGTTCGGTCCCGGCGTGGCCGTGCCGCCGGCTTCGGCGATCACCCCGGCGTCCACGGCGGCCCACCAGAGCCGGTCGAGCTCGGGCAGGTCCGCCTGGCTCTCGACCGCCGGTGAACGCCTGGGCGTGGCCAGGCCGAGGGACTCGGCCGCCGCGACGGCGTCAGCGGCGCCCAGATCTCCGAACTCGTCCACGGGACGCCCGCCGTCCGTCCACGCCGCCAGCGCGCGGACCTCCCCGGTCAGCGCCGACGCGCGCGCCGCCGCGGCCACCTCGGCCTCGGGCGCCAGCCGGACGGGCGGAACGATCCGCTCCTCGGCCTCGCGCAGGTACTCCTCGGTACGCGCGTACCGTTCCTCCTCGGGCAGCGCCTCGAAGTCCCTCACCCACCGGTCGACCGCGTCCTCGTCGTCCACGGGCACCCCGTCGGCCATCATCATCCCGGTGATCAGCTCGGCCGCGGCGCGCCGCTCCTCCCCGTCCGCCGCCGCGACGACCTCCTCGAACTCGGGGACGAGCCGGTCGAGCGCGTCCTCCAGCGCGTCGGCGGCCCCGGCGGTGACCGCGCCCGACTCGCGCAGGTACGCGAGCAGGCAGCGGGCGGCCCGCACGACCTCGGGCGCCTCCTCGCCGTCCGCGACCACGGACCCGGGGAAGACCTCCAGCATCAGCCGGCGCAGCAGATCCGGCGTCAGGTCCGCGGCGTCCGCGAGGCCGAGCTCTTCGCGGGCCAGGTCGAGCAGCAGCACGACCCCCCGCACGTCCACGGCCTCCCCGCCCCGGCCGCCCTCCGCGGCGTCCCGCGCGTCCGCCCAGCGGCGCAGCTCGTCGGCGACGCCGTCCACCCAGTTCTCGGCCACCCGAGAACCTTAGTGGCTCGCCGGTGGCGGTTCAGATGAGTTCGAGCGGGTCGATCTGCACCCGCACAGGATCGGGCGCCTTGCGGGCGCTGCGTATCCCCTGCGCCGCCTGGAGCGCCTTGCCCAGAGCCGGCCCGGCGGACCTGGGCACCCGGACGAGCGCGCGTTCCCTGTCGACCTCCCTGCCAGCCTCCCTGTCCGCTTCCCTGCCCGCTTCCCTGCCCGCTCTCTGGTCGGCGCCGTCCCTTCCCGCCAGCGGGACGGGGCCGAGGATCTCCGCGCCGTCCGGGAGCCTGGCGTGGGCGAGCAGGTCCCTGATCGCCGCCGGTGTCCCGGTCAGCGACGCCATGCGGGCGGCCGGGGGGAACCCGGCGTGACGGCGGTCGGCCAGCTCGCGCTCGGCGTAGGTGATCGGGTCCCAGCGGAGGAGCGCCTGCGCGGGCGGCAGCCCGCCGTCGGCGGAGACCACCAGGGGCGCGGACGGCCTCAGCAGCGCGGCGGCGTTCATCCAGCGCCGCAGCGTCTCCTCCCCCGCCCTCAGGTCGGCCCGGCCCAGCAGCACCCACCCGTCCAGGAGCAGCGCGGCCGCATAACCCTCGCCCTCGGCGACGGGCTCGGCCCCTGGAGTGGACACCACAAGAGCCGGTGCCTCCCCCACCCGGTCGAGCACCGCGTCCTTACCGGACGTGCGCACCGGAACCCCCGGGAAGGCGCGCCCCAGTTCCTCGGCCGTACGGCGCGCACCGACGACGACCGCCCGCATGTGGCGGTGGCCGCACTCGGGGCAGGCCCAGTCACCCGCGATACGACCGCACCACCGGCAGTACGGGGCGGCATGGGCCGACCTCAGCGCGAGCGGCCCCTGGCATGCCTCACACCGGGCCGGGGTGCGGCACCGTACACAGGCCAGGCCGGGCAGGTAGCCGCGGCGCGGAACCTGCACCAGGACAGGCCCTTTCTCCAACGCCTGCCGCGCCGTCTCGAACCCGATGTGAGTGAGCCGTGCGGTGCGGGCCGCGTTGTCCCTGGCGACCTCCGCGTCGTCCCCTACCGGACGCACGCGCGGCATCGAGCGGCGCACCCGATTGCGCTCGGCGGCCAGGGTGTGCGCCCAACCCGACTCCACAAGCTGCGTCGCCTCGGTCGTCCGCGTGAACCCCCCGATCAGTGCCCCGGCTCCCGCCCTGTGCGCGCGCAACGCCAGCACTTCACGCGCGTGCGGGTAGGGGGCGTGCGGCTCGGCGTGGACGTCGTCACCGTCGTCCCACACCACCACCAGACCCAGATCGGCGACAGGGGCGAACATGGCCGCCCGCGTACCCACCACCGCCCGCACCCGGCCCCTGCGTACGGCGAGCCACCGCCGGTAGCGCTCGGCCGGGCCCAGCTCCGCCGTGAGCGCGACATGCCGGCGACCGCTCCCCCCAAGCTCCTCGGTCAGCGCCGCATCGACGCGGTCGACGTCCCGTCCGTCCGCCACCACCACGAGCGCGCCCCGCCCGCCCGCGAGCGTGGCCGCCACCGCCCGCGCGATCGCCACCGGCCACTCGGGACCGGGCAACGCCGTCCACACGGCGCGCGGCGCGCGGCCCTCCTCCAGCGCTCTGAGGAACGACCGGCCCGCAGGGTAGGCCGCCCAAGGCCCGGGACCCCCGACCTCAGGCGGCTCCTGTGACCACGGCCCTTCGTCCGGCTCCGCCTCCACCCGCGCGTGGCGAGGCGGCACGGCGAGCCGCAGCACGTCGGCGAAGGTCCCCGCGTACCGGTCGGCCACCTCCCTGGCCAGCGCGGCGATCTCCGGTGACAGCACGGGCTCGGACGAGGTGACCCGCTCCAGGAACGACAACCGCCCCTCATGCGCGCTCTCGGCCACCCGATCGAGCACGAACCCGTCCACGAGCTGCCCCGCGAACCGGACCCGCACCCGGCACCCGGGCACCACCGTCTCGTCCATCGCCGCCGGCACGTGGTAGTCGAAGGGCCGGTCAAGGTGCGCGAGCGACACGTCCACGGCGACCCGGGCGACCGGCAACCGCGCGGCGGGCTCCTTGGCCCCCTTCTTCTTTCCCGCGCCCTTCTTGGGAGAGGTCCCGGACCCGCCGGCGGGCACCCTGGGCACGTCCCCCAGCCCCGGGATCACCCCGGGGCCGGGATCAGACTTCCCTGGCCCGCCGTCATACGTCACGTCCCCCGTCCTACCAGACCCACCCGACACCGCAGAAAGGCTTCAAGAGAGGCTCCATTGGATAGGGTGCCGGTCGGCAGGTCGTAGCGCAGAGGTCGTCGCGCCCGGACCCACATCCGGGAGGACGCCGGTTCGATTCCGGCTGGCCTGCCCCCGTGCGCACGCGAAGGCCCCGGAGACGCGTCTCCGGGGCCTTCGCCGGTCCGGTCAGAGGCCGGCGGCCTTCGCCAGGTCGGCGGCGCGGTCGGTGCGCTCCCAGGAGAAGTCCGGCTCGGGACGGCCGAAGTGGCCGTACGCGGCGGTCTGGGAGTAGATCGGGCGGAGCAGGTCCAGGTCGCGGACGATCGCGGCGGGACGCAGGTCGAAGACGTCCAGGACGGCCTGCTGGATCTTCTCGGCCGGCACCTTCTCGGTGCCGAAGGTCTCCACGAAGACCCCGACCGGGTGCGCCTTGCCGATCGCGTAGGCGACCTGCACCTCGGCGCGGTCGGCCAGCTCGGCGGCCACGATGGTCTTGGCCACCCAGCGCATCGCGTACGCGGCGGAACGGTCGACCTTGGACGGGTCCTTGCCGGAGAAGGCGCCGCCGCCGTGCCGGGCCATGCCGCCGTAGGTGTCCACGATGATCTTGCGTCCGGTCAGGCCCGCGTCGCCCATCGGCCCGCCGATCTCGAACCGCCCGGTGGGGTTGACCAGCAGCCGGTAGCCGTCGGCGTCCAGGTCGAACTCGGCCAGCACCGGGTCGACCACGTGCTCCTTGATGTCGGGGGTCAGCAGTTCCTTGAGGTCGATGTCGGGGGCGTGCTGCGAGGACACCACGACGGTGTCCAGGCGCACCGCGCGGTCGCCGTCGTACTCGATGGTCACCTGGGTCTTCCCGTCGGGACGCAGGTAGGGCACCAGGCCGCTCTTGCGCACCGCCGACAGCCGCTGCGCCAGCTTGTGCGCCAGCGTGATCGGCAGCGGCATCAGCTCGGGGGTCTCGCGGGTGGCGTAGCCGAACATCAGGCCCTGGTCGCCGGCGCCCTGGCGGTCCAGCTCGTCGGTGCCCTCGCCCTCACGGGCCTCGTAGGCGTCGTCCACGCCCTGCGCGATGTCGGGCGACTGCGCGCCGATGGACACCGACACGCCGCAGGAGTGGCCGTCGAAGCCCTTCTTGGACGAGTCGTAGCCGATCTCCAGGATCTTGTCGCGGATCACCCCGGGGATGTCCACGTAGGTCTCGGTGGTCACCTCGCCGGCCACGTGCACCTGGCCGGTGGTGATCAGGGTCTCGACGGCGACCCGGCTGCCCGGGTCGTCCTTGATCATCGCGTCGAGGATGGCGTCGCTGATCTGGTCCGCGATCTTGTCCGGGTGTCCCTCGGTGACGGACTCGGAGGTGAACAGGCGGCGAGACACGTACGTGAACTCCTTGCAGCGGCTGCTGACTGATGTCGCAGGGTGGACGGTGGATGACGGCACCCGGCGGGACCCGCCGGACCGTGTTTCGCTGGGACGCGGCCGGTTGGCGGCTCGGCGCGCCGCAGTCTACAAGTGATGTCCGCGACGGCCGGACGGGACCGGGACCGCCGGGACCCTTTCGGACCTTACCGGCAGGGCACCCGGGACGGAACTCGGCCGCGGGTGCCGTGACCTGCCTCTCATGGGGCTCAGGCGGCCGGAAGCGGCGCCAGGCGGGCCACGACCAGATCCCAGACCACCTCGGCCAGCGCCTCCTTGGCACCGCGCGGCACGTCGGTGACCGACCCGTCGGCGCCCAGCACCACGGCGGCGTTGTCGGGACGGCCGAAGGCCAGGTCCTCGCCCACCTGGTTGACCACCAGCAGGTCGCAGCCCTTGCGGGCGAGCTTGGCGCGGCCGTTGGCCAGCACGTCGTCGGTCTCGGCGGCGAACCCGACGATCACCTGGCCCGGCGCCCTGCGGGCGGTCAGCTCGGCCAGGATGTCGGGGTTCTCGACCAGGCGGATCGGCTCCGGCCCGGCGCCCGGCACCTTCTTGATCTTCGAGCCGGCGTACCCGGCGGGACGGAAGTCGGCCACGGCCGCGGCCATCACGACGGCGTCGGCCGCGGCGCCGTCCGCGCCGCCCGCGGCGTCCAGGACGGCCTCGCGCATCTCCTCGGCCGACCCGGCGCGGACGACCCGCGCCCCCGCCGGATCCGGCAGCGCGACGTTGGCCGCCACGAGCGTGACCCGCGCCCCGCGCGCCACCGCCGTGCGCGCCAGGGCGTACCCCTGGAGCCCCGAGGACCGGTTGCCGATGAACCGCACCGGGTCGATCGGCTCGCGTGTCCCGCCCGCGGAGACCACCACGTGCCGTCCCGCGAGGTCGTGCGGGTCCTTGCCGGGACGGGCCAGGACGTGCCGCGCGACCTCGAACAGCTCCTCGGGTTCCGGCAGCCGGCCGGGGCCGGTGTCGGCGCCGGTGAGCCGCCCGGACGCGGGGTCGATCACGAGGGCGCCGCGGGACCGCAGCGTCTCCACGTTGGCCCGGGTGGCGGGATGCTCCCACATCTCGGTGTGCATCGCGGGCGCGAACACCACGGGGCACCGCGCCGTCAGCAGGGTGTTGGTCAGCAGGTCGTCCGCCAGGCCGTGCGCGGCCTTGGCGAGCAGGTCGGCGGTGGCGGGCGCGACGAACACCAGATCGGCGCTCTGCCCGTGCCGGACGTGCGGCACCCGAGGGACGTCGTCCCAGACCCGCGCCGACACGGGGTGACCCGACAGCGCCTCCCACGTGGGCGCGCCGACGAACCTCAGCGCGTCCTCGGTCGGCACGACATGCACGTCATGGCCCGACTCGGTGAACCGCCGCAGAAGCTCGCACACCTTGTACGCCGCGATCCCCGCGCCCACGCCGAGGACGACACGCGGCCCCGGCCGCGTCTGGGAGGAGGTCATGATCCTACGATCGCATTCCGCGCGCCCGCTCGATCATCCAGGGGCGCCCTGACACGCCCCACCTCGGCTCGGCGCGCTCCACGGCCTCCCGGGACCGCTCAGGACTCCGTCGGCTCGGCGTTCAGGAGGCCCTCGCGGGTCTCGCGGAGCGCGATCGACAGGGGCTTCTCCTGGACCTGGGTCTCGACGAGCGGGCCCACGTACTCCAGCAGGCCCTCGCCGAGCTGGGCGTAGTAGGCGTTGATCTGCCGGGCGCGCTTGGCCGCGATGCTCACGAGGCCGTACTTGGTGTCGACGACCTCCAGGAGCTCGTCGATCGACGGGTTGGTGATGCCTTCGCTGCTGGCTGCCACTCTGTGGCCTTCCACTAGGGACTTCTCTACGGCACGACATGACCCCCGCCGCCCGGCGGGCCGTCGTGTCAGTGAACAGCCATCAAGGCTAGCAGCTCACGGCACACGTCCTGGACGGACGTGTTGACCAGGGTGACGTCGAACTCCTTCTCGGCGGCCAGCTCCACGCGGGCCGCCTCCAGACGGCGCTCGATCACCTCGGGCGGCTCGGTGCCGCGGCCGACCAGCCGGCGCACCAGCTCCTCCCAGGACGGAGGGGCCAGGAACACCAGCAGGGCGGAGGGCATGGACCTGCGGACCTGGCGGGCGCCTTGAAGGTCGATCTCCAGGAGCACCGGCTCGCCCCGGGCGAGCCGGTCCTCCACGGGGCGGCGCGGGGTCCCGTAGCGGTTGCCCGCGAACTCCGCCCATTCCAGAAGCTCTCCCTCGGCGACGAGCCGGTCGAAACCGGCGTCGTCGACGAAGTAGTACTGCACCCCGTGGGTCTCACCCGGCCGGGGGGACCGGGTGGTCACCGAGACCGACAGCCACACCTCGGGGTGGGCCCGCCGGATCTCGGCGACGACCGTGCTCTTGCCGACTCCCGACGGGCCGGACAGGACCGTCAAGCGCCGCATGAGCGCATTCCGGGGATGGGAGCCATCCGGCGCTGGTTCGGATGCGCCGGAGCCGGACGGGATGGAGCCGCGCGGATCGGAGAGGTCCGCACCGGCCGCGACGGGACCACCGTCGCGCCCGCCCATGAGTCGAAGGTCAGCGGTTTCCACCGCCGCCGAACTCACGCTCCAGGGACGCGCGCTGGTTGGCGCCGAGGCCCCGCACGCGGCGGGACTCGGCGATGCCCAGGCGCTCCATGATCTGCTTCGCGCGGACCTTGCCCACGCTGGGCAGCGATTCGAGGAGGGCCGACACCTTCATCTTCCCGATGACGTCGTCGGTCTGCCCCTCCTTGAGGACCTCGGCAAGCGAGAGCCCCCCGTGCTTGAGCTTGTTCTTAACCTCGGCCCGCTCCTTGCGGGCCTTGGCAGCCTTCTCCAGGGCTGCGGCGCGCTGTTCGGGGGTCAGGGGCGGAAGAGCCACGCCGGGTCACCTCAGGTTTCCACTCGACGGAGTCGGACGGGTGAGGAAACTAGCGAGTTCACCGCCCATAAGGCAACGTGAAGTGCCGTTTGGCACACCACAAAATCACGGATATCACTCCTTGGGGTGTCCTGAATACGGAGCGTGCACAAGTCAGGCGTCCGCGACACCCATCCCCCCGCCTTGCAGGGACTATTGCTTGATCGTGAAAAACCGCCCCCCAATGACCCGTTCGTGTCACTCCCCTCCCCGCAACCCCCACCCATCCGGGCTTGCCGATCATCCGACCGTGAGCGGGCCGTCACCGTCCGCAGTCTACCGAGGACCTGGAGAGGAGCCGTGGAGGGCCGTGCGGGCACCCTACTCGCCGTAACGTGACTCTCGTCACCTGGCGGCCCTTAATCACGCTTTACGGACGCGCGTAACCGGTGCCGCTAGGGCGCGTCCGCATAGGACCGGCGGAGCGCGGCGGCGATGGCGGCCGCGGCGGCACCCGGATCGGGCGCCCCGGTGATGGGGCGGCCGATCACCAGGAGGTCCGCCCCGGCCTCCAGCGCCGCCTCCGGTGTCGCCACCCGGGCCTGGTCCTGGTTCGCCGCCCCCGTGGGACGCACGCCGGGCGTGATCAACGTGATGTCCGGCCCCACCTCGCCGCGCACCGCCGCCGCCTCCTGCGGCGAGCACACCAGCGCCTGGGCGCCCGCGTCCACCGCCAGGACGGCCAGCCTGCGCACCGCGTCGGACGCGGGACCGGCCAGGCCGATCGCGCCGAGGTCGGCGTCCCCGAGCGAGGTGAGCACGGTGACCGCCGCGATGCGGGTGGACGGCGCCGCCTCCACCGCCGCGCGGATCATCGCGGGGCCGCCCGCGGCGTGCACGGTCAGGTACGCGGGCCGCAGCCGGGCCACGCCGCGCGCGGCGGCCGCCACGGTCGCCGGGATGTCGTGCAGCTTCAGGTCCAGGAACACCTGGACGCGGCTGGCGCCCCGGACGCTGGCGACCGCGTCCGGCCCGTACCGCAGGTACAGCTCAAGCCCCACCTTGACCGTACTGACGTGCGGCGTGACCAGGGTGGCCCATCGCGCGGCGGTCTCAAGGTCGGGCGCGTCCAGGGCGACGGCGATCGGGGCGGGTACGGCGGTCACGAGAGCCTCTCCTTCAGTTCCCCGGGCTCGGCCACGGGAGCGTCCCCTGCCCCGTCCCCCTCGGGCGCCTGGGCCGCAGGGGCGGTGGCGGGGGCGGGCTCGGGCCGGACCTGCGGTGGTACGTACCCGGCGGGTTTGTGGGCCAAGCCCACGGCGTCGGCGACGCGGGCGATCCCGCAGGCGCCCAGAGCCTCCTCAAGCTCCCGCAGGATCCTCGGGACGGCCATCGGGTCGTGGAACAGGGTGGTGCCCACGGCGACCGCGGACGCGCCCGCCAGGACGAACTCCAGCGCGTCCCGGCCCGAGCCCACCCCGCCCACGCCGATGATGGGGACGCGGGGCAGCGCGGCATGCACCTGGTAGACGCAACGGACCGCGACGGGCCGCAGCGCCGGCCCCGACAGGCCCCCGGACACGCCGGTGAGGGCGGGCCGCAGCGTCCCGGTGTCGATCGCCATGCCCTCCATGGTGTTGATCAGGGTGAGGCCGTCGGCGCCCGCGTCCACGCACGCCAGCGCGATGGTGACGATGTCGGCCACGTCCGGCGCCAGCTTGGCCATGACCGGGACGCCGGGACGCGCGTGCGCCTTCACGGCCCTCACCACCGCGGCGGCCGGGGAGGGATGCCAGGCGAACATGCGGCCACGGTCCTCGACGTTGGGACAGGCCACGTTCACCTCGATCGCGGCGATGCCGGGGATGGACCGCAGCCGCCGCGACAGGTCCCCGAACTCCTCCACGCTGTTGCCCGCGACCGACACGATCGTCCGCACGCCCCGCTCGGCCAGCCAGGGAAGGTCGTGCTCCAGGAAGCCCTCGATGCCCGGACCCGGCAGCCCCATGGCGGTCAGCAGGCCGCTGGGCGTCTCGGCCATGCGCGGCGTGGGACGGCCCGCCCGCGGCTGCATCATCACCGAGGTCGACGTGAACGCCCCAAGCCGGCCGAGGTCGAAGAACTGGGCGAGCTCGCGTCCCGTACCGCCGCACCCGGACGCGGTGAGCACCGGGTTGGGCAGCTCCAGGTCCCCCAGCCGTGTCGCCAGGTCGGCGTTCACCGCGGGCCTCCTTCCGTGAGGACGCGGGGGGCTCCCAAGGCGTCGAACGGGATCGTCCCCAGGTCGCCCCAGCGGACGCGGTCGCCGCGCAGGACGGGGCCGTCCGCGCAGGCCCGGACCATGCGGGTCAGGCCGTCGTCACCGTGCATCGGGAGTATGCACGTCATGCACACACCGATGCCGCACGCTCCCGTCTCCTGAAGGAACGACTCCACCGAGACCTGCGAGGGCAGGCCGTGCTCCGACGCCACCTGGGTCACCGCACGCAGCAAGGGGGTGGGGCCGCACGCGTACACGACGTCGGCTCCGGTCTCCTCGATGACCCTGGGCATGACGTCGCGGACGGTCGCCTTCTCCCCCAGCGAGCCGTCCTCGGTGGTGACCGTGGCGGAGTCGCCGATGCGCTGCGCCATGCGGGAACCGAAGACCTGCCGTGCGGAGGGGCCGCCCAGCAGGAAATGCACCTGGCAGCCCCGCCTGTGCAGCGTGTCGGCCAACGCGAACAGGGCCGCGCCCCCGGGCCCGCCACCGGCCAGCAGGCAGCTCACGGGATCCCTGGGCAGCCGGAACGGGCGTCCCAGAGGGCCGACCAGGTCGAGCTGGTCGCGGGAGCGGCGGCCCGCCAGCCACGCCGTGCCCGGCTCACGGTCGGCGAACACCAGCTCCACCGTGCCGCCGTAGTCGGACTTGACCTCGTACACCCCGAAACACCGGCGGACCAGGCGGCTCGTGTGCTCACCGCCCACGGCCAGCGCCACGAACTGCCCCGGCCGGAACCGCTCGGCGATCGCCGGGGCCACCAGCGTCAGGGCGTGGTAGTCCTGCACCCGGCGGACGGTCAGGACAGTGGCCGACGTTTGCAGGGTCTCTCGTTCTTTGTGAGGGGGCGGCCCCCCACGCCCCCCGCGCGGGTCGGGCGCGCTTTCGGTCGTTCCTCGTTTCGGCGTGGCCGGCCCGGCGAGGCTCCGCCCCGCACCCCGGTCAGGGGCCCCGCCCCCATTGGGGGTTTCGCCCCCTTGCCCCCCATGGGGCTTCGCCCCCTTGGGCGGGGGGTCCTGGTCCTGGCGGGCCTCTTGCCTACGCCCGGGTGACATCAGCTCCTCCTCGGCCGTGCGCGTCGCGCAGGCGCTCGGCATGTTCCTGCAGCGAACGGACGCCGACGTGGCCGCCGGTGATGGCCTCCACGCCCTGGACGGCCGCGGCCAGGCCCTGGACGGTGGTCACGCACGGGACACCGCGCAGCACCGCCGCCGTGCGGATCTCGTAGCCGTCCAGCCGTGGCCCGGATTGGCCGGGGCTGCCGAACGGAGTATTGACGATGAGGTCCACCTCGCCGTCGAGGACGCGCCGCACGATGGTGGGTTCGCCGTCGGGTCCAGGACCGTCGCTGTGCTTGCGCACGATCTTGGCATGCACGCCGTTGCGGCGCAGGACCTCCGCGGTCCCCTCCGTGGCAAGAATCTCAAAGCCCAGGTCAGCCAGCCGCTTGACGGGGAACACCATGTGCCGTTTGTCGCGGTTCGCCACCGAGACGAACGCGCGGCCCTTCGTGGGCAGCGACGCGCCGTAGGCGCCCTGCTGCGACTTGGCGTAGGCGGTGCCGAACACCTCGTCGATGCCCATGACCTCGCCCGTGGAGCGCATCTCCGGCCCGAGGACGGTGTCGACGCCGTGGCCCTCGGCGTTGCGGAACCGGTCGAAGGGCAGCACCGCCTCCTTGACCGCGATCGGCGCGTCCAGCGGCAGCGACCCGCCGTCGCCGCTCTCCGGCAGCAGGCCCTCCGCGCGCAGCTCGGCGATCGTCGCGCCCATCATCACGCGGGCCGCGGCCTTCGCCAGCGGGACGGCCGTCGCCTTGGAGACGAACGGGACGGTGCGGGACGCGCGCGGGTTGGCCTCCAGCACGTACAGGACGCCCGCCGAGAGGGCGTACTGGACGTTCATGAGCCCGCGCACGCCGATGCCGCGCGCCAGCGCCTCGGTGGACTCGCGGATGCGGCGCACGTCCTCGCGCCCGAGGGTGATCGGCGGCAGCGCGCACGCCGAGTCGCCGGAGTGGATCCCGGCCTCCTCGATGTGCTCCATGACGCCGCCCAGGTACAGCTCCTCGCCGTCGAAGATCGCGTCCACGTCGATCTCGATGGCCTCGTCCAGGAACCGGTCGATCAGCACCGGGTGCTCGGGCAGCGCGCCCGTGCCCAGCGCGACCGTGGCCTTGGCCATGTACTTGGACATGTACGACTCCAGCGTGGCGTCGTCGTACACGATCTCCATGCCGCGCCCGCCCAGGACGTAGGACGGCCGTACCAGCACCGGGTAGCCGACCTCGGCGGCGATCTCGCGGGCCTCCTGGTAGGTGGTGGCGGTGCCGTGCTTGGGCGCCGGCAGGCCCGCGCGGTGCAGGACCCGCCCGAACGCGCCGCGCTCCTCGGCCAGGTGGATGCTTTCGGGGGACGTGCCGACGATGGGGACGCCCGCGTCCTTGAGCCTCTGGGCCAGGCCGAGAGGGGTCTGCCCGCCGAGCTGGACGATCACCCCGGCGACCTCGCCGGTGCGCTGCTCGGCGTGCACCACCTCCAGCACGTCCTCCAGGGTCAGCGGCTCGAAGTACAGCCGGTCCGAGGTGTCGTAGTCGGTGGACACCGTCTCGGGGTTGCAGTTGACCATGACGGTCTCGTAGCCGGCCTCGGCGAGGGTGAACGAGGCGTGCACGCAGGAGTAGTCGAACTCCACGCCCTGCCCGATCCGGTTCGGCCCGGACCCCAGGATGATCACCTTGGGCCTGGTGCCGTACGGGACCTCGGTCTCCTCGTCGTAGGCCGAGTACAGGTAGGGCGTGCGGGCCTCGAACTCGGCGGCGCACGTGTCGACGGTGAGGTACACCGGGCGGATGCCGAGCGCGTGCCGCAGCTCCCGGACCACCTCTTCGGACAGGCCGCGCAGCTCGCCGATCTGGGCGTCGGAGAACCCGTGCCGCTTGGCGCGCAGCAGCTTGTCGCGGGTGAGGGCGTCGTCGGCGGTGCGGATCTCCTCGGCGATCTCGTTGATCGCGACGATCTGGTCGAGGAACCACGGGTCGATGCCGGTGGCCTCGTACACCTCCTGGACGGACGCGCCCGCCCACAGGGCCCGCTGGACGGCGCGGATCCGGCCGTCGTGGGGCCTGCCCGCCCGTTCCAGCCAGGTGGCCCTGTCGCCGGGGCCGCCCTTCCAGGAGAACGAGGAGCCCTTCTGCTCCAGCGAGCGGAGCGCCTTCTGCAGGGCCTCGGTGAAGTTGCGGCCGATCGCCATCGCCTCGCCCACCGACTTCATGTGGGTGGTGAGGGTGGTGTCGGCGCCGGGGAACTTCTCGAACGCGAACCTCGGCACCTTGACCACCACGTAGTCGAGGGTCGGCTCGAACGACGCCGGGGTCTCGGCGGTGATGTCGTTGGGGATCTCGTCGAGGGTGTAGCCGACCGCCAGCCTCGCCGCGATCTTGGCGATCGGGAAGCCGGTCGCCTTGGACGCCAGCGCCGACGAGCGCGACACCCGCGGGTTCATCTCGATCACGATCATGCGGCCGGTGCCGGGCTGCACGGCGAACTGGATGTTGCAGCCGCCGGTGTCCACCCCGACCTCGCGGATCACCGCGATGGCCACGTCCCGCATGTTCTGGTACTCGCGGTCGGTCAGCGTCATCGCCGGGGCCACGGTGATCGAGTCGCCGGTGTGCACGCCCATCGGGTCCAGGTTCTCGATGGAGCAGACGATCACCACGTTGTCGGCGCGGTCGCGCATGACCTCCAGCTCGTACTCCTTCCAGCCGAGGATCGACTCCTCCAGGAGCACCTCGCCGGTCGGGGACGCGTCCAGCCCGGCGCCCGCGATGCGGCGCAGGGCGTCCTCGTCGTGGGCGAACCCGGACCCGGCGCCGCCCATCGTGAACGAGGGCCGCACCACCACCGGGTAGCCCAGCTCGGCGGCGGCCTCCAGCACCTCGTCCATCGAGCGGCAGATGCGCGAGCGCGCGGACTCGGCGTTCAGGCCGTGCTCGGCGGCGACCTTGGCGACGACCTCCTTGAACCGCTCCCGGTCCTCCCCCGCCTGGATCGCCTGGACGTCGGCGCCGATCAGCTCGACGCCGTACCGCTCCAGCACGCCGCTCTCGTACAGGGCGATCGCGGTGTTCAGCGCGGTCTGGCCGCCCAGCGTGGGCAGCAGCGCGTCCGGCCGCTCCCTGGCGATGATCTTCTCGACCACCTCCGGGGTGATCGGCTCGACATAGGTGGCGTCGGCGAACTCCGGATCGGTCATGATCGTCGCGGGGTTGCTGTTGACCAGCACCACCCGCAGGCCCTCGGCCTTGAGCACCCGGCACGCCTGGGTGCCCGAGTAGTCGAACTCGCATGCCTGGCCGATCACGATCGGCCCGGAGCCGATCACCAGCACGGACTCCAGATCCCTGCGGCGCGGCATTACCGCGGCCCCTTTCCCTGCATGAGGTCGCAGAAGCGGTCGAACAGCCCGGAGGCGTCGTGCGGTCCCGCCGCGGCCTCGGGGTGGTACTGGACGCTGAACGCCGGGCGGTCGAGCAGCCGCAGCCCCTCGACGCAGCCGTCGTTCAGGTTGACGTGGCTGACCTCGGCCCGCCCGTACGGGGTGTCGAACGGCCCGTCGGCGGGCGCGTCCACCGCGAACCCGTGGTTGTGCGCGGACACGTCGACCTTGCCGGTCGTGCGGTCCTTGACGGGCTGGTTGATGCCGCGGTGCCCGAACCTCAGCTTGTAGGTGCCCAGGCCGAGCGCGCGCCCGAAGATCTGGTTGCCGAAGCAGATCCCGAAGAACGGCGTGCCGGCGTCCAGGACCCCGCGCAGCGCGTCCACCGCGTAGTCGGCGACGGCCGGGTCGCCGGGGCCGTTGGAGAAGAACACCCCGTCCGGTCCTATGGCCAGGATGTCGGCGGCCGTGCTGGTCGCGGGCAGCACGTGCACCTCGCAGCCCCGCTGCGCCATCCGGTACGGGGTCATCGACTTGATGCCCAGGTCGACGGCCGCGACCGTGAACCGCTTCTCGCCGTGGGCTTCGACCACGTACGGCTCCGGGGTGGACACGTCCCGGGCGAGGTCGGCGCCCTCCATCGACGGGCTGGCCAGCACCTTTTCCAGTAGCTCCCGTTCGGGAGCCGCGGCGGCGGGGCCGCTGAAGATCCCGGCGCGCATCGCGCCGCGGTCGCGCAGATGCCGGGTGAGCGCCCGGGTGCCGGTGATCGCGATGCCCACGACGCCCTGCTCGCGCAGCGCCGACCCCAGCGATCCGGTCGCGCGCCAGCTCGACGCCACGCGCGCGGGCTCGCGCACCACGTATCCGGCGACCTGGATGCGGCGCGACTCGGGGTCCTCCTCGTTCACGCCGGTGTTGCCGATGTGCGGGGCGGTCATCGCCACGATCTGCCGGGCGTACGAGGGGTCGGTCAAGGTCTCCTGGTAGCCGGTCATCCCGGTGTTGAACACCATCTCCCCGAAGGTCTCGCCCTCGGCCCCGTACGCGGCGCCGCGGAAGACCCGCCCGTCTTCGAGGATGAGAACCGCCGTGCTCACCGGCTCGTCCCGTCCGCCGGCGCTCGGCCGGTCACTCACGACGTTCACTGAAGCCTTCCTTCCAGGACGGTGGGCCTGCCGCGCAGGAACGTGGCCACGACGCGGCCGGGCAGTTCCATCCCGGCGTACGGGGTGTTGCGGCTCTTGGAGGTCATGCCCATCGGGTCGACGACGCGGCGCGGCGACGGGTCGTACAGGGTGATGTTGGCGGGCTCGCCGGGCTCCAGCGGACGGCCCTGGCCGGACAGCCGCCCGATGCCGGCCGGGCGGTGGGACATGCGGTCGGCGACCCCGGCCCAGTCGAGCAGGCCGGTGGCGACCATCGCCTCATGCACCACCGACAGCGCCGTCTCCAGGCCGATCATGCCCATGGCGGCCACCGCCCACTCGGTCTCCTTGGCCTCGACCGGGTGCGGGGCGTGGTCGGTGGCGACGCAGTCGATGGTGCCGTCGGCCAGCGCGTCGCGGAGGGCGGCCACGTCCTCGGCGGTGCGCAGCGGCGGGTTGACCTTGTAGAGGGGGTCGTAGCTCTCCGCGCGGGCGTCGGTCAGCAGCAGGTGGTGCGGGGTCACCTCGGCGGTGACCTGCCAGCCCTTGCTCTTGGCCCAGCGGATGATCTCCACCGAGCCGGCCGTGGACACATGGCAGACGTGCAGGCGGGACCCCACGTGCTGGGCCAGCAGCACGTCCCGCGCGATGATCGCCTCCTCGGCCACCGCGGGCCAGCCGCCCAGGCCGAGCCTGGCCGACACCTCGCCCTCGTTCATCTGCGCGCCCTCGGTCAGCCGCGGCTCCTGCGCGTGCTGGGCCACCACGCCGTCGAACGCCTTCACGTACTCCAGCGCCCGCCGCATGATCACCGCGTCCGCGACGCAGTGGCCGTCGTCGGAGAACACCCGCACCCCCGCGGGCGAGTCGGCCATCGCGCCCAGCTCGGCGAGCTGCTCGCCCTTGATGCCCCGGGTGACCGCGCCGACCGGCCGCACCTCGCAGTACCCGGCCTCGCGTCCCAGCCGCCACACCTGCTCGACCACGCCCGCGGTGTCGGCGACGGGGTCGGTGTTGGCCATCGCGTGCACGGCGGTGAACCCGCCCATCGCGGCGGCGCGGGTGCCCGACTCGACGGTCTCGGCGTCCTCCCGCCCCGGCTCGCGCAGGTGGGTGTGCAGGTCGACCAGGCCGGGCAGCGCGATCAGCCCCTCGGCCCGGACGATCTCCGCCCCGGCCGCGTCGAGGTTCCGGCCGGTCTCGGCGATCCGCCCGTCCCGGACGAGCAGGTCCCGCGGCTCGCCGCCGAGGATCCGGGCGTCCTTGATGACGAAGCGGGCGGTCATCGGGCGGCCTCCTTGCCGATCGCGGGTTCCGAGCCTCCGAGGAGGAGGTAGAGGACGGCCATGCGGGCGAAGACGCCGTTGGCGACCTGCTCGACGATGGTGGACCTGACCGAGTCGGCGACCTCGGCGGCGATCTCGACGCCGCGGTTCATCGGCCCGGGGTGCATGACGATGGCGTGGTCGGGGAGCTGCGCCATGCGGTCGCCGTCCAGCCCGTAGCGGCGGCTGTACTCGCGGACGGTCGGGAAGTAGGCGGCGTTCATCCGCTCCGCCTGGACGCGCAGCATCATCACCACGTCGCTCTTGGGCAGCACCGCGTCCAGGTCGTACGACACGGCGCACGGCCAGGTGCCGACCGCGACCGGCAGCAGCGTCGGCGGGGCGACCAGGGTGACGTCGGCGCCGAGGGTGTGCAGCAGCAGCACGTTGGAGCGCGCCACCCGGCTGTGCAGCACGTCCCCCACGATCGTGACCTTGCGGCCCTCCAGGGCGCCCAGGCGGCGCCGCATGGTGAACGCGTCGAGCAGCGCCTGCGTGGGGTGCTCGTGCGTGCCGTCGCCGGCGTTGACCACGCTGCCGCGCACCCAGCCCGCCAGCCGGTGCGGCGCGCCGGACGCGCCGTGCCGGATGACCACGCCGTCGGCGCCCATCGCCTCCAGGGTGAGCGCGGTGTCCTTCAGGCTCTCGCCCTTGGACACGCTCGACCCCTTCGCGGAGAAGTTGATCACGTCGGCGGACAGCCGCTTGGCCGCCGCCTCGAAGGAGATCCGGGTCCTGGTGGAGTCCTCGAAGAACAGGTTCACCACGGTACGGCCGCGCAGCGTCGGCAGCTTCTTGACGGTGGACCGCCCCGAGACCTGCGCCAGCTCCTCGGCGGTGTCCAGGACCAGCAGGGCGTCGTCCCTGCTCAGGTCGGCGGCCGAGATCAGGTGCCGGTTCATCGGCGCCCCCTCCCGTCGCTCCGGGTGGACGGCCCCCCGCTATGGGCGGGCCCGAGCGTGACGGCGTC
Source organism: Actinomadura sp. NBRC 104412 (assembly GCF_030269515.1). GTDB lineage: Bacteria > Actinomycetota > Actinomycetes > Streptosporangiales > Streptosporangiaceae > Spirillospora. Next base: position 109,989 of record NZ_BSTM01000003.1, on the reverse strand, counting down.
GCGGTCGTCGTTCTCGGTCAGCAGCACCTTCACGGTCTCCCGTTTGGACGTGGGCAGGTTCTTGCCCACGTAGTCGGCGCGGATCGGCAGCTCGCGGTGGCCGCGGTCGACCAGGACGGCGAGCTGGACGGCGCGCGGCCTGCCCAGGTCGTTCAGGGCGTCCAGCGCGGCCCGCACGGTGCGGCCGGAGAACAGCACGTCGTCGACCAGCACCACGATCCGGTCGTCCACGCCCTCGGGCGGCATCTCGGTGCGGCCCAGCGCGCGGGCGGGCTTCAACCGCAGATCGTCGCGGTACATGGTCACGTCGAGCGAGCCCCACGGCACGCGGCGCCCCTCGACCTCCTCCAGCTTGGCGGCCAGCCTGCGGGCCAGCGTGACGCCGCGGGTCTGGATGCCCAGCAGGACGACGTCGCCGCCGCCCTTGGTGCGTTCGAGGATCTCGTGCGCGATGCGGGTGAGCGCACGCCGGATGTCGGGGCCTTCGAGAACCGATTTGTGGCCGGCGCCCGGAGATGTCACGGGCGTGGTCTCGGGCCGCGTTTCGGGCGGCCGCTCCGGTCTGGAGGCAGCATTCACCGCCGGAACCTCCTTTCCCGCCTCACGGGACGGGCATTAAAGGACGTTGTGTCGCACTCACGGTAGCAGTCCGCGATCCCTGCCCTTCACCGGGCCTTGCGGCGTCTTGCCTGGTGAGAGTGGTCACATAGGGTTCACCATGGGCGCCGCCACGGCGTGTCCCGGCGCCGTGCGGGACGGTTCGCAGGCCCCGGGGCGGGGCGCGCCCCGGGGAGGTTCGCCGCGATCCGGACGGACCGAAGGGAGACCTGCGGATTCGACCGCTTTTTTCCAATCAGCTTGACCTGGGGCCGTCGCCGTTTTACCGTCACTGTCCGTAACCATCCCTGGAGACAGTGCTTCGAGGCCGTCACAGGCTGAAAAGAGCTGGCTCCCCCCGGGTACGCCCGGGGCCCGACGACAACCGAAAGTGAGCCTGGGGGCCGCAAATGCCGTCTGAATACGCAAAGGCTCTCGGTGCGCGACTGCGCGCCATCCGCACCCAGCAAGGACTGTCCCTGCACGGTGTGGAAGAGAAGTCCCGTGGCCGCTGGAAGGCCGTCGTCGTGGGTTCGTACGAGCGGGGCGACCGCGCCGTCACCGTTCAGAAGCTGGCCGAACTCGCCGATTTCTATGGCGTGCCGGTCTCCGAGTTGCTGCCCGGCGGTGCCGCGCCGAGCCCGCTCGGGCCAACGCCGAAACTCGTGATCGACCTCGAGCGGCTCCAGCAGCTTCCGAAGGACAAGGCCGGTCCCCTCGCCCGCTACGCCGCGACGATCCAGAGCCAGCGGGGCGACTACAACGGAAAGGTTCTGTCCATCCGCCAGGAGGACCTGCGCTCGCTCGCGGTCATCTACGACAAGTCCCCGACCGAGCTCACCGAAGAGCTCATCACCTGGGGCGTCCTGGACCCCGAGGCGCGCCGCGCCGTCGAGTCCTTCTGACCCCCCCATCCCCCCCGGCCAGGGCCGATCGGACCGTTCCGGTCGGCCTTCTTCAGGCCACACCGCGGGGCCCCGCGCACACCGATGCGCGGGGCCCCGCGGGCGTTTCCGGCCATGTCCAGAACGTCATGTCCTGCGGGCTGCGCCGGTCCTGGCGGACCCGGCCGTGACCGGCTCCCCGTGGGCGGGGCTCTCCAGGGACACCTCCGGGAGGAGGCGGCCCAGGGGCCGCGGCAGCCACCAGGCGCGCCGGCCCAGCAGCCCCATGACGGCCGGGACGATCAGGCAGCGGATGACCACGGCGTCCAGCAGGATCGCCACGGCGAGGCCCAGCCCGAACTGCTGCAGCATCCGGCTCGGGCTCAGGACGAACGCGGCGAACACCACGATCATGATGAGCCCGGCCGCGGTGATCACCTGGCCGGTCGAGGCCAGCCCCTCCCGCACGGCCGCGGACGGGTCCCGGGTGCGCGCCCACTCCTCGTGGATCCGCGACAGCAGGAACACCTCGTAGTCCATGGACAGGCCGAACACGATCGCGAAGATCATCACGGGGATGAACGCCTCGATGGGGCCTCCCGGCACCCCGAACCACCCGTGCTGGAACACCAGGGTGATCGCGCCGAGCGCCGCCGCGATGCTGAGCAGGTTGAGCAGCGCCGCCTTGACCGGGATCAGCACCGAGCGGAACGCGACCAGGAGCAGCAGCGCCGACAGCACCACCACGATCGCCACGAACACGGGCAGCCGGCCGCTCACCGTGTCGGAGAAGTCCTGCGCGGCGGCCGTCGGCCCGCCGACCAGATAGCCCTCCGGCAGGACGTCGTCACGCAGGGTGTGGACGAGGTCGGCGGTCCGCGGCGCCTGCGGGGCCGAGTCCGGGAACACCAGGACGGTGAACAGCCGGCCGTCCCGGGACGGGATCGGCGGCGTGGCGGCGGCGACGCCCTCGGTCCCCGACAGGACGCCCTGGATACGGCGTCCCTCCGCCATGCCGCCCTCCGCCACGACGACCAGCGGGCCGTTGAAGCCGGGGCCGAACCCCTCGGCGAGCAGGTCGTACGCCTTGCGGGTGGTGGACGAGGCGGGGTCGTTGCCGGCGTCGGCGAAGCCCAGGCGCATGCCCAGCGCGGGAGCCGACAGGGCGAGCAGCGCCAGCACGGCCACCAGCAGCGGCACGACAGGGCGGCGCTGCACGGCCGTGGCCAGCCGCCGCCAGCGGACGCCCGGCTCCCGCCCGCGCGCCGCCGCGCGCCCGGCCCGCTTGCGGACCCGCCGCTCGATCCGTCCGCCGAAGACGCCCAGCAGCGCGGGCAGCAGGAGCAGCGAGGCGAGCATCGTCACCAGCACGGTCAGCGCCACGGCGAGCGCCACGCCCCGCAGCGACCCGAGCCCCAGCGCCACCAGCCCCAGCAGCGCGATGACCACCGTGCAGGCGGCGATGGTCACGGTGCGTCCCGCCGCGTCCAGCGCCCGTACCGTCGCCTCCCGCGGCCGTGCGCCCTCGAGCAGCTCGTGCCGGTACCGGTAGAACACCAGCAGCGCGTAGTCGACGCCGACGCCCAGCCCCACCAGCATCATGATCGGCGGGGTGAAGTCGGCGATCGTCGCGACCCGCGAGGCCAGCACGATCAGCCCCATCGCCGAGCCCACCGCGAACAACGCGGTGACCAGCGGCAGCGCGGCGGCGATCAGCGAGCCGAACAGCAGCACCAGGACGACCAGTGCGGCCAGCATGCCCGCTCCCTCGGCCGCGCCGCCCTCCTCCTCCGCGCCGCGCGCCGCCTCACCGCCGACCTCCACCTGGACGCCCGGGGACGCGGCGGTCCGCGCGGCGCCGATGATGCGGACCACGTCCTCCCTCGGCACGCTCTCCGCCTTGGCCGTGAGGGTCACGGTGGCGTAGCCGATCGTCCCGTCGCGGGAGACGGCCTGCGCGTCGTCGTAGGGGGAACGGACGGCGGCCACGCTCGGCAGGCCGTCGATCCGGCCGAGGGCGGCGCGCACGTCCCGCTGGACGGCCGGCGCGCGCAGGCCGTCCCGTGCCTTGACCACCACCTGGAGGCTGTCGCCCGCCTGCCGCGCGCCGTGCTCGGCGAGCAGGTCGGAGGCGCGCTGCGACTGCGTGCCCGGCAGCGAGAAGTCGTTGCGGTAGTCGGCGCCGACCGCCTGCGACGCCGCCGTGACCCCCACCAGCACCAGGACCCAGATGCCCAGCGCCAGCCACCGGTGGCCGTACGACCATCCGGCGAGGCGCCCGAACAAGCCGGGTTTCTGCTGAGACGTCGTTGTCCGGGGTTTCGTATCGGTTGCGTACTGGTCCATGGCACCACCGTGGGGGAAGACCGGTCCGCTCCGGATCGGCCGCGGGTCCCCAGCTCGCTGCCGCGTTTGTTGCGCCCGGCGTGCCCGTTCTACGCCTCGTGTTGCGCCCACCCCGGCCCCACCAGGGCGCTCTCATACGCGAACACCACCAGGCCCGCCCGGTTCCGGACGCCCAGCTTCGCCATGACGCGGCTGACCGCGCTGCGGACGGTGGCCTGGCTGAGCGACAGCCGCCCCGCGATCTCGTCGTTCGCCAGGCCCTCCGCGACCAGCGTCACCAGCTCGCGTTCGCGCGGCGTCAGCGCGTTCACCCGGGGGTCGGCGGCGGGACGCGGCGCCCGCCCCGCGTACTGGGCGATCAGCCGCCGGGTCACCGACGGGCTGATCAGCGCGTCGCCGCGGGCCGCGACCCGCACCGCCCGGATCAGGTCCTCCGGGTCGGTGTCCTTCACCAGGAAGCCCGCCACCCCGGCGCGCATCGCCCCGTACACGAACTCGTCCATGTCGAAGGTGGTGAGGATGACGACGCGGACCGCGGGCAGCTCGGCCGCGATCCGCCGGGCGGCCTCCAGACCGTTCATCCCCGGCATCCGGATGTCCATGAGCACCACGTCGGGACGCTCCGCCCGCGCCGCCTCCACCGCCGCCGCCCCGTCCGCGACCTCCCCGACCACGGCGATGTCGTCCTCGTCGTCGAGCAGGGCGCGGAACCCGGCGCGCACCAGCGCCTGGTCCTCGGCGAGCAGGACACGGATCATGGGGCGGCACCATAGGGCAGCCGCGCCCGCACCCGGAAGCCGCCGCCCGGCAGGGGCCCGGCCGCCAGGTCCCCGCCCAGCGCCCGCGCGCGTTCCCGCATGCCCCGGATCCCGTCCCCGCCACCGTGGGACGTGGCCTCCGCGCCGCGCCCGTCGTCCTCGACCTCAAGGCGCAGCTCGCCCGTCTCGTAGGCGATCGTCACCCGTACCGTGCGCGCGGCGGCGTGCCGGGTCACATTGGTGATCGACTCCTGGAGGATCCGGTACGCCGCCAGGTCGACACCGGCCGGCAGCTCCCGCGGCTCGCCCTGCGTCACCACGTCCACTGTGAGGGACGCCAGCTCCGCGTACCGCTCCAGCTCCTCCAGGCGGGCCAGGCCGCTCGCCGGCGCCGTCGGCTCCGCCTCGTCCACCTGGCGCAGGACGCCCAGGGTCGACCGCAGCTCGCGCAGCGTGTCCCGGCTCGCCTCCTTGATCACCTTGAGCGCGGTCCCGGCCTGGTCCGGGTCGCGACCCATGCGGTGCAACGCGGTGCCCGCCTGCACGTTGATCATCGACAGGTGGTGGCCGACCACGTCGTGCAGCTCCCGGGCGATCCGCAGCCGCTCCTCCGCCTGGCGGCGCCGCGCGTCCGCCTCCACCCGCCGCACCGCCGCCTGCGCGTATCGCTGCCTCCCGTGCCGGACCGCGCCCAGCGCCACCATCGCCACCACCCAGCCGCCCAGCATGAACAGCGTGATCCCGTTGAACTCCGAGTTGCCCGCCAGCGTCCCCAGGCCGGTCTCGACCAGCAGCGCCGCGCCCAGCGCCGCCGCCGTGGCCGTACGCCCGGCAGCGGCCACCGCGTACAGGAGCACCATCACCACGACCAGCAGCGGCCCGTCCACAGGGCTCAGCACGTAGAACACCATGGACGCCGTTAACGCGTACGCGCACGCCGCCACCGGGTACCGCCGCCACAGGAAGAGCGCCCCGCACACGCTGAGCACCAGCGCCCAGTCCAGCAGCACCCGCGGCCACGGCTGCGCGGGCGTCCTCACCGCCGAGACGGCCGTGGCGGCCACCACCAGCGCCGTCACGCCCGCTGGGAAGACCATCCCTTCAGCTTAGGACCGCGTCCCGGGGTCAGCAGAGCCATCACCAGGACGGCGCCCATCACGCCCGCGCTGACCGCGAACCCCAGCGTGAACCCGCTCTCCGCGGCCCCCGACGCCGCCACGATCACCGCGCTCACCTGCGTCCCCACGGCGGCGCCGACCGTACGGGTCAGCGTGTTCACACCGGTCGCCAGCCCGGTCTCCCCGGCCGGCACCGCCGCCACCACCAGATTCGCCACCGCCGCGTACGCCAGCCCGATGCCCAGCCCCCGCACGACACTCCCCGTGTAGAGCTGCCCCATCGTCTCGTGCTCGAACGTCACGAACCCGTACCCGGCCGCGGTCAGCACCGCCCCCGCCACCAGGATGACCCGCGACCCCAGAACCCGGTGGAGCATCCCCGCCGTCAGCCCCGCCACCGTCATCGCCGCGCTCGACGGCAACTGAAGCAAGGCCGCCTGCGTCGCGGTCGCCCCGAACCCGAACCCGTTCTCCTCCGGAAGCTGCACCAGCAACGGGAACAGCAGCCCGCCCGACAACAGCGCGTACCCCGACAACAGCGAAGCGACGTTCGCCGTCCAGATCGCCCGCCGCCGCATCAACCGTAAGTCGACGAGCGGCCGCTCCACCCGCCTCTCCACAGCGAACCAGACGACCGCCAGCGCAGCGGCCGAGCACCCCAGCCCCACCGCCCCCCACCCCCAAGCCGTCGCCTGGGTGAGCGCCGCCAGCCCGATCGCGAGCCAGCCGGCGAACAGCACCCCACCCCACCAGTCGATCCGCACCACCGTCCCCCCGCCGACGTCCGGAACGATCCAATAGGCCGCCACCAGCCCCGGCACGAGCCCCATCACGGGCACCCACAGCAACCACCGCCACCCGAGCCCATCGATGATCGGCCCGGCCACGCACCACGACAGCCCGCCCCCGGCCCCCAGCATCGACGACATCAACCCCACGGCCGACGCCGTCCGGTCCGGCGGGAACACCTCCCGCACGATCGTGAACGCGAGCGGGAAGACACCCCCGCCCACCCCGGCGAGCACCCGCCCCACCAGCATCACGCCGAGCGTCCCCGCCGAAGCCGCCACCACCATCCCCGTGGCGGTCACCACGAGGACCACCAGCAGCACGGGCCGAGGCCCGTACATGTCCCCGAGCCGCCCCACCACAGGCGTGGCCACCCCGGCCGACAGCATCATCGCCGTCATCGCCCAGGCCGCCCCGGCCTCGGACGTCCCCAGCCCGTCCTTGATCAGCGGCAGCGCGGGCGCGATGACCGCCATCGCGAACGCGTAGGCCATGACCCCGAGAAAAGCGAGCAGCGGAACCAACCCGCGCCGCGCCCCAGGCCCCGCCAACACCCCTCCTCAAGCCACCCAAAGGCTCTCACACCCCCCGAACCCCGCCCCGGCACCTCAAAGACCGCACTTCGCCCAAACGATCTTCCCGCCTTCCATCGTCGGTCGCGTGCCCCACTCGTGAACGAGCCGGGACATCATCAACAGCCCCCGCCCCGAATCCGACTCGTGGTCCTCCGACCTCAGAACCGGCCGCCCCTCCCCCTGGTCCCAGACCTCGATCACCACCAGGCCATCCCGCTCGTCCCGGAACACCCGCACCACGATGAACCCCGCCCCATGCCGGTAGGCATTGGTCACCAGCTCGGTCACCACCACACGACCGACGTAGTCGTCCCGGACCCCCACTCACGAAACCGCTCGGCAACGAACCGCCGAGCCGACACGGGAGCACGCTCCGTGGGCTGAAGAACCAGCGTCGGGATCTCGGGTGCGTAGGCAACAGCCATCAGACCGCCCCCGTTGCCCACGACCCGACCATGGCCCCACCCACCGCAGGACACGGGAGAGCCGGCCCCCCGCCACCGCGCTCCGCCCCAGGACGGATCGCGATCACGTTCAGGACCGGCGCCCGCACTACGCCACAGGCCAGCCCGCGAGGGGCGGCGACAGCCGCATCCAACGGCGCACTCGCATATCTGAGGCGGTCAGGGTCTTCATTTTCGGCCGGGGACGCCCAGCAGCAGAACTGGGCGATGCCATCCACCGGCACGCGGAGTGGTGTCGCCTGCACGCGACCAAGATTGGCGCGACTCCCGCGGCCGGAGGGACAGGAATTCTGTCCCCTCTAAACCAGCATCCCTATGCGGTCCGCCAGATCCTGAGCACTGCGGCGCAAGTCGGATGGCCCTTGCGTCGCTTCCAAGACCATTCTCCGGGCATACCCGTTGTACCGGATGGTCTCTGGGGCGGACACGTATGCGGCGTCCAGCGTGGCAAGCACGGCAGACTGATCCCCGGCCAGTCGCCAGGCACGCGCCACCTCGATCAGATGACGGCCCTTCCGAGGTTGAGAGGGGATCGGAGCCCGTTCCGATCTCCTGGCCTGCTTGCGTGCCTCTCCACCTTGTCGCAGCTCGACCGCGACCGTGACCGCGTGCGCCCCCATGATCACCCGCGAGAACGAGGTCATCGGCTCGTAGTAGTTGTCAGGAAGTCGCCGCGCGATCTCGTCGGCCTTCTCCCACCAGTGCCAGGCGGTGCCCTTTTCCCCGGCGCGCGCGGCGGTATATGCCATTTCGTGGTGCAATGCCCCCCACATCGCGACCAAGCCGTCCTCCCCGCTGTCAACGTGTGGCTCAAGCATTTCCAAGCCCTCACGATTGACCGTCTCAGCGGCGTCGAAGTCGCCGTTGTCGCGGTGAGCCTGGGCGGCAAGCCATACGGCGCCGGCGAAGGAACGGGGGTCCTCGGATTCCTCGGCCGCCATCATGGACCGCTCGACCACCCGCCAGAGCAGGTCAGCGGACGGCTGGTAGGCCACGAAGAACTGCGTGAGGTGATAGACCTGCGCCAGAAGGGCGAGCGCACGTCGCCGTTCGTCACCCTCGTATGCTCGGGCGGCGTGCTTGGCGTCCCGGATCAGCTCCGGGAGGAGCCCGCCCAGGACCGTACGGTGATCGGGCGCCGAGTGCCGCGCACGCCATGCCGCGTCAAGCCGCGCCTGCAAGTGGTCCAGCGGGGCGGGCGTCCCCGCGACCGATACGGCCACGGCGTTGATCGCGTTCCGTACCGCTGGCAACGCCGCGTGCCCAGGGCCTCTGAACATGGTCGTGGGCATGGGCTGTCCCCCGACGAGCCTGCCGACGTCCCGGATCCTCAGCGCCTCGGCCAGGCTGATCAGCATGGGCAGCTTGGGCTGGTCGATCTCGCCGCGCTCGATCGCCTTGATCCATCGACCGTTCTTGCCGACCAGGCCGCCGAGCACTTCTCGGGACATGCCACGACGCTCGCGGAAGAAGCGAATCCGCTGCCCGACGGTCAGGCTGGGGTCAGCCGGGTCCGGTGTACGGTCATACATAGGCCCCGCACCTTTCTGATGCCTCGACGACTTCAGGCTACGGCGCAGGCTGCCTGATGCGCGCCGGTGACGTTGACAAGGACGCACGGCACATGGTGCAGCTCCTAGAGCGTTGCAGCCCTACCAGGACGCCCGTCGGTTGAGACGCACAGGGCACATACGGACCAGCACCGAAGACGAGCCGACCCGCGCCCTGTGCTAACCGGACGTAGGGCTCAACGTCAACGCGCCGAAGCACCGCAAACAACGTAGTTCCAAGCTCTGCGATCGCGTCCGAAGGCAGATTCGAGCGAAGCAAGAATCTGATCGCGGAGCGAGCCCCTGGGCGAGTCGGAGCGATGCAGCGATCGCCGCAGGCGCGACAAGCGACGAGCCGCCATTAGGCGAGGAGCGCAGCTCGTGCTTGCCAATGAACACAGTCGCACTCTCCTCAGCCCGTTGCCCCCAGCCCCGGACGGCGCCCGGGCGTTGCGATCGCGACCGAAGGCAGGGGCGAGCGCCAGCGAGACCCTGATCGCGCAGCGAGCCCCCAGGGCGAGTCGAAGCGATCCAGCGATCGCACGCGGTGCCGGAGAAGGAGGGCGCCCAGCGCCCGACGCCGCAGGCACCGCCAACAAACAGCGCACCCCCCTGAAGCAAAGCACACACCGCAACGACCTCAGCCCGTCACACCAGCCCCGAACGGTCGCCCAAGCGCTGCGATCGCGACCGAAGGCAGGGGCGAGCGCCAGCGAGACCCTGATCGCGCAGCGAGCCCCCAGGGCGAGTCGAAGCGATCCAGCGATCGCACGCGGTGCCGGAGAAGGAGGGCGCCCAGCGCCCGAG